>CBDHHF010000033.1:0-23758 GCA_965263205.1 Rhodothermales bacterium
GCGTACCTGGAAGCTGCAGCGTACGGGCTACATGGACTCGGTAGCCGTATACCTGCCCGAGGGGACTCATGCGGCGTACGTGCTGGTAGACCATCAGTCCGCCTTTACCAATCCCGAAATCCACGCGCTACACGAATCGCCAGAGGGACTCCCCTTTGTGCAGATGCCTGTAGCAGCTGAGACCCTCTTCCTCACACTGGCCGCCACCCGGATGTACATCGACAGCCCCGATATCCCGGAGGTATTCGCGCTCCATCAAAACTACCCGAATCCGTTTGGGGCCTCGACCACTGTTCCGTTTGATTTGCCCGAGGACGCCCCGGTATCCCTCATCATCTACGACCTGCTCGGCCGGCAGGTGGTGAAGGTCATGGACGAAGAGCTTCCTGCCGGCCGGCACCAGATCGCCTTTATACCACAGAGGCTCGCCTCAGGAGTGTACTTCTACGCCCTGCAGGCAGGTAGAGACCGCGCGATAGGGAGGATGATTTATAGGAAATAGTGCCCCACACCCTGGGGCGTGTAGACAATCAGCTTGCAAAATGCATAACGTGCCCTTTTTGCCCATATCTGCGTTCCTTTTCGCGCCCGATGCGCTGTATCGAACACGAAAAGCGCCTTGATCTGTACAAAAATGGCTTCGTATAGTCTTTTCCCTGCTAATTGTCTACACACCCTAAGTACAGTCATATGAATTTTGATGGGTTGTTCGTAAGCCATGTTAAAGCCAGTGTAATGGAACAAGCCCAAAAAACCTGTAACCTCCAACGTTCAACAGCAAACACAGCCATCCGACAGGATTGATGTGTTTGCTCTTAGATTCGCATGTAAGGATTGGGGGTAACAAAAAGCTAAAACCGGATGTTTATTTTGTATATCATCCAGCACAAGTTTTCTACTTACTGATTGAGGTAAAATCCATGGGCAACAAACTTGAAAATGCAAAGCGGCTCTATCTGGAAGGGATTCGTGATGGCAACGCGCGGGAGGCCGTAACCAAATACACCGGCGATCGATACACCCAGCACAGCACGGGAGTACGCGACGGCGTGGAGGGCTTTGTGGAATTTTTTGAGCCTTTTATTGCCCGTAATCCGAAACGAGATATTCAGATCATCAGGGGATTTGAAGATGGGCAGTACGTGTTTGTGCACGCCTATCAGTCGCTCAACGATGGTGAAGCAGAATGGGTGACGACCGATTTCTTCGATACCGATGAAAACGACAAAATCATCGAACACTGGGACGTGATCGCTAAGTATCATGCCAAGACCCCGTCGGGTCATACGTCCATGGATGGGCCAACAGAAATTACCGACCTCGAAAAAACCGAAGCGAACAAACAGCTGGTTGCCAACCTCATTCGCGATGTACTTATTGGTGATGCGCCAGAACGCATCGATGAATACATCTCAGCTGAACAATACATTCAGCACAATCCAGAAGTGGAAGATGGACTTGCGCATTTTAAAGCCCTGGTGCTTGCTGAGGACCGGCCGTTATTCTACCAGGAAATTGTGCTGCTTGTCGGCAAAGGCAACTTCGTGGCCACGCTGTGCAAGGCAACATGGGATGGCCAGCCCCTGGCGCAGGTTGATCTGTTTCGGGTCGAAGATGGAAAAGTTGTTGAGCACTGGGACAATGCCGAGCCCGTGCCGCCAGAGAGCGAATGGAGCAACAGTGGAAATTTTAGCGTGCGAGGCTGCTCCGTGAGGGTTTTGTCGCAAGAATCGCGGTAATCGCTGTGTTTTTAAAGCAAACCCTCAAAGCCGGCGGGTTACCCGACTTTGAGGGTGTTGCGTATCAACTAATCCGATGTTGCGGTAGCTGCAAGTCCGCGAAGAACGCCACTTACAGCCTGAACGCGGCCGTCTTCATCGCGTATGCCATGGCGTTGGCGCGCAAGCCAGCTGATGCTGTTAAATGCGACGAAGACACGCCCCTGTGCATCTTCAACAACAAGCATTTTTTGCGGTAGATCTATACCAATGCTTTGGCTGGCCTGCATGAATGGCGTGCCTACGAGCGGATTGCCAAAAATGATGAGCCGTGTAGGGCGTAGCGTTAGTCCAACGCCGGCTGCATTGGCTGCGTGATCAATTTCTGTAACGATGCGGAGATTCGGATTGCTGTCGATGGCATCGCGGAGTCGACTGTACGTTTCATCGAATGAAAAACGCGAGCCTTTTCGATGCCGGCGCGGAAATCAACTTCATGCTGATGTGGTTCGCGCACCGTGCCCCCTGTTTTCAACGAGTCCTTTCAATGCACCACGCACCACATCCAGTTGGGGAGCGCCGTGCAGATCGTGGCGCGAGGCGAGGTATTCAACGCTGTTGTAGCGGGCCAGTACGTTGCCATCTTCTTGTTCATAGAACAGTACTTTTTGCGGCAGGTCGAGGCCGGCAAACTGATTGCGCTGCATCAGGGGAGTGCCCAGATTCGGATTACCAAAAACAAGGAGCTTGGTGGGGCGCAGCTCCAGGTCATTGGCCGCCGCATTGCCGCTGTGATCAACGCGCAGAATCACCCGCAGGTTGGGGTTGTTCGTTACCGCTGTATCCAGATTTTGAAAGGCTTCATCGGCGGCATAGCGGCTTCGGGTAGTCGTGAGGCCAGCTACATCAGGCCTGTGGTTGTTTAGAGAAAGGGCTGATGTTTGATTTGTGGATGCCAATTCCGAAGAGGGCGCATCCTGATGTTCGAACGGGGAGCAAGAAACCAACAGGAATACAAGAAGAAACGGACTAATGAGTTTCATAGTGCTTAAATTGAATTGAGTAAGTAAGCGGGGGCTGAAATGCATGTGCTGTTACTCAACCAGTATGTGCCTGTTTCAGGCCACGTGCTCTATAGTCAGCTACTTAAACGTAATCGGCAGACTCATTTTTACGGGTCAGGTTTGCCATCAACTTTCAAAGACGGTAATTCCTCATCTACTCGAACCCCGTTCTCTCGTAATTCCTCTGAAACTTGACGCGTTTCTGCAAGCCGGCCAGTCCACCAATAAGCCGTGGCATTTCCTCGGCCATGACGTATGTGCCATCTTCGTTCTGTTGAACGTCAGTGGGTGGCATTGTACCCGCTGTGCTGTTTGATGGCGCGGTAGATGTGCAGCCTAAAGAAAGACCAATCATAAGCGTGAAAAAGATGATGACCATGACAAAGATGTGCGCACTTGCTGATGGGTAAAAGCGGTCGAATAGCGACATGGGTGTGATAGCTCTATGGTGGATGACGTAACGGGATGGATGACATAACGACTACCTGTATAAGCGTGTTTTGTGGTTCTCCCACGACACCTTATCGAAAAATTGTATGAGAAGCTCAGAAATCAGCTAGGCTGAACACAACGCGCGCAACGCATCCACGAGTGCATCCAGTTCTTCAATCCGTGTATACAAATGGGGGGTGATGCGCACGCCATTTACCACGGGGTTCTTGCGTGCCACTGTAAAAATCCGGTAGCGTTCGTAAAGTGCTTCTACCAATTCATCCGGCGTAAAACCATCTACAGAAACAAGTACCAGCGCCGAGGCCCGATCTGCATCCCATGGGGTATGGATGGTGAGGCCCTCGAGGTCACGTACCTGCTCCGTCCAGTAGCGCTTCAGGTACTTGAGGCGTGCCTCTTTACGCGCGGCGCCGATCATGTTGTGGAAGCGGATGGCATTCGACACCGTCAGGTTGGTTGACACCGGGTGGATGCCGATACGGGTGAACTTGCGGATGTCATCCTCGGCAAAATTGGTGTCGCCAAAGAGGGGCCATACCTTGCTGATGTTCTCTTTTTTGATGTACAGCACGCCGGCGCCCATCGGCGTGCAGAGCCATTTGTGTAAGCTTGCCCCAAAATAGTCGCAGTGCAAATCAGGGATTTTGTAGTCGAGATGGGCAAACGAGTGCGCGCCGTCACAAATCACTTCTACGCCGTGTTCGTGCGCCATGTCGCAAATTTTACGGACGGGTAGAATCATGCCTGTGATGTTGTTGAGGTGGGTGACCAGGATGATTTTGGTTTTTGGTGTGATGGCCTGCCGGTAGATGTTGACAATCTGCTCGTCTGATTCCGGGTGTAGCGGGAGCTGGATGTACGTTGTGACCAGGCCCAGTCGGCGCGATTGCTGATCGAACGCCTGCAGCATGCTGCTGTAGTCGAGGTCACACATGATGGCCTCGTCGCCGGCTTCGAAGTCGATACCTGCAATGACCGTGTCGAGTGCTTCGGTGGTGTTGCGGGTGATGACAATTTCTTCGGTGGAGCAGCCGGCCAGTGCCGCGATTTGCTGGTTGGCCCCGGCCACTTCGTCCCATGCCTGCCGGCGCATATAAAACGATGTGCGCTCGTTGATCATCTGGATGTTAGCCAACTGCGCCTGCATCACTTCTACAGGCTGTGGGCTCATGTAGCCGTTTTCCAGGTTGCTATACAGCGGAGACTGATTGAAGGCCTTTTGGATGTGGTACCAGTATTCCTCGTCCTGTGCAATTACCTCGGGAGCCAGATCACGATACGGCGTGAGCAGGTGATCCAGGGTGTCGAGCCATTGTGAGTTGATCAGCGGCAGGGTGCTGAGGCCAGCAGTGAGGCCGTTGATCGTTTTAAGGAAATTCCGACGTGAAGGGGTCCGCATGATGGTGCTTCGATTATGGAACGGGTGGCAGCAATGGTATAGCTGGTGTCAAACTAAAAAATCCCGACATCCTTTGTGTGGATGCCGGGATTTGCATAATCAATTCTTTGCAGGTGTTGGATAAGGCGGCGGGGTAATGGTTTGCATCGGTTGTTCTTCTTCGAGGAGTCGCAAGGCTTCCTCGATGGCGCGGTCAAGTTGTGGATCACGACCGTCAGCCAGCGCTTTGGCGCTCAGGCGGACTTCAATATCGGGTGCAACGCCCTCGTTTTCAGCAATCCATTTTCTGGCGATGGGGTCGAAGACCGCGTTATCGGGTGCTGTCAATGCACCGCCATCTACCATTGAATAATGCACCGATGATTTTACAAGGCCACCCCATGTACGCATGCCGATGAGTGGGCCGATTTGCTGTTGGCGGAAGACCCATGGGAAGAAGTCGCCACCCGAGCCGGCGTTTTCGTTGATCAACAATACCTTCGGTCCGAGGATGCCTGCTGGCAATCTGAAATGGATGCCGTTGGGCACTTCGTTGGTGATGGCTGCCCTGAGCCGGCGCGACATCAAGTCTACCATGTAATCATCCAGCAAGCCACCGCCGTTGAAGCGCTCGTCGATGACCGCGGCGTGTTTGTCTTGCTGTGCAAAGTAATACCGATCGAACGAGCTGATACCCGGGCCTCCTGTATTGGGGACCCAGATGTACGCCAGTTTGCCGTCCGAATGTTCATCGACATACCGCCGATTGTCCTCGACCCAGGCTCGCCGCCGCAGGGATGTTTCATTCCGGATGGGCTCTACGGTTACCGTCCATGCATCTTCCATAGATGGGGCATCGTTGATGTGGAGCACCGTTTGCCGGTTGGCCGTGCCATCGAGCAACTGATACGGATCCATGGCCGCACTCAACTCGCGACCGTCAACGCCTACGAGATAGTGCCCTTCATCAATGTCCAGACCCGGCTGATCGAGCGGGGCGCTGATGTTCGGATTCCAGCTTTCGGTGGTATAAATCCGTTTGATGCGCCAGCGGCCGGCGTGGGTTTCAAAATCGGCTCCCAGTAGACCCACGCGCATGGTGTCGACCGCTGGGAAATCGCCGCCAAATACAAAGCTGTGTCCAACCGACATTTCACCGTTGACCTGGTCCAGGATGTAGTTCAGATCTGTGCGGTGGCGTACGTGCTCAACAAGCGGCTCATACCGTTCGCGTACCTGATTCCAATCGCGCCCGTGCATGTTGGGGTCGTAGAAAAAGTCGCGTTCGTAGCGCCAGGCTTCCTCAAAAATCTGCGTCCATTCCTCTTCCCGATCAAGCCACATGCGCAGTTCGATATCCAGTGCGCCGTCATTGGGCCCTGGTTTGCCGGCTGTACCAACGATACGCAGGCTGCGGCCGCTGCGGGCAATCAGCTTCTTGCCATCATTTGAAATGGCAATCTGGAACACGCCATTCAAAAAGTCATCCGCTTTGCGATCTTTGAGGGTGAACTTGCGCACAGTACCGCCGCTTCGAATAAAGGCGCTGCCGGCGGGGCCGCCGATAATTTCATTGTACGAACCTGTGCCCATAGGCAGGGGGATGGTGCGCCGGTCGAGGCGTGTTACATCAATCCGAACACCATCATCTGCTTCTTCATCCTCGATCTTATCTCCATCTGTAGCTTGCTCCTCTTCTTCACCCTCTTCGGCTTCCTCCTCAACGGCTTCTTCATCGCTTTCGATGGTGAACGGGGTCGGGTCATCTTCGCGTAAAACAATCACGTATGGATGCTGGCTTGCGCTTGCTTTCATGCGGCTTGTATTGGCCCAACCTGAGCCCAGTGCGACGTCGGTACTTGCGAGGAAATACAGGTGGCGGCCGTCGCGGTCCCAGGCCGGCGCGTGTGCATCTGCCATCGGATCAGTTAAAGCGATGGGTGTGCGGTCCTCTATATTTAGCGCGTACACACTGCGGAAGTTGTTCGGCCCCGTTTTGGCGTACGCGAGCCACTTGGAGTCGGGCGACCAGTTGAGCCCCATTGAACTGCGCTCGATGTTGATACCGCCGACGTCAACGGTTTCGATGTCGTACGTCTCCATGTTTATCACGCGCACACGCACATCGTCATCTACAAATGCCAGCCACTTGCCGTCGGGCGACCAGGTGGCATCCCAGGCCATTTTAGATTCCTCGATGTCCACGCGTGTTGGGTTCGAAAGCCCGTCTTGCGCTGCAACAAGCAATACGTAGCCATCGCCGGCATCTGAGAACCATGCAATGGAGCTGCCGTCGGGCGACCACAGTGGGCTGCGGTCAGCAGCGCCGGAAGAGCGGGTGAGGTTGCGCGGATCACCTTTGTCGGCTGGTATGGTAAAGATTTCGCCGCGTGCTTCGACAACGGCGCGTTGTCCGGTTGGGGAAAGCGCGATGTTGCGGATCTGGTCGCCGGTAAATTTCCAGCCGGCTTCCATCCAGGGGAAGTCGCCGTTTACCGTTACCGAGACTTTGTTGCTCCTGCCTGTTACGGGGTCAAGCGTGTAGAGGTAGCCATCACGCTCGTAGGCCAGCATGCCGGCGCCGGCGGAGAGCCATTTAATGTCCGGCTCGCCGAGCGATGTGACCTGCTCCACGGCGTTACGCGACCGGTCGTACGTCCAGATTTCCACGGGACCACTGCGATCAGACAAAAAATAAATGGAATCACCAAGCCACACGGGTTGTGTATCGGTAGTCCGCTCGTTGGGCAGCCATACCTCATCGAGTGTTTCCATGTCCATCAGGATAAGCGGGGTGTTCTGGCCACCACGGTAGTCCTGGAATTCAGATTCCCACCGCGACACGCGGTCGATGATCATGTGCTCGCCATCCGGTGCGTAGGCGCCGCTGTAGCCCCAGGGTGCCGGGAGCAAGGTAGAAGGGCCGCCATGTACAGAGACGGTCCAAAGCCGGTTGTGTGGCGTAGGTGCTGTTTCTCGCGTAGAGGCGTAGAGCACGCGTTTGCCATCGGGTGTCCAGCCAATGGCGCGGGTACTTGCCGGGTACCAGGTGAGCCGGGTTGGGGTGCCGCCGTTGACGGAGACGGTATAAATAGCGTCGGTGCCCGACCGGTTTGAGGTAAAGGCGAGCCACTGGCCGTCGGGTGAAAAACGGGGATTGCTTTCTACGGCCGGCGTACTGGTAAGCCGGGTAGCCTGGCCGCCGTCTCTTGCAGCAACCCAGAGGTCGCCACCATGCGTAAACGCGATGTGGGATGCGCTAATCGTGGGTTGTCGAAGCAGGCGCGACTCCTCTTGTTGGGCGAGTGCTTCAGCAGGGTAAAATAGTAGGATGAGGAAAAGAAAAATCAGGTAGCGGGTGGATTTCATTGCGATGGTAGAAAGGGTGGGATGAGATACAATGATAAAGTACCGCTGTACGAGGAGAAATGCGATTGGTTATGACGCTTAGGATTGCGGATTGCGGAATGCTGATTGCGGATTGTTGATCTGCATTAGGCTCGTCATCTTGAGCCATGCGAAGGATCTCTTCGGGGCTTGCAGCCCCTCGAATAACGAATATCGAGCAAGGAACCCCGAATATCGAAGGAAAATTCAAACTCCTCACTCCTCACTCCTCACTCCTCACTCCTCACTCCTCACTCCTCACTCCTCACTCCTCACTCCTCACTCCTCACTCCTCACTCCTCACTCCTCACTCCTCACTCCTCACTCCTCACAACTTGTCCTCCAATCTTCCGTATACCCCGGCCATCCCCTCAATCCCGTCCATTGCTCCTCTATGACGGGATGACTGTTGTACGTACGCGAAGAAAGCCATCTCTGATAGCTGTGATCAAAGCACTACCCAATTTCGAGCATTTCGACTTCAAAATTTGGCGGGGATCATTGATCTTTTTGCCGATTTGCCTCTACTTCATTTTTACACGGGGGGAGTACACGCTAATGGATAGCGTGGACCTGATTATCCATGAAGCCGGCCACTTTTTCTTTCGGTTCTTTGGCAGGTTCATGATGTTCCTGGGCGGCACGCTCATGCAACTCATTGTGCCCGGTCTCCTTATCTTCAACTTTGTTGTACACGACTACCGCCTCGGCACACAGGTATCTTTGTTCTGGCTGGGGCATAATCTTATCAACATCAGCGTCTATGTTGCAGATGCGCGGGCGCGGCAATTACCGTTACTCGGTGGCAGCGCTGTAGAGCACGATTGGTGGGTCATGCTTGGGATGCTCAACCTGCTCGAATACGATCAACTCATTGGCAACATGTTTTTTGGGATGGCCATTTTGGTGTTTATTGTGCTGCTAATCCTGCCCAAGTTCATGCCTTACTAAGTGCCATTGCATCAATCCATTTGGATTGATGCAATGGCTGTTGAAAGTTAAAGGTTACAGGTTCGTTTGCCATCGCCGTTGGTTTGTGCTTTGTGGATGTGCAAACCTTTATGGCGTCCAGAGTTGTGCGGGTTGCACGCCGTAGCCTTTTGCGGCAGCGTTGGCCGGCAGGGACAGTGCCTGTGGGTTGAATACCAGTGCCGGCGCGTAGTTGGCTATTGCAACGGTGCCTCCATCCTGGTTCAGGCCAAAGAAGCGGCGCACATCATTTAGAACCGTATTTTTCCGGTCTACGCTGTACGAGTCAGCAGCCTGCAAGTCTGCGAGGGCAACCGGGATTTGTGGATCCATCGATACGTTATCGTTGACCTCGTAATCGAAGTCGTCTTCCAGGGTCTCCAGATCGATGAGCAGGTACTTGGGGTTGTGGCCGAGCTTGCCGGCCACCACGCCGCCTTCAGCATCGCCATCGCCAAACAGGCCGGCATTCATATAGAACAGGTTGTTGTTGATGGCCATCTCTGGCATGCGGTCTTCCGGCCAATCGTGCTGCATGGCGCCGCCCGGATTGTAGGCAAACAGGTTGTTTTCGATGTTGATCGCGGCGGCACCACCGCTATGATACAGCTCAAGGGCAGATACATTGCTTGATGTTGGGTCCGGGTTGTACGGCCAGTTCATGATGAACGAGTTGTGCTTGATGTTGATTACTGCGTTGGACGAGCTCGTGGCCGGCTTCATCGTTTTGATGTTGTTGATGAAGAAGTTATTGGTGATGTCCACCACAGCCTGGCCGGCGGGGGAGATGAAAGGGTCGAAAGTACCATGTGCGCCGTTGATGAAAATGTTGCTGTCCAGAATCAGGTGGGTTGTTTTGAGCTGTGAAAATGAAATCATCGGATAGGTGCGTGACTGGCCCTTTTTAATACTGTTCGTTTTAGCGTCGTACGTGTTTGAGGGGGCCGCGTCAAACAAAAAACCGCTGATCACAAGGGTGTTGAGTTGTGAGCGCTTGGTAAGTTGGAGAAAGGCGCCATTCCGTCCCTCACTGGTTACGAGTGCGGTGATGTTGCCAAACGGTTGCCGGCCGCTAAAGTCGTCGTTGTATCCGCCCACAATTTGGAGCGAGCCCTGTGGGTTGGTGATCTGTGGAACAACCCAGATGCCCTGTTTTGCTTTGCCGCGGTAACTGCCGGCAGCAACGGCAACGATGACCCGGTGTTCACCTGACTGATTGAGCAATTCAGCCGCCTTCGTGAGCGCCCGGTGGACGGTGCGCTCAGCAAACTGCTGTTGGCCATCTTCTTTGGCTTCAGCGTTGGCATAGGCCGGTGTATTCTTGGGGGCAACGTAAATGATGTAGTCGTTGGCTTGGGCGAACTGAACAGTGAGGCCGAGCAACGTGAAGAGCAGCACAAGTGTGCGCATCGGTGAGGCTTTCATTTCCATAGTGTGTCTAAACTGCTACTGAGAATTTGTGCGCGAATGGGTAGCGCAGGCTTTCCGCTACACGCGTTAAGAGTATATGGCGAGAAAATCGGGCGTGATGCGACGTGAGTTGCGTAGCATGTAATTTGATCTGGATAGATTGTTTGAACAAAATACAAAGTATTCGATATATTGCCTTTCATTTCTCTTGTTGGTGTATTATTTTCCCAATAATTGCCCATCTTTGTTTATTTAGTGTAATTAGTTTTTGGGCTTTTTTAGCTTTTTGTAATCCGATAAACCGATTTGTATGCGCTCAAAAATGCGGATTCTAGGGTTTTTAGGGGTTGTATTTTGCCTTTTCGTTCCGGTGTCATTTGCGGCCAACACGGGTAAAATTGCAGGCAAGGTTGTGGATGTGGCCACCGGCGAAGCTTTACCGGGCGTTAATGTTATCCTGGCGGGCACTCAAATAGGAGCCGTTACAGGTGCCGATGGGACGTATTCCATCATTAATATTCCCCCTGGGACGTACAGTTTGCAGTTTTCTTTCCTCGGGTTTAGCCGGCTGACGGTCGAGAACGTACGCGTGACGGTGGATTTGACAACCCGGATAAACGCAGAAATGCGAGAGGAAGTTATCGAGGGAGAGGAGGTGCTCATAGTGGCAGAGCGACCATTGGTGATTAAGGACCAGACATCCTCCGCCGCTGTTGTTACGTCGGAAGAACTGGCTGCCTTGCCACTGGAAAACTTTGAAGAGGCCGTTACCCTGCAAACAGGTGTTGTACAGGGTGCTGATGGAGGAATTCATATTCGAGGGGGGCGTTCCAACGAAATTCAATACATCGTCGATGGTATCGCTGTTACAGATCCTTTTTCGGGGACGATCGGTGTTCAGATTGAAAACAACACCATCGAAGAATTAACGGTTATCAGTGGCACCTTTAACGCGGAGTTTGGACAGGCGCAGTCTGGTGTGATTAACATCACGACAAAAACAGGTTCGGACAAGTTTGAGGGGAATGCGCAGGTGTTTAGCGGAAGTTACCTGTCTGATGACAACCGCTATTTGAATATTGGGACCTACCGGCCGCTCAGTGTAAGTGATGTGCAAGGAGCACTGAGTGGTCCGGTGCCCGGTACAAAGGGAAAAATGACGTTCTTTGCAAGCGGGCGCTGGCTTGCCGATGATGGGTATTTGTGGGGGCAGCGCTGGTTTAATGTCGGGGACAATTCTGATTTCTCGAGCCCGTCATCGGACGAGTGGGTTGTGCGGTCTTCTGGCGACTCATCCAATGTTGCTTTGAATAACAACGAGTCTGTTACGGTACAAGGCAAGCTGTCTTACGACCTGGGGCGCGGTATCAAGGTTACATTGAGTGGTTCGCAAAATCAATCTGAATTCAGGGAGTATGATCACGACTTCAAATACAATCCTGATGGGGACTATACCTTTGAACGTGCCGGCAATTCACTCATCTTTACATTAAATCATGCTCTCAATGCGAAGTCGTTCTATGTGCTCAGGGGAGCCAGGGTGTATAGCGAAAGCAGTCGATATACCTTTGAAGATCCGCTTAATACGTTGTATACCCCACCCAGTTTTTTGGAGCGGCCACCGTTAAACTTTGCCTCGGGTGGGGCCAAGTCGGATCACCTAAATCGCTCTACGACTACCTATACGGCCAAGGCCGAAATGACCAGCCAGGTGACTCCGGTACACCTGCTCAAGTTTGGTGTGGAAGGCAAGTATCATGAACTGGATTTTCAGTCGTTCCTCGTCGTGGTGGATGAGGACACAGGCGTTCCTTCGGTTGATCCAAGTGTGCAGGGACCGTTCGGGCGCGATGAGTACACCGTTAATCCGGTTGAGTTTGCGGCATTTGTTCAGGACAAAATCGAACTCGAACAAATGATTGTAAACGTTGGCGTGCGTTTCGACTATTTCGATTCGGGCTTTGTGTTGCCTGTAGATCTAAGGGACCCTACGGCATCGGAAAAAGAAGATGCTGAAGTAAAAACCCAGATCAGTCCTCGCATTGGTGTTGCGTATCCTATCTCCGAACGTGGGATGCTCTATTTCTCGTACGGCCATTTCTTCCAGATCCCTCCTTTTGAGTTTCTGTATTCCAATCCAGATTTCGAGATCCGAACAGGCGGGTTAAATACAATTGTAGGGAATGCCAACCTTGAGCCCGAGCAAACCGTGGCCTATGAGTTTGGTCTGCAGCAACAGCTATCGGATGACATTGTGCTGGAGGCTGTTGGGTTTTACAAAGACATCCGCAATCTACTTGGTACAGAATTATTCAGGACAACGCAGCAGACGCGGTATGCGCGGTATACAAACCGTGATTTTGGTAATGTGCGTGGGATTACCCTGAGCCTTGAGAAAAGGCGCCGGCCGAACCAATTCGTTGGAGTTGGGATGGATTACACGTTTTCGGTAGCTGAAGGCAATGCGTCAGACCCGGATGCTGTATTTCTTGATAATGTCTCTGTGCCACCGATTGAAAGCGAGTCTCAGGTAGTGCCGCTTGATTGGGATCAGCGCCATACGCTCAATGCCGCTGTTAGTGTAGGTGGCTCAAGCTGGGATGTCGGATTAATTGGCCGCTTTGGTAGTGGGCAACCGTATACGCCGACGCCGTTTGGGCGGCGCACAACCGCATTTCCTGAGAATAGCGAAAGCAAGCCGCTGCAAGCTACCATCGATCTACAGGCATCAACTTCTTTCCGCTCCGGGCCGGCATCCTTTACTCTTTTTGTAAAAGTGTTCAACCTGTTTGATCGTCGGAATCCTGTCAATGTGTATTCCGATACCGGCCGGCCGGATGCCACCATTATTACTGGACGTGATGAGCGGCCCATTGTCATTAGTTCACTCGACGATTTTATCAACCGCCTCGATTTTTATGCACCGCCTCGGGAAGTCAGGTTTGGTGTAGGGGTGAGATTCTAAGATGAAAAAACGCGCATCTAAACGTATTGCTGTGAAAAAGATCGCTGTGAAAAAAACTGCTTGGATTGCTTGTTTGCTGCTAGCCTGGGGGATCCTTCCTTCGGGCGCTTCTGCCCAGGGATTTGATTGTGCTGCACTTATTGCGCCTGACAATCTGGAGCGCAGGGGGCGTTTTCTGATCCCTGTTTCAGACCAATCTTACCGAAAACTGGGTGTCCATGATGGTAACCTCGTGCGGACGTCTTTTCTGAATACTGGCCAGGTGAACTTGTTTGACAACCCGCCGAATGGCGAGTGGCCGAAAGGGTCAGGTCGTTTCTATATGGATGGCATTGCTGTCCTGGTTGGGACGCAGTTTCTAGATGACGACGGGTTGCTGGAAACCTCCATTGCCACGGAGTATCGCGAGCGTACCGATCCCGAGCCGCAGGTGGGCGATAAGCAATGGGGCATGGAGCCATTGCCAGGGCTCGCATCCATAGGTCAGGATGCGCCGGCGTTCAGTGACAAGCCTGGTACCTGGCCGATGTTCTGGCCTGACTTCTGTGTAGGCCCGGATCAGGGTAAAGGTAACGAGTGGGATGGTAACTGGAATGGCTTCTTTGGTATCAACCAGTTTAACGCCGACCAGGAAAGCTATTTCTATGCCGACGACCGCAATGACGAAGAATTCAACTACACGCCGGACCCAGAGGACCCAACCCGAGGCGGTGTAGGCGTCATGCTTACAGTACGCGGGTTGCAGTGGTCGCAAGTGCTTGCTGAAGACGTCGTTTTCTGGTTGTATGAGATCACAAATATTAGTGATACCGATCGCGAAGAAATGGCCTTTGGGATGCGCGGTGACTCTGGCATCGGTGGGCGCGTGGATCAGGATGATGACGTGTTTGCTTTTGATGTGGAGAAAGATATTGCCTTTGCCAAGGATAGCGATGGTGTTGGTTTTGGCGGATTTCGGCCGACCGCTGTTGCCGGGTATGCATTTCTTGAGAGCCCGGGTAATCGTTCTGATGGGATAGATAATGACCAGGATGGGCTGGTTGATGAGCTTCGGGAGAATGATGCCGGCGCGTTTGTTGGCGCGGATGCCGGCGTGGATAATGTCGGGCAGTTCATGCAGTTCTATCAGCGAAATACCCGCCCGCACTGGGAAGGAGATGAGGACCAGGACTGGGATCCGGATCGTGATGATGTGGGCGCAGATGGCATCCGACCGGAAGACCCGAACTACCTTGGGCCAGATAGTGATGGAACGGAAGGAAACGGCATGCCTGATCAGGGCGAGCCCAACTTTGGCCGTACCGATCTCGATGAAGCAGACCAGCTTGGATTGACCAGCGCGCAGTTTTTCCCGCTCGGCGATGTGTGGCCAAAAGATGACGAGCAACTCTGGTCGCGTATCAGTCCGGGTCTTTTTCGGACCAACCGGACGTCTCCGGGCAACGTTGGATTTGTGTATGGATCAGGCCTGTTTCCGGTGGGTGCCGGCGAAATTGAACGGTTCTCCATGGCGCTGCTCTTTGGCGCTAACGAGGAAGACTTGTTCAGAAATAAAGAGACGGTTCAGATCATTTTTAACAATGACTATCAGTTTGCCAAGGCACCGCTCAAACCTAACATTACCGCGGTGTCGGGTGATCAAAAAGTAACGCTGTATTGGGACCGTGTTTCTGAAAGTTCTTTTGACCCGATTTATGGGACAGACTTCGAGGGCTATGTCATCTACAAAAGTACCGAGCCCAGCTTTTCTGCGCCGGAGGTGAAAAGTATTACGGACATGTTTGGTATCCCTACACTCCGTAAGCCAGTTGCCCAGTTTGACATCGTAAACGGCATCGAAGGAGAGGATCCGATTGGTGTAAATGGGGCGCACTTCAACCGGGGTACTGATTCAGGTCTGCAGCATACGTGGGTGGATACGGATGTGCTCAATGGCCAGACCTATTACTACACGGTTGTGGCTTACGACCGGGGATATCATGCCGGCTTGAGAGATGAGGTGCGTGGGGAGCCAGAATTTGATGCGATTCGAGAGTCAATTCGGGACGGATTGCTCGCAGTAGCCGTTGCGGAGTCGCCTTCGGTCGTGCAGTTGGATGAAGCTGGCAATGTAACTGGGTTTGATAGCAATACCGCTGCAGCCACGCCCCGCGTCCCGGCAGCTGGTTTCATCGGTGCGAAGGTGGATTCGCTGGCACACATTGGTGGTCCCGGGACGGGCGATGTGGTAGCCGAAATTCTGAATGGGCCGGCTTTTAAAGACCGATTGTATGAACTCACTTTTGCTGATGACGGGAATCCGTTTTTGCCCCTAACATCCACCTATACACTGCGCGATGTTGAGTCTGGTGATGTAGTGATTAACGCAAGCAATTTTATTGCGCCTGAGGATGAAGGGCCCGTGGTAGATGGCTTCAGGTTGCGCATTATCAATGATCTTGCGGTGCGTGTGGTGCAAGATGAGAGTGGTTGGGATCCCGATGCCCGCTCAAACTGGATTCCGCAAATCAGCGATCCGCCAACGGTAAACAAAACCACGCTGGCTGCCGATCTGGAGATTCGCTTTTTCGATGCTGTTGTAGATACCTCAATTAGTGGACTTGGGGGCCGTAAGACACCTGTGAACTTTGAGGTGTGGAATGTGACGGCCAATGAGAAAATGGATTTCAGATTTAACGATCGCGATGTAAGTGGTGGGATTAGTATTGGCGATGAAATTCGTCCAATTGTGTTTGGGGAAAATGGCGTGCAGTTAAGTGTTTGGGATATTCGATTTGATGCGCCTGACGGGATGGCTATCGCGCCGGTGCAGGGCGATCTGATCAGATTGCGGGTTACGAAGCCATTCCGGCAGGGGGATGTGTTTCAGTTGCGTACTGTGGCCCAGCGAACGGATGACGGGCTTGCAGCGGAGGAGCTCGAAGACATTTATGTAGTGCCTAATCCCTATGTAGCTACCTCGCCCATCGAACCAGCCAATAACTTTAGGATTGGCCGCGGCGAGCGCAGGATCGAGTTTGTAAACCTGCCTCGAGAATGTACTATCAGCATTTATAGCGTTGCTGGTGTACTTATCGATGAGCTAGCGCACAATGCTGCTGCGGATGACGGAAGTCTTTTTTGGGACCTGCGCTCAAAAGATGGGCTGGACATCGCTTATGGTTACTATTTCTACGTGGTCGAAGCACCCGGGATTGGCAAGAAACGCGGCAAATTTGCACTGATCAAATGATGATACAAAAGATCTTCAAGAGCGCATGCTCCGCATGTATCCTGCTGTCGATGTTGCCCCTGTCGGTGCATGCACAGTTTGTGTCCAGTATCTCGAAATCGGGGACAACGGCAGCGGCTTTTCTGGAAATTGGCGTGGGTGCCCGGGCTGTCGCTATGGGAGGCGCGTTTGTGGGCATTGCGGATGATGCGACAGCCAGTTACTGGAATGTGGCGGGATTGGGTCGGCTGAAAAAAGGTGAAGTCACCGCAATGCATGCTGATTGGTTTGTAGATACCAATTTTGATTATGTAGCAGCAGCTTTGCCAGTAAGCCGGGGTACTGTTGCCGTACACTTTACTTCATTTCTCATTGGCGACGAGCCCGTGCGAACGGTAGAGCAACCGGAAGGTACCGGAGCTATTTTTAATGGGGGGAGTGTTTCCATGGGTGCCGCCTTTGCCTGGAATTTAACTGACCGGTTTACAGTCGGATTTAATGGCAAGTTTATTCGAGAAACGATCTCGAGCAGTACGGCTTCTGCAGTTGCCATCGATTTTGGGACCATCTTTGTCACACCGCTCAACGGCATGCGGCTTGGCGCTACAGTGGTTAACTTTGGTCCGAAGATGAAAATTGCCGGTCGTGACCCTGCGGTTGTGTTTGATCCAGATCCTACACGCGCTGGTAACAACGATAAGGTGCCGGCGCAACTCGAAACTGGTGCTTTCGACTTGCCGCTCAATTTCCGGGTAGGTGTTGCCATGGAGGTGTTCGAAGTAGAAAACAATCGTCTCACGCTAGCTTTGGATGCAAATAATCCAAACAATAACACTGCAAGCATGAATTTTGGCGGTGAGTATGCGTTTGCGGAGCGGTTGTTTTTGCGGGGAGGACTGAATACGCTTTTTGAGCGAGATTCTGAAACAGATGTTACCTTTGGTGCCGGCATTCGACAGCCATTCCAGGGGAGTATCGAGTTTCGATTTGATTATGCCTACACCGGTTACGGCGTATTGGGTAATGTGCACAGGATTGGTGCTGCCATTGGTTTTTGATCAGGTGTATGACAGGAAAACCTGCTACATATCAAACTGCGGCATTATGCCTTGCCGGCTTTGCCTGCATGATGCTGTTTGCCGGTTTGCATACCGGTCTTGCGGCCAGTGCGCAGGTAGAGCATGAACTGGTTGGGCATGAAGAGATAGCTGATGATTCGCTGGCGCAGGTTGTGGTTGCGAGGATAGGAGATATTACTATCAGTGGGCAGGAATTTTTTGTCAGCTATGAAACCGGTCCTTCGTTTGTAAAGCGTACGCACCGTGACGGGCCGCGCCTGGCGCACCTGGATTACATGCTGATGGAAAAAATGCTGGCTATGGATGGGTTGCAGCAGGGCGTTATTGCACGTGCTGGGCTTGAGGGTGTGTTGCGTGAGATTCAGCTAGATCGTGCCGTGGAAGAAATGTACAGGGAAGATGTGTTATCACGCGTCACTGTAGATTCTGCTGCACTTGCGCGTGCCGTGGAGGCTGATGAGATTCAAGTGTGGTTTCAGTATGTACAGACGTCTACACGGGAAGCGGCTATTGCCATTGAGGGCCAACTGGCCCGAGGTGCAGCATTCGATTCACTATCGGTTACCGGGCATAATCCCGTCAATCAGGATGCGCCTACATTTTGGCAAATCGAGCAGCAAGATCCTGTTTTTGCACAACAGATTGCGTCGTTGGAATTGAACACCATCTCGCCTGTTTTTGAAACGAGAAATGGGTTTTTCCTTGTGCGCATCGATCGCGTCTTTCGTCCGCCTTTTGTTTCTGAAATGGCACGGCATGAACACGCGCGTAAACTCGAGAAACAGCTTCGCCAACTTGTTGCTGACTCGCTGGCCTATGCATACGCAGCCGGCCGCATGGAGGCAGCCGGGCCTGTAATAAAACGACCTGCATTTAACGAACTGTTTGCGTTCTTTGAGACATTGCCCGCAGATGATAGCCGTGACGTTTCAAGTGCATTACTCGGAAACTGGCCCGGGACATTTACACGTGCAGGACTTGAGGGGCAGGTGGATGTGCCGCTTATTGAGTCCAGCGAAGGGGCGTTTACCGTTGCCGAGTTTATGGATTGGTACGACCTTCGCCGGTTTCCTGTTGAAGGTGACTCGCGTGCGCAGCGTGCGAACAAGCTGAAGGCCATCATTTGGCGTATGTTTCGGGATCGCTTGTTGGGGCTGGAAGCCGTAGCACGAGGGTTTGCAGAACGTGATGATGTTGCGCGCGAGGTGCAGTGGTGGGAAGAAAAGCTCGCTTATTGGGAAACGAGAGAAGCGTTATTGGCCGGTCTGTCACCCACGGAGCAAGACATAGTCGATCTAATGCGCGAATACCCGCATCGCTATACCCATGCTGATGCTGAGAAAAACCGCAAGCAGGCTTTTAAAGATGCATACACGCTGCAAGAGCGACGTGTTTTAATGGACTACTTTGCACAAAAACGCGCCAGTCTGGATATTGCTGTAGATACCCTGGCCCTGAAACAGCTACCTTTGCACGCGGATGTGGGTGCAAAGCCGATTGAAATGGTAGCCTTTAAAAAGGAGGGCACCTTCCCCCGCGTAGCTTACCCCACCATTGATCGGGTTTGGGAGCGATACTAGCACAGCCCCTTCATTACTATGACTTCACGTTTACTAACTCGCTCCTGGTTGGCCGTTTTTTTTCTTGTTGGATGTGCCGCTGAGCCGGCGCCGCAAGATGTGCCTGTGCCCGTTGCGCCTGTGGTGCAATTCGAGGATGTAACGGAAGCTGCAGGCATTGATTTTACACATCACACAGGAGCCTTTGGCGAAAAATACTTCCCCGAGATGGCTGGTGGTGGTGGTGGTTTTTTTGATTACAATGGCGACGGTTGGGAAGACATCTTGTTAATAAACGGAACCGATTGGCCAAGTGTCGGCAAAGAAGCACCCACGCTTGCGCTGTATGAAAATAAAGGGAACGGTAGATTTGAAGATGTTACCGAAGCCGCTGGACTGGCTGTTTCAATTTACGGGATGGGGTTTGCAGCTGCTGACGTTGACAATGACGGTGATTTCGATTTGCTGATTACAGCAGTTGGTCCAGATCTCTTTTTTGAAAACGTCGACGGTACGTTTGTAGAGCGGACGGCTCAAGCTGGCATTTCGAATGAAGTCTGGAGTACTTCCCCGATGTTCTTCGATTATGACAACGACGGGTGGCTCGACCTCTTTATAGCCAACTATGTAGTGTGGTCTGAAGAGGATGATTTATTTTGTTCGTTGGATGGCGAATCGAAAGCGTATTGCACACCCGAAATCTATACAGGAGAGCCTTCGCGATTATACAGGAACAGAGGAGACGGTACCTTTGAAGACGTGTCGCAGGCGTCAGGCATAGATGCGCATGCCGGCAAGTCTCTTGGCGTCGCACTGTTGGATTTTGATGATGACGGCTTCATGGACGTTGTGATAGCCAACGACACAGCGCCGGATTTTCTTTTTCATAATCAGGGTGATGGTACGTTTGTAGAAAAGGGACTCGCTGCCGGCCTGGCGTTGGATGAGGGTGGTAAAGCGCGCGCTGGTATGGGTATCGACGTGGGTGTTGTTGATGAAACAGGAGAAGAAACCATCTTTATTGGCAATTTCTCCAACGAAATGATTGGCGTTTATAGAGACCTGGGAAAGGGCGTCTTCCTTGATCGTGCTGCCGTTTCTCAGATTGGACGTTCGAGTCTACTCTATCTCACGTTTGGCCTCTTTTTGTTTGATTACGATTTGGATACTGATCTGGATCTGTTTGTAGCGAATGGGCATGTCCAGCCAGAGGTGGAGGCTCTCCAGCAGGCTGTTACGTTTCGGCAGCGTCCGTTGCTTTATGAGAACAACGGGGCAGGGCGTTTTGAAGGAGGTGGGGGCATTACGTGGTGAAGCGTTTAAAGTGCCGGTGGTAGGCAGGGGTGCCGCATACGCGGATTATGATCGCGATGGTGATCAGGATATCCTGTTGCTGGTTGGTGGTGGCGCGCCGGTGTTGATGGAAAATAAGGCGGGTGATAGCCAGGCAGACGACGGCATTCGCGTGATCCTGGAAGGGCGTCAAAGTAACCGGAATGGCATAGGGGCTCGGGTGGTGGTGTATGCTGACAGTGTTGAAATGGTGCGGCGCGTGAAAACCGGCAGTTCCTATCTTTCCCAAAGCGAACTGACGTTAACCTTTGGGCTTGGCAAGGCTGGCCAAGTCGATTCACTTGCTGTGTGGTGGCCTTCAGGGGTAACATCTAAATTTGCTGCGGTCCCTGCTGGACATCAAATCACCATTGTGGAGGGAGAGGATGTGTTGGCCAGTAAAACGTATCAGGGATTGCAATGAGGTTTAAATTGTATGCCATATGGCTTGTCCTGTGCAGCGGGTTGCTCTGTCTCATGACAGGGTGTGAATCCACAGCGGAGGACCAGCAGGAGCTCGCTTTGTCGCGTTTACCTCGTGCTGTTTTGACAGCACAGGAGCAGGCACAGGCTGCGTACTATTACCAGGCGGCAATGGCGCATGCGGCGCAATACCGCGTTGGGCCGGCCTTGCAGTATCTCGATTCTACGCTGGCCATCGATTCAACCGCAGCGCTTGCACATTTTCAGCGGGGTGTGCTGCATCGCCGGTTGAGCAACTATGCGGCTTCAAGCGCGGCTTACAGGCGCGCGGTGGCGTACAATCCAGATTTGTATGACGCATGGTATAACCTGGCAAACAACGCGTTCTGGCAGAATCAGTTTGAAGATGCTATTGGTTTGTTTGATACTTTGCTTGTGATCAAAGAGGCGCCGGCATTTTGGCATAACAAAGGGCGTGCGCATCTGGCGCTGGGTGCAGATACAGCTGCAAGTCACAGTTTCATGCAGGCTGTCACGCTTGATAGTACTTACGCGTTTGGCTATGCAAGCCTGGGTGCCCTGGCCGAATTACGCGGCGATTACACAGAAATGTATCAGCAATATGACAAGGCTGTACGGTATGAGCCCGCGAGCGATGAATACTGGTATAAGCGTGGTATGGCAAACTTGCGACTCGAGCGTTTTGAGGCTGCGTTTACGGATTGGGATGCTACATTAGCGCGCAACGCATTTCATTTTGGTGCCCTGTTTAATAAGGGAAAGACACTGCGCCAACTCGGGATGCCTGGAGGTGAGGCATTGCTAGCGCTTGCGGAGTCAACGCGCGCTGCGGATGCAGAAATCCAACGGTTTCGTCGCGGGGCTGAGCGCTTTCCTGAAGACGCGTATTATCGCCATGCACTGGGCAATCTCTATGTGGAACGCAAGCAGTGGGATGCTGCTGCGCGCGAGTTTCAGTTAGCTATTGCGCTTGCGCCTGATGACGTTCGGTCCAGGATTAATCTTGGAAATGTCCGGGTTGAGCAGGGACAAACCGATGCCGCTATTTCGATCTACAATGATGCCCTTGCGCGTGATAGCTCCGCTGTGGATGTGTTAACCAATCTGGCAATTGTACACATGCGCAGGGGGGAAAATGACGATGCCGTGCGCTACTGGGAATCTATTCTTAGATTAGATGCTAGCAATTCGATGGCGCGTAACGCTTTACAGCGCTTGGGCCGGTAATCGTTAGTAACAGAGGTTATGGTTAATAGGTATATATTCAGATGTATTGGGGTGTCGTTGCTGGGCATGCTCATGGGTGGCTGTGAACAGGGCGAATCACGCTCCGGTAAACAGCAAGCAAAAGCTATTGAGGAAGCACGCGCCTTTTTGGCATTGGAGAAGTTTGAAGAGGCAGAGTCTACACTTGTTGCGTTGGAGGGGCGTATGGCATTGAATGCGAAAGCAAGTGGTTTGATGGGAAAGGCTCGTGTGGGTTTGTTTGATGATCCGGGCGCTATCGAGCGATTTAAGACCTCCGTTGCATTAGACAGGGAGCAGCCCGATGTATGGTTGGCACTGACGCAGGCGCTCCGCCGCAGTGGCTTACTCGAAGAAGCAAATACGGCTATACAGGATGCTTCGATGCCTGATATGGTAGGTTTGATCTATGAGGCGGGCCAGGTTGATATGCAGCTAGGTGCTTTTGAGGAAGCGGCCTCCCATTTTGAATACGCTATCGAGAAAGACTCCACGTTTCTGGATGCCTACTATGCACTGGGCACAGCCTATCAGCGTAGTGGGCGGACGGCAGATGGTGAACGTGTTTTAGTGCAGTACCGCCGGCTCTCCGAAGTTGCCGGCGATGTCGATCTGGATCGTCAGCTTGTTGAGCTTAATCCGAATTCGGCTGTAGCGCATTACAACCTGGCGCGTGCCTATGAGAAACAGGGAGAAGATGACACGGCAATAACATACTATCTCAAGGCTTTGTCACTCGATGGCGAGATGCGCGAGGCGTATAACAACATGGGGATTGTGTTTTTCAGGCAAGGCGATGATGAAAGAGCCGTCCGAGCCTTTCGGCGTGCCATTGCGCTTTCTGATACAACAGCCAAGTACTATTTCAATCTAGGAGCTGTATATGCACGCCGCGGCGTGGTTGATGAGGCTGAGAAATTGTGGCAAAAAACTCTTCAGTTGGATCCTTCTTACGAAAAAGCGCGCACCTTTCTGTCGGAATTAGAAGCCGCACGCCAGCAGGCGGGCCAATAAGCACTTTCTAAAAACACAAAGAGGCATGCCGCGTGAGCAGCATGCCTCTCTGGCTTTCATCACCTTGGTGTCAGTCTGCTACTTCACAAGCAACATCGACCGTGTTTGATTGACGTTGTGTTCAGCGGACTGAAGCACATAGAAGTAAACACCCGAGGCGACTGCCTGTCCTGCATTGTCGCGGCCATCCCATTGAATTTGATGAGTGCCTGGCGCTACCTCCTGGTCCACTAGCGTTTTGACAGCTTGACCAAGTACGTTGTATACCACAAGTCTCACCTGTGCTTGAACGGGCAGGCGGTACTGGATATTCGTTGTTGGGTTGAAGGGGTTCGGGTAGTTTGCTTCCAGAGCAAACTCAGCCGGGATGATTCCTTCATCCTCATTGGATACGTTGGTCACAGTTTTGCTTTCGATAACAACGACGTTGCCACCTTCAGCGCCACCTGGGCCCTGGATGATTAACTCAAAGCGCTGGTCACCATCCATGTCATGGCCTATTTGTAGGGTTTTAGGCTGTGTGCCATCTG
>CBDHHF010000034.1:0-407778 GCA_965263205.1 Rhodothermales bacterium
TGAAGCCATTTATACCGTATTCCCACAAGAACAACCCTGTAGCAATGACGCCGTTCATTACGCCGTAGAGGATGTTTTGTAGATTGCCAAAACCGAAGGCGCTAAACATACGGGCTTTCCATACACCCAGGACAAAATGGGGCATGGCATTCATCAGAAAAAAACCAATTAGAAAATCAATCAAGCTCATGGTGGATGCGCGCGTTATGATAATGGGTTAGGTGGATTATGGGGTATACGGACTTCCCGTGCCCGTCTCTAAATATCGTTTTAGACTGCCCAAAAAATAGTCCCATCCGCGTTGGCAAATATCATAACATTCCAACGCCGGCACAAGCCCTTCATGCGTGAAAGTAAGCGCACTGCCGGCATCGACCTTTGTGATCTTCCAACGAATGATTGTCCCTTGCCATTCGTCGTACCTTGCCAGGTTCTCCAGTTTATGATCTGCATCGGTGACATACCAGACCATTAATTGATCGGGCACTGCTTCTTCGACGCGCATGCGCCACATGGTACCTTCTTCAAAACGCACCTGCAGCGTATCCCCCACTTGCGTTGCTTCATTGGCTCGTTGCGTCCACCATTTATCAATATGCAGCGTAATTGCGCTAAATACCTTTGCGGGTGATGCTGCAATCTCAAATTCCGTCGTGTAATTTTGTTTGTGTCCCATGGCCTCTGAAAATGAAGTCGCTAAGGTTGTGGGTTTTTACGGTCCTGCTGGATTTTGTGTATCAATTCCAGCCCTGCCCCGCTTATGCATAGCCGCTGCTTTTTGTCGGCAAGCATTTGTTGCGTCCAGTTTACGAGACCGCCATCGGACAGATTAATTCGCTCTTCAGCGCCTTCCCAAAACAGCTTAAACTGCATCCCGACGTAATAGCCATTGGCAGGATCGCGGTCTTGTAACTGGATGTTCATGCCGGGATAGTTGCTAGCCACTTTTTGTTTGATGATCTGGCAGTGTGTTTGCCACGCCGGCGTCACATAGAAATCTAGCGAGAGCTCTGCCTGATCAAAGCGCTTCGCCAACTGCTCGCAATGAAACTGCAGGTGTGTATCGATAAGTTGTTGTTCAAACTGTACAGGATTCTTTTCGCGGCCACCAGAAACCATGCAGAACAATCCAAAATGCGCAGAAAACTTGGGATTGTTAAAGTGCTGGCTCCGCACATGCCGATGGGTTGTGCAATACTGCTTTATCCCAGCCGGCGTGCGCCGCAGCGCGTCTGCAATGCACATCGCCAATACATTGGTTGCATCTGAAACAACCTCCCCACCGCGTAACGCACTCACAACGTTATTTTGATCAACGCAGCCGAATGCTGCACTGCTTCCCAACTGCGTCATCGGCGAAAGCTCAACGGGAGAAAATCCGATACGATCAGCCTCACGAAGCCATTCAATTTCTGATGTTTTAAACGCAATAGGATCAATCTGTGCAACTTCACAAAATCTATTTTCTCGGGAGAGACGCAACACTTCTGCCGGCGTGTAGTGTGCTGCCCGTTTTTTGAACAACGCCAGCAAAAAAGAATTGAGCTCAGAACCGGACAACCGTTCATCCAGCCGGCTCACTAAGCCAGGCGCATCCAGTTTGGCTTCTATTTTTTCGATCAAACGTTTCATAATCGTTGCACGCGGATGCCAACAGGCGACGTAAAAGCACGGGTCAGTTTTTCAGCTGACTTTTTGACAAATCAGTTACTCATCCATAACGGGAAGGTAAGCGCGCCAGGGGCCAATGTCCTCGCTGAGTTGCTTGGCCATCACGCGTGTAATTTGCCGAATATGGCTGAGATCATGGGCTACCCAGGTAGCCAGCAGTTGGCGCAACGTTACCGGACCAAAATCAGGGTGTATGCCCACCCGCTCCAGGTTGGTTTGCGTTAATCCCATCGCAACCAGACGCTTCACATTCGCATGGCGCAGGTGCTTGAATTCTGCTAGTAAATCCGCCATGCTTTTTCCTTTGGACAACTCAAATTGAGCAAAACGATCAAACGACGCAAACGGCTCCTTACTGCCGGCAAGGATCAACTCAGCACGTGGTATCCAATCCGTTTGTTCACCATGTATCAAGTGCCCCACAATGTCAAATGGGCTCCAGGTTTCAGGGCCTTCGTTTTCATGCAGCCAGCTCTGGGAGAGTCCCCCCAGCAACTGCTCCAACACGGCGGGTGTACGCTCAAGTATTTCGATGCTTCTAGTAAGAGTAAATGGTGCCATAACCGGGGCGACGTTTCAAGCAACTATGTGTACCTATCCGCTTAGGGCGCACTAACGATCTCATCTCCCCTATGAGCCTGGTCCAGGTGTCCCTCATACAACGCAATTGCCTGTAAATAATTGAGTGCACCTTGTTTGGTGAGATCGTAAATGAATCCGGACAACGCAACATGATTTGAGTCGATCCAGGCGACCATCGAGTCGCGGCGCGCTTCCCACAAGTCCCAATCAGCCTCAGGACAATCACCCACAAGCAGCTTATTGATTTTATCGCCCTCGAATGAAAACGTCATGTCACAGGCAAGTGGATTATTTTTCAGAAAGGCGTACCGGACAGACGAGGATGCTACGCGAACCTTGATGCCCTCTTCAACCGCTTCCATGCGCTGGACGTCGTAGGTGGATGCAAACACCGAATCCCATTGAAACATGGTATAATGCTCTTTTTTCGACTGCGGTGTCACAAAATCGCCTTCAATGACAACAAAGCTGTCGGCCATCACCGAAGAGACCAGTGCGCAAAGTCGCTTGCAACCAGGCCGGCGTAATAGGTAGAAACGGCTTCTTTTTGCTGAGCACTATCGTTACTGCACGCGGAAAACGTTAACACAAGCATCAGAACGGTGGCAAAAGAACGCATGAGTGCCGGCATACGAAGTATCATAAACTAACGGGCGTTATAGTCTGTAAATACACAAAACGGTCAGCAGCATGATACGAGAGAAAACCCGCTGAGTTGTTCTTCATTGCGTGAAGAAAAAGCGACGTCCCCGCGTTACTACATCAACCATCAACGTACAACGCTTGCTGCCCAGCGCGTCGAAATAACAAACCGGCCCCAAAAAACAGGACGACAAAAATTGCGTGTAAAATAATAAACGTGGTGAATGGAGGGGTGCTTCCATCGAGGTGCCGGCCCATACCAATCGCAATAATCGGCACCAACACGATCGCCTTGGCCATTACAAACGCTGTATAAGCCATGCCGGCAGCCTGTAAACGCGTCATAAGAGCGCCCAGCACGCCGAGGCCAAGCACACCAACGTACATCAAGTTTGCAGGATCATCCGAGTCTCCAATGATCCCAACGGCCAGGTTCATCCAGATAATCAGTAAACTACACGCCAGCAGTAAGCCAAATGCCCACCTGTACGTCTTCTTTCCCGATTCCATAGCTTTGTTGGTAATTTGGAAACGAATCAATACTTTATAATACAAAGTACTTTCAATCATTCCAAACCCCATCACACTATTTCATGAAGGGCAGTGTTTGCAACCAGTCCAACATCACATCAAAATAGCCATCAGCATATGGTGTCATCCCCGTCTGCCCTTGCATCTCACGTACGCCGCCGGTAGCACTCTGTCGCATGTTGTGGTTTGCATCAGGAAAGGTCTTAACCGTTAGCGACGCGTTGGGATTGGCGCCGATGGTTTTACGATACAAAGCAGCCGTGGCTCGCCAGTCGACGTTGGTGTCTTTTTCGCCAAAAAGTGCAAGCACAGGTTTATCCAGGCTTGATAATAAAGCTTCAAATTCAGGCACATAGACGAGGAGTTCAGTCTCGGGATCGACAACCAGTTCCCCCGTTTCAAATTGCCGCTGGTAAGCGAGAAAACCCAGCCGGCTGGCCTGGTTATCCCATCCCATTAACGCCATAAATGGGTCTTTACGAAGATTAGGTGCCGCATCTACATACTCCTGATACCTACCGCCTTGCCAGAACGTGTTGAATTGGGCCTGCCATTCAGCCACCAACATTTCCGTTTCTTCTGCAGAGCGGCCTTCAATGGGAAAGTTGGATTCCAGCAGGTAGCGCGCATTTTCTTTGTCATCCGTACCACTGACTGAAATCCAAAAATCGATGCCCGATTCAGCCTGCATCGCAAGCGGTGCGATCCAGCCGGCGCGACTTACCCCCCACAGCCCAACGTGCTCCGCACCCGGGATCGAGGCTTTACGTATCGCGCGAACGGCAGCTACTACTTCATCTGCACTGCTCGCAACAGGTTGATTGATGTCAAAGGTACCGTCACTTTCACCACATCCCGGTTTATCCCATACCAACGTGTTGATACCGATGGAAGCAAACCGACTGCGCAGGTTGTAATACCAGTTTTGCGCCACCACGTTGGTCTCGCCATAGCCATGTACAAGGATAATGGTTGCTTTGGCTTTTTGTCCTGCCGGCTGATCCAGTAGTCCAACCAGCGTATTCCCATCCACTTCAAACGAATACCTGGTCGTTTGCATGCTGTCAGTCACAACCACCTCGTGTTCATCGGACGCATTGCCGTCTGATGGTTTTGCACAATGCATAACAACGAAACTGAGTACAAGCAGGCATAAAAAGCGGGTCATTGGATCTGGGGAAAGTATGTAGGGCTCCTGAAAACAAGGCTCTACGAGGTATGGCCCAGAAATATGCATTTTGCAGAGTCAGGCAGAAATTTTTCCACAAATGCCGGTACCTGTAGCGGTTCAAAACCGGTCCACGATGAGCGTTGCTACAGCGGCTATCTTGGTACCAGTTTTTGTTCACTTAACCACGTACCATCCATGCGTAGCTGTAATGCTTTTCTGATTTTGATGTTATGTTTGATGACGAGCCTGAGCGCCAGGGCCCAATCAACATCCCAGGGCAGCCGGCCCGACGTGTTGCCTGAAGCCTGCGAAGTCGATCTGGCGCTGAGCGCTGCGCCAACGCACTTGCGAGCCGAGGCAACAGTTTACGGCTTGAAAGAAGCCGGCTACGAGATGCTGCATAAAGGCACCAATGGGTTCTCCTGTATCGTAAATCGCGACCATCCGCGGGTGTTGAAACCTACCTGTTTTGATGCCGAAGGCAGCGCAACCATCATCCCTAAAATTCTGCATGTAGGTGAGCGGCTCATGCAGGGAATGCCTGTGGCCGAGATTAACGAAGAGTTGAACGCCGGCTTCGAATCGGGCGAGTTCATTTCGCCTCAGCGCCCGGGCATTGCGTACATGTTATCCCACTATAACCGCCCGTACAACCCCAATACCGACAGCCTTGCCTGGTTTCCACCACACCTGATGTTCTACGCACCCAATCTGCAAAACGAAGACATCGGCGTTTCGTGGGAAGCCATTCAGGCGGATCACCGGCTGCCCTTCATTGGCTACCAGGGACCGCACGGGTATATGATTTCACTGGTGGAACACGAGAATCGTCCCCAGGACCACCCGCTCCCCCATTGCCCCGCCTGGGTGAGCGCCGGCCCCCCGAAGATCGCGCATACGCATTGAGGGGAAAAGCGAGGTTACGTTTTCTCGGGATTTCGTTTTCTCGTGTTGCACCGGGTATGACGCGATGCGCATGTTCATTGCATCAACAACCAATCACGCGCCCATCGCTTTCAAAGCGGCCTTTAACTGCTCGTTTTCTTCTTTTAGTGTTTGGAGTTGAGCATCGACATATTCTTGCGCAGTTTCCATCCGAATTAACGCGGGGATGTACTGTGGACAGTTCCAATCAATGGCGGTGACATCAATGGTGGCAATCCGCTCAACCCTGCCTTCGCCCTCTGTGGTAAGCATGGCAACCGTTTCTGGCTCGGCATCTTCCAGCTTTACCATACTGAGGTGTCCCAGTATTTTGAGGCGTGCGCGACGCTCATAATCCATCAGAATCAAGGCTACCCGGTCATTTAACTTGGTGTGGCCCATTGTGATGTACTGCCGGTTGCCCCGGTAATCTGCAAAGCCAAGTTTGTTTTCACCGATCACTTTTAGAAACCCTTGCGGACCGCCGCGATGCTGCACATACGGCCATCCTGAAGCGGAAACCGAAGCTATGTAGAAACTCTCGCGTGCTTCGATGAATTCACGCGTCGGCTCATCCAGTTTTTCTGCCGTACGCATGGGATAGACAGAGGCATAGCGTTCCCCTACACCATCATCATCCTGCAGTTCGCGGACGGTATCGACAAAGAGGAGTTCAGCGTAGTTTTCCATAGTAGGCTTTCAATGCAAGGATTACATTCGGGTTTTGACAGTTTGCTTTATGCTGCTACTAAGAGCTGTTGCTGTCTAAACTGTTACAGGTAATCCAGGGATGTTCAGAAAAATAGTAGCTAGCAAAGATTCATTCGTTATTAAGCAAATTAGCGCGCGGACGTCCACCAAATGCGTGGCGATGTGCGGTGGGTGCTTTTATCGAAGCGTTTTCCTGATCGAAGGTCAGGATGGGATGCGCGAAAGGAGATAAAAGCGCGCGTTTTATTTGGTGGTGCCCTTTTCTTTGGTTCGTTTCTTTTGGGCAAGCAAAAGAAATGAACGTACGCAGTCTCCACAATGGAGCAGTTGCTTGCTGTACAAGATGCGTGTCTCTTGCTGGAATGGCCATGAGCGCCAACATTGGATGAAGATTTTTTCTGAACACCCCTGCAGGTAATCGAGAAATGCGGAGCGTTACTGAACGGATTAGTCGCCTCCCTTCACCAGCGTCATACCAACTCGATTGGGCATCCACCAAGATGGCAGCCTTTAGCCGAACATACCTGAAGCACATTGCGATGCCTGTGGATCCCAGATCAAGGCTGGGATGACGTTGGTGCGGATAGGTGATAACCTATAGCGTTCCATCTATCGGGGCACGACTTACACACCCAATGCCTTCTTCAACCCAACGCGACTGCTGCCATCTGAATACCAGTTTTCCATCTCGGTGAAAACGGCATACCCCTGTTTTATATAGAAACCGGGGGCCTCGTAGCCGGCCGTCCAGGTCCAGATGTTTTTCACGCCGACAGCTACAATCTCCGCTTCCAGTTGGTGTAGCAATTGTTTACCAAGTCCGGTTCTACGGTATGGCTTTTCGACAAACAGATCTGTGAGGTAAAACCACCCGGAGTACGTATCGCCATTTTTATACGCCAGTCCAGAAGCACATCCGATAAATGCCGTACCCGAAACCGCCACAAAGGTAAACCGATCAGCATCCTGTACAAGCACATTATTGTCGATGGTATGCTCGTCGAAGCCGGCTTTCATCCGCTCAAACTCAGCCTGAGACATCTCGCGGTTTACAATCTCGATCGCTTTCATCTCACCAATGTAGTCATCAATCAACCACAACAAAAGGCCGAATCGATTGTACGCCTCCTGGTCCAGTTAAGCGCACAAAGTAGGTACCTGCCGGCCAGTACATTCGCTGTAGTATGTACCTGCTTGGACCAGATGACTGCGCAGCGATTTCTTTGTGCCATGCCCGCCGGCCCAAGACGTCAAACACCTCAAGGCGCGCAGTAGTGCCAGCCGGCAATCGATACGTCAGCGTTGCGCTCTCTTGAAACGGGTTGGGGTAAATGGATAGAATGCCGGCTTGCTGTAAGGGCTCCGCTTCATCCTCATTTGCTATGCTCGTACTACCAAATACCTTACCCCCGATATTGGCATAGCGCAACACTGGGCCAAACAAATTACCACTCGAGGTCAATCCAATATCTGTGGCATAACATGCGCCAAATGCAACAGCGTGTTCCTGAAAGCACTTGTAACCATCTACGGTTTCAAACACGTTCTCAATCTCAATGGTCTCGCTATAGCGCCCAGTCACGTAATACAGGGTATCCATAGACGCAGCGACTAGCGTATCCCCAAAAGCAGCTTGTAAATCAAAGAAGGGGCCCAAGCCTTCATTTTGAGAATAAATATCAAAAGGCGCTTCCAGCGTGTCAGCATCAATAGACGATAACGTCAACACAACACCGGACGTATCATAGCGCAGATAAAACGTGTGTATAAACGGTCCAACTGTGCCAGAAGCAGGAATAGAATCACGCCGAATGAAATACTGGTGGTTGTTAGCCAGTGTGTCGCCAATGATAACCCGCGTTTGCGGGTCGAGGCCACCGTATACCCATACGTTGCCAATTTCCAACGGATGATAGCGTTGCCAGTCCAGCGTGTCTTGCACCACGGGTGATTGCCCATGGGCGACACCAGTGAGAAGAGTCAGGCAAAGTGTTACGAGAAGGCGGTGCATTTAATTTTCGTTTTTTCGGGCTTCCGGTTTTTTTGTGTCTGTTCTAAATAAACACAGGACAGGACACCAATGTTTATTATGAGATCAGTCTCAAAGTTATTACGCTATTGCTTCGGGAAAATACAGCACTGCACATCGTTTAGAAGTTTACCGCGGTGGCCGCGTCCTTATGCCAATTGAGAAGCGATTACCTCTATATCAAAGTTAGAAGTACACCCACCCCGTCTCCTGAAAACTTAACTTCACCGTATCACGCTTGCAGGGCGATGCAATCTGCGAGCATTGATACGTAACTCCCAAGTGTCCTTTCTCTTCAAGCTTTATAACCCTGTGCACAGGGGCTTCACCTGCCACTTCAACGCGCACAGCGTGCCATCCCTGGTCTAGCGATACCTGTGCACCATCAGCAAAACCCAGCACATAGTTTGTTTGTGGCCGGTCGCGATATACTTCTTGGTTACCAACCAGAATGCGGACCTCTTCTCCTTCAAAACTGGATTGCAGGTGGATGACAAGATCACCAGACTTGCCTCCCAATACATCACAGCCCATCAGCAAACAAAGTAAAAAAAGTGCAATATGTCGTTTCATCAATGTGGGGTAATCAACCTGTTGGCTCGTGTCATGCTGTTTGACCAGCACGTGCCCAGAATTATTCCACAATATACAGGGATTCGTTATCTTTAGTTTTGAAAAACGACGGTTACAGACCTGCTGTCAGGTCACCTCAACCGACTCAATCGCAATCCCGCGATCCAGCATCATGTGAGCCGGGCAGCGTGCGGCCCGCAGTAATCGCCGGCGTTGCGCAGGACTGAGTGCACCTTCCAGCTTTATCGATTTGGTAATCTTGTCTTTCTTGCCCCCTGCCGGCTGCTCCAGTTTCTCGTACACACATTGCACTTCAGCGCGCTTCAATGGCAGTTGATGCCGGTCAGCGTACTGGCGGAGCGTGATGGCAACACAGGACGCCAGGCCGGCGAGAATGTAGTCAAAGGGATCGGGATACTGATCTTCACCGCCGTACTTCTCCGTTTCATCGCACTGAAACTGATGATCGCGGACGCTAACTGCAGTTAGGATTGTGTTTGGTCCCACGGTAGCCGTGACCGTTTTGCCTGGATTGGATGCTTTCATGCTATCTATATAGATAAAAACAACGTAAACCAGCAAACACGCTTCAGGACACGAAGCGGCAACACGTTTACCAGGCTAACGCATGGCAAAATAACGCAAGCCCTTTATCCTGCCACAGCCGATCATTGTTCGTTCGATGTACTTTATACCAGTTCGGAGATGCTGTTATTTCTCCCATGGCTTTTTCGAGGTATGCAGCTGTTGCCTCTTCATCCTTCAGGGCAAACCAGCACCGCACATCAACGCCATCGTACACGTGTTTAAACGCGTCGGCGCGAACGGCCTCGATACTTGCAAGCGGCAGCTCATAAATACTTTGGGGAAAGATGTACGTGTAACTGCTATCCTGCCCACAGCCATACCCCTCTTCAAATGTCAATGCTTCAATGGCGTCCACTTCGACTGTCTGCACGCCATCAGAAGGGAGCATCACAAAATTAAACCCCTTCGGAAGATCGATAGCATAAACGCCAGCATACAGGTTTAGCGTATCTCCGTAGGCACCGCCTTCGCCGTAGTGTGCAAGGAAGGTGTCTTCGGTCAACGCCCCCGGTGCATGTCCGCCATACGCATCTGTGGTGGTCAGGATTTTACCAACCATGCTTTGGTTGACTGCAGTCGAAATGTTCACGTCATATACCTCACATCGCGGAGGATCAACGGGCACCGCTGTTGGCTCCCAAAACAACACCTGTATCAAGGACAACGATGTAATGGCCAGCGAAATAAGCAAGTTGCTGTAGCTTGTCATAGTGGCTTAGAGATAATGGACCGGGAAATGAGAAGATGATGATTTACTCGACAAGCGGCAACCAGCGCTCGGTTACATACCCATGCCGGCCAGTCCATGCGATTTGCAGGGTGTCCCGATTTAATGTGCGCACTTTATAGCCAAAATCAACCGTACCACGCACGGGATCTAAAAACGTGATGATCAACTCTTCGTTTTCATCGGTCAACCGCCAGGTCCCCTCTTGCCTGCAGCACCCGCCTTCAATATCCTTTGTATACGTTTTGTCAGCGTTGAACACAAAGGTGCGTTTATGCACGGCAGATTCAACCCAAACGCCCGTGTACGCATCTCGGGAAGCGTCTTGCTCCCAAACCGACGACACAAGGATCTCTTCCCCAGCAGGCAGAGCGGCTTCATCTGATTCCACGAAGCATCCAGCGAAAACAAGTACACACAAATAGATTGAGGAGAAAAGTCTGAGGGTCTGCATGATCACGGTTACAAATTGAGCCTTGGGGACGGAGGTACACAGATAAAGCGCAAAGATCTAACCAAAGTCGGGCATATGGCCGCTTGTGTCAATAAAGGGCATCACAATCCCAGCACCTGTAAATGGATCTATACAGCCCTGTATTCTTTCCCATGCACCAAGACCTCCGAGAACAAACAGTTACTGGAGGCACATTATTCAGCCACGCCCCCCAATCAATCATCTAACCTTGAGATCTTCGTCGCCAAATACCCAGCCAGCCCCCCCAGCATGCCTGTTGCACCCATGGTAAACAGCCATTCGTGCACATCTCCTTCAGCAAAGGCGCCATAAAGAAACGCACCGCTCCAGGCAACGATCAGGCAGAATGCCATCAACGCAACCCTATTTTTCCAGCGAGGTGCCATTTTCCAGGCCACCCAAACAAAGCCAAAGCCCATAAAGGGCGCTGTTATACTTTTTGCTACCCACCGCGGCCATGACAAATCACTGCCGTATCCAAATTGACTGAATGCCGTCATGATTATCATAAACAAAACCAGTTGCATGACAAACATGGTTAACAAGGCCAGTGGTGCTACGGCAACCCAGCGCAGGGTGATGTTATTTTGCAGTTTCATAGAGAGGTCTCTTGATGATGTGGATATGACTGAAATAGATGCTACTTTTAATTAAAACGCTTTTTGAGGCCATTGCACGCCACTTCGATCTCTGCTTTGCTTTGGATATAGCAAGCTCTCACGTCATGCCGGACTTGATCCGGTACCCAGCGTGCTAAAATTAATGGTTGTTGCGCGCAGGAAACGTAGCAACACACCCCTGCCCGACTTCGTCGGCCTGTCACCGCTCAAGCGGGGAATATTTCGTACCATCGCTCTGGCTCAAAGCATATTTCCATTTGGCAAACCATCGCATTACATGTTGGGAATCTGTTATATGGTATCCAAAGAACGAATAAAATCCACTCCTCACTCACTCACGCGGACAACGATAAAGCCGTCATAACCCTTCACACCGACGGTTTGCGCAAACGTAGCTTCTACGCCGGCCTGTTGGGCGAGTAAGGCAACCATTTCGCGTACACCCTGCACGCGGGGGTCTTCGCTGTCCGGATCAACTACGGCGCCATCTCTGACTACGTTGTCGATGATAATCACGCTTCCCTTTTGGGTAAGCTTTAGCGTCCATGAAACGTAGGCAGCAAGGCTTTCTTTATCGGCATCGATAAACACAAAATCGAATGGCGCGGTGCCGGCCTTCACCAGCGCCTCCAGCGAATCAACCGCCGGCCCTTGCATAATCTCTACGCAATCCAGCAAGCCGGCGCGCTCGATGTTTTCGCGAGCCACCTCCGCGTGTTTGCGTTCCAACTCCAGCGTTACCAATTCACCATCTGACGGTAGCGCACGGGCAAGCCAAATCGTGCTGTAGCCACCCAGCGTACCGATCTCCAGAATCCTTGCGGCAGCTTGCATGCTCGCCAGCAGATACAACAGCTTCCCCTGGCTCGGCGAAACATCAATTGCAGGGAGTTCAGCGCGTGCATTGGCGTCCAGCGCAGCCGTGAGTACGGGGTCATCTTCAAGCAAATGTTGGTTGAAATAGGCATCAACCGCATCCCAATGACTCTTTGCCATAAACGTTTAGGCTCCTTTAAGCTGTGCTATTGCCACGATATGCTACTTTGGCGTACGCAAAATTTTCTCCATTTTGCGCCCTTTTGCAAGTTCATCTACCAGTTTGTCCAGGTACCGGGCTTCACGGGTAAGCGGTGTCTCTATTTCTTCGATGCGGTATCCGCAAATGACGCCCTTAATCAGGGGCGCATTGGGATTTAAGGTAGCGCCGGCGAAAAACGCTTTAAACGTAGCACCGCTATCAATAAATTCCTGCAGTTTCGCGGCATCATACCCCGTTAGCCAGGTAATGACCTCGTGCAGTTCTTCTACCGTCCGTCCTTTCTTCTCAACCTTGGTGACATAGTGCGGATAGATCGAGCCAAATTTCATATTGGCGATGCGTTCGTCGTGTTCAGGCGTGGTTGTCATGATTAACGATGTAGATGTGATAAACGTAGGCGAACACGTCCAATATACAACACGCGTCATTCTCCAGAAATACGAATAAACGTCCCGCCATACCAATTTCCGGTGAGGACATCGTTTTGGTCATATTGCCGGGACATCATCGTATACTCGTCTTCCGACATCCACTGGTATTCGTAGATCCGATAGCTACCTTCCGGCTCGCCTTGAAAGCTCACGCGCAGGGTCAAATCACCAGCTTCATTGAGTGACCCGGTGCCAACACCATTCCGTGCCTCGCCAAAATGTGAGAGGTGGTGTACCTGTGACGTATGGCCATTGAGCGTCCATAAAATATGGCCTTTCAGATTGCCGGCATCCACCACACACAGCACACTCATGTTTGTATTGATGGCCTCGCACTTCGTATGATGATTTTTGATGTCCAGCGTTTCCACCGTTTCACCATCCCAAACCTGCTGGAAGCGATCTTCTTTGAGCGTCCACTCCCCAAAAAATGGAGTAAAGGGGTTTTCTGAAGCCGGCGACGGCAACTCGGAAGAAAATCCAAACAACCACACAAAGATGAACAGAGCACTCAATACGTTCATGTCGGGTATACAACAAACTTGTTAGGTGAAACCGGAGTTGATCTACACAAACAAGACGTAAAAGATGGGCAGGGGTTGCTACTAACCAATCTTGCGCATAACGAAGCAACCAAAACCCGAAATCACATACCCTTCGCTTAACCACCCCATCCCGCAAGATACGCGCGAAAACTCTGCTCAAAATGCGCATTCAAATCGCCTCCTCGTTGTAATTGCTGCCCAAGCTCCAGACTCACCCAACCGTGTAAAAACGCAACTGCACCGCGCAGCGCCGCGAGCGAATCCGCTTCACCGGAGAGTTCAGCAAACGATGCCTGGATCGGCAATACCATTTGCACCTGTACATCCTGACTGGGTTTGATTTCGGGCTTGCTGCTCATGGCCAATTCATAACAAACAGGATGCGCGTGCGCATAGCGGCGATAAGCCTTTGCTACGTTCATGAGTCGCTCCATGCGTGGCAATGCACCATCGATCGCGTTAATCAACACGCCGGTCATCTCCCGCAGCGTCACTTCGTTAACTGCCAGTAAAAGCGCGTTTTTGTTTTTCACATAGCGATACAACGAAGGCGCTTTTACGCCAAGTCGTTCAGCGACAACGCGTAATGTCACCGCATCGATGCCCTGCGTTTCAATACATGCACGGGCAGTTTCCACAATACGATCATGGTCGATAAGCGAAGGGTAAGGCATACAAAAGAGGTAATGCTATATGATGATCAGGGAGTTCCTGCGTTGCCCCGATAGATGAATAATCTTACGCGTCCTGCAAAAAGGCAAGGATAGCAGGTATCGTTGCGTCGGGCATTTCACTTTGTGGATAATGGCCGGCTTCTTCGATAAGCACCAACTGCCCGCCTGTTTGCTCCACGATATAGTTCGCCTCACCAACGGGATCAGGGAAATCAGGATCAGCAGTGCCCATTACGACCAGAACCGGCGCCTGCACCTTTGCGAGACGCGATGCTGAAGACGCTCGACTTGCCATCCCCAACGCCTTGACTGCATCAAAGCGTCCATTTTCTTTAAGATTGATGGTTAATTGATTGAGGTAAGTATCAAAATCTTCTGGCTTCCGACTCGGGTACATGGTTGGATAAAAGGCACGCCAGGCCTGAACCCGCCATGGACCACTCAACATGAGTCGGAAGATGCCTTGCATCAGCGGGTTCATGTTGGGATCGCGTACAAATGCACCGATGAGTACCAACGACTTGAAGAACCCGGGCGCTTCTACCGCAGCCCAAACCATTGCTGCAGGGGAAAACGACGTACCGATTACATGGGCCGGGGCACCGCCAAAATGCTCAATCAGCGCCAGCACATCGCGGCCAATAGATGGTACATCGTACGCATCCCAATGGGTGCTTGAATCGCCGTGCCCCCGTAAATCGACCGCCACAGCCCGGTAGCCGGCCTCGACCAGCGCCGGCCCTAGAAAACGATATTCCTGACGCAATGCACCCATCCCCGGTAGCATAAGCACAAGGTCGCCTTTACCACCGTAATCGGTATACGCCAACGTGCCCTGTTCGCGTGTCATGTATTGTGTATGCATGGTGTTCTTTCTTTTTTATGCAACGAGACTGTGTTGGTCTTGCCAGAAAAACTAAAGCCGTTAACCTTCAAGACTAACATACATAGTTTTCAAGAGAAAGTTACACACCTTGCTATTTTTCTCAGGAGATTGTCCAACTGTGTGCAGTATAGATTTTCGCAGAACCGCCTAAGGTCACACGAATCGTGTACAAGGATACCCAACGGGTTCATATCCCTGCAGCCCTCCACTTTATTCAGGATTCAGCATCAACGCCGGCGGCTTGCGATGCAGCGTACCTTGCTCGTAAGCGTAGGTCAAACCGATGAGCGTTGGTTCATCGAACATCCGCCCCAGAAACTGGAGTCCAGCCGGTAGATTGCCAGACGTGTAGCCCATCGGCACTGTAAATGCCGGCTGGCCCGTGTGGGGTGAGATGATTTGTGAGTTGTCGCCTTTGTATCCGTCCATAAAGTCATCCAGCACCGATGGCGGGTGGTTCCAGCTTGGGTAGACAAGGGCATCTACTTCGAGTTCGTCCATGGCGCCTTCGATGGCTTCGCGAAAGGCAATGCGGCGTTGATCTGTGTATGGATCTGAGCAGTCTCTGCCGGCCACTGGGGCACGGTTATCTGCAAAATACATCAGCCCTTCCCCTACAAACTCGGAAAAACCACCATAGGCAATGATATCGTCGAGGGTTTGCAACGAATCCCATTGCACGTACTGAGCAAGGTAGGCCTCTATGTCTTTGCCAAAGTCAGGGCACCACTGATCTTGGCGCAAGGACTGAAAATCAGGCACAACAAACGGATCGATTGCTTCAGCGCCTAGCCTTTCCATGTCGGCAATGGCCTGACTAAACAGGCTGTCAATTTCGGGATGGACATCCGCATCACTCAACACACGCAAAACACCAATTCGCGCCCCTTGCAAGCTGTTTGCATCGAGGAATTGCTGATAGCTCTCTGGCACCTGCCCTACGCTATTTTGGGTTACTGCATCGTCGGGATCATACCCTGCGATGACCTCCAGAATTCTTGTAGCATCTTCCACGGTACGGGTCATTGGACCACCCACATCGTTGCGCAGGTACAGCGGCACAATCCCCTCCCGGCTCGTCAGTCCAAGCGTTGATCGAAATCCCACCAGCGCGTTGTGTGAAGAGGGTCCGCGAATGGAGTTGCCGGTATCCGTACCCAAACCTATGGTGCCAAAGTTTGCAGCCACACCTGCTCCCGTACCTCCACTGGAGCCGGCGGGTACGTGTTCGAGGTTATACGGATTGCGCGTGGTGCCAGCAAGCGAGCCTTCCGTATGTCGTGGACTGAACGCCCATTCCGCCATATTCGATTTAGCCAGTATGATCACGCCGGCCTCTTTAAGCTTCCGAACCTGGTAGGCATCGGTATCGGGTTCAAACCCTTTGAGCGCAGCGGAGCCGGCGGCCGTCTGCAATCCGATGGTGTTGTAGTTGTCTTTAACAATCAACGGAATGCCGTGTAGGGGCCGTAAGACACCTGTTTCTTTGTACTCCTGGTCGCGTTGTCGCGCCTGCTCGAGCGCCGTCGGATCAATCATCACCATCGCATTGAGCCCAGTTGCCTGATCGAGGCGGTAGATGCGATCGATGTACGCCTGGGTTAGTTGCTCCGCGGTATACGTGTCGCTGGCATACGCATCATGGATTTGGGTAACGGTTAATTCATCGAGGTTGATTTCTGTTGTACCAGAATTGCTGGTGCATGCACAAATCGCTAGCGCAAACAAAAGGGTTAACAGCTGTTTTGTCATGGTAAACACTAAGCGGGGACATCAAAAAAACGGTGTAAGCCAATCCACCTCTACCCTAACACTCACGGAGAGAAAGGCATCAGGTGAGCTTGTAAACTACCATTTTTTAGATCAAGCGCCAGTGTATAATGGCCATGCGCCAATGCCGGCATGGTGCTGTAGTCCGTTCTGGCGATCTGAAAGGTATGCATCAGCACATTTGAGAACGCCTGATCACTCAAGTTCTCAACCCGCACACAGCCGGCTCATCTCCCTGGTGCAAGCAATAACCCGATGAGGCATAGTAACAGGAACGGTACTTTGCATTATCTCGCAAACGTTACGTAGTGACGATAGAATAACCTGCTTTCGATGTTTGCTGCGGACCCACACGCTTTGATTGGACAACACATACGGCCCGTGCTTTTTGTCAACTTTGGCTGCCAGCGCAGTCATCAGCTAATGTTGCTACTGAGTGGAAGCGGGTTGCATAACTGGACATCGCGAGCCAAACCGCTAAGATACCGTCCACGTCAGTTAACGAGATGTATTCTAGTGGCAGAAACGTGACCCCCGAAAAGTGTTGGGTACAACATGCTGCAAATCCCAACAGGAAAACGCACGAAGTGGTAGACTGATAGGTGCTGAATCGCCAAAGGGGAATCGAAATTTATTTCGATTAGGATACCTTTTGCCCTTGACAATGGGAGGCCATAAAGGTGTTATACGCCGGGGCTTACAGTCGATCTTCTTCAGCAGGTGGAGTATCGCCTCCGCGCTCTTCCAGTAACGCTACCAACTGCGCGCGGGGATCTCCTTCCACCCGAGATGCTCGTACAGATAAATAGTTAGTTGCGCCAAGTTCGAGCACAGCCGCTTTTTCAGCTACTGCCAGTAAAATGAACTGATTCAAAGAAACACCGTCTTTTTCGGCAAGCAATCTAATTTTTGAATGCAGTGATTCGGGAAGCCGTAGATTTAAAGAAGCCATCTTGTTCACTCCATTGTTTTCAGAAATTCTGCGGCTGTAACTACATCAATGCCAAAACTTGCTGCCCCAGAAAAATCACGTTTGTTATAGGTTACTATGTAATTACATTTCGCAGCTACAGCTAATTCCAGAACATGCGCATCATCTCCGTCAGGTTCTGTTGGTCGCCAGAGAAAATAAATGCTTTGATGCTCTGATAATGCACAAATGAGGTCCAAAAGCTGATTTACTGCGTCTTTATTGAGGTTCATTTCCTTTTGCTGACGCAAAAATACTTCCTCGTACTCAAGAACGAGTGGAACCGAAGTAACAAGACGAAAGCTATCTTGTCCAATCAAAGAAACCACTTTGGCTGATGCACCATGCTTGGATCGAAACGCAGCGACCCAAATATTGGTATCGAGAACAATTTTAGGCTGACTCATTTACGGCCTGGCACTGTATTTAGCCCTTTATACAGCACCATGAGGATTGAGTTCTCGACAGGCGTTTAACGGCTCGGCGCACTGCCGCGGAAAGCTGAGGGCACAACACTCCATCAATGCTACAAGACTCACACGACTTGCCCAAGACGAAAAGCCTTGCGCTTTTCGTCGGCTGATGGGCCTTGTTATGCCGCACGGTGATGGTAAATCATAATCCAAACAAAAACTGATCACCTTAGCGCTTCTTGATCGATTAGTTGGGTAATTTTTTCTAATTGGTCTTCTGTTTCAATCGCAATGCTTAATAATAAGTCCAACCAATCTATATTCGACACCACATAGCTCTGATATTTAGTCTGACGTAAACCGACACGATTTAGTGCATCAACTTCAGCTTCAGTCATGTGGCTGAATTGTAATCGATGACTATTGCTATAGGTACGAAGAAAGGTCTCTGACATAAATGGAGTCATTTCATTTATAAAGTAGCTGAGATGCAACTCTTCATTCTCCATGAAATTACCCAAGATATCAGTCCATTGAGTAAGTAAATATCTCAGTGAATCATTTTTAATTAATCCGATTTCACCCGTTGAAATGATCGTAGTTATGACGCTAAGATTAGGATTGATCGTACCTGCAGTTACATATTCCCCAGTATTATACTCATAAATATCTATTGGTCGTAACGAGTCATTCAAAAGACCATCTAGGTAATTCTTATTGTAAGTGATGTTATCTTTCAATCGTTCAATTTGAGTCTCAAGCTTTTTTTCGTTGATGTCAAACTCGCTTCTTAATTCTTGTAGAATTTGCCTCTCGCTAATTCGATCTAAACGTGCTTGATTTAGTGTGTTCACTTGAAGGGCCAGCAAAATTCCAATCATCACAAGGAAAATCTCACCTACGGCATAGGCAACATACTTCTTCAGATCTCCTTCTCCTATCATATTTCGCCTAGTTCTTCTTAGTAAATGTAGCATGCTACCAGATATGGCTGACTATAATGAAACCCAAGCTACTGATATTCATCTTGGAGTTGCAAGCAAAATATTCATGAGTGAAATGATAAAGGCGGCATAACGGTACGGCGCTCAGCCGTTAGGGCTGAGGGCATAACGTTGATTCAAAGCTACAAGACACGGCCAATCAGTGAAAGGTTAAGAGCTGAACGCCCGAAGGCGGCGGCTGCGCCTTGTTATGCCTTGCCCTTTGTAGTAGCCGTGTTTTCATCCTCCTCCTTTACTTTCTCCGCAACATACTCTGAACGAGCTCCTCCATTAATCTCCCTTCCGTGTTTGGTACACCACTGAGCTAATTCTGAGACATTTATATTCACTTTCCGTACAACAAGACCATCTTTGTTCAACTTCTTAATCAAATCCTCGGCGTTCTTCATCCACGCATCATAAGTTTCATCAAGTAAATCAGCATCAGAACTGATTGACTTGAGTTGTCGCCACTGCTCAGGTGAAAACCATGAGATTCCCAAGACAATATTTTTGTTTTTTGATCTAGTCATCTTTTTAGTTTAGCACTTAGAGGTATAACGGCTGGCCATAACCAGCCGAACACTGACGGCTAGCCGTTCCTTCAAAGCTACAAGACTCTGCCGATTCGAGCAACGTTAAGAGCCGCACGTGTTTGGTCGGCCGTTAATGGCCTGGATATGCGGCGTAAGGTTAATTTCAATTAAATGATAGTGGTTTTAAGACAATGCTGCCTAGGAGAAACTGACTATGAAGCAACAATCCAAAGAACTGCAATTGCCAAGACATGTAACATAACAACCGCAGCTGTAAGAACTATCATCGAACTAGCTTTAATTTCTTTTTCCTTATAGAAAGGATGAGGCATATAGCTGAGTTTTTTGAGTTGTGATGAAACTGTGGTTAAATGACCTTTTACCCGAAATGAAATCCCAACAAACAAACAAGCCGATATGCTCAAGGTTATTATGCCCAATGGTTTCAATAAATCATGAGCACTTAATGTTTTCTGTGCTGTTTCTGAAGTCAGTAACCAGCCTGTAACGAGAAGCAAAAAACCTGCTACACGAAGAGCACCCGTTATAAACCTATTGTACAAGTCATTTAAACTGTCATATAAAAGGGTAAATTTCTCCTTTTTTGTAGGCTCTTGCGATTTTAATATTGAGCTGTCAGTCATTACACAATTAATCCTCAATAAATCAGTTCCGTCATTTCCTCAGTATCTCTAGACGATCAATTTGGAATCCACGAATACCAAGAAATTACTATAATGCGAAAAGTACACCTAGCTCCAGGAAATAACAACTGAATTGTAGGCTGTAGCAGTGTTCTATTTTTGCTCAACATCACAAGAATATTTCAGCCGCATAACGGCACGGGCATAACCCGCCGAAAGCGGGGCCAACTCAGTTTGTCAAGTCAGCACGAGACCGAAAGCCCCCGCTTTCGGTCGGCCGTTAATGCCCTTGTTATGCCGCTTCATTCTCGGCTTCCGATCCAAATCGTTCTTGCACCCACAAACACGCTAATTTTACAGCCCCCAGTTCTCCATAGTATCGATTTCGCATTTCACTCGACTTTATCGCGGATAATTTACGGCTGCTCATACCGATTGCTTCGGCAAAGTCTTTCTGTGTAATCCCCTTGCTTCTCATCTGATTTAGAAGAGTTTCCAGTGTTTGTCCACTGAGATACTCTTTTACAGCAGCAAGATTTTGCACCTCTTCAAGTGATTTCTTTTCATGCCACTCAAATTGCTTTTCATCTTTGAGAAATGTAAAAGCGAGTGCTTCACAATGATGACACCAACCACTTGATCCTATATAGCAACTGCATGCAGCACGAAGATCATGATTATCTAGAGTGATGGTTACCGTGTAAACACCGTGATTACCTTCTACACGAGCTGACACTCTCTCTTCGTTCCGACGACCATCTATGAACTGATTAATATAACGTTGGGCTTTCGTGCTCGCAGGCTCAGACCAACGCTTTCTAATACGATCATGAAGAAGACCCATTTCAGAATTATTGTTGCTTACTTGAGGCTTTGAACCTCAGAAAGAAAACAAATTAGCTTCAAATGAGCAAAGCTGCATAACGGCCTGCGCTTTTCCCGCCCACTTGCTTAGGGCAGCCGGCATCTGAAAAGCAGAGTAAACGCAATACGCCGGATAGGTCTAAAAACCTCGCGCAATGGGTCGGCCGTGCAAGCGCGTGTTGTGTGCGACGCACGCCGAATATGTTTTGTTTTGAGCACTCCCAACCTGCGTGGCATCTCGTTTGACCATCCCTGCCAACTGGCAAAACAATCGTCCACCTGGTATCCAACCCTGCGCCCGATGAGCAAGCTCCCTGAAAACGCGGCGACAATTACGTTGCTGCCAGCGATGAAGCGCCCTGCTTTCCCCGCAACTGCAACCAACCGCCCCGCGCCCGGTGAAGCGGACATTTCACGGCCATGGAGATCAGCAAGATAGGTCGAACCACCTCAACACTCAGCAATGGCGGCGTCCACACAACTACTATTATACCGAACTAGTCTGCATAACTCCACACCCTCTTCCGTATAATTCTCTCAATATAATCAGCACAAGTTCAAGTTAAACAATAACTTACAACAATTCGAAGCATGATATACCGACGCATTCGGTATAATTCCCCACGACCAGCACCGCCGGCGCCTTAAGCACCTCCCCATGCAGCCGATACTTCTGATACCTACCGCATCCCACGCCTTGTTACCCCGGCTTTCCCCACTAAACATAGCCCGGTTATGTCAAACGTCCGTGCCTTTAATCCGTTTGTTGTACTGTCTTTTGCGCTCCTCATTGCCACTGGCTGCAATGCCTTCGAGTTCATGCACGATGAAGACAGCAACGACCCCGATGTTCTCCTAGACGACGCGCGCATCGCCATGCAAAACGGCGATCCGGAGAAAGCCGTTGCATTCCTTGAGAAAGCCCTTGAGAAAGCACCGAACAATCCCGAAATACGCATCGAACTTTCAGGCGCACTCTTTCAAGCTAATGATATTGATTTGTTGGTTATGAAAGACCTCGCGGAGTTTATTTCGGATGACCAAACGGCCACCAGCTTCGCCGGCGGTATCGCACACAAGTCACTACCCGCGTGCAACTTCACCGATGAAGTGGATACCACCACGCGCATCGACTTCAACATCGATCCTGCCTACCTGCTCTTGCTTAACAATGTGGAAGTACTCGATCGGGCCCTGGAACTGCTCTCCAGCACATTGGAATCGGAAGAAGCACAAGCGCTTACCGATCACGTGCGCAGCAACGCGCACCTCATGCGGGCTATTGCCAACATGGCCACGTCGGTGATCGAAATCAAACAACAAGCGGATGCAGCAGAAGCCTCCCTCCACCGGCTCCGCAGCGGGAATATCGGCTACTGCGCAGCAGATGAAGCTGCGCTTGCCCAATTAGAAACCTTCATTCTCTGCGAAAAACTGCCGGCCATCGACCTCGCTGTTGAGGACCTCGTAAACCGCCAGGCACTTTTCAGTACTGGCGAAAGCGAACTCGCTGACGCGGTATCTTCCGCACGCGCTGAAATCAGCAGCGCCATCTCGCGCAGTTGCTCGGCCGCGAATTAAGCCCTCCCCTCCTGCATATCTTATCATATTTCCAATTCGTTGCCATGAAACGGTTTGTCCTGCTCCTATCCCTCTTGCTCTTGCCATGCTTAACGGCTTCCGCCCAACAAAAGCCGGCTACCACAAGGTCCTTCGCACCTGACATTGGCGTACTTGGTATGGGAAATGCTGTTGTTGCTTTGCCAATGCGTGGCGGTGCCTTTTTCTTCAACCCGGCGCATGCAGCACACGCCAAGCGGCATATTACGTTTGTCGGCGTCCAGCTTTCTGCCAGTAATTCGTTGCCCGACCAGATTAACTTTTTCAGAGATGAACTGGAGCCGGCCATCGACGAAGGCATCGACAACCTGGATAGCGAACGCCTCAATGCGCTGTATGATCAGACGCTCGCCATCGGGCAAAAAGCTACGCGTCTCAATGTCACGGCATTGGCTCCGTCAGCCGGCTTCAAATTCGGTCCGGTGGGTGTAGGTCTTGGCTTCTTCGGCAACGCCAATGTGTCGTATCGCTTTCCGGATGGGGGCGGCGGATTGCCACTGGTACAATTCACGGGTATGGCCGATGCCATGGCGGTTGGATCTGCCGGCGTTGACCTGTCAAAGTTTGGCGTTTCAGGACTCACCGTTGGTCTCACGGCGAAATACACACAGCGTTTCGCCACCTTCAAAAATAAACCGCTCGACGCTATATCGGACACCGAGCCGTTTGCACTCCTTTCCGCCAACCGTGTCAGCGCTGATATCGGCTTCCTCTATAAGCTTCCGCTCGTAAACAAGTTACCGGGTACAATCAACGTTGGACTTGCACTGTATGACGTGGCCGGCAACGACTTCAACTTTTCCCACGAAGGCGACTTGCAGGGTACATCAGATCCCGTGACGCTCGCCCAGGATATCGAAGTGGCGAACACATTTTTTGCTGTAGAACCTTCGTTCAGACTTGGTGTCGGATATACGCTGCCCAAAATTCCTGGTGGATTACTGGACGAGACAGGATTCACGCTTGACTATGCTGGTGGTGGCAATCTACCAACGGATCAGGCATTTCTTGCGCACATCAGCATGGGTGCTTCTGTGCGGATTAAAGTACTCTCGGCACGAGCTGGGCTAAATCAGGGGTACCCCACAGTCGGTGCCGGCTTGCACCTTGCCGTGTTCCATCTGGAGTACGCGTATTACGGCGTGGAGAATGGCAGGTATCCCGGTCAGTTGCCGGGGTGGCACCATGCGGCGCAGATCAGGTTTGGGTTGTAGTTGGTAGCCAGGACCACAGGAACACACCCCGGCCCGGACTTCGTCTGGGCCACCCCTCTCTAGAGGCAGGGCTGATAGGTTCTTGGCACCAGGCGCGTTCACACCCCTGTGCCGACAAATATTGTCGACACTTTCCCATCTCAAAGAGGGGATTATTCAATAAATACGGCGACATCCCATCTAAAGTACCCTCTTGAGAGGTTCGCTCAAGATACACAGTAACTGGTGCGAGGGGTATCCAACCACCTCCCTACTCCCCACTAATCAATCCCCCCAGCAAGTCACCGCCTAAGCCAGCGACACCTCGGCTCTCCCCTTTATTGCCGCCGCCAAACCGTCCGGCGGCCATAATGCGGCCGGCGAGCCGCGATAGTGGCAGGCTCTGCAAAAACACAGGACCTGGTCCGCGTAGCGTGGCGAGGAAAAGGCCTTCACCGCCAAACAGCGCGTTTTTAAACCCGCGCACCATTTCGATATCGTAATCCACCGTGGGTCCAAATGCAGCAAGACATCCCGTGTCTACGCGTAAAACCTCTCCCGGCGCAAGATCGCGTTTCACGATGGTGCCACCGGCGTGGATGAATGCCAGCCCATCTCCTTCCAGTCGCTGCAGGATAAAGCCCTCGCCACCAAAGAATCCGGCACCCAGGCGTTTGGTAAATGCCATTTCGATTTCAATCCCGCGCGCTGCACACAAAAACGCGTCTTTCTGGCAAAGGAAGCTTCCGCCTACATCCCCAAGATCAAGTGGGATAATTTTACCAGGATACGGCGCACTAAACGAAATGGTGGCTTTACCACCACCCGTATGCAGAAACGTGGTAATGAAAAAAGACTCACCGGTGAGCATGCGTTTGAAGCCTTTAAACATGCCACCGCCGGTACCTGTCTGCATCTCGATATCCGCATCCATGTACATCATGGTGCCGGCTTCTGCTCGCACACCTTCGCCGGGGTCGAGCTCGATCTCAACCACCTGCCATGTCATCGCCGTAAATCTTATAATCAATAATATCTGCTGCCATAGAATCTTTTGGGTTGAAAGTTGCAGGTTACAGGTTGAAGGTTGTTTGGCTTCTATCCCTTCTTTATCTACAAGTATGCATCCAGATACGCCGATCGAAGACGTAAAGAACATCGGTCCCAAGTCTGCCGAGATGCTGCGTAGCATTGAAATTGACACGTATGCTGCGCTGGAGCAGGCCGGCCCGGTGCTGGTCTACAAAATTCTGCAACACCGGTTTAAGGGCATTAATCTGCTTATGCTCTACGCGTTGTACGGCGCAGTACACAATAGACACTGGAATAGCCTTTCCCCGCAAGAAAAAGAAACCTTAAAAGCGGCTGCAGATGAACCTGTGCAGATAACCCACACGGATCCTGGTAAAAGAAATTAAGGACTGACTTAGCTCAATGATTCTTTAGCCAGAGATTCTAGCGCCTCTTCTGCTGCTTGTCCGTATTTTTCCTGATATAGTTTCATTGCCTTAGAGACAACAGCGCGTGCTTTGTCTGGCCCCAGGAAATTGTCCACTTTCACTTCTTTCTCTTCCAGCTTTTTGTAGTCTTCGAAGAAGCGTTTCACTTCGCGAAGCATATGCTCGGGCAGTTCCCAGATATGGTAGAATCCGTTGAATGCCGGATCGTTGAGGTGCACACAAATAATTTTCTCATCCGCCTCTCCTTCGTCAAACATTTCCATCACGCCAATCGGACGCGCAGTAAGAATGCTCAGGGGCGCTACGGGCTCCTGCATGATAACGAGGACGTCCAGCGGGTCATTGTCATCACCAAGCGTCTGCGGGATGAACCCGTAGTTGGCTGGATAAATTACAGAAGAGTACAGCACCCGATCTACGCGAATCAAGCCTGTTTGCTTGTCCAGTTCATACTTAATTTTTCCGCCGCGTGGGATTTCGATCACAGCCTGAAACGTCTCTGGTGCGTCGTCGCCAATTGGAACAGCGTGCCAGGCGTGAGCGGTGCGCATTGGGATATGGGTATTCATGTAATCAGGGTTTTATATCAAGCGCATGTGCTGCGCATATCTACAATTAAAAAGGGGTCCGGCTATATTCTTTAGCTGAGAACCTTTGAAGAGCTTAATTTTTGTTCTTTACGTTCCTTTCGTTGCAGATGTTTGCGCTGCCTAAGTCAAAACCGAGAATCATGACAAAATTTAACGTCCGCACAACAATGATCTTTTGACCTCGTTACTCTACGGTCAAAAACTGAACACTGAAGAGGCAATTGGCATCAGTCCAGACGCGCCGCACCTTCAGGCCGGCTTCTTTGCCGATGGCCGCAAACCCTGCAAGGGTATATTTATAGGAGTTTTCAGTATGTATCGTCTCCTCTGCTGCAAAACTGAACTCCTGATCACCAATTGTGACTATCTGGTCTATTTTGCTCACCAGATGCATTTCAATCCGGCCCAGCTTTTCGTTAAACAATGCATGGTGCCTGAATTGCGCTAGATCAAAATTGGCCCCGAGCTCCGAATTGATACGCTTGAGTAGATTCAAATTGAACGCAGCGGTTACCCCACGGGCATCGTCGTACGCTGCTTCAAGAATCCTTTTATCTTTTCTCAAATCCACGCCAATAAGCAGTCCACCACCTTTTGCACCAAGCGTTGAGATGCGTTTCAGAAAAGCAATCGATTCTTCAGGGGTAAAATTACCAATTGTGGACCCCGGGAAGTACACAACGCGGCGGGCCACGTGGCGCTCTATCGCAGGCAGCGTTACAGCAGAAGAATAATCTGCATGCACAGGCAGCACGTCAATATGCGGGAAATCAGTGCGGCAATTTTTCTGCGCACGCAAAGAGGTAATCGCGGGAAATGTCAATCGGCACATAGCCGGCTAACCGATCGAGGTGTTTCGAGCAGAATTCGCGTCTTCAGGCTGCTGCCGCTGCCGTACTCGATCAGCAAAGCTTCAGGACCAACATAGCGGACAATCTCCGCCAGGTTGTCCTGCATTATTTTCATCTCTGTACGCGTTGGATAATACTCATCCAGTTCGCAAATCTCGTCAAACAAGCGAGATCCCTCTTCATCATAGAAATATTTTGAGGGTAATTGTTTTTGTGGCTGCGATAGCCCTCTCAGGACGTCGGATAAAAACGATGGATCGGTATCGGTGGAAACTGACGAATCAACATCTGAATGCGACATGAATCTCCTAAATGAATACGGATGGATTAAGGTGCAAGCAAACAAATCCTGATGGAATTGTTTGGGGTTGAAAGTTGCAGGTTACAGGTTGAACTTTTTTTTGTAGTTAGCTCGCAATAGCATCCTTGTAATGCCACCGAGTTGTGGCATCAACAAGTATCAAAACGTATACAAAAATGGGTGTGGGTTAGCGGGCCAGGCGGATCCCCATAAATTGCCAGCGCGAATCGGGGGGGAAAAAGTTTCGGTAGGTTTTGCGGGCGTGGGATTTTGACGTTGCGCAGGATGCACCCCGCAAGACAAATTGATTACACATAAATTTCCCATTGTACTCACCCAACGCACCTTCTGCGGGTTTGTATCCGGGATAGGCGGTGTATTGGCTTTGTGTCCACTGCCATACTTCGCCGTACATTTGCTGCAAGCCGGCGCCTGCGTCAGAAGAAGCAGCGCGTGGGTGATAGAAACCGGCATCAACAAAATTACCCGCTACAGGCAACGAGGCTGCAGCAACTTCCCACTCTTGCTCCGTGGCCAGGCGTGCCCCATACCACCGGGCATACGCATCAGCCTCAAAGTAGCTCACGTGACAAACTGGAGCAGCCAGATTCACTGGTTGCAAGCCAGACAGGGTGAACACGTACCAACGGCCATGTTTCTTTTCCCAGTACATGGGCGACTGCCAATCTTCCTCCTGTACTGTCGCCCAGCCGGCTGACAGCCACAACTCGGGACGCTCATAGCCGCCGGCTTCCATGAACTCAATATATTCGCCGTTGGTAACCAGACGTGAGGCTAATGCAAAGTTGTGGATGTAGGTTTTGTGGCGCGGTAATTCGTTGTCGAAGGAAAACGAGTGATCCGCATGCCCTACTTCTCGTACGCCTTCCTCAAAGCGAATCCATTCGAACGGCGCGGCTGTTTCAACGGGGTCAGCCACATGCGACTGGTACGCAGGATACAACGGATTAATCGAGAATACGTGTTTTATATCGGTGAGCATGAGCTCCTGGTGTTGCTGCTCGTGATGTATACCAATCTCTACGAGCGGCTCCAATACGGCAAACAAATCATCATCGGCAGTCTCCAGCAACTCTACCATATGCGCATCGACATGTCCGCGGTATTGATACACCTCAGTTACCGTCGGTCGCGAAAGGAGCCCCCGGCGGGCCCGGCAGTGGCGTTCGCCGGCCTGCACGTAATACGAGTTAAAGAGAAACGGAAACTGGCTGTGAAACAGCCCATACTGCTGCAGGTGTGGGCGCAGGATAAATGTCTCAAAGAACCAACTTGTGTGCGCAAGATGCCATTTTGTGGGACTCACATCCGGCATCGACTGAATAACGTAGTCTTCAGGTACGAGTGGTGCGCAAAGTGCTTCAGAAAATTGCCTTACGCCTTGAAAACGACGAATGAGATGGGCCCTGGCGTCTTGTTTAGCGTCTTTTGTATTTGGGTCAGCAATAAGTACATCTGCCGTAGTAGACTGATGCGAATAGTCTTCAACCTGCATGGATAAGGGAGGGTAAGTGGCGTATGGTGTCCTGGCTTGGTGTACACATGTTTAAAATATGTGTTCCGCCACACACAGGATATCTGGCAATCAGTAATAAGAACACGAGGTGATGCTTCAACGGAGATGCCGGTGTACTAGCAAAGCACGACAAAACGGCAACAACAATGGTTGCAAGGTAAAACAAAAGCAGTGGGACGTCACCGAATGGTTAGTCACATAAGCATGACGTACGTTACACAAAAAAAGGGCAGAAGTGTTCGTCACTTCTGCCCAAATTGCAGTCACCATACGGGCACTAAAACGCAGTTCAAGTGCAGTAAAGCAACGAAGCGATTTCAGGTCGCTTATTCTACCTCGACAACGCGAGACTCAGGACCATTTTTCATCACAGAAGCGATGCCTTTCTTCATTGAAGATTTGGAAGAGTAGCTTTCGCTTTTGCCAATCACTTCGCTGTTTTTCGCTTTCAACACGAAATATGGATTGCCATTTTTGTCTTCCAGCGCGTCAAACTGATCTTCAGACGTTGAGTTTTTGCGAACAGACTCGATGCCGTTCTTGCAGCCGCGCTTGTCGGCGTACATCTGGCTGGAGAGAATAATTTCACCGTTGCCGGCTTTCAGGTTAAAATAGAATTTGCCGTTCTTTGCTTTTTTGATTTCAAATTTTCCAGGCATAATGGTAAAAAGTTTGAAAGTGAGTGTTTAAGCCTTTTTTGAGGCTGGTGCAAAAGATACCATTGCTCAGCCCAGGTCGGAAAAGCCGTTTCCCGGTAAGCTACTACGATCCGAGCGCTACTGCAAGGACTTTTTTTCGGTTCTGGGATTTTTTTTGTCCCCATTTGAACGATATGGCAATTCTTTTGCATTGCTGCCGGCATGACGCCATGACGCGGCAGAGCAATTTTTCCCGATACCGTACCCAAAAGACCCCGCTGAATTGCAATGTTATTCTGCTCGATGCTATTGTACCCCCTCAAACAATTTTGGTACCACTTCGCGCTAATTGTCGTCATAAAAATTGAAACCAAGCCCCCCGTAAAGATTTGAACCCATTAACAATTTGAACGCAGTAAACAGTTGAACCCAGTAACCTACCCAAGTACCTCGGACGCGATGCGATCCCTTGAACCTGCAATAAAAACTATCTGGACCATTAAGTTTGCGTCGTTGCTAGGCAGCCTCTTTATCGGTGCCTTACTGTACGAGGTATACATCTACTTTTCCAGGGCAAGCTTTGCGCTACCAACCGGCGTACTTGCAGGTATTTTCTTGTTCATTGGGATTTTGATTACAGTGATCGTCCCAAGACTCAGCTACAAATACTGGCGATTCGATCTGCGGCCAGAAGAATTATATCTGGAACGCGGCATTCTGAACCGGGTGCGCACCATTGTACCGCTTCGCCGGATTCAACACCTGGATGTGTCGCAGAATATCCTGGAACGAGAATTCAATCTGAGCAAGCTGATCGTCCATACTGCCGGCAGTCGAAGCAGCGACGTCGTGCTGCCGGGCCTCCGCTTCGATGAAGCCGAGAAACTGCGTGATGACGTCAAGCGGTATATCCTGGAAGACGCCGTATGAGTATTGATCAGCAATTTGATGAAGCGCAAATGCTCCATCCAATGACGCTGGTGCAGCGATTTCTGCTGAGTATTCCGGCGTTTATATTGCTCCTGATCCCCATCTTTCGATCCGCCGACTCGGCAAGCGTTGTGCCGGTGGTTTCGGTTGTTGTGTACGGTGTGCTTGCTCTTCCCCTGATTGCCCTCCGCTACTACCGCTTTCGCTACCGAATCACCAGAAAAGAAATTATGATCCAGAGCGGTGTATTCAATCGGCAAAACCGCAGTATTCCGATTGAGCGCATCCAGAACATCGAAATCGAACAATCCCTGCTACCCCGCATTTTTGGCACGGCAAAGGTAAAAATCGAAACGGCCGGCAGTTCAAAAACGGAAGGCATGCTTGAGTTTGTGGGCATTGAGACGGCGCATGAAATCCGGGAAATCGTTCGTACCTATCAGCAATCACAGGAGGCTGCCGCTACGCCGGCTCCCGCCTCACCACTTGCCCCCACACAAGAGGGGCAACCCGTTGCACCAGCACCGGCAGCGCACAAAGATGCAACGGCTAACGAACCTGTCTTCGCACTGCCCATGTCGCGCGTGTTGATGGTAGGCATGATGCGCTTTTCCCTCCTCTACATCGCCATTGCATTCTCGCTAATTGAGCAGATGTTACCCAATCCAGACGAGCTCGAGATGTGGCTCAAGCGAGGGTGGCTAAAACCATTAACGGAATACGGTACCGACTCACCGTGGCAACTTACGGCAGTAGTCATTATGTCGGCTGTCGTGCTTTCCTGGGTATCCGGCATCCTCGTCAGTTTCAACAAATACTACGGATTCAAACTGTGGCTGGAAAGTGATAAAATGCACAAGCGCCACGGTTTGCTCACCCTGTCGCAAGGCACGATTCCCCTGCGGCGCGTGCAAGCCATGATTTTGCGGGCCAATCTCCTTATGCGCCGTTTTAAATGGTTTGCCCTGGAGGTTCAGACGATGGGTCTGGAAGCCTCTGGCAGGGGCCACCAGGTGGTTGCACCGCTTGCTCGTCTGCCCGTGGCCATGGGCCTCGCGAATCATATTACCCCGGTAACGTTACCGGAGCACTTTACGCCCGTTTCCCGGCTCACCATCCGCCGTACCATTGTGCGGTTTACCGTGAGCCTGCTTGTGGTGGTATTGACAACGGCGTATTTCTGGCAACCGGCGCTCTGGGGCCTGCTTGCGCTTCCCTTTATCCCTGTCTACGCATTCCAGCACTACAAAAACCACGGCTACGCCCTGCAAGATGACATGCTGTTTGTACGCCGGGGCGTCTTTCGTCATTTTGTATGGATGATCCCCGTAAGCAAATTCCAGGTGCTGTATGGCGAGTCGTCTATTTTCCAGCGTAGACTCGGCCTGGAAACCGTGTACATCGATACCGCCGGCGCCGGTGGCCTTGCCCTACCCGAAATTATTGATATTACCTCAGAAGACGCCACTGCCCTCATCAACGCCTGTTACACCCGCTTCCAACAGGCTTTTGCAAAGCCGGCATAGTTGCTCCTGGCTTTTCGCGACCTAACCAGTCATCCTTGCCGCAAGGGATCAGTGATAAAATCTCTCCTCCCTACCGCGACCACGGTGGCGTCACCCCGTTAATCCGCGCATAGGCAATGGATAAGCCCAGGTGCTCGTTCATGTGGGTGATCAACTGAAACAACACATTCCACCCTTCTATATCGCGACCATAGAGTCGCGTAGACGCGGCGAGCTCTGCATCGCTTAAGTTTTTGGTGATGTCTTGCACGTATGCCACAGAAGCACGCAGTTGTTTCACCACTTCCGTTTTACCTGTCATCTGTTCCATGCCATCCAGGTCTACACTTTCTGGCAGGCGGGTGTCCAGGTACGTGTAAGGGTAGTTGTAGTTGTATTTTGCGATGTGCATGAAGACTTCCTCTACCGTCATCGTTTCAGCGTCCGGGCTCCATGCATATTTATCAGCCGGCATGGCCTCGGCCAAAGCAATGAACTTGCGCGCCGACGTATTGAATTGCCGTAAAAACTCAGCTTTGAACGTAGCCCCATCCTGGGCTGTTGCAGTTGATGGCATAAAAAAGATGCCTAGCATCAAGGCACACGCTACACAAACGCGGGAAATCATAAGACTAACAAACTGGGTGGAACAGTATCCGGGGGTACCTCGCCCTGCACGCTGCTGCATACGGGTGTGATATGCCCAATTTACGCCAAAAAGGGAGATTTTATTTGTAATCAATTGATTATTTTTATCCGCTACTTCGTCGGCTCCTCGCCGCGCATCGAACACAACCCGAGATACAGTACGATGGGGATGGTTTTTCGGTAGGCCGGCCCCTGTATATCAAACGCGGTCCAGCCAATCGAAACGGTCCATGCTACCGGACCAATCCACGATACCCACCAGGGAAATCTGCCCACAATAAAATTGAAAAGCCGCATGGCCAGCTGGTGTCCGATGATCTTTCCAATCAGACCAAATATGATATTCTTAATCAGGCCATTGACCACAAGGCTGCCAAACGCCTCAACGAGCATGGGTAGCGCAAAAACGCCGGCTGATTTCTTGATAAAGGCCGCAGCACGTTCCTGCTCTACCCCCAGGCTCTCCAGCATTTTTTGCTTTTCCTCATCAGGCAAGTTTGCAAATTGCTTCGTTGCGTAACGGGTAACAATTTGCTCCAACATTTCCCGCTGTGTACCTACCTGCGGCTTCGCCACCTTGAGGGCGCCGGCCACATCGCGCATCATTTCATGAAAAGGCACGCCAGGCTCCGACGTTGTCCAGCGACGGAGGAAATACGCCACATCTGAGCTCCCCAAATACCGTATTGAACGCTCAAGCTGTCTGTTCAAAGCATCACGATTCTCGGGCGTTTCGTCTGCCTCATACGCGGCAAGCAACGACTTCAATTTCGGGTCGTCGGTCAGATTAAACGGGCTTTCGATAATCCCGATCAGAAAGTGATAATCGGCAATTTCGAGCGGTTCAAAGACTTCTTGCATGATGCGCGCGGTATATTGAGCAACAATGACGAGGCAGGTCGGTTCTACGCTTATCGGCGAACCAAGGTTACGCGTAGGGAGATTGTTTTACATACGTGTATATAGAAGGGCCAGCGATTGGTTTATAGGCTAACGTTTCGTCCCCCACAGATTGTATATACCCTATCATATTTTTATTGCTGATTCACAAGCATGTTTTCTAATCGATCCGTTTGGATAGCGTTTACGCTCATTGGTGCCGCCGGCCTTTTTCTCCTCCTCGAACAGCCGGACAACGACCTATCCGACGAGGCCGGCCATATCATACTCAACGAACTTGAAGCCCCCTCCAAAGCGGATCGTTCAGACTACATGTTCAACATGCTGCGCGATCCGGCAACCATGGCTGTACCCAAAAACATCAGGGCAAAAGAGCTCTCCCATGCGGCACAGATCGAAGCTGACGCTAGCTTTTTCAGTAAATCCAACAGCCCTGATAATGGCAAAGCGTTTAACTGGTTTGCAGCCGGCCCCTTTGACGTTGGTGGGCGCACGCGGGCCCTGGCCATCGATATAGAAAACAGCAACCGGCTCTTGGCCGGCGCGGTCTCGGGTGGCATCTGGGAGTCGCTTGATCAGGGCGGCACCTGGCACCCCGTCGAAATGGAAGATGGTAACCTGAGTATCACGTACCTGGCTCAGGATCCGCGCCCGGGAAATACATCGACCTGGTATGCTTCTTCAGGCGAGTTCCTCGGCAACAGCGCTTCCGATGCGAGTCGCGCTGCGACATACTTTGGCAGTGGCATCTATAAATCAACCGATGGCGGGAAGTCGTGGTTTATCGCACGGGGTGGCCAGGCCGGCGACGAAATTTCCTTCGATTCCCCGTTCGATTTTGTAAACCGACTCATCGTTAGTCCCACAACGGGCTCGGTGTTCATTGCCGCAAACGCTGTAGGCATCTACCGCTCAACCAATGGCGGCGAAACGTTTGGCCCGGTACCAGCCGGCCAGCGTTTTCCCGATCCTGTCCTTGGTGGATTGAACGAGCACTTTTGGTCAGATATCGCAGTTAACGATGCCGGCGACCTCATCGCAACCTTATCGGCCTCCCGTCTGGCTAACCAGACTGTCAATCCCCCGGGCGTCTACCTTTCCCGCGACGACGGCGACTCGTGGACAAACATCACTCCCAACTCATTCCCCTCAAACCACGGCCGCAGCGTTGTGGCGTTTGCCCCCTCCAATCAGGATGTGGCGTATGTCTTTACCGCCACGCAAAGCATTTCGGGCAATCGCGAAGATGTACGGCTCCACAAACTCGACTTGGCTACAGGCACAGCAACGGACCTGTCCAATAATATTCCTGGCCTGAGCGAAGCCGGCAATATCGATACACAAGGTGGCTACAACATGGCTATCGCAGTAAAACCTGACGATGAAGACTTTGTCCTGCTCGGCGCTACCAACCTGTACCGCTCGCGTAACGGATTTTCGTCCGTTCTTGTTGACCGCCTCGACTACTGGATCGGTGGCTATGACGCTGTAGATGACGATTTTGGCAATTACGCCAACCACCATCCCGATCAACACCTCTTCATTTTCGATCCGCGCGACCCTGACCGGATGTGGAACGCCAACGACGGCGGGGTTTTCATGACACCCGACATCACCCGCACCAACGAGGTGATTTGGTTTGACATGAATCTTGGCTACAACACCACGCAATTTTATACCGTAGCCATGCCGGAAATTGAAGAAGATTCGCGCATTGCCGGCGGCACGCAGGACAACGGAACACCTTTCGTAAGGCTCGATGACCTTGCCAACACCTCGCGCAACATCAGCGTGGGCGATGGCGCGCACCTCTACTTCGGGCAAGACTTTGCGTTTGTTGGATTCCAGAATGGCGCTACGTTGCGGTTGCAGTACAACAATGACGGCACACCAACTTTTGCAGGCTTTAGCTTCATTCAACCCAGTCAGGCTTCCAACCAGTTGTTCATCAATCCTTTTGTTGTTGATCCAAACGACGAGGATGTCATGTACTACCCGGCCGGTGCTAGTTTGTGGCGCCATAATGACCTGTCTGGCATCGCAAGCGGGCAAACCAGCAATGATGGAATTACCGCAGGATGGAACAGGATGGGCAACATTCCACGCCTGGCAGCACTTACCATTTCTGCCATTGCCATTTCACGTACGCCGGCGCACGTCTTGTACTTTGCCGGCAGCGATGTGCGCGACATGAATCCGCAGGTGCCTCGCATTTACCGCTTAGATAACGCAAATTTGGGCGACGGCGACGGCACGCAATCCTTCACGCTGCCGGGCGTCCCCGGCGGTGCCTACATCGCTGACATCGCAGTTAATCCCGCTAATGCAGATGAAATCATGGTCGTCCTATCCAACTATGAAATCATCGGGCTTTATCATTCCACGAACGGCGGGGAGAGCTTTACTGCGGTGGAGGGAAATCTGGCCGGCGATTCGGAATTACCAGGCCCTTCGTTGCGCGCAGCTACTATCCTCAATGGTGAGAATGGTACGGTTTACTTCGTTGGCACCAGTACCGGGCTCTACAGCGCTGAGAATCTGAATGGCGCCAATACAACCTGGACCCTTGAAGGTGCAGAAGAAATAGGGAATGCCGTTGTATGGGACGTGGTCGCGAGATCATCGGACGAGTTGGTTGCCGTCGGCACACATGGCCGGGGAATGTATGTGGGCAGCGAAGACCCAACGTTCAATCCCCGCCCAATCCCTGAAACCTTCAGCCTGGCCCCTAACTTTCCCAATCCGTTTGCCTCTATAACGCGCATCGCTTACACCCTGACTACCCGCAGCAGCGTTGATCTGGCCGTGTATGATTTGACAGGAAAAAGGGTGGCAAATTTGGTTGCCAACGAGGAAAAGGAAACAGGCCGGCATGAGGTGGTGTTCAACGCGGGTTCCGTCGCCAGCGGTGTCTACCTGTTTCAACTTCTTGTGCGTCCGCTCGAGGGGTCTGAAAGCACAGCATCATTCTCCCAGACAAGGAAAATGATGGTTATCAAATAGATCTGTTGGCGCTCCATAGTCGTCTTCTGCCTATTTGGTACCTCTATGATTCTACCCCGGAGCAGCGGTATTTTGCTGCACATCACCTCACTCCCGAGCCCGTTTGGCATCGGTGATCTGGGGCCTTCCGCCTTTCATTTTGCAGATTTATTGCACAGCGCCAACCAGCAGGTATGGCAGGTGCTTCCGCTGGTCCCGGCTGGCTTTGGCAACTCTCCTTACGCAAGCCCTTCTACGTTTGCCGGCAATCCCCTGTTGATTAGTCCAGAAAAATTACAAGAAGACGGCCTACTCACCAACGAAGACTTCGCCGATCTCCCCACGTTCGATAGCAGTCATGTAGCATTCGAAACGGTTTCCACCTTTAAACTGGACCTGCTTGAACGTGCTTTTGAGCGCTTTGAATCGGGACATAGTGCGATTGATCCTGCGGCGTTTGCATCGTACTGTGAAGCCAATCAAGCCTGGCTGAATGATTACGCGTTGTTCTCAGTGTTGAAAGCGGTGTATGATGATGCAGAGTGGGTTGAGTGGCCTGCCGAGTTAAAGCACCGCGATCCAAATGCATTGACACAGGCCTGGGAAAAACACGGCCGAGCCATCCAGATGCAGCAATTCTGGCAGTTTCTTTTTGACCGTCAGTGGCACGCGCTAAAGTCCCATTGCAACGCAAAGGGACTCAAGATCTTTGGCGACCTGCCTATTTACGTTGCACACGACAGTTCGGATGTTTGGGCAAACCAGGATCTATTTTACCTGGATGAGCACGGCCGGCAGACAATTGTCGCCGGTGTCCCGCCCGACTACTTCAGCGAAACGGGGCAGCGATGGGGCAATCCTATTTACAGATGGGACCGTATGGCAGAACGCGGCTATGCGTGGTGGATCAAGCGGTTTGCTGCTATTTTAAAGCAAGTGGACTATGTGCGGCTCGACCATTTCCGTGGATTTGAAGCGTACTGGGCCGTGCCGGCATCGGAAGAAACAGCCATCAACGGCGAGTGGATTGAGGGCCCCAAACATGCCCTCTTTGATGTGCTCAAACGCGAACTTGGCGAGTTGCCTGTTATCGCAGAAAACCTCGGCGTTATTACCGAAGGCGTGACCTCCATCATGGAGGCGTTTGAATTCCCGGGCATGGCCATTTTGCAATTTGCGTTTGATGGCGATCCATCTTCCGAATTTTTACCGCACAATTACCAACAGCACCTCGTTGCGTACACAGGCACACACGACAACGACACGCTGAAGGGGTGGTGGTTCAACGACCAGAGTACCCAGGAGGCAGAAACGATACAGCGTGCCAGAGACTATGCTCGCGATTATCTTGGTCTGCAAGACACTGCAGATGAGCATTTGCACTGGCACTTCAACCGAGCGCTTATGGCATCGGTAGCAGGCTTGGCTGTGTTACCGTTACAAGATATCATCGGACTTGACCAGCGCGCGCGCATGAACACACCAGGCACCGTAGGTGAGATGAATTGGTCGTGGCGCTTTACGTTCGATATGCTCTCGTCTGAAGCGTTGGCACAATTGGGCCAGATGACTAAAGTCTACGGCCGAACACAGGCTGTTGAAACACCCTCGTAGCCGATTACTCAGCCTGGAGCACCCATACACTGCGCGGTGGTACAGCACCGCGGTCTCCCATCTGAAAGCTGGTTCCTACTGCAGGGTCGCTCTCATCGGCGTTTAATGCCATAAACCACCCGTGTTCGCGCTCTTTTGATGCGCTTGGGATCACAAACGACATCGACTCATGGCTGGCGTTAAAGATAACCAGAAACGTATCGTCCTGGATGCGTTGTCCATGGGCATCTTTGCGAAGAATACGTTCTCCCTGAAGCATCATGCCAATCGTTTTCAGGTTGTCGTTTTGCCAATCTCCTTCGGCTATTTCACGCCCTGATGGGTGCCACCACATCACGTCTTTCAGACCTGATTCATCAACGCGTCCTGTGAGGAAATGGTGCCGGCTGAAGTTCGGATGGTCTTTGCGGAAATGAATCACCCGCGTCACATACGCAAGAAACGCTTCCTCGTCTTCGTCCAGTTCCCAGTTATACCAGTTGATTTCATTGTCATGGCAGTACGCATTGTTGTTGCCATGTTGGGTTTTAGACAACTCATCGCCCCCCAGAATCATCGGTACACCCTGCGAGAACAAGAGGCTCGCAATCATGCCCCGCTTAAGGCGTTTGCGGTGGGCATTGATTTCCGGGTCATCTGTTGGCCCTTCAACACCCATATTTATGCTATGATTGTCATTGTGGCCGTCGCGGTTGCCTTCTTTATTTAGTTCGTTATGCTTCTGCTCGTAGCTTACAAAATCCTGCAACGTATACCCATCATGAGCGGTCAGGAAATTGATGGAGGCGTACGGCCGGCGTCCCGACCATTCGTATAAGTCGCTCGAACCGGCCAAACGGGTTGCCATATCGCCGATCATGCCGGCATCGCCCCGCCAGAATTGACGCAGCACATCACGATAGCGGCCATTCCACTCCGTCCATTGCCAGGGGAAACTGCCCACCTGGTACCCACCGGGGCCGACATCCCACGGCTCTGCGATGAGTTTCACCTGGCTCAACACTGGATCTTGCTGAATCACCTGGAAAAATGCCGATAACATATTGATTTCAAACAGATCACGCGCCAGCGCAGCAGCGAGATCAAACCGAAATCCGTCAACGTGCATCTCCTCTACCCAATAGCGGAGGCTATCCATTACCAACTGTAGCACGTGCGGATTCCCCATATCCAGGGTATTGCCCGTGCCTGTATAATCCATCAGGTAGCGCGGGTCCGTTGGGTTTTGCTTGTAATATGACAGGTTATCAATGCCGCGAAACGACAGTGTGGGACCCATATGATTGCCTTCTCCGGTGTGGTTGTATACCACGTCAATAATCACTTCGAAGCCGGCAGCGTGCAGGCCGCGCACCATCATTTTAAATTCGCGCACCGCTGCAACGGGATCCACAGTTTCAGACTGGGCAGAAACGTATGCCGGCTCCGGGGCAAAATACGCCATCGTATTGTACCCCCAATAGTTGACCAGATCTTTTTCGACGAGGTAAGATTCCTCTACTTTTGCGTGAACGGGCAACAATTGAATGGTCGTTACACCAAGCTTTTTAAAGTGGTCCAGAATTGGTGGAGAGATGAGACCAAGGTACGAGCCACGTAACGCTTCGGGCACGTCGGGATGGAGCTTGCTTACTCCCTTGACGTGTGTTTCGTAAATGATGGTATCAGCCCACGGAATTGCCGGCGGCTTATCATTGCCCCATTCAAAGTGCTCTTCAATGACGGCACCGAGGGGCGCAATTGCTGCGGTATCTTCCGTAGAAAACGTGAGGTCAGCCTCAGGATCGGTGTTGTCATATCCGTACAAGCTGTCGTCCCATTTCATGGGCCGGCCAATTGCACGGGCATAGGGATCCAAAAGCACCTTGTTTCGATTGAAGCGCAATCCCTGCTCAGGGTCATACGGACCATCAACACGATAGCCGTAGCACTGCCCCGGTTTTACGTGAGGCAGGTAGATATGCCATACGGGGCCCGTTCGCTGATCCAGCACAAACACTTCGCTGGGCGCAGCATCCTCAGCACGTGCAAACAACAGCAACTCAACGCGCGTCGCTTGAGCGCTGTACAACGCAAAATTCACCCCGATACCATCCCAGGTTGCCCCGAGCGGATACGGTTTTCCGGGCATCGTAGTCGTATTGCTATTGTTGGTCAATGTATCTTCAGCAGTAATTGAAAGCATCGGCTCCATATTCGGAAGTTCTATCTAGAATTCATGACTTGCTTTATGAATCATTGCTTAAGTTATGACGAAGATAACCTAAACTTGAATTACGTACTTTGCATCTATGATACACACCACATCATGGATGCAACACACCGGTTTTCCACCAAACCGTTTTCATCATAACGTTCTTCACAAAGAACAAGCTAAAAGGCCAGTTAACATAAATTATGCCGTGGATAAGTAACGAAGAAGCCCAGGCGTGGCAAGACGGACACTTTCATCAAAGCTACCATAAACTCGGTGCACACCCCGATGGCTCGGGATGCTGGTTTGCGGTATGGGCACCCCATGCAGACTCAATAGCAGTCATTGGTGATTTCAACGGCTGGTCCAACACAGCACACTGGATGAACCGGGAAGGTGCCGGCCTCTGGACATGTTACGTAGAAGGTGCGCACCTTGGCCAGCGATACAAATATCATATCAGGCGAGGTAATTACGAAACTGACAAAACCGATCCTTATGCCTTCCAAATGGAAGCGCCGCGTCCACATGGCAGCGACATCGACGGCCTGTCTTCGATCATTACCGATCTATCTGGTTACGCCTGGCAAGATGATGCCTGGATGAAAAGCAGAAAAGGACCATCGGGCATTAACACCCCCATCTCGGTTTACGAAGTGCACCTCGGCTCCTGGATGATGGGCGACGATGGCAATCCTTTGAATTATCGGCAGATTGCACATGCGCTCGCCGATTATGTTTCGGAGATGGGCTTCACGCACGTCGAAGTACTGCCCCTCATGGAGCATCCGTACTACGGATCCTGGGGCTATCAGACCATTGGATACTTTGCCGCAACGCATCGGTATGGCAGCCCGGAAGATCTCAAATACTTTGTAGATTACCTGCATCAGCGTGGCATAGGCATCATTCTCGACTGGGTGCCGGCCCACTTTGCCGTCGACCCGCAGGGCCTTGTCTTCTTTGACGGCAGCACCCTCTTTGAGTACGATGATCCCCAAATGCGGCAACATCCCGACTGGGGCACCTATATTTTCGACTACAATAAACCCGGCGTTCGGAATTTCCTCATATCAAATGCACTGTTCTGGTTAGAGGAGTACCACATCGACGGCCTGCGGTTTGATGCCGTGGCCTCGCTGCTTTACAGGGATTACTCGCGCGATGAATGGTCGCCCAACAAATACGGTGGCCGAGAAAATCTTGAAGCCATTGATTTCCTCAAAAAAGTGAACGAGGTCGTCTACACTAAATTCCCGGAAGCGTTGATGATCGCGGAAGAATCAACAGCATGGCCCGGGGTATCCAAGCCAACGTACGACAACGGCCTGGGCTTTCTGTACAAATGGAATATGGGGTGGATGCACGACACGCTAAAGTATATCGAGGAAGATCCCGTTCACCGCGCGTACCACCACAATAACCTGACGTTTCCCCTCTTCTACGCGTTCTCAGAGCAGTACATGCTGCCGCTCTCACACGACGAAGTGGTTCATGGCAAAGGCTCCCTATGGGGTAAAATGCCGGGAGATCTCTGGCAAAAAGCGGCCAACCTGCGTTTGTTGTATGGGCACATGTTTGGGCATCCCGGAAAAAAATTACTGTTCATGGGATGTGAGTTTGGCCAGACTACCGAATGGAATTACAAAGAGCCTATTGCATGGTCGCTGCTGCAGTATGCACCACATAAAGGCTTGCAAGATTGGGTAAAAGCGCTAAACAAGCTGTACAAGACATACCCTGCCCTCGGTAAAGATAGTGGCGATGCGTTTTACTGGATTGATCACACGGATGCCCAGCAAAGCCTGGTGAGCTACGTCCGCCATCTGGATGACGAGAAGCTCGTCTTTGTGCTCAATTTTACCCCGGTACCCCGTGACGAACAACTCCAGGGTATGCCTGAACTCGGCACGTGGGAGTTGCTTCTGAATAGCGATGACCCTGCGTACGGTGGAAGCGGATACGGTGACTTAAAAGCCAAGATAAAAGTAACCGATAAGACGCCTCACCAGGGCCAGCCCGGCTCCTTCAAACTGACAGCCCCGCCACTAGCGGTACTCGTTTACAAACACGTGCCGGCAAAGAAGAAAAAGCGCAAAAAATAAAAAAGGCCGGCCTGTAATCTATCAGGCCGGCCTTTCTAGCATGTCTTACAAAGACTACCAACTTCGCCCTTCGATCACCACGTTAAACGTCACAGAGTTAAATTGCGGCACAATCGACGAGTCGACAGGCGATGGGTAGTTATCCAGGTTGATTTCAGGCAATTCTTGTGAACCAAACCCGAGTGCTTCCACGGCACCATCGCGGTTGTCGAGACCCAGTCGAATCAACTCGGACACGATGGTCTCTGCACGGCGGATACTAATGTCGAAGTTATCTTTCTCTGTATCGCCATCTGTAGAATAGCCCCATACGCTAATCACAATATTTTTGTGACCCAATTTGGCGTTATCCAGTAGCCCCTTGGTTGCGAGAAAGATTTCGTACAGATTGTTGTTCTGTGTGGAGTCGACGTCGAAGGAAGCTCTGTTGAAGTAAACAAACTTGTTCTCAAGTTCAACCTCATAATTGAGCATCGCACGCTCATCAAATTCGACGACTTCATCGTCGTTGTAGCTTACAATCCCAACGATAAACCCTGCGCGCTCTTTTGCCTTCTCTTTCCACTCGGTAGGTACCCCAACACCGCTGGCGATCAGCACCTTGTTTTCCACCCGTAGATCAACAGCCGGTGGAAGTGGTCCGAGGAACTGCTCAGCGCGTAGTTCAAGAATTTCATCGGACAGGTCGCTATAGGCTGTCCAGTGCTGTACAACATCTTCAGGGTTGAGGTCGGTTGCCTCAAGCAATGAGTCGGCGCTCATGGCGAGCGGATCTTTCAACCCTTTAACAAACCACTTGCCGTCTTCGCGCCCCGCATCCAGTACAACAATGCCGGCCTGCCCTTCGAGCTTGTTCAGGTAGTCTTTCCAGTCGATGTTGTCTTTGACAAAGAAAATGGCAAGCGCAACAAGCCAAACCGCCAAACCACCCAGAATTGTCCAGAACAACGGCGAAATCGGCCGGGTTGGGATCTGGTAGTGTGACAATAACTCTGATTCAAGGATAGGCTTGGTTGCTTCAAACGGTGTAATGTCGCCGTCGAAGAAGGTTAGCGCTGCGTTAAACTGCAAATGGATAGACCGCGCAGTTTCTTTCAATACACGCCGTAGTTCAGGCTCGGGTGTACCGCGAACCACAGCAGCCAAAATGGCTTTGGGTCCTTGCTCAATCCAAACGGTAAGCTCCCCTACCTGCAGGGTAGCAAGGCCTTCTTCCGCTTTGGTGCCGAAAGAATCCTGCACAAAGTCCTGGATAGCCGTAAGCATACTGGAGACCAGCGAGCCATCCTGTGCTTTAACAGAGTCAGCAACCACATGCTGCAGCGGTAACCCGCTAATGCGGTGGATCAGGAAAACCTGTTCAACGCGGTAGCGCAGGGTGTGGCTAAGCACAACTTCGGAGAATGACCGACCACTGCGCATGGCTTCGATTTGCCAGCGAATACCTTGAAGCGAAACCCCGTATTGCAGGGCCCACTTGATGGCGTTTCTGGTAGACCGGAAGGATTCGCGAATGCCCCGTCGGAGTGCCGGCACAACGAGGGGCGAAATGCCCTCTACCATGGTTTCTGTATCCTGTTGTACAGATACATCCAGGGTGCGGCTAAACGTTTGAGAAAGTGCCTTGGCGAGCTTGTCGCCTTTTCTGGCATTTATGGCTACAGCTTCCGGCAGGTATTTGCTGATGGAATTGAGTTGCGCATCGGGCGCTTCCAGTTCATCGAGCCGGCGGTGTAGTTGCATCAACTGATACTGCTCTGGTGCAAGCAGTATCCGGCGTAACTCTTCTACTTCTTCTTCTGTAAGCTTGCTCAATATACCCTCCCCAGTGCCGCTACCGTACACCGACCCCACAACCTTGGAACCAAGGGGTGTTCGTCTATAGGGGTTTGCAGGAGAAGCTTCAGACATAATTGGAATCTAATCCGACTTAAAACGTTGTCACCAGGCGATATACATGCTTACGCAATCGTATTACTCGTACTACGTAGCACAAACGCACAGGTCGTTAAAATAGTATCAGGAGTGACTTCCGCATCTTTGCCCTGAGGCAAGCAAAGCACTGAAAATCATTGGTTTAAGGTTTTTAACGCCAGTAACAAGTTGTCTCTTCGCGTTAAATATTGCAGCCATCCTCACACACTCCGGCTACACACTACAATATCGAAGAGCTTGATAATATACGGTATTTATTGCGAAAAAGTATCGTTAGGGAATCTTTTCTGCAACAGGATTTTTTTATCTTTGCGCCACGGCAGTGGTTCTTTGTGCCGGCAGTGAGCAAATACGCCGGCTCAAAAGCGCGCGCATGTCGCATCGATTGCAGGAGCGACCTGCAGTTTTTTCAATTACGCCAAGCCCTAAGAATAAACAACAGGAGAACAGGGCGACGTACCGGGTGTCTCTCTCTACCATCAACCTTTGGCGCAATCGCTATCATACTTTCGCCCGGAGCATGTAACTCTTTTGGCATTTTAGCATTAGATAAAAAACTGAACCAAATTAACAAATTTTCTTTCTCGTCCACCCTTCGTAACGAACGGTAAGGAAACCGGACGAAAAAAAGCTATCGCGTGGTTTTTCGATTGAATTCACCACACGTACACAAAATGTGCGCCGAAATCCACTCTTTCACCCGGTACGTTTTGGATGCCACAAGTACCCTGTAATAGGTCCAAACAACGGTAAGCTCAAGCAATGATCGAACCTTCTTCGCAAGACGTTACCCCGAAATTAGACTTGCAGATGACCCAAAAAAAGATCTGTACCCTCGGCACTTCCGCCGTCGGAAAAAGCAGTCTTGTTGCCAGATTTGTCAAGGGAATTTTCTCCGACAATTACCTGACGACCATTGGCGTCAAGATTGATAAGAAGTCCGTATCCCTGAAAGGTCAAAAAGTAGACCTGCTCATCTGGGATCTCAACGGAGAGGATCGCTTCCAGAAACTCTCGATGAATTACCTCCGCGGTACAGCAGGCTACCTGCTGGTTATCGACGGTACACGGCGTAATACGCTGGATGCGGCTCTTGCCCTGCACCATAAAGCGCAGGCAACCCTAGGCGCTGTCCCTTCTGTTGTCTTAATCAACAAATCGGACAGAAAAGAGGAGTGGGAAATTGAAGATGCTGATATCAATGATTTACAAGCACGTGGCTGGACAGTGATGGAGACCAGTGCCAAATCTGGCAATGGCGTAGAGAAAGCGTTCACCAACCTCACGCAAAAGCTCGTATAGCCAAAAATCGATCAGTACTACCCCCAGCAAATCACTGCCATGAATCCTGTATTGTTACCTCCCAATCTGCTTGCACAGCTGGATATGGCTGTCTTCCGTCGCGAGAGCGATGGGGCGTTCTCGCTGATTGGTGAAGCGCCTCAGTGGCTCAGACAGCTGTACCCCAAATTACCTACAGATGGCTCAACCTGGCACCCAGAACACCATCTGATATACCTGGCCCATTTTCTCGAAGAAGCGGAAGAGGTGTGGAAAGGCGGCACCGTTGTGCACCACACATCCGATATCTGGACCGAAGAAGATCCAACCGGCAAAGAATGGTTGCTTGAAGCCATTGCCCTCCGCCTCGACGACCAGGACCTCCTCCTGCTTAAATTCCCTTCCAACGACTTTCAGACGCTGCGCAGCATCTACCAGGAAGCGCGCGATCAGAGCCTGAAACAGTATAACCTGATGAAGGAAATCGATAAGCGCGAGGTACTGCTGCATTGCACGGTACACGACTTGTCGGCCCCACTTGCCGGCATCCGCGCAAGTCTGTGGTTGCTCCATGAAGATAAAATGGTACAACCCGTCGGCGAAGAGTTTGTCGAGATTGGCCTGGACCAGGTCGACAAAATGCAGGACCTGATTAAGGATACCCTGACAACCTTCTCCACGCGTTCAAAGCCACTCTTCCAGCCTTCTGCCAATCTGGAAGATGCACCTGATATCGCTGAAAGCGCAAAAGAGGTAACCGAAGCGTTGGGCGCCATGGCGTCGATGAAAGACGTAACGTTCAGAATCTCTACTGAGGGCCCGGAAGATACAAGCTGGAAAGTTGCCGGCGACCACGCACGCCTCGAGCGCATCCTGTTCAACTTACTGGAAAACGCCCTCCGTCATACCCGCGATGGTACCTCCGTCGTTGTTCGGCTCAGAGACGAAGGCAATTCCATTCGGATCAGCATCAAAGACCAGGGTAAAGGCGTACCCATCGACATGATGAACAAGCTGTTCGAGAAGTTCACCCAGGGATCAGATGATTCCGGCAAGGTGGGCCTTGGCCTCTATTTCTGCAGAATTACCGTAGAAAGCTGGGGTGGCGAAATTGGCTGCCTGCCAAACATTAAAGATGGCGCTTGCTTCTGGTTCACCCTCCCCAAAGCCGGCCAGAACGGCGTTGCCCATTAAGTGCATCCACATTTATCCTGGCGGATTTATGTGTATGCAGTTGAAAGTTTCAGGTTACTGGTTTAAGGTTGTTGAACCTTACGCAATTGCGTTTTCCATAAAGAGCCTTACAGAACCAAACTCGCGTTATTGTACCTGGGCAATACACCACTCATCTCCCCTATCCGCGCTTTTCTCCATTCAGGGTAACCATCAGGCGACGCTGGCCACCGTGGTCGCGGTGCTCACACAGGTAGATGCCCTGCCAGGTCCCCAGCCGGAAGTGTCCATTTGCAACTGGAATCATCAGGCTGCTTCCCAGCAGTGCGGCTTTTATGTGGGCCGGCATGTCATCGGGCCCCTCCATTGTGTGTTTGTAATACGGCTCGTTTTCCGGGACAAACTTGTTAAAGTAGGCCTCCATGTCTTCCCGCACATCAGGACTCGCGTTTTCATTCAAAGTCAGCGACGCAGAAGTATGCATGATAAAGATCTGCGCCATCCCCACGGTATAGTCCTGTAATTCAGGCAATTGCGCCAACACCTCACGCGTAATCAGGTGAAATCCACGGGATTTAGACGCTATACGTATTTCTTTCTGAAACCAGCCCATCGGTTTAGGTTAAAGGTTGCAAGTGTAAGGTTAAAGGTTTCTTGCGCAATAGGTCACGCCCGCCCTGATGGTCTCCACTGATTGATGCACACAAAGAAAACAGCCATTCTGGACTCACTCGAAAATCGGCATTCGAAAATCGAAAATCCAACTACGGTATCTGCAGCAGCTTATGGCTTTGCAAACTCAGGCGCCAGTGTGGGTTTTCCAGGCAGTACGCGAGCGTGCGTTGTGTATTCTCAGCCGCGTGGGGGCCGTCCATGGGTTGCAGGAAGAAGTGGTCGAAGTCGAGGTGTGCGTACGCTTCGGGCGGCGCTGCCGGCTGTGGATAGACCAGCTTTAATTCATCACCCGAAGTAAGCACGGTTTCTGTGCCCGCTTTAGGACTCACGCATATCCAATCGAGCCCATCAGGCGCAGGAATGGTCCCGTTAGTCTCGACAGCAATTTCAAATCCTTCAGCTTTTAACGCGCCGATGAGCGCAGCATCCAGTTGCAACAAGGGCTCGCCACCTGAGCAGACAACATACTGCGTGGCACCACCCTGTGCCTCGGGCCACAACGAAGCCACTTGCTTCGCCAGTTCATCTGCTGTTTTGTACTTACCACCGGCCTGCCCATCCGTACCAAAAAAGTCGGTATCGCAGAATTGGCAAATGGCTTTGGGCCGATCAACTTCGCGACCTGACCACAGGTTACACCCGGAAAAGCGCAGAAAGACAGCAGGCCGGCCTGTATGCAAGCCTTCCCCCTGCAGAGAGTAGAATATTTCCTTTACTGCGTATGCCATATAAGCTTTCCGAGCGATACAACATGCCTAACCTTCAGCCTCCAGGGTTTCCAGTTGGCGCAACATTGATTTAACCGAGCTATTCTCCGGATCTTGATCAAGCGCCATCTCCCAGGCAAACCGCGCCTCTTCATAACGCTTGTTGTTTGCGAGTACAGCACCGAGGTTGATCCATACCTCTATGGCTTGTGGCTGGAAATTCAGAATACGCTGGTATTGCTGGATCCCTTCTTCAAGCCGGCCTGCTTCTACCAACATATTGGCCAGGTTGTTTTGCATGGCAATATTTGTAGGGTCCATCGTGATGCCATTTTGATACGAATCAATGGCTTTATCATATTGCCGGCTCTGCCAAAGCAGGTTGGCAAGGGTAATCCACGCGATAGGATTGTCGGGCTCAGAGTTGATACCATTCTCCGCTTCGTTGATCGCCTGCTGTAGCTGCTGCGCACTGTCAGCCTGTGCAAGGTAAAATTCAGCTCTATCATCCTGCCCCGTCCGCAACAGCGCCTGCCCTAGATTGTATTGTGCTCCCTGATGCCACGGCAGCGCTTCTGCAACCGGCTCGAGATATTCAATCGCTTTGTCGGTTTGCCCCATGCGATTGTAGAGTGTACCGATGATATAAGCGTAATCATGATCTTCAGGACGCAGCGCAGCGCCTTCCAGCGAGTACTTTAACGCCTCTTCCAGTTCTCCAGTCTCTTCAAGCAACTGGCCAAGCCACATAAAGGCTGACGCATTCTGATCATCCATTGCAATTGCCTGCTGATAGGCGACGCGTGCGCTGTCGGGCTCACCCAGTTTTGCATAGGTTTTACCCAACTCAAGATATAACCTGGACGTGGGCTCAATAACTTCTTCAGCCCGGTAAGCTGCAATAGCTTGCCGAAAAAGGGCTCGACGAAAGAAATTGATACCCATATTGTGATTGGCCCCCTTGTAGGCGGGATCACGAGCGAGTACTTCCTGATAGGCAAATTGTGACTGCTCCCAGAGGTTCATCTGACCAAAAATACGCCCACGCATGAAATAAATATCAGCCAATTCAGGTTCGCGAAGTTTTGCGCTATCCAGATAGGCCATGGCGAGGTTCAGGTTGCCTTGTTGGTAAAACTGTTCGCTCTGACTCATAAACCGGCCAACTTCAGGCGCAAGGGTAAGGCGCAACGCTTCCGTTTTACTCAATTTTGCAGAACCGTCATCCGTGTTGCAACCGGCAGCAAGCATAACAATGCAGAGTGCCGCACCGGTCACCAGGTTAAAATACGTGCGTTTCATTCTTTTTGGCTTGTTTATTTACCGGATAGCATCGAATATTGCCCTTCTCCTTCCCTAACCAGGATTTCCTGATTGGCTTCAATGTTGAGCAAAACCTCCTGTTTGCCACTCGGCCACGATATCAATAACGAATCTACGCGCTGGTTATTTCCCAGACCAAAAGTCAGCGTTTTCTCATAGGTTGACAGAAAACTACTGCCTGTTTTCACCCAGCGTTCCATACGCAAATCAGGCACTACAGCAATCACATGTGCACCAACTGCGTCGTGGTTGCTTTCCGTACCTTCCAGCTTAACGCGCAAGTAACCGCCTGTCTGCGTATCGTTGCGGCACAACCGAGCCGGACCGTCATTCTCTACAAATAACACATCCAAATCTCCATCGCGATCATAATCTGCATAGGTTAACCCACGTGCAACCATTTCTGTGCTGAAGGGCTCCTCATTCGAGAGGAACTCGTCAAAAACCCCATCCCCCCGATTTAAATAAATTTGCGGAGGTTGTTTGAACTTAATTGCCTCCTGAATTCTGGAAATGTGGGTTAATACATGCCCATTAGCTGTAACCAGATCCAGGTCAGTATCCAGGTCAATATCAAGCAGACTCAACCCGAAGGGTGAGTGTAAGATTACTTGGGAATGCAATACGTGAGGCTGTTGCACGATCAACAAACTGCCCGTATGGGGAATACCGGTATACACCCACCGTTTCTTCGGTAAAATTACCAACAAACGTGGATACATACCCTTTGCTGTCAACAACGCCGGCATCCAATCCATGCCGGCACGCGCGCGACCATGCTGGCTCACAGCAACACCTTTCTGCAGGCCAATTTCTTTAACGTACCATCGCCCTGGTTTTCAAAGAGGTAGTCATTCTCAGTATCGTTCCCCACCATCACGTCAATCCAGCCGTCTTTATTTGAAGTCAATCGGTGCAACACCCAGGTTTTGTCCTTAAGAGTATCAACCCCGGCCCAGAAACCGGCCTCCTCGCTCAGATTAGAGAATGTGCCATCCCCATTATTCCGATAGTATGGCTGGCACGGCCATTGTACTCCTGGGGTGTACAGAACATTTTTTCGCCTTCAAAAGGTGCAGACAATATCGTTAAGGAAGCTCAATCGACATAATTACCCACGTAGAGGTCTACAAATCCATCCCGATCAGCGTCAAAAAACATGGCAGATGAGCTCCATACACTCTCATTTGCAAGACCTGCCGGCTGTGATACTTCTTCAAAACGACCGTTCTTGTTTTCGAAGAGCATGTTCCTCCACAGTTCGTCATATAGAAGTCTTCATCACCATCGTTGTCATAATCGGCAACAGCAAATCCGAAGCTGTACGTATACGTGTCTTTTTAATCCACTTTTGTCATACGTCACTTCGGTAAAGGTGCCGTCTTTGTTGTTCTCGTAGAGCCTCACAGCCTGCACTTTCCGACGCTCGTGATGCGGAAACGTGCCCCCTACTGCGATCAGGATATCGGGCCAGTTGTCATTGTTGTAATCGATAAAAGCAGCGCCCGGCCCAACAATTTCGGGCATCAGTTTGTTGTCAAAACCACCCGTTTCATGGGCATAACACCCAGTCCAGCTTCAGCGGTTACGTCGGTGAAAGCCGGCATGCCTATTTCAAGCGCGGGACCTGCGGCTTCTCTTGTGCACCACATCCCATCAGAAAAACGCAAAGCAGCAAGACGCAACTGAGTACATGCCGCGTCGAGAATTTTAACAACATAGATGTAATGAAACGTCTTGGTTTATGTGATATTTGCTCATAAGTGTCAGTACCTTCGATGACAAATATCTCTTGATTCTTCTCAATGTTGGTAAACACCGTTGGCGGAGAATTAGGCCATTCAATACGCAGTGTATCCACCTGGCTGTTTTCACCCAGCCCAAACGTGACAGTTTTCTCGGAACTGGACAGGTAGCTCGATGCGGTCCGCACGCGACGCACCATGTCGAGTCCGTTCACCGTCGCTGTGATCTCGGTACCGATGGCGTCCAGGTTGCTATTGGCCCCCTGCACCTTAACCCGCAAAAACGACTGGCCTTCCAGAATCATTTCTCCACAGGTAGGCACCGCCGCCATTTTCAGTCAAAAGCAAGTCCAGGTCCCCATCACGATCGTAATCAGCCTGTGCCAACCCTCTTGCCACCAATTGATCGGCAAAAACCCCTTCAGAGGTTTCATGCAGGTCAAAAACGCCATTGCCCCGGTTCAGATACAACTGCGCCGGCTGCCGATAGGTAACCTTGTCTTTGTCACCAATCCGATCCGGATAAACATGACCGTTTGCAAGCAGAATGTCCATATCTGAGTCTGAGTCCGCATCAAACAACACGAGGCCAAGGTGAGGATCAACAAACTGGGGTAGCCTACACGGGAAATCGCGGAACGGTCGAGAAACGCTTCATTGCCGATGTGTTTGTACACACCAACCATTTCTTCAGAGAAATTGCCAACCACAATGGAATAACGGCCGCTGCTGTCCAACACGGCAGCATCGATCCCCATGCCGGCTCTGGCCTCACCGTGCTCACTAAAGCCATTCCGCTTTTTGATGCCAATCTCTGTAAACGTGCCCATCCGTGTTGTTGCGGTACAGCAAATCGCCTTCACCATCGTTGGCAACAGCAAAGTCGGTCCAGCCGTCGTCGTTAAAATCGAGGTCAGCTACGCCCAACGATTTGCCAAGGGTTGGATAAAAGCCGGCGCTTTTCGTGACATCGCGAAACGTACCATCGCCATTACTCAGGAAGAAGCTGCTTGGAATGCCTGTGTAAGCAGCAGGGATACAGTAAAGTTTAACCGTCCCTCCGGGCGGGCAGAAAATGTCAGTTTCTTCGCTCCACTCGACGTAATTCCCAACGTAGAGGTCGAGCCATCCGTCTTTATTTGCATCAAAGAACATGGCTGAACTACTCCAGACTGCAAGTTCATCGATGCCAGCTTCTTTGCCCACCTCTTCAAATACACCCCCATCATTGCGGAAAAGCATATTGGTCCGGAGATTAGGAAACGAAGAAATCTTCGTCGCCGTCGTTATCATAATCCGCCACATTGATGCCGAGTGTGTACGCACGAATATCTTTGAGACCAGTGGCCGCGCTTACATCTTCAAACGTGCCATCTCCTTTATTTCTATAGAGCCACAGGGACTGGGGTTGATTTGCGGGATCAGCTTCCAGTTGCCGCCGCCGGCCAGCAAAATATCCAGCCACCCGTCGCCATCATAATCGATAAATCCACCACCACTACCCCATAGGCTCGGGATACCATTTGTCTCCCACCTCGCCTGTGTGGTGCAGAAATTCACCAAGGCCGGCGGATTCAGTTACGTCAACAAACGCAATGGTTGAAACCGGCTCAGGTGCGGTATCTGGCGCGTCGCTGTTTGCACAGCCGGCCAGCAATATCACTAACAGAAAAACAACAAGCTTCATGCTCGTTCAAACTTATTTTGGCCCTGGGCCACAGAGAAGGTTGGGGGTCAATGATAGCCATCTCGTTGTGGTGGTGAGATGGAAATATCCGGTATGCCAGTAAAAGAGCAGAAAGCGCCTGAGTTCCAATTAAAGGCTTTCTGCATATACCTGAAACGCGTATTTGCCAAAAAAACAGATGCCATCCTCCAGGCCCCGAAGGACCCAAAGAATGGCATCTTCAACGCAAGCGTTGATCAGTGTCTTTTCAGCTTACAAGCCAAGTGCAAGAGAGAAGCGGTTTACGCCGTCAAACACACCAAACTCGGTGTATGAGTAGTCAGCAGTAACGTTGATGTTGGAGAGATTGAAGTTCAAACCAGCACCAAGGCTAAATCCGCGTTCCTGATCCTGTACAAAAGCTTCAGCCATACCGGCACGGAGTGAGAGCAGATCCATGAAGGTATACTCTGCACCAACCTTTACGTGCTCCTGGAAGTCACGAGGACGCTGGGCGTCTACGCTGAACTGGATGGAGTGTACGTTTGGATCCATGCTAGTGAAGTCAACGAGATCCATTGCCAGACCAATCTGGAAAGTCAATGGCAGCTCGAAGCTTTCAGATACGTAGGTTACTTCCTGAGAGAAGTTACGCGCGCTCATACCAAGTACGAGGCTACGGAATCCGGTGTTGTAAAGTACACCGAAGTCTACAGCAAACGTGCTCTCTTTGAAGTCACGACTCGTAGCGGTACCGCCGTCGATAGATTCAGGCTGTGAGCCCAGATCCTGCGTGGCGATTTTGAAGTGTGCACCTACAGAGAACCGATCGGTGAAAGAGCGGGCATAACCCAGACCAACTGCCATAGCGGTTGGGCTGAACGTACCCAGTCTAACAAAACCAGCTTCTGTGTCTGCACGAACGGTCTGCTCAATGTCACCGTAATCCAGTGCCAAAACAGAGAGACCGAACACACCATAGTTTCCACCCTGCGGCTGGAAAGAAACACTAAAAGCGTTGTAGTTGATGTCTTCAATAAATGCAGTGTTAGAGAACCCTACGTGGAATGTACCGCTCATGCGGGCCATGCCGGCTGGGTTGTAAAACATTGCAGTTGACGTGCTAAACGACTCGTCAGCGGTCACGGCACCACCCATAGCGGTAGCACGCGCGTCCAGGGAAGTCGATAAGAACTTCATACCCGTCTGGGCAATCTTTTCTGTCTCAACATCATCGAAACCTTCCTCTACCTGTGCGAAACTCATTGGCACTAAAACCATCATGAGCGCAGCAAATAGCATCGAGGATTTTAAACTTCTATTCATAGCTTTATTCCAAGATTTTGGTTGCTCTTTTAGAGCATTAGTAGTTCAGGAGCGCACCGGGGTGCGCTCCCAGCGCTCAGATTTATCTAATGACAACCATTTTCTTCGTAGAAACAGCACCTGATGCGTTGTCTTCAACGCGAACGAGGTAAACACCACTGGTGATCAACTGGCGTGCTTCTGTAAGCAGGTTCCAGCGCTCGTCACCACTACCATCGAGGTGCTCAATAGCCTGTACAAATTCACCAGTTTCCGTGTAGATCGTGATCGTACATTCGCCTGGGATATCCAGGAAGAGTACTTCAAGACGCGTAGCGTCACCATCAACGAAGAAACGTACAGACTCATCAGAACCGAGGTTAATCGGGTTCGGCACGATTGCAAAATCTTCAACCGTAGCACCTGGCGCACGCTTCAGCGTGGTTGGTGTGTATGTCTGCGTGAAGTAGCGGCTACTCTTAAGTGGAACACCACCTGGTGTACCTGTGATAGCATCTGGATCGTTTGGCTGTGCTGGGCCTACAGCGGCGAGGTAGTAGTAGTATTCTACACCACGCAGCAGACCTGCCGTATCGTCAAAGCTGCGCGCGCTACCTGGGAGGGCAGAAACGAGCTCATAGCCGTCCATGTTATCAACAAAGTCACTGGTACGCCATACTTCCCAAGCTTCAGGATCGTTGGCACCTGCATGTGATTCCCAGGTAAGGGCAATCTTGTCAGGCAGACCCTGTACAGAGAAGGTGCGTGGCGGACGTGGTGGCTCGACGATTGGGTACGTGGTCATGTTGTTTGATGCTTCAAACACGCGACGTGCCTGGTACATTTTCTTGAACATGGAGTCACGCGCCGTCATGAACCACTGGTTTTTCGTCAGTGCTTCACCACCGGTATCATACTGTGAGTAGTCGAATGGCGTGGTGTCAATTGTACCGTCACCATTTGCGTCGTACTCGATGATGAGATCATCATCAAAACCACTACGCTTGAACGACTCACCGATAACGGTAGCTGCTTCATAGCTAAGGCCGTAAGCAACGAGGGCTTCCCAAACGTTAATAGTTTCGCCAAACTGCATGTCGTAAGGACCGAATGCAATGGTAGAAGCGTGCCCACCCTGTTTACCTGTAGAAGCATCAAACTGCGGATTCCAGAATTCGCCAGAAGGCTCAACACGGTCAGCATAGTGAGGATACATACGTGGCGGACGGCCAACCTCTGCATCACGGGTAAGGATACCTAACTCATAGTAGTCACGAATTGGCTGACCGTCAGCAGTAAGGGCCTCATCCGAGTCCATGAAACCAAGCGTCAGTGGCTGGTTCTCCGGATTGTAGCTGCGGTCTGTTGTAGACTCGTCAGCGTGCAGTACTAGGATACCAGACATTGACTGACCAGCCAGACGACCAGTCGTATCACGTGCGGTGGTCCACTGGTTAGAGTTGATCATCGGGCTACCCAGATGATCCCAGTTACCTGATGCAAAGTCAGGATCAAAGCCGGCCCAGGTGTAGATAGCGGTGAAGTCTACCGGGTAGTCTTCGTTACCATCACCTACTACGTCAACCATAGAGAATTTACCCCATGCCTGCGCCTGAGAGCCTGTCCATGCTGCCTGGTCACGACCCGTCATACGCCAGCCATTAAAGAAGGCTGTTTCGTTCAAGGTCTGGCCTTCGAGTTCAATTTCATCATCAGCATCCACGTTACCATTGTTGATAAACTCACGGTGGATAATGTGGAACTGGTCGTTGAACTCGTTGCTGTACGCATAAACGTGACGTACCACTTCAACACCACTTGCGTAGCGTGCAACGTTACGAATCACACGGTCAGCAGGGAGATTAGGATCAACCTCGTCGATTATCGCAATCTGGTCGAACGTTGCGGTTCCGTCAACAAACACCTCTGTATCTTCCCACTTACTGATCAATGTATTTTCCATGGGAGTTACAAACTCAGCACCCGGCGTACGGGGCCCGAGACGAGAGGAGAAGTCAGGGAAGTTCTGACCATCTGGGCTGGTCCAGTCTTTGTGACCAATCCAGAAGTATTCAGCTCGGCTGTGTCCACTGTTGCGCTGGATCGCGGGCCATGAAGCACCACGATTATTCAGCGCCTGCTCGTGGAGGGCACCCGATTCTACATAAATATTTCGGAAGCTCCCGACGTCCAGCCACACGGTGGTGAACTGGGCACGGGCATCTTCGGCGGTCATGGCAAACACCATAACCAGCGCAAAGAACATTGTACCTATTTTTGACACTTTCATCATTGCCTCAATGATTGCCTATTAGACAATTAGTGTAATGCTAAGGAAAAATGTGAGCAGTTACGCTCGAGGGAATTTTGTATCGATCCAGTGAGGATGCAGGTGCGGCAAAATGCCGCACCTGCCCTACTACCAGATAGATCAATCCAATTTAGAAGCTTAGGCGAAGGCCAAACGATACAGCCCGCGGGTTCAAGAAGGTATTGAACCGGAAGTTAGGCATATCGATGTAGGCTTTGTCGTCCAGTGCTTTCTGCAGTTCGCCATCCGGGACAGCTTCCCAAGCGGAACCGTTCCAGCGGCTGTACTCACCAGTATCCTGAGCCCAGTACCATGCAACCTGATTCGGATCAGCTGTGCCAGAGAGGCTAGCTACTTCTTCGATCGGCTGGAAGTCTACACTTGGATGGCGGAAATCACCAGGCTGGTCATCACCAGGGATCCAGATGTAAGGCTTCTGATCAGGGTTGTTCAGGCCGTCATAAATGTCTTCTGGCAAGTGCAGAGACCACATGTACTGATCGAAGTCGCGGTTGTCAGGTGAGAATGCCGCGAAGCGATACAGGTGACGGAGGTTGAATACGTTGGCAACGTCGAGGAATACCTGGGCATTACCAAAGTTGGTGTTAATGTGCTTGGTAAAGCGCAGGTCGAAGTTCCAGTAGTCTCTCCAGCGAACGTTTTCGTTCAGCTCAGGAGGCGTGGCGCCACCACCACCCCAGATGAAGGACTGTCCTTTACGCCATTCACCAAGGAGGTTGACACGCCAGTTACCCAGGATACCTGAAGAGCTGCCACCGAAGTCGGCTGGCGTCAGGAACTGGACGTTCATGCGCGCAAAAGGCTCAGCTACTGGAGCGTTGATACGGAAGTCCGTAGAGGTACGGAGGTAGTTACGCTGCTGGGTCTGGTTTTCGTCGAACTGACCAAAGCCGAAGTTACCGTCTTTTGTGGTCAGGAAGGTGTAGTTAACGAAACCACGCAGCCAGCGACCACGGTTCTTCGTAAGGGTGAACTCAGCACCACGGATATCTTCGTAGTTCCAGGGCTGTGCAAGGTTGTAGCCTACGATCTCGCGAAGATCTTCGTAGAATACTGCACGCGTCTGATTCCGAACGTCGCGGTAGAAACCACTCACACGGAAGAGGAACTGGTCAAAGAAGTTCTGGTCATAACCCAGTTCATAAGCAACCGTTTTTGGCAGCGGGTGGTTCGGGTTACCAATGCGGTCGATACCGCCTGACAGAGACTGCTCGATACCGAAGATGTCACGCGCCAGAAGCATCTGACGGAAGTGACCGTAGTTGAAGTACAGCTTGCTGTTCTCCGTAATCGGGAACGAGATACCAACGCGTGGGCTCACTTCGAGCTGTGCGTCAACAGCTACACGGTCAACCACTTCGTCAACAACTTCAATTCTACCGCGCAGTACAGGATCGAACGGATCAAAATCCCACCACTCAGTATTGGCATCGAAGTAGTCAAGACGAACACCAAGGTTAGCGATCATGCCACCGAATTCCAATTTACCCTGTGCGTAAGCAGCACCCTGGATTGGCGCTTCGTTGTATGGGAACGCAGACTCTGGCTCTGGACCAACGAGCTCAAGGTTAACGTGCGCAAAACGCATGTCGTAGTTACTTACGATTACTTCAGCACCAGTTTTGATCTGGAGGAAGCGGTTAACCTGGCTTGTAAGGTCAAAACGACCGGTAAATACGCTTACGTCAGACGTATCACGTGCTTTATTCCAGTGACCACCAGTGGTTTCACCGAGGCCGAGGAGGTTACCACCAATACCTGAGTAGCCAAATGGCTCTTCACCAACGCAATAAGCTAGCAATTCGCCGTCACCGTTAGTATCCGTCTGGCCACCAAAGCACTGCTGTACAAACTCCTGATTCACAACACGACCAAAGTTATCAGTCGCCGTTACTGCAATCAGGTTGCCATTTTCGTCGAGGAAAGAACCATCACGAAGGTTAGCAAAAGGTGTACGGTACTTGGAAGTAATGTAGTTAGCGGTTACTTCGTAGAAGGTGTTCTGGTTGAGCGTATGCACAAACTCACCACCAAACATCGTGTGATCGATGTTAGCGCGGTTTACTTTTGCATCACTAAAGCTAACACCACGACGAGAAAGACCACTTACGTAAACAACGTCGATGTTATCCCATGGATAAGAAGGAAGCTGGCCACGATAAGGATCAGCCTGACCTTCGAAGAATCCACCACCACCGTCATTTCTGTTCATGCCGCGCTCTCTGGCAGTCATTGCGTTGAACGTCAATTTCATGCCAGGCGCGATGTTAGAGGTCAATTTCGCAGAGAACGTCTCGTCTTTGTAAGCGTCACGGGTCTGCGGATAGATGTAAGCTGTCTGGGTGTTACGGTAAGATGCGAGGAAACGCAGATCACCGAGTTTTTCGCTAACACCTGGAATCAGGGGACCGCCAAACGTGAAGTCAGCTTCGTAGTCAGGAGCAGTCAATTTCGTTGTCTTTACGGTGCGTGAAGTTGAAGTAATCGACCATGTCGTCTACGCTTACGTCAAACCCTTCCGTATTCAGACGATCTACAATGTTATTCCAACCCGTGAAGTCATTGTACTGACGCTGGGTGTAGATATCCCAACCAGTCAGCCGTTCCATCAAGGTTAACCTGAGGATCGAGGGCTGGACGGATGTAGTAGCTGTCAAAATCTTCTGGCAGACCACCACGCGCTTTTTCCTGTGCAGGACGGAAGCGGAAGAGGCCATCAAACGTGTAGCGATCACGTGCAGGATCTTTGGTAGACACGTTCACGATACCCGAGCGTACGTTACCATATTCAGCGTTAAAACCACCTGTCTGTACCTGTACGGCTTCAACAGAAGTGTAACTGATGTTGGTAAAAGGCTCGTTGTTACGGCCGGTACGCAGGTTCATACCGTCAACGATAAACGCAACCTCGCCGAGGTCACCACCACGAATCTCCAGTCCTGGCTCAACACCAGCCTGCAGTTCGAGTACATCGTTGATACTTGCAATTGGAAGGTCTTCGAAGTCCTCGCTTGAAAGGTTGGCAACGTTTGCAGAAACGTCCAACTCAACAATCGGAGCTTCAGCCGTTACAACAACTTCATCGAGACCAACCTCTTGTTCGCCAAGAGAGAAATCGATAGTTGATGTAAGACCTGTGTTAACAGCAACGTTCTCAACAAGCTGTGACGTATAACCTACAAAAGAAGCACGATACTGCGTACGTACCAGGTCTTACGTTCAGAATGTTGTAGAAACCATTAAGGTCCGTTACTGCACCCTGGGTAGTTCCGTCGATTACGACGTTCACGCCCGGAAGCGCTTCCCCGGTAGATGCATCACGCACAGTACCCGCAATCTTCCCCGATTGTGCCATAGCCCCGGTTACCGGGATAAGCAGGAGAAGAAGCGCGCCTAGTAGCTTCTTGATTCTCATAGTGTGAATCTCCATCTGGTAAGTAGTTACTTAGAGTGCAAAGAATTGACTTCAAAGGGCACACGTGTCCTTTAGAAGTCAGTTTTGGTGGCTATGATTGCCATGAAGGAATACCCCATCCTCACGATCATCCATAAAACTTGCGCTTAAAAATTTTTTATTACGAAAACACGCAACAAAACTTCATTTTAAACGAAAAGGAGGGTAACTCTTTATATAATTAAACAATGGCTTAACGCTTCGTGGTGGCTTCACGTCAGCCCTTGAATGATCCAAAATCAATCTGCTTTGAAAATGCAGCGATAGCTCGTTTGCCTTAAGAAATACCTATTTCAATTCTTAAAATCAAGGTAAACTGGCGTCACCTATGCCGCCACCGCTTTCAAAATCCCCGCTGGCTCAGCTACCTACAAAAACGAGGAATCTAAAGCAAGATTCTTAAAGAAAATCCCCAGAGCCCTTGCTTTATTAATCAGATAGTCTAGACCCCCTTAATTAGCAAGGGAGTCACTGTCAATTACCTCAAAGTACAAAAGCAGACAATCAGAAAAGCCTCTTTAGAATCATCCTCGTGAACTGCGGCACATCCTTGGGGCCACGTATCAACAACGGTCTAAATTCACTGGCTCTACATAAATTGAAAGCGTTTTCAATAGCGCACAATTTGCATCATCTTTTTGTGCAACGGGCAGAAATCTACCTGAACGGTTCATCTTGGCGGTTGAACGGTTAAATAAAAAGAAACCGTTAACAAATCGCTTTTAAGTGATTTGTTAGGCGCTCAGCGCTTCTTGTGGCGCGAACGGATCGTATTTTCTGGTATCGTTAGATTAGAATCCGTTTGCCTTGAGCCAGTCTGCACACCGGCTGGGCCAACTGGATAACACAGGATCGTCAGGCGCCAACCCAAGCCCGTGCCGGCCGGCCTCATAGATATGCATCTCAGCCGACACCCCGGCTTCCCGCATCGCAAGGTAAAAGTGGATGCTATTCTCGGGTGGCACAGCCTTATCCTCCGTTGTGTGCATCAGAAACGCCGGCGGCGTACTGGCATCCACCTGCTTCTCCGTCGACATAAACGTTGCCAGCTCTTCGCTTGCCTCTTCACCAAGGAGGTTATTGCGCGAACCGCGGTGCATAAATGACTCGGTCATTGTAATCACTGGATAGACCAGTACCATAAAATCGGGCCGGGCGCTCAACGCATCCGTTGCATCACTGCGCAATGGATCTTCCCAGTCCGCATGCGTTCCTGCACTCGACGCCAGGTGACCACCCGCTGAAAAGCCCAGAATTCCAACTTTACCCGTATCCACCCCCCATTCATCAGCACGGGCACGCACGAGCCGGATTGCGCGCTGTGCGTCGCGGAGGGGCGTCGGGTGCCGGTAGTCTGGAGCGTGGCGGTACTTGAGGATAAAAGCCGTAATGCCGAGGGTATTCAACCAGCGCGCAACATCGTGCCCTTCATGGTCCATCGCCAGGTGGCCATATCCCCCACCGGGCGCGATCACAACAGCCGTACCTGTACCAACACCCGTTGCCGGCTCATATACGGTCAGCGTTGGTTCATCCGCCGCATCACCCTTGCCATCGGGGGCGCCACTGGCCCATAAAGGGAAGGTAGCTGGGGCTGCGGGCTGCATAGCGCGCAAGGGTGATGCAAACAAAACGCTACATCCCCATACCATAAAGAAAAAACTGACGACCTGACGTGACTTGTTCATCCCTGAATCCAAATTTCTGTGTACAAACGATCAATGCCACAAAATGAACAATCTCAACAATAAATAAAATACATATTCGCACCAAGGCTTCGCGCAAGATGGATCCAGGCCCGCTCCGCTTCATTAAAGGGCTGACCTTACTCACCTGACCTGTTTGTTATGCGAAGCGTCAGCCTCCTGACCGTGCTGCTCGGATGTACCCTGTTTATCGCCGGCTGCAACAACACCCCCACTCCAACAGCTGAGCCCAGCCCGGACGATACCCTCCCATTTTCGCTGGCACGCGCAACTGATGCCACGGGCCTTGCCGACTTCCAACACGAAACCGGTGCCTCCGGTGAAAAATGGTTTCCCGAAACGATGGGCGCCGGCGGTGCTTTTGCTGACATCGATGGTGATGGTTGGCAAGACATCCTCCTGGTTGGCGGAGCCACCTGGGCAGCAGACGATACCACGCCGGCCCTCCTCCTCTACCGCAACAATCAGGATGGTACGTTCACGGATATCTCTGCTGCAGCAGGCCTCGCAACGCTACGCGCCTACGGGTTCGGCATTGCCGTGGCTGATTATGATAACGATGGCGACCCTGACCTGACGCTCACGACGCTAAAAGGTACAATGCTCCTCCAAAACAATGACGGTGTATTTACAGACGTCAGCCAGGCAGCAGGCTTGCAGGTGGACGATGGATGGCATACTACGGCACTATTTTTCGATGCAGACCGCGACGGCTGGCTCGATCTGTACCTGGGCAGCTACGTCGACTGGTCGCCTGAAGATGACATTTTCTGCACCCTGGACGGCACAAACAAAAGCTATTGCACCCCCGAACTTTACAATGGTACACCCAGCGTTTTCTTCTATAATAATGGCGATGGAACGTTTAGCGACGAAACCGCAAGCCGGGGATTCGCTAATGCACCGGGCAAAACCCTGGGCGCCGCCGTGTTGGACTTCAACCAGGATGGCGCACCAGACCTGATCGTTTCCAACGATACGCAGCGCGACTTGCTGTATGAAAACGACGGAAACGGTGTGTTCACGGAAAAAGGCCAACTTAGCGGCATCGCTTTCGACGAAAACGGAAAAGCACGTGCCGGCATGGGGATCGATACCGGTTACATCGATGGCAGCAGCAACGAGACCATCTTTGTGGGCAACTTCTCTAAAGAAATGATCGCGGTATTCCACCATATTGGCGACGGACTCTTCGTCGACCGGGCGGCGCGATCCAAAATTGGCCGGCCTAGCTTACTTACCCTTACCTTCGGTCTTGCGTTGCTGGACATCGATCTCGATGCGGACCTTGATCTGTTCACAGCCAATGGGCACCTACAAGTTGAAATCGAAAACACGCAGGAAGGCATTGCATATCGGCAGACACCCCACCTCTTCCTGAACGATGGTGCAGGCGTATTTAATGATGTTGCCGACCAGCTAACAGATTTCCCTTCGGTTGTGGGCCGCGGTGTAGCGTATGGTGATGTTGATAACGATGGTGATTTAGACGTGCTCGTCACAGAAAACGGTGGGCCGGCATATCTTTGGCGCAATGATATGGCAGGGGATACAAACTACCTCCGCGTCCAGGCTGCCGGCACAAGTAGCAACCGGGATGCCCTTGGCACCTCGATTACCCTCTATGCCGGCGGGCAAAAACAGGTGCGCTACATTAGAACGGGCTCCAGCTATCTATCACAATCTGAAACCATTGCAACGTTTGGACTCGGTGGCGCCACCCGCGTCGACTCCGTACGAGTAACCTGGCCAAGTGGCAAGCAGTTGCTAGAAACGGATATAGCGGTTAATCAAGTATTGCAGGTGATTGAACCGTAACGTTTTGAATGCCGATTTTCGAATGCCGAATGTCGATTCACTTTTTGCAGGCGTTTGCGATTCACTAACTCGATGCCGGAAGCACGAAAATCCGAGAACCCGAAAAAAACTCAATAATTGACCTGAAGCTTCGCTAACAACGCCTGTGCTTCTTTGTGATCGGGATTGGTTTTTAAGAGGCCGCGGAGGAGCAGACGGGCGCGGGCGGCTTCGCCGGTTTCATACCAGAGTAGCGCCATGTTGTAACGCGCAGCTTCGTGTTCGGGCAAGAACTGCAATACGTACTGGAAAGCATCTGCTGCATCCACGTACCGCTCCGCGCGCTGATAGGCCTTACCAAGCGTGATCCAATTGGCTGGTCGATTGGCGTCGTTGTCTACATTTGCTTTTGCCTGGTCGATATCGGTTTGCCAGAGTTGCACTGAATCGGCAAGGGCCAACATCTCTTTGCCGGCTTCGGCACGGTTTGTACGCACAAGCGCCTGTCCCAAATTGAAGTGCGCCCCCTGCTGCCAGGGTCGCTGCGCAATCACTTGCTCCAGATACGGAATGGCATCCTCATAGCTGCCTTGCTGTACCAACAGCGCACCCAGGAAATAGCGGTAATCCAGTTGACCGGGCTCCAAATCGAGTGCACGACGTGCGTGAAAAATGGCGCGCACGATATCACCATCGTCCCGCAGCATCACGCCATAATCGTTGTGTACCTTGGCATCCGTACTGTCTACCTGCAACGCAAGATCAAACGCTGCCCTCGCTTCATCAAACGCACCGAGCTTAACGTACGTACGCCCTATTTGCACTAACGAGGCTGTTTTTCGCTCAGACGCCAAAGACACGGGCAGATCGCCCGGGCCTAATCCATCTAGATCGGGCACATCGAGTATCTCCATGTACCGCGTCAGCGCAACCTGAAAACGATCTTGCCCGAATGCTATGTTGCCCAGATCAAAACGTGCAATGTCATATGCCGGGTCGCGCGCCAGGGCTTCTTGATAGGACACTTCCGCTTCACGATACTGGCGCGCTGCGGCCAGGGTACGTCCTCGCATAAAATGTGCATCTGCCAGTTCGGGGGCGCGCGCAACGGCGCTATCTGCGTGGGCCAAGGCCTGATTGAGGATACCTTTATCCAATGCCTGCTGTGCCTGCACCAAAAAATCCAGTGCCTTCGGATCAGCTTCGGCGCGGACCTTCTCTGTTTGCGACATCCCCTCACCATCACCTGATGAGCATGCAGCAAAAGACATCAACAACAAACAGAGCAGGCTGAGGGTACCCCAGATTTGCCGGTAGCGCTGCATAAACCCCCATAACTTGGTTTGGTAGAACGAACGAGTAGGTAGTCCTTGTGGGAAGCAACTAAAAACTAACTGTTATTCCTGCCCTTCTACAACTAAAATCTCATCATTTACCGGCAATTCATATCGTTTTTGTTCGATTCCACTGGGCCAGTATACAACCAGTGAATCGACTTGCTCATACGCAGCAACCCCAAAACTGGCGGTTAATTCGGACTGGGACATGTATGTCCCGCCGGTGCGCACACGACGTTGCATGGTTAATTCACCGGCATACGCAACAATGCGGGCACCGAGCCCATCTGCATTGCTTTCTGTGCCTTGCAGCCTGACGCGCAGATAATTTCCTTGCACCGTGTTGTTTTTCCAAAGATGGATGGGACCTCCGTTTTCAGTCAGCAGCACATCGACATCGCCGTCGCGGTCGTAGTCTCCGAATATGGCCCCCCGTGCAACAAGCGGTTTTGCCCACACCCCCTGTATTTCAGGCATCACATCTGTAAACGTGCCATCCCCTTCATTGATAAACAGTTGCGTGGGCTGCCGGTAAGTGATAGCGTTTTCTACTTTCTCGATAGCGGGATAAATGTGTCCATTTGCGACGAGCATATCCAGGTCACCGTCGTATTCCGCATCATACAAAAAGAGTCCAAAATTGAGCGTTTGCAAGCTCTGCCGGCCAATCAGCGATGCCGCTGAACGGTCGAGAAAGAATCCGTTTGGTGTTGCCTTGAATACACCAATCATTTCGTGGGCAAAAGTACCAATGAAGACCCAGTCCTGCCCGTTGTTTTCGATATCGCCTGAATCAATACCCATGCCGGCACGAGCGACGCCATTTTCGTCAAACGCGATGCCTGCTACAAGCCCTTGCTCCTCGAATGTCCCATCGCCGTTGTTCACATACAACAAGTTACGCTGCGTATCGTTGGCCACAACCAGATCGCTCCAGCCATCCTGATTCACGTCAAGCTCTGTAACACCAAGCGTTTTCCCTGGCGTAGGTGTCATGCCTGACTCGATGGTCCGGTCGGTAAACGTCCCGTCTCCGTTGTTGTGATAAAACTGCGCCGGCTCTCCTTCGAACTGCTGGGGTGCACAATACGATCGCTCGTATTCATCCAACGTACAAAACTGATCTAACTCAGGCAGCCAGCGTACATAGTTTCCCACGTACAGATCCAGCCATCCGTCGTTGTCAGCATCAAAGAAGATGGCCGTTGTACTCCAAAAATCATCGACTGAGAGGCCTGCGACTCCCGTCACGTCGGTAAACCGGCCGTCGTTATTCTGAAAGAGGTAGTTTTGGTGTAGCGTGGTAAAGAAAAAGTCCTGATCGCCGTCGTTGTCGTAGTCAGCAGCCAGCACACCAAAACCGTAGGCGACAACGTCCGCAAGCCCTGCCGCTTCGGTAACATCCTCAAACGTACCCGCCCCTGTATTTCTGTAGAGTTGCAATGCGCGAATGGGTTCGCCATACCCTTCCCAATGTGCGCCGGCAACCAGCAACAGGTCGAGCCATCCATCGCCATCGTAATCAAAAAAAGCACCGCCGGCTCCAACAGTCTCAGGAAACCAGAATTCCCCTGCAGCGCCTGTTTCATGTACAAAATTGCCCAAACCAGCCGCTGCTGTCACATCCTCGTACACATACGCATAGGGATTGTCCGGCTCCTCAGTTTCCGCTGGCGCATCTGTTTGCTGGCATCCACTGAACAGCAGCAGGCCAGCAAGCGCAAGCATAGGCAGCGCCTGAAACTGCGCTGCACTAAATGAACTACAAAACTGGAATCGCATGCCAGGTTGGGAGACCATGAATATGTATCGGTTAACGCTGTACCGTTTGCGACTGCCGGTTAAACGCATAGCGCGTTTGATAGCCGGATTCACCTTCTGTAATCAAAATAGCCTGTCCGCCGGGAATCGACGCAATACGGTCTTGCTGCCCACTGGGCCAGGATACAAACAGCGAGTCAACGACGTTATGCATGCCCAATCCGATGGTAGCTGTTAATTCAGATTGCGAAAGATAACTCCCCCCTGAACGCACACGACGCGCCTGGGGCTCGCCGGCAACGTAGGCCAATATTTCTGCACCAATGCCGTCCAGATTGCTTGTTGTGCCGGCTACATAAACACGCAGGGCGTTGCCTTGCTGCCCGTCGTTGCGCCAGAGATAGACCCCACCTTTGTTCTCGGTGATAAGAATATCCTGGTCACCGTCGCGATCAATATCACCATACGCAGCACCGCGCCCAACCAGTGGGCGAACAAGCAAGGTACTGTCAGCCAATACTGCTTCCTCAAACGTGCCATTACGCATGTTGACAAAAAGCTGCGGAGCCTGTTTGTAGGTCACATTATCCTGAACCTGCTCAATAAGATCATCGATGTGCCCGTTTGCCACAAACAGGTCCAGGTATCCATCAAGATTGGGGTCAAACAAGAAGAGCCCAAACCCGAGCGTGGTCATACTCGGCCGGCCAACTTGCGACGCCGCAGACCGATTGACAAAAATGCCCTCTCCCGCATGCCGGTAGACCCCGATCATTTCCTCGGCGAAGTTGGCTACAAAAACGGATACATTGCCGTTGTTATCTACGTCACCAGCATCAATTCCCATGCCGGCACGCGCCACTCCATTCTCATCAAACGCAATACCGCTAAACAAACCTACTTCTTCAAACGTGCCATCTCCCTTGTTACGATAGAGCAAATCGCGCTGCGTATCATTGGCTACCGCAAGATCTGGCCATCCATCTGCATTGTAATCAAGTTCGGTAACCCCCAGGGTTTTCCCCGGCGATTCTTTTAACCCAACTTCTGCTGCACGCTCAGTAAACGTTCCATCGCCATTGTTCTGATAATAATGGCTATTGAGTCCATCATAGAGTTTGGGCCCACAGAACGACTTATCTACGCCATTGTGGGTGCACCAGATGTCGTTCTCAGGTGTCCAGTCCACGTAATCTGCTACAAACAAATCGAGCCATCCGTCGCGATTTGCATCAAAAAAGAGGGCTGCAGTACTCCAAAGGGCTGTTTCCGCGAGGCCGGCCGCTTCACCAACTTCTACAAACTGTCCGTTGTTATTTTGGAAGAGCAGATTTTCATAGAGGGTTGTGATGAAAAAATCATCATCGCGGTCGTTGTCGTAATCAGCGACCACAACACCAAAGGCGTAGGTGCGAACCTGGTCGAGGCCGGCTGCTACAGTATAATCTTCGTACGTACCATCCCCCTTGTTGCGATACAGCCGTAGCGATTGCACATCAGCTGCAGGGCCGAGCTGGTTCTGCCAGGTACCGCCTTCAACCAGCAAAATATCCAGCCAGCCGTCGGCATCAAAATCCAGAAATGCAGCACCGGCACCAACGGTCTCCGGGTACCATTTTTCCCCATCACTACCGCTTTTATGGTAAAAATCTGCCAGGCCGGCGTCTTCCGTGATCTCGGTAAACGTCATCACAGCAGCATCAGGCTGTTCAGCCGGTGGCGTGTCATCCTGACCAGCACAACGGGCGAGTCCGAAGATCATCAACAACCCTGCAACGGCAGCAATTCTTATGGGGGTAATACGCTTGCTCAACATGCTAAACGGTTCGAACACTGGTAATTTTACAGCTATGCAGTGTTATGATGGCAGTGTTATGATGGCAGTGTTATGATGGCAGTGTCATCAGGTGGGTATCAGGCTGCACTTTTTGCCGGTTCGTGTATCTCAACAGGGAAAACAGGCTTAAGTTCAACTCCTCCCCTGGTATTCGACAGCTCTTCTCAGGTGTTAACCCAGTGTTTTTCGGAGTTGCTTTGCATTTTCTGTTATCTGATCAAAATTACCAGCCGCAATGGCCTCCTTATCGATCAGTGCACTCCCGACCCCTACTGCACAGGCACCTGCAGCAATCCATTCGCCGGCATTGGTGAGACTTACGCCACCCGTTGGCATCAATTGCAAGTGCGGCATTGGTGCCTTGATCGCCTTAAAGTATTTCATACCAAGTTGACCGGCGGGAAATACTTTGACGATATCTGCGCCGGCTTCATGCGCCTCGAGTATTTCAGTGGGCGTAAAGCAACCGGGCATGGCAGGCAGATTGTAACGATGCGCCATTTCGATAATGGAACGCTTGAACACGGGGCTGACGACATAGCGCGCGCCGGCGTTGATCGCTAGCCGGGCTGTTTCTGCATCAAGCACTGAACCTACCCCGAGCAGAATGTCGTCCCCAAACCTGGTTGCCGTTTCCTCTATCAAGTCGAGTGCACGCGGCACGGTCATCGTTACTTCGAGTGATGAAACCCCACCTGCGAGAAGCGCATCGATCATTCGCCCGAGTACATCTGGATTGTCGGCCCGAATAACGGCAACGGCCTTTTGTTCAACAATACGTTCTACAATCCGCGACTTAGACATGAAAAAAGCCTCTCTACTGTTAAGATCAGGGTGTTTCGAAAGCAGGCCTTGCCAGACACAAACAATCAAATGAAGCTATGCCTGCTTTTATCGCCCCAAAATTAAACCAGTAGCAAGAGAGTTGTTCGGAGTTCGCGTGAAAAGCGCAGCTCAGGATACTGATGATTCCTGTGTAAATTTCTTTAGCGCCCGGCCAGCACCCATCGACAGAATATCATACACATACCCGGTTACCGTACTCACAAATCCGTCGACTTTATTCAGATTCTGCCCCCAAAACGCTTCGTTGGCACAAACACCTGACACAAAAACTTCCACGTACGTTTTGCTTTCTGTATTCACAGAATCCCACATCGCTGCAAAATAACTGGCCTGATCGTCTCGAATCATGTATGGCTTACCCTGCCGCTCCCCAAAGTATGCACCCTCTTTCTCACTGGTTGCTCGCATAAATACCAGGTAGGCTGCAAAGCCAAAGCAGATATGCAGTGGCAAGGCACCGTTCTTATCCAGATATGACAGGAGCGAGGGTAACAAGCGGAGGCGCCATTTGGATGTAGATTGCAGCGTGATGTCAATCAGGCGGTGGCGAAGAAACGGGTTACTAAATCGCTCGATGACCTGTCGTGCAAACGGGGCACCCCCTTCCACGTCCAGACTTGGCACTATTTCTTGCTCCATGACCCCACTAATAAACCCATAGAGCTTCGGGTTGCGCATCATGGACAGGACTGTTTTTTCGCCCAACAGGTAAGCAAGATGTACGCTCGCTGTATGTGCCCCATTCAAGATGCGTACTTTCCGCTCTTTGTACGGATGTACGTCTTCCGTAAGCACAATACCATCGTCTGCGGCAGCAAACGTGAGTTTTTCCTGCGTTGCTTTGTCTGCCTCAATGGGCCACAACCGGTATACTTCAGCCGTAGTGATCATTGCGTCTTCAAACCGTAAGCGTGCCTCGATATCATCCAGGTCGGATGGTGACGGCGCACCCGGAACGATACGATCTACAAGTGTATTGCAGAAGCGCACCCCTTCATCCAGCCAGGTAAAAAAGCGCTGATCCATCTGCCAGTCTGTAGCAAGTTGGCGCACAATCTTTTCCAGGCTCTCGCCATTGCGTTCAATCAGTTCGCACGGCAGTACAACGACGCCGTGAGCGGGGTCAAAATTATATACGAGGGCGCGCGCAGCAAGTACCGCTGTGAGCTTGGCCGGGAAGGACTCAGGCGCAATATCCGGATCGGGCATAGGCTCTTCCCGATACACCACGCCTACTTCGGTTGTATTGGAGATGATGAATTCTAAATCGGGACTGGAGGCAAACATCATCACTTCCGTCCAATTTGTCGCTGCGGAAAGGACGCGGCTTACAGATCCAACAACGTGGTACGATTCAACAATTTCGCCGGCATCGAGCCCTTGAATCCTGAGCGTATAAAGTCCGCCCTGCTCGTTTAGCAATTTGGTCCGCTCGCTGCCTGTGGAGCCTACCATAACAACCCGCCCACCAAAATCGCCGGCCCGGTTTGCCTCATCAATAAAGAAATCACAAAACCCACGCAAAAAACCGCCCGTACCGAACTGCAAGACCTTTTCCGGCAGCGCCAGCATCTCAGGCGTAGGCACAGCAATGTCAGTACGTTGCTGAAAGGCTTCGCTCAAAACAAGCGTGGGTGAAAGCCGAGGGAGCGCCATGGAAATTGGTTAAAGGTTTAAAGTTGAAGGTTTAAAGTTGTTGATTGATAGCAAAGAGGTATCGCAGAAGAACCTTACACTTTCAACCTTAAACTTTAAACCATCCCTTAGTACCCAAACAGACTTGGGAACCAGAGGCTAATTGCGGGGATGTAGGTTACGAGGATCAGGGAGATGATCATCGCGATAAAAAACGGTAGCAGCGGGCGGATTACTTTTGCTATACTCGTTTGGGCGACACCTACGCCTACAAACAATACGCTGCCTACCGGGGGGGTACACAATCCGACACACAAATTCAGCACGAGAATAATGCCAAAGTGAGTGGGATCGATCCCTAATTGTATTGCAATTGGTAAAAATATAGGGGTAAAGATCAAAACAGCCGGCGTCATATCCATAAATGTACCCACAGCAAGCAAAATCAAGTTGATCATCAGCAAAATGAGCAACTTGTTTTCCGTCAGTGCGATAAGCGAAGCGGTGACGCTCTGCGGGATGTTTTCATACGCCATGATCCACGACATCCCGATGGACGTGGCGATCAATAACATTACAATCCCTGTTGTAGCTGAAGCATCCAGGAAAATCTGCGGCAGGTCTTTGAGCTCTACTTCTCGATAAATAAAGCCGAGCACAAGCGCATACAGCACAGCAACAGCTGCAGCCTCAGTGGCTGTAAAGACGCCGGCGATAATCCCACCAATGACAATAAATATCAGCAACAAGCTCGGAATGGCGTGTACAAATTTGCTGACCACCTCGCGAAACGGAATTCGAGCAGCTACCGGGTATTTGTTTTTGACGGAGAAAAAGCCGGCTACAAGCATCAACAACGTGCCGACAAGGATCCCCGGCAGGTAACCGGCCAGAAACAGGGCGGCAATGGATACACCACCGCTTGCCAGCGAGTACACAATGAGTACGTTGCTCGGCGGAATCAACAATCCCGTCGTAGCCGACGTGATGTTTACCGCTGCACTGAAGTCTTTATCATAGCCTTCCCCTTCCATCCGTGGCCCCATAACGCCACCAATTGCGGACGCCGCGGCTACAGCTGAGCCTGAGATAGCTCCAAAAAGCATCGAAGCAACAATGTTTACGTGAGCAAGTCCACCGGGCAATGTACCTAACAAGGATTTGGCAAAATCAATGAGCCGGCGAGCGAGTCCCCCGCTATTCATTAGTTGCCCAGCCAGAATAAAGAAGGGGATGGCAAGCAAAGCAAAACTATTCAGGCCGGTAGCCATGCGCTGGGCCGTTGTAGTAAGGGCCGGCGCTACCTGGATGCCTGTAAACATGGTCACTACCGTAGCAATCCCGATGGAGTACGCAATAGGTACGCCTAAGGCAAGTAGTGAGGCAAATGTCAGGGCCAGCACGAGTACATCAAACCATTCCATAACAGCCTCAGTCTACGTTGAAGGTGGGTGAAGAAAGCGGTGCATCATCGTCAAAAAGCGCGGGTTTCCCATTCATGGCACGCACTTCGTCGATCATAAACAGCAATGCATAAAACGCGATGAGCAGCCCACTGAGCGGCAACACGATGTACACATAGCCCAGCGGCATTTGCAGCGCAGCAGCTGTTTGCCCTAAATACAAGGTGATCGCAACAAGCCGCGCCCCACCGAAGACCATCACGGCCAGGGCAAACACAATGGTGCTTGCGAGAATAAAAATGGCGAGATAGCTTCGCCGCCGGCCTTGCATTTTGCCGGGCAAGATATCAACAGCTAAATGCATGCGTTTTCCCGCAGCGTAACTCGCACCCAACAGCCCAACCCAAATCAACAAGAAGCGCGCAAGCTCCTCGGTAAACGAGCTCGGATTATTTAGCACGTACCTCGAGAAAACCTGCCATAGTACGTCAACAACCAGCAAGGCCATCAGTGTAACGAGAATCACCGACAGGGTCTTGTCGACAATAGATTTTAGCTTAACCATCATGTGTTAAAATATTGGGTGGGTAAAGAGCGACTGCTATTCCGTCGCCTGAATCCGCTGGATGATGTCGTATACGGCCGGCTCGCTTTTGAACGACTCGTAAATGGGTGCAACACTCTCGGCAAAAGGCGTTTTATCAGGACGAATAATTTCGATCCCGTTCTCTTCCAGCGCTTGCAACGCTGCATCGCTGGCTTCCTGCCATAAGACTTTCTGGAACTGCGCAGATTCATCTGCAGCTTCTTGTAACCACTCCTGCTCCTGCGGAGAGAGCGCTTCCCACACGATGGTACTGATCAGAAGCACATCGGGAATGGTGGTATGCTCATCGAGCGTGTAATATTTACACACCTCGTATTGCCTGGAGGTATACAAAGAAGGTGGGTTATTTTCAGCGCCATCCACTACACCTTGTTGCAGGGCCGTGTAGAGTTCACCCCATGAAATGGGTGTTGCAGCGCCCCCCATGGTATTGACCATATCAACCTGCGTTTTACTCTCGAGCGTCCTGATTTTCAGGCCGGCAAGGTCGGCCGGTGTGTAGATGGGTTTTTCTTTGGTGTAAAAACTGCGGCTGCCGGCGTCGTAGTATGCCAATCCGCGAAGCCAGTACGCCTGGCTGGCCAGTAGAAGTTCTTTCCCAATTTCTCCCTCCAACACCCTGAAATGGTGGTCCCGATCGCGAAACAGGTACGGCACACTGAACGCTTTAAAGCTGGGTGAAAAGCTCTCCAGCACCGCAGCCGTTACTTTGGTCATCCCCAGACTTCCCAATTGCAACAATTCCAGCAGTTCGCGCTCTGAACCCAACTGCTGGCTCGGGTAAATATCTACGCGCATTTTGCCACCCGATTTCTCGGCAACTTTCTCGGCCATATGCACCATGCCCTGGTGCACCGGGTGCACCGGATCCAGGCCGTGGCCGAGCTTCACTACGGTAACATCGCTTTGGGGATTGCAAGCAGCCAATAGCGTGCTGAAAAGCAGGACACAGCCCATAGCAAGCCCGTACCTGCCGGCATTCAGGTATCTCATAGTCAGATCTTCGTTGGTGGTGATCTTCTGTGGGTGTCGATCAGTTTAGGGAGCCGGCCTTTGGGATGCAACTTTTAAGGCATCTTCCTACACGACTGCCTGTAATCAATTTGTTGCGCCAGAATCCTCGAGCATCAACGCATCAATTTCTGCCACGACGCCGGCGGCTTCAGACAAAATGACAAGCTTGACAAGGGAAGGAAATCCGGGTTGCACAACGGAAGATCGTGCTTGATCTATTGGTACAACAAGCTCACGCCACCCCTGATACGCAGATCGCTGTAAACGCTCGATCACATGGCCATTCCCTTCAGCCAGTATGCGATCGAGCACCTTAGCCTGCGGCAATTCAGGTAAGGCCCGGCCATCGGCCAGATTTAAAGCTGTCGTGTCGCGTGCAACGACCACGTTCAGTATCCCGGGAGCCAGTGGTTTATAGCGGATACGAATCTGATCAAACGTTTCCGTATCAAATGGCCCGTACCAAACTTCACTGCTGTCTCGCATTCGCATTACCGTGAGCGCTGTCTCGTGAAACTCGGCCGCAGCCGGCTGGACACCATACGTCATACGGCTCGCCTTGATGGCGCGGTACGTATGCGAGGCTTCTTTGGCGCGTGGCTGCAGTCTATAGTCATCACAATACGTACGTGTGGAATCATCGAAACATACTTCGATCTCGGCAAAGCGGTCGATGTAGTGCATATCGGGCACGTGTGTAAAACACTCGAAACGGTTAGGCTGCCGCTGGCACTCGCGTGCTCCTCCACAAGAAACCGATTCGTATCATATCCAGCATAAACGTTGACCCGCACGGCCCTTTCGGTTAATTCACCATGCATTCCGTCTTCGACGCGATAAGGTATTGGCGTGTCGTATGCAAAAAAGCTCCCCATTGCCGGCATGGCCAGCGTAGCGGCAGGACCACCGCGGTTGTCGATTTCTTCCATCCTGCGAGGCCAGTAGGTACTGCCATGATGTAACACGCGCACGACCTGCGCATCCGCGTTGCTCCCCCAAAATCCTTTGCCCCACTCGATCACGTAGAGGGCCCCGTCCGGTCCCACTTCCATATCCATTGGGCGCGAAAATTGCATTCCAGGCAAGAAGGGTTCGATTGACGCTAAATCGCCGGTCTCATCAAAAGAAACCAACTGCACCCAGTTGCGCATCCAGTCATAGATGAAATGTTTACCGATGTAGTAATCCGGTAGCGCCGTAGCGGTGTGTGAATGCGCGCGGCGGTACACCGGGCCGGCCATCGGATTGACACCGCCGGCCCCCATCTCTGGAAATTCTGCTGACTCGCCAAACGTATACCAGATCATCGATGGCAGCGCGGCCGGTAAGTCTTTTGCTCCTGTGTTGTTGGGTGAGTCGTTGACCAGCCTGAAAGGATCAAAGGGCTCACCAATGGCACCCGTTGTATAATCAAAATCACGATATGGCTGATTGTCGCCTGTAACATATGGCCAGCCGAAGTTGCCCGGACCGCGTGCCTGGTTAAACTCATCCCATCCCCAGCCGCCGCGGTCGTTGGGCGGGTCGCCATTGCCCACGTCGCCAAAGTATAGCCAGCCGGACTCCTGGTCTACGGCGATACGAAATGGGTTGCGCAACCCCATGGCGTAAATCTCGGGGCGATGCTGTGCGTCTCCTTCAAAAAGATTACCCTCAGGAATGGTATAGGTGCCATCGGGTTCGGGTTTGATACGCAGAATTTTACCACGTAAGTCGTTGGTATTACTGGATGTAAGCTGTGCATCGGCAATGGCATGACCCGGCCGCTCATCGATGGGACCGCCGGCTGTGTCGATGTGGTCGGTGTTATCTCCAACAGCGATGTAGAGCGTGCCATCTGGACCAAAGGCAAGGGAGCCGGCAGCGTGGCAGCATGCCTCGCGTTGCATGGGCACGTGGAGGAGTATTTTTTCAGAGGCTGGATCTACCGCGTCGTCTTTGATTGTGAAGCGCGAAAGTCGGGAGTCGCTGCCATCAGCCGGCCCGTAGAATACGTACATCCAGCCATTGTCTTCAAAATCAGGATCCAGCGCGAGTCCGAGCAATCCATCTTCTATAATCATATACACCGGGATGTAGCCGATGCGTTGTTGCATTCCCGTACGGGGATCCCACTGGAGGATAGCACCGCCTCGCTCGACCACATACACGGTCCCGTCAGGTGCAACGGCCAACTCCATAGGATCGGTTAGCGCCGTCATCAAAACCTGCTTCTCAAAGTGTGGCGTGTGTGTGGCCAGGCTATCCGGGACATCGTAGACAGGCAACGCTTGGTTTGCCGGCATACAACCAGTAAACAAAACGCAAAGGAGTAATTTCGAGAAAATTATGAGCCGAGCCATAAGCGACTTGCCTTCACCATTTAATGTGATAAACGCGCACCATTTAATAGGTGACTGCCGACGCATGTAGCCGGCCATTTCGTCAGCTTTCTATCATACAAAAAGCAACGGGACCGTGGCAATTTCTGATCGCTTCCAATCGTTAATAAAAATTGTAACCTGCACCTGACTTGATACGTTAGGACATGCAAACCAACACGCTACCAGAAAATTTATGCGCATTCCCCTTCGCTTCGTTCTTTCCCTGTTTGCTTTTTCACTGTTGATCGCTGATCCGGCACACCTCAATGCCCAGTCTAACATGCTACAGCAAGGCATCGACGCGTACGAAGCGGCTGCGTACGACAAAGCTGAAGAAATTCTAGCCTCTGTTTATAAAAAAGAGCCCCAAAATGCTGAAGCTGTCTTTTACCTCGGCAGAATATCCATGAACAAAGACCGCTACGATCAGGCGATCAAGCGGTTTGAAAAAGCAGTCGATCTGGATAACAGCAAAGCTGTGTACAACTACTGGCTCTCCAATGCCATCTTCATACAAATCAATGAGGTGGGTGCACTCAAAAAAATGCGGTATGCAAAAAAAGGGAAAGCTGCGATTGATCGCTGTTTAGAGCTCGACCCCAATTTTGCAGACTGCCACCTATCCAATTCCAATTACTACTACCAGGCACCCAAAATTGCCGGCGGCAACAAAGAAAAAGCCTGGTTTCATGCCAAGCGGTATCATGAATTGAAACCGATTGAAGGCAGTTCACACCTGGTCGAAATGTATATCAGAGACGAGCAGCCCGAAAAAGCAGATGCCGTCATGACCGAAATGCTTGCTGCATACCCGGACAATGTAGAGGCTTTGAAGCGCGCCGGCTGGTATTACCGTTGGCTGAAAAAATATGATATAGCTTTTGAGGTGTTTGAAAAGGCAATCACCATTGACAAGGAAGCGGCATCCATGGCATTTTACGACATCGCCAAAACTGCAATTGCTTCAGAAAGTCGGCTCGACCGTGGCATCGAAGCTCTTCAAATCTACATGACCCTCCCGATGCGCCCCTACCAACCAAGCCATGCATCGGCAAACTGGCGCATGGGCATGCTCTATGAACTCAAAGGCAATCCGGAAGAAGCCAAGGCTGCTTATGAGAAAGCACTCTCGCTCGATGCAGGACACAAACAGGCCAAAGATGCTTTGAAAGCGCTGGGGTAACAGACCGGGATAAATGGCAGCGCTAACACAGCGTGTATCATCCGAACCCAGATTGCCTCAGCGTCAAGCGCCTTTCTTTACAATTCGCTATTTCAGGATTGGGATCAACACTTCCAGAATCGGGTTTGAACTGGCACAAGATGTGTTACGTTTAGGCATAGGGCCTTGCACGCTTTTCGGCATGTTGCGTATCTTGCTCACAAATTTCTCGCTACCACGCTTCTATATGAACGGTTGATACGGCTTCAATTTCACGGTTCACCCAGTATCAGTAACCTCTCGATCTGATGATCAACAGACGCCGTACTTCAACCATGCTGCCAGCGCTTATCTGGCAGCCCCTCGCATTCCTCCTCCTTTTTGCCACGCCGGCACTAGCACAGGATTGGACCTCACACACATCCCTTCGTCAGGTAGTTGATCTAACTGCTTCGGAAGATGCAATCTGGACTGCAACAACCGGTGGTGTATTCCGCTATGGCGTTGACTCAGGAGAAATAAGCCGATTTACAACGACAGAAGGCCTGTTTGGCTTAAACATCCGGGCTATTGAATACGACGCGGTAAATCAGTCGATATGGGTTGGTTATCAGGACGGTATTCTGGACCGTATCGACGTCGAAACCGGCACTGTTCGGCCGTTCCTCGATATCCAGCGCGCCTCCCAGTTTCCCATGCGAGACATCCGCACCATGCGCATCACGGGCGACACGCTGGTGGTTGCGACCGGCTTTGGGATTGTCCTGTTTGACGTGACCGCCGGCGAAGTACTGGAAACGTATCTCGGATTTGGCACAGGTCAGTCGGCCACGGCAGTTAATGATTTTACAATTACGACCATTCCTGATGGTGTAAACCGCCTTTGGGTAGCCACAGAAGAAACCCTTGCCTCGGCCCCCCTCAATTTGCCAAACTTGCAAGATCCCTCGGTGTGGACGCCAGAGAATTTGGGTGCAGGCACACCGGGCATCACAAGTATCGCCGGCTTTGGCAATACCATTTATGCCGGCACAGAAAGTGGTATTTATGCACGCGGTGCTGACGGCACCTACACCAGAATGGCTGTAACAACCGGACAGGTTGATGCCCTCCTTCCCGTTTCCGACCAACTCATTGGCCTCGAAGACGACCGTTTGCTTGCCATTGCATCTCCTGATGCTGCACGTGTAGTGGGCAGCGCCGGCCTCCGCACCCTCCGCAACATTGTCCCCGGCCCCGATGGTAACCTGTGGGTAGGCGACAATACGGAGGGGCTGATCTCCATCGCTCCCATCACCTCGGGCGCTTCTTCCATCAGCCTCGTCCGCGATCCATTTTTCCCAAGCGGACCCTTTGATGGCCAGTTTACGAACCTGACATTCGACAGTGAAAACAACCTGTGGTTGGGCGGTATTCCAGGCTCTGATCGTGGCTTCTATAAGTTTGACACAGAAAATACCTGGACCAATTATTCCAATCGCTTTTTCCCAGAACTTGTTGGCAAACCAACCTCATTCCTGACAGTGCACACGGATAGTCAGGGCAATGCATGGGTCGGTTCAGTTGGTGGCGGTCTTGTCCAGGTGGATGCTGAAGATGAACTTACTTTCTACACCGCTGCTAATTCTACGCTGGATGAAGCGGTAGCTGCACCCGGCTCGGGCTTTACCATTGTCCGCGGCATATCGAGTGAGCCCGACGGCACCCTCTGGGTAGCTAACACAGGCGCTGCGCGACCATTACATGCGCGACTACTGGATGGCACCTGGAGCGATTTTTCTTCTGTAGCCGGCCCCGCCGTTACGTATGAGCGGATTTTTGTTGATAGCTTCCGGCAAAAATGGATTGTCACCGTAAGCCTGAACAACCTGCAACGCCGCGAAGGCCTGGTCGTCCTGAGTACGGGCTCATCACTCGAAGACACCTCCGATGATGCGTTTCGCTATTTCTCAGATAGTGGCAGCAACGGACAAGGTTTGCCTGGGACAGTGATCAATGGAATCGCCGAAGACAAATCTGGACGGGTTTGGCTTGCCACCGATGAAGGCCTTGCATACTTCGTCAATACAGGCATTATCGCCCAAGACCCCAATGCCATTGCCATATGGCCGCTTCGTGCAGAACGCCAGGCAGGCGAGAGTCAATTTCTCTTTTTTGGGCTGAAGATCAACGATGTGGCCGTTGACCCGGCAAATAATTTATGGGTGGCCACAGATGCCGGTGTGTGGTACGTCGAAGAGGCTGAACTGGGCTTCCGCGATGTAGCGAATTTCACTGCAGAAAACAGCCCACTGCTGTCAAATGTGGTCCTGTCTGTTGCCGTAAACGAAGTAACTGGCGAAGTATTTTTCTCTACAGACCTCGGCCTGATCAGTTTACAAGGTGACGCTACCGCAGCCGCGCCGAGCCAGCAAGACCTCTTTGTCTACCCCAACCCCGTCAGAATCGAAGGCAGCCGCGATCCCGATATTTTCATCGAAGGGCTGCTCGATGAAACAGATGTGAGCATCCTTACAGCAGCCGGCACACTCGTTGCCAGCATAGAGGCCCGTGGTGGCCGCATCCGCTGGAACGGCCGCGACAACAACAACCAGCCTGTCCCTTCCGGTATGTACATCGTGGTTGCTGTTGACCAAAACGGCGAAAGTGCCTCATACGGCAAAGTGGCCATCATTCGATAAAAAACACCTTTTTCAATCTCTTTTCCTGACACGCTTGCATTGTACGAAGATTTTCGTATTTTAATTACGAAAGTCTTCGTAACAACAAACACAATGCTGTGTCAAACGCATCGTTACCTAAACCCACGGGCGCAGAACTCACGATCCTAAACGTGCTTTGGGAACGTGGTCCTTCTACGGTTAAAGAAGTTCATGCGGCCCTGCCCGAACCCAAAACGGGCTATACAACCGTGCTGAAGTTGCTCCAGATTATGCTGGACAAAGGCCTCGTTCGGCGCGACAGTTCTTCACGGGCGCACATCTATGAGTCGGCTTACCAGGCCGAAGCCGTGCAAGATCAACTTGTCACGAACCTGCTGACCGACGCCTTCCAGGGTTCTGCCAAAAACCTGATCCTACGCGCACTATCCGTCAAGCCAAGTTCAGCTGCTGAGCTGGCTGAAATCCGCAAACTGATCGACAAACTGGAGAATGAATCGTGAGCATGATCACTGAACTTTTATCGCATCCGGTGCTCCTTCATCTTGGCACCTGGCTCCTGCATTTTACATGGCAGGCCGGCGTACTGGGCCTTTTACTGTGGCTCGTCCAGCCATTACTCCAGCGCCATAGCGCGCATGTACGTTATACCGCCTGTTGGCTCGTTTTCGCGTTGATGCTTGTCCTCCCCAGCATGACGCTCTTGCATGCCCTCGGCGAGCCTGCCCCATCGGTTGAACCGGTAACCTTATCGGTTGCGGAGACGCCTGCGGATGCAACGGCTGCCCCCCTTGCCACACAACCCACAGCGGTTTTGCACCCTGAAGATGCATTCCCTATGCCGGCGGCGCTTACAACCCTGTACCAGCTGCGCCCTTATCTCGTCCTACTATGGTTTATTGGGATCTGCGTGTACGCCGGCTCGTTCCGACGCGGCCTTGTTCGTACCCACCTCCTCAAACATACCGGCATACCATGCCGTGAAGATGTCATTGCCCGGATAACGCGGCGCATTGGGGATCAAATGGGCATCCTCCAGCGGGTTGTTGTCCGACTTACGGATCACATCGATCAGCCCGTGCTGATCGGATGGGTAAAACCGGTGATCCTGCTGCCAGCCGGCCTGATCGCAGGCCTTACGCCTCAACAAATCGAAGCGATTCTTGCTCATGAATTGGCACATGTCAAGCGGCATGATTACGCCCTTTCTGTACTCCAATCTTTGCTCGAGACAATTTTCTTCTTCCACCCAGCCGTCTGGTGGATCTCACACCGAATCACTGTTGAGCGCGAGTTTTGCTGCGACGACCTTGCGGTGAAAACCATGGGCAATAAAGCAACCTACTTGCGCGCGCTTGTTACTCTGGAAACACTCCGTACTACGGGACTTTCCGCTTCGCCGGCCCTTTCGATGCACGATGGATCCCTCCTGTCGCGCGTAAAACGACTCGCTGCCGGCTCAGCGTCTTCGCCATCTCCATTTACACGATCAAGGATCGCCCTGATGTTTATGATTGGACTCGTCGTCATGCTTTTTATCTCACTCCCGAGCACGTCCTCATCCGCTGACACCCCTTCAGCTTTACCACCCGAAACCCGTGTGTCTTCTCCGGCTGACAGTTCCGTGTCTACACGCAACCATGACGCTGTACCAATACCTGCAATTCCTTTACCTGTGTTTGTCAATGAAGTGATGCAAAATGACTCAATTCCCTCATTGCATCCCCTCATGGCAAAAGGCAAAATGACGTCAGGCTTTGGCATGCGCTATCACCCTATGCTAAACGTCCGTCGGATGCATACGGGGATCGACTTTATGGCAAAAATTGGAACGCGTGTCTATGCCACAGCAGCCGGCATAATTAAAACGGTTGATGCAGCCGAGAGACCAGGCAAGTATATTGTCATCGAACATGCTGATGGCTATGAAACACGGTACTACAACCTGTCCAGGCAAATTGTAGATGAAGGGCAAGCGGTAGGCAAAGGCGAACAAATTGGCGCGTCGGGTAACAGTGGTCTTTCAACTGGACCCCATCTGCACTACGAGGTACGCCGGCATAGCAAGCCCATGGACCCATTAGACTACCTGCCATCCGAATTAATCGGGCTGAATGAAAATGACACGCCTTCAGGGCATCCGCTTGGCAACGACAAAATCACACCAAATGCAACGTTTGGCATGCGGCATCACCCCATACTTAAAATTCGTCGCATGCACGCCGGACTCGATTTTAGAATTGCTGAGCGTTCGCCAGTCTATGCTACCGCTGATGGTGAAGTGCAGGCTGCAGGAAGCAATGCTGGCCTCGGGAAACACGTTAAGCTCACCCACAAAAGTAAATTGATCACCGTGTATGGTCATCTATCAGATTTTGCCGTTGAAGTGGGCCAACAACTAAATAAAGGAGATCTACTGGGTTACTCAGGTAATACGGGACTTTCGCAGGCACCACATTTACACTATGAAGTCCGCATGGAAGATCGAAAACCGTTGGACCCACTCTACTTTCTACCCAAAGAAACGATTGCACTCAGTATCGAACGTGAAGCAGCATCGGCTGACTGATTTGCACTACGTACGCGTAGCGTGGACACACCCCAAGTCACTCATGACTTGACTGGCTAAACCCTCTCAAGAGAGTACGTATGCTGGAAGCACCTTGCTATACGAGATAAACCCCTCCAAAAATAAGGTAAAGGTATAAGGCCAAAAACCTTTAACATTTAACCTGCAACTTTCAACAGCAAACGCATAAATCAAAAAAGATTTATGCGTTTGCGCCTAGTAAGCGAGTCCGCCATCCACGTGCAACACCACCCCATTTACAAAGCTCGCCTCTTCTGACGCCAGGAAAAGAAACGCGTTTGCGATATCATCCGGCTTTCCCGCCCGCTGCACCGGGGTGCTGTTAATCATGCCCTGAATGACTGCTTCAGGAATGGTCTTGATCATGTCCGTCTCAATAAAACCAGGTGCAACAGCATTGACTGTGATGCCTTTTCGTCCCAGTTCACGCATCCAGGTTTTTGTCATACCGATGACGCCGGCTTTGGCCGCAGCATAGTTGGTCTGCCCAAAATTCCCATACACACCAACAATGGAAGCTGTATTCAGAATCCGACCGTAGCCAGCTGCAATCATGTGCGGCGACACAGCCTTTGTGCAATTGAACACGCCTTTCAGATTCACGCTAATGACGGCATCAAACACCTCTTCCGTCATTTTCTGAAGCGACTTATCGCGCGTGATGCCGGCGTTGTTGATCAGCACATCAATTTTACCATACCGCGCCATCACGGTGGTTGCGAGTTGTTCTGCATCCGCTAATCGGGAAACGTTTGTCTGTACAAACAGTGCTTCGCCTCCTGTTGCCTTTAGCTTCGCCACCGTCTCTTCACCCGAATCTGGATGCAGGTCTGCAATAACGACCGTAGCACCTTCCGCTACAAAGCGTTCAGCTGTTGCCTGCCCGATGCCGCCGGCGCCGCCCGTGATGATGGCTACGCGCCCGTCAAGTTTTCCCATCCTGGTTTCCTCGGTTTATAGATGTGCCGCGCGAAACGCATCGGACAACGCAACAAACGCTTCGATGGCTTCGGGATTCTTAACGGCGTCTTTGTTCATGTTGGTGGATACATCCATGCCCAGCAAAATCTTTTTTACGGGCACTTCCATTTTTTTCCCACTGAGTGTATACGGGATGCCGGCAACTTGCTGGATAAAATCGGGCACGTGTCGCGGCGAACAGGCTTCGCGAATGCTGCTGTTTATCGTATCCACCAGTTCATCAGACAGCGTCTCCCCTTCTTGCAACGTCACAAAAAGCGGCATCACGTCGTCTCCGCCGGCTTTCTCCAGGTTGAGCACCATGCCATCCATTACTTCAGGGATACCATCGAGCACCGCGTAAATTTCAGCGGTGCCAATCCGAATGCCTTTCCGATTCAGGGTGGCATCTGAGCGGCCCTGAATAATAAGTGACCCCGTATTGTATATCCTGATCCAATCGCCGTGCCGCCATTTACCGGGGTAAGAGGCAAAATAGCTTTGCTGATACCGCTCGCCATCCGGGTCATTCCAGAAGTAAATTGGCATCGAGGGCATAGGTTGCTCAACAACCATTTCGCCCAGTGCATCAGCAAGCCGCTCTCCGCTCTCGGAATAGGCATACATCGCACAGCCAAGACATCGACATTGAATGGCACCCCTGTACACGGGTTCAGAGGGACATCCACCAACAAACGCGGTGCAAATATCGGTACCGCCGCTCATGGAGCAGAGCCAGACATCTTCCTTAACAGATTCATAAACCCAGTCAAACGCTTCTGCCGGCAGCGGCGCGCCTGTGGAGCCAATGGAGCGCAACGCACGCAAGTCGAAGTTGATACCAGGCTGCAGTCCCTGTTTCATACAGGCTGTCAGGTACGGTGCGCTGGTCCCAAAATGATGGATTGGCAATTCTTCGCTCAAAGCCCACAGGGCATTCAAATCAGGCCGACCGGGGCTGCCATCAAATAAAACGGGGGTAGCGCCTACCAGCATGCTCGCCTGCAGGAAATTCCACATCATCCACCCCGTCGTGGTGAACCAGAAGAAGTTTTCTCCAGGATGCACATCGTTGTGAAATGCGAGGTATTTCAGATGCTCGAGCAATACCCCACCGTGTGAATGCGTGATCGCCTTGGGCCGGCCCGTTGTCCCAGACGAATACAATACCCAGATCGGATGTGCAAACGGTACTGAAGTAAATGTCAGTGGTCCGTTGCTCTCGATAGCTCCCAAGGCATCATCCCACCGGACAGCGCCGGCCATTGCAGCTTCGCTATCCAGGTAAGGAATCAGTACCACATGATCGATGCTATCGATAGATTCAACAATGTGCTGCACTTCGGTCAGTTTACTGTAGGGTTTTCCGTTGTAGCGGTACCCATCTGCAGCAAGAAAAAATACCGGCTCGATCTGCGCAAAGCGGTCGATGACCGTATTCACGCCAAAATCTGGCGAGCAGCACGACCATACGGCGCCGATTGAATTGGCTGCAAGAAACGCAACAATGGCTTCCGGGATGTTGGGCAAATAGGCAGCCACGCGGTCGCCTTTTTCCACGCCGGCAGCCAACAGGTACTGCTGCATACGATACACGTCGCGCTCCAATTCATCCCATCCGATTCGGACTACGGGGCGATCTTCCGCTTTAAAAATAAGCGCCGGCCGGTCTGGGCTCTTCTGCCGAAAAATGTGCGCGGCATAGTTCAGTGTTGCGCCATCAAACCACGACACACCCGGCATTTCATCGCCCGAGCAAACGGCCGTGTAAGGCGTATCCGACATCACATCAAAATAGTCCCACATGCTTTCCCAGAATGCGGGGATGTTCTCAACCGACCATTGCCACATGGCTGCATAATTTTCAAAAGACAACCCGCGATGCTTCGCAAGCCAGGCTGCATATTTTTTCAAATTAGACTGCTCGACAAACGCCGAAGAAGGCGTCCAGCTAACCACTTGATCGCTCATATGATTTCTTTTTCCCAGGTCATTAACATGGCAAGTGCCAACGTCGTATTACCACGGTCGATGTGCTCCTGTGCGTGCTGATGGAGTCCATACAAGCCGGCCTCAGCATCCTCTGCTGCTCGCTGCAAGTGCTCAGCTACCGCTGGCATAACACGCGCGGCTTCGATTGCTTCTCGTGACGGAAGTTGCTCCAGATTTCCAAGCCGGCCCAGGTTGTTGCCCGTCAACACGGGACTCTGTTGTACAGCAGCCGGCAGCTGGTCGACACCAATCCCACGTGTTTTTAGTGGTTTGGGGATTTCGAACAATGCATCACCACTTGCCCGGCAGTACCAGCTCCCCCCCATGCGGCCCACCAAATCGAGGCGCGTTGTATCAAGTTTGCCGGCATCATCCAGGTAACGCTCGTCAAGATGAAGCATCACGACACGGCTGATGATCAGGTTGCCCGCGCCGCCCTGATCACCAAGCTGGATGATATCATCAACCACGCATTCAAACGAAACCGGCGACTCTGCCACGCGCGGCGGTTTCACACGCACCGACGGCACCTCGGTGAGGCCGGCTTTCTCAAATTCATTCACGCCTTCCGGATACTCGGTGCTCGCCAGCGACATCTGCTCCACGATGGGGTGGTTTACGATGTTGATGACCGTTTCCGGTACCTCGAGCAGGTTCTCGAAGGTATGCTTGGTTGTGTTGTTGGTACCGCGCCGCGCAGGCGAAAAAATCATCACGGGCGGATTGGCACTAAACACGTTGAAAAAGCTAAACGGACTCAGATTCACGTTGCCGGCGTTGTCCACCGTACTCGCAAACGCAATAGGCCGCGGCGCAACCGCCCCCAACAGGTAGCCATGCAACTCCTGCACAGGCAACGACTGCGGATCAATCGATTTCATCTTGTTTGGTTGAAGGTTAAAAGTTGCAGGTTAAAGGTGCATTGCTGTGTAGGTTGTGCAATCACTAAAGATTGTACTGTTGGCTTGATGTGAGCAAAACCAACTTTTAACCTTTAACCTGCAACCTTTAACCCAAAAAAACCTAACGGTTTTTTGGTTAGTCGTGCGGCAACCATGACTTGTAATATTTGCCATCGTCGATGCCCATCGCAGCTTCGGTAACCATAAGCGGCCTGAACGTATCGATCATCACCGCAAGCTCTTCAGTCTCGGTTTTGCCGATGCTTCGCTCATAGGCACCAGGATGTGGGCCGTGCGGTATGCCACCCGGATGCAGGGTAATGTGCCCTTTTTCTATGTTATTCCGGCTCATAAAATCACCATCAACATAGTACAGCATCTCATCGGAGTCGATATTGCTGTGGTTGTAAGGCGCCGGAATAGCTTTGGGGTGGTAATCGTAGAGCCTTGGGCAGAACGAGCAGACCACAAAAGCCTTGGTCTCAAACGTCTGGTGTACCGGAGGCGGCTGATGAACGCGACCGGTGATCGGCTCAAAGTTATGAATAGAGAAGCCATACGGGAAGTTGTAGCCGTCCCACCCGATCACGTCAAAGGGATGGTAGGCGTAGTGCAAGGTGTGGAGATGCCCCTGCTTTTTGATCTTCATCACAAAGTCGCCGGCTTCATCGTGGGTTTCGAGGTCACGCGGCAGGATGTAGTCGCGCTCACAGAACGGTGAATGCTCCAGCAGTTGCCCAAACCAGTTGCGGTATCGTTTAGGCGTATAAATCGGATGAAAGGACTCAGAAAACAGCAGCCGGTTATCCGGCCCATCAAACGCCATCTGATAAATCATACCGCGTGGAATGACCAGGTAATCGCCGGGCACAAACGGGATGTTACCCATCAACGATTTGAGCGTCCCGGTGCCTTCGTGGACAAAGATGAGTTCGTCTGCATCGGCATTTTTGTAGAAGTAGTCGGTCATCGACGTGCGGGGTGCGGCAAGGCCGATGTGGATGTCGTTGTTGACGAGTAGTGCGACACGGCTCTCCAGAAAATCGTCAGCCGGCGCTACCTGAAAGCCTTTGAGCAGGCGTGCGGTGATGTTTTTCTCGACAGCAATTTGGGGAGACATATCAACCGAGCCGGCAATCTCTTTTACCTGGGTTGGCCGGTGGATGTGGTACATTAACGACGACATGCCGTCAAAGCCAATGGTACCAAAAAGCTGTTCGTTGTAGAGGCTGCCATTTGGTTGCCGGAACTGGGTATGTCGTTTGTCCGGCACAGATCCCAATCTATGATATATAGGCATAAGGTCTTAAGCTTGATGCAAATGGGTGGTGATCGGTGTACAAGAGCGTCAATGCGCATCTTGCCTAACATACTGCAATAAACCCAAACAGTTTTGTCTTAAACTTTGCGGGCAATTACTCGAAAAAAAAACACACCAAAATTAGACAATGTGCAGGTCGCATTTGCCTCGCGTTCGGGCTAATATAGTCAGCCCATCAAACAGGTGACTTTTTTGTTGACAGACCTCCTGAGCATCGATTTATCGCTGGGCGAAATGCTGGTATTTATGGTAGCCGGCATCATCACTGGCGTCATTAATACCCTGGCCGGCAGTGGCTCGCTCATTACCCTGCCCATTTTCATTTTCCTTTGTGGACTACCAGCACCCATTGCCAACGGGACCAATCGCATTGGGGCGGTTATCCAAAGCGCGGTAGCTGTACGCTCTTTTCAAAAAACGGGTACCACCTCATTCAAAGGTACAGGCTGGCTGGTTGCGCCGGCCATTGCGGGTGCCATTGTGGGGTCGCGTATTGCGGCATCTATCGATGAGCAGATGATGAACTATACCATCGGTGGCTTGATGATTTTTATGCTGCTGGTATTGTTGGTCAACCCCAAACGATGGATACAGGCATCAGACGTTGATCAGAAGCGACTCAAACATCCTGTCACGCTACTGGTCTTTTTTCTAATTGGCATTTATGGCGGCTTTATTCAAGCCGGCGTAGGCATTTTCCTGCTGGCCGGGCTCGTGCTTGTTGGTGGCTATAGCCTGGGTGAAGGTAATGGGGTTAAGCTGTTAATTGTCTTTGCTTTTAGCATTCCTGCACTTATTGTATTCTTCCTACACAACCAGGTCCACATTGGCTATGGGCTGGCCATGGCTATTTTCCAATCGATAGGCGCCTGGCTGGCCGTCCGGTTTGTTGCGCACATGCCCAACGCCAACGTCTGGATTCACCGCTTGCTCATCCTGATTGTCGCTGCGGCGGCAGCGCGGTTCTTTTTGTATTGAACCGGGAGTAATTGAAAAAAGGTTTGTAAAACTAGTGCGCGTGGGGAATCCCATCAAATGCGCGGCGATGCGTGGTGGACATCCTGCGCCCACAATGACTCACAACCATCACTTTATATCTATAAGTGTTTTTAACGCTTCCGATTTTGAACTGCCTAACCTGTTGCTTTCAATAAGTTAATGCTGACTGTAGCCAAGTCTGAATCAGGGTATCTAATCTGGTATGCGGGATCGGGCGTCAGGCCGGCTTTGTCAGCTGCAGAAAGAAAACACGGCAACTCCAGGATAAACTGATCCGAAAATCCGTGCGTGGCGTCGTAGGCCGTAACAGCAGTCCGCCCTAGATTATCAGCTGCAAGCGCAGGCGCAAGGGTATGCAATTCAATCACGAGCAAGCCGAAGCGCTGTACATAGGGGCTCCAACGCGACAGGTGTTCAACAAGACTCATCTCCACATCCGCATTGGATAGCCGGCGCCCGTGCGAGGCAAATGCCCCCGTAGATGCACTTGGTGACACCGCCTCGTTTTCCGGAGGCTGATACGGGCGATTGTGGTCCAGGAATGATCGGACATTGAGCAAGTCGCCCAGAAACAGGTCATATTTCTGTTGCAATTCGTCAGCAAGCAAATCGGGTTGCCCAATATCCCCCCAAACAACCTTGGCCCATATGCCGGCGTGATTGAGCGTCGCCCGGGTTGCCCGTAACGCAGCTTCGTTGAAATCCGCCCCAACAATAAAGAGCGGATACTCATCAAGAATTTTCCCACGGGATGTCTGCCGGAAAATCACCTCAAAAATATGGGCGATGAACGCTCCATTGCCGCACCCCATATCCAGAAATCCTTTGGGTTGTTCGTGCACAGGCCGATTAAACAGCTCGATGATAATCTCATCGATTTTCTTGAAGTAACTGGCATGCGCCCCCCCGCTTCCCCATACATTCATTGAGCGGTTGACATGGAGTTCGGGCCCCCTGGCCGGCTGCTTACGCAACACATCTGGATCACCAAACAGCAGCTCATGGATTTGAATAAACGTTGGCAAATAGGAAACTGTCACCCCGTAAGCGGCAGCTCGCCGCGCCAGAAACAAGCCGCGGGGCGTAAATTTGTAGACAGATCCGTTCTGGGTAAACCAGCCAATCGAGGTAAAGAAGTCAACAATCGCCTTGACCTCTTCATGGTGTTGGGTAAACTCTTCAACCTCAAAAGGGGCGATACTGAAATACTCATTGAACAGACCATTCATTCCAAGCCCTACAACGAGCGGTCCAACGATAACGCCTTCGATGTGTTTAAGAACCTGTTGCTGCACGCTGCGCGTCGCATCATCCGCTGCTTCCGGCATCCCAAAACGCTGGTCGTAATGAAAAAAAAGCTCTTTTAATTTGATGAAAGCTTTCGGGTCAAAACCGCTGAGGATGTATTCCGAAATCCGGACCGCATACGGTAAAAAGGTAACGGCCTCTTTATAAAATGCGAAGTATTCACGCGCAATAATACCCCGCGGTGTCTGCTTAAAAAAGACGCGATTTTGCTCCGCATCGAAGCGCTGGATTAGCCAACCCTGTGAGCAAAGCATGCGCAACGCAACGTTGAGATAGCCTTCATTTGCTCCCGTAGCTTTTGTCAAGGTCGCCAGTTCAACTTCATCCTCCTCCTCAAAATGCGCCATCAGGCCGGCCTGGTGTAAAGCATACATTGTAGGTGCCATCACAAGTCCATCGAGATGGCGGAAGATGTTGGCGCGTAACTGGCCTTTATCAATTTTGCTAAGAATCATGGGTTTGCTCGCTTTTCATAACTGATAAAAGGTGCGTCGTTGATACACCGCGCTTTGCTGATACACAGTACGATGCCTGGTGAAAATACCAAGATCATATCACGAATGCCCGTACCTAACTGGATAAAGCTACACAAAGCAAAAAAGGCGTTGCCCGTATGGGACAACGCCTTTTTTAGTTCTGATTAGCCCGTTGGGCCAGTCCTAGTAACGGTAATACTCAGGTTTGAAAGGCCCTTCTTTCTTCACCCCGATATAATCCGCCTGATCTTCGGAGAGCTCATCCAGTTCGACGCCAATTTTGGCGAGATGCAGACGCGCTACCTGCTCATCAAGGTGCTTCGGAAGCATGTAAACCTTGTTCTCGTAGTTGTCCGCGTTGTCCCAGAGCTCGATCTGTGCGAGTACCTGGTTAGTGAACGAGTTAGACATTACGAATGATGGATGACCCGTAGCACATCCGAGGTTAACCAGCCGGCCTTCAGCAAGCAGGATGATGTCTTTGCCGTCGATCGTGTACTTGTCAACCTGCGGCTTGATCGTCTGCTTCACAGCACCCGACTCATTCAGCCAGGCAACGTCAATTTCGTTGTCGAAGTGGCCGATGTTGCACACAATTGTTTTGTCTTTCATAGCACGGAAATGTGCTTCAGACACGATGTCTTTGTTGCCGGTTGCGGTAACAACGATGTTGGCTTCAGCAACAGCATCAATCATTTTCTTCACTTCAAAACCGTCCATGGCAGCCTGCAAGGCGCAAATTGGATCGATTTCGGTAACGATGACCCGGCAGCCGGCGCCACGCAGTGAAGCTGCAGAACCTTTGCCGACGTCGCCATAGCCGGCAACAACAGCAACTTTACCAGCCATCATGATGTCGGTTGCGCGACGGATTGCATCAACACAAGACTCTTTACAGCCGTACTTGTTATCGAATTTGGACTTCGTTACCGAGTCATTTACGTTGATTGCAGGCAGTGGCAGCGTACCATTCTCCATGCGCTCGTACAAGCGATGTACACCTGTTGTGGTCTCTTCGCTCAAGCCTTTGATGCCGGCAACCAGCTCTGGATACTTATCCAGCACGATGTTGGTCAGGTCACCACCATCATCAAGAATCATATTGAGCGGCTTGTCGCCTTCGAAAGCAAACAACGTTTGCTCGATGCACCACCAGAATTCGTCTTCGTCCATGCCCTTCCAAGCATAGACCGGGATACCCGCTTCAGCGATGGCGGCAGCGGCATGGTCCTGGGTAGAGAAAATGTTGCAAGAAGACCACGTTACTTCAGCGCCGAGATCGATAAGCGTTTCAATCAGTACAGCCGTCTGGATGGTCATGTGCAAACAACCGGCGATGCGTGCGCCGGCAAGAGGTTTGCTATCTTTGTACTGCTCACGCAGCGCCATCAGGCCGGGCATTTCAGCTTCCGCTAACTCAATCTCCATCCGACCCCATCCAGCCAGACCAATATCCTTTACTTTGTAAGGTACTTTTTTATCTACAGCTTCCATAAAAACAGATACGTTTCGGGTTAATCAGATTCAGACAGGGCGCGTAATGAGATCGTTGCACACGTTGCAAATCTCAGAATCATCGCATCTCCTCAATACACGAGGATCAGATTAGTTTCTTACTTTGCAAACGCTTAAATGCTTCCCCTGCGCACAGGAATATTAGTTGAAGTTATGCCTGCAGCATTTGAGCCCCATCAACACGTTGATTCAATACCTTGACAAAGCAAGGTGGCATAAATAATATTATCGGAGCTTCTTCTCACCAATCAATATGCCAAACTATGCAAACCACCTGCTCCCTGCCACGCCTTATTGCATGCCTGCTATGCAGCTTCTTACTTTCACCCCTTGCCCTAAACGCACAATCTGCTGCAGACGATGGTTGGCAAAACCTCTTTAATGGTGAAAACCTGGATAACTGGATCCAGCGGAATGGCGAGGCGACGTACCATATTGATGGGAATGAGATAGTCGGCACAACCGTCATGCGCACCCCTAACAGCTTCCTGTGTACAGAGGAAGACTATGGTGATTTCATTCTAGAGTACGAGTTTCTTGTTCACCCGCTGCTAAATTCGGGCGTGCAAATCCGAAGCGCGAGCAAAGAAGACTACTACAACGGCCGCGTCCACGGCTATCAGGTAGAGATTGACCCGGCGGCGCGCGCATGGACAGGCGGCATTTATGACGAGGCTCGTCGCGGCTGGATCTACAGCCTTAGCAGAAATGCGCCGGCTCGGGCCGCCTTCAAACAGGGCACCTGGAATACCATCCGCATCGAAGCAATCGGCTCGAGCATCCGCACCTGGTTGAATGGTGTGATGGCGAGCAACCTCGTAGATGATATGACAGCGAGTGGTTTCATTGGCTTGCAGGTGCACAGCATCGGCCGCGAAGAACAAGCCGGCCAGGAAGTACGGTGGCGCAACATTCGGATAAAAACTGAAAATCTGGAAGCGGCACGTTGGGCGCCTGACCCGCACGTCCCCGAATTCAATTACGTCCCCAACACGCTAACGGAATCAGAAAAACGTCGCGGATGGCGGCTGCTTTGGGATGGCGAATCCACCGCCGGCTGGCGAGGCGCCAGGCTTGATGGCTTTCCCGAAAAAGGCTGGACGATGGAAGACGGCGTGTTGTCTGTGCAGGCATCAGATGGCGGAGAGTCTACCAACGGTGGTGATATTGTCACCACAGATACCTACAGCTCCTTTGAGCTCGAACTGGACTTTATGATCACCGAGGGTGCCAACAGTGGCATCAAATATTTTGTACTTACAGACCTGAACAAAGGCCCAGGGTCATCCATTGGGCTCGAGTATCAGATCCTGGATGACAGCCGGCATCCCGACGCTGAACAAGGTGTGGGGGGCAATCGGACGTTGGCATCGCTGTACGACCTGATCCCAGCCGGCAACATGACGCGCCCCGGTGCAAATAAACGCGTGAATGGCCCGGGACGCTGGAACCGCGCCCGCCTGGTCGTTAAGGGAAACCACGTGGAGCATTGGCTCAACAACGAGAAAGTGCTCGAATACGAGCGCAGCACGCCGATCTATCGTGCCCTGGTAGAAAAGAGCAAATACAATGTCTGGCCCAACTTCGGCGAAGCCCCCGCCGGCCACATTCTCCTCCAGGACCACGGCGACGCCGTCTCGTTTCGGAGTATCAAAATTAGAGAATTCTGAGGATTAGGTGAAGGTTAAACGTTGCAGGTTAAAGGTGCTCAGGATTGCAGGACTGCATTATCCCGAAGCACCTTCAACTTGTAACCTTTAACTTTTAACCAATTTACTTTTTTTCTGTGTCTGGCTTAAGTCTTTGGATTACCTGCCGATAGAGAAAGGGAGCAAGGCCTGTCGAAGTCGCTCTCGACCGCCTCCCAACCCTCCCTCCTACGGCTCAGACTTAAGCATGAAAAAATTCTTCGACCTTGTTACCGCGCTGTTTTTGCTCCCTTTCCGGCCAAATCTTGAAGCGGTATTGCTGAAGGTCAATGAAGCACGCACTTCGCTTAACCTGCCTCAATTGCAGGCCATGCCGGCCGGCGCAGAGGGACGCGCCAACACATGCCCACTCGCCAACGCTCTGGGTGGCATGGTGGGTGTTGATGGTATCTGCTTTAACGATCCGCAGATGGCATTCTCCGTTGCCGATGCCTGGCACACAGGGATCCGTGCCAACGGCAATGAGCGCTACATTGTAACGCTGCCCGAAACGCTTCAGCACTTTGTGCGCGACTTCGACCTCGGCGCCTATCGCATCTTCTCTTAAACCTGCAACAGTACATTCACAAAGCGGAAATCATTTCCTAAAGCCGCAAAAACCGCACGTCTACCCTATTGGTGCCTCAACTCGCGCCTTCCCATCTTAGCTGCCTCATCAAAAGCCGTACGCTTCAGAGCAATCTGTCTGGAATAGGTGCTGTTCGATTGAATTCGCAGAAATATCACCCCGGTTGTTCCAACACATTACACCGTAAAAATCTCTACCTCGAACCTGTACGTGGTAAATGACACTGCTGGCTCAGTATTTGTTTTTTGCCAATCCTACTCATCCTTCCGGCTCCTTTAAAACGAATTACAATGAGCGATACAGGACTTTTGCTTGACGACTCGCTAACCAGCGATAACAGTGAAACACTCGATGCCTTTTGCGCTGCGCTGGCAAATCTGATAGACAGAAAAGAGTTGGCCCTTCCGGTACTTCCAGAAGTACCCAGCAAGGTTCTGACCATGACAACCAATCCTGATATGAATATCGCGGAGTTGTCCAATCTCATCCATCAGGACCAGGCACTGGCAAGCCATGTATTACGTGTCAGTAATTCTGCTGCATATGGCGGCTCGCGACAAATCGCCTCGCTTACGCAAGCCATCACACGACTTGGCGGCCGGCTCGTAGGCGATATCGCCTTTGGTATTTCGCTGCAAAGCGACGTATTTCAGATTGAGGGCTTCGAGAAAATGGTCCGACAGCTCTGGCGCCATGCTTTTGCTGCCGGCCTGTTTGGTAAAGAAATTGCCCGGCTGCGCCGGCGCAACATTGAAGGGCAATACCTCTGCGGCCTCCTGCATACCATCGGAAAACCCGTGATTCTCCAGGCCTGCATCGGCCTGCAGGAAGAGCTTGGCCATACCCTCGATCAACAATCGGCCGAAACGCTTATGGCAGACTTCCATAACAGCGTAGGTTCGATGCTCACGTTCTCCTGGGGGTTACCCGACCTGGTTAGCAAAACATGTCTGTACTACGCCAATTATGAAGAAGCACCAACATTTAAAGACGAAACCGTAGCCACCTATCTGGCCGGCCAATTGGCACAACTTGTTGGTGAATCAACCGAAGAGGAGCAAGATGCCTTGCGTGCTGATCCGGCATTCCATCTCCTCAACCTGTACCCTGAAGACGTGCAACTCCTTTTTGACAAAATCGACGACATCTCTGAAATCATCGCCGCAATGGCAATCTGATCCAGCACCGATAGCAGCATGAGCGACTCTTATAATTACGACATTATCGTCATCGGGAGTGGGCCCGGTGGACAGCAGGCTGCCTTAGAAGGCACCAAAGCCGGCAAAAAGGTAGCCCTCATCGAACGCGGCAGAAATGTAGGTGGTGAGTGCGTCTTCCGCGGCACCATTCCAAGTAAAACACTCCGCGAAGCGGCTCTCAACCTGACCAATCTTCGGTCGGTCTCGAACATCTTTCAATACGAGTTACGGAGCGACGTGGAGATCCACAGCCTCATGGGCCGGCTCGACGAAGTGCTCGACCTGCAGCATTCTTCCATTGAAGAAGAGATGCAGCGCAACAACGTCGAACTTATCCATGGCCGCGCGCGACTGACAGGGCAGCACGAGGTCGAAGTGCAGCACATCGACGGTACAACCAGCACTTTGTCTGCACAATACATTGTCATTGCAACCGGTTCGCGGCCACGCCGCCCACCGGAAATACCTGTCGACCACGAACATATTCTCGACAGCGACTCAATCCTCAGCCTGATTTACTTGCCCCAGTCACTTACCGTGCTGGGCGGTGGCGTTATTTCTTCAGAATATGCGTCGATCTTTGCGCTACTCGGCGTAAAGGTAACCATGATCGATCGGGCACCACGCCCCTTGATGTTCATGGACCCTGAGTTGGTGAACAGCTACCTCGATCACTTCAAACAGAATGGCGGTGAACACTATGGAAGCGCTGAAATCGAATCTGTCGAATGGGATGGTGTCTCGCAAGTAGTGACACGGCTTGCTTCGGGAGCGGTCATTTCGAGTGACAAACTATTGGTCGCCCTTGGCCGGCTGGCGAATGTGGAAAGCCTGGGCCTTGAAACCGTGGGCATCGAACAAACCAATCGCGGTCACATTGTTGTCGACGATTATTACCAGACAAACATCCCGAATATTTACGCAGTGGGCGATGTAGTCGGCCGGCCCTCGCTGGCTGCCAGCGCCATGGAGCAAGGCCGGCGCGCCGTGTGCCACGCCCTGAACATTGCTGACACAGGCATCGACTTCAGCTACCTGCCCATAGGCATCTACGCCATACCTGAAATGGCGAGCGTAGGACTTAGTGAAGAGGAAGCCCGGGAGAAGCACGGCGATATATTTGTCGGGAAAGCCAATTTCTCAGACGTCGCGCGCGCCCAGATCTCGGGTGCCACCACAGGCCTGCTCAAGCTTGTTGTAGCCCCTGATGGGCAAAAACTACTTGGCGTGCATATCGTTAGCCAGGGCGCTGCTGATTTGATCCATGCCGGCGAACTGGCGTTGCTTAACGGCAACAACGTGAACATCTTCCAGGAAAATGTACTCAACTTCCCAACAATGTCACAAGCGTACCGGGTAGCAGCACTCGATGTATTTCATCAAGTGATGAAACGCACAGCAGAGCCCGTCCTTACCTGATCGTCTGTACAACCCTTGTAACGCAAACCAGGATCGAGCATGGCGCTGGATCCTGGTTTTGTGCATTCAGGAGGTTCGTAATGGTAAGGCGTCAGGTTTTGTGCATTAATGCACAAATAGGACTTTCTATTTGAGGCAGCATCTTTTAACATGTAGCACCACACCAATAATTGCCTGTTGCCACTATTGCCTGTTGCCACTATTGCCTGTTGCCACTATGCCCAATCAACTGTCTGCGACCCTTCTAATCTGTGTACTTTCTGTTTCACTTGTCGCTTGCACCCCGCCACCACCCGAGCAAGTTACCAAGCCTAACATTGTACTCATTCTTGCAGATGACATGGGCTACGGTGATCCGGGTGCCTACAACCCGGATTCCAAAATCCCCACCCCCAACATGGACCAGTTGGCAGCTGAAGGCATCAGGTTTACCGATGCACATTCGCCTTCTGGCGTCTGTACACCCACGCGGTATGGCCTCTTAACAGGCCGATACAGCTGGCGCACCAGCCTAAAAAAAGGCGTAACGCGCGGCTACTCCGCCAATTTCATGGATACCACACGCACAACGGTCGCGAAGCTACTCAAAAATGAAGGGTACGCAACAGCGATGATTGGAAAATGGCACCTGGGCATTGGTGACACTGAACCACTGGACTACAGCCAACGGCTCTACCCTGGTCCGCGCACCCATGGCTTCGACTACTATTTCGGCATCCCAGCCTCGCTGGATATGGTCCCTTACGTGTTTATTGAAAACGAAGCCGTCCTCGAACTGCCTACCGACTCTGTTGGCCCCAGCGGTTATGAATACGGAGGGCCTTACTGGCGGCCCGGCCCAATTGCACCATCGTTCAAACACATCGACGTGCATCCGACCCTGACCTCGCGCGCCGTCGATTTTATCGCCCAACATGCAGCGAATGCATCTGAACAACCCTTTTTCCTGTACCTGCCCCTGGCCTCCCCCCATACACCCTGGCTGCCTACAGAAAACTTCCAGGGCATTAGTCAGGCCGGCGGTTATGGCGATTTTACCGCCGAGGTTGACTGGACAGTCGGACAGGTGATGCAACAACTCGAAGCAGAAGGCATGACGGAGAACACCCTCATCATGGTTTCCAGCGATAACGGTTCATTCTGGATTCAAGAGGATATCGATAGGTATAACCACTTGTCCAACTTGAACCTGCGCGGCATCAAAGCAGATATCCATGAAGGCGGCAACCGGGTGCCATTGATTGCGCGTTGGCCGGCACAAATCGACGCCGGCCTCGTCAGCGACCACCTCGTCTCTCTCGTCGACATGATGGGTACCTTCGCAGAACTACTCGACGTGGATTTGACTGCAGATATAGCCGAAGACAGTTACAGCTTCTTACCCCAATTGCTCGGTAAAGAGTCGCTGACAGGTAGAAACGATTTGATCATGCACTCCTCCCAGGGGATGTTTGCCATTCGTAAAGGCGAATGGAAACTGATCGAAGGCCTCGGATCAGGTGGTTTTACAAAGCCAGACTTTATCGAACCAGGTCCGAGCGACCCGCTTGGGCAGTTGTACAACCTGGCAGATGATTTGGAAGAAACGAACAATCGCTATGCTGAAGAGCCAGAAATTGTCGCTGAACTTATGGCGTTGCTGAACCAGCAACGCGATCAGGGCTTCAGCCGTAGCATCGACTAAGGCAGAAAAACCACTTAATGGTGCCTAACCAAACAGATCAGAGCTGAGGTACCGATCGCCGCGGTCGCACACGATAAACACGATGAGTCCGCTCTCTAATTCCTCAGCAATTTTGAGCGCTGCGGTGAGTGCCCCGCCACTGCTCATACCGGCCAAAATGCCCTCTTCACGCGCCAGCCGGCGTGTTTGGGTGCGCGCTTCATCTTCGCTTACATCAACCACACGGTCTACGCGTTCGGGTTCGAATATTTTGGGCAGAAATGCCGGCGACCAGCGCCGAATACCCGGAATCCGCGAACCATCTTTGGGCTGGGTGCCTACAATTTGAATGGCACTATTTTGCTCTTTTAAATACCGGGAGACACCCATGATTGTGCCTGTTGTGCCCATAGCTGACACAAAGTGGGTAACCTCACCTGCTGTATCACGCCAAATCTCAGGACCCGTACTACGATAGTGCATGCCGTAATTATCCGGGTTGCCAAACTGATTCAGCATGAAGTAGCCTTCATTCTCGACCATTTCAAGTGCCAGTTCGCGAGAATACTCGATGGTATTTGCAGCCGGCGTCAGTACAACCGTTGCACCGTACGCCTCCATCGCCAAAACGCGTTCGCGCGTTGCGCTATCGGGCATCACGAGCGTCATCTGCAAACCAAACAGCCGGGCAATCATGGCAAGCGCAATCCCCGTGTTGCCACTCGTGGCCTCGACTAGCTTGTCTCCCGGCTTCACGTCGCCACGCGCCAACGCACCGGTGATCATGCCATACGCTGCACGATCCTTCACGCTACCACCAGGATTATTCCCTTCCAGTTTGCCAAGCAAGCGAACATTGGGATTCGTAGGAATGTGCTGCAACTCAACCAGTGGCGTATTGCCAATCAGCGTATGGAGTTTCATGAGGGAGGCGGTCTATTTGAAGGTGTGCGTATTATTTGGCTTTGAGGATGTACACATCGGTTGCCGGCGCTTCCTCCGCTGCCTTACCGTGGTACATTTTGGACTGATAATAGATTTTTGAATCTGCAGGTACACTTCGCGTCAGCCAAACATTGCCACCGATAATGCTATTACGGCCGATGACGGTTTCGCCACCGAGGATGGTTGCGCCGGCATAAATCACGACATGATCTTCGATGGTTGGATGGCGCTTGCGTGCTGCATCTTCTTTGTTGATGCTTAATGCCCCCAGCGTTACACCCTGGTACACTTTTACATGATTGCCAATATGCGTCGTCTCGCCAATCACAACCCCCGTCCCGTGATCAATGCAAAAGTGGTGGCCAATGGTTGCCCCGGGATGAATATCAATGCCCGTACGGCTGTGGGCATGCTCCGTTATGATGCGGGGGATTTCGTGAATGCCCTGAGTTGTCAAATAATGCGCAATCCGGTACGCCGCAATGGCATAAAAACCGGGATACGACCGAATGACCTCGCTTTTGCTTTTGGCAGCCGGGTCGCCGGCATACATTGCATCGACGTCTTCGTGCAGCATCGCATGGATGACTGGCAATTCATCGAATAACGCTTGAGAAATAGTTGACGCATCGTCCGGACAGGCCGGCACAAATTGTAAGAGCCGGTCAAATTCTTTTTGCAACGCCACCACGTGCGCTTTAAAGGCTGCTTCGGTCAGATGACTTAGTTGTGACGTCTCGGAAAAAAGCACGCCTAACAACTCGTCAAAAAAATGAACCACTTCAGCCGGCGCAGGGCACGTCGGACACGCCTGGTGGTCGGCGTATAACTTCTTCAGGAATTGGGGATGCACAGTCGTTGGTTGGTAAGGTGCATGGTTATCAAATCAGCACAACTGCTAATTTAGTGCTGACGTTAGGGATATGAAGTCAAAGGAACGGTATAGTTCCTGTAGGTTATCACTGCTGTCTGGCGTGCGGCAACGTACCCAACACAAGCATTCCTACCACGTTCAGTAACGCAATCATGCGCAAGCAATTCTTCATTTTTATCGCCCTTTGCTTGTTGGCAGCCCCAACAATTTTTGCACAATCCACTGGCCCCGAAAGCTTTACGGAATCTTTCGATCTAGACCCGGCTACGCCAACAGCCTGGAATCCTGCCAACTGGGACGTCACCGTACATGTGCGAAGCCGCGACAACTACTATGCACTCGAGCCTGTTGATGCTGATCATGGCCCCGACTGCGGACCACCGCCGGCTACACACACGATCTCGGCCTATGAGGATGCGGTTTACAACTGCAAAAATCACATGATGACAACCCTGAATGCTCCCGGATATGGGGTCATCTATCTTACCCCCAATCATCAAATTGACTTTTCTGAAACAGAGGCCGTTGTGTCGTTTGATATGTCGACATTCCGAAAAACGGGGCGCGACTGGGTAGATCTGTGGATTTCACCTTTTGAAGACCACTTGCAATTACCCCTCGATGGCACGGTTGATCTGCAAGGCCTCCCCCGCCGCGGTATTAACATTACCATGGATCTGATCCGAGATAATTCGAAGTTCAGGGCGTATCTGATTAATAACCACGAAGCCACCGAACTGGAGACAACTGACGAGGGATGGCAAGGCTATGAGTCCTTCCTCGAACCCGACCAACGCCGGCGCGATACGTTTGAACTCAGGCTTACCCGCACGCACCTCTCGTTCGGCATGCCAGGATATAACTTCCAGTGGTTTGATATCGCGTTTGACGACCTCGGCTGGGATCTTGGCATCGTGCAGTTTGGCCATCACTCTTACAATCCGTACAAAGACTGCGAAAACGACGGATCGTGTGCTCCGAATACATGGCATTGGGACAATGTAGTCATGGCACCAACCCAACCCTTTACCATGCTGCCGGCCCTGCATCGCTATACGGACGCTACCACGGCTGGCCTTGTCCAGTTTGACACACCAGCTCCCCAGGCAGCCTACCTGCGCTTTGCTGCCATTGGCAACAACATAAACCTGAGCTTCGACAATGGCATCTCCTGGGTACCGGCGACCAGACAGCCGCAGGCACTGGCCATTGAAGAGCACTTTTCATCGTACCTCTCACCGATTCCTGCCGGCACGCAGGATGTGCTGATTGCTGCAGACGATTGGTGGGGTGGCCCATGGCACGTCCGGGATATTTCAATATGGTCGATGGATGCAGCAACGTCCGTTCAAACCGAATCCCCCGAACCAACTTCTTTTTCCCTTGCGGCAAACTTCCCAAACCCTTTTGCGCGTGAGACAACCATCCCGCTGGTACTCGAAGGCCGCGAGCCTGTGCAACTCGAAGTCATCGATTTGCTCGGACGAACGGTTGCGACACCCTTTACCGGCACCCTTGCCCGCGGACCCCACCATATTCGTTTTGATGCAGCGGGATTAACTGCCGGCACCTATTTCTACAGGCTCACAACCCCATCGAATGTGGAAACAAGGATGCTGCATGTGATGCACTGAGCATTTGATACATTGAGCAATTGATACATTGAGCAATTGATACATTGAGCAATTGACACACCGAGCAATGTTTACTCGTACTGCAGACACGTAGTTGGATTGATCATCGAGGCTTTAAACGTTTGGAAGCCAACCGTCAGCCATGCGGTACACAGCGTGACCAATGCAGCAGCCGCGAAAATCCACCACTCGAGCTCGATGCTGTACATAAAGGCTTCTAACCAGCGGTTTACAATAAAAAAGCTGATGGGCAGGGCAACCACAATGGCAATCAGAATCATCCGCGTAAAGTCTTTCGACAACAGCCCAACAATGCCCCAGGCACTTGCACCCAACACTTTGCGAATGCCAATTTCTTTTGTGCGACGCTCTGCGGTAAAGGCCGCCAGGCCAAACAGACCAAGGCAAGAAATCAAAATTGCCAGGGCTGCAAACAGTCGCGAAAGTACGGACGTACGGGCTTCAGACTCGTAGATGGCCTGGTACTCATCGTCTACAAATTTGAAGTCGAACGGGTACCCCGGATTATGAACTGTATAAAGCCGTTCAATCTGGGCAAGGGTTGCTACCTCAGCGCCGGCACTTATCTTGACATTGATTTCAGGGCCGTAGTTGTTGCCTTCGGGGAATAGCTTGAAAAAGCATGGCGCAATGTCGATATACATCGACTGGAAATGAAAATCGGCAACCACCCCAATCACCTCCACCTCTTCGTTCCAGATCGTGAGAACCGTTCCGATAGGATTTTCCAACCCCATACTGGCAACAGCCGCTTCGTTCAGAATCACTTTATTCTGCTCATTTCCAAACGCTGCGTCGAATGAACGCCCCTCCGCCAGGTTGATATCGAAGGTTTCGAGGTAATCAAAGTTGACGATGAACGGGTTGATCTGCAGTTCTTCATCGGGTTGCCGGCCGGGCCAGTCGATACCCCACGTAAAATTACTGGTGTCGATCAGTTTGCTACTGCTGTTCGATACGTATTGCACACCGGGCAGTGCTCTCACTTCAGACAGGAACGTTTCTACCTCTTGTTCAAGGGCACCTTCGCGCTGAATAGAAATGACATTGTCGCGGTCATAACCCAGGTTTTTGGTCTGGATAAACTCCATCTGCAGAAAAATGACCATCACAAATACGATAAGCACTGCAGAGACCGCGAACTGAAATACAACAAGCACCTTGCGCAGCCACACTTCGCCAAAAGAAATCTGCATCTTCCCTTTCAACACTTGAATAGGGTTAAAGCCAGACAGGTACAAAGCTGGATAAATACTCGACAATAACCCTGTAAACAGCGCTACAGCGAGCATGACGCCCCAGAGTTGGTAACTCCCCGCGTTTAGCGTAAGCATTTTACCCGTTACCAGGTTAAACTGCGGCAACAACAGGTAGACCACCAATACAGCGCATAAAAACGCCAGCACGACGATCAACAGCGACTCCTGAACGAACTGCGCAATCAACTGGCCTCGACTGGCGCCAATCGTTTTCTTTGTCCCAATCTCTTTTACGCGAATACTGGCTTTTGCGGTAGCGAGGTTCATAAAATTGACGCCCGCAATCATGAGCATAAGCAGCGCAATTACGGAAAAAAGCCACAGGTACTCAATGCGACCGCCGGCAGCAGCACCTTTATCGTAATTGTTGTAGAGGTAGCGGGAAGTAAACGTCTTAAGGAAGAAATCATGCTGGGCTTCGCGACGCGCCCCAACGAGCGCGGTGATCTTTTCGTCGAGGCCCGTTGTTTGCATTCCTGGCTTGAGTAACACATAGGTTGTAGCCTGATCGTTGAACCATTCAGCCGTCTGGGGGCTTTTCTCCAGGTAAAAATCAAAGCTGAAGAGAATGTCGAAACGCTCTGATGAGCGCGCCGGCATGTTGTCGAATACGCCGGCTACGGAGAAATCGCGGCTAAAATCGATAATCTCGCCGATTTTCTTCTCCCAACGTACGGTCTCACCCATAGCCTGAGCCGGCGAACCAAACAGTTTTTCAGCCAGGTCTGCAGAGATCACAATTTCATACGGACTACTGAGTACCTGCGAGGCATCACCGTGTAACAATGGATAAGAAAACAGGTCAAAGAATCCCTGATCCGCATAGTGCGGTCGCGCCTTGATGTAGTTTTCTTTGTAAGAAATGATACCATCCAGTACATCGGGCGCCATTTTAGCCGAAATTGCCTGTTCTACTTCGGGAAGTTCATCCATAAGCGCCTGCGCCAGAGGGCCGGGTGACCAATCAGCTACCATCACGCCATCAACCATAGGGACCTCTTGCATAACCTGGTACAAGCGATCCTTTTTAGCATGAAAGCTGTCAATTTGAAGCTCGTCTTGCACCCAAAGGCCAATAAAGAGGGCGCAGGCTAATCCTGTGGTAAGTCCAAGCAAGTTGATCAAAAACGATCCCTTGTTTTTCAAAAAGCTACGGTAGGCGATCAGTAGATTGTGTTTGAACATAACAACGAGGCAATAGAGCGTTCGGGAAACTGGCCTTTACTTACAAGATCCAGCATCCTACAGAATGTAGGTAGCAAACCTTAATTACAACATACATGCCAGCAGCCCTGATTATCGCTAATCAGCCCAAAAACGCGACATTACAGCGATTTGGGTGTTCGATCGTGGCGCACAACTGTTCGTAATCGAACACTTCCCAGTGCGACAGTTGGCAACCGGTACAGGTAACCTGTAATGAAAGCTAGAATGGCTGTGCAATCGGATCCGGCTTAGCAGCGGACAACAGAATTTTCACAGACGCCCCACATGTCTAAAATCACACTTCAGCCGGCTTATTTCACCGTCTACTACAAATAGTACCAACAACTTTCAGATTTTACTTGAAGTAATGCTTGAAATGTCGGATCTTTACGTACACAATGTTTAATTACATGTGTATAATTGATGCATCTTGCTTCTTCCTCTCGGATTGTAATCCTTGTGATGATTGCACTTGTCTCGGGGTCATGCACCAATGCTCCTGAACAGGGTTCGTATATTACCTACCTGGGACAAGATACGCTTGCAGCAGAACAGTTTACTGTGAAGGGCAACCGGGTTGAGGCAAAGGTAATGCTCCGCACGCCGAGCACCACACTTCGGCACTATACCATGGAGCTTGATGAAGCTGGCATAATGCGACGCTTGGAGGCCACGGTACGGGATCCTGCTTCTCCGGAAGCTCCACCACTTAGTAAGGATCTCTTACTGGCCACTTCTTCCGGATTTGAACGCACACGCACTGCGGACGGAGAAGAAACGACGCTATCTATCGAAGCAGACGTAACGGCCCTTCCCTTCCTGGACATGATCCACTGGCCGTTTGAACTCATGTTAAAGCGGGCCTACGCCTCTGAAGGTACAACCACCCAAGACTTAATCGCCGGCCGGCGCGCCCTTTCTTTTGAATTACAACGCCTATCCGAAGACTCAATGACCGTACGGCACCCATTCCGAGGCATCATGGGTGTTTCAGTGGATAACGAGGGCCGGCTGCAAAAACTTGATGCAGCTGCCACCACACGCAAAGTGCGCGTATACCGGAAAGACAACATCGATGTAGATGCCCTCGCAGTGCAATTTGCCAGCAGAGATGCCGCCGGCCATGCATTCGGGCCCCTTTCAGGCCGAGGCAGCCATGAATCGACGATACAAGGCGCAACAATCAGTATTGACTATGGCCAGCCTGTGAAACGCGGCCGGGTCATTTTTGGAAAACTTGTCCCCTGGGACACCCTGTGGCGCACCGGAGCAAACCGGGCAACACACTTTGAAACAGATAAAACCCTGCAGTTCGAGGCCGTAACGGTGCCGCCCGGCACATATACCCTATTTACGATCCCGCAACCAACTGGTGGTACCCTGATCATCAATACACAAACGGACCAGGGAGGCACAACCTACAACGAAGATCAGGATTTAGGTCGCGTTGCCATGAACCGTGTCTCTCTCGACGAGCCTGTTGAAGTATTCACAATCGCTGTTGTATCGCAAGATCAACAAGGTGTGCTTCAGCTCAGTTGGGATCAAACCGCGTTTACGGTGCCCTTTTCTGTAAAGCAATAATCTTTTGTAATGACGAAGAAGAACAAAACCATGCACAATATCAGTGCGCCGCATACGTATACGTACACACGGCGCAGTTTTTTACATACAACGCTGGGGGGCGCCGTTATTCTGGGCCTCGCCAGTTGTGACCAGGTTGAAGATTCGCTGGAAGAATACACGGGTCCAGAACTCGCTGAAACGGATTTTGTAACCTTCAACGAACAGTACTACAGCGTTGCGGTAGATGCAGCTACGCAATTCCCGCACAATGCCATCAGAGACGGCGTCCTTTCAGGAGTAACCGATCCGGTTGCTATTGCCTATCGCCTTCAATATCTCATTGATATTGCTGATGCAACGGCAGCTGAGACCCTGATGGACAACTTGCTGGTTGCTCAGGAAAACTCGATTGCTTTTATCGACTATCGGGGCTTCATTCCAAACCTGGAGTTTTCCAATACATCAGATGGTTTCCAGAAAGCTGAACCGACATTCCGCATACCGGACAACGCAGCCCTGTCAGCGCGTGTAGCCATGGCAGCCAGTGCATTCTCTGGCTCTGCCATTGCTGACAAAGCAATGACATTTCTTGCCAACCAGAAAGAAGGCTACAACTTCTACCTCAGCGGCACAAACACATCGCTTCCGATGACAGGAACGGCACTGAGCGCCGAAATTGACCCCAATACGGTGGATTTCTTTTTTGGCAACTTCTACACGGAGTTGGCTTTTGTCTTCAGCTACTTCATCGGTGACTCTTCTACCATCACAGATCCACAGGTAGGAATCGATGCGTGGAACGCTTTGATTGACGGCCAGGGTATTCCTACGGATCAGCATGGCGACTCCTTTACTGCGCTCACCACACTGACCGTACCGTTGGCGAAAAACGGAAGTGCCTTCCAGTATTTCCAGCCGCTGTTAGCCCTGCCGCCGAGCAGCATCCCGCAGGCACTTTCAGATGCGTTGTACAATGTCCTGTTTTCGTTCCTGGATGCAGCTCGCTTTGAAAACTTGCCAGGCATTTACTCCGGTGGCCCCAATGCACAGGGCAACTTCCTGGAAGACAATGGGCTGAGCCGGCTTACGGTACCCGGCAACGCAGCCACGTCGCGCGAATCGCTCGCCACCGTTGATGCGCTTGCCGCTGCCATGCGCCTGTTCGCCGCAGATGCGCCAGAACGGCAGATTATCCGACGCTGGCTGGGTGTTTTCAATGAAACGCCGGGTATCCAGGGCACAGACGGTCTCTTCGGTGGCGTAGACAAATCTGGAACGGTTTCCCAATCGCTCTATGCGCGGCAGAATGCAGCCATGATTCTTTTTGATTCTACTGCACCGAGCCACCTGGAGAACTTCTTGTCAACCAACGGCAAAACAAGCCTGGCTGATTTGTTTGGGCGTATCGCGATTACGCAGGCCGGCTTGCCCGTCCAGCGCGTACCAGCTGATCTCCCCAACCCGCCGCCGCTTGCGCAGATCTTCCCGCCTGTTGTGGAAGGCTAAGCATGCTTCGCATTGTAAATAAAAAGCGTAAATAAAAAACGCCGGCTGTGATTGCAGCCGGCGTTTTTTATTGCTTGCTGTGCTACCTTAGCACACATTAAATGTCTAGCCACCTTACAAATTCATGCTCCGCTCTGGTTATATACACGTAATCCTACAATTCGCTGGCGCTGGCATTGTGTTTTGGGCTGCTTTTGAACAACCTGCACCCTATTCGCCGGCAGCAATAATCGTGGTTATCCTTGGTATTGCTATTGGTTTGTATACCATCATGCACAACCGCATCGGCAATTTTAACGTTGCCCCGCCACTCAAATCGAACGCAAAATTAATCACGACCGGTCCATATAAACTTGTACGGCATCCGATGTACTTGAGCGTAATCGTTGTACTCATCGGGTTATGCATACACGCATGGTCAACACCCGCACTGGTCGGCGCCCTCGTGTCATCCCAGGCGATGTATGGCAAGTCCGTTATAGAAGAGAAACTGTTACTGGATCGATTTCCGGAGTACGCCGCGTACCGTACAACCACAAAACGACTGGTGCCTTTTGTTTTCTGATCCATGGGTTGCATGCAATCGCGGGCTGGCGCCAGAATCACCTGCCGGCAGGCCCCCCTGGAAAGGCGCTTGCGATGGTCTGGTCTCAGACGCAACCGTGCTAACTGTACCAGGAGGATCGAGTAAAACCCTTGAGGAGTGCTCCTCGCCGGCGTCGATTAAGCCGCGGCAGTAATCTTCCAGGTTTTGCCAGGAAATATCGCTGTCCGCCAACAACCGTTTTTTCACTAGCAAGTTGAAGAAAAGCTGCTTGAGCGGATTGCGTTTGATGAATAGGTCCGATTGGATGCGCGTTCTGCACTCATCCAGCCGCTGCAAAGAAAATACGTTGCCGATACCGTCTTTGTGATTCGTGTCAGAAAACGTAATGGTATCGCCTTTTTTCTCGAATCCATGGGACACAAAAAACGGATCAGAAGCGTCGCCCTTGATGATACACCGATGCGTTGACCCAGTCTGCGCAACCTTGTGATTCAGGTCGCCACTCCCTTTTAGCCCCTCCTGCCATACATGGCGAAAGCTCAGATCAGACACCACGTCAAACACCATAGCCACTGGTGCATTGATAATGGCTGATGTTGTAAAGATATTGGTAGTTACTCCCGGCAAGCCAAAATCGTCGGGCACGGGTTCAGGAATGGCAGCACGGATATGTTGTAAATCCAGGCTGGCATACCGGATGCGACCAAAGTCGTACGCTTCTTCAGCCGACTCAAAAGAGGCTGCTGCTACGTCTGCAGCTTCCTGCTGATCAACCGGCATGGCATCCGTTACCAGCAGGTACTCCTGCTTGGGGACATCGTTTTTCAGCAAGCGATGTGCAACAATCACATCTTTCCCAAATAATTTTGTAAACGATTTGACCTGGTTCTTAGCCGTTTCACCATAATGTGCGACAAACTTCAACGTCAGGTTGTTGGTTGTACTACAGGCACCACACTGACAAATACGGCGATTTTCATATTTTTTGAGATGCAGATGAAACGCCGTATACATGGCCTTCACCTGCTGGAGCAGCTCACTGTTGGTTGGCGGGATGCCTTCCCGGTAAAAGAATACCGCATCTCCTTCCACCTCTGACACCTCAAGCTCAAGCGCATTCTGGTCGATCAGGATTTCCAATAGCTCGGCAATAATGTGCCGGCTATGGTTGATTTCGGTGGTATTGACAAAAGAAGTAAAACCGCTGATATCCGGGATAAATAGAAACGTCGGCTTTGGCGCTGGTATCAATTGGGTCATAGTGTGTCCATTTGACCAAAGAAATGATATATGTGTATTACATGAGACGCGCAGCCTTGCATCTTGTTACTGGCATGCAAAAATTATCATCAAACCAACTGGAAGCCTGTAACCAACGAAACACGTAAACCTGCACACAATAAACAATCACATGCATCATGCCTGACCACAGAACATAACACCTCAACAGGCAGTTCTTGCTTTTTTCCTCGATCGTTCACAGGAAGTATGGCACAGATCGCGCTTTTCTTTTGTATCCTGTGTGCCTGCTGAACAAAAACCGCTTTTCCGGGCTTTAATCGTTGTTTTGTCTGGCAGACTTACTCTCACGCATTTAATTACTTTATATATATGTCATCACAAAATGGACTGTTGAAACAGTACGGCATTGATGTAGAAACCTACCTGCACAATGCGGCACCAGCCGTATTGTATGAGCAAGCCCTGAAAAACGATCGCACAGCGGCTTTGGCAGATTCAGGTGCACTCATCATTGCTTCAGGTAAAAAGACAGGCCGCAGTCCCAAAGATAAGCGCATCGTAGAGCATTCGGATTCGAAGGACAATGTCTGGTGGGGGGACATCAACATTGGTGTTGATGATCATACCTTTATGGTGAACCGGGAGCGCGCTTCAGACTACCTGAACACCTGCCCGCAACTTTACATCCTGGATGGCTTTGCCGGCTGGGACCCCGAACATCGGATTAAAGTGCGGATCATTTGTTCGCGTGCCTACCATGCCTTGTTTATGCATAATATGCTCATCCGTCCGACCGAGGAAGAGTTGGCATCGTTTGGCGAGCCTGATTACGTGATTTTCAACGCCGGCGCCTTCCCCGCCAATCGGCTCACACACCACATGACCTCCAAAACCAGCATCGAACTGAGTTTTGAGCGCCAGGAAATGATCATTCTTGGCACCGAGTACGCCGGCGAAATGAAGAAAGGCATCTTCACGGTTATGCACTATATCATGCCGAAGAAAGGTGTACTCTCCATGCACTGCTCTGCCAACGAAGGCGAAAACGGCGATGTGTCGTTGTTCTTCGGCCTCTCGGGCACGGGCAAAACAACATTATCAGCAGATAAGCGCAGAGCACTCATTGGTGATGACGAGCACTGCTGGTCCGACAAGGGCGTGTTCAATATCGAAGGCGGGTGTTATGCCAAAGCCATTGATTTGTCCGCCGAAAAAGAGCCGGAGATTTTTGGTGCCATCCGTTACGGCACACTGCTCGAAAACGTGGTTTACGATGAGCGCTCCCACGCAGTCGACTACACGGATACCTCACTCACGCAGAACACGCGTGCGTCCTATCCGATTGAGTACATTCCGAATGCAAAAATTCCTTGCGTAGGGGGGCATCCAAAGAACATCATCTTCCTTACGTATGATGCGTTTGGCGTGCTGCCCCCGGTAAGCCGGCTCACGCCGGCGCAGGCCATGTACCACTTCATCAGTGGCTACACAGCGAAAGTTGCTGGTACAGAAATGGGTGTTAACGAACCCGAAGCAACGTTTTCTGCCTGCTTTGGCGCGGCGTTCCTCGTCTGGCATCCAAGCAAATATGCTACCATGCTCGCTGAGAAAATGCAGGCACATGGCGCCAACGCGTGGCTCATCAACACGGGATATACTGGCGGCGGCTATGGCACAGGGCATCGCATGAAGCTCTCGCATACCCGCGCCATCATCGATGCCATCCACGACGGCTCACTGGCGAATATCGAAACGAGTAACGATCCCATCTTCGACCTCGCGATCCCTGAATCCTGCCCCAATGTGCCGGCAGACATTCTGACCCCACGCAACACCTGGGCGGATAAAGCTGCCTTTGACGCTGCAGCCAAAAAGCTGGCCGGCTTGTTTGCTGCAAACTTTGAGCAGTTCAAAGCCGGCAGCAGCGCAGAAATTCTCGCAGCCAGCGAGAAGCTCGAGGCTGCGATTGGTTAGATTGGTTTTAAGGTTTAAAAGAAAAGCCCGGCGTGTAGCACGTCGGGCTTTTTGCATTTGGAAGGATGTTGTGATGCCTGAACTGCTGCAAGACACACCCCGATCCGGATACCAACCTGTCAGGATCGCCCCTCTCAAGAGGCAGGGCTGTTAAGTTCTGTAAGTGGGCTATCTTATTCATCGTTATCCGACCCACCCCGCCCTTTGGGCACCCCTCCGGTGGAGGGGATTTATTGAATAATCCCCTCTTTGAGAGGGGACAGCCTGGCATAGCCAGGCAGGGGTGTGTCTACCGCCGCGCCAGCGCCTCCCTGAACCGATCAGGCGTAACGTAGCGCGTGTGATACTGCTGCCAGTCAGCAGCATGTTGCTGATACACAGGATCGTCAACCAGCGTACCTGGCTTTCTATCGTACGAAGGATCTGCGTGGGTAGGCAGCGGCAGTACGGTTTTGCCAAAGGCCGTGTTGTAGTCGCCGTCTTTTACCCAACCATCACCCACGAGCACAAAGTCACGCGTCCAGCCGGCCGGCGGTGCAGGCAGCGCCTCAAACCGGAATCGCATTTCGTCGCCGGCGTTCATAATTACGTAGCGATCGTCTGTCTGCGCCAGCAGTGTGTCAACCGCGCCAAAGCGCGTGTAATACCCAACAAGATCACGCCAGCGTGCCCCCGTCCCTTCCAATACCTGATAGTCCGGCGTTTCCGGAGAAGATGCATCAGCAGCCGTTACCTTCGAGAAACCACGGTATACCAGCTCTGCCTCTTGCTGATCGACCCGCGTAATCTGCATGTCGGCCGCAGACGTTGTTGCCCAGCCGATGTGGTCCCAGTATACTTCCAGGTTCGTAGACAATCGCACCCGCGGCTGGTCGCCCTCAGCAAATGCATCTGTAAGATCAATCAGAATCGTTTTCGTTTTGCCGGCCGGGAAACCCAGGTCATCCCGTATCATACGCCACGAACCATCTGCTTGCTGTACTTCCAGGATAAGCCCTTGTGGCTTATCCTGCCCCCCTTGACTGATTGCCACGTTGATCGAGCTGTCTGTTGGCCGCACCCATCCGAAGGCGACAAGCACCGGGTTCGCCGCAGCAAGTGCATCCTCAGGTAATTCAATTTCGATGCTGTGCATTCGCGTGATCCCCTGGTACATGCCCCGACCAAAGAAATCAAGATACTGCCCATCGCGTGTTGCGACCGCTGCAATTGCATCATCACCTGTATCGGTAACCACGCTTACAACCGGTTTAACGGCCGTTGTATGGTGGATTTTCATCTCCGGCGGGGGGAAACCAAACCGCTCATCAATGTAGATTTCTGTATCCTCGGGATGGTCAACAGCCAGCAGTGAAACGTGATCAAAGAAGTGCGTTTCCCACAATTCAGCTGTAATTCGGATGTCATAGTAGCCGTCGCGGGGTACCAATTCGTCGCCTCGAATTTTCACCCAATCCTCTGTAGTCACCGTGCCGGCTGTTTCTTGCGCGTTGATGCGAAGCCCAAGCGGTGAGCGCCAGATAAAGTCGGTCACAAAGCGCATGTTCTCCCCATCGTACGTAAACAACCAGGGGCACGAGCCTTTGAGGCGCTGTGGGGTGAAGATCGACTGATCAGCTGCCAAATCAAACTCCGACTGGATGTCCCCGTTAGGCCAGATCAATCGGGCCACATCCGTCTTTTCGTGTGTACCAAGCCCGAGATGTACCACCGGCGAGAGAATCGGCTGCTTCTGATACAGTAAGCCGGCGCGAATCTCCACCTCGCCACCAATGGTAAACGAGTTAATCCGCTGGTCGCCCAATGCCTGACCCGCCCGTGGCCGCAGGACCTGCCAGTGATAATCCATGGTCCCTGACGCCTGCCATATCGCTGGGTCACCACTTGCATTAATGCCCGTCAGATCAAGCAATCCATCTGCATTCAGATCTGCTACAGACTGAACGATGCCGTCTACACTGCCGGCAGCTTCGTAGGAGCCGGGCCCGTTGCTCAGCCACACCTGACTGGACGCGCCGGCCAAAAGGACATCTACTGCACCGTTGTTGTCAAAATCATGTACAAAAAGACCATCGCTATTTGTACCAGAAGGTACGTATCCATCCCAGGTAAATAAATGCCCCACAATCCAGACTTCACCGGGCATTTCAGCCAGACTGTATACGGCTCCATCACGCATCAACACCACCAATTCCATGAGCGCATCTGCATCCGTATCAGCAACGGCGAGTGCGATAGCTTCCCCAAACACAGGTGGGATGATTTGCTGTGTGTAATCGCCGAGCCGGTCGTTTGCGTAGAGATACACTTCGCCGGCGGCATCCAGCAGCGCAGCATCAGGATCGCCATCGCCATCAAAGTCGCCCCAGGCGAAGTCGACTAACGCTTGCACCTCTGGAAAGACATTGCGGCGATCGAACGTACCATCTCCGTTGTTGCGTAGTATAACAGCACCATCTTCGCCGGCCAGCACGAGATCTAGATCACCTTCCAGGTCTATATCAGCTACCCACGAGTTGGTAAAATCACCATTATACAAAGCACCTCCACCAGAAGGCATCGTTGTAAAACCACCAGTACTATCCTGGACTAACAACTTGACGCCAGTGTCTCCAACAAGTGCTAGATCAACGAGAAAGTCATAATTAAAATCAAGCAGGGATACGCTCTTGGTAGGAAACCTCACATCACCAAACACTTGTGCTCTGCCCTCTTGCCCAGCCTCGTTCATATACGCAATGGTGGTTTGACGTTCAGCGTAGGAAAGCATATCGAAAGGCCCTTCACCATCAACTGAAACAGCCTGAAATGCAAGAGGCGGCGTCTCAGAACGGGTAGATGCCATCGCGCTGTAAGCAAGCGCCAAATCCGCCGGCGCCGGTTGCGAAGTTGGTGATGGTAGCAAAATGAACCGGTCGATCAAGTCGCCCACTTCTTCTGTTGGCGTCTGCACCTGCAGCAAGTCCTGCCGGAAGCTGTAGGTGCTTAGCAGCATATTGCGGAGGAAGCCGGCTTGCATGCGGGCGCCGGCGGCGTCTGATCCGGCAACTGCCTCCTGCAGGGCTGCGTAAGGCTCGCGGATTTCAGCGCTCCAGTTGCCGGCATAGCCGTCAAGTAGATCAGCAGCTTCACGCAGTTCATTGAGATTGCCAAGTTGTGCTGCCAGCCGGCCTTTTTCGACGAGCACAACCAAATTATGAGGCAGTTCGTCTGCCAACTGGTTGTATATTGCCGCTGCTTCTAACAACTGCGCGGGGTCACCGCTTCTTACAAATTCCTGGGCGAGCGCAAACCGAGCCTTGTAGTCACCAGGGTTCTGTGTTACAGCCTGACGCAGGTAGTCAAGCCCAGCCTCCATGTTGCCCTGGGTGACCTCCATAATTCCAAGCAACCGAAGGATATCGGCATTTTCTGGAGCGAGAGTATTTGCCTTCAGGAGACGTTCGCGGGCTTCATCGAATTTATTCTGACGCAGAGAAAGGAGTCCAAGATTGTACCATGCCGCCGGCTCACCGGGAGCCAGATTGGTTACGCGCAACAGGTTCTCCTCTGCACCAATATCCTCGCCCGACTGGATAGACGCAATGCTCGAAAAGAATGCTGTAACCGCCCCCTGGTATTCAGCTGAATCCGTAGCCGGCAATGCAGGTTTTTCGCAAGCTGAAAGCAACAGGCCGGTGGCTACTAACAACAAAACGCTTGCACGTTGCCCTCTCCACGGCTGTACAATCTGAAGCAGAACAGAACGAACACGAGTGCTAAAACCGGAAATCATAAGGCAGTGTGTTTACTGTTACAGGTTAAAGGTTTACAGTTCCAAGTTTTTCTCAGGGATCCGTAGCAAAATACCCAAACTCTATAACCGAACTGTCGGTTCGAGTATACGCGAAAAACTTTTAACCTTTAACCTGCAACTTGTAACAGCAAATACATAAAATGTATTTGCCCCTAACTCCATTCGCAGAGCTTTTCGACGTAGCGCGCGGATCCATCCCGAAGCCAGCCGTCGCGTTGTGCCGGCTCTTTTAGCTGCTGACCGCGTTCACGCGCTACAGCTACAAAGTGGCTGTTCAATTCAGGCAAACCCGTCATATCTCCCCACAGCTTCTCAAACTGCATTACCGGGAAGATGTCTTCCTGCCCTTTTCCCCAACGCTTCTTCACGTCTTTGATGGTCATGTAGGTAGGAATACGCATACCAAGGTCGCGAACAGCGACGGCCACTTTCTCTGGATCACGCAGGTCGTTACGCGTCAAGGCCAACAACCACAACAGGCGATCAATGTCAATCCACGACGTGCTTGAGTTGTAATACGACAGATCAAATTCAACTTGCTCGTGTGGTAGCGCAAGTCCTTCAACGATCCGTGCCTGTCCATCCACGCGCGCGAGTCCACCGCCACGATCATCCAGGCGCCGGCTAATGACTTCCGTTGTCAGGGTTGCGCCCGACTCAATGTGGTAGCCGAGCATCGCCGGATCCACGTTCGCTCCCAGCGTATCGATGTTGTGGACCATCAGGTACTTCAATTGCGGCCGTTCTTCGAGAAGCGTGGCCAGCACGCCGTTTCTGAAGATGTTAAACACATCGTACCAGTGCCCCACTGGATGCAAACATTGCATCGGCAGGTTATCGATATAGTCGTTTGCTTCTCCCATCTGATGCACCCACTTGATGAGTGCAGTCTGCAAACTCTCACGCACTTTTTGCGCCTGCTCGTCCAGCATCTGGTTCGGCATTTCTTCCCAGGCGTACCGCAAATCGCGTTCTGTAGGAATGAAACGTAAACCCACCGTACGGCCTGGTGACAACATCAGCGGCCCCTGGTATCCGTACCGCATCGTACGCTGCAGGTGCTCAAGAATAGGCTGGTGTGTCAGATAACTTGTGGTGACGAGATGCGGTAGCTGCGTACCACACAGGCTGCTAATTTTCCGGCTTTTTGCAAGATGGATTTCCAGGAAGGTCCGGTGCTTGTTGCCCATCTTGCAAAACGGGATTGATGGCCTTTACTACGCCGGCACCTTTTGTCCACCGACTCCCCACACCACCGGCTAGCGTAACGACAGCAATCGCCCCTGCGCTTAGCGCGTCCATACCGATAGAGCGGTAGGTATCAGACAGCCCAACGCGCGCATCATAAATATCGTCATGGTGGATATCACCGATCCGGCTCTGCGTGGGCAGGCGGTTTTGCGCCAGGCCAATCCGGCCACTCCGCAGGTCTGCGCGAATCTGCTCGTGGTGTACCGGATCAAATCCATAGTTATCGAGCAATTCTTCGAGCGTCTCGCCGGCGTTGCCCTCCTCTTCCACCTGGGGCAACATACGCTCGAACAGTCCCGACACCATACCTGAAAGCTCGGGCTTGGTACGACAGGCTGCCCCAAATCGATCAAGTTCTACGCGTCGCGTTGGCGACAGGGCGCGCGTTTCCACACGAAGCAGATTCGGAACGGTTAAGGTGTAGTATCGGGCCGGCATGAGTGCCTCTGCCTCATCCAGCATATCAGCCCAGGTGCCGCGTTCGTTGATGGAGAAGTCGTATACCACGGGCTCCATCGCAAAAGGTACGGCTTTCTCCAACTCTGCTTTTTCCGAGGCCATAATTTCAGGCAGCATTTCGAGGGCTTTCTTTTTCTTCTTGGGCGAGAAGATAAAGCCCATGCCGCCGCCGGCCATGCCGCCCAACATCCAGAATCCCCAAAAATCATCACCAAACGCTTCCTCTACCCGCTTAATCAGCGACTCCGTATAGTAGTTACTCGCCCAGGGAATAATGGTCTGAATGGGCCATTCAAAATTACGCTGCGTACTGGCTCCGATCGCTTTCAAATCGCCTTCGCGTAAGCCGCGGACAATATCATCGAGCAGCTTAATCGCAGCCTGACGCCAGCGCCACTCTTTTTCTGATCGCAACAGGTACTTTTCGGTAACCATCTCCAAAATTGGTCCCACATCCTGCGCCATCCCGCCATGCACCAACACGAGGCTGTCTTGCAGCTTCTTGCGGGTATCGGTACTTACATCGCTCTCTTCCAGAATCATGTGATGCGGCAGCAGTCGGCCGCGACTCACGTTAAACTCGGGATCTCCTTCAACCGCATTTACACCTTCAATAAGCTTCATACCCGGCCAGATACCACCGGAATCCTGCCAGCCGCCACCTGAGCCTCCAATCCATTCGCCAAGAATGGCGCGCGCAGCAACAATGCGGCGCTCTTCTTCGGTCAGTGGCCCCGTAAGCGACTGCGTCTGTCCCGTAGCGCGCATGCAAACCGTAATGATAGAGGCCAGCAAGTTTGTTGAAACAGCCAGCCGAGAACCTTTCGGAATGTCGTTTACCTGGGTGACAATTTCGATACCATAACCCGGCGCTATCAACCGGCCAAGCAAATCGGGCAGCGGCTGCGTAGCCCCTTCCATCCCCGGGGGGATAATACCCGAGGCAATGACGCCGGCTTTGAGGAGGCCGAGGTAATCACGAGCAAAGTCGAACACTTCCTGCAATGTATCGATCTCTGCTGCGGCTTCGAGATCAACACTTACGAGGCGAAGTACGGGTTCATCGATGACCCTGAAATACACTTCAATCGGCGGCTTCGGCGCATCCTCATCGTTTGCACCACGCACAGTAAGATCAACAGAGATGTTGAGTACACGAGCACCTTCCGGGAAATCCATCCCCAGAAAAAAGATATCGCTCCACCCGCTGTGGGTGAGATCCATCCGCACGGGGGTTTTCTCCCGCAAAATCGGGAAGAGCCCCTGGTTACCTTCGCGCTGATACAACGACTTCTGCACGCGCAGCGACTGATCGGCCGGGTGCCCTACGCGAAACATCCACTGGTTACCTTGCACCGAACGCACGCTGCGGCGTACCTGGTCAGCGAGGGTTTGAAAACCGAGGCTTTGATATGCTGTGGCAAGCGCACTCGACAACGCGTCGTTGTAGCCATGGATAGCCTGCTCGGCCAGAAAAATTTCGAGGGCTTCTTCGAAGCGGCGTTTTAATAAATGGGCAACACCTTCGTAGGGCACTTTGCCGGCGGTATACTGATCGTACCGCTTCGGCAGATGAAACCGGTGCAATGCATACAAAAAAAAGAGGGCGCGCACCCGCTCGTACAGGTTCGAGCTCGACCGCCTAAACTTGTCGAGCGCCGCACACTCTGCGTACAACGCTTCTACCGTAGCCTCCCGACAAAACGCATCCAGCGGCTGGTTGCGAATTTCCGGATCTGGCGACGTGATGATTTTTACCAATTCGCTCATAATACCTCACGCTCCGGGCTTGTACCGAGTTCTCGAATAGCCAGGAGTTCAAGCAAGTTCGACAGCACCTGATCCCGCTCTTTGCCGCTCAGCGCCAGGGCGAGCTGTGCATTCATCAAACCATATTTTACGCCCACGTCGTACCGCCAATCTTCGGTCTCCAGGGCAAGATACTGTTCGCGGTGCGCCAGAATGGTGAGCGCATCGGAAAGTGAAACGCGCGCCTGCTCGTTTTTCTCGGCGATAAGATGGCCCAGAATGTCCATCACACCTGATGTGAGCACGTGCATCCCGAAGAAACAAAGGTAGTAGCCAGCACGCAATCCGGGAACGATGAGTTGCTGCTCTGCATGCGTTGGTGTTGGTTTCTCGACCACCGATTCAACCCGAAAGAGGTTGCGCCGGCCCGACAACCGGTGTACCCCAACGGTCCCGAAGTAAGGCAACAAATTTTCGCGGGTAGCATGCACCGCTGAAACCGAGCAGTTTTCGCGCTGCGCCACCTCAATCAGCTGGGCTGCACAACCCCGGGTGTCTCGGCTGATGTACAGGTGATCACCTACGAGATGAAGAAACGGATCGTGACCAACAAATTCGCGGGCGCAGTATACCGCGTGGCCATATCCCAAGGGACTGGTTTGATGCACAAACTGCAGTCGGCCGGCGTGGTCGCCAACAACTTCAGCATAGGCCACTTCATCGCCAGGTCGCACAACCACACAGACTTCTTCGATGCCACCGCGCAACGCTTCTTCCACAACAATCTGCAAAACAGATTTTTCGGTACCGTCGCGATCTATGAGCGTTTGCAAGGGAAGGGTTCGCTGCCCTTTGCCGGCAGCTGTGATAACAGCTTTGGAAATATTCATCTTTTACTTGTTACGAATGGAAGCAGCTGCCGCTCTTCGGCATATACACATCATCGGATGAGGAGACAAAACGGCGCAGAGGTACGCCCCGGAATTGCATTTAGCGTCCCAAAATAGTCAAAAAAGAACAGGGCAACAATTCGGTAAAACTACACTTTGATATCCGCATGCGCAGCGATTAAATTTATTCTCTTCTCACGAGACGGCAAGATAATCAATCAGTTGGTTTTTTCTATGATTTTGGATTCAAATTATAACAATACAGGCATTCCGCCACACGGCGCCGCATACGTAGAGCGCCTCGTTGACCTGATGGATCCTGCAGCCAATATTCTGCTGAACATGACGCAGGCGGAAGCTGAAGCCGCTGTAGCTTCAGGCGACCCTGAAAAGGTTGGGCAGATCAAGGGCCAGTTTGCCATCCTTCAAAAAGAAGGAAAGACTATTCGCATGGCCCGCTCGCTGGGCCGGCCGATGCGCTACTTTCTTGCAAAACGGCACGAGGGCCCGTGCCTGATTGTTGCAGAGCGTATGGATGAGTTGCTTGCGCAGCTCGAAAAAGAAGGACTCGATGACCAGTTTCATCCTTCGTATACGCGCATGGTGCCGGCGCACCATCTTGTCGAAATACAACTCCTCGGCTGCCCTGATCCCAACCCGGTGTATAAACGCTATTTTACACCGGAGCAGAATGTGCTAAGCACAGACCTGGACACCATTGGCAAAGCCTATATCGGCGCGCTTGCGGATGCGTGCAACGAATGGCTTGACACCATCGACGCCAAAGAGCCCATCGGGGTACTGTTTTCGGGCGGCATTGATAGCGGCGCTGTGTTTCTTGTGATGCATCATTTGCTACTTAAGCGCGGGGAATCGCCGGCCCGCCTCAAAGCCTTTACCCTGTCGGTAAACGATGGCGAAGATGCAAAACAATCAATGGCTTTCCTCCACGAGCTTGGCCTGTCAATGTTCCTTGAAGTTGTCGAAACCGACCTCGCGAACATCAACTATGCCGACGCCATTCGCGTGATCGAAGATTACAAACCACTCGACGTCCAGTCTGCCACCATGGCCCTCGCCCTGTGCAAAGGCATTCGCGCAAGGTATCCCGAATGGACCTGCCTTATCGACGGCGATGGGGGGGATGAAAACCTTAAAGACTACCCCATCGAAGAAAACCCCGAACTAACCATCCGCAGCGTGCTCAATAACCTGATGCTCTACCAGGAAGGCTGGGGCGTTGATGCGATCAAACATTCACTCACCTATTCGGGCGGTCAGAGCCGTGGCCATATTCGTTCGTATGCACCAGGTCGGGCACTTGGCTTCAAAGGGTTTAGCCCTTTTGCGCTTCCGGCCGTGATCGAAGTTGCTGAAGGTATTCCCTTCATCGAATTAACCGACTGGGACCACGAGAAACTCTACGCTCTCAAAGGGGAAGTGGTACGGCGTGGCGTAAAAGCCATTACGGGGCTTGATATGCCCGTGTTTGAAAAACGTCGTTTCCAGCGGGGCGCTGTGGACGAAAAAGGTTTTTCGGCCATCTTCCCGAAGCATGAAGCAGCGTATCGTAAAACATTTTCAAAGCTGTACGCCTAGGCTGTGCTGACACTGGATGAACAGGCAATCCTAAAGGCGCGGGGGGCTAAAAACGAAGTTTCCCCGCGCCGGCCGTATGCTTTTCTAGTAGAACCCGAACACGCGGCGCATGGCGAAGTGGTTGACGTCGCCACATTATTCCTCACTAACAAGGAATGCCCGTTTCGGTGTTTGATGTGCGACCTGTGGAAAAACACCACCGATCGCTCCGTAGCTCCCGGAGACATCCCTGCGCAAATCGACCATGCACTAGATCGTTTGTCGCCGGCATCCCACATTAAGTTGTATAACAGCGGAAATTTTTTTGACAAGAAAGCCATCCCCGTGGCCGATTGGCCGGCTATTGCTGAGCGCGTTGCCTCGTTCGACCGCGTGATCGTTGAGAATCACCCCAGGCTGTGCAATGAAAGCTGCCTGACATTTCGGGATATGGTGCAGGGCAAGCTCGAAGTAGCCATGGGCCTGGAGACCATTCATCCGAACGTCTTACCAAGGCTTAACAAACGGATGACCACGCGCGATTTTGCCAGGGCGACAACTTTTCTACGCAGCAACGACATCGACGTACGTGCCTTTATCTTACTCCGACCGCCCTATTTGAGCGAAGAAGAAGGCGTGTACTGGGCCATCCAATCGATGGCTTTTGCATTTGCCAATGGTGTCCAGTGTTGCGCCCTGGTCCCAACCCGACCGGGTAACGGTGCCGTGGATCAGTTGGGGACAGCAGGTTATTTTGAGCGGCCGACGTTATCTTCTATAGAGTATGTGCTGGAAGCCGGCCTCAGGCTTTGCCAAAAACGCGGAACGGGACGGGTTTTTATGGATCTGTGGGACCTGGAGCAATTTTATGGGTGCAGCCCATGTGGGCCAGCGCGCAAGGCGAGGCTACACGAAATGAATCTTACCCAAACAATTTTGCCGGCGATTGCGTGCGACCAGTGCAACGTCGGAATTGAACGTCGGTAATTGTACATCGGTATTTGTACGTACGCCATTGAGTGTCACCGCTACTCTTTTTGCTATTCGCGTCGTACGCGCACAAAAGCATTGAGCTATGCCCCCATCACAACCGACAAAACGGATTGCTGCTGATGTGATTGTACTTGGCTCTGGCTTCGCTGGCAGCCTGGTAGCGCTCATCCTCCAGAAAATCGGCCGCTCCGTCGTGGTGGTCGATAAAGCAACCCACCCGCGGTTTGCCATTGGCGAATCCTCTACGCCCATCGGCAACATGATTCTGCGCGATCTGGCAGAACGCTACGCGCTTGATGCGCTCAAGCCGCTGGCAACGTATGGCACCTGGCTCGAACACCAACCGGATGTGGTTCGGGGAAGAAAACGAGGGTTCAGTTACTTCCAGCATCAACAGGGCAGCCCTTTTCAGACGGATGCCAATCACACACAGGAACTCCTGGTCACAGCAAGCACCGACAATTACCGGTGCGACACGCATTGGCTACGCGCTGACGTAGACCATTATTTTATCAGGCAGGCCAAACAAGCCGGCGTAACGGTACTTGAACAGACGCGTATCCAGGCAATCAAACAGCAACATCAGCACCTTACAGATGGGGCGTGGCAACTGGAAGCCATGCAAAATGAAACGCGGATACATATCGAGGGAACGTTTGTCGTAGACGCCACGGGACCTGCCGGCTTGCTCCCGCATGCCCTGGGTATTGGCCGGCTCGACGAGACACTCCAGACACGCTCACACGCCATTTTTTCGCACTTTGAAGGCATACCTGCATGGCATGAGACCCTTCAAGCTGACGGCATTCCAACCGACGATCATCCCTACTTTTGTGACGATGCAGCTGTCCACCACTGTATCGACAACGGATGGCTCTGGATGCTCAGATTTGACAACCAGCGCGTCAGCGCGGGGTTTGCGCTTGATGCTGCGCATTTCCGGCTGAACTATTCCGTTTCGCCAGAAACTGCCTGGCAGACCTTGCTGGAGCAATATCCCTCGATCCAGGCCTTGTTTAGCCAAGCCACGCTGGCCGATCTTCCTGGCAAGCTTTACCGCACAGGCCGGCTCCAACGGCTCTGGCAGCAAGCCGCCGGCGCCAACTGGGCACTCCTCCCCCACACAACAGGTTTTATCGACCCATTACACAGTACGGGCATCGCGCACACACTGTCTGGGGTTGAGCGGCTTGCTCATTTACTGGAACAGCACTGGCAACAACCAGCCCTCCAATCAAGCCTGATGTACTACAGCGACGCTATCATAAATGAACTCAAACTAGTAGACCTGCTGGTAGCCGGCTGCTATCCCTGTTTTGGGAAATTTGATCTGTTGTGTAGCTACAGCATGCTGTACTTTGCCGCAGCAATCACGTATGAAGAGCGGCGCATGGCGGCACATAAAGCGGGTACTCCTTTCAAACACGGCTTTTTATGTGCAGATGAAGCCCCGCTTGTCACCTTGATTCACGAGGGATATACAATGCTCCGCACTACCCTGAACGGCCAGAGAACACACCAGCAATTTCGCGATGCCATGGAGAAACACATCGCGCCTTACAACACGGCAGGGTTGTTTCATCCACGTATCAACAACATGTACGAATATACAGCGGCAGATCTCTAAGGGCTCAATCAGCCGAACGCGTTTCGTAACAACTCCAGGCTTTTAGGGATTGCAATATCCCCGTCTTCCGTTCCCTCAAATTCAAGTGATACGTAGCCCTGGTAATTGTGGGCTTTCATGATGCCGGCAATCCGGTCGTAGTCAAGATCGAGCGTGTACCACTTGCCGCCGCCATAATACGTTTTGGCCTGCATCAGAATCGTTTTAGACGCAAGCATATCCAGACGATCATAGGGATCTTCAAGGAAATTGCCCGTATCGAGGGTAACTTGCAGCCACGGCGAATTGATTGCTTCAACAATACGTTGCACACCCTCCGCAGTACGACCAAGCCCCCAATGGTTTTCTAACCCGAGTACGACGCCACACTCCTGCGCCCGCTTTACGCACTCCCCAATTGCATCAATCACCCATTCAAATCCATCTTCGTCGGTATAACCGTCTAAAGGCGGCTCGATGCCGCGATTTGCCATCAACGCATCAAAATTGGCAGAAGTACCCCACCGGCCCGTGTTAATGCGCATGGTTGGGATGCCCATTTTGTAGGCCAACTCAATTTGATGGTTGGTTTTATCGACGTTTTCTTGCCGCTTTGCTGCATCAGGGTAGACAAAGCCTTGATGGGTGGAGAAACCACAAAGGTCAAGGCCCAGCGAAAAAGCACGCCGTTTGAGGTCCTGCAGGTAACTGTTCTCTTCCGACGTCATTTGTACGTGCAATATTTCCACGCCATCAAAACCCATGGCAGCAGCCTGATCGATGCACGACTCGATGCTGTATTCTTCTTTGGGCCCGTTAAACCGCCAGAACGAATACGTGGAGACCCCGATACGCGTCCGTCGCGCTGGTGATGGACTGGCCCCGACGACTTTGGGGAGGCCGGCTGTAAGCGGAGCAGTCATTGCTGCGGTGGCAGCTGCTTTTTTGAGAAAGGATCGACGTGTATTTGCCATGGGATCAGGTACAATTGATGGTGAATAAACGGATTATCAAGTATCCTGCGATCAATATCGGAATTTGTAGCACAAGTGTCGAAACGTTCGGAATTTTGTGCAAAAGCACCCGATTTGATATCAGCATTCAACAATCCGCAATCTACAATCAAAAATCTTTACAGGGCTTAAGCTTCCCATCACCTTGCCGATATACACAATGCAATCTCCCCCATCCCCCCACTTGCGCACCAAAAAACGCTTGTAAACCATGGCACAACATCAGCTGATGCTTCTTGTCCTGTCCGTCATTCTTGTCGGCGTTTCTTTGATTCTGGGTATTACAACCTACACTGAGGACAAAAAGAAATTTGAGCGTGATACAGCCAACACGGCACTAATCGATCTGGCAGGAAAAGCCATTGCTTATCGCCGGACGCCAGAGTCGATGGACGGCGGCACACGCGCAGACGGTAGCAGTTCGTTTACAGGGTTTACGATGGATGCCATTGGATCCAAAAAACGCACAGGAGAAGGCGGAGGCTACGACTTACTGGGTGATGGCTCCTGTTTCACGGGACATCCTACGCCAGATGGTGCAGAATTCCGGGCTGCGTGGTATCCCAACGGAGATTGTGAAACCAGTAACAACATTGTCCTGCGTATGACCATCACAGGCAGTGACCTGAATAGCGTGACCATTGAAAACGGCGGATTTGCAACTGAATGGTTCAATTCTCAGTGATGTTGCACGCACAATAACACGACCCACATTCCTCACATCAACCTTTCATCGTCATCGCTTTTTTCTAATCGCGCACCGTCGGCTTCCAATTCCCGCTGTTAAAACACACGATTCGCACTTCAATACACAAGGCAAGCCGCTTAACCTCTTCTGCATGGCGTAACAATCGTTCCCTCTGTGCTTCTTACTTTTACCCGCACCAGGTAAAAAAAGCCCGGGAAGCCTCCCCTTGGAACTGTTACGCCACCCATGAACAACTTCAAAATTACGTTCTTCACCTTTTTGGCGGTGTTTCTCGCCATTTTTCTGATTGGTGCTGCCGTTGCGCCCTATGCCCTGCAACATGCCGAATCACTCTATCTTGAAGTACAGGCTGACGCCAACGCGCGGTATGCCCGAACAATGGCCAATTTTGTACGCGGCCGGCTTGCCTCAGGCATCGACCCAGACACCGTCATCGACGAATTCCAGGAAGCCACAGCCGGCTCACACATAGAAACGGGCTATGTCTGCCTCATTAATCAAGATGGCGTTCGCTATCTCAGCCATCCCGACATCGCGTTCAACGGGATGCCTGTCAAACCGCAGGCCTTGTTTGACCCCAACTTCTCGGGTACTGGCCAAACGCGCTGGCGCGAGCACCTCGAACGAGGCGAAAGCAACACAGGACTGCTCCATCTGGGCCCCAACATGCCCATTGAAGTTGTCCACTTCGATGCCCTGCCTGAATTGCAGTGGACGGTCTCTTCGCACGAAAATACAGCCCGCATTCAAAGCCAGGTTGAACGCGTCAGATCGTGGCTTACCATGGCCTCGATTCTTTTTGGACTCATCATAGCAATTCCAGCCACGATTGCTGCCCGACGCGTAAATGCGCATTATGCCTTGCAGCAACAGCGACAGTTTGAACTGGAACAGGCGCTTTTACAGGGTGAGCACGACAGAAAGGCAAAGGAGCTTGCTGAAGCTCGTGACCTGCAGCTTTCAATGCTCCCGGAGCAACCGCCGACCCTCGATAATGCCTCCGTCGCGTTCTACATGAACCCGGCCACTGAGGTAGGCGGCGATTACTACGACTACCAGCTCTCCGATGATGGCACCCTGACCCTTGCCATAGGTGACGCAACGGGACACGGGTTGCAGGCCAACACCCTGGTTACTGCCACCAAGAGCCTCTTTGCCAGCCTCGGCCACCAGACAGATCTGACCGATATCATTCGCCAGGCATCCACAACAATTCGCCGCATAGGCCTGCCCAAAGTCTACATGGCCTTTGCACTTGCGCGGATTAGCGGCAGGAAGCTCGAAGTTGCCGGCGCCGGGATGCCGGCAGCACTTCTCTACCGTGCAAATAACCAAACGGTCACCACAATCCCTTTGAAAGGCATGCCGCTGGGCGGTTTCACTACCTACCCCTACCAGCAAACCTCGCTGGAGCTCGACCCCGGCGACACCTTGCTTCTGATGAGCGACGGATTCCCGGAGCAGTTCAATAAAGACCACGAAATGCGTGGCTACGACTTCGCTACATCGTTCTTTCGCGAGCAATGCCCGAACAACCCCGAAACGATCATCTCCAGCTTCACGTCTGCACTTGCTGATTGGCGCAAAGATCAACCCCAAACGGACGACGTCACGTTTGTCATTTACCAGTGCAAATAGCGCTGTTATCTCCTTTTTTGATCGTTGTGAACCTTTTTTAGTCCGATGTTAAACTTTTGTAATACTCGTTAAGCCCTTGTGAGGTACGCGGCAACGCCATCGCCTAGTTTATTCTCGAACAAAACATCAGCCTCGATTTAGAGCAGCTGACTGACCACTAACCAACGTTCGAGGTGCAATCATATGGCAACGGCAACTTTGATCCCCCGGGTACCGACCATGACCAAGAAATCCACGCCGGATAGAGATAAAGCTGTGCTTGCAGGAGACAAGCGGGCATTCGAACAGCTCGTACACGAAGAAAGCCCACGGCTCTACCGTATGATCTATCAAATTGTCAACAACGCAGACGAGGCGCGCAATGTGTTGCAAGAGACCTTTTTGCAAGCCTACACGCGGCTCGACAGTTTTCGTGGCGACGCCAAGCTGTCCACATGGGTGTATGCCATCGGCCTAAACCTGGCGCGCGCAGCACGACGCAAAGCGGCCCGTGTACGGGTACTGGAAAACGAAGAATTTGAGATGCTTCCCCCGCAGTTTATGGCCGGCCAGCACATGGGTCATTACAGAGAATGGAACGGCGAGCAAAAACTTCAAGCCGACGAACGGAAACGCCTCCTGCACGAAGCCATCCAACGCCTGCCAGACCAGCACCGCACCATTGTCAACCTCAAAGACATTAATGGGTGGGCCACAGAAGATGTCGCACGGTTGCTGAACATCAGCAACGGCGCTGTCCGTGTACGGCTGCACCGTGCTCGTCAGGCGTTGCGCACCCTGTTGGCTCCGTACTTCAGTGGGGCCGTGACTTCCTGATTACCGCATGCGCAATTATTTAATGGGACGCGCTGTAACGTGTCCATAGGCTTGCGTTACCATACATACCGAGACGCCCGTTCAAAACTTCTGACATCCATGAAATCTTCCGCTGCTTTTTTCCTTGTCTTGTTTACAGCACCAGCCTTTCTGGCTGGATGTATAGGCACAGATTTTCTGGAAGAATCTGCGAGCCTGGTTGATCCACGCATCGAAATCACGCCCGAGGTCTCGGCCATTGAGATAGGCGGAGCGCTTAATTTTCAGGCAGCGTATTACGACAGCACGGATGCGCCCGTCGCCACAGATTTTACCTGGGCCAGTTCTGATGATGCTATCGCCTCCGTGTCGCAAACAGGCGACGTGACAGGTATCGCCACAGGGCAGGTTCGGATTACTGCTTCAGCGTTTGGCATTTCGAGCGAACAGGCCCTTCTGACCGTAGTAGGCGACCCGAACGAGGTTGCGTTTGTAGAAATCACGCCGGCCGATACGTCTGTCATCGTCCGTGAATCAATGCAGTTCACCGCAGTTGTACGCAACGCAACCCGCACACCGCTCGAAAACCGCGAAATTACCTGGCAGCTTAGCAGCGATACCCTCGCAACAATCGATGCAACAGGCCTCGTTACCACAACCGCCCCTGGTGTCGTTGAGGTGTCTGCCACATCCGAAGGCATTCAAAGCTCACCCATCATCCTCGAAATTTTTGCTGCCAGTCGGTCAGGCAACTTCCGCGCAGCACCCAACACGTCGTACACCGTAAACGGCAAAGCCATCCTTGAACAAGTCTCAGGTGGCGGCCTGCAACTGCGCTTCGACGAAGATTTTCAGAGCAGCAACGGTCCCGATTTAAATGTGTACCTGTCATCAGAATCCACAATCAACGCGAACAGTTTGCTGCTCGGACAGCTCAAAAGTACGCGAGGGATGCAAACGTATGAATTGCCGTCTTTTGTCGAGATGAACGACTTCGACCACGTGGTAATCCACTGTCTGCCATTCAACGTTACGTTTGGCTCTGCACCACTCCGATAGGCTAGCTAGTGATACAAAACCTCTTGACATTCAAACCAGATTTGACCGCCATGCAAACGCGCGTGATTAGTTTATTCCTGATAGTAGCTGCCTTCATTTCACTGGCTCCAACAGCAGAAGCCGGACCCTGGCCGCGCAAGCGCAAAGCAGGGTTCTACAAACTTGGATTTGGCTACCTGCAGGCCAACCGATTTTACGAGCCTGATGGCCGGCTCATAGATATCCCAACGCTGGCAGATTACACCGTTAGTTTCTACGGCGAATACGGATTTACCGACCGGATCACGGGCATTGCGTATATCCCATTTGTCCAGCGCCTGACCCTGAACCGTCAAATTGGTACCGAAACAGGTTTTGTGTTTTTTGAAGGCGCAGAGCAAACCAGCCTGGCTGACTTCGACATTGGCGCGCGGTTTGGCTTACTGCAAAAAGGCAACACGGTAGTAAGCGCCGCCCTTATGCTGGGTATCCCAACCGGCAATACAACCCAGGAAAATGGTTTGTTTACTGGAGATGGGGAATTCAACCAGCACGTGTCACTCGGAATTGGGCATTCATTCTATCCTGCGCCGGCGTATGTATCAGCAGAAGTGGGCTTCAACAACCGTTCAAGTGGTTTTTCTGATGAGTTTCGATTTGCCGCAGAAGCCGGCTACACCGTTGCCAGCAAGCTGACGTTCAGCCTCAAGCTCCGCGGCCTCGAACCGCTGCGGAACGGTGACGACTCCGTTACTGGTGGGACAGGCGGTTTGTATGCCAACAACCAGCGCTACATCGCATACGGCGGAGAGGTCTCTTATAAGTTCACCCAGAAGTTTGGCTTGTCGTTCTCTGTCGAAGGCGCTACTCGTGGGCAGAATATCCTTTCTGCACCAGCCTATCAAACCGGACTCTTTCTGGATATGTAAGTCCCTACAGGTGGGCTAAGTCGTCGTACCCGCTGATTACGAAGTCGGCGCCGGCATCCATCAGGGCTACCTTCTCAAATGAGGTAGTGATCCCTACTACGGTACAGCCGGCCCTCGATGCAGAACGCACGCCATTAAACGAATCTTCTATCACGACGCAATCCTGCGGCTCAAGAGAAAGGCGCGCAGTGGTTTCCAAATAGGGCTCTGGATCAGGTTTGGGATTGTTGATGTCGTCCGAAGTGATCACAACCTCAAAGAAACGATGCAGGTTGAATTTCGAGAACGCCAATTCTTTATTTCGACGAGAGGCAGAAGTGGTTAACGCAAGCCGGTAATCGCCCGAAATACGATTGATAAACGAAATAACTCCATGAATCGGCTGTAGCTCATCAATCAGGGAGGCATACGTGCGTCGCTTCTGCTGCAGCAAGTCGTCAATTGCAACGTCAAGGTTATGCTCGGTAACCAGGTATTCGAGAATTGTTCGATCAGTGCTCCCTTTAAAATCAGCAAATACTTCGTCTTGTATTTCGAGATTGTGCTGCGCGAGGACAAGCCGACTGGATCGTTCGTGCAAAGGCTCCGAGTCAATGACGACGCCGTCCATATCAAAAATAACGGCTTTTTTCTGTTTGAGCTGGGCTGCATCCATAATCATGCGGTGTCCTTAACAGGCTTGTACAATCGCGTGCAGGAAGACACTAAATGGCTATCAAAAGGAATTTTCGATAAGAAGATCGGCATCCTGACATGCTTAAACTGTTAGGAAAACTTTAAGAAAGCGTTTCCATCCGACTGAGTGGTTAACGAAATCCAGAAACTCATGAGGACGGCACTCAGCAAAAGAATACAGAATACCACCCAGCCTGCTTTCAAATAAATCAGCCCAGGCAGATACGCACCAGCAGCTCCACCGAGGTAATAAATTGATACATACAGACTGTTTACCACACCGGCCTGTTTGCCGGCATATGTATTTAGTAACGAAACCATGCAGGCATGCTGGAGGAAAAAACCACTGGTTACCAGGGTTATCGATAGAAATACAGCAACGACGGAAGGTAAGGTACCTAATAACAATCCGATACACGCCATTCCCATGCCTATCCAAATGGCTTGCAACGTCCCACCAACACGGTCAGCTATACGCGGCGCGTTAATGCTGACAAAAAAGCCAACCACAAAGCCCAAATAAAACAGCGAAATGATCGAAGAACCCAGTGTTTGATCGAGTTGCTCCAATCGGAATGGCACAAAATTGAGCACGGCGGTGGTACAGAAAAACGCTAGCATAATCACTACATATTGCCGGCGCACATAACCATCTTTCAGCACAGCCCGCATCGACATGCGTTTATCAGTAGTTGCCTCTATCGCTTGCGCTTGCAAACGCTCGAGCTGTGTGGCCCGGTAGGCACAATACAGGAACAACAAACCAAGCCCAACAAAAAAATATTGCCACTGAAAGCGCTCGGCTACCATGCCGGCAATGATGCGTCCACTTAATCCCCCAAGCACCGACGATCCTACGTAATACGCCATAACTTCTCGCATGCGTGAGGCCGTCTCGGCGATATACGTCATGGTGGAAGCGAGCAAGCCGGCAATGAGTCCGCCCTGAAGAAACCGCACTACTTTCATCAACACAATATGCTCACAGGCAGCAAACGCGGCGGTTGTTAAGGCAAGCCCAAACAAACACCACACATACACCCGGCGGGACCCAACGCGCATCAGCAAGTATCCAACGCCAAGCGGTCCGATGCTCATAGCAAACAAACTCCAGGAAACCAGACTCGCAGCATCTGCTTCAGATACGGCAAATAGACGGGCGAAAAACGGTAATAGAGGCTGCGGGCTGTACAGCGCTGCTAATCCAAGAAATGTGCTTAATAATATGGTACGAAGAGAGGATCCCGGCATGCAATTCGCGTATTCGGCCGGTCCCTATGGTGGTGGAGCCCTGCCACTTTTGCACGCAGTATACTGGATATCCAGCTAAACAACCAGCTTACCTGGTCAGGATCAAAGGACGCGTAAATGTTTGCGTTTCAACAACCATCCGGTAGAAATACATGCCATTGGGTAAGTCACCTGCTGTTACGGAGGCTGTATGATCACCCGGGGCAACAACACCGTCTTGCAGCACCCGCACTTCGCGTCCTAGTGCATCGAACAACGCGAGGTGTACGTGCTGGGCAGTTGCGACATGGTATGGGATGGTTGCGGTGGTAGTAAACGGCGAAGGATATGCCGGCTTGAGTTGCACATCAGCGTGTACCCCATCGGGGTCTTCTGTGCTTGTAATAACGTTGCCCGTCCCGGAGATAATTTCTACTTCAGCCAATACAAGTGTACCGCTACCAATTTTTTGAATCCGCACATAGCGCCCACGCGTATTCAAATCGATGGATTCAAACAAGTCCACAGCACTAATCAACTGTGATTGCACCCCCTGCGCATTCAGGGTAGCTGAGAGGGAGATAGAGGGAAACGGTGTCTCAGAAATGAAAATGAAGAAATTGGATAAGTCTTCCGTGCAACAATCGGAGCGGTTCCAAACGGCCACCTCGGAAATGTTGTAAATAGCGCCAAGATCAGCCTCCCACCAGGCTTCTTGTTCCAACTGGGTATCGGTAAACGAAGCGTTCTCCAATGTCCCATCCGTAATACCATCGCAGGCTTTACCCGCGTTTGAAAACGGTGCACCAACAGATGACTGGGTCACCTGCGCAGACGTCATGCGGCAAAGATTGAGGCCTTGCAGTGGCTCAGCAAAAGTGAGCGTAAAATCGACGGGCCCTTGCAATACCGTCCCATCAGCAAAAAATACGTTTACTGGTCCGCTGGTCGTATTGGTTGGTACCGTAACCTGAATTTCCTGATCGGATACGATGTTAAACGCTGCAGCAATCCCACCGGCAAATTCGACGGCTTCTACGTCTGTGAAACCGGCTCCCGTAATACGGATCACCGCTGCAGCCTCGGCCCGACTGGGCACAATTTCATCAACGGCAGCAGAAGCTATCACCCGGAATACTTCAGGGGTTGTTGCCATGCCGGCCGCATTCCTGATGCGAATACGACCCGTATTCGAGTTCTGGGGCACAGTGGCAATGATACGCGTGGGGCTCACAATATCGACTTCTTTGGATGACCATCCGCCAAACGATACGTCGAGGATGTTGACAAAATTCTGCCCTGTAATTTCTACAGCAGACCCTCGCGGCCCTTCGCCGGGTGAAAAAGCGAAGATCTGCGGTACCTTCAGGATTTCAAACGCGCTGCTGCTGCTTCCAATCCCGCCCGGTGAAAGTACTGAAATAACCCCGCTGGTAGCTCCATCAGGAACGGTTGCTGTGATGGACTGATCGGATACTACCTCAAAAGAAGCCGGCTGGCCATTGAAAAAAACTTGCTGGGCCCCAGTAAAAAAGTTACCCAGTATCGTTACGGTCCCGCCCACCGGCCCAATTTCAGGAGAGAAAGACAAAATTTCGGGTGTTTGCGCCGCAGGATTCAAAATGACGATACCTACCTGTTCCGTTGTATGCTGGCGCTCTTCATCTCCCACCTGGTCTTCATCAACTGCAATGCGCACTTCACCATCTTCAAACCAGCCATCTTCCCATAAAACAGACCAGCTCCCATTAAACCCATCCATTGCAGCTTGCGATAACAGCACGAAGCCTTCATCTTCCATATCGTGTGGGTAACTGAACGGCGTACCGTCTTCTATCCCCTCCGTTAAATCGGCGCTCAAAAAGGCCTGCAGGTTGAATCCGTTGGTACGCCCTATTCCCGACTCAAAAACGATGTAGCCAACCGACTCAGCATTACGCTCCACATCTGGATCTTCACCAACGTGCTTGCCCATAAAAAGAGAAATCGGGCCAGGTGGCGATGAGACCAGTAGACCATGCGAGAAGAAAACAGACCAACGGGGGTCATTAAAGGTCATTACCTGCCCGAGCACTACAGGGTTACTGTATTGTTGTTTGTAGCCTACGGAGGTTGCCGTCCAGGAAGCTGTATGGGCCGTGATGTCAGATGTAAAGCGGCCGGCTTCCATCTGGACGCCATCTTCAACCGCTGTATATACGCCTGCTTCGACCACGAGATAATGCACCGTATAGTCTTCCAGCGTAGCACCCGATGGATTTTGAACCATTACCTCAAAGCTGCTGCCGGCTGCGTTGCGGACGCGCGTGACGGCCGGCGCATCTTCCCCCGTATAAGCCACGGTTGCAATGACAACCATCTCTTCATAAGAGAAGGGCAAGTTAACGGTCTGCCATGTACTCCCCACGTCTTCGAGGTTACCTGCAACCATTTGTGGGCCTGGCATGACGGTGTACATGTTCGCTCCTCCATGTACAGCCACAGGCATACAACAGATCAACCAAAACAGTGCAAATAGCAGCTTATTTTTGCCAGGAAGCATCATTGAGCGTTAAATTGTTTCACCGCCAACTCGTGAAGAAACGTAGCGTGAACAACGAGCGAAAAAACTGAGGAATGGGGTACTGTTTAGTCACGCGACACATGCGCCTGAAATTACCGACAATCATGCTATCGCATAACCAGGAATTGGCGCATTGGGTACGGAGAAATGGCGCAATGGGGCCAGACCTTTAGCTTGAGCCGTGTGGCGGCAAAAGAGGAGAGGGACGCCGAAAAAACAGGTTGGCGAACGAAGAAGTGATGCAGCGCACTGGCGGTCCCCTTGCTGTACCAAATATGGGAGACTGCAGCTATAGTTTGATGTGTACCCTGAACTCTATGGCTACTCCCAAGAGAATGAGACATGAGCGATACGGCCTGAGGACCGCCAGCGCGCTGGTAACGCCATCCAGACTGCCAGTACGTGCCAGGGCCACATCAAGCACCCGGGCATCGACAGCCGGCTGGGATTTTAGCCGGCAGGTTTGATAACCTGCTGACTTTTTAAGCTGTTCGTCACACTCGTTTTCTGGCCCGGATTTGAATACGGAAGAAGGTTAGGGCATTTTTTTAGGGATTGCTTTATTTAGGCAAAACCCAACGACTGGATCAATGTTTGCAGATTCGACTGGCGGTACTGACTAGCCGTACTGCATTACAACCAGAAGGATATGGCTGTAAAAGTTGAGTCAATAGATTACCCGGCCCGCAACGTACGCCACGTGCTGATCGGTTTCGGATAAGAATTTGGCCAGTAGCTTATGACGCGTTGCGTTAAAAGGCGTCAATGCGAGCGAGCGCATTATCGTAATCGTTCAGATGCTGATCATCGATCAATTCGCGTAGCATCATGAAGTGTGCGTGCGTCACTTCACGCTCTGCCTGCTCATCGAGCCATTCACGCTCGAGTAAAGGCAACAGAGACACGTCGTATTCTGCTTCAAAAAAACGCAATAACTGTAAGGCAGCAGGCTCAGATGATGTCCCCTGATACCCTGCATCTTGTAAAAAACGAACAATCTTATCGTTCATAGCTGCTTTATCGCTTTTCGTCCAAATATGGTCTTTTTTCGTTATCGGTTCATCACGAATAATGCTAAAGAATAAACCCGCAGCCCAGTGCCCCTGCAATGATTTTAGGGTACACACGTCGGAAGTAATCAACTACCGCCTTTCTAAGGATTCCTCCGTGAAAAATACATTTCCACGCATTCTCTCAGGGCTGCTTTTATTGATTGCCCTGTCACTTGCACCCGCCACTGCCTGGTCCCAGAATCCCTGGCCAATGTTTCGGCAGAATGTGTTTCATACTGGCTACACCAATTTTACTGGTCCTATTGCGCCCGATATCGCGTGGCAGTACAACACAACGGGGTTTACCTATTCATCACCCATTGTAACCAACAACAGGGTGTACATTGCTTCGGAAAACGAGCTGGTTGCGCTCGACCTGGATGGTGAAGAGCTCTGGGCGTTTACATTCAACAACCTGGACACACCGCCGGCCGTAGAAATTTCGGGTATCGTGTCAACACCAGCCGTAGACGCCGCCGGCAACATCTACATCGGTTCGCTCGATAACAACCTGTATTCAATTGCACCAAACGGCACACTACGCTGGACGTTGGATACCGGCGATCAGATCTTTGCATCCCCTACCATTGGCCCGGACGGGACCATCATTATTGGTTCAAGATCGGGCGACTTGTTTGCTGTAAACCAGGATGGCAGCATACGATGGGTAGCAGCCACGCAGGGTGAGATTCTCTCCTCAGCAGCAATCGGACCCGATGGGGCTGTATACGTAGGCACAACCGATAACAGGCTGTATGCCTTGAACGGCGCAACAGGTGCCACGCTCTGGCCCCCGTTTGCAACCCAGGGTGAAATTGTCTCATCGCCGGCGATCGGCAATGGCAACGTCTATTTTGGCTCGCTCGATAACAACGTGTATGCGGTTGAGACAGCAACAGGGCGGGCTGCATGGGCCGCACCATTCGGAACTGCTGCGGAGATTGTGTCTTCACCAGCGGTTGGACAAGACGGCACCGTGTATATCGGTTCTTTTGACCGCAGATTATACGCAATCAACGGTGCCACGGGTACGGCCAAGTGGCAATCTCCACTGATAACAAACTCACTGATTGCAGCTTCGCCTGCCATCGACGGGTTTGGCTACATTTATATTACCTCGCTTGATGGCTCACTGTATGTCTTGAGCGACGCCACCAGCCGCTTCGATCTACTGTGGAGTTTCCCGACAGGCAACCCAATCTGGTCTTCGCCGTCCATTGGCGCTGACAGCAGAGTGTACATTGCGGCCACAGGCTCGTTAAGTCAGCCAGGCCGGCTCTACGCTATTGGCCAGGCTAACTATAGCATTACGTTTGCTGCACAGCTACTCGCCGGCCAGGATGCTCCGTTTAGCGTTGCAGTTACTGGCGCGCCGGTTGCCGCAAACGGTACACTCTTTTACCGGCCAGCCGGTGCAGCTGCTTTCTCCGAATTACCATTTAATGGCAGCGCAATTATTCCGGGCACCGCTATCACGGGGGCCGGCCTCGAATATTACATCACAGGGGCCCAGGGTACATTTCCGGCTGAGTCTCCGCAAAACAACCCGGCTTCCAAGCCTGTTTTCATCAACAGCGATACGGCACCCGACAATTTCTTGCCGCGCATTCACCGCATGATTTCGGTGCCTTACGACCTTACAGAATCGTCGATTCTTGAAGTGTTGGAAGATGATTTCCAGGCCTATGGTCCACAAACCTGGCGTCTACACCGCTGGAATGGCAGCAGCTACGTGGAATACCCAACCTTGAACGATCGGTTTGAACCCGGCACAGCTTTTTTTCTGGTGACAGCCAGTGGTGATCCATTCACTGTGGCATCGGGTTGGTCCGTTGATACGTCACAACCGTATGCCATCGACCTGAACCCGGGATGGAATCAGATTGGTAACCCCTTTGGATTTCCCGTTCCCTGGAATCGCGTGATTCGCAACACGTCCATCGTAAATGCCATCGCCTTTTTTGACGGTGCACAAATGGTACAGCAACCTGACGATCTAACGGTACTGATGCCGTGGGAGGGTTACTTCGTACACAATGACTCGGATGAAGTTGTCACTATTTTGATCAGACCGGAAGCGGTACAGGTTGAGACAGAAATTCCTGTTGATGAAGCTGAGAAAGGTGGCCCAGCCACCAGCACTATGCGCATGCAACTGACAGCGTCGGTGCCGGCTCGCGGGTATATCGACTCACAGAACTGGATCGGTTTTGATGCAGCGCCGGCGACAAAGAGCATGCTTGAAGCTCCGCCTTTTGGCGACCATGTGCGGCTTTCTTTGATGAAAGATGCTGAAAAACACGCCATACATCTGCAAACAGAAACCGGCGCCGGCGCCCAATGGCCGTTGCTCCTCACAACATCAGACGAAGCGGTAATCACCAACAACCTGCCTGTCTCAATCGCAGCAACCACACACGAGGGAGCTTCAGAAGGGTATGCGATGGTCTTGATCGATGAAGATTATGGCTACGCGCGACGGGTAATTGACGATGAGGTTTGGGTAGACTGGGGTGACCAACTCGCTGCGCGCCAGTTCACGCTTGTCACAGGGTCTACAGACTATATTGATTCGATACTTAATGACATACCCGTTGCACCCGCAACGTCTGGCCTGGATCAGAATTATCCGAATCCGTTTAAGCAGGCTACAAGCATTAGCTACCAATTGGAGCAGCGTGCAGCCGTCACGCTAACGGTTTATAACCTCCTCGGCCAGGAAGTACAGCACCTGGTAGATGAAGTCCAGCAACCAGGGCAGCATAGAGTGCGCTGGGATGGCACAGATTTGGCCGGCCAACGGGTGCCTAGCGGGATGTATATGTATAGGCTGCAAGCCGGCGCTTTCTCCGCCACGGGCAAAATGGCCCTCGTTCGCTAATGGTATTCGTGCCTGATGGCATAAGGCCAAAAACCTTCAGCCTGTAACTTGCAACGTTCAACAGTAAACACAGTAATCCGAAAGGATTGATGAGTTGACACTTGGTATATCTTTATAATAATTATCTATTTCTGATTGTATTCCACGCTATGAAGAGATCAGCCTGGTTGGCTATACTTTCCCTTTTCCTTGCAGTGCCAGCCCACGCCCAGGACCTGAATGAAACGCTGAGCCAGGTAGGTGAGGCGTATGCACGCGCGTACGTAGATCCACTTGCGGAAGCATTGGGTGCCGACTTGAACACGGGACTGTTTCACACGGCTGGCGTGAGCAGGAAGGTATTCGGCATCAACGTGTATGTCGGCGTCAAAGCTTCTGCGGCGCTACTGAACAATACACACAAAACATTCAACCTGGAGTACACAGGTACCGTCCCACTCGATGTTGAACTGGCCGGACAAACCATCACGCTGGATGTGCCGGCTACCTTTACGGTAGAAAACGCCCCCAGCATCTTTGGCCGAACGGAAGATGGTCAGGCGTTTGTATCCGTAGATCACGACACTACCATATCCACCCTGGGCCTCACGCTCCCTGTGTCGTTCGACTCAACGCTTACCCCACAGAACACCATCGGCGGCGTAATCGAAACCAGCGTAGCACCTTTTGTTGTCCCTCAAATTGGACTCGGCACTGTGTTTGGCACCGACATCATGATCCGCTGGCTGCCACAGCTTTCCATTGATGAAGTTGGGGCCATGGAGTTGTTTGGGTTTGGTGTACGGCATAACTTGAACCAGTATCTCCCAAGATTACCCGTCGATGTATCAATCCAGGCAGCCTGGCAAAACATCCGCGCCGAAGACGACGCCGGCAGCGAGGTCATGGATGCGCGAACATTTGCCGTGAACCTCGCCGTAAGCAAACGGATTGGTGTTCTCACCGTTTACGGCGGCCTGCAAACAGAGCGATCAGACGTAAGCTTCAGCTATGTGTTTGATGTCGATGACGTAGACCCAGATCTTGATGTTGATCCCATTGATGTAAACTTTACATTGCGCAATACGGGGCAGACACGCGGCATTTTTGGCTTTGGCCTCAAGCTCGGCCCTGTTGTCTGGAATGCAGATGTAAGTACGGGACAATTCACCGTGGTATCAGCCGGCTTTGGGTTCGCCTTTTAATCCAAAGTACTGGATCACACCCGATATATCCTGACCGCCCAATCCCTCACGGGCAGCTGCTTCGAACACATCTTGGACGCCTGCCATCAATGGGGTCGATATCCCAATGCCCGCGCCCAATCCGGTGCAATACCGCACATCTTTTGCGACCAAATCGATTGGAAAATTAGGAGCAAAACTGTCGCCCAACATCATCTGGCCTACGCGTTGTGCAACGGGGCTTGTGATAGGCAGTGCGTTCAACAGCGCTACCGCTGCGTCTTTGTGGATGCCGGCACCATCCAGTAGTGTCAACATCTCACCAAGTGCAGCTACTTGATTGGCAAAGAGGGCGTTCACCGCGAGCTTCATCGTCATACCCGCCCCGTTAGCGCCTACGTGGTGAATTTGCGCACCCATGACCTCCAGTACGCTACGCACAGCCTCCAGCACGGCCCCGTCTCCCCCAACCAGATACGTCAGCTGGCCGGCTTCAGCATGGGGCCGCGTGCCGACTACAGGCGCATCAAGAAACGCAATCCCCTTCTGCTGCAATGCACCGCCAAGAATGTTCACGTATCCCGGCGTCAGTGTACTCGAGGTTACCGCCACCGCGCCTGTGTTGATGCCCGCAAGAATACCCGTTTCTTGATCCATCCAGACCGCCATGGACGCTTCGTCATCCGTCAGCATGGTCATTACAAGCTCAGCCGTTGCGGCTGCTTCTTTTGGTGAATGCGCTACACTTGCACCTTGTGCTGCCAGTGCTTCGCGTGGTCCTTCGGATCGGTTGTATACGGTAACCTTGTAGCCGGCATCCAATAAACGGGTAGCCATGCGCGATCCCATGGCACCAAGTCCTATAAACGCTATGTTTGTCATGTTCAGAGTTTTTTAGTCGGGCTACCCCGTTGGGTAGCAATAAAGAACACGACAAATCTAGCACTATCACCCGAGGCAGCGCCTTATCATTTGTTAAGAAGCCGTTTCCAGAATAGATCTGCGCAGACGGGACAAGGATACTTCAGTGATCCCCAGGTAACTGGCGATATGATACTGCGGGATGCGTTGCACCAAATCAGGATGCTGTGCTACAAAATCCTGATACCGTTCGCGTGCATTCTGTTGGAGCATGCTCCGCATGCGGAGTTCTTTGCGCATGAGCAACTGCTCAGCGAACGTGCGTCCGAGGCGCTCAAACATGGGATCTAGTGTAAACAGGTCTACAAACTTGCGGTAGTCGCACACAAGCAGGCGGGTTGTCTCAATAGCTTGCACACCATAAATCACAGGCAGATCAAGCATCGAAGAGGCGAGTGGGCCGGCAAACGTATTTTCAGCGATGAATGCCTTATTTGCTTCACCCCCTTCCCCATCGACATAGTAAAAACGAAGCAACCCATGCGTGACAAATAACAACTCGTATACTTTGTCACCAGGTAGTAGCAAATGGCTGCCGGCAGCCACTTCGCGTGATGCAAACAATGCAGCAAGTTGCTGCCATTGGGCATCATCGAGATCAGACATCTGCGATACAGTTGCCCGGAGTTGCTGGAGTTCTTCGTTGTACGAGTCCACGGTGGTGTTAAGCTGGTTGCATTATGGTATGAATGCAAGAGCCCAAGAGATGTTCAGATTTTCGAATGCCGATTTTCGAATGCCGATTTTCGAATGCCGATTTTCGAATGCCGATCTTCGAATGCCGATCTTCGAATGCCGATCTTCGAATGCCGATTGATCGCATATCATCACCGTCATGCTCAACTCGATTCTGTCTCTATATCACAAATAAACAGCCTGTCATCCTGGACTTGATTCAGGATCCAGATATCTTTAAAAGGGCTAATTTACCCAATCGTTCTCTGGACACTGGATCAAGTCGCATAGGCGTCAAAGACATCCAACACATAGATATTTAATAAAGTAGATGCTCAAATACGTTTTTGTGCCAATACTGTAAGCTACATCGTGCGCAATGCAACAAGGATATGAGGCATCGCCTTATACCTGCTAGCGAGCGCGCGTGGGCAATCCCATCAAATGTGCGGCGCGGTGTGCAGGCGGCTTTTATCGAAGCGTTTTCCCGGACGAAGTTCGGGATGGACTTGTGCGACCTGGGATAAAAGCGTGCGCTTTTATTTGATGGGCGGCCTTTTTGGTCCTTTTTGGCCGCGCAAAAAGGACGAACACAACGGTTCTTCAAGGGCTGATTCATCTATTAAATGCCGCGTACGTTCATTTTTTTTATTAAAAAACAAAACAGGGCCCCAAATAAAACGAACCAAAAAAAAGGGCACCACCAAATAAAAGCGCCCTTTTATCTCCAATCGCGATCCCATCCTGACCTTCGATCAGGAAAACGCTTCGATAAAAGTCCTCCGCACATCGCCGCGCATTTGGTGGACATCCTTCGCACACGGCATATTGAAAAAACAGCACCTGAACCCAATAACGTCAGTGTCTTGTGTATTTCTTTCTTGACGCCCATAGGATACGGTCCGGCATGCCGTGGAGGAAAAAAACGGGTACGGTGTCCCTTTTAAACGAATGGTTTTAATTGTGATATAGAGACAGAACTCGATTGGGCATTCACCGGGAGGGTACTTCCATTAATTGTCGATTTTCGAATGCTGATTGATCGCATATCATCACCGTCACGCCAACCTGATTGGGCATTCACTTTTTAGATGCCTTTTGCCATGCCTATGGATCCCTCAGTCCAGCTGAGAGCTTGTCCTGAACTTGATTCAAGAATGACGGCTACAGTAACCAATCGAAAATCGGCATTCGAAAATCGACAATCGAAATTCCTTACGGAATGGTAAACGACAGGCCGCCGCCAATTTCTACACCGGGGAAACTGCCAAATGTATAGACAAACCGCATGCCGCCGCTTACAATTTCAGAAAAAGCAATTTGCGGCGAGGCGCCTACATCAAACAAGGTTTTGTCGCCGAAGAAGTCCGTTCCGTTGTACCGACGCGCCCGGGCAATCACAGTTGCGCTCAGGTTTTCCTGGATATTGATTCTGTAGGTCCCGATAAGTTGAAACTGCTCGGGAACAGTACGTGGCGCTGTTACGATTTGATCGCCGGCCGGCAATGTGCTTTTAGCTTTTGTCCGATACCGCGCAATAAATCGCGCCTGGTTATTTTCAGTATTACCCAACACTTGCAATATGACAATGGTCTGGTCGCCAGAATCAAACACAGCTGTTGTGCCCAATTCATCGGTGTCATACAGCACGTAGGACACATTGGTAGACAGCGCCCACTGATCAGCCAATTTAAAATCGAACCCGCCCGTAATCATCATTTCATTCCCGGGTTTAAAATCGTCCAGCATGTTTTCAACGGGCTTGAAACTGCCTTTGAGCTGATACGAAAAACCGAGCCCCCCCACCATGCTCTCACCAAATGGAAAAGCAATGGTGATGCCGGGAGAAATATTGAGCCCCTGCCCAAGGACGGGCACATAAAAGCCATAGAAGTCCTGGCTTACGAGCGTGGTTGTATTAAATTCAGCTTCAGTCAATTCACGCTTCCCACTCGGTACATTCGTACCCACGCTGACAACCATACTTCCATCACCAAGCGCTTGATGATAACTGAGCGCTACCTGAGCGTCGCTCAACCCTTGTAGCGAGGTGACATCTTCTCCGCTCACAAGGGCTGGATTTGTATAAAGTGAAAAAGCCAATCCGCGCGTGAGTGGGATAAAGGCAGAAACAGGAAACGTGACTTGCGATAGCCGGCGGTCCTGGTCTGCATACTGCTGAAACACAGCACCCGTTTGGATACGAATCGGCTGCTGTTCACTCCCCATGTACATGTTGGGCGCCTGCGCCGTAGCCGAAGGCACAGCCCAAAAGACCAGCAATACTAGAGACACAAACAATCGCATAAAAACAGCGGCGGGTTTTATTCGGATTTGCATGGGAGCTATAATGGCCAATAATGGAAAAGGTCGGGGCACTGAAGCCATCAATTAGTTGTTGGGATTTGGCGGGTTTGGCGGGTCGCGCAACAAGACGGCGCCCCCTCCGGATTCTGATGCCGGCTCACGCGCTTCCTCCCCGGGAATAAATCCGGAGCCAATTGCATTATTTAGCAAGCCAATCCGGATCCCCATCAAGTCAATCCCTGTTGCGCGGGGTGAGTCGGCATCGGACGCTTCTGCGATTAATTCTTCCAGGCTTTTGTCAGCTTCCGCCATCGCTTCGTTTACTTCTGCGCGCGTAATGGCTTCAGAAAAGGCCGGATCAAGTTGGCTGGCACGGCGGAAAAAGCCTGCTGCCAAGCCGTACGCACCCGCGTCTTCTTCACGCAGTCCGCGGCTGTAAGCGATAAATGCCTGCAGATTTTGGGTCGGTACGTATTCAATTTTATTGCGCTCCTCTGGTGTCAGCTCAACCCCTAATTCGTTGATCAGGTTGAAGACAAATGCTTTTTGCATCACAAACAGATTGCGCAACGCATCGCTCTGCTCGTTGAGCGGGAAGTAGGCTGCGTTCTCGAGGGCTGCGTATGCGCCATCAATTCTAAGGTTTTCACTGCCCACAACGTTGTACCCCCCACTCACCAGTCGGCCGGCACCAAGTAATTTGCCAATGCGCGGTGCAGTTGTCTGATCCATGAACTGCGATTCCGCCAGCGCAAGTTCGTCGAGTAATGCCTGTAAACGTACTCGCTCGACAACACGTATGGCGGCGACGTTTGCCAGATCCACCGTCACCAATTCAGCCAATCCACGCGAAAGCGGCTCGAAGCGGTCATCTGCACCGTGGTAGATAAACGGAAACACCGCAACAATACGGGGCGATGTATTCGCTACATCAGAAGGCTCCTGCGCAGCAATGTCCTCCATTTGGTCTCGCAAAATGCGCTTGCTCAACCAGGCATACCGCCCTTCCATGAGCCGGCGGTACGGCGAAGTGCGCGATACCGAAACATACTTTTCATACAGACGCAGTGCCGTCTCGCGTTTGGCTACAGTTTCGTTAGCCAGCCCCAGATTGAAAAGCGTTTTGGGATCGTCTGGCATAATTGCGAACGCCCGTTCAAGGTATGTGTTAGCCTCAGCGAACTGGCGTGCCTTCAAGTAGATCGCACCCAGATCGCGCAACGCTGCTGCATCAGACGGATTTTCGACGAGCCGGGCCTGCAATGTCTGGATATCTTCCTCATAATCAGATAGTTCGCCAACAAACAGCGCACGCGAACAGGAAGAAAGGAAAAGCGAAAACAGGAGTACCACCAAAAGTGGTGCGATATTCTTCATCAGTGCTAGACTATAGGTGATGGAATCTGCTGATTTGCCGTGAAAGAGCTGCTCCAGGCAATAGAATTGTGGGCAAAATGAAAGAATATTCCCTTAATCATTTTCAGGGTGTATGTTCCTGTAAAGAATCGTTCCATGGCAACCAGATTCCATAATTTGAATTACGAAAATGTTTAGATTTAGATGATTCAAGGCTGAAATAAAAAAATTATTGACCGATCGGTAACAAATCACCAACTCAAGTGTACATAGGAAAAAGCGGTACAATGGCTCGACCAAGAGAATTTGATATCGATGATGCGCTTGAAGCGGCAATGGAGACTTTCTGGTTGAAAGGCTACACGGCTACTTCTATGGCTGATTTGATGGACGCCATGGGGCTGCAGAAAGGTAGTATCTATAAAGCCTTTGGCAGCAAACACGCGCTTTTTCTGGCGGCTTTGCGTAGCTACATGCGAAGCGCCTTGTCTTCTTTGAAAACACGGATGGACCAGGCCGGCAATCCGCTTGAGGCAATCGAGTTTTTTCTGCATAGTGCTGTACGCACGTGTGCATTAAACCCTGAAAAAGGTTGTTTTGCCCTCAATTCGGTTATTGAACTGATGCCTAACGATGACGAATCGCGACGCTGCCTCGATGATCATTTTTCCAATGTGAAGCAGTTGGTTACAGAAACCGTCAGAGCCGGGCAAACGCAACAGTTGCTGCGGGCCGATACGCCGGCAGAAGAACTCGCTGAGTACCTGGTCACCGTACAGTTGGGCATTGTCTCAAGTGCAAAGCATCAGCACGCTATCGAAGCTAAAAACAAGGTAGCTCGTTTTGCCCTCGCACAGGTGACAGCCTGAGTATTCACTTTTTTTGGACTATTATTGACCAATCGGTTCCTAAGCCAGGAGCCACACACCCAATAATTGACCAATCGGTCAAAAACATACATACACACCATGAACAGACTTGAAGGAAAAACAGCCCTTATTACAGGAGGCAACAGTGGCATCGGTCGCGCTATTGCGCAGGAATTCGCTAACCAGGGGGCACACATTGCCATCTTTGGCAGAAACCAGACAACACTTGATGAGACAAAAGCGTTGATTGGTAATGGCACCCTTGCTGTACAGGGGGATGTAACCAGGCTTGATGATCTCGATGCCCTTTATCAGGCAACGAGCGAGAAGCTGGGTAAAATTGATGTATTGGTTGTCAATGCCGGCATTGCCAAAGTGAGCCCACTTGAACAAACCACTGAGTCATTTTTCGATCAAACAAATGACATCAACTTCAAAGGGGCTTTCTTTACCGTACAGAAAGCACTGCCTTATCTGAATGATGGCGCCTCGATCATCCTCGTTTCATCCATCGTAAACATCAAAGGCTTCCCGGGCTTCTCTGTCTACTCAGCTACCAAAGCAGCCGTGCGCTCGCTTGCACGTAGCTGGGCAACCGAGCTGTCGCCACGCAACATCCGCGTGAACACGTTGAGTCCAGGCCCAATTGAGACGCCTATTTTCGACAAAATGGGACTGCCTCAAGAAACGCTGGATGAGTTCGCTGCCGGCATGATCCAGCAGGTACCACTTGGACGTTTTGGCAAACCAGAAGAGATGGCCAAAGCTGCGCTCTTCCTCGCCTCAGATGACTCCTCGTACATCCAGGGTGCCGAATTGTCAGCAGATGGTGGTGTTGCCCAGGTCTAACCCGAAAGCAATCCCGCTTATTTACAGCTCGGTGCAGGCAGCCTATGCCCGCACTGGGCTTTTGTGTTTAGAGGGTGGCAGAATCGCTCGGAGTACAGTACATTGGCAGCACAAGCAGTAATGCATCCGCACAATGCGTTACATACCTTTTGATCAGTTGTCCCTCCCTTCTTGTCACACCCTATTTCTTCTTTGATCTATGTCTGAAACTTTACCGGCCAACAAAACCAAAGTAGCTACCTGGAGCCAGTTGGCTGACCGCACACCAACCTATGGCCTCGTTGCCAATGTCGACCTGGTTATTGTGCGTTATGATGATAACGTTTCCGTACTCTACGGACGTTGCCTGCACCGTGGCGCGCTTATGGCAGATGCCACAATTATTGGTGATGATATTGTTTGTGGTGTACACAACTGGGATTACCGATACGATACAGGCGTGAGTTCGTACAACAACAGCGAGGTGCTGCACAAATTTGGCGCGTGGATAGACAAGGAAGCCGACGCCGTATGGGTAGATGAAGATGAAATTGCCGCATGGGAAGTTGCCAATCCACAGGCATATAGCAGAGATGCCTACCTGGGATTGTACGCTGATTTACACGGCGGCCCGGAAGAGCCGTACAACAAACACATCCAGCATCTGGCCCAACATGGACTAAAAAAGGTGGGCCACCATGGCCCAGTGTCTTCCATGGGTGTGCCACTCACTGATTTGCCCCGCTGGCAGGATATACAGGTTATCACGGGTCAAATGGCGCGCCGGCCACTTATTGATGATGCCCCTGTTGCAACGGATCTTGTGATTGGACCCAACGCAAAAAAACCACTACATCTTGAAATCCCCATTTTTGTCAGCGACATGAGCTTTGGTGCACTGAGTGAAGAAGCCAAAGTAGCCCTTGCTAAAGGCGCAGAGATGGCCGGCACGGGTATCTGTTCGGGAGAAGGCGGTATGCTTCCCGAAGAACAGGCCAGCAACAGCCGCTACTTTTACGAACTGGCCTCGGCTAAATTCGGATGGCGTATCGATAAAGTGACTAACGTACAGGCTTTCCACTTCAAAGGCGGTCAGGGGGCCAAAACAGGGACGGGTGGGCACCTGCCGGGCAACAAAGTAGTAGGCAAAATTGCGGACGTACGCGAACTAACACCAGGCACCTCTGCCATTAGCCCGTCGCGATTCTCCGACCTCGTCACAACGGCCGACTTCAAAAAACTGGCTGATGAAGTAAGAGAAGCTTCTGGCGGCATTCCTATTGGCTTCAAGCTATCCGCCCAACACATCGAAGCGGATATTGACTTTGCACTAGAAGCCTCAGCCGATTACATCATCCTCGATGGGCGCGGTGGCGGTACCGGTGCGGCACCGGATATCTTCAAAAACAATATTTCGGTGCCGACGATGGCAGCGCTGGCGCGCGCACGCCGGCACCTGGATGGTCGCAACCGAAACGACGTTACCCTCATCGTCACTGGTGGACTGCGCACCGAATCTGACTTTGTGAAAGCCCTGGCGCTTGGCGCAGATGGTATCGCTGTATCAAACGCGGCCATGCAGGCCATTGGATGTTTAGGCATGCGTGCCTGTCACACCAACAACTGTCCGGTGGGCATCGCCACACAAAAGAAAAACCTTCGTGCACGTTTACTGGTTGAGAAGTCGGCGCAGCAGCTCAAGAATTACTTCGAAGCCACGGTCGAACTCATGCAGGTACTGGCGAGGGCATGTGGCCACGATCACCTGAATAAGTTTAACAAGGACGACCTCTCCACCTGGAACAGGGACATTGCGTACCTGACGGGTATCCCGTATGCCGGCGTCGTGCCGTTATAGTGGATTTCGGTTGCCGTGATTTCGGATTCTGGTGCTTTCGGGTCTTTGTGATTTCGGGTTCTCGTTTCTGTTAGATCGAGATGGCGATGTAGGCCTAACCATCGAAAACACGGAATCCCGAAAATACGGAAGTACAAAAAACGCCCGCACGGTCCAACCGTGCAGGCGTTTTGTAAATGCACAAAGCTGCTATTTCAGAAGCATCACCGTCCCGCTCAGGGTTTGTGTGGGCGTCACAAGACGATAGAGGTACATGCCACTCGCCATGTCGCTCGCCGGCTGAAAAACTTCGCTATGGAAACCTGCTTCCCGTACACCATTCACCAGCTCTTCCACCAAACGCCCCGTCGTGTCGTAAACGGATAATTGCACGTCTGATGCAGTGGCCAATGTAAAGGAGATGGTTGCCTCTGGATTAAAAGGATTTGGGTATGCAGGATGAAGCACCGTAGCAGCGGCTGCAGGCATGGCAATGGCTACAACATCCGAATACGCAAACGCACCGTCAAAATCGAGTTGCTTGAGACGGTAATACACCGTTTGGCCGGCAAATGCTGCTGCATCGTGTGAGAAGCTGTAACGCTGGGTGTCATCGGCGGTACCTGCGCCAGCGACAAACCCTACTTTGTTAAAGTCACCATCAGCTGCCAGGCTGAATTCTACATCAAAGCCGGCGTTGTTCAGTTCACTCGCCGTCTCCCAGTTCAGCACAACTGACTGCCCATCTACAAGACCATCAAACGACGTGAGTTCTACCGGCAGCGACGAACATCCTGATTCGGGATTGCCCAAATCTGTAGCTGTGGCCTCGCTTACGGTGTCATTAAACAGCACGAAGCGATCCACTTTGAAGAGTGTTGAACGACCCGACATTTCGAGACGATAAACACCCGGTGTATCAATCAATGCAAAAATCTGATGCGCGTTGTTGTCGACCGTGTGCGCAACAAAATTCCAGGTATCGCTGCCTTTGTTCTGATAGACCTTGAACCAGGAATTCTGCCCCAGGTTGGTCACACTGCCTCCATTGGCTTTCCGACCTTCTGCGTTATTATCGGGAAAGCGAATCCAGGCATCGTTGTGCTCTGTTTTGTCTGGCGCCGCGGTCCGAAAGAGAAAGCGGTAGGTGCCGGCTTGTGGGAATTCGATCGCATAACTCAAAATCCCCTGGCCAGATCCATCGATTCCCATGGAGTTGTTTCCATGTTTCCACTCGTAATAGCCTGTACCCGTTGCGCCGGCAATGTCGTTTTGGAGCGTCCACTCCCCCGCTGGGTCGTCAGACTCAGTTTCGATCACGACCATGCCGTTCGAAGCTTCATAAATATCGCAAGCGCGCTGCACAGTGGGGTTCGCATTGCGGGTCCAGTCTGAAGCAGATTGGGCCAAGACCGATGATCCTGCAAATGGCAGCAATCCAGCCATTAACAGGGTAAATAGCGTAATTCTTCGTCCTGTATCTGTAAACATGACTAATTTGGGTTCCTTTGAAAAACATCGGGTCCACAAGAATATCATCCCGAACAGATGCCGGTAAAGAATCTAAGCGAAGGAGAGCGCAGGCACGTGTTGACAATTGGGGGATGGGATATAGATAGCCTCCCAGCGCCAGTTCGAGAGGTTAAATAGCGTCACAAAAGCAATACCAGAACGCTGACTATGCCTAAATGGGGCAGAAATGGGCTTAAGGCGCGCCTTCAATTCAAAACAATACACAATGATGCTACAGATTGTAGCCGTCTTCCTAAACTACAGGATGCTGTAGAACACGGCTGGATACCGGATCAAGTCCGGCATGACGTGGCTTTTTATAGCAGAAAACGTGCTGATCGAAAACGGCTAAGTCGTTAAATATCAAGTACATGAGCACTCCGTTCTTGACGCCTATGGGATCAAGTCCGGCATGACGTGAAAGGCAATGATTCGAAAATCGACATTCGAAAATCGGCATTCGAAAATCGGACATTCGAAAATCGACATTCGAAAATCGACATTCGAAAATCCCTCAATTGCTCACAACGAGGCGCCGGCGGCCTTCCCACTTGCCTGCGACAACCCTATACAGGTAGACGCCGTTTGCCAGATGACTGGTCGGAACGACAACTTTGTGCAATCCGGCTGGCTGGTGCGCATCGATGGTTACATCGGCCTGCCGACCCAATATGTCATAGATTTCCATTCTGACATTTGAGGCAACGGGCAACCTGTACTGCAAGGTTGTTTGCTGCGTCGCCGGCGCAGGATAGTGCGGCAGCAATTGAAACGTATCCTTAGCCTTATTCAGGTCGCCAACAGACACCTGCTGCGGTAATGAAACGGTGATTTCGACAGGCCCCTCGCCGGGTAAAATTTCGACTGGTACGTTGACCACGGTACCATCAAACGTAACCGTAACTTCGTGCAGGCCATGAAACGCGCGTACACCCGCGTCGCCGTTGGCATCCGAAACCAGGTCAGCACGGGTCCACCATGCATCGAACACCAGGTCAAAAAAGGCCTGTCCCGATGGCTTGAGCGACCAATCCAGACGAAAGATGGGCGCATCATTTTTCCAGTGTGCACCATCCCAAAAGCCCCATATCAAAAAGGACTGCATCGCTGGATGGCTGAACGAAATCGTCAAAAAATCGCGCATGTACTCAGCCGCCAGCTCTTCAGGGACTCCTTCCAGATCGTATTCCGTAATGCTGAGCATTTTCCCCGATGCTGCATACTGATCGAGTACTTCGTAGATCACCTCAGGTGGTGTCAGTGGCAAGCCAAAATGTCCCTGCATCCCCACGCCATCAATCCGTGCGCCATTGGCCTCGATCAGATCAATAATTTCGAGATAGCGTTCTTGCAGTCCCAAATCGAGGCCGCTGTTGGTGAGGATACCGTAATCATTGATGAACAGGTTGGCCTCTGGATCAATATCAGCAATTTGTTTGAACCATTCGGCGTACACCTCTTCTCCCGTTACAAAACCGGCTTCCTGGGCAAATACATTGGCTACGTCCATCAAGTGAGCCGGCTCATTGAGCACATCCCAATCGATCAACTCACCTTTCAAGCCGGCCTGTCCACCCACTCGTGCAATACGTTCCTGGATCAGTCGCCTGAGCGCTGCGGGATCGTTTTGGAGTTGCTGTGCGGCATCAGGCATAAATTCCCAGGAAGGCCAAACCAGATTATGGCCACGGACCGTCATGCCCAGATCTTTCAGGTCTTCGATGACACCAAGCGTCTGCGCCTGGTTACCCGGCCAGTTGGGATTTTCCCACGGCCCCCACTTCAACCCATTTTCCAGTACAGAGGTACTAAATCGCTGCCCTGCCCCATTGAGGTCGGCAATTTTACTGCGGTACATGTTGCCATCAGCGCCCTGTTGCAACATCATCCAAACGGCCACGGCTGTACCAAACCCGAAGTGGTGTTGCTGCATTTCTACAGAAACATCAGCCCCTTCCACTTCAATACCGCGATTGTCTACAACGTTTACCACGAGGTCACGCTTACGGTATTGATCGATTCTTGCATCAGCATCATTACGCCATGCCGCCGTTAATTCGCGGCCGGCATAGTCCAACGCCTGCTCTGTGCGCGGCAATTCGTCAAGCGTGTAGGCATGTACCATAATTAATGACAGCAAGTCCGCCAAATTCGATGGTCTGCGCCATGATCCCCAGATGGAATACCGCCTGGGCTTCATTACTGCCGTGTGCGATAGACGCTTCAAACGGAATAATCCATTGCTGCCATTCCGACGAAGGAATCATGCCTTGAAACAGCGATTTCGTCCAGGGAGCGCTGTTTTTCTCAAAGTTGGCGTTAACGAGCCCACGCCCACGCTCCGCATCAATGCCCCGCACCCATACCACCATAAGGGCGCGATCTCCTACGGCCATGGATTGATCGTTGGGAATGGCGACGAAGTAATCCCATGGGTTGGCGCCACGATTCGCGGCGGTAAGTCGAAGTGCCTGGGTAAACGGCTGTCCCGTGACGGTAATGGATTGTCGTCCCACATTGCCGGAATCATAAATGCCATTCAACGTAGCAGATTCGCTATCAGAAAACACCCATGTACCACCTGAAATACCGTACTCGTTTTCTAGCTGGTCAAGTAATGCGGTGTGGTACGCGTCTTGCGCTACCGTAGTAGAAATAAAGGAAACGAGCAAAACAAAGGTGCATAGAGCCTTGCAGCAGAAACGCAGCATTTTCGAACAAGATTGAAATGATAAGGAGCCAGCAAGGTAAGAAAAACTGGATGCATCCGACATGCAAAAAAACGGGGATTTAGATGCCCGAATCAGTATTTGTATCATGCGCCCCTAACTCTGGCGCATGCAGGCTCCGCACCGCCCGATCGATGCCCTCCAGCGTTTCGAGACTGTCATCGCTTGAAGCACCGAGTTCTGTAAATTTGCGCGCTGATACCAGCACGCGCGACTCCAGTGAACCGATGGCGCTGTTGTAACTGGAGACGGCACGATCGAGGCCTTTCCGAAGATCTGTGAAGTGGCCGGCCATCGTTTTGAGCCGGTCATAAAGCTCGCGCCCAAGATTGCTGATATCAAGGGCATGTTTAGCGATTTGCTCCTGTCGCCACCCGTAAGCCACTGCGCGGAGCAAAGCAATCAACGTCGTTGGCGTAGCGATAATAACACCGCGCTTGATACCCTCCTCCAGCAATGTCGCGTCTTGCTGCAGGGCTGCACTGAAGAACATTTCACCGGGCAGGAAGAGCACAACAAATTCGGGCGATTGGTCAAATTCATTGTGGTACGACTTCACCCCTAATTGCCGGAGGTGCGTGCGAATCTGGGAAGCATGCTCTTGAAGCTTCCGACGCACAGCAGACTCATCTTCTTCTTCAAGCGCATCGAGATACGCCTGCAGGGGAGCCTTGGCGTCGATGATTACGTGTTTACTGTTGGGCAGATTAACAACGAGATCAGGGCGGAGCCGGCCATTGCCGGTTGTGACATTTACCTGTTCTGAGAAGTCACAGTGCTCCACCATACCGGCCAGTTCTACCACTTTACGCAACTGCATTTCTCCCCATCGCCCACGCACGGTAGGCTGACGAAGGGCTTTGACCAGGTTGCCGGCTTCGCGTTGCAACTGCAACTGCGCACGCGCCATGGAAGAAATCTGTTCATTCAGCGAGGCATACGCTGATGTCCGCGCCGTTTCAATTTCTTTGATGCGTTCGTTTACTTTCTCTAACGAAGCATTTAGCGGCTTTACCAACTCCCCCATTGCCGTTGTCCGCTTGTCGATTGCCGCATCTGCACGCTGATAGAACTGCTCCATCGTGGCTTTTGCCAGTTCGGTAAAAGCAGCATTGTTGCGCTGCAGGGCTTCAGCAGAGAGGGCCTGGAAAGACTCGGAGAGGTTTTTACGTGCATCTTCGAGTACAGCTTTCTGCTGGACAGCAGCTTTGCGCTCATCCTCCAGTTGTGTTTGGCGGACTGCCAGTTCTCCAGTTAATCGGTTGATGCGCTCCTGACCGTGCTGGGCCATCTTTTTCAGGCTATCGTTCTCTTCAGCCAGTGCGCGGACGTGCTGTTCTTTCGACTGTAAGCCGGCTTTTGCTATCGAATAATGCTGTACGAGTGCTTCTTTTTCTTCCGTTAGATAGGCCAATGAGCCTTTGGACTCATCGAGCAAGGCTTCCAAACGCTGCGTCTCCTGCTCACGATTGCGTAAACGCTCCTGAAGCGTAGCAGTACTGGATTCCAACCGGGCGCGCATCAACAGGTACACAATCAACGCGCCGGCAAGTAATCCTGTAAAAAGAGGAATGAAGAGGTAGGCCTGGTCCATACGAAGTGAAGGTATCCGCAGTTAACATACTTGTCCTTTGCGAACGCTATACGAGCCCAAACGCAAGAAACGCAAAAAAAACAGTGCAAAACACGATTGTGTAACGAATCACAATGTAACATAATGTAATGTCACATACATTACACATCAACATTTTTTTCGTTTCCCTTTTACGTGTCGAGCAGGTGGACGTTAAGGCTGGATGTTCTCGACGCGCGTGGTCGATTCAGGCAAGATACCATTTGTATTAAGCGGGGCATCGATGGGTGTGCCATCCCGCTGTTCTCTCAGGTATTCGATATGCTCGATAAGGCGGTTCAATTCTCGCTGAGGACTTCTGAACCACTCGATACTCCAGATGCGGTGCAGGTCCCAACCCTGCTTGCGGAGTTGCTCAGGCTGGAGCCGTTCTCTTTCGCGCGCAGAACGCGCATTCTCATAACTGTAGCCGTCACTCTGGATCCCAAGGATGTAAGCATCCGGATTGGTTTCATCAACAATGGCCATGTCGATACAGGAATTGGCATACCCCACCTGGTAATCGACCATGTAGCCATTTGCTTTCAATGCATCACCTACAGCCATCTCAAATTTGGAAGCGATGGCCGGCCGTAGCACATTCATTTCGCTTGCATGCATGAAATTCAGGAAGCGGCCCAATACCTCAAAATCGGGGCGACCATCTGCCCAACGATTAATTTCTTCCAGGGTCATGTCGGTATAGACATGGCATTGCTTCCGAACGAGCGAGCCCAAAATAGCGAGCCGGCGCCGCATAACAACATCGCTACGCGCCCCACCACCCGTACGTGACCGCTCCATTTTCACCAGTTTCCGCAAAGGCAGCGCAAAATACATCACGTCTCGGATGTCTCCCTGCGCATTGTCGAGCGTCTTGACATAGAATGCTTCTTTCCGGGTTTGGGTGAAGTAAGGCTCGATGTCAGGCTCCCGGCGCCGGCGACGTTCCAATTCTCGCTGTACAGGATCTATGTCGCTTTCTGACTGCACCACAATCCCCACAGACGAAACAGTGTCTGTTCGTAGTTGCTGGATCACGGCATCTACCACGGTGCCCGCCCACGACCGTACAGGGGCACCGTCTGAGCCTTGCAGGGCTTCCGAGGTAATATTGAGCTGTACTTCATCGCCTTTCTTGCGTGTGTTGGGCGACGGAAAAAGCATTAGGCTGTTGCCATAAATCTCCTTGTTCAGCCAACTGATCAGTGCTATCGGGCCTTGCCGGTAGTACGCACGGAAAGAACGGAAGGCAGCGCCTTTTACTTTCATCATGTCGTACAGGCTCTCCCCTTCTACACCAATCAAATCGGTTGAGGTCGAGACTTGCTGGCCTTCAAATCCGAGCGGCAAGCCCAACTGCTGATCCCCAAACGCAATCACCTGCTTGCTTCGTGCAAGTGCACCAAGCGCATCTGTACTACTTATCCGTTCCGCATCATCAAAGATGACAAGATCGAATTGCAACTTTCCTTTCCTTAACAATCCTGCCAACAATGCCGGCGTTGTTGCGATAACGGGCTTGACATCTTGTAATGCCTCGCCGGCTTGCGCAATCATTTCGCTCAACAGGCGACTTGGCCGCTCTTCGAGTTCATTGAGCAGCGCATGAATTTCGGGTCCGGGGATACGTTCGCGCAGGAAACGTGCGGTTTGCCGGCGCAGGATTCGCTTCGCCATCACCTTCACATACTCGGCATCAAGCTGGTTATACAGCGTAATCAAATTGGCGTGTACTTCGCTGTTAAATCCAGATAAGGTGCGACGCGTGCTTAACGCATCCGCTAACAGCGCGTTATACCGCGCCATCAAAATACGCGCTTCCAAATACTTGGCAGATTCCGACCACGTAACTGCCATTTTTACGATATCGCCAAAGCCTTCATCGTGTAAACGGTCGGCGAGGTGATTCAAGGCCACGATATCCTGCAACGAATCAACACTCTTCTCCCAGTGCGCAAAGAGAGACAGCAGGGTACCAAAAGGAATCCGCGCAAAACTTTTATTCGAAATCCCAAGGGAATCTTCCATCTCCACAATGCGAGCGGTTTCTCTTGAGCTCTTGAGGAAAGCCCCAAAATCATTGGCTACCTGCTCTGCCTGATGTTGGACACGCTCCACTTCGGGCATTTCTGACAGAAAATGGAGGATTTCAGTGCTAATTTTGTCCTGCATCATTTCCTGGTGCAGGGTATACATCCAGGTAGAGACTTTGTCGAGATGCTCCCAATCGGAAGCGATGCCGAGCCATTGCCGGCCAAATAGCAACTTGGCAAGCTCTTCGTGCTGCTCAAGCTTGGTCATCAAGCGTTGCGACTCAAGTACCGCATTGACGATTTCGAGTTGCTCCTCGTTGGTTTTGGGTAACCCATTCCGGCACAAGCCGGCCAGCGTGTCGCGCCCTTTTCGATAATCACCAATCAGGCTTCGCGTCTTTTTGGCGCCGTGCGCAATTAACGCTTGCCGTACAAACAGTACATCCTGGGTCCAGGCCTCAGGAATGAGTTGGTCGTCATACTTTGCACGTAGCTGGCTGACTTTCGCCCCCGTCTCCAGTACAATCACAAGTTCTTCCATGGAGGCCGCCCACTTCTCATCATGAATGTGGACACCGCTCAGATTGGGTGCTTCAATGACCTTGCTTGCCGCGCGTACCAGCCGGATCACGTCCTGACTGTTGTTTGGTGCCCGCGTTCCCATGACATGAGCCAACTCTGTTGCCGACATACGGAGCGTTGTAAGCGCCATCCCTGCCAGCCGGCAATGCTTCCGAATCTCTGGTTTATCTGTAGATTTGTACAGCGTTTTTCTACTGCCCCAAAATGGGTGACGCTGCACAACACCAAGCCGCTTCAGATGCGTTTCAAGCTCGCGGGCGCGTTCCAGGACAGCGTCGAATTGGGCAGCCGGCTGGGTGACAAAAATGGAACCGTCAAACTCTGGCAAAGCAATGCCATGCAATTGCAGATCAAGTTCAGCCATTGCGTTGTACGCTTCATACGGCGTTATCCCGCTCTCACGAATAGGCGTATGGAGCGATTTGACATACACATTGAGTTGATCGCGCGTACGGATCAGTGATTCTAACAGCGTCTGTTCGTCTTCCTGCACCTGGTCACGGGTTACAATAGCGTCTTGCAATTCCCGCATAAACGTGCGACGCGCTACAAATTGACCATAGAGCGGCAACATGATATGCCGTAATCCAACCCGTTCAAACCGATCAGCCACCTGATTCAGCGAAGAAACTTTATTCGAGACAAAGAGCACTCGTTTTTCTTCTGAAACAGCGGCGCCAATGAGGTTCGTGATCGTCTGCGTTTTCCCCGTACCAGGCGGTCCATCCACCAGTAAGTTTATGCCATTTAATCCATCATACACAGCCAACAACTGCTCGTTGTCAGCATCAAGCACATGGTTGATTTCACCTGGTGTGGTCAGAAAATCGATAGAAACTGTTTCGCCCGACTGAATCTCAGCGCTTTCAAACCCTTCAGAAAGCACCATGCGCAGCAACGCATTTTCGTCGGGGTCGCCCCATGTTGTCTCAGAAACCGCGAGGTCATCGTGGATATTGACTTCAGCAACATCGAACAAGTCAATACGCGACCGATGCCGGCCCACACGCCAATCCTTATAGGCATCCAACAGCGCGGTAAGCATATCCAGGAATCCATTGACTCCATTGGGATGAAACGGATCAAAAACGGGTATATCCAGGCCAAAATCTTGCTTCAGGACATGTAGCAAAGCCGGATTAACCTGTGGATCTTCGCCGGTATAACAGACTTTGATGGGAGCGTTAATGGTATCGCGATGCAGACGAACGGGTACCAGGATGAGCGGTGCGATGCAAGCCCCCTCGGATTCTTTAGGTATCCACGTCAGATTTCCCAGCGTCAGGAAGAGCAGCGTCTTGCCTAAATCGTTGATAGACGACGCGCTATCGAAGTACGTTTGTGAGAGTCGTATCTGTAACTGGGAGGGTGCATACGGCGTTTGCAGGCGTGCGGTCGCATGGCCGGCAGGTGGTGTAGCACGCGGCGCACTTGTACCAGGCTCTGCCATGGTATCAAATGTATACGCCTGCCCATCCAGTACAAGCTTGTCGTACAGTTCCTGGGCAGCAACGTCTATAAGCTCTATACCCCTTTTCTGATGCAGTACATAGTTGAGGAGTGCACTGCGCGAGCTAAGGTCTAGCAGCGGGAGGCGTTTCTGCTCTAATATGGCTCGAACAGTATTCATAAAACCGAGCAATTATGAAATACAGAGAAGCGTTTTCTTATTTGCGTGCGTGATTATTGTGGTAAATGAGGAAGAGAAAGTGGGTTTATCGAAATCTTATTCCCTAATTCCTGCTTATTCTTTATCAGTTAAAGCGTAGCAAGGCTCGTTCCTGATTTTAGGGATCTACTACCTCTTTAGTGATGATCGTCACATCAGTTGCCGCACACTGAAGGGAAAATGTATAGAAAAAGCACCCGAGCACTGGATAGCGCACAAACTACGCCAGGGTAACAACCTGATCGGTTGGTCCCTAGAGTAAATCGACCAGAGCTGTTGTATAGAGTGCCTGGACTTCCTCTTTGGTAAGCGCCCGATTAAACACGGCTACATCATCCAGATCGCCCGTATAGTGCCGGCCGATGGCCATCATCACGTTTTCAGGATTCCAGGACAGCGTCCAGTTTGCTCGCTCAAAAACCCCGACAGACTCCCCGTTTAAATACCCGGTAATCTTTGCCTGCCCGTTTAATCCCTCAAAAGACAACACCACATGCGTCCACGTATCTGCAGTAAATGGGTGTTCGGATAATGCAATCATGGGGCGATTTGCCGGCGCTACGTCGTCCCAGGCAAGTAATTCCGGATTCCAAACCGTATGGTCAGCAAATGCGGCAAAACGGAAGTCACGCGGCACTGTATCCGTAAAATCGATATACAACGATGCGTTATCCCAGTTTTTCTCTGTGATGATGAACGGATCACTGTACCCATCAGCAAGGCCCGTGGCAGGATCAACGCGCAACCAGAGCGAAAAAGCACCCGACCAATTTTCGGTAGCATAGTGAAAGTTATCCTTGCCGCTGTAATACACAACAGGGTTCCAGTTTGTCGAAAAGCGCAGTGCACCACCACTTCGCCCACCTTCGGGTAACCTGCTAACAAGCGCATTGTCGGCCTCTATCGGCTCCACATCGACAGTAGGATCCCAGGATGGTGCGGTGTACAGGGTGGGATCGCCGTCAGCAAAGTCGGCGGAAAATCCTTCGTCGAACGATGCATAGAATGTCAGTGCATCTTTCAGCGTAATTTCCTGTGTCGGCACATCCGCTTGTTTGCAGCTGAATAGCACCAGCAAGAACAATAGCAACGAACGGGGATCAAAAGCAGACAGGGGCATGGCCATAAGATAAACAGCGGTATCGCTTGCGGATCGTTTCTAGGAGCGCTTATAATGTAAAAAATCCTCCCACCAATGCTAGCCCCCCATGCGTTTTGCTCTTATTCTATTTCTGTTAGGAAGCTGTGCATTCACCATAAGCTCCGCACAAATCCCTCCGGCCGATGTCCTCTACGTACCACAACTCGAAACGCCCCCAACCATCGATGGCAACCTGGCTGACTGGAAAGACCGGGCGTTTACGGATGGTGTTTGGGATATCTACCGGATCCGGCACGAGGCGTGGTACGATGAAGGCCGGCGCAATCGACTCACCCACCAACGCGACGACGAACCGCACCCCGAAGATGACTTGCGCGCTCGTTATTACATCGCCTGGGATCAAAACTATCTGTACCTGGGTGCTGAAGTAGTCGATAATTTCAATGACCGGGATGACCCTGAGCATGCGCCGCACCGCTGGATGTTCAAAGACTCCATTTGCTGGTTTATCGAGGCTCCCGGCGATAATGCCCCTGAAGCGTTTGCCCGTGGCGACAATGCTTTTTGTTTTGTGATAGATGACCGCCGGCCGGCGTACAACACCTGGTGGCGACACGGCTCAGCAGACGCAACCTACCTCGAAGAGCCCATCCCTGAAGACGCCGTAGATTACAGTCTGCAGATGAATCCCTGGGGTACTGGCGCAGGCGACTTTATTCTCGAAGCACGCGTGGAAATGGCAAAAACCCTCCCGCTAAGTGATCCAGACTGGCGACCTCCAACAGTTGGCGATGAATACCGACTAGAAATTGTCCACTGCGACCCCGATGGCGGTGCGTACGGCGGCCATTTTATGATCTACGGCACTGGGGACAACGACCTCACATGGGCACGCATGATTCTCACAGGTCCACAAAAGCCTATTGAAAGGCTCAAACAATAAAGTTAATCCTAGCTGTACGAAGGCTAAGTACAGTCATATAAATATTACGGGCTTCTTCGTAAGCCGCTTCAAAGTAAACGTGATCCCATAAGGCCAAAGAACCTTCAACCTGTAACCTGCAACTTTCAACAGCACACATATCAATCCTGATGGATTGATATGTGTGCATGTAGTTGCGCCTCGTATACGGCATTGTTAGATTCTGGTAAGGTATGCGACCACCGCTCTCGCATGACCAACATCCCAACCAAACGACACGCTCGAAGAGACACGGCATGAAAAAACAATTTTTTACGCAGCTATTGCTCTGCGCATTTGTTCTAATCGGCATCATTCCTGCACCTGCATCCCAAGCCCAGGACAGTGCAGCAGATTTCATGGGCAAATGGGCGCTTTACCTACCAGGAGGCGCGGGCTGGTTAAACGTGCATGACAACGACGGATTTCTGGATGCTGAGCTCCTGTGGTACGGCGGAAGTGTTCTTCCCGTAGCTGATGTGTACGTCACAGACGGCTCGCTCGTTGTTACCCGTGTGCAAGAAGTTAAAGGGAAAATGGATCGTGTTCACCACGTGACCCATCGCCTTGAATTACAGGCCGGCTTCGATGAAATCGTTGGCCGTGCCTACCTTCCGATGCGCAATGGAGAAGGAGAACGCATGGTACCGATCAAAGGCAAGCGTCTTCCGGCCTTACCTGACGCACCGGATCTCTCATCTGCCCAATATGGCGATCCGATTGCCCTGATTGGCAGCAGCACCAACGGCTGGTCACTCATCGAAGATGACTTCAAAAACGGCTGGTCTGTGAAAGACGGTGTACTTTCCAACACGCCAAAACAGCCTGAAGGTGACCCTTACCACTATCGCTATGGTAACCTTCGCACCGATGCTACCTTCGAAGACTTCAACATTAAACTGGAAGTCAATATACCCGAAGGCAGCAACAGTGGTGTCTATCTCCGCGGTATTTATGAAATCCAGGTGGCAGATACCTATGGCGAGAAACGCGATTCACACCACATGGGTGCGCTGTACAGCCGCATTGTCCCATCTGAAACAGCTGAAAAGCCGGCAGGTGAATGGCAGGAAATGGACATCACCCTGTACAACCATCACGTGACCGTTAAACTCAATGGCAAAAAAATCATTGATAATGCACCGGTAGAAGGTGTCACGGGAGGCGCCATGACAGCAGATGAGTTTTCGGCGGGCCCTATTTTTCTGCAGGGCGACCACGGTGAGGTGCACTACCGGAACATGGTACTGACACCGATTCTGAATTAGATTTACTGATACCTTTTAGCCCGGTGTGGTCGATGTGCTGCACCGGGCTATTTCTTTGGACTTCTTCCCAGGGCCCCTATGAATCGACGTAAATTTGTACAGGCAGCCGGCACCGTTCCTTTAGCAGCGGCAGTACCGCAATCTTTGGCTGCAAAAACAGGAAGTGAACACACAGCAGCAGATGCCAGTTTTTTCGAACTTAGGAAGTATGTAAGCCGGGTCGGATCACACCGGGCACGCCTTGCCTCTTTCCTTGAGTCTGTGGCTATCCCCGCCTGGAATCGACATGGCATCAGCAACGTTGGCGTGTTTAGTGTGGTACATGGCCCCACAGACCCAACAACGTACGTACTATTAAGCCACAATTCGCTTGATGCGATGAGCAGCTTGCGAGGTAAACTGGCTGCAGATGAAGCCTATCAGACCGCAGGTAAAGACTTCCTGTCAGCCACACTCGACGACCCTGGCTACACACGGGTAGAGAGTTCGCTCTTCAAGGGATTTGATGCCATGCCGCACCTGGAGGTGCCGGCAGCTGCAGCAGAGCATAAAGCGCGCATTTTTGAACTGCGAATTTACGAGAGCCACAGCGAAGAAGCAGCAATCAGGAAAATCCACATGTTCAATAATGGTGAGATCCCGATTTTCCTCGATACTGGCCTCATCCCTGTATTCTTCGGCGAAGCCATGATCGGCGATCGCCTTCCCAACCTGACGTACATGCTTACATTTAAAGATATGGCTGCCCGAAGCGAGGCATGGGGCAAATTCTTGGTGCATCCGGAGTGGGAAAAAATGAAAGCAGATACGTATTACAAAGATACTGTATCAAACATCACGAGCATTATTCTCAGACCACTACCTTTCTCCCAGGTTTGACACCAGTCAACCCGCCTCGTTACTAACTTGAAGTTCCAACATCCTGTCCAATTCTCTTTGAAATTGGGCAGGATTTTTTGTTGCGTTACAGATACGTAACAATATGTTAACACTTCGAGCCGGCGAAATGTGCTGCAGCTATTTACATTGTCCTAACTTTTTAGTCACGCTAAATTAATCCTGCCGCCACCACATGAGCAGGAGAAGCTCCAGACCCACAAGCGTGCTAAACCTACCACCTTTTTTTCTTCATTCTCCCTAAGATCTTATGTGGTTAAACACACGGATGTATACGTATAGACTAGCTGTATGGATGGTGTTTGGTCTGCTAGTATTGACCAACACGGCCATCGGCCAGGGTGTAACCCGGTCTGCCATGAGCGGTATCGTGACAGATGAAGCCGGCGCGCCCCTCCTTGGTGCCAACGTTGTTGCTGTGCATATGCCCAGTGGCACGCAGTACGGTTCCGCAACCCGTATTCAGGGTAATTACAATATCCAGAATATGCGCGTTGGTGGTCCCTATCAGATTACCGTCTCCTTCATTGGTTTCACGACGCAAACCGAAGAGAATGTCTTCCTGAGCCTGGGGCAAACGCTCCAATTAGACTTCACGCTCTCCGAGTCGGCAGCTGAGCTTGACGATGTCGTTGTCACAGCAGAGCTAGATGAAGTGTTGAATGCCAGTCGCACGGGGGCAGCTACATACATAAGCCCTGAGCAAGTGGCACAATTGCCATCCATCAACCGCAGTACACGCGACCTCATTCGGCTTGACCCAAGAAATGATGGCAACCTGAGCTTTGGCGGCCGCAACTGGCTGTATAACAATATTTCGCTCGACGGCTCCTACTTCAACAACCCCTTCGGTCTCGACGACCCGTCGCCAGGCGGACAGGCCGGCGCAGAGCCAGTGCCTTACGAATCTGTTGAGCAGGTTCAGGTGTCCATTGCGCCGTTTGACGTTCGCGAAGGCGGCTTCACGGGCGCTAACGTAAACACAGTAACCAAGAGCGGTACCAACGAATTTAAAGGCTCTGTTTACACCTACGCCCGCAACGAAGAATTTGTCGGCAATAAAATCAGCGGGCAGACGGTGGTTGCAAATCCTGATCTGTCGTTCAACCAGTCAGGTTTCACACTGAGCGGTCCGATCATCAAGAACAAACTGTTCTTCTTCGTGAATGGCGAACTGGAACGGCGGGATGACCCGGGGACGAACTTTGTGGCAGATCGCGACGGCAATGTCACGTTTGGTGAGTCTCGTGTCTCCGCAGCAACACTCGATGAAATCAGCCGCATCATGCGTGATGTATACGGCTATGAAACCGGACCTTATGATGGCTACGTCAACGAAACCAACAACGATAAACTGTTGGTCAAGTTGAACTGGAATATCAACCAGAACAACGATCTCTCACTGCGTTGGAATTACCTGGACGCCAGCCGGGACCTGGGCCCGAACGCAACGGTACTTAGCGTATTCAACTCGGGCCGTGGGCCAAACTCAAGTAGTTTGCCATTCCAGAATTCTGGCTACGCGATTAACAACGAGTTGAACTCCTTTGCACTGGAACTCAACAGCCGTAGCAGCAAATTCTCTAACAGATTTTTTGCAAGTTACAACCGGTTCCGCGACTTCCGGGCACCGTTCAGTGCAGACTTCCCAACGGTGGAAATTGGAGAAGCCGGCGTTACCTACACAACCGTAGGCCACGAACCCTTCTCGATCCACAACATCCTCGACCAGGATGTACTGCAGTTGACCAACAACTTCAGTTACTTTGCCGGCAACCATGTACTGACTGCCGGCGTGAACTTCGAGACGTTCTCGTTCTTCAACTCCTTCAATATTTTCCGCCACGGCGTTTTCTTCCTCCCCTACTTCGTTCGCCCTATCGGCTCGACGTTCTTCACGCTCGAAGACTTCTTTGCCGCAACGGATCCAAACGACCCCGACAACTTCATCGATTTCAATTCGATGGTCGGCGGCGGTCCATTTAAAGGGGAAGAAATTGACGTAGGCCAGCTTTCTGTATATGCCCAGGACGAGTTCCTGGTAAACAACCGCTTCAGCCTCACCTACGGATTGCGTGTCGATTTCCCGATGTACTTTACGGACCCTGTCGACAATCCGTTTTCTCGTGGCTTAACGGCATTGGATGAGAACGGAGAAGCTGAAGTAGTCGACCAGAGCGAGTTACCGGGTGCAACGCCATTGTTCTCGCCACGCGTAGGGTTCAACTGGAATGTGGATGGTGAACGTAAAACGCAATTGCGCGGTGGTACTGGTATTTTCACAGGGCGCGTGCCTTTTGTATGGATTGGCAACGTTATTTCTAACCCCGGTGCAAATCCAAATATTTGGGCACCGTTCAGTAATGAAGATATAGCACAGGTGCAAACGTCTGATGACTCGATTCTGCAGCAGTCGTTCGACTTGAACGCAATGGATCCAGACTTCAAATTCCCACAGATCTGGACCACAAACCTTGCGCTTGATCATGAGTTGGGCGACGGCTTGCTGGGTACGCTTGAAGTGATCTTTGGCAAAGACCTGAATGCTGTTGTGATGCGCAATGCCGACCTGCGGCAGCCAGTACGTACCTTGCGGGATGGCCGGCCATACTATGGCGGGCTCGATGCCTATGAACTCAACCCTGATGGTGGTGCCGGCATCTATGTAATTGATAACACCGATGAAGGGTACAATCTCAACATCACGGCTCAGCTTCGCAAAGCGTTTGCATCAGGCCTGAACACCAACCTGGCTTACAGCTACACCGAAGCGGAGAACAAGCTGAAGTCAACCGAGATTGCAAGTGTACTCTGGCAGAACCAACCTGTGCAAGGCAACCCAAACAATCCAGCACTTGCCAAGTCAGAGTTTGGTCATCGCCATCGCGTGGTTGCCAGCGCAACCTATGCACACACGTGGTCAGAGAACTCTCGGACAAGCATCGGCTTATTCTTTGAAGCGGCGGAAGGTAACCGCTTCATCATCTCCGGCGGCAACCGCTACTCCTTCATCTATTCCGGTGATGTGAACGGCGACGGCCAGGCTGGAAATGATCTGATCTACATCCCAACCGATGCATTCGATCCAAGCGAGATTTTGTTTGCAGATCGTTTGGGCAGCGATGGCGGCGTACTTGCTACCGCATTCGACCAGGCATTGGCGTTTGACTCATTTATTGAGCAGGATGACTACCTGAAAAACAACCGGGGTAAAATTGCAGAACGATTTGGTGCCGTTAACCCGTGGTATAATAACCTCGATCTGAAAATCATTCAGGACCTCTCCTTCAACGTCGGCAGTCGGAAACAGACGGTGCAGTTGAACCTCGACATTCTCAATGTCGGCAACCTCCTGAATTCAGACTGGGGCATCAGGAAGGTGGCTAATCCAGCTGCAACCTCACCGCTTTCACTGGTTGACTTTAACGAAAACGGAGACCCTGTCTTCCAGTTTACAGGACCACCTGAAACATTTATTGAAGACCCGTCCCTGTTTTCTCGCTGGCAGGTGCAGTTTGGCGTAAAATACATGTTCTAGCCAAACTCCATACGATTAGTTTAGCAAGCAGCACGTATCCTCCAAGGAGTGATACGTGCTGCTTTTTTGTAGACCCTAAGTGCAATCACATGAGTTTTGATGGGTTGGTTGGCCACATTTTGCCAAACTTAATGATATAGGGTCCAAAAACCTTCAACCTGCAACTTGCGATCGCAAACCCTGAAACCCTCCAGGATTTATGGGTTTTACACCAGATGCGTCTCATCTTTCTTACCCAATTTCTTCCCAACTTTCAGTAGTTTATTGTTATTTTAACGATATTATTAAAAGGCCCTCACATTACATCAGCATTGAAACCAGAAATGAAGTGTACATGCGTCGCCCAGCGCTAGCCACTAGCTTTTCTTTGAATTCTGGTTTTCTATTGTAAACGATTGCCGATCAAAACCCTGCAAGCACAGCATTATCGTAGATCTAACCTTATAATTGCCAGGACCCACGTGGCATTATATGTAGCGGATAGCATGCCGATAAATTAGCATATGATTTAGGAAGGCCGCACTGCCGCCCCCTCTATAAGGTATTCTGTACCCGAAAGGTATTCCGTTCCCGTTAATGACCTGTACACATTTATCAAGTCGATTTATTCTTGTCTGGTTGATGTGCCTGACGCTTGCTTCATCAGCAACAGCACAAGAAGCGGCCACAAGGCTACAAAAGACGCCGATCACAAGCATCGATAAAATTCGTATGCTTTCGGATGAAGAAGCCGCAGCGGCACATTCGGTACACCTGAAAGGCGTGATAACCTTTTGTCATGGAATTGGCATGCGGTTCTGCTTTCTCCAGGACGACATCGATGGTATATTCCTGCTGAACCCGGATACGCTGGCTCAAGCAGGCGACTTTGTAGAGGTTACCGGCAAAACCAATCCGGGTGCATATGCTCCAATGGTCGGCTCGAGTACAACCATTAAGGTACTCGGACGCAAAGCAATACCGGAACCCCTTACGAGCACCCTCTACCTCCTTGCAGGTAAATACGACTCAAAATGGGCACGTATTGAAGGCATTGTACGCAGCATCACCCTGATTGATGACCCCTCATTCTTCATAGGTGTACTTATGAAAATTGCGGTTGGTGATGAGTTGGTCGAAATCAGGCTTAACAGCGATCAATATGATCCTTCGCTACTGGGAGCGATCGTAAGCATTGAAGGCGTAGCGGGCGGCTTGTTCAACCTTAACAGGCAGCTTACTGGTATTACATTTTATGTACCAGAATGGGAAAATGTCACCGTTTCCAAAGCCGGCCCGTCGAATTTGAAAACCTTGCCATTTTCTCCCATCAAAGACGTTGCAACGTTCAGATTGGCAGAAGATGAAGGCCACTTTGTGCGTGTTCAGGGTCATATCACACAACTGCATCCTGCAGGCTACTTTGTTCTGCAAGATTCAACGGGTAGCACACGCGCCTATACGGAAGACTTGAGTCAGTTACAGCTATTTGACAAGGTAGATATTGTAGGCTTCCCGCAACTAGGCGAATATTCGCCCGAGCTAAAAGACGTTGTTATTAATCAAAGCAACCGCTCTGAACAGATACTTCAGCCACTTGCTTTAGAAGAAATAATTGCCAGCAATTTTGCGATTAACAACTGGCTACTCAACATTTCTGTGTTCACTGAAAAAATCAGCGAAAACAAAGATGTAGTTGAGCTTTCGGTTTCTGCAGATAGCATTAGGTTTATTGCTACCATTCCCCAGGCAGTTTTTCCTCCGAATATACGCGAAGGCAGCGAGCTTTCACTTACAGGCGTAGCCGAAGCCCATTATTCCGGCTACTACGATACCTTACCGCATAGCCGCCCGTTTACGCTGCATCTGCGTACAGCTGCGGATATAGAAATCATTAACAATGGCCCCTGGCTCACAAAAGCCAACACAAAATGGTTGCTCATAGGCCTTTTAGGGTCTGTGCTTTTGCCTTTAGGTTGGAGCCTGTTGCTGAGAAAACAGGTACGCCGGCAAACGGATACCATCCAGGATCAACTTATTCATCTGGCAAACCTGAAAGACGAAGCAGAACGCGCAAGTCTTGCCAAGAGCCAGTTTCTCTCGAACATGTCGCACGAGTTGCGTACACCGATGAACGGTACCATTGGCATGACAAGCTTGCTCATGGAAACCAAGCTTGATGACGAGCAACTCGACTTTGTGCAAACGATCCGCTCCTGCGGCGAGACGCTGCTTTCGATCATCAACGACATCCTCGACTTCTCAAAAATCGAAGCCAACAAACTCGAAATAGAAGCGATACAGTTTGATCTCCGCCGCTCTATCGAAGATACGTTGGACCTTATGGCGTTTACTGCGTCGCGTAAAGGCCTCAACATATCCCTGGATATGGATGCCGATGTACCGCAAGTGATTATCCAGGATGCCGTACGATTACGACAGATCATTACAAATCTGGTAGGTAACGCGATTAAATTTACCAACGAAGGTGAAGTATCGGTATCGGTGAGTTACACGCCGGCAACAGCTACCAGTGGTTCATTTACTTTTGCCGTTCGCGATACAGGTATCGGAATTCCCAAAGACAGACAAAGCCGGCTATTCAAGTCGTTCAGCCAGGTCGATGCATCCACAACGCGTGAATTTGGTGGAACAGGCCTCGGACTAGCCATCAGTAAAAACCTCAGTGCACTGATGGGTGGTACCATGTGGCTGGAAAGTATTCCCGGGGTTGGCTCTACGTTTTTCTTTACCATCAAGGCCGAAATTGACGAAGTAGCTTACGCCAAACTAAAGGTTGATAGCCATCGATTTAATGGCAAAAAAATCGCTGTGTTTAGCAATCAGCCTTCCAATCTTAAAATTATCAAACATCATGTGGCGTCGTGGGGTGCATCGGTACTTGCGTATGACAACTTGAGCCAACTCATGGCGGCTCGCGGGATGGCAACAACGGACTGTCTGCTGATCGACTGGAGCCAGCACCATGCGTTGCAGGATCTAAACACCTTGATTGCTACGCAAAATCATCCGCTCATCATCCTGCTCAACCAGGGCTACGATGTTGAAGATGTCTTTTATGGCCCGAATGTCATTCGGATTTTTAAGCCAATCAAACGCCGGCAATTGCGAGAAGCGCTTTCCAGCTACTATAAACAACATGCCATTTCGCCAACCAACACGATTCCGCATAAAGTAGTCGATGCTGATCATGGCATACATGACACGCTGCAAATCCTGCTTACGGAGGACAATGTGATCAACCAGAAAGTCGCAACTAAATTTCTGGAGCGTGTCGGGTACAAAGCTGATATTGCCAACAATGGCGTGGAAGCATTAGCTATGATAGCCCACAAATCATACGACTTGATTTTCATGGATATCAACATGCCCGAAATGGATGGCGTTGAAACAACGAAACGCATCAGAAATATGGCTGACCGTACCTCGCAGCCTTACATCGTTGCCATGACGGCAAACGTGATGCAAGGTGACGAAGAGTTATATCTGAGTTCGGGGATGGATGCCTACATCAGTAAACCCATCAACGTGAGCGAAATGGAGCGAGTGCTCCAGGCAGCGAAGCAGCTAAAGCGTCCAAACCTGCGCGATATCTCACAGGCGCAATAAAGAAAGGGCAGCCTCGGTCGTGAAGCTGCCCTTTTATATATTAAGATCCAGATTTACGAATACTGGACGAGGTTACTCGCGCCCGCCCAAATCCTCCTTCAACCGCTCAGCCCCATACCGTGCCATCAGGCTATTGAACCGCATCTCCTCGTCCTGACGGTCAAGCACAAGATTGGCAGCCATGAGCCCGTAGACCATTGCGTCTTTTGCGCCGACGCCCGACATGCCGGCTAACATCACCAACCCGTCGATTGCTGCCCCGCTTTCGTCAGGGACCTGACTCACATAGGGCACAGCGTTTTTTGTCATCGAATACACGCTCGAGCGCCCATCGACGTATTCGAAGTCCGTCGCAGCAACGTCCATCCCCAACAACTTGGTGTAGTCAAAAATATTTGCCAGGGCTTCCTCTTGCTCCGCTGATGAAAGATTCAGTTGCCATACCAGGTCGAGATTTGACACAACGGAGCGTTGCTGACTCCCCACCCTTAGTAGCGGATTGCCATCATCCTGAAAATATTCAACTGTTGCCTGGAATTGATCTTGCTCATCGGGTGCCAGCGCATGGACTAGCGGAAACCCCATCGCATAGCGTACCTGATCCGGGACAGGGAGTCGACTGAACGTTTCGTCATTGAGCTTAATAAACGCTTCGGCAACGCGCTGTGGCTCGATCAGGCCGGCAATGCCCGGGTTAAATGATGCAAGCAAGGCGCCCGTATAAGGCCCTACCGCAGACACAACGTTGCGAGCAAACAAGACCTCAAGCGCTCCGGTCCTACCATCCTCTACTTCAATTCTGAAGAGCCCATCCTCTTTACGTACATCAGTTACTTTATTGCGGTACCTGACTTCGCTTCCCATTCCCTGAAGAGCCAAATGTAGATGGTTGATGAGCGACATCGGATTGAGTGTGCCCGTGTACAGGCCATACTCGCGTAAGACCAATAAATCTTCAGGAATATCCATTTTAAAAAGCGCGTCAGCCGTTGCCGGCGAGTCGGCTAGCTTGAAATCAACCGCTTGCCTTTCGAGCGCGGGTATTACCGTATCCTTTCGCTCAATTGGGTGAAGGTTGGTAACAATTGCGGTCGTGTAAATATGCTCCATAATGTACGGACGCGCCACATCGTACCGCTCATTCAGATAGGCTACGAGGCCGGCCGTCTCTTTCAAGGCTCGCGTATGCATATACGCCGCATCATCGTCCTTGAGGCTGTGTTTCTGCGCAATACGCGTATCTCCAAAACTGGAACCTGTGGTATAAACGGAGTCCTGTTTCTCTAACAACAGCACAGGCATACCGGCTTGTGCCAGATGCCAACTCGTTGCGCTGCCCATCAACCCTCCTCCAATTACAACAACGTCGTGGACTTCTCGCTCGGTACACGATGACCAGAAACAAGTGAGCAGAAAAAGCAAAAACACATTCCGCATGATACTAGGCGAAGCTTGATGGTTATCGATAATCTTGGTGGTAGCGCGGTATCTAAAAAAAGGTACTGCTAATTATGGATCGCAGGGCCGGGCGGCGTTCTATTGGTTTAGAAATTAATCCAGTTAACGCTACCCTGCAACCCTCCTACGTTGCACGTCCGGGCAAAACTGCATCACGTATACCGGGTAGTTCAACGGCTCGTTGATGCATTAACGAATACACGCTGCCAATTCTTGCCCATCTCATATGCCTTGCCACGCACGTTATTTTTTGTCAAATTGAACCTAACCTACCTTTTCCCACCAATACTCGCCCCCATGAAAACGCTAGCTACCTGTCTATGCGCGTGTCTTCTATTTTTTGGATGTGCAACACCAGCTGATTTAGCCCAGCCAGATGAACATGCTACCTTCAACGTCCTGGTCTTCTCAAAAACCAAAGGCTGGCGCCATAAATCCATAGAAGCCGGCATCAAAGCAATTGAACAGCTCGGACAGCAGCACAACTTCTCGGTAACAGCTACGGAAGACAGCCGGCACTTTACTAGCATGGACCTTACCCAGTATGAAACGATCGTATTCCTCAACACCACAGAAGACGTTTTTAACGAGGCACAGCAATCTGCGTTTAAAGCGTACATCCAGCAGGGTGGTGGATTTCTGGGTGTGCATGCTGCAGCAGATACTGAATACGACTGGCCCTGGTACGGCGAACTTGTGGGCGCCTACTTCGACAGTCACCCTGATCGGCAGTACGCTGATGTCATTTTCACCGATCGCCAACATCCTGCAACGGCAGATATGCCCATTAAGTGGCGTCATTATGACGAGTGGTATAACTACAAAGCAAATCCCCGCCCCAATGTACATGTGCTGGCTGTTGTGGAAGAGCAGTCGTACGAAGGAGGTACCATGGGCCACGATCACCCCATTGCCTGGGCTCATCATTTTGACGGCGGACGCGCTTTTTACACAGGCCTGGGACACACCATTGAAAGCTACAGCGACCCGCTGTTCTTACAACATCTTACCGGCGCGCTTATGTGGACTGCCGGTCAGGTGGAAGCAGATGTGACAGCCACTATCGCAGAAGCGTTCGATGAAGTGGTGCTTACCGGCGAACTGACCGATCCGATGGAAATTGACATCACCAACGATGGGCGCGTCTTTATCATCGAGTGGGCTGGCTCAGTAAAAATATGGGAGCCGGCAACGGGAGTTGCCCGCGTTGTTGGCTGGTTACCCGTCGATAAACGAATTGAAGATGGACTACTCGGCCTCGCACTCGACCCTAATTTTGATGAGAACGGTTGGCTTTACATCTACTATTCACCCATAGCCGGCAAACAAAGTTTTAACCGGCTTTCCAGGTTCACCTACGACGGACACATGATTGACATGGCGAGTGAAATTGCCGTCCTGGATGTCCATAACCAGCGGGAATCGTGCTGCCATTCCGCTGGAAGCGTACAGTTCGACACTCAAGGCAATCTGTACCTCTCAACAGGCGATAATTCGGGAGGCGATCCGGATGCAGCAGATATGAAAACGAGGAAATATGCAGATCAGGGTCGCACATCAGCCAATACAAACGACCTCCGTGGTAAAATCTTGCGTATCACGCCCCAATCTGATGGGAGTTATACCATTCCCGAAGGCAACCTCTTTGAAGCCGACAGCCTCCATCGGGGTGAAATCTATACGATGGGCCACCGTAACCCATTCAGATTTTCGATAGACAATGCAACAGGTTGGGTGTATTGGGGAGATGTTGGGCCCAACAGCACCGGGTACGATGAATTTAACCAGGCGCGCGGCCCAGGCTTTTTCGGTTGGCCACTATTCACAGGAGCTAACGTCCCGCATGAAGCCTACTATTTCGCCGAGGCCAAAGACAATATGGCACCCTACATGGATCCTGATGGCCCTGTCAATGCCTCTCCATTCAATACAGGTGCGCGTAATCTCCCACCCGCCCAATCATCCATCATCCATTACCTCAACGGCACGTCCGACGAATTCCCCGAACTTGGTGCTGGTGGACTCAATCCAATGAGCGGTCCCATATTTCACCGAAACGACAAAACAGCGCATCCGCACGCCATGCCAGCCTTCTATGACAACAAGTGGATGATCTATGAATGGATGCGCAACTGGGTGCAGTTGGCTACGCTCGACGAAGAAGGAACGCTGGTCAACCTCTCCCCTTTCCTTCTAGGCAAGGATTATATCAGCCCCATGGACATCGAAGTAGGACCACAAGGCCGGCTCTATATCCTTGAATGGGGTTCTTCATTCTGGGGGAGCAATGCCAATGCGCAACTGGTGCGACTTGACTATCATGGCACAACCAAACCCGAGCCTACACCACCATCACCGATGCCAACCGCTAACGCCGGTATCGCTTTTGAACACCCCGTGGATGGCGGATTCTTCGACTTCAACAGGCCGGTGTCATACACTGTAAATCTATCCGACCAGGCACTTGGGGCATCCGCCTATGTGCAAACATATTCCGGCTACAACACCTCAGCTTTTCCCCTGGAGCAACTTACAGATCTGGAGGGGCACCTGGTTATCGATAGCAGCTATACCCACGCCCCCGATGTACCGCGCGTTAACCGGTATGCAGTTGTTGAGGCGTGTGTAAAGGAAAATGGCCATGCAGTATGTGATTCGAGAATGCTGCATCCCAAAGTCAAAGAAGCAGAGCACGCTACATCGTTTGAACAGGCGAGCACGATGATGCATGGCGCGCACCCGGCATCGCTTCACTGGGGGGGGACCGCATTGAATGTGATGCAAATCAAAGCCGGCGCAACGCTTACCTATACCCCCGTCAATTTATCGAATATTGACGCGATCACATTTCGGTTTAAATCGCGCAAGCCGGTCCAGATGCAGGTTTGGTGGGATGACGGCACCCCCGAAATACTGGCAGAAACGATGCTGGATGACACAGCCGGCACATCCGTAATCACCCGACAGGCAGCCTATATCGAGACGCTACAGTCGGAAGATCGACATGTAAACAACGTCAAGAAGTCCAAAGCCTTCACCGGATGGCGCGAAATCACAATTCCGATTGCAGATCCAGGCGGATCCCATACACTTGTGCTGACTTTCGAGAGTGATGAAAAAGGGACTTTGCTGGAACTTGACACACTAATTTTTCAGGGACAGGGAGTTAGTGCAGAGTAAATGTTCTGTAAAATCAAAAAGGGATAGGTACGCATGCGTCCTATCCCTTTTGATTTAGGGGGAATTGTCTGATAAACTGGTAATCATCCAGCGGCGTTGTAGTAGAAACGCTCTTTGACAATCTGGTCGCCATCCCAATGCTGCACAGTTACCTGTTCCATGCGTACGCGATTGCCACCCTGGAAGGTAATGTCCATCCACACTTCTGCCATCGTAACCTTTTTCTCTTCATTAGAAGAAATGGCATCTACGCCGGCACCGTGAAATTCAGCAACGCTTGCGAGGAATTGTTTTTCACGTTCGCGGTTGGCGTCTTTGCCCGCCGTCGAATCGCCATTTCCTTCTACCATCACCACATCTTCGTGGTAGAATTTCTCAAAGGCTTCCATCAATTGACCGCTAAGAATCATGTCCTGTAATTCGGTTGCTTTCGCCAGATAACTCATCGTATAGCTCGTGTATGATTATTTACGTGTTGAAACATATTTGTTATAACACACAAATCAGCGGAAGTTGCACAGATTCCAGCAAACTACATGTAACGAAAATGCAACGAACTATAAATAGTTGGACTAGCGACGCCCTTAGATCAGGAAACTGATCATGGCTACGATGAGCAGTACAGCTACCAGGCCAGAAGCGAGGACAAGCGAAAGTGCAATGGCCATGTTAGCTGGGCTTAAGCCTTTACCCACCAATACAAGCCGGTCGTCCACCCAATCTACAGCTTCCTGAAAAGACAGACCGGACTGGCTGATGGCTTCGGTTACGGAATAGGCATGGAAGGTATCGTGCGTTTCGTCATAGATCGCCATGCGATCAGAACGGTAGCTCTTGATACAGCGTGGCCGGCCCATCGGGGGGAAATCAGCGTCTTTTGCGCGCTGAATAGGTACAGGGGCTGCTTTTACAGGCCGCGCGACCTTCACTGGTTGCTTGGCCATTGACGAAGGTGCCTTAAAAAGGGAGGGGCGATCAAATGAACGATCGGATTTACTGATCACAAGCGAGAGGGGCTTATACATGATACTCATCTCTTCTCTTCTACGGATGGACGTGTTCTTTCTCCGGGCAAACACAAAACAACCAACATCGTGCCACAATTTCGCAACATTTTACACAAATTATCCCCAATTCCTGCAAAACAGGCAATTCAGGCGATTCAGCGGTTACTTTAATTGTCACATCCTTATTTAATATCGACACATTTCTGCAACATTTAGCCCATCAGCCAAAAACCTTCTCCCCTGTCATCCCAAGGTGAGCACACATTCTCACTTTTGGTATCTACTTGCATCAGCCCTAATAGTTAGTTATACTAACTATTATGTTTCACATACTATCACACGCCAAAATGAAATCTTTCTTTTTAGCTGGCACACTGATGTTAGCATCTTCAATGCTGTTCCCCCGCGAAAGCTTAGGACAGGCTACACCCCTACCCGTAACCAACGATTTACTGATCCGCGAGGCGCGCATTACACATGTAGCCGCACTCGATGTGCTACACTTCACCATGCGGGTCAAAGGGTCTGCCGGCGCAACACAACCTGAGCCTCGCGGCACAATGGATGGTGCGCCCGTACTGGCCTATGTATTTCCTACCACCCTCAAACCTGAAGACGTCGGATTCAGGAATGCAACTGGTGTAGTAGCGCTTGCAATCACATCGCATCCTGATTTCGACGACACACCGTTGTGGGATGAAAATGGGAACGCCAATTACGATGATGATGGGCTTGTATTTCACACCCATTGGGTCGTATTGGGATCAGATGAGCGTGTCCCCGGCGGCCTGGCTGTGGTTGAAATAAAGAAGGAAGATGCGGCTAAGGTACTTCCGCCTACAGCGCCGGGCATGCCCATGTATCTGGACTCACCAGGCTTCAACGTACGGCTTGCAAGAAACGCACTTCACGTGGTTGTACCTGTCCCCCGGGTCGGCGGCATGAAAAAATTCAATTTTGATGCTGTGAGTGCATACATGGAAGTCAATACAAGCGACAGCAGCCGGCCGTTGCTTGGTGTATATGAAGTTTACAGTGTCTTGTCGGGTGATCTGAGCCTGCCTTATACTGTACAAAAAAAGTAATGCTACATGATGGCCTCTTGCCTGTCTGGTCGCCTGATCAGATGGGCATGAGGCACATGCCAGCCCTCTGGCAATCGTCTGTATCAGCTTGAAACAATTCCGGCAGCAAGAACACGAAACAGCAAGAACACGAAATAGCAAGAACACGAAATAGCAAGCCGCACTACTCAGGCGCATAAACCAAACTGAAATATGAGTCACTGTAATCTGCCATCAAGCACGCCCAACACGAACGGCTATACACCAATTTCGTGTGGGTACTACGACCATCTGGAGGCTTTTGCGACGCTAAAAACAGAGGTGATGCTTGCGTTTGTTACTGAACATGACCCAAAACCTGCAACGGTACAAGGTCGTGTCATTGATTTGTTTTCGAGCAATCAGATGGAATTCATGCTATTCCAGGCCGGCGAAACGCTGCACGAAGTACGACTGGATCGCGTCGTTAAAATAGATGGTATCCCAAACCCATCCTTTGTATCATCCATACCATAACAAATCTCTAATGCGATCTATTCGAGCATGGCATCCACATTTGACCCGGCCTCACAACACAATGAGCCGCTATTCAAGATAGTTGCAGGCCTGGATCGTATCGCCCAGGCCCTTCGAACGAGTATGTGGTCGACGGGAAAAACGCTGGGCCTTACGCCAATTCAGATGCAAGTGTTGATTTTTGTGCGATACCATGACGAAGCACGCAGGAGGGCCGGCTATCTTGCCAAAGAATTTGATGTAACGCCGGCCACCATGAGCCAGGCCATCAGCACACTTATCAAAAAAGAGCTGCTCGAAAAACAAAAACTCGATACCGACGCTCGCATTCAAACCCTTGCGTTGACATCTAACGGTATCGCCGCTGTAGATAAAATAGAAAACTGGGCTAACATCCTATTGCCCCATCTCTCCGATCTGGACACTAGAACACAAGATACCGTTTTAACTTTTCTGCTAGACCTGATCGCATCGCTTCACAAAAAGGGTGTCATTTCGAGCGCAAGGCAATGTACCACATGCAGGTTTTTCCGAGAAAACGATGACAACACGCTAGAATACTATTGCAAATTACTGGAGCAGCCATTAACCAAATCTACGCTGCGTATCGACTGCCCTGAACACGAGTCAGCGAACTAACCGCTAATAAAGAGAAAAGGCCCCATACAGCGTATGGGACCTCTTTCGCCTTACTCACATTACCGTATCAGGCAAAACAGAATACCTCGCCTTAAAACGCAAACTGCAGGCCGGCTACAATCTGCCAATCCGTTTCCAACTGTGGACCGTCCAGATTCTGTGCCACGGGCACAAGTCCCTCAACTGCCAACCGCAATCCATACAGTGGGCCGCCAAGTACGTACGTGTTAATTCCCAGGCCGGCATCGATGCGGGTGCCGGCGCGCAAATCGGTAAATACAGTTGGCACCATGCGCATGTTGACTGCGCCAGCATAAGCGGCTGAAGCACCGTCGATATCGCCCCAACTGGTTGCCTCAAGTCGAGCAGAAGCACTGATCCAGGGCGTGATTTTACGTGCCCCCCAGGTGGTAAAGAGAAAGCGGTTGCCCAGTGTATAGTCCTGATCGTTTTCACCCAGACGCAATACACCACGCGCCTGCGCGCCCCAAGACCAATCTGGCGTCTGGCCCAGGTAAGTGATGCCTGGCATCAGGTCAACTGTGCCTGAACCCAACTGCATCGGATACGGCAACTGGGCTTCGTTTGGCGCACTTGCCGGCGTAACATCGGCAGCTTCAATGGAGCCAGTTGGGAATGATACGCCGGCATTGAGGTGGACGCGGCTGTTTCCGAACGAGGCTATTTTATACAGACCAGACAGCTTGATATCGCCTACACCTGATGAAGAGGTTGTAAACGCACCACCCGCACGGGTCACATGGTCCATTTCAAGCGATACAACAGGTACCATCGCCATCAATGTCAAGCTGCTTGTTGGCGCATACATCATCCCGAACATGTGCATGCCCATTGGCATGTTGGTTGGCGATACAATAAAGTTCTGGTTGTTCGGATCGACAACCTCATCCGAAGAAAGACGGTCGGTTCCGTCGCGGTTGCCATCCATGTTCATGTACATATACCGGTAGGAGATCATAAACTCGCCGGCACCGTGTGTGTGATCGCCCATCACCCCTAACGGAGCGTGACCATCAGGCCGCCCTGACGTCCAACCTACAGTAATTTGCGCAAGCGCATCCGTAGCCAAAACAAAGGTAAAAAGTGCAAAAACAGATAAAGTGGTCAAATTACGCATAGTTTTCCTGTGCTTAATCCAATATTGGGAAAAGGTATCAGTCACGAATATTGACTGACATATATGGCGGTTTGGTGAGATGCAGGACATCTGAGTCGATGGCATTCATCGCCTGAGCTTCCGTACGACTGAGATTCCGTGCGTCCAAGATGCGCGTACCTTACCCGTGCTCCTTATCCAGGCAACAGGAAGCCAATACAGCTACGTCTTATGTAGCCACATTCGATTCCAGCAGAAATGGATAACATCGAAGAAACGTCTGGTTGTATTTACGCGCGATTAGAAAAGACAGGTGGCCCGCGCTGGTGATAAGCAACAAGAATAGAAAGGGCCGGCCCAAGATCAGTGGGTGTACCAAGATGGCCGCTTTGCGGTGTACTGTCTGCTACGGCTGCATTTATTGGACCGGTAGCTGCAAAGGTGGCAAACAGGTCGGCATATTCACAATGATACACCTCTTCATCAGCATCTACCAGCTGTGGCGCATAAGATCCATGACCATGCATTGCAGCATGCTTGTTGCTTGCAGTATGCGTATGGCTGTCATGCGCGTGGTGCGCCCCTATACCGTACGCATCACTGAAGAGCATAAACGCATAGTGCGAAGCCGGCGCCATGATACTACCTACCACAAAGGTCAATAGTACAAAGAGGGCTATCTGACTTCTACGAATCTGCATATACGCCTAAACGGAGGGTATTACACCAGGTATATCTTGGGCTGGGATACGAAGCTACATGACATTTGTTTAGCTCACTAACAGTTCTTTAACATCTTCACAAAAACTCAAAAACACATAAGGGGCCACAAGGGCCCCTCACATGGTTTGTTATGTTGAAAACGCTTACTCGCCAACCTGTTCGTTGGTACGTAAATACGAAACAAGCTGCAGCACTTGCGCATCAGAAAGTGCCTGCAGTAACCCTTCCGGCATCATAGAGTTGGGCGTCACTTCTCTCGACTGGATTGTCGATTTACCAATCACAACCGCGTCTTGCCCAACAACCCGCAATGTAACCTGCCGTTCGTCTTCGCCCGAGACATTGCCCATGTACGTCCGGCCGTCGTGGGTCGTGATGACCACAAGCTTGTAATCGTCCTGGATTACCTCGCTTGGGCTTAGCATGTTGCTCAGAATATAATCCAGGTTGGCACGGTTCGAACCGGTCAATTCGGGGCCGATTTCGCCGCCTTCTCCATACATCTTATGGCACGTTCCGCAGCTTTGCTCAAATACCTGCCGGCCCGCCGTTGGGTCAGCAGCAGCAACCGCCTCAGCGGTAAGGAGATTTGTGTAGCGCTCGTAAGCCGCCGATTTGTCATCTGACATACTATCAATAGGCCCCCAAATTTCGACAAAGCCGTTCCCTACCACGCGCCGCAGTTGGCGAGCTACATAGACCGGAATATCAGCTTTATAGCCCGGATTATCTTTGATTGCTTCGGCTAACATCCAGCCGTAAACGGGACGTGTCGCCATCGTTTGGGCAACCTCCCGGCGTGCATCAGCATCGAGTGATTCGAATTTTGAGAGCAGGCGGCTGCCCAACTCACGGTCGTCGTATGCTGCAACAGCCCGAATGGCCTCCGTTTGCAAGGCAGGATTATCGAGTAGCGCTGGCAATTCAGCTTTCAATTCCTCCCGTTGCCTGGAAGCGAGTGCACGGATTGCGTTATTCTTTTCCACATCTGTAGTACCTGGATCCTTTAGCGAAGCCAGCAATGCCTGCGCAGCTTCTGCGTCGCCAAACTGTTGGCCTACCTGTACCGCGAGCGATTGCACCTGGTCACTATCGCGCTGTAAAACTTCGTACACTGCGGCCCAGTTTGCCGGGGTCTCGAGGTCTGTGCGCCCTTCAAGTCCAGCCAGCATGCCGCGCAATAGTGCAGGTCGCGCGTCTTCGAGGTCGGCAAGCCTGGCAACCAACACATCAACTTCATCAGCATCAACAGCGCGACGCGCGATGTATTCTGTGAGCAGTGGTATGCGACTACTGCCGGCGAGATCGAGTGCGCGATCTGGATCTTCCGCGACAAGGGGTTCAATGCCAAACCAACTCATGAGCGGAATATTGTGGTCGTCTGCATCTATGGCATGCTGCACAAGGCCGGCCGCAATATCCCAGCGATCTGCCATATCGAGGCGTTGCAACGCTGCTGCCAGGTACTTGCGCACCACCGGTGAGGGATCAGATTTCGCCATTTCAGCAAATACCGCACGCGCCTCCTCCGAAGCATCCATATCTTCTGTCAAGAACTGGATGGCCCAGGAACGAACGTACTCATCGTCATCTGCCAGCGCCTCTTCTAATTGTGTGGCATCAATGGCCTGTGCAACATGAAGACTCCACAATGCTTTGAGTCGGAAATCCGCGTTTTCATGTCCAGCATACGTGTTTTGTAACATCGAAACCGCATCCGCTTCAATGGCGCGTTTTGAGGCGCGGTGTTGCAAAACCACGCGTGCGCGGCGAGCGTGCCAGTCGCTGGGGCTGACTTGCATAGATGCCAGCTCTGCGTCTGTTTTGGTATTCAAGTCGTCATAACGGCCGGCCCAGTCTTCAGCGAGCGACTCCTCTGGTGCGATCCTGAAAATTCGACCCGTATCTTTGTCGAGCACGTCTTTCCCACAGATGTCGGCGTCGTGCCAATCGAGCACATACATATCCCCTCCGGGCCCAATTTCCATCGAAAATCCAATCCACTGCGCGTTATTCGCCAACAGAAAATCGTCACCATGACTTGCCACGAAGCCAGAGCCTTTCGTTTTGAGGATGTCTGACAACACGGCATGCTCGTGAATATTGGCCATAAACAGCCGGCCTCTGTGCTCTTCAGGGAACGCATCTGATTGATAGATGCGCGCCCCGCCGTGGGCCGAACGGTGCCGGTGATCAACGATCGTTTGGATATCGCTGTATACATACGGGTTGAAATGCCGGCCGCCCTGGCGTTGGTAAATACCACCAGGAATAACGTGAAACATATGTGGAATCACGCAAGCGCTGATAAAGAGCTGCCCCTTGGCATCATAATCGATACCCCAAGGATTACTAAAGCCATGAGCAACTACCTCGAACCGTTTTTTGATTGGATGATAGCGCCATACGCCACCATCGATATCAACCCCTTCCCGTGTAAAGATATCGGTAGGAAACGGGTCGTTGTGTTTGTACAACCGATCGTTTGCATCGGGTTTTCTGATGCGTGATGGCGTAGCGAACCCTTCCAGTCCATAAAGCCAACCGTCGGGGCCCCAATGAAAGCTATTGATGGTCTCGTGTCGGTCGCGAATACCCCAGCCAGTGAGTAGAATTTCGATATCTTCGCGGTCGGCAACATCATCGCCATCTTTATCGGGCACAAACAGCAGATGTGGCGGGGCACCAAGGAAGAGCCCATCGAACCCGAGCGCAATGGCAGCTGGAAACGGAATACCTTCAAGAAAGACCTTACGTGAATCAGCAACACCATCGCCGTCCGTATCTTCCAAAATGAGAATACGGCTATCCCCAGAGTTCGAGAACCCGTCACCGCGTGATTCATAGTCGCGGTTTTCGGCTACCCACATACGGCCTTTGTCGTCCCAGGCAAACGCCATGGGCTGGGTGATCATGGGTTCGCCGGCATACGCATTCACTTTAAACCCTTCCTGGACAGTCATCGCCTCAACGGCCATCTCCGGCGTCAGAAACTCGGCCTCCATGGCCTCTTGCTGCGCAATGCCCCACAGTGAAGCGGTGGAATACATTTCTCCCTGACCGCTATACGCTGTAAAAACATCGCGCAGCACGATATCGTCATGTTTACCCGTGTATACGAGCATGCGGTGTTTGATCTCTTCGGTTTCGCCAGCTGCAATTTGCCAGTCCCCCGTACGGGCGCGGACGGGTCCTATACCGAGTTGCCCGTCAACTCGCCAGGGCTGCGGGAAGCCGGCGTTGTCCGGGTGATCAAAAATGGTAACATGCGCAAGGTCATCGCGGCCTTCGAGTTTCATGCCTACATCCATCCACATCGCGCGCTTGCCTTCAGCAAACTGGTTGCGCTGGCGGGCCGCATTCACAGCGGTTCCCTCCATCCCTTCGGTCCACGGCATCCGGAGAAAAAGTCCTCCGTAGTCGTATTCCCCAATGATCACATCCTGCACGGCTTCACCACGCCACACCAGGTCGAGCACATAGTTGTTGTTTTGCTCGAACATCTCCCATTCCTGCGTCTCCTGCAAAACCACTTCGCCATCTTCATCAAGCAGGTCGTAGACGGTTTTCCACTTCACTGCTGCCCCATTGTCCACCAGTACTTCTGCAGAAGCTTTGCGCCAGTAATCCCCCTCCGGATTATGGAAATAGTCACGGCCATTTACACGGGTAAAGCCCCAGTAGAGCCCCGTTTGGTGCGGATGATGTCCCGGACTGTACTCGGTCACCTCGCTTTGCCCATCGGGTGTCATGATGGGGTGCAGATACGGCCGATGATCAGCGGCCGCATTTTGCGTGAGTATTGGTGAATCGCTGCCTTCTCGATATACACGAATGGCCCCCGTTGCCTCATCCTGGGCAACGGTGAGTGTTACATCAAGTACCTGCTGATCTCCCCCAACAGATGGGGTACAGGCAACATAGGTAACGGCCAGACTGATAAATAGCAGAGCCAAATAGACAGCGGACTTCGTAGTCCCGGTGGGGTGTGTCTTCTTAAACATCGCAGTAAGGTGCTAGAACGTAGTAATTATTGATCTACGTTCAATGTAGCAACTATTCTGCTTTGATGTCGGATTCTCGGTTTCTAGAGGTATGTGCTTTCGGATTTGTGCTTTTGATATGTGCTTTCGGGTTCTCGTGCTTTCGGGTTCTCGGCTATTTGTGTTTCATGCATCAGTCCCCTCCTTACCGGCATACACAAGCCGCGATTGCCATTCCTGTGGATGCTTCAATCTAGCTCTGCCTCTATATCACAACTAAGAAAACTGTCATCCTGACCTTGATTCAGAATCTGTACATTTTTAAAAGGGCTAATTTACCCAATCGTTCTCTGGATACCGGATCAAGTCCGGCATGACGTGGAGGAAATAAACGGGCACGGTGCCCTTTTGAACCGATGATGTTAATTGTGAGAGGACAGTGTCAAGCTGAGCATGACGGTAAGCACGATGCAGAGCTAGACCTCTCCCCCAAAAATCGAAAATCGGCATTCGAAAATCGAAAATCAGCACTCCCTACCGCTGCACGGTCACCGGTGGGATATCACGCATAGTAAGCACACCAGCAGGAGCCTCGAAGACGCGTTTAATAGCATTCACGGCTATAGCAACCGTAGAATAGTCTCCATTGGTGCCTTTAAGCTTCACTTCCAGATTAGGTGTGCCTTTGATGGTAATGGTATCGCCGTCGTCTTGCATATCGAGCGCAGCGATAAACGTTAACCTTGCAAACTCGCCATCAGGTGATGATGCGGTGGCAACTTGTTTGAGTCCTTTAACCTTGCCGGCCTGCACTTCAAAGTGCTCCGTCCTGGTAAGTGTCTGCGCCACAACCGGCTCAACCGTGTCCGTATAATCGGTCATGCGTCGCCCAAGTGTATCGAACAGCATCGCCATCGACTCGGGCAATCCTACGTGTCCCATGCGGCCTTCCGCCATTTTCTGCATAAAGGCCTCCACTTCCATACCCGATCCAATTTTCTTCTGAAACGGACCGCGGCGTTCGCTAGCGTTAATAATACGGGTCACATCGATGTGATCAACCTGCTGCGTGATCCCCGTGATGACCAACGGCAGGGCATCCATCAAGAACCCAGGGTTTACCCCTGTGCCCAACACGGACTTGCCGGCCTGCTTCGCGCGTGCATCGAGCGCAGCAGCGGCATCGTGGTTGTCACGCCAGGGAAAAGACAGTTCTTCCGCAGTAGATACGATGTCCAGGCCGGCATCCAGAATCTCTTCAATCTGGGCATTAAACAGATCGAAGTACGAACTGGTCATGTGCAGCACAACATCCGCTGGATGCGCGGCAAGAGCATCAGCCAAAGATCCGGTAACCACACGCCCCAGCGTACGCTCAAGCCCTATCACATTACCTATATCCTGACCAATTTTAGCAGGATCGATATCTACAGCGCCAACCAATTCCAGGTTGTTTCTTTCAGTGACGAGACGGGCGGCAGCGCACCCAATAGGGCCCAGTCCAAACTGGACTACACGGATCTTTTTTTCCACAATAAAAGGGGTGGTAAAGTGTAAGCTTTAGCGAATTGGCGTGACAACCCAAGGGGTTAAAAAAATGATCCGTCAAGTACATGATTTAATGGACACCCAGTGCATCAAGTACGCTGTATCTATCTGCATGCTTTTCAGTTTGTAGTTTTGTCTCAGCATCGATATACATGACTTGCGGATGATCATGATTGAATGCCGGCCACGCCGGCACACCATGTCCGTTCGGGTTACCACTTTTGACAAAGTTGGCATAATACCGCTTGAACACATTCGACGCCTGATAATCTTCCGGCTGCCAATCGTACACCCGGTTGGTTGCGAGGTTACCCATGGCATACTCAATTTCAGCAGCATGTGCAGCACCAGTAGCAGCCGGCGTATTCCCGTCGCGCGATGCCGGCCGCGGGCGCGCATAGATGTACCGATATACGGGCTGCCCGTCACCCGTTTTCAGATGTAAATCAGCCCATTTCCAGGTGCTATACCCGGTAAACCGATCACTGGCTAAATCGATAGCAGACGCGCGCACTTCATCTTTTGTAGCATGCGGATACACCGCCAGGACTTGCTCAGCAGCGTCACCATACAACGAGTTGACAACACGTTGAAAAGACTCGGGATTGGGTGCCAGGCCGCCCATTACGCCGTTATAGCCTTGCTCCATGGTATTCCAGCCAAGCAGCAAAGGTACCTGGGCCTGCTGGCCGGCAGCAAACATTGCATCGGGCGTTTCAGGAAAAACGTAGCCATCAATGGATGGCGCAAAATGGGTCCAGCCGTAGTTTTTGGTTTTCTCGAGCAGCTCATCACCAGAAATTTCGCGCAGCGCTGCAAGTGAGGTTGCATTTTCTTTTTCGCCAAACGCAACACCTTTGGCTTCCTGTTCAGCCAGGGGCCCTGCGCGTAGCGTGCCCATCAAGGATCCGCTTGATCCAATGGCGCCGGCAATGAGGTGGCGTGATAACGGCGAGACCATTTGTGCGCTAACAGAAACCGAGCCGGCAGATTCGCCGGCGATGGTTACCCGCTCAGGATCGCCTCCAAACGCTGCGATATTGTCGCGTACCCACTGCAAAGCAGCAGTCTGATCGAGAAAACCATAATTTCCTGAGGCGTTGTATTCAGCTTCAGCGGTTAATTCAGGGTGTGCAAAAAAGCCAAAGATGTTTAATCGGTAATTGACCGTCAACGCTACAATCCCTTCGCGCGCCATGTTTTCTCCGTCGTATCGATATTCTGAACCATCGCCGGTAAATAAACCACCACCATAGAAATACACCAATACGGGCAGTTTTTCTTCGGTACTGCGCGCTGGCGTCCACACATTCAGGTATAAACAGTCTTCACTCATTCCATCAGACCTGAACATCATGTCGTTGAAAATCCGGCGCTGCATACACCGTGGGCCAAACGTTTCTGCTTTGCGTACACCGGTCCAATTTTCCATCGGTTGCGGTGCATGCCAGCGAAGTGGTCCTACCGGTGGCTTTGCAAACGGAACCCCTCGAAAGACGCGTATCCCCGATGACATCGTGCCCTGTAAAGCACCATGCTGCGTTGTCACAACAGGCAGTGAATCATCATTTTCAAGTTGTGCCATGGCGCCTGGCGATATCAACGTGATGAGTAGAAATGCAAAAACGATGGTTTTCATAGGGAGCAACCAGAAGCGTAATGTGGTGAAGCCAGCGTAAAGATCTACGTACTTAGCGCGCGCAAGTTGGTGTAACTGGTTTGTAACGTCAACTCTGGATCAGCAGCCATATCACGCTCAAGCAAGTAATGATCAACACCATTTGCTTTGGCAGCAGCAAGAATACGTTTTAAGTCGAGCACACCTTCCCCGGCATCAGCCATTTTATCAAACAGGCCGATCCATTCTGCTGGTGAGCCACCATCGCCGGCGAACGTAACGCGTTCTGTCATGTCTTTCAAGTGCATGAGTTTATAGCGACCCGGATACGACTCCAGGTAGGCGATAGGGTCAGCTTTGCCGGCAATGGTCCAGAACACGTCCATCTCCATCGCTACCAAATCGGGATCAGTTTCTTCCAAAATCACCTGCATTGGAATCTTGCCCTCTTGTTCAACCAGGCCGTATCCGTGGTTATGATACATAAACTGCATCCCGTAGGGCTGCAACTGCATGCCGATGCGATTAAAGCGTTCTGCCATACGCTTGTAATCATCAAGCGAGGTGCGCAGCTCTTCGGGGATTGCTGCGATGCCGGCGTACTTGTGCCCTACCGTAACTGCAGCCTCGGCCAGTGCATCAAGGTTTGTCTCAAGCGTATCCAGATCCGTATGCATGGCAGGCGCCGTCAGATCATATGCATCGAGCAACGCGCGGACTTCAACAGGCGTTTTACCGAAGTAGCCGCTCCCACTAAACGACAGCGATGGCGTAATTTCGTCCCATGAAGCTTTGGCGGCAGCCGTACTGAAGCTATATGGGCCGTAAAACTCCAATTCTGTGTAGCCGATATTGGCGAGTGTTTTCAAGGTCCCCTCAAAATCGCGCTCCATCCATAATGGGATCGTAAACAGACCAACGCCAAACCGCTGTATTTTAGTCATCGCTTCTTCCTCAGCACATGAAGCCAGAAGACTACCTGCCACTGTAGCTGCCGTGGCTTGTTTGATAAACGTCCTTCTTTTCATAACACTAAGTGCAAACACATCAATCCTGTCGGCTAGGTGTGTTTGCTATTGAAAGTTGCAGTTTACAGGTTTTTGGGCCCTATACCATGGATTTTACTTAAGGTCAACTACGAACAACCCATTCAAAATTCATGTTTTGAACTTAGTTGGCATAAACCCACCCAAATCGAGCTCTTCCATCTGGCCCTTCGTTTTTTCTCCATCAGACCAAATAAACTCGGCATTCGGCACTCAAAATCCCTAAGACAGCGCTCCTTTGCAATATGAAACACATTTACCAATTTCTGCAAGTACCGTCGATCCTTCGGGTACTTCGTATTCAAACTCAATCATCGCAGTAATCGGATAATTTTTCTTCTGAAGCAGACGCAGCGTTTCACCAATCGGTGTGTCACCATCTCCCCAAGCCACATTGGCGCCACCGTTTATTCCCAATTTCCGATCCTTCAGATGCAGGTGCGTAATCCGCCCATAATACTTGTTCATAAAAGGGATAGGGGACTCATTCAAGCCTGCCACATAGTGCCCAAGGTCCAGGTTGATCATGAGGTTTTTTGAGTAGGAAAGGGCCTTATCGAAAGAAAAGCCTTCTTCAGCAATCTGGGTATGGTGATGGAGACCAACAACCATTTCGTGTTTATCTGCAAAAGGGGCGATCCGCTCAGCGCCTTCGTTTGAAATCTCAAAACAGATCCCGCGTGCACCAACAGCTTTGGCAGCATTGAAAGCATAGTCGATTTCATCATCGGACCACCGCGGGTCCCCTAACTTAAGGATGTCGATGTTAACCCCGGCATCGTGGTACATTTGTCCGAGTGCTTCAAATTTCTCAAGCGAAGCCTGCATCCGCCAATCTTTCATGACCGCAGCGTGTTTGGCGCGCGCTTCACGAAATGCCTGACGCTCCTCTGGCGTTGCATCACGCATGCGGCGCCATCCTGGTCCTTCGGGTGCGCCGGCATGGGCTTCAGCTACACCGCCCATCAATTCCACGGTATCCAACCCGGCCTGCGTCAAGTAACCGAGGACATCTTCAGCACTTCCGGGCAGTGCACGGTAGCTGTATGAAATAGCGCCGACATGCACGCCACGAAATATCAGGACGACTGAGGGGTACGTGAGATGCCTCTGGTTTCAGTAAAGCGCCGGCTACGGCAGCACCCGCTGTTTGTGCCAAGAAATTGCCGGCGCGTAAAGGAAGAAGCAGCTTGTGGGATGGTGGACTTTTTCATGATGATTCAATTAGGTAAACGTTATCGGTGCCCCCGGAATCGCAATCAAGGGATCAACTTGACAGGTTAATTACACAGGTTAATTAGAGGCTCGCAAAAACTGAACATTGGATAGCGAGAACAGTGGATCGATGGCTTTTGCACCTTCATTTTTAAACACAAAGTAGATGTCAGCAAAGCCTTCCTGGACACTAAACTCCAGTGTCTTCGGCTCTGGCCGGCGACGCCACCCTGTATTCTGTGACACTTCAATGTCAACAGTACTGAGTAATTCGCCCGTTTTCACTTCCCATCCGTACTTCAAGCACGCCGCCTACATCACCCGAACGCTTGGAGGCAGTAGCAATCAACCGCATGCTCCCAATACCGGTCATATCGATGTTCTCAAATGCAATAAAGCCGTTGTCTTTGGCACGAATGGTTGTTGGACCACTTCCGCGAAACTGCGATGCTTCTACGCCCTCCGTCTTATCTGCACTGCCAAGGTCGATTGTGGGGCTCTTGAGGATAATAACTTCCTCAGTAGCAAGCGCCGGCACGGCATCGTTGCCTCGATCCTGGTAGGCAGCCCGGATTACAAGACTCCCGCGGCCATTGTCGCCTTCAGGCACAGCCACATCGTACGTGCCCGCTACCGGCATGGTAGCAACTGTTTTATCGCCGTAGCTCACCATATAGTTGGCAATGATTGTTGGCGTCGTTTTCGGAGATGGCAGGATGGGCCGGCATGTTGATTTCCCCCCAAACGCCCGAGCCCGCCGTTGCGAATTTTGGTAGCCAGCATTTCAACCACAGCCTGATCCGGATTGTATCGCTCGGCGATTTCCATATACGAAGGGCCGGCGGATCGTACATCAGGCTGGTGACAAACTGAGCAGTCGCTCTGGCTCATCAACGCTTCAGCAACCGCAAAACGCGTTGATTGATCAACGCTCCGCTGCCCTTGCATTACTTCTGCGTAGTCAAATCCTTCAGATACGTAGTCGATGCTCACGGCCACCTGGGCTGGGTTGATCATGCCATCACTGCCAGCGCCGTCTTCCACGTCGCGCACTTCCGCTGCATAGACGATCGGGTCTTCAGGAAAAAAGAAGGTCTGATTGCTCGTCAGTTGCAGATCAACCACGGGTGGCTCATTGCCGGCTACAACTTGCAGCGACTTTGCGTTTTGCGCACCGTCGGGATCCGTGACTTCCAGGGTCACATCATAAACCCCTGCGTTTTCCAATACCACTTCCTGTACTGCCGCGTCGGGGTATTCGGTAGCTTCCCCGCTTTCTCTGTGGGTGACACGCCAATTGTAGGTCAGCGCATCGCCGTCATAATCGATTGTACCTTCAGACGAAAGCGTTACTGTCAAAGGCACGCTACCGCCTTTTTTATTTGCTGAAGCAGCCACAACAGGCGTCCGGTTGCCGGCGTTGTACTCGATGCGTACGAGCTTGTCGTCGTCGCTGTCGCGAAACCATCGACTGCCGTACTCAAGGACATACAAATCACCCTCGGGTCCAAATTTCATATCGATAATCTCAGCCGGATTATAGCCGTCAAAGAGGCGCTCCATTGATTTGTAGTCGCCATTCTCATCCATACCGATCGACATAATCCAGCCACGTGCCAGGTCAGCAGCGAGCCACTTGCCCTCAAAGTATGCGGGGAAAGGCCGGGCCTGCATGTTCAAAGTCTGCTTGCCTGTAAATCGGACCGCCGGTTGCTGAACGTCCACCAGAACCCAGTTCAGGAAACTTGTCGGATACACCGTACGGGTAAGAAATAAATGCGGGCTGCGCCGGCGGTAGCGCTGTCAATCCTGTGTTGTTTACAGACGTATTGATTGGATTAGCAGGATCTTTGGGTGCGCGCGTTGTATCCGCTGCGTAGTCGTAATAGGGGTACGCGTGGTTTTCACCAATGAAATAGGGCCAGCCATAGAAGCCCGGTTCTTTTGCACGGTTGAGTTCGTCGTACCCGCGCGGCCCAATTTCCGTATCCTCCACGGCATCGGGGCCGACCTCTCCCCAATAAATGTATCCCGTCTCACTATCGAGGGAAATCCGCCAGGCATTGCGGTGTCCCATGGTGTAGATTTCTGGGAGCGTATTGGCCGTTCCCGGCGGAAAGAGGTTGCCTTCGGGAATCGAATACGACCCGTCATCTTCCGGATGGATACGAATGATTTTGCCACGCAAATCGTTGGTACTCGCAGCACCACGCTGGTCATCCCAATTGTGCCAGCCGGGCCGCTCGTCCGTGTGAGCCGTCAGGTTGTTGCCCGTGTTGTTGCCAATCGTGACAAAGAGGTTCTCGTCTTTATCCCATACCATACCGCCCCCCGTATGGCAACACGTTTCTCGCTGTACAGGAAATTCAATGACGGTTTTCTTGCTTGCCGGGTTTAACACACCGTTTTCAAAGTCCCACCGTGCAAGCACGTGTTTGGGCTCGTCTACGTCGGCATAGAGTAAATACACCCAGGGTTTGGTTTCAAAATCGGGATGGACCGTCAGGCCAACCAGTCCTTCTTCTGCTTCCCGTTGCTCCCCTTCTTTGTTGGTGTATTTTGTATTGACAGGCTGCGTGTATACGGTGGTTACCGCCTTGCTTCCAGGATCAAACAGTTTTAAAGCGCCCTTCCGTTCAATGATAAACACACGTCCATCATGCAGGACCTCAAAAGCCATCGGCTCATCAAGCGTTGCCCCCTCGGTGAGCACAACAGGTGTAAACCGACTTTCATCAGGCTTTTCGTTTTGCGCATAACCGGGCTGCCCACAAGACAATCCGAGACTACAACTGGCGATAACAAGAACTACTCCTACGACAGATCGCATAGCTTTATCCGTATCTACTTCCAATACTAAAGATCAAAGCTACAATTTCAATAACTGCGTACTGGTAATTCGTTAAATCACGATGTATAAATGTTAAAGATGTTAAAGACTGCGTTTCCGGGCTCGAATACAGGCTATGCCTTACGAAAGCTATTTAAGGAGTAGCATGTGCCGCGTTGCGGAGAAAGTGCCGGCTTCGATCCGGTACAGATATACGCCGGCAGCAAGACGCCCCGCATCAAATTTAACCTGATACGTACCCGCAGCCTGGCGTACATTGACCAGTTGGCGTACTTCCTGCCCGAGAAGATTGTAAACCGTCAGACGAACGTCCGTGTCTTCTGGAATCCCGTAATTGATGACCGTTACCGGATTGAACGGGTTGGGATAATTTTGGTCGAGGCTGAACACGTCTGGCACTTCTTCAACCTGCAAGAAATCCAAACGCGGTGCCGTACCCGACTGCGCCATACCTGATAGTGCAGCAGCGGCACAATCAAATCCCGGATCACTGTTTTGTGCAGGATCATACACCAGCGACGCATGGCTTACTTCGGTTGCACAAATGCCAAGAATACCTGGGCGCGTTGTGAAGTTATCAGAGATCAACACCACTTCGCCGCTGCTGTTGGTTACGCCTGTATCGGTACCTGACAGGTCACCGCTGAATTCACCCGTGATGGACACATTCTCAACAGGCAAGCCACTAGCATCGTGTACCAGGAACGTCGCTTCAACTGTCCCATTGCCACTGGCTCGCACCACAGCTGTTGTGATGCTTTCAATGTGCATCGTCTCGCCGCCGGTGCCATCGTTGACGGTCACATTCTGGCTGGTTGCACCTGTGGCGCCGGCATCATCGGTCACCGTAAGTGCAACGGTGTACGTACCGTTTGCCGCGTAGGTGTGCACCGGATTCTGATCGGAGGATGTTGCACCATCACCAAAATCCCAACTCCACGAAGTCACCGTTCCGTCAGCATCCGTGCTGTTGTCGGTGAAGGTCACTTCCAGGAGCGTGCTGCTCACGTCGAATGCAGCAACCGGTGGCGCATTCCCGCCGGTCCCCTCACAGGCAAATGACGCATCAGCGTTGGCTTCCGGATCGTATACCAGTGAGGCATGTGTTACTGCATCAACACAGAAACCGAGATCATCCGGACGTGTGCTAAAGCCATCGGAAATCAAAACAGCAATACCGTCACCGTCTGTTTCTGCTGTATCGGTCCCAGTAAGGTCTTCGCTGAACATCCCGCTCACCGTAGCAGCTGCAACGGGATTGCCTTCCTCATCTACAATCGATACCGTAGCTTCTACTGTACCACTGCCACTGGCTCGCACTACCGCCGTTGTAATGCTGGCTATATGCATGGCATCCTCTGTAGCCACCGGATTCACGGTAACATTGACTGTTTCCGTGTCGGTGTTACCGTTCGAGGCTTCGACTACAAGGGTAACCGTGAAGGTACCCGTCTCGTTGTACGTATGGCTTACCGTTTCACCTGTACCCGTATTGCCATCACCAAAATCCCAACTGTAGGCCGTAATCGTTTCACCCTCGGGAGGTGTTGAGCCCGTCGCATCAAAGCTAACATCAAGCGGCACCGTGCCCGAAACGGGATCAGCCGTAAATGCAGCAACTGGATCTTCCGAAGGCGTATCCTCAACGGTGATGTTGGCCTCTTCGGTATCCGTGTTGCTGTTTGAATCCTCAACGGTCAGGATAGCCGTGTAGGTGCCGGCAGCGTTGTAGGTGTGGCTCACGGTTTCACCCGTGCCGGTAGTACCATCACCAAAATCCCAACTGTAACTGATGAGGGTTGCACCAGCCGGCGGCGTAGAGGTTGATGCATCAAAATCAACTGTGAGCGGGGCGGTGCCTGTGTTTGGATTTGCGGTAAACGCGGCAACCGGATCATCGACGGGCGCCGGATCAACCGTAATGGTTATCGTAGCAGCATTGAGTCCTCCGTTTGAATCTTCCACAACAAGCGAAGCAGTGAACGTTCCATCGGCAGTATAGGTATGCGAAGTTGTGCTGCCGATGCCCGTGTTGCCATCACCAAAGTCCCAGCTGTAGCTCACAATCGAGGCACCCGCCGGCGGCACAGAACCGGTCCCGTCAAACGACACGGTTAACGGCGCGGTACCTGTCTCCGGTGTTGCGGACAGGACTGCGGTTGGGCCGGCGCCACCAGCCCGTGGACTTTCGGCTGGACCTGCACCGCTGGGTACAAAGCCGGCGTCTGTTGTGAGCAGAATACGATCCAGATGAATACCGTCCTCGCGCATCCATACCGTTATGTTATGCTCACCGCCACTGCCGATGCTCATCTGTGCATTGGCGCCCGACTTCAACGTCCGTACCCATTCCCAGTCACTAAAGTTAAACGACTCGATGGCTTCTGCCGTAGACACTTCCGCTTCATCCAATCCAACGTGTAATGTGTTGCCACTCGATACTGCGCGGACGCGTACCCAGACGTAGTAGGTCCCCGTGTTGGTAAAGTCTGCCAGGAAGTTCATGTAAGGACTTGAGCTGCTATAGCCGCTACCGTAAATACTGCCGTTGTCGGGCAAAGCAGCCATGGCGCCGGAGCCTTCAAATCCGGAGAAGGTTGTGCTCTCCGTCCAGGTCTGGCTATTACGAGTCACGTTTTCTTCAAAGTTCTCGGCCTCGATCACCAGCAATCCATCTTCTTCGAGGAACGCACCGATTGCGTTTGGATCTTCAATTTCAATGGTTTGAATTTGGTTATCGCTGTTGCCCAGCGCATCTTCGATGGTGAGGGTAACGACATAGAAGCCAGGTGCGGCATACGTATGGCTGGGCATTTCGCCGCTACCCGAAGCGCCATCACCGAAGTCCCAATCGTAAGAGACAATGGCAGCGTCATTGCTGGTTGAGGTAGACGCATCAAAGTTGACGCTGAACGGAAAAGCGCCGGCTTCATACGTAAACCGGGCAACAATCGGACTGATCGCATCTTCGCTACGCACCAGTACGGCCCAATCGTCTCCCGTATCAAACGGTGGACTCCCGAGCGACTGTACACCCGGACCTGTGATTTCGGATACTGCGCCAGAAATCAGTTCACCGCCGGTACGCGGATTGTACCAGTCGACCATGAACGTTTCGTTGCTGTCTCCCAGGTCCAGGGTTGTTGTACCTCCATCGCGCAGCCACACCACGTATACCTCGCCCGGCTTTGCCAGTACGTGGTTATTCTCCACGGGTGTCAGGTCGTCGTCTGGATTCATGTCAACAAATGGCACGTACTCTCTAAAGAAGCTGCCGGCAATGTCTGAGTACTCCCAGAGGAAATCATACCGTCTGAAATCTTCGAGCGTAAGGTCGCGCTGGTCTGAATCGAAGCCGAGATACCAGCTAAAACCGGCTGTCCCCGCCATCAGCATCCCCCACATTTCGTCTTTGCGGATCAGTTCGATGTTGGACTGATCAGGTTTTACACCCGTATTCCAGCCGCAGCATTCGTCGAGCGTGATGTCCCACTTTCGGCCGGCATTTGCTGAGTTCTCCCGCCAGATAACAGCATTTTTGTACGTTTCAGGGCCGGCCGGCGTGTCAGCACCGCCGTTGTTCGGGCCGTGGATGTGATACGACATACCACCAAATTTCGGATGCCCCAGGAAAGGTCCAAAGAGCGCTTCGTAGTTGCTCTGGCCGGCAGAGGTGTGCATAACCACAGGATGGTCATATGCGTCGATTTCTGTGAGGTAGTTTACAAAATCCAGCCGCTGCGCATCCGTATTCCCCCCATTGGCGGCTGTTTGATGTTCTTCCCCAATATTCCACTTCACGCCATTCAGATGATTGAAGCGCGCCATCATTTCGCGGTAAAACATGGTCCGCGTTGTCCCCAGTTCACCATTGTCCAGCAATTGCTCAATTTCCATTTCCTGAAGCACAAGCTGTGGCATGATGCCCTTCGTGCTCATGTGCTCAAATACAATATTCCATTGCTCAAGCTTGGATACATCAAAGTGGAAAAAATCTTCGTGCGCAATCCAGGGAAAGGTATCTTTGCCATCCCCCTGCACGTTCATCACCATCATGAACATGCTGTTAACGCCGGCACTCGACAGGTAGTTAATTGCGCCGATAATGCCTTTGCCTTCATCACTGCCCCAGGTGGGATCACCCGTATTCCAATCCGGAATGTGACTGCCATAGGTTTTCGGAATCCACGTACCGGTAGAAAAGGTGTTATCAAACCCTTCGTAGTTGAGAAAATTCTCAGGACTCCCTGAACCCGTGGAAATGAACCACTCGCCACTATCAAAGAGCAGGTAATGCTCACCCACCTGCCGCAGCACCCCCCTCCCCCGGAAGTCCAAACCTGTCTTATCCGTTTCATCAATCGTAAAGGAGCCGGTTATGCCATCGAACGCGTTCGGCGTGCCGGCTGTAGGCGAATCATCAATCGCAACGTTGTCTCCTTCGCGAAACGACAGCTCATAATTCCAGGTCCCGGTTAGATGCGGTGTAAACCGCGCACGCCACTTGGTCCCGCTGGTCGCTGACGTATTGGCCGCATCGCCATCTGCAGCAAAAAAGCCAGGGACTTCGATCGTGGTGGCTCCCTGCGTAAACGTCACATTTAGCCGGTAATCCAGGAACGGGTTAGGATCTGCTGTCTCTGAAGAAGAAGGGCCATCCAGCGTAAGCGTCACCGGGTGCCACTTTTTCAGCTCGCCGGTAATGTCAACATCACCTGTCTGGGCAAACACGGTTGAGCTGCCGAAAAATACCAACAGGCAAACCATTAGGATCAGTCGAAGCCGAGCTGTAACAATTTGGGTGGGAGTGTTGACCCATGAACGCGTATACATGATAAACTCTTTGCTGATACGAATTATGGGGGGGATTCGATTGTCGATTTTCGATTGTCGATTTTCGATTGTCGATTTTCGATTGTCGATTTTCGGGTGCCGATTTTCGGGTGCCGATTTTCGGGTGCTGAATGCGGGGTTTCGCTTGAGGAATCGGGAATTCAGGCAAGTACAGAAGTAGGAAATCTTTTTCTTATTTCGGTGGTACTTTGGGCGCATGTAGCGTACAGGTTCGGCTATTTAGATCTACCTCAAATGACGTACAGCGTATCATCGACTTAAACGAGTAGTATTCCATGGAAATAGGCATCTACAGTTTTGCAGAAACCACGCGGGATCCGCACACCAATACCACAATCTCTCCGGCGGAGCGCATGGAGCATTTGCTGGAAGAAATTGTGCTTGCGGATCAAGTTGGACTCGATGTATTTGGACTTGGCGAACATCACCGGACAGACTTTGCCGCCTCGGCGCCGGCAGTAGTCCTTGCTGCAGCAGCTGTTAAGACCGAAAAAATACGGCTAACGAGTTCTGTTTCTGTACTTGGCTCGGACGACCCTATCCGCGTTTTTCAGGATTTTGCTACCATCGATCTGCTTTCAGGTGGGCGCGCAGAAATCATGGCCGGCCGTGGCTCGTTTGTCGAGTCCTTTCCCTTGTTTGGATACGACCTGAACGAGTACGATACCATATTTGCCGAAAAACTCGATCTGCTGCTTACGGTCCGCGAGCAAGAGCAGGTTCGATGGGAGGGTACACATCGAGCACCCCTAACCGGGCAGGGCGTTTATCCACGCCCCATTCAACAGCCTTTGCCTGTGTGGCTGGCTGTTGGAGGTACTCCGCAATCTGTGGTCCGTGCTGCAACGCTCGGGTTACCGCTCGCCCTTGCCATCATCGGTGGCGAGCCCGCGCGATTCAAACCGATGGTAGAACTCTACCGCGAAGTAGCCAAACAAGCCGGCCACGACCTCAACACCATGCACGTGAGCATCAACTCACATGGACATATTGCGGATGACTCAAAACAAGCTGCTGATGAAAGCTACCCGTATTTTGCTGAAACCATGAACCGCATCGGTAGAGAACGCGGCTGGATGCCCATCACGCGGGATCACTTTGAGTCAGAACGTGCGCCACATGGCGCAGCGCTCGTGGGCAGTCCGCAGGAAATCATCGACAAAATCCTGTACGAACACGAGTTGTTCAACAATGACCGGTTTTTGATTCAGCTCACCGTAGGCTCTTTGCCGCACGATCAAACCATGCGGGCGATTGAGTTGCTCGGGACCAAGGTAGCGCCGGCAGTGAGAAAGGCTATTGGGGAGAAGGTTGTGATGGAGTGAGGAGTGAGGAGTGAGGAGTGAGGAGTGAGGAGTGAGGAGTGAGGAGTTTACAAATTGGCCTCTGAACAGGTTCGCAATCCTTGTTGGCTGAGCTTCGCCGCTGTGGTTTACTCAGATGCGGTGCGCCGTAGTTTTTGTTTAAGTACGGTTGCAGCCATCGTGTAGCCTCCGTCTGCGCCGTCGACAAAGTGAATGTGTTTGTCTTTGCGGTCGCGAACGTAACAGGACATAATCGATTCCTGGCTTACAAACAGTCCGAAGAAAATCTGGCCGGCTGCTTCGAGTTTGTTGAGTTCGCTTTCCAGAAGCAATCGTTGCGCCCGCTTCCCCGCGATCACTGTATTGATTCGGCCATCAATAACAAGCGTATCGGTGAGTTCAACCAATTGTTCGATGTAAGCCCGGCCGGCATCTTGTTTGAAATAAACCAGTTGGCCAAACAGGGTCAGCAGCCAGTTTTTGAGCAAGTATCCCAATTTTTTTGAGCCGTGACGCACGAGCGATTCCAGGCCAATCTTGCCAGGTGTTGGTTTCACCTTCAATTGTGTACGAGTCACAGGATTCCGCCCCTGAAAGGGCCCGTAGATGTTGTCGATCAAATCGATAACCTGCTTGAACGCGTCGCGCTGCACTTCTTCATTTACAGCTGACACGAGCAAACATACTACCTCGTGCGCCTCCGTTGCAGGCTTGATTTTATCCCATCGACACTCCATCCCCGAAAGGTCAAGATCAGCCGGGGCCGGCGACGCAGCTTCTATTTCCGGCTCTTCGCCTTTAATGATGCGCTCTGCAGTTGCCAACCCTTCGCCGAGCACAATGGGTATCGAAAACACGTCAGAGACAAACAGCCGACTGATTTTTAATACCTGATCTTGTGCATACAAGGCGTCGACGGGCACAGCCCCGACACGCAATTCCAATCCAAAATTTGCACGCGTATTTTCACGATGCACCTGCAAGGCCTGCAACGCTGGCTGGCAGATGGCATCCGGGACAATCATCGTAGCGCCATCTCCGCCAAAGAAAAAGGGCACCTCAATCTGGTGCCGCTGGGCCAGGTTCAAGGTGGCAATGATGCATCCGGTTGCAATCAGATTGATTTCTTCGGACCGCCCGGCGCGAAAGGCTTGCGTGGAGTTTTTGATGTCGGTGATGATTACATGCCACCCTGCCGGCACATCAACAAAATGTGCACTGTTATCGAGCAAACCACTCAGTGAAAGTCGCTGCACAGGTAGGTCCGAATAAAATTGCTCGTTCTGTGCCACAGGGCTGCTTTACTGGTTTGATAAACAGATGGGAGTACGCGTGCCAGTCACATCAAAAGTACAAAATGGCTTTTTACATCGGAAATTAGGATTTTGAAATCACCACCGTATTCTCCCCTTGCCCCCCAATTGCATGCACGATCGTTTTATCACCTACCTCTGCTTCTGCTGTATGATCCTCATACTGGCTGTAAGCTGTACCCAACCGCAACCTACAGCTACGACCAGCGACATCATTGCAGCCGGCGCAACGCTACAACAGATCGATACCTCGTATGTATTCACCGAGGGGCCGGCGGTAGACGCGATGGGCAACGTATACTTCACCGATCAGCCCAACGACCAGATCGTCAAGTGGTCTACCGATGGCGAGCTCTCTGTGTTTATGCAAGGTACAGGGCGTTCGAATGGCCTCTACTTTGACGATGCGGGTAACTTGCTTGCCTGTGCTGATGAGAACAACCAGCTCTGGTCCATAAACATGGACAAAGAAGTTGATGTGCTTGTCACCGACTTTGAAGGCAAGAAACTGAATGGCCCCAACGATTTGTGGATTGACGCGGATGGCGGCATTTACTTTACCGACCCCTTTTACAAGCGGAATTACTGGACGCGCGAAGAAAAAGAAATCGAAGAGGAACGCCTGTACTACGTTTCACCAGACCGGCAATCGGTGTCTGTAGCCGCTGACGGATTTGTCCGCCCCAACGGCCTGATCGGGACGCCGGATGGCAACACGCTTTACGTGGCTGATATTGGGGATAGCAAAACCTACGCTTTTACCATCAACCCGGATGCCACGCTTTCAGATCGGCGACTTTTTGCTGAGATGGGATCTGATGGCATGACACTCGACACTGCCGGCAACGTCTATCTCACGGGAGATGGCGTGACCGTTTTTGACGCGTCGGGTGCACAAATAGAACACATTCCTGTAGACGAAAAATGGACCGCCAACGTGACATTTGGCGGCGAAGATAGACAAACCCTTTTTGTCACGGCCATGGGAGCGGTATATACGCTTGACATGCAAGTGGCGGGTGTTAGATAAAGGAGGAGCCGGCTTTCTCTCACCCCAAACAGGAACACTTATGCCGCGCACGATACCCGTGCCGCGAGTTCTACGCCCGTGGCCCAGCGTTTTCTGTTCGCTTGCTAATGTCTGTTGGCTTACTACTGTCTGTTGGCTTGCTGCTATCTGTTGGCTGCTGCTGATGGCTGGCTGCACCAATTCCGCATCGTCACCGAGCTTCGACCCCGACCATTCCCCTCCCCTCTCTCCATCGGAAGCGTTAAACACGTTCCAACTCAAGCCCGGTTATAAAATCGAGCTGGTAGCAGCTGAACCCCTGATTGAAGATCCCGTTGGCCTCACATTCGACGAACAGGGCCGGCTCTGGGTGATCGAAATGCGCGGGTTCATGGCGGATATCGACGGCACGGACGAAGAGGCTCCCGTAGGACGCATCGCGGTCTTATCCGACACAACAGGCGATGGCATCATGGATGTCCGCTCCACGTTTATGGATAGCCTTGTGTTGCCACGCGCACTCGCGGTTGTAGGTGGGGGTGCACTTGTTGCAGAACGGCTGCCACTTTGGTTTGCCGAAGATACCGATGGCGACCTCAAAGCTGACAAGAAGACGCTCATCGATGCGGGATATGGCGGCCGCGGATTACCGGAGCACTCGCCAAACGGATTATGGCGTGGTCTTGACAACTGGTACTACAATGCAAAGTCCACCACCCGCTACGCACGACGCGGTGACAACTGGATACAAGAGCCTACGGAATTCCGAGGACAATGGGGGATTTCGCACGATGACGCCGGCAGGCTTTTCTACAACTATAACTGGTCGCAACTCCATGCCGACCTCGTCCCGCCCAATTACCTTTCACGAAACCCCAATCACACCCCAACCAGCGGCATCGATCACGGCCTTACCGTTGATCGAAGCATCTTCCCTATTCGTCCCAACCTGGCTGCAAACCGCGGCAATATTCCTGGTAATCTCGACGAAGAAGGGAAGCTCCTCGAATTTACATCAGCCTCTTCTCCCCTCGTATACCGCGGCAGTGCGTTGCCGGACTTGCGCGGCGATGTATTTGTCTGCGAGCCCGTTGGTAATCTCATCAAACGTAACATCATAGAAGAATCGGGCTTCACGCTGACAGCCACAGCTGCCTACAATGACTCAGAATTTCTTGCTTCTACGGATGAGCGCTTTAGACCGGTAGCCCTGGCAACTGGTCCTAGTGGTGCGTTGTACATTGCTGATATGTATCGCGGTATCGTCCAGCATGGTGCGTACATGACACCGTACTTGCGCGAAGTTACCCTGAATCGCAAGCTCGACACCCCCGTCCATATGGGCCGCATCTGGCGCATCGTCCCCGGACAATTGGCAATCACCTGCACCATCCCAATTAGTAGGTGCTACTAGCGCAGCATTGGTAAACGCGTTGTCGCATGCAGATGGCTGGTACCGCGACACAGCGCAGCGGCTGCTTGTTGAACAGGCTGATCCCAGGGTCATTCCGGCGCTGGTAGGGTTGGTAACAGGCAACGGAGATCCGCTTGGCCGGCAACATGCCATGTGGACCCTGGCCGGCATGGGCTACAACGATCCGGCCCCTTTCCTGATTGCATTGAATACTCCCAACGACCGCGTGCAAATTGCTGCGTTGCGCGTCCTCGAATTGATCCATACGGAAACGATGGCCCAGCAGTTGGCCGTCGCCATGACCTCGCTTGTTGATGAGGCCTCCCCGGCTGTGCAGTTACAGCTTGCGCTGACAATGGGGAGTTTTGCTTCTCCAGGCACAACAAAAGCCCTGCAGAAGCTGCTAAACGCGCAGGTGCATGAGCCCGTGATGCGCGACGCTATCCTCAGTAGCCTGGATGGCCATGAAGCAGCGTTTCTGCGCGCACTCTGGGATGATACTGATTGGGAGCAACCCAGCCCAAACCAGGCTATTTTCCTTGAGACGCTGGCAACTGCTTTATCAAACAGACAAGTGCCGGCAGAAATGACGCAACTGCTTGCCCACATTGAAGAAGCAAAGGCTATGCGTTCACCCTGGGCCGGCATCATGCTCGATGCACTCGCTGTGCATGCCCCCAAGCAGCGTGAGACACCAACCGTTCTGCCAGTACAGCCTTCATTGGCTATGCACGCCCAGCAATATGATGCAGCATGGCAATCCAGTGTCACCCGTGCCATGCAAGGCTTCACCTGGGCCGGGAAAACGAAGACAGCTGATGCAGGTGTTGAAACACAAACAATGGATGCTGAAACGGAAGCTTTGTACGCGGCAGGCAGACAGCACTACCTCGCCGGCTGTGCCGGATGCCACGGCAATGATGGCGCCGGCCTCAACCGTTTTGCACCACCGCTTGCCAACTCGGAATGGGTAACCGGCGAAACCACACCACTCATTCGCCTTGTGCTGCACGGCATTGAAGGGCCCATCACCGTGAACGGCAAGGTATACGACGCACCGGAGATCCTACCCGTCATGCCCGGCCACTCCGTACTCGATGACAAGGAGCTAGCGTCTATCCTCACGTACATCCGCCTCGCCTGGGGCAATGACGCCACACCCATTGATGCCAGAACCGTTAGCCGGGTACGGCACAGGTCGCAGGGCCGCGTTATCCCCTGGACCGTCGATGCATTGCTGGAGGCTCCCGAAGTGCTCGACTAAAGCATGTTTCCCACCATAAACGATCAAGACCATGAATCGTCGCCAATTTTCTCGAAACGTCAGCTACCGCATCAGCACTAGCGGTGGCGCCGCTTTCACTGCAACATCTCGTACAACCCCTGCCCCCAAACACCGGCCCCCGTATGGGCATCAGTGTCGCATCGTATGCTATTCGGTGGCGTTCAAAGACGCCGAGCACGCAATATCCCGCTTTCACAGACGCACTCCAGGTTCTTGCGCATAGTCACAACCTGGGTGCCGGCGGCATCCAAATTGGCGTACGTGGCTGGGCAACCGCCTTTGCGGGGAAAGTACGCGACTTGCGCGAAAAACATAACATGTATCTGGAAGGACAGATTTCTCTTCCGAAAGATGATGATGCTGATTTGGCGCGCTTTGAACGCGAAGTAATCAACGCACGTGAAGCGGGTGCAACCATTTTGCGCACCGTATGCCTGGGGGGCCGGCGCTATGAGACCTTCACTTCGCTGGCAGCCTTCCAGGCATTCAAAGCAGATTCTGTTGCTGCGTTAGAACGTGCTGCACCTGTTATGCAGAAAAACAGGGTACAGCTCGCCATCGAGAACCATAAAGACTGGCGTATTCAGGAAATCATAGATATCATCGAGCACCTCGGAAGTCCATGGATGGGTATTACGCTCGATACCGGCAACAACATTTCGTTGTTAGAAGACCCGATGGAGGTTGTGGAAGCATTGGCACCGTATACCTTTACCACCCATTTTAAAGACATGGGCGTTGCCCCTTACAAGGACGGCTTTTTACTTGCAGAGGTGCCTCTCGGTGCGGGCATGCTCGATTTGGCACGCGTTGTTTCGTTGTGTCGTACCCACAACCCAGACGTCACGTTTAATCTTGAGATGATTACACGCGACCCACTAAAAATTCCGTGCATGACAGATGCTTATTGGGAGACATTCGATACAGTCAACGGTAGAGAGCTTGCTCGTGCGCTGCGCATGGTTGAAAAAGCCGCCGACAAAGCACTACCAGGTGTTGCTGACAAAAATCCCGAAGAACAACTTGCTTTTGAGGAGCAAAACGTACGATCATCCTTTGCCTACGCGTCAACCCAGCTGGGTCTCGGCTGAGCCGATTAGCCGAGCGATTCCCCCTAACCACTTACCCGAATTTCGATGAGCACGCAAGCACTTCCCGGTATCAAACAGTTTGACTTAACCAACAAAACCGCCTTGATCACTGGAGGCTCGAAGGGCTTGGGCTCGCCATGGCAGCCGGCCTTGCCTCTGCAGGCGCCAACGTTATGCTGGTCAGCCGCAACGCTGAGCTTGGTGAAGAAGGCGCTGCGACGATCCGCGAAGCCTTCGGCACCAAAGCAATGGCTTTCAGCGGAGACGTGACCGATATCAATCAGATGGAGGCCATGGCTTCCACAGCCATGGATGCATTTGGCAGCATCGATATCCTCATCAACAGCGCCGGCATCAACATCCGTGGCCCTATTGACGAGCTTACCTACGACGACTTTAACCAGGTCATCGACATCAATGTCAACGGGACATGGCTGGCTTCGCGCGCGGTTACGCCGCACATGAAAGCAGCCGGCAAAGGCAGCATCATCAACATCGCCAGTACGTTGGGCGTTGTTGGTGTGCCTAATCGCACGCCTTACGCTTCAAGTAAAGGCGCCGTGGTACAGATGACACGCGCCCTCGCCCTCGAACTTGCGCCCTTCAACATCACTGTAAACGCCATTGCCCTGGCCCTTTTCTTACCGAAATGAACCTCCCCATTGCCAATACAGAAGACGGCAAGAAATTTATCATCGGTGCCACCGCGCTCAAACGCTGGGGTGAGCTCCGTGAAATCCAGGGCGCAGCCATATTCCTCGCCAGCGACGCCGCAAGCTACATGGTAGGCTCGCTCCTCACCGTAGACGGCGGGTGGACGGCCCAGTAAATTGGTTTAAGGTTGAAAGTTAAAGGTTGAAAGTGGCCTACCTTTAACTTTCAACTTTTAACCTTAAACCGATTCAGGGAAGGGGTGGGACCAGGGTTCGCGGTAGGGGCGGACCAAGCGGTGGGTGGCTTCGGTGTCTCCTGTTACGACGCGATTTACCGGGTCATAGACAATTGGCCGGCCCAGTTCCATGGACAGGTTCGCGAGGATGCAGGAAGCTGTCGAAATATGACCGTTTTCGATGTCGGCTACGGGCGTTGTGTTGTTTTCGATAGCAGATAGGAAATCGAGCATATGATGGCGCGTGGCCGGCGCGGCGTGTAACTCGATGTCTTTCTCTGTCACATCTTCCGGGTATTCTTCGCGCTCATAAATGACATCCATCTTTTGCGGCTCGCCGTCGCCACGCGGGATAAACTCGTATTTATGGACACTGCCCATCAGGGTACCTTTTTCACCGTAAAGCTTGAAACTCCAGGGGTATTCTGGATCAGCCGGCGTCCCCCATGAACGGTGCTGCCAGACACATGCGAGTTCGTCATATTCAAAAACGGCATGTTGGGTGTCTGCGGTTGTGGCCTTGCTGTCCTTTTGAACGTAGATGCCACCCGTTGAGGTAATTTTAGTGGGCCACCCGAGATCCAGAAGCCAACGCACCGTATCGAACATGTGAATGCACATGTCGCCCATAATTCCGTTGCTGTATTCCATCATAGCGCGCCACCAACCACGGTGTGGCAAGCCATCGTATGGGCGCTTAGGGGCAGGACCAACCCACATGTCGTAGTCGAGGAAATCGGGCACAGGCTCAAGACCGGGCGCCCTGTTTGCCCGCATGTGGTAGTAACAACACATTTCTACGTGCGAGACTTTCCCAAGCAGGCCGGCATCAACAATGTGCTTTTTTGCGTGCAAGATGTGGGGGGTACTCTTTCGCTGGGTTCCTACTTGCACCACGCGATTGTATTTGCGTGCAGCAGCCAGGACGGCCTCGCCTTCGATGACATCGACGCTAATTGGCTTTTGTAAATACACATGTGCGCCAGATTTTAAGGCTTCAATCGCCTGCAACGCATGCCAGTGATCCGGCGTACCTATCAACACAATATCCAAATCCTTTTCCGCCAGCATAGTGCGATAATCCGCATACATGCGCGGGGTATTGCCCGAAGCCTGTCGCTGGCTGGTAAGCTCAGCAGCTCCGCTCAGTAGATTGCGGTCAACATCACACAATGAAACAACCTCTACCGGAGCAACCTGAATGAGACGAAACAGGTCGCTTTTCCCGTACCATCCGGTACCGATCAACCCTACACGCAGGGGTTCTTTTCGATGCAGGAAGTCGAGTGCACCCGGGCCCAGGGTAGACAGGGCCAGCGAAGCCGTAGCGGACTGGAAAAACTGGCGGCGATTCATCATTTTCTCGATGGAGTGGTTGTGGTTCTGGTGGTGGTTCAAACTACAACCTTTTTACAGCAAGGATCAAGCACTTTCGCATTCGATTAACAATGGCCGGCATGTCGCTTTCCATGCATTTTTTGCGTTTCTACCAGTGGTAGCTTGCAGGCAATAGCCTCCAACTGCTGTTACGCGATTCACTTTTCCTTGCGGCTCTCTGTCACCATGAACGTCTTACTGAAGCATTTTTCCTTGCTATCAGGGTTCCTCTTTTTCATCACCTTTGTCGTTACTCTGGAAGCAGCCGGCCAACAAACGGGCAACCTGAGCGGCTTCGTTATAGATGTAGATACCCAAACGCCCATTGCGAATGCGCAAGTCAGGCTGCGTCACACAACGTACGTCACATCCACAAATGAAGATGGCGCGTTCTATCTGCCAGGTATCCTACCGGGCATCTATTCAGTGGACATCGTTGCTTCAGGATATACGACAGAAAGTTTTACGGACTTCCAGATTTCCATACGTCAATCGCGAACACTCAAGACAACCCTCAACCCCGGTAACGGCAGCGCTCCAGCAGTATTTTTTCCAGATGAAGAAAAAATCCTACACATAGGAGCACAGCATGTCGTGTCGGTAGCCAACCTGGGCAAATCCCCCATTCGTGGGCCCGCCGCTTTCGGAAGAACACGTGCCGGCGTGGCTACCTTTGATGGGTTTGACGAACTCTATATCCGGGGCACGCGTGCTGACCAGGTAGACTACTTCCTCGACGGTGTTCGGATTGAAGGCGATGCCTTCCGGTACATTCCGGAGGCTGCGTTAGAACAAATTACGTTTGAAAGTGGACACATCGATGCGGCATACGGCGATTTGCTATCTGGCGTTGTCCACATGAGCACCCGTGCAGGCAATGCGCCATACTATGGGAGCCTGGAAACCCTGACATCTGAATCACTCGATCCTTTTGGCTACACCGTATTTTCAGGCGTTTTGGGTGGCTCCATGCTGGATAGCCGGCTTTCTGTGATGGCTGCCGGTGAGTTCAATGACCAGTTCGACAGCGCACCCAGTGCAATCGGACAGCTTCAGTTGTTGCCCGAGGTTCTCGATGATCTCCGATTCTCCCCAATGGCGTTGCGCGCATCTACCTTTGAAGGCGATGGTGTATTCTTGCCCCTACCCGCAACGCTTGGTGATGGTGCCAGACTGGAAGTAACAGACGATGGCCTTCCGCTACTCTTCGATGATCAACTCATGTTCTCTGACGGCACACGTATTGCCGCTGCCGGCGTCGATCCTGCAACGATTGTATTGAATCCTGTTATCCGCGCCAATTACCTCACACCTGACCAGTTTACCATCAAATCAGCAAAACTGGGACGGCAACAAACAACCCAATCCTTCCTCGGTACGCTGGCCTATCAGCTATTTCCCAGCACAACGCTGCGGCTACGCGGCAGACACTATAGCATAGACCGCGATGATCAAGTAGCCAACTTGAATCAGCAAGTCATCTTTGCGCCCGAAATCATCCCTACAGTTGAAAAACGAGACAACCAGTTCAGCCTATCCATTTCACAGCATACCGGCGAAGCAACGTTTTTTCATGTTGTTGCTGACTTGTGGCGTAACAAACGCAAGCAATTCGACAGGCGCTTTGGCAGCGATTGGGATGCACTCCTCGATTACGGCAACATTGATAGCCCGGTATTTGATGCGCTCCGCGGCTATAAAGATGTGGTCTTTGAAAATGAAATCCGGGTTGATGATCACGGTACGCCCAATGACCCTTCGGATGACACCGAATTCACGATTCGAATCCCCTCGTTCAGAAACAGTTTTCGTGATGGCTTTGGCCCGAGCACAACCGACGATCTTGTAGCAAACCTCACCCAGATCCCAGGTGGACGATTCAACAGCTACGAGCAAAGTGAAAGCAGCCGGCTACATTTTGGGGGCTATATGCAAACCAAACAAGGTAACCACACGCTCGAAGCCGGCTTCTCGTATGAAAAGCGTACCCATCGATTCTGGCAATTGAATGCCCCTTTGCTGTCACGCATCGTTCAAGACCCTACCCTTCCCCCACAAAACAACGCCTATCCGTTTTATAGCTCGGTCCCTGACAATGTGCTCAATACGGCCGTAGGTGTTTACTATGGTTATGACATCACCGGGACAACAAAAAGTAGATACTGAAAACCTGGCTGCCTTCCTTTCCCAGGCTCCAAACAAAGAACGGGAAGATTACAATCTCAAACCGTATCAGCCCATCACGTATGCGGGTTACCTGCAGGATACCATCGTGTGGGAAGATGTTGTCCTCGACCTTGGATTGCGTGCAGAAGTGTTCGATAACAATACCCGGGTGTTGCGTGATCCTTTTGCAAGAGCGCCCATCTGTCGCGCCGGCGATATTGGTTCGATGGTCAATGAAGTCTCTTGCGGCGCCGGCGCAGTACCCATTACCATCGAAGATGATTTTGCTGTTTATTTTGATGAAGAGGAGATAGCAGGATACAGGGATAACGAAGGCAACTTCTATTCATCAGGCGGGCTGCGTACAGACGAGGCTGCGGGCTTTATGCGCCGCGTTTCTAATACCCTTGAAGCCTCACAATTCGAAGACTATAAACCTCAATTCTCCCTACAACCGCGGATCGGCGTAAACTTGCTGGTAAGTCCGGCACTGGTTCTTTTTGCGAGCTACAACGTGCTTACCCAGGCACCGTATACCAACAGCTTTGCCACCCTGGCCCAGTTTGCTACATCCAGTGCGTTGAACAACACCGGTCTGAAGCCCGAGCGCATGCGCAAAATAGAATTGGGTTTTCATCAGACGCAGGGACCGCATAGCCTGAGGGGCTCCTTGTTTATTAACCGGGGCAGCAATCTTGTGAGCCTGCGTATCATGTCGCCAGCCGTTTATTGGGGCGCCAACAATCGCGGCACAAGCACAAGTAAAGGGTTAGAATTGCAATACAACCTACGCGATTTCAAAGGCTTGTCGGGCGACATCACCTATACATACACACTTGCAGAAGGTACGCGACCCGGATCACACAACTTCCTGAACAACTACTTCTCTACCATCACATCCAACCATTCTTATCCGCAAGACTTTGATCAGCGCCACCGGCTCAACGTTACGCTTGCACACAGTATCCCTGGAGGAACGGGGCCCCGTATCTTAGGCCTGTATCCTTTCGAAAATCTGCACACGTCCATCGCCATACACGCGGCAAGCGGCTTCCCTTACACTGCAGCATCGATTGTCCGACCGCTGACGAGTGAAACATCCGCTGGCCTGGAAAGCCTTGGTAACTTCAATGGTGTGCGCATGCCCGGCACCACCCGCATCGACGTGCAAATTAACCGTTCGTTTTACTTCAAACAGACACAGGCAACACTACTCTTTCAGGTCTTGAATGTGTTTGACTACCAAAACACCAATGCGGTATGGCCTTTTACCGGGACTTCCAACTATGATGGGTTTCTATCCTCAACTGCGGGCCAGGCATTTTTAGCGTCGCAGCCAGCCGTGGCCGGCACCCTGTACCAGCACAGAAGCCGTATCCCTAATTGGGTTGGTATCCCACGCCTGATGCGTATTGGCCTGCGTGTAGACTTCTAACCTACAGGCCCTGCAAAAGGCGGCGTGCATCACGGGTTTGCTGTTCACCTGAACCCAACGTTTTCTCAAAAGCCTTAAGCGCTGATTCGAGCAACGGCTTAGCTTCTTCTGCATTTCCCTGCGCGATGTGATACCGCGCCAGCGCCGTTTCTGCTTCGGCAATGCGCCAATCGGATGGCACAGGCATTTCTTCTCGTCTTACGTTTAACGCTGTTTTGAGCAACGGCAGTGCTTCATCAAAACGTTCCTGCTTCAGATAGAGCCGGCCCAGGCCAAGCTTGGGATACATCACAGTGATATGATCTTCCTCCATCCCCGTCGCGAGATAGATTTCAATAGCACGCGCGAAGCTCTCTTCAGCTTCATTAAAGCGCCCCTTTTCCATGAGTACAAGTCCCTTGTTCGTATGGAGCGTCGCCATAAAAATGTGATCCATGCCCAACTTTGGTGGAATCAACGTTTCACCAATCGCAAGATATTCAAGCGCTTCGTCGTTGCGTTGCTGCAGGTGTAAATCAAGTGCAAGATGCGCAGCTTGTAATCCCACCGCAAAATGATCTTCGCCATATCCCGTCCGAGCACCTTCCATCGATGCACGGTGCAAGCGTTCTGCTTCTTCAAAATTGCCTAATCCCCGATGCGCAACCCCCATGCTGGAGAGTCCGATGGCCAATGTAGGATGGTCGGGGCCCAACAATTCTTCTCGCAGTGCATTGGTCCGTTCAAAATAATCTAGCGCCCGAATGTTATCCTCAAGCAAAGCAAAATTATACCCCAGGTTACCAAGCAATTGGATCATCGCAGGGTGTTTTGCTCCAATGTGTTCTTCCTGAATGGCCAGTGCCTCTTGCAGCGTTGCATCAGAAGCTTCATGCTGACCAAGGTCGGCCAGAATGATACCGTAAATAGCAAGTGCATCTATGTATTGTGGATGCCGTTTGCCCACGAGGTCTTCCCAAATACCCAGGGCTTCTTTCATGGCTTGCGCAGCAGCCTCAGCCTGCCCCCTGCTACGCAGCGAAATAGACATCTCTTTCATCACCCGCGCCACATCGGTTGATCTGCGATCGGGATTTTCGCGATAAATAGCGAGGGCTTGCTCAAAGTAACGCTCTGCGTCATCGAAGGCAGAAAGGTACCCTGAGACCTGCGCCATGTTGATGTACATGGAGGCCACATCCATTTGATCAGCCTTGTCCCTGAGCCCTTGCGTGGCCAGCAATTCTTTGTAAAAGGTTTGTGCTTCTTCGTACTGACCGTTACTGGTCATCACAGCACCCATCAGATCCTGGCCGGCAAAATAGCGGGTTTCGTATGCTGGGAGCGGCTTGTTTCCCGCAGATGTGAGCAGCAATGCAAGGGTGCTCTCAGCCTGCTCATAATTTCCCTGATCATGCATCAAACTGGCCAGATTGTACTGCACATCAAGCATGTCCAGATCCTCAGGCGTTTCAAGGCGTTGCTGTTGTGTATAAGCCCTTTGTAGCCAGCGCTCAGCATCTTCGTACGCGCCAAGCCTGTGGTACATCCGCCCGATAAGCGCCATCATGTTGGCTTGTAATGCCGGCTCCTCCTGGAGTTCAACCTCAACGCGACCAGCACCTCGTTCGAGAATTTCATAAGCTGTCAATGTATCGCCAAGCGACACATCAGGATCAATCGACTCAAATACATCCACAAGAAACTCCGAAACCCGAACGGACCGGGTTGCTTCGCGTTGTGCAATGTCACGCTCTGCAGCTGCCACGCGGGCCTGCCAGATGGTTGCGACAAAGCTACCCAGCAACAACACCATGGCGAAGGAGCCAGTCAGCACTCCAATACGGTTTCTGCGATAAAACTTTTTTGCCCTATACGTAAAAGAATCCGGCCGGGCAATGATCGGAAGCCCCTGCTGGTACCGATCAATTTCATCCAGCAATTCAGGCACAGACCGGTACCGACGCTCCGGATCTTTGTGCATTGCTTTGAGCAAAATCAAATCGAGATCCCCTGAAAGTGCCTGCTTGAGTGCGGCAGGTGAGGATTGCATCGACGCTGCAAGACGGGCAGACGATTCACTATCGAGGGTAGGACTTGGGGCGACTGGTTCGTGAGCCCGCATCGCTGCGGTTATTCCTTGCAGTGTCCGTGTTTCAAACGAAAGCGGTAGCTGTTCATAGAGCAGTTCGTAAAGCAACACGCCAAGCGCATACACATCCGTCGCCGTTGTAATGGCTTCACCAAAAATCTGCTCGGGTGCAGCATATTCAGGTGTCATCACACGCCCCCCAATCCGGGTCATATTTTGCTCCCCTTCTTCCTGCGAGAGGACTTTTGCAATCCCAAAATCAAGCAATTTCACGTTACCCGATGGCGTCACCAGAATGTTGTTTGCTTTAAGATCTCGATGCACAATCAGATTACGGTGCGCAAATTCAACAGCATTACCTACTTGCTTGAACAAGGCCAGACGCTCCTGTAGGGTGCTGTTTTTTTGCCGGCAATATTTGGTAATCATTTCCCCTTCAACATATTCCATGACGAGGTACGGACGACCATCAGGGGTCGCCCCCCCATCAAGCAACTGCGCGATATGGGGATGTTGCAAGCCGGCCAGGATCTGCCGTTCAGCCAGGAATCGACGCACTATCTGGTCCGTATCCATGCCGCGCTTCAGAATTTTCATCGCGACCGTCTGATCAAAAAAGCCGTCAACACGCTCCGCCTTGTAAACAATGCTCATCCCCCCTCTGCCAATTTCTCCCGCCACTTTAAAATCACCTATCCGCATTCCTTTAAGAGGAGCCGGCCCAAACGCTTCTTCTTCCTGGATCTGCTCAACGGCTGAAACAACTTCTTCCGGAATATCTGCCTGAAGCACAGCTGTGGCAGATTTACCAGCCTCCCAAAGACCCAGCAACAACGTTTGTAACGAAGGATTTTTTGAAGCCGCATCTTTCAGGAAGAGGGTCCTTTTGCCGGCTGGCATTTCGAGTGCAGCATCCAGAATTTTCTCTAACTCCTGCCATTGAGCAGGAGAGATAGGGCTTGATTTTTCCATAGGTGTGGGAATACTAAGAGGAGAGAGAACGTTTATCGGTCACCTGCAGCAATGCCGCTCTGTGCTTGCAGGCAAGTGTTACAATTTAGCCAGGTATACATCGGCCTCGCGGGTATACCTATTTTGTACACCGAGGCCATTAGCAAGCCGTTTGCGCCCTTGTGACAAAAGTGAGCTTGCACGGGCGTTGTCGCCGAGCGCCAGATAGTACATACCCAGTGCAACCTCAGCTTCTCCTATCCGCCAATCGTCAGGCTCAAAAGTTTTCTGGCGGATGCGAAGCGAAGTTTCAAGAAGCGGGGCGGCTTCTTCGAGCCGGCCTTGTGAAAGGTGCAATTTACCCAACGCAATTTGTGGGCGCACGCGTGTATGATGATCTTCAGGTAGACTGCTTTGCGCAAACACACGTATAGCTTCTTCAAGAAACTCCTGTCCCTGTGCTACGCGTCCCATCTCAAATAGAATCTGCCCCTTGATAGACATGCTTATGGCTACAAAGCGGTGGTTCGCATCGAGTTTTTCGCTGTCGATGTCGATGGCCAAATCTGCATAAGGTAACGCCTCCTCGTACCGCTCCAGCTTGTACAGTACATTCGCCAGATTGCTCGCACAGGAAGCAACACCGGGATGGCGTTCGCCAAAATGCCTTTTAGCGAGCACCAGCGAACGGCGGTGAATCACTTCTGCCTCTTCATAATTCCCGAGCGAGCCAAGTGCTACCCCAAGATTTGACAATGCAATGGCTACCGTCGGATGATCTTCACCCAATACCTCCTCCCGCAGTACAAGCGCCTCTTTGAGGTACATGACCGCTTGCTTTAAGTCGCCAATACGGATATAATTGCCGCCAAGGTTGCCCAGCAATTCAATCGTGAATGGATGTTTTTCGCCAAGGGCATTTCGCTGGATATCCAGAGCCTCACGGTACATTGCTTCGGCTTCTGCGTTTTTCCCCATTTCAGTGAGCACATTTCCTACCTGGTTCATGCCCTGTACAACCAGCGGATGCGCTTTACCAAACAGTGTTTCGCGCATGGCAAGTCCTTCTTTACCCAGCTGTTCAGCCTGCTCAAATTCACCTTTGTTACGCAATACTTCCGACAGGGAGTGCAGTACGCCGGCCAGATTGTCCACATTCCCATCCGGGTGCTCGCGGTAAATCGTCAACGCTTGCGCGAAATAGGTCTGCGCTAACTCAAAATCGGATAACAAACCCACCACATCACCTAAGTGCGTGTAAACAGGTGCTATACTAACATGCCCTTCGCCATGGACGTCAACCAGAGTGTTAAGCGCCTCAAGGTACATCGATTTTGCCTCGTCATATTTGCCACGATCAAGCAAAACTGTTCCCAACTGATCCTGCGCCTGTGCATAGGCTGTACTGATGGTTATGTCATCCAGGTTGTAGGACATGGCCAGCACATCTACCAATAAACTTTCAGCCTCGTTGTAACGCCCCTGGTCTTGCAAAATAGAAGCAAGTAATGCCTGGTCATTTAGGTTGCCGGCTACATCGGGTGCATCACTTGTTGCGCGGCGGGTTTGCGCCTGCCTAACCCAGTCTTCTGCTCGACCATACACTCCCATACGTTGATACATGCGCCCAAAAACAGCCATCAACTCTGACTGAAGCGCCGGCTCACCACCTAATTCACCCTCAATACGCTGCGCACCGCGTTCAAGAATGTCGTACGCGGATAATGTATCACCAAGTGCATTGTCGGGATCTGTCGATTCAAAAACATCAACCAGAAATGCCGTGATTCTGGCAGATTTTATGGCTTCGCGCTGTGCAATATCGCGTTCTTCAGAAGCCACGCGGGTCTGTTCACGTGCCACGCGGGCTTGCCAGAGTGTACCAATCAGACTCACAACCAGCAACAACACCGCGAGACTAGCCGATAACACGGCGGCTTTGTATCGGCCGTAAAATTTACGCATGCGGTAGCCCATCGTATCCGGGCGCGCTTTTACGGGCTGGCCGGCCTGATACCGGTCGATTTCGTCGATCAGCGCCGCCATGGAAGGATACCTGCGCTCAGGTTCTTTGCGCAACGCCATCTGCACGATCATGTCCAGATCGCCTTCAACATGTTGCGTTAGCATTACGCCTGTTGTGCTCCGCGCACTGGCAATGTCTTCTACGGTGGCATTATTGATGCGGCTCTTCTGTCGAAGGGAAGCGCTTGGCAAGGACACTTTGTGTGTCCGCATCGCCTTTTCAATGGCTGAAAATTGCCGGATTTCAAACCGGATGGGCAGTTGCCCACAAAGCAATTCATACAGCAACACCCCCATGGCGTAGACATCCGTTGCTGTAGTTATGGGCTCGCCAAAAATCTGTTCAGGTGCTGCATACTCGGGCGTCATGACACGTCCTCCTTGCATTGTAAGGGCGAGCAAGGTTTCATCGACGTCTTCGCTCAGTACTTTGGCAATCCCAAAGTCGAGTAGTTTCACTTCGCCGTCATCCGTGACCAGAATATTGGAGGGCTTGAGGTCACGGTGTACAATCAGATTACGGTGCGCAAAAGCAACTGCTTCAGCGACCTTTTTAAACAAATCGAGCCGGCTGTGAATATCGAGCTTGGCGTTGTCGCAGTAGTCCGTAATCGGCACACCTTGCACAAACTCCATGATCAGGTACGGCCGGCCATCGTCCGTTGCGCCACCATCAAGCAGCCGCGCGATGTTTGCGTGTTGCAATCCCGCTAAAATCTGGCGTTCAGCCATAAAGCGGCGTACCAGTTGATCGGTATCCATGCCGCGCTTCAGAATTTTCACGGCAACCGTATGATCAAACTGCCCATCCGCGCGGACGGCACGATAAACAACGCTCATCCCGCCACGGCCCACTTCTTCTTCCAGCCTGTATTCGCCGAAACGCATCCCTCTGGTTGGCGGCGGCCCGTACGCGTCTTCCTCAGAAAGTTGTTGAATAACCTGGACCACATCTGCAGGCACATTGCCTTCGAGAAAGGTTTCGGCTTTTCCGCCGGCATGCCAGAACTCCATCAACAGTTTGCGTAGCGCAGCATCATCCTGCGACGCTTCCTCCAGAAACATCGTACGCTCCGCTGCCGGCAGGTCGAGTGCCTCGTCCAGCAACGCTTCAATTTGTTTCCACTTTTCCGAAGAGATGGGCTCCAAGGAATGCCTCCGGCAATCGGTTTTATCAACTCAAAAATAAGATGCACGCCTTCTAGTACAAACGAAATTCCAGCTTAACGCGCGACATCCACTATGTTATCTTACGCAAAATTCTACGGGTGGTTGTTTGACACCTCCTGCTTGTAGAAAATTATTGTCAAAAACTGGCGCAAGAAACGAAAGAATGATGCAATAAATAAAGACGTCAAAATGGCGGAATGTTGTCGCACTTTGCGCAATTTCGGGTATATTCTATCTGAATTCAGCATCCTGCATTGCACCCACATGAGCGCCTACCACTATATCATCACCGTACACGGCATGGGAGAAAGCCGTTACGGCGAAACTACGTTACCCGTTATCAGCCGATGTGCAGAAGTTGTTAATGATGTGCTTACACCAAAAGTACCGACGTCAAGCGACAAACGCGCTTCTTTCAAAAAGAAGGGTCGCGATTTCGTAACGTTGGGCGCTTACGTCGGCGCTAGCCCGCTGGATGCATCATCACGTCCATGGGTTGAGTTTGAAGGCATTCCAACAGAAGCTGCCCCCCGAAAAACGTTTACGGGAATTGCAACCCACGACCCCGAAGGAAAACTGGTACGGTTTGCCGAAATTTGGTGGAAAGATCTGGTAGATGAAAACGCCCATGTACTGGAGCCGGCAAGCCCGTGGGCGGATGGACTCATCGGTCGCATTGAGCGGATGAATACCCAGCCGCCCACCTGGATGCCCCAGTTGTTGTTCAAACTGCAAGACGTACTCGGGCCGCTACAAACTATTTTGCGCTCGCGCGTCCCCGATGTGGAAGAACTCGCGTTCAACAAATACCTTGGAGATGTTCAGATTTATGCAGAATATGAACCCATGCGAGGCACGGCTGTACGGCGCTTTCATGATTGCATGAATGCCATCTACGACGCGCACTATAAAGCACTTGAACACCTGCCGGCAGAAGAGCGCCCCGAACCACATTTCACGATCATTGCCCACAGCCTGGGCTCCATCATGTCGCTTGATGCCCTAATGTATGCGCACCGCGACGTGACAACGGCTACAGCTGCACCAACAACCAATCTACCTTTTCCCGGGTATAGCCAGGCCGGCACCACAGACCCCGAAAACCACTGGATCAATCATGTAAAGACGTTCGTCACCCTGGGCTCGCCAATCGACAAATTCCTCTTGTTCTGGCCGTACCGCTATCAATATCTCAACGACACCAACTGGCTCAACCCAGATCTGATCGGCAAACGCCGCATTCGGCATATCAATTATTGTGACGAACAGGACCCCGTTGGCCAATCGCTCGATACCCTGAGATCAACAACGGCTTACCAACAGTTTTTCACAGCTACGTTCGATGCGCAAGCTCCTGCTCCTGAATCCGAAATCGATACGGCGCAACGGGTAGTACAACGCGTTACCAAGCAGGTCTCCAAGTCGTTTAAAAGCCTCATCAAGATGACGGGCATCGACAGGGAAGGCGACAAAAACAATGAATTTGACGTCGTTTACCGGCGATCTGTTTGGCCTGGCCTTGCACACACCAGTTACTGGAAAGACAAAGATCTCTTCAAAAACATCCTTGAGCACGTACTCAAAGACAAAACGGGTTCTCCAAGCAATCCTAACGTTGTCTCAAATAAACGCGGGATGTATATCCTCATCACGGTGCTCACCTATTTTATTGTGCCGTTTCTCATCGTCACATTGGACACGATGACGTACGACTCCTTCCTGGAGCCGAAAAGCTGGAAAGGGTACCTTGCTATTGGCGCCTTGTTTGTAGGGGCGTGCTGGATAAGTCGGGAAGTTGTGAATCTGCTCGTTTGGTGGCGCCAGTTACTGCGAAACAAGCGAAGCCGGGAAGTGGTGCCGCAAACAATGACCTCCATTTTTGTAAAATGGATTGTCCGGTTGGGGATGCCGCTTGTAGCGCTCGGATTTGCGCAAATTGCCATTGATAGCTCAACCACGTACGTGAATGAAATCCAATCCTTACATTCCGCGGCAAGTACTACCCCAACCGCAGAAGCTGTAGATGGAACAGCAACACAGACGTTGTGGCCGGCAACGCCAGAATTCTTAAAACCCTTTTTGCTAATTAATGGCAAGACACACGATGTCTTTGCTTTCTGGGTATCATTAATTGGCCTGCTCCTTGGCTTAACGACCTACCGGATGAATTCGAGTAACTTCAAAGAAAGTGCGCGTTATGAATCCTATCTGAGTATTCCGGTCGATATCATTGTACTCCTTTCAGGCTACTGGTTGCTGCTTACCCTTTGGCAAGGAAATCATACGCTACAAATATTTGCCGGCAATATCTGGACACATCCCCTCGGCCTTGTATCGCTAGGTGGACTTACTAGCTGGCATGTGTTCACCATCGTTCGCAACCTTACGGTGAAGAACAAAAAACAATTCCTACAGATCACACAGGAGATTGTTGTTTCGTTTATCGTCCTCGTGGTAGGCTGGTTTTTGATTACACAACTCACCACCTTCATCGGGGATTTCTTCCCCAGCCGCCTGAGCCCGGATGCCAGGATGCGTACAACCTTTTTCTGTGTGATCGGGTTTATTGTTTGGATCTACATGGCAATGCGATTCTATGTGGCGAAAGTCCAGTTAGGCGCTGACAAAGTCCCGGAATTTGCCTCGTACTACGGCAAGCAGAAAAGCTAAGTACAGCACATAGGCTGTATCTAAAAAACACGTTTACCGGGAGCTATCCGGTGTACAGCGAAAGTGATCAGCCTCTGAGCCATCGCCTGTGCCCGTATAGACCGCATGCGCCGGGTATGCACAGATTGGCCGTTGCATGACCACGGTACCCTTTTCTCGTTTAGTGGCAAGTAACGTATCGGGTGGTTTGTTTTCTTCAACCCACGCTTGAATGGCACGCAGCCAGTCCACCGTATCCGGACCCGGCCCCTCCGCACAATGATGAACACCTGGCAAGAGGAAGAGACGCGAAAAATCAGCTGCATGCGCATTTTGTTGTTGCATCTTCTCAAAGTAGTCGATGATGCCCAAGGCAGTTAAGGCCCCATCTGTCCATCCTGACCAATACAGTATTTTCCCGCCGGCCACATTGAAATGTGTGAGATCTGTGTTGGTCGCATCCAACACCGCACGACCGGCACGCGTATCGTCCGCCCAATCTGCAAAGTCATACGATGCATAGTCCCAATCGGGGTCGTCTAAGAAAATGTATTTGAACAGTTCTACCCCAACCGCGAATTGTAGATTGGGATACCCGGCACCGGCGCCATTTTCCTGCCCCGTCATCCAGGCACCCCAAACGCCGGCCTCTGATTCCCCACCAAATGGAAAACCGGGATGCAAGCGTTTGCCGTTGACACTTGGGCCGGCATAAATCGTCTTGATCGCTGTCAACTCACTGGAGGTGACACAACGAGCGCCTGGGACATCGTTTTGGCAACGCGGCAAATCGTCTGGCTTGAACGTACACACGCGCGGATCGTTAAGTATGCCGTCGGCAAGGCCATCCAGATCATCGCAAGCCGCAAGAATCGCTGAAGCAAGCAAACGCTGCGTGGCCGGCCGAACAACCGGTGTTGAACGGTTGACAGGATCCGGGTACATGGCCTGTATATTCTGGATATACTGCGCGCCGATTCCGCCCCAATTAAACGCCGGCGCGCCGGCCACAATACCGTCAAAATCATCGGGATACCGTTGAGAAGCCATCATTCCTTGTCCGCCGCCACGCGAACATCCAAGGAAGTAAGCATACGTGATATCCTGTCCGTAGTATACCCGAACGATGGTCTTCGCAGCTTGAGTTGTCAAATGCACAGCGCGATGCCCAAAATTCAACGTCCGATCTACGCGATTCAACGCCCACGAAGCGCTTGTACCGGGTCCTTTGTGGCCCGTATCTGTGCCGGCTGTCGCAAATCCATCGTGCAATACATTGGGTGCAAAATTGAACGCCTGATTTTGGACGGTACCGCCAAACCCGATGCCACCACCCATCACAAACCGGCCATTCCATGCCCGGGGCAAGGGCAACCAGACTTCAAAATTGATTTCTGTATCGATGGTACCACGTACAAAACAATGCGCCGGCTGTCCATTTGCCGCAGCACGGCGCTCCGCAACATGAATTCTGAAATTCCCCCAGCGTTTTGCAGCCAGGTCTTCGCAAGCAGACAGGCCGGCCATGCCCACCTTTGGCCACATGCCCCCAATAAACAGGAGGGCCACCATTAAAACCTTCATGGTCCAAATCAAGAATAGACGTGCAATAATGAAGTACAGAAATAGCGTACAGCACTAACGTACAGAGAAATGCTTGACTGGTGCGTTAAAACGCAACGCTTTGATTGCGTACCAACACATCTGTCAACGCGAGGTTATGGCGAGACAACAGTTGCTCGTTTACCATCCGCAGGTGTTGCGGTGGATTGAAAAATGACTCTGACCACCCATAGCCGGCACAGGCCGTATCGGCAATCCAATTCCCCGCATCATCCTGTCCCCACCAGTTGCGGTACGCTTCTTCCAGCGCAGCGTCAAAATGAAAAGCCGGCATGGAAAAATGAGCGGACCAGTAATAATCGGGAGGGAGCGCATTGAGAACCGATTCAAACGCGTGCACCCGCAGCTGTAACCCTGGTTTCGCATAAGCAGTCAACCGCGCAAGCCCTCGCAGTGCAGCAAACGGAGCAACGATCTCAATGTTTTTGAGATTAACGTAGCGCTGGCACAGTGCTTCGACGACACTGATCAAGACTGTACCACTTGCTATGCTATCGCCAACGATAGCCGTTTGCATGGCGTCGCGCTGCTGCTGATCGAGGTCGTTGTCTTTGAATACCGCAATGCGTGTACGCCGGCCGTATCCAGGTACATTGGGATCGTCAACATGATGCGCATCTACAAGGATTTCATCTGCAACATAGTTATAGTCGTCACAGAGTGCTTCGACGATGCCATATTTGGCTCCTTCCCGTAAGATGGGAAATACAGCCAGGCTATCTTGGACGGCTTGCCGCAGCATCACCGTCCAGGGAGGGGCCTGCATCATGGCAGCTACCGCGCGATGCACAAGCCGCGTCCGATGCCCACCTAGAATGAACTGCCCCGGTAGTTGCAACTTTGTCTCTTCGGGAAAGCCATCGGGAAGCCCAAACAGGCCGCGTAATTGCGAGCTTATGGCAACATCGCTGAGATAGAAAAATGCAGTTGTAAAGGGATTATGATACAGCACCACATCGAGCCGGCTGCCGTCATCCAGGGCCAGCGTGGCTTCGCGAAAGGCATCCGATGAACTTTTGGTCGTGCCCACCAGTTTGGGAGGCGAGAGATGGAATTCACCCCGAATTTCGGGCTCCGACGCATGGGTATAATCAAACGTGTAGGGCCAGTTCATGTCGGTGCGCGCAAAATGATATAAAGCTCGTGGAAAATCCTTGTCTGAATATAAACATTCTTGTGCCTATTTCTTCGACGATGTGTATCAAATAAACAAAGTCTCTGATGTCCCCTGACCGTTCTACCAACGCATTACAATACATGCTGCGCCGCCTCGCTTTCTGGTCGTTGATGCCGTTTGTTCTCCCACAAGCTATCTGGCTGCGTAAAAATGCTCCACGCTTTGCAGGCGCAGCCGGCCCCTCGGAAGGCAGCACCGGATCGGGCCCTACGCGCCGGCTTCTCGCAATTGGCGACTCAATCATTGCCGGCGTAGGAGCATCTACATTTGAAAAGGCACTTGTAGGTGCAACTGCAAAGCGGCTTGCAGCGGGTACAGATACTACGATAAGCTGGCGTGCAGTTGGACAAATTGGTGCAACAACGGAGAAAATCAAAAAGCGCCTCATCTCCCGCCTGAAAGCCCCTTCGTATGATTACATCATTGTATCTGCCGGAGTCAACGACATCACTGCACTCAAACGAACCAGGGCGTTCCGGCAAGACCTGTCTGCTCTGCTTGATGCACTCCTCACCAAGTATCCCGATGCGCTTCTTGGTATTGCAGGAATTCCCCCATTGCACGGCTTTCCCCTCTTACCTTCTCCTCTCCGACACGTCATTGGGATACGCGCGCGAACCTTCGATACCATTATTGAAGAGGAAGTTGCACAAAGAGCACGCACGGTGTACCTCAAACTGGATTTTGAGCCTACACCGGATCGCTTTTCTCCAGACGGCTACCACCCTTCTGAGGTAAGTCATACAGAATTTGGAGAAGCCCTCGCAGACGTCTTGCTATCAGCCGCAGTGCCCGCACAATGAACAGTAGCATAACGGATACCTTATCAGTTTTACCTGACGCACTGCCAACACACCTGCGCGAACGAACCCGTGTCTTGAATGCTGCTGAAGCCGCACAGGAAGCCTCCTATGTACTCTACTGGATGCACCATGCGGTACGCGCTGATGAAAACCCGGCGCTCGACGCAGCCGTATACATGGCGCACCAGTTGAACCTGCCGCTTCGGGTATACCAGGGACTCGCCGGCAACCATGCCTTTAATTCTGATAGGCACCATACGTTTATCCTTGAGGGCGCGCGCGACGTTGCCCGTGCACTTGCGGCGCAGGGGATTACCTATCATTTTTTCCTTGGTCAAGACCCAACCGTCCCATCCCCCTTACCCACTTTATGCAACAGCGCTGCGCTGGTCATCACGGAAGATTTCCCGGCGCCACCTTTTCCACGGTGGTACAGGTCACTGGCATCAAGAATCAACGCGCCGTTTTGGGCCGTTGATAGCCACTGCGTGATGCCCATGCAGCAAGCCGGCAAGTTCTATTCCCGTGCATTTCAGTTTCGGGAGGCGCACGCAGCAGCCTTTGAGTTACGCGTATCCCAACCCTGGCCAGCGCGTACGGTAGACGCCGCAGCATACACCGGGCCGGTCGCATTCGACGCACTTGACCTGGAGACAGCAGACATCGCCGCGCTTTGTGCAAGCTGCGCAATCGATCATGCTGTTGGCCCTGTTCCACACACGCGAGGCGGTTCGACTGCTGGCTACCAGCGATGGGACCTGTTCAAAGCACATGGTCTTGCTGCATATGCAAAGTTGCGCAACGACGCAGTGGTCATGCCACCGCGTGGCGTGAGCCGGTTGTCGCCGTACCTGCATCATGGGCATGTCTCACCTTTCCGGATTGCACGAGAAGCTGCTGCGGCAAACAACAGTGGCGCGAAAAAATTCCTCGACGAGTTGCTGATTTGGCGCGAGCTCGCTTTTAATCTCTGCTTCTACAAAAAAACCGTCGAAGACTTGTCCGTCTTACCCGGCTGGGCCAGCGATACATTGACACGCCATGCAAATGACACCCGGCCTTCTATCTATACCTGGGAGACACTTGCACGCGCCCAAACGGGTGACACGCTGTGGGACCTTGCGCAACAATCGCTGTTGATTCATGGCGAGTTGCACAACAATGTTCGCATGACGTGGGGCAAAGCGATCCTCCAATGGGCACCCGATGCTGCCACTGCATTAAAATGGATGATCGATTTGAATCACCGGTACGCACTCGACGGCTCTGACCCCAATTCGTACGCCGGCCTGCTCTGGTGCCTCGGACTTTTTGACCGTCCTTTTTCTCCCGAAACCCCCATTTACGGCAGCCTGCGGCCGCGCTCTACCTCCAACCACGCCCAACGTATCGACCTCAATCAGTATCGACGGAAAGTGCAAATGCCAGCTCGAACCGAACAGTTATCAGTTGCAATTATTGGTGCCGGCATAGCCGGCCTGGCTGCGGGACGTACCCTTAGCGACCACGGCCTGCATGTGACGCTTTTCGATAAAGCCAGAGGCCCCGGTGGCCGCATGGCAACGCGCCGACATACCCCTTACGCCTTCGATCACGGGGCGCAGTATTTCACTGCAAGAGATGAACGGTTTCAACGGTACGTGCAATCGTGGGTAGCTGCCGGCCACGCAGCCCCGTGGGAAGGCCGTCTTGCTGTTGCCAAACAAGGCACCCTGACACCCAAAGCACAGTCACTGCCTCGCTACGTGGGTGTGCCACGCATGAGCGCACTCACCCGTCACCTTGCTAACGGACTCGATATCCAGTTGCAAATACGGATTGCAAAGGTCGAGCGCAACCACGAAGGCTGGCAATTGACAGACACAGAGGCTCGAGACCTGGGCCAGTTTGACGTTGTATTGGTCACAACACCTCCGGCACAAAGTCTCCCGTTGCTTGCAGATGCACCAGACATGCATCAACAAATTGTATGGGTGAAGATGAAACCCTGTTGGGCTTTGATGGCAACGTTCGAAACAGCTCTGCCTTTACCCTACGATGGCCTTTTCATCCACGAGCATACTGTGTCTTGGGCAGCACGCAATAGTAGCAAGCCAGGCCGGCCGGCTGGCGAGAGCTGGGTCATCCATGCCTCGCCTGCGTGGTCTGATGAACATCTCGAGCGCACAAAAGAAGACGTTGCCCCGGAAATATTGGCAGCATTTTTTGAAGCCACAGGTATCGCAGCGCAAGAGCCAATCCATGTACAGGCACATCGCTGGCGCTATGCACTCGCCGAGAATCCGCTCGATGCCGGCTGCTTATGGGATGATGACCTCCGTATCGGTGTGTGTGGCGATTGGTGCAACAACTCGCGCGTGGAAGGCGCTTTTCTCAGTGGCATGGCAGCAGCCGGCCGCGTTCTCGGATTGCCTGATACCGGCAAACCTGCGTCAGTAGGCATTCAACAGTCATTGTTCTAGTATGCAGCACGCAATACGACATTGTGAAGTGTGCGGGCGCGAAATGACGTGGCGCAAAAAGTGGGCAAAGAACTGGGCACAGGTCAAGTATTGCTCCAAAGCCTGTCGATCCCGTCGGCTAAAGCCTGTTGACCATGCACTTGAAGCCACCATTCTTGCATTGTTGGAGCAACGTGCCAGCAACGCCACCATCTGTCCAAGTGAAGCAGCACGGACGCTTGAAGCGGAGGGCATTATTTCAGATTGGCGTGCGTTCATGGAGCCGGCCCGACAGGCAGCCAGGCGCCTCGTAGTTAAAAACAGCATTGAGATTACCCAAAAAGGGCACGTTGTCGATCCCTCGCGTGCCAAAGGCCCTATCCGTCTTCGTCGCCGTGCTGCACATACATCGGGCAACCAAGAATGAAGGACGTCCGAAACTTGATTCTGATTTTGGGCGATCAGCTCGACCCAAACGGACCGGCATTGGAAGGCGCAGATCCAGCCGAAGATATCATTATTATGGCAGAGGTAGCGGTAGAAATTGAGCGCTATCCCAACCACAAACAACGCGTGGTGCTGTTCCTGTCTGCGATGCGTCATTTCAGGGATGCGATGACCACCCGTGGTTTTGAGGTGGTCTACCAGGATCTCGACACCGAAAACCCGGCGCCCAGCTTGCCGGCATTTTTGCAGGCCCAGATCGCGTCTTTACAGCCGGCCGGTGTTGTGCTCACCATGCCCGGCCGATTTGATCTTGGTAAAGCACTCAAAGAAGTGGCAAACCAGGCCGATATCCCCATCGATTTCCGAAACGATACCCATTTCTTCTGTTCGCGCGCACGATTCAATGACTGGGCAGATGGCCGCAAATCCCTGGTCATGGAGTATTTTTACCGAGAAATGCGGAAGGAATACGGCTACCTGATGGAAGGGAATAAACCTGTGGGAGGTGCATGGAACTTCGACAAAGAAAACCGTGGCGTATTTGGTAAAGAAGGCCCTCAGCTTCCGCGGCCGGCCCTAAAATTCCCCCCCGACGAAATAACACGCATGGTATGCGATGATGTAGCGCGACGTTTTCCAGACCTTTACGGTTCAACAACGTCCTTCGATTGGCCTGTCACGCCAACCGACGCGCAGGCAGCCCTTGACGATTTTATTACGCATCGACTCCCGCATTTTGGCACTTACCAGGATGCCATGTGGACTGACGAACCTTTTTTATACCATGCCCGATTAGCTGCGGCGTTGAATTTGAAATTGATCAACCCGCGGACGGTATGTGAACGTGCTGTGGCGGCGTATGCAAACGGTGAAGCCCCGCTCAACGCTGTTGAAGGCTTTGTCCGCCAGGTGCTGGGCTGGCGCGAATTTATTCGAGGCGTTTACTGGCGTCAGATGCCGGCCTACATCGCGCAAAATGCGCTGCATGCAGCAGAACCGTTGCCGGACTTGTTCTGGACGGGCAATACCCGGATGCAATGTATGCAGCAAGTCGTTAAGCAGCTCTTGCAATACGGCTACGCACACCACATCCAACGCCTGATGGTCTCGGGGCTGTTTGCCTTACTGTATCGGGTCGATCCAATCGCCATCCATGATTGGTATATGGCGATGTATGTCGATTCAGTGGAATGGGTAACCCTGCCCAACACTGTAGGGATGTCACAATATGCCGATGGGGGAATTGTAGGAACCAAGCCATATGTCGCCACGGGCAAGTACATCAAGCGGATGAGCAACTACTGCAAAGGATGTTATTACAACCCGGACGAATCCACAGGTGAACGGGCATGTCCTTTCACCACCTTGTACTGGGCGTTCCTGATGACACACGAGGAGACGCTCGCCGGCAATCGACGGATGGGATTTCAATTTAAAAACCTGCAGCGTAAATCACCTGAAGAGCTGGAAGCCATTACTGAACGAGCTTCTGATATCAGGCAGCTTGCCCGGACCGGGCAGCTCTAATGGAGTACCCAACAACTAGCAAAAACAAAAATAGATAGATGACAACGAACGAAACACCGGTATACATTATCCTCGGTGCCAGCGGTGGCATTGGCGCTGCAGTAAGTCGCAAGCTCGCTGCAAATGGTGCGCGTTTGCTATTGGGCGCTCGTCAGGCTCCGCCATTGCAGCAACTCGCTGCAGAAACGGGTGGTGCAGCTTTTACACTCGACGCCACACAGTTTGAGGCCGTGCAAGGCATTGTAGCGCAAGCTATTGACCAGTATGGCAGATTGGATGGCATAGCAAACTGTGTCGGCTCAATTCTACTAAAGCCGGCGCATCTTACAACCGTCGAGGAATATGCTGAAACCATCAGCCTGAATCTGAACACTGCCTTTTTCACCGTAAAAGCAGCTGCCCGCGCGATGATGAAGACAGGCGGGTCGATTGTGCTCTGTTCGTCTGCTGTTGCACGCAAGGGATTGGTGAATCATGAAGCCATTGCTGCTGCCAAAGCCGGCATCGTCGGATTGGCGCAGTCTGCAGCAGCTACGTATGCACCGCGCAACATCCGCGTAAACTGCGTTGCACCCGGACTCGTGGAGACGCCGCTTTCAGCACGCATCACCAGTTCAGAAGCTGGTCGCAAACAGTCAGAAAAGATGCATGCCCTGGGCCGTATTGGAAAACCCGAAGACATTGCAGAAGGCATCGAATGGCTCCTCGACCGCGATCGCAGCAACTGGGTGACAGGACAGGTGATTGGTATTGATGGCGGCCTTGGCACCTTATTCCCAAGGTCATGAATCTTTGCTGCCGGATAGATTAACAAAACATTAAGGGCGCACCTCGATAGTTTATTGGCGCGATCCGATACAACACTTATAGCTTCTTCGATATATCTTGGGAAGAGCTACAACGTTGAAGAACATGCGTCCATCAGTAAAACTCACGGGTAACTGGCAACTCCTCTTGCAGGAGTTGGGCATTCAACCGGACACATTGCTGCGTCGGGCAAAATTGCCTTTGAGTTTACTCGCACAGGAGCAGGCGTCTGTTTCGATTGAAGGGTACTTTCAACTCTGGGAAGCTATTGAGGCTGAATTACCAGGAAAACCGGTGGCCTTACTCATTGGCAAAATGGCGGCCCTGGAAGCTTTTGACCCGGCTATTTTTGCGGCGCTCAGTAGTGAAAACTATAATCAAGCGTTAAAACGCTTGCAGAAATACAAAAAGCTGATTGGCCCCTTCAAGCTCGATCTCGAAATAGACACAACATCAACGCGGCTCATCATTAACAGCTTTGATTTACGGCCCCTGCCGTCCATCATTGGCATGTCAGAACTGACCTTTTTCATCAGTTTTATTCGCCATGCAACCCGTCAGCATATCGCACCACGAGAGATCACCGTACCGACGCTACCCGAATTCCAATCGCAATATGAACAGGCGTTTGATTGCCAGATTCGGGAATCGGAGATGTACAGTGTGACTTTCAATGCTGAAGATGCCACACGACCGTTTTTAACTGCAAATGAAACGATGTGGAAGTTTTTCGAGCCCGTATTGCAACAGCGGCTTGCAGCAATCGACCTCGATGCCAGCACGAGCGATCGAGTGCATGCAGCCCTTTGCGAGTTATTACCCAGTGGTCGCGGGACGGTGCAAGAGGTTTCTACCATGCTTGGCGTGAGCAGCCGAAGTTTACAACGCTATCTGAAAAAAGAGCAAACGACGTTTAAGGATGTTCTCAATGCTACACGCGAACAGCTTGCCCGTCATTATCTGCAGCGCACCAAGTTATCTGTGGGCGAAATAGCCTTTTTGCTTGGTTTTGATGAGCCTAACTCATTTTTCAGGGCATTTAGGGGCTGGACAGGGACTACGCCGCAGCGCGTTCGCAATGCTTTTCAAACTGCTTAGGGCGTGTAGACAATGGCGCGATATGATAGCATTTTGGCGCGCAAGCGAATGGTAACTTGATATGCCACCTGATACCTTATACGCTTGCCTGGTAGCATTCTTTCCAAATTTCCCACATACACCTTGCCACGATGATCAGAATCTTTAACAACACGGGGTTGACGATCCTGGCGCTAGGCGTGCTTTCAGCAGGTCTGCTGATGGCCGGCCTCGTTCTCGCCCAACCTACAGCACCTTCCACCCCTCCAACAGATGCAATTGCTGTAACAGCCCCCGCACCGAATGAATTCGCGGCGTTTGATCAAATGATGGAGGTCGTTGCGCACAAACGTTGCGTGAACTGTCATCCTTCAGGTGATCAACCGAATCAGGGTGAAGACAGCCATGTGCATCGCTTTGACGTGCAACGTGGGGCCAAAGGGTTTGGCGTTGCCGGCCTGCAGTGCAGTACCTGCCATCAAGAAGAAAACAACGCTGCTTCCGGTGTACCCGGAGCCCCACACTGGCATCTTGCGCCGCGCAGCATGGGGTGGGAAGGCTTGAATCGTGTTGAAATTGCACGCGCGATGATCGATCGGTCAAAAAACGGCAATCGCAGCCTCGCCGAAATTGAAAAACATTTGACTGAAGATGCCCTGGTCCTGTGGGTGTTCGAGCCCGGCGTAAATCACGAAGGCGTCCCAAGAGAAAAGCCTCCCGTATCAAAAGCTGATTACATCGCAGCAGTAAAATCGTGGATTGCTGCCGGCGCTCCTATTCCAGAAAATTAGGCGTTGTCCGGCAAATCAGAATTTATTTTTCAGGCACTACCAAGTGTTACACAACGTGAAGATCATGATTTCATTTACCTTAAACGGAGAATCTACTACGGTAGATGTCGAGGAAGACACGCCCCTCCTCTGGGTGATCCGGGATGTACTCGACCTTAAAGGCACCAAATTTGGCTGTGGCAAAGCAGCGTGCGGAGCCTGTACCATTCACGTCGATGGACAAGCTGTGCGCTCGTGCTCGTTTGCTGTAAAGTTTGCAGCCGGCAAAAACATCACAACGATAGAAGGGCTCGGTACAGCCGACAACCTGCATCCAGTACAGCAAGCCTGGATCGAGGAAATAGTCCCGCAATGCGGCTACTGCCAGCCCGGCTTCATGATGGCAACCGCTGCCATGCTCGAAAAAATCCCAAACCCTACCGATGAAGACATCGACAACAACATCGTCAATGTCTGTCGCTGCGCTACGTACTATCGGATGCGCAAAGCCATACACAGGGCAGCTGAAATCAGAAACTCCAACGCGTAGCACAGAGCAATCATGAGCGAAATCGAATAAAACAAAGAAAAAAGGGATGACAAGACGCAAGTTTCTTGTCGGCTCATCCATCGGGTTTGGTGTATTGCTTGGTGCCGGCTACTTTGGCCGGCACGCCATGCGACGGTACGTGTTGAAATGGCTGACACCATCGACCTCACCTACAGCAACAGCGCTGCGCCAAACGTCTGGTTTGAGATCACTGCAGACAACCAGGTTACACTGCATTCACCGAAGGTTGAAATGGGCCAAGGGACCTTCACCGGACTGGCACAGATCGCCGCAGACGAACTGGAAGTGGACATATCGCAAATCCGTGTGGTCCATGCAGCTACGTCGACCGGTAGTGTGGATCCCTTCTCAACCGGCGGCAGCAACTCTATTTCAGGCCTGTGGCAACCCCTGCGTGAGTTGGCAGCCACCATGCGCGAGATGTTAAAGACCGAGGCAGCCGGCATTATGGGTGTTGATGCATCAACCCTCACGGTTGCAGATGGCGTATATCAGCCGGCGGCAATAATTCGATGACCTACGGTGAAGTGGTCGCACAAGTTGAGTCGTGGACCGTACCGGAAACACCTCCCCTCAAAGATGTCAAAGATTACAAATTGTTGGCCAGCCTGTCCCTCGTTTAGACCTGGTAGACAAAGTTGTTGGTGCACCCATTTTTGGTATGGATGCCGCCATGCCCGACATGCTATATGGCGCAGTAGTTCGGCCCGATAAAGTTGGCGCGCGCTATGTCAGCGCTGATACCACTGAAGCTGAGCAAATGCCGGGTGTTGTTCAGGTCGTGAAAGAAGATGATTTTGTGGGTGTGGTTGCCACATCGCGAATGGCCGCGGAACGCGCCAAAGAAGCGATTAAGGTGACATGGGATGTTGAGCGAACTGGGAGACAAGCGTGATATCGAAGCAATGATTCGCGTCGGCGAAGGCACGCCGATCGAGATTCAGCGCACGGGTAATCCGGCTGTCAATGTTAGCGGATCAGGAAGGGGTGATTACCGCAGATTATACGAGCCCAATAGGCGGCACATGCCCAGATAGAGCCTAACGGCGCGCTTGCGTATGTGGAAGCTGATCGCGCAACGGTTGTGATCTCCACGCAGGTTGTAAACATTACGCGTAGAGAAGTGGCTGAGCGTCTTGGTATGGATGAAGAACAGGTAGATGTACAGCCGGCCTTCCTTGGTGGTGGTTTTGGCCGCCGGCTCCATACACCAAATGCCATCCAGGCTGCCGTATTATCGAAAGCCGTTGGCAAGCCCGTCAAAGTGCTTCTTCAACCGGAAAGAAGAATTCCAGAATGACACCTTCCGTCCGCCCACGCATCACGTGATGAAAGCCCGACTCTCAGCTACCGGCATGATCGAAGCGCTTGAGCACAACGTATCGAGCGGTGATGTGCATGTTTGGCTCAGCGCTTATACCACCTGTTGCTGAATCTATCCTTGGTGCGGATATTGGTGCCTGGCGTGGCGGCATGATTCAGTATCGCGGCATTCCACATTTCAGTGCTATCTCATGGCGGGTAAAACTGCCTTTTGCGACCAGTTTTTGGCGCAGCCTGGGCCTGCTTGCCAACACCTTTGCCATTGAGAGTTTCATGGATGAACTGGCCATAGCTGCCGGCAAAGATCCCGTGCAATTCCGTCTCGAGCATATCCAGGATGATGCACGTGGCGACAGACTCAAAGCCGTTATCCAGGCAGCCGCTGAACAAGGCGGCTGGCGAGATGGCGTGCATGACGGACGTGCCATGGGATTTGCAGCCTCTACCGATGCCAATACGCCAGTGGCCCACGTGGTTGAAGTGTCCGTTGAAGGGAAAGAGATCAAGGTACACAAAGTCACGTGTGCCATCGATCCTGGCCTGGCTGTTAATCCCGACCAGGTACGTGCCCAAAGTGAAGGCGCTATCATTATGGGCCTGAGTGGTACACTCTACGAAAAAATGGAAGTGCGAGATGGGGTACTGTATCCCACCATCTATGGACCGTACAAAATGGCATTGATGCGGCACGTACCTAAAGACATAGACGTCGTGATTCTCGAAAACGCAGAGAAACCTGGCGCTGTTGGTGAACCTCCAATGGGTCCTATCGGTGCAGCAATTGCCAACGCTGTATTCCGGCTTACGGGCCAGCGCCTCCGCGCGATGCCGCTTGAATTGGCCTAACCAACTACCCGTTTGATATCTAAAAAGGGATGCCTGCAGCAGGTATCCCTTTTTTGTTTGTTCTAGGCAATCCTCTACCAGTGCCCGGTGCCTGGCTCCCCTTTTACCGGGCCGGCAATCTCATCGGTTATCCATCCCCCATAAAAGCCACCCGGCTGGGGTCGGACGCGTTCGCCATCTACAAAACAGGCCACCCGCGCCGGATAAAAGGAGAAGGCTCCGGTGATTGCAGCAAACGATGCAGACGGCGATGGATAATCCCACCCAACAGGTCCGATGTCTGGTTTTTCCCGCAGCATCCAATAGCGGGCAGCGCCTTTCCACTCACAAAACGACTGCCCGCGGATCTCGGCAAGTATCTCCGTATTCACATCGGTGCCGGGAATATAGAACGTCGGGGGACTCGCTGTTTCCAGTACCCGATGTGCCTCGTTGGTTTGGGCAATCAGCAGGTTGTCAAATCGTACTTCAACAAGCCGTTTATCCGCAACCAGCGCCGGCGGCCTCGGGTAGTCCCAAACAGATTCTTGTCCTTGGGCAGGCGCTTCAGCAAATGCCGGCCGTTCCTTTCCAGTATATTTCCACATACGTACGCCTTCGTGTTTGATGTAAGCCCTTATATAACGGAACAAGTGCCTGGTTTATGCGCAGCAAAAAAAGTATGCACAACAAAAAAAGGCAGCCACGTCCCCACATGGCTGCCTTTTTTGTTGATTAAAAAACGACTACTTCTGTAAAATCATTTTGCCTATCTGGACGTCGCTTTGCGTTTCTAGCTGGTAAATGTAAATACCGCTTGCAAGCTGACTCCCATCAACAGAAACCGTATGCCAGCCGGCGTCAAAATCGCCATCTGCAATCACGTCCACAACGCGCCCGAGCACATCATACAACACAACCCGTGCGGCGGCCTGCTCTGGTAAACCAAAGCGAATGGTCGTCACCGGATTAAAGGGGTTAGGGTAATTGCCGGCTAGCGTAACGGTGGTTGGTAATTCAACGCCACTTGTCCGTACGAAGGCATCCCGTCCGGCATCCATAGCCGAAGGTGCACCTGACACCGTAAGCAAGACTTTCAAGGGAACGCCCGCCTCGCCTGCCCCCTGCTCAGCGTCGTATGGCGTAGCGTAGATGGTATACGTACCAGGCGTTTGGAGAAATTAACGGGTGCATAGTTACCCGCAACATCACCGCCCAACGCATAGGGTGCAGCACTTTCTGTCTGACTGCTGCCATTTGCTTGAAACACTACGCTTGCCGTGTTGCCGCCGGCGATTGCCTGAATGGACAGTCCGCCCGGATAATCTCCCGGGTCAACAGAAGCCGCATATTTTGGCAATGGCATCAGGACTTCGTCCGAAGACGCATCGATGAGATAAAAGTCAGATACGTACAGGTCCGAATCGATTACTTGAAACAGTAATTTCCCTTTTGCGAGGGGCGCAGCAGCGTTGTCATAGGCCACAGCCTCCAACACGTACAATCCGGGTACCTGTAACTGATCGACAGGGAAGATATCGCCGGCAACATCACCACCCAACGTGTAAGGAGCAACAGCCTCAGTTGTGACCGCTTCCCCATTCAGATAAAAACTGACCCGGTTTGGTGTCACCTCTAAAAAATCTACGCTAATGGACAAGGCCGTTGGGGCCGTCCGCGTATCGATTACATATCCCAAAGGCATGTTTTCAATGGGCGCATCCGCTTCAGCATCATGCAAGACAAATTGAACGCCCGTTGGCTGCGGCACAACGGCTACCGCTGAGAAAGGTGAAGAAAACGCATCGTTGACCGCCTGGAGTCGATATCCGTAACCCGGTACCCCTTCTTCGTCCACATACTCATCCGTGTCTTTATCCAGCGTTGCAAGCGACGCGAAGACACCCGTGCCGGCATCGCGCTCCAGTACATAGCTGGTTTCAGCAACGCCATCTTTCCAACGCAAGACGGGATGGCCGGCGTTATCAAAAGCGACCGTCAACTGTGGCGTAGCCGGCTGTGGTGCATCGGGTGCGCTGATATCCTGGACAGCTTTAGGTGCACTCGGGCCATCGGCAAACTGCAGGCGGTTTTCATTTTCCAGCGTAAACAGGCCGCTAGCAAATGATTCTTGCGTGTTAGAGGTCAGAATGTCTTCCGTAAAATACCAGTCAGCCTGCGCCTGTTCGGTTGTAAGATCGAGGATGAAGTACCCATGCTGATCGAGGTCGGTAAACCGCATGTGAGGATTGGGATTGAGGCCGGCCAACGGCCCCGCCGTTTCAGGCAGCGGGTTGTTGATTTGGAACTCAAATCCTGCTGCTACGGGCGGAGGTAAGTTTTCATCGAAGTTCGCAGAAGTCACACTCGGTGTTGCAAACTCGACGGCAATCGATCCCGTACCAGTTGCTGGATCATAGGTCGGCATAACAGGCACAGGTGCAACGCCAGCAGCTGCAATTGCAGGATCAGATCCAGACAACGGCGCCGGGCGCAACGTAACGTCATATGCAAAGGTCGAATGAAAATCGCCCGTCAAGATGACCACATTGTCGATTGGGTTACCCGTTTCGACGCCGGCGATGTATCCGATGATCTCTTCGCGCTCCGCTGGATAGCCATCCCAGATATCGAGAAAGACGCTTTCCAGTATTTCGGGCGTCCCTAGCGCAGGATTGGAAGGATCAGCAGCCCACCAAACGTTGAATTCAGAAAAGATGACCTGATTACCAATTACTTTCCATTTTGCATCGGACGTGCTCAGCTCGTTGAAGAACCATGCTTTTTGTGTTTCGCCAAGCATGGTGCGATCGGGTGCGTACAATGCTGCATCGGTAACATCGGCCAACTGCTCCTGCCGGCCTTCGAGGCGGGTATCAAGCATGATCAGGTCGACCAAATCGCCGTAGCTAACCGTGCGGTAAAGGGGAAACTCGTTCAGGTCACTGCGGATCGGCATCCATTCGTCATACACCTGTTTGGCAATGGCTTTCCGATCATTCCAGGTGCCTTCATCAGGCTGATGGTTTTCTGCACCATCTTCGTAGGCGTCGTTCGCTGACTCATGGTCGTCCCAGATGAGCACAAACGCATGTTGCTGGTGCACCCTGATCATATCGGGATCCATGCGGTACTGCCCGTAGCGGGCGCGGTAATCACTCAGCGATACAATTTCGCGGTCCGGGAAGTGCAAGCGCTCTCCTTTAGCGCGCAAGCTTTCTGCACCATAAAAATCATCTCCCGAAGCAGAGATTTCGTAGATGTAATCCCCAAGGTGAATCACGGCATCCAGATCTGTCCGGTCGGCAATACGACCGTATGCGTTGAAATATCCGTGTTGGAGATTTGCACAGGAGACTACAGCGAATTTCAGTTGATCAACGTCGGCAGCCGGCGCGGTTTTCGTCTTCCCTACGATGGATGCGCCACCCAGCGCAGAAAACCCGTAGTAGTATGTTGTACCGGCTTTCAATCCGTCAACATCAACTTTTACGGTGTAGTCGCGGTGCGCGCCTGTTGTATACCGACCATCACGCACAACTTCGGTTAGGCCCGGATCTTTGGCTACACGCCATGCAACATCTACAGGCCCTTCCGTCTCGGGCGTTACACGTGTCCAGATGATAACCCGATCAGTAAGCGGGTCGCCCGAAGCGACGCCGTGGTAGAAAGGTTGGGCGACAGATGTCGCTTCTTGCGCCAGCGCGAGGGCCGGCATAAGCAGTACAGTTAAGATCAAGCACACAACCGTGCGAGAGGGGCAGGATAGGTTCATGGCAATGCGTCAGAGGTCAGTTATGCAATCAAACGAGAGAGGTCCACACAAAACGTGTGGATTTAGTCTGAGAACTTAACCGCATGAAGCATTCAGCCCGTTACGCACAGGTTATCAATTCTTTTGGGAATTGTAATGAAGGGGTTTATCAAATCGAAAACACGGAGACACGAGAACCCGAAATCACGTCCCCAAATCACATCTCTGCCGGCGTTTCTTCGAGGGCATAAATAGTATTCTGGATCACACCATCAAATGAAGCACCCGTCTCTGCACGTAGATCGTATTTGATTTCCATAACCCAGGTCGGGGCAATGCCAGGGAGATGGAGCATTACCGTCTTTCCATCATCGCTGAGGGTAACCTTGTCGACGGCCAATTCCTGCGTGTTGTGCCGATCAGAACCGTATTTGCGCGATCGAACGAGATCCCAGGTGGTAACCTTGTACTGCGCAGGATCGGTAGCTACTGCTGGATCGAGGGGAGAAGCAAAGGTAAGTTGCATACCTGCGGTGTAGGCTTTCATCGCAATGGGCAAGTGCAAGTCTTTGCCCGTATACCGTACGCGGTACATGCCGCCGACCTGAATCATCTGGTTGGTTGCCCAGGCCGACATACCCAACGCATACAGTTGCCCATCTTTCGGATTGAAGCGGCCACGCATGATGCCAGTTGGGAATTGCGGGATGGGTAACTCAACCATGCCGGCCTGCCGTTTGCCGTCGACTTCCTGCGGCATCACGGCAAACATTTTCCCGTAGCCATACGACAAATTAAGCAGACTACCAGCAAGCGGCCCCCAGGCATCGCTGTCGGCCCAGATTAATTCTGAAGGCGAGCGATCATAGCGCGAGTCGATCCACATCAGCGGATCGTTCATGGCTTCGTCTGAAGAATCGGCCGGCGCGCCATACCCCCACATATTGCCGTAAAAACCACCTTCTTCCACCCAATTGATACGGTTCATCGGATTCCAGAACCCTTCCTGATCGGTGACAATGAAGGAGCCATCTGGATTTAGCAGTACACCATTGGCTGCCCGGAATCCGTTGGCGAGGATTTCTGAAGTTTCGCCATCCGGACTCACCTTGATCAGCGTGCCATGCTGCGGCACAAGCGACTCGCGCGCGTGCCGGCCGCTTTTCGCGTAGTAGAAATTCCCTTCATCATCCGTCTGCAATCCCATCGCAAATTCGTGGAAATGCTCGGTAACCTGGTGGTCGCTGTTGAAGCTCTCGTAGAAATCTATCTCCCCATCACCATTCAAATCATGCAACACAGCAATCTGATCGCGGCAGCCCACATAGATTTTGCCTTCGTGGTACTTGATGCCCAGCGGCTGGAAAAGTCCTGTGGCAATGCGTCGCCAGGTCACAAGGCCATCGCCCTGCGTGATGCCCGTCAGGTGATACACTTCTCCATCGATTGTGCTTACAACAGCTTCATCTGGATCGTCAAGAAAATCGATACCCGTTGGCCGCATCCGGCTGTTCCAGGGATTGATCTGGGGCAGCGTGAATACGTCTACCGCATAGGCATCTGATTCGTCGCCAACAATGATTTCAGATGCAAGTACCGTGTCATCGTGCGCCGGCCCACCCTGAGTGTAGATGGAGAGGTCTCGGGGAGATTGCAGCAACATACGCATGTGCTGGTCCGTGACTTCAGCACCCATAAAAATGCGCGCCTTGATCGTTTTGTTGGCCGGCACATTGAGTACATGATAGCCATCCTCAATATCTCTGCCCCCAACCGGCATATCATTCATAATCCCATCCACGAGGGCCAGAACATCCACATGCTCGGGTGCAATACGCAACTTCAGTGGCATGGGAGAGGGTGTAATATTCAACGTGCGACTGATAACAGGCGCATTCGCATCCGCGTTGCGCTCCAAATCATACGTCTCAAGCACCTCTGCATCACCCACCGTGTACTTGATCACAACGCGGTCGCCGTGGTAATACAGGCCTTTGTAGTGTGCCCATGTCCGCGGCAAGGGACCAAACGGCCGGCCATCGACCGCCACAAAACGCGGATCTTCAAAGCTACCCGTTTCAGGATTTGCCCAGCCCGGCATAATTGGGTTTTCGAACTGCACCTTACCAACAGTCCGGGGGAATACGTTGTGCTGGTCGTCGAGGAGGATATCCTCATAATCGATAAAACCTTTTCCAGTCCAGAATCCGGTAAAGCGCAGCAGGTCGTGGTCGAAGAGCACAAAGGCGTTGCCGGCAGCTACGCCTCCCTCGCCCTCATCCAACCGAATTGCAATGCCTTTGTAGGCAAAGTTGAGATGTTTGAAGTCCTCATCTGGAATCGGGCAGCAATCCCACGAAATGCCTTTGGGTGGATCATCTGAATTTGCCAGGTCATACGTGCGCATCAAAAACCGGCCATAGTCCATCTCGGCCCATGGCTTGTACGGTTTCGGATCTGGTCCTAATGTATCCCCTTTGGGCAAGCTGTCGATGTACGCATCCGTAATTTCGGTGTACTGATCCGGGTTGTGTTCTTCCAAAAACTCTTCCCGAATGAAGTGGATGACTTCGTATTTCTCTTGGGGCGTCAGATTCACCTGTGGTGGCATGAGGCCATAGCCGCGCGTGAGGGTCTGGTACATGGCATGCGGATCTGCGCCATTTTTGAAGGGCTCTTTCCAGAATTGTCGTGAGTTGGGAATGGAGCCGGGCTGCTCGACATCACCGTGGCAGTTGTAGCACGCCGTGCGGTAAACGACGCGGCCTTTGTGATAGAACTCATCCGTCCAATCTTCCATGAGGCCGGCGTGGTCCAGGCTTTGCTCATAATCTGGCAATGCTGTAACCGGAAGAAGGTAGCTACCGTCCTCCTCCATTGCCTGGGCTTCAGGCACAACTTCCGCAGGAGCTGTACTTTCCGGCGCAGCATGCTGGCAAGCCATTGAGAGCAACAGTGGAAACAGGAATAGCAGCTTTTTCATGGCAATACCTGGATTTGGAAAGAATGCGCAACCCACGCTGTCAAAAGCACCATCAAAAGCACTGTCACCCGCTCAACAGGCGCGCATCCATCATAAAGGTTTTACTTGATTACGTTAAGGCAAAAGAACCTTCAACCTGTAACTTGCAACCTTCAACCACAAACACATCGTGTTTGTCCTTAATGGGAAAGCAAATCGCTGATCTGGAGATTTTTCTCTTCCCAGTATTCATCCGACTGGAAATTGTACTGCGATGGCGCATATTGCCCAACAATAGCTACATCAGCTTCAGCCGGCACCTCCATGTCGAGCATGTGGTAAACGGCATTCACAAGCAGCCGGCGAACGCCATCGTTGACCATATCAGAAGATGACCCGATGGTAGAAGTAAATGCCATGCCGGGTGTGCCTTCAGGTAATTGGTAGGGCTTCGTCCACGCAATGGGCATCAATGGATCGTTCGGATTGTATTCGCTTCGGGCAGCAGGATTTACTGTGGCCACTTCGCTGTCGGTGTCCCGCATGCCGTAATGCAAATCATTTTCATCGTATTCGCCGGCGCGATTAATAACCTCGCCGAGCACAATCGGCGTCACGCCATCCGGCATGGGTAAGCGTACGCCGTAGACATCGGTATCTCCCCAAATATCGCCATCAGCCAGGCCGTTGCGAATTGGATGTTCTGCTGCTCCCGGTGCAATGACACCGCGGGTACTCTGGTGTTTATGGTGCCCATGGTGGGTGTGCCACTTCTCGCCAAGTACCAGCCGGCCAAAGCCACCATTCCAGGGAGAATCAGCATCGTTAAACTGGTTGCCCCAGTGCTCCCAATTGCTGGTTGAATCTTCAAACATAAAGGCGTGCGTAGCCGTCCGGATGGCTACCAAAGGTTTGCCGGCGTTAAGGTAGTTCGCAAAATGCGTCATCTGATCGTCGGGTAATGCCCTGAACCGGGTAAACAACACCATGAGATCAGCGCTATCGAGGGCATCGAGACCAGGAATGTTTTCCGTGTAATTGGGATCTATGGTGCCTGGATGGGCTGGGTCCTGGGCAAAGAGTACCGTGGTATTAAATCCATGCCGCTGTGAAAGAATTTTGGCAAGCTGCGGCAGGACCTCTTCAGAGCGATATTCTTCGTCGCCACTTACCAATACAATGGTTTTGCCAGCACCAGGCCCATCATTGCCGGCATAGGTAACCCACTGCGGCGGCCCCTCATCAACGGCTGGGGCAGATTCGTTGCCGGTTGTGCAACCAACGAGGACAAGACACACGAAAGACAAGATAGAGACGGAAGCTTTCATCAAACCGTGGGGGATTTTTTTCAACGATTCACCCCTCTTTTGGCAATCAAAGACTTAGCGTCCCAGGGGTGTTACTCTGAGAAACTACGCATTTTTTTGAATAATGAAAGGCCAATCAACTCAAGGCCGCGTATGTTGGATAAGATTCGCCGCTACAATTTCTTGTCGGATGGTGAATACATTCACATCTTGCGGATTCACCGTGACACGCAGCCAATGCACATCGCCAGCGCCAAACACTTCGACGCGGGTAAAATTCTCGATGCGCCGCCGGGATTGTGTACCCACGAGTGGCTTGTCGATTCTGAAATAGTGGGAGTCACCATGAGCGAGCAATACGGGCCGGCCAAAGCGAATAGTTTCTTCTTCCAGCGCTGCAAGAAACGGCAGAAACGCTTGCATCGCTGCAGGATCGGGAAAACCCGGATTTGCGTGAATCATAAGAAAAATCCCGGGGCTATCGAGATCATGCGCGGTGGCAAACGCCTCTCGCATCCAGGTAATGGCAGCAGCTGTTCGTGCAGCAACTTCTTCGTCATCTGCAGCCGTACGGCCTTCAAAGGGCGCCATGCCATTCTGGCTGCCAACAATATGCATGGACGCAAAAACCACGTTTGATTTTATCCACCGGGTATGCTCAGGATAGGTAGCAAAAGCCGGATCGCTAGCCTGTGTGGAGAGGGATAGCGTTGTTTTACCGAGCGACTGGCCTGGCTTTGGAAAATACATCTTTCGCAAAGCCGTTAAGCGCTCCAGCGGTTGAAATTGGCCGGCAGTAAGCCGATGGCAGTCGGTCCATTCATTGTCGCCCGGCGTAAAAATGAACGGCTGCCGGAATTGCTGGAAGAGTTCGAGCCGGCCGGCCAGGTACTCATCTGAACAGGAAGTCCCCCCGGTTTTGATATCACCCACGTGCAAAACCCAATCGACCGTAGCATCTGCGCTAATCTCTGCGGTCATGCGCTCGAACCGGGGAATATCGCGATTGGCGTACGGCATGTCGCCGATCAAGGCGAATGAAAACGACTGTTCTGGTTGCTCGTCTTGAGGCTTTGTTGTACCACAACCACTTAGCAGGAGTACGAACAGGCAGATTACAAGGCTTTTCATAGCGGTCAGATGGAATCAGGGGTCTTCAGAAAAATCTCTATCTAATGTTGGCGCTCATAGCCATTCCAGAAAGAGCTACGCATCTTGTGCAGCAAGCAACTGCCCCTCGTGTAGGTTGCGTACGTTCATTTCTTTTACCCGAAAACAAAACAGGGCCCCAAAAGAAACGAACCAAAGAAAAGGGCACCACCAAATAAAACGCACGCTTTTATCTCCTTTCGCGCAATTCCTCCTGAATTTTATTCAGGAAAACGCTTCGATAAAAGCACCCACCTCGCATCGCCACGCATTTGGTGGACGTCCGCGCGCTAAATTCCTGAAAACGAATGCATCTTTGGTAGCTACTATTTTTCTGAACACCCCTGTCAGGTGGAATAAGGAATTCCGTCTAACTTAAGGCCTGATTATTAGATTACAAGGGATAGCGCGATACTTTACAGAATGGAAACGTGAGAAGCGATGTAATGAAGTAGCATAACACACAGTGCTCGCCCAGATCCTTCTCTTCGTTCAGGATGACATTTGTGAGGAATTGTGCTATTCCTCACCCACTCGGCATTCGACATTCAGATCTCGCCGCTTATCGCATTTTGCAATCTTGTACTGGGCAAGACCATGTAGTAGCGTGTATTGGACATGCGAATTAACCTGATCAACTACCGCTATGAAATTCCTTTTGATACTTTTAGGCGCCGGCGTTGTGCTGTGGGGAGGCTGGGGCGTTTATATATCTACAACAACGGAAGAACCTCCTTACAAAGTCATTGAGCAGTTTGAAGAGAAAGTAGAAATCCGTCAGTATGAAGAGCAGACGTGGATATCTACCCGTTCGGTTGGCCGCAATGCTGCATTTGGCGTCCTGGCCTCATACATCTTTGGTAAAAATGAAGCCAAGGAAAACATCGCCATGACGGCGCCTGTGATCATGGATGACAATATGTCGTTTATTTTGCCAGAAGGCTACACGGAGGCAAACGTACCGGCCCCCGATGGGCAGGCGATGGATTTTGTGACGGTGCCGGCGCGTAAAGTGGCAGCGATCAGGTTTTCAGGCTGGGCAACAGCACGACGCGTTGCTGATCACACGGAGAAACTCCGTGTTGTGCTAGAGGATAATGGTATCGACACGATGGGCGAGCCTTTCCTCATGCAGTACAATCCCCCTTCCACCCCACCCATGCTCCGGCGAAACGAAGTGGGCATCGAACTCCCTTAAAGCTTACGAGACAAGCCAGCGGTGCACTTCATTGTGACATCGCTGGCTACTCAGCATCAACGGATGTGCCATAATGGTGGGTAACGCCACCTGGTGGCCGACGGGCAATACAGAGCTTCTTGCCGGCACAATGGTCAGATCCCAGGGCGTCCATAACGAAACAAACTGAACGCCGGCCAGCATCTCCATATCTGCATTCAAATCATCCAGAAAAACACTGCCAGGCCGCATCTGTGCCGTGCCTTTGTTGGGTAAGAAGTACGCCATGTACGTACCGTTGTGAGGTGTAGACAATGTGATAAGCCGCTCAATACGCGACATGCCTCCCAGGCGCTGCACGTAATAGCGCGCAATGAGTCCCCCCATGCTGTAGCCAATCAGGTGTACGGTGGCTGTGGCTGGAATATGCTCTTCGATGAAGGTATAGAGTTGATGCGCCAGCATTTCCAATCCCTCTTTACCGCTGTTGGGAATCAACGCGGGTGCATGGACGAGCCAGCCTTGCGCAGCCAGGTATTTACGCATCGACCGAAAAACAGCCGGCGTGTCATAGATGCCATGTACAAGCACAACGTATTTCATGAGGCATGCTTCATGCTTACACGTGATTTTTTAGTGTCGAATTTCGACACAAACATAAGCTCGCATATGTGACCGACAAAATAAATGCGGCATTCGCCCCCCTTCCCCAATGCCATTGCAAGTCCTCACCATTGGCTCCTATCTTGCAAAACCGCTAATGTTGCACCCTCACCCTCTTCACCATGCGATACGTATTTTTATTCCTGCTTTTGCTGCCACAATTTGTTGCTGGCCAAACCCTCGCAGAACGGCTCGGCTACAAGGCAACAGACAAACTACTTATCGTGAATGGCGACGACGTAGGGATGAGTCATGCGGCCAACGCTGCGGCTATTGATGCCATGGAAAATGGGCTGATGACAAGTGGTACCATCATGGTACCCTGCCCCTGGTTTCCTGAAATTGCAGCCTATGCTGCTGCCAATCCTGATGCAGATTTTGGCATCCATCTTACCCATACCAGCGAGTGGGATTCGTACAAATGGGGCCCTGTGAGCAGCACAGAAAAAGTACCCGGCCTGGTGACACCAGAGGGATATTTTTGGGCACAAACCGCGCAAGTTTACCAGCACGCAACGCCGGAGGAGGCCAAAATTGAAGCACAGGCACAGATCGAAAAAGCACTGGCAGCCGGCATTGATGTCACACACCTCGATTCCCACATGGGTGTCATGCATTACGATCCGGCCTACCACGCCGTTTATCATGAATTAGCGGTACAGTACAACCTGCCCCTGCGGATGGCTTCCCAGGCTGAACTGACCCGTCGTGGCTTTGACCAGCTACGTCCAGCACTCGAAGCGGACGGCATCATTTCCCCGGATGTTTTGGTTTTTGGTGGCAAAAAAGACGGGGAGTCAGTAACTGACTACTGGAAACGCGTGATTTCATCCATCGAACCCGGTGTCACAGAGGTGCTTATCCATGCTGCAACAGATGGCGAAGAATTGCGCAGCATGACCAACTCCTGGGAAACGCGTGTGAAGGAGTACGAGCTATTTACAAGCAGTGAAGAAATCCGCCAATTGATTGAAGACGAAGGGATCATCCTGATTGGCTACAGAGAATTGCGCGATGTACAGCGGAATCAGTAGTTGGCTAGCGCCAATCGGTACTGGTGGAGAAGTCGGACAGAAACTATTATTATAGATAACCAGCCCACCAACTCCAGGATCATGGTATGAAAGCTCGTTTTTTACTGACGTGCGGCACGTGCTTACTGCTCACCGCCCTGCTGCTTCCCAACGCGTTTGCTCAAACCTCCAGTTTCTATATCAAGCAGGATGCAGAAGCGTTATCGGTTTACAAAGCGGGTAGCGACACCCTTGTCCTGACGCAGCATGCCAAAGCCGGCATGCGCCCCTATCTCCACCCCATCATGGCGCCCGACGGGAACGGCTCGCTCACGGAATACAGCCCGGGACACCATAAACATCAAACCGGTCTTTACTGGGGATTTACCCGTGTAAACGGCACAGGCGCACCAGCAGATACGCTACGCAAATGGTTCTATCGCCCCAACAAACCTGAAGCTATTCGCAATCAGATTGGGCGCGATTACTTCCACAACAACGGTGAGAGCCACTGGAGAAAGGTATCTGCCTCAACGTTGCAAGAGGCCGGTAGCGAAGTTAGCTGGCAAACGGTCTACCAGATGCTGGATGCATCGGGTAAACCTATCCTTGAGGAGACTATGAACTGGTCGCTGTCCATGCACGGGGATAACGTACTGATCGGGCTGGCGTGGCAAGGTAAAGCACTGGAAGACATTACGATCAACGCATTTGAATATGGCGGGATGTTTTTGCGCATGCCGTGGCGTCGTAATATCGATGGCGAAGCGGTAAACAATCACAACCAGCGCAATCAGGAAGCTGAAGGACAACGCGCAAATTGGGTAGATGTAGGCATGACCATTAAAGGCCGCGCCGACTGGGGGCACATCGCCATCATGGATCACCCGTCCAATACCAATCACCCGACAGCCTGGCGTGTCGATGGACAGTTAGGCATAGGGCCGTGCCGCGCACTGGATGGCGATTGGCATATCAAAAAAGGAGAAACCGAAGTTATCAGGCACCAGATCGTTGCTTACACGGGCGATCTCGATGCTAATGCGATGAACGCGGTATGGCAGGCGTATAGTGGACAGTGAGTTCGTTAGGAATGCCGATTTTCGAGTGCCGAATGTCGATTGATGGGGTTAGCGGTTAAGCGCTTTTTACTGCCCTGCTGTTATCACACCGTCATCCTCAGCTTGACTGGGGATCCACAGTCTTGGCGATCGCCGTAAATTTGCTATTGTGCACATTTCAGGTGTTGCACGCTTGTCTTCTGCCATACCGGTGGATACCCCAAGTTGGGTATGACGATACGTAGGAGAGGGGAATGCCGAGTTTCGAGTCAGGGGTGTTCAGAAAAAAATCTTCATCCAATGTTGGCGCTCATGGCCATTCCAGCAAGAGACACGCATCTTGTACAGCAAGCAACTGCTCCATTGTGGAGACTGCGTGCGTTCATTTCTTTTGCTTGCCCAAAAGAAACGAACCAAAGAAAAGGGCACCACCAAATAAAGCGCGCGCTTTTATCTCCTTTCGCGCAGATCCTCCTGAATTTTATTCAGGAAAACGCTTCGATAAAAGCATCCACCACACATCGCCACGCATTTGGTGGACGTCCGCGCGCTAATTTGCTTAATAACGAATGAATCTTTGCTAGCTACTATTTTTCTGAACACCCCTGGTTTCGAGTGCCGAATGTCGATAGATTTAGGGTTAGCGGTTAAGCGCTATTTACTGCCCCACTGATATCATGCTGGCACACCGTGATCCTCAGCATGACGATGAGAAGGGGAAGGGAATGTCGATTGGCTTAGGTCTGAGATTGCAACTACACATCCTAGATCACTAAGACAGAATCATGGCTTCTTGGCATGCATCTAAAGCAACCTAAACCCCATACCCTCTCGAGAGGGTCTGTCATGATTTATCATGACCGGGGTGTGTCTTCTGCCATACCGATGGATACCCAATCAATTGGATATGACGATGAAAAAGGGAAGCGAGTGCAGAGTGGTTGTTGAATTGAGGCCAGGAGAAATCAATACAACTTTTTGATGGTGACGGGCGTGGATTCCCTGGTGCGCAAGGTGTTGCGCAAGGGAGCGCCGAAGCCGGCGGCTTCCATTTCGAACACATCACCGTCCAGGGGCTCGATGCCTTTAGAAAAACTGGCAGTGGCTGTCCCGAAGAAGTGGCAATGTACATCAAAAGGGCGCCGGAAGAGGTTGTACTTGAAGTGATGGTGCTCGAGATTTGCGATGCTGTGCGACATGTTCTCCTCGCCGCTCAGAAATGCTTCTTCCCAAATCACCGCCCCATCCCGAAGGATACGCGACGTTCCGCGGACATCTGCCGGCAACTCCCCAACCAACAGTTCAGGTCCATAAGCACATGGTCGAAGCTTTGAATGCGCGAGATAGAGGTAATTGATCTTCTCTGTTTTGTGATCGGAAAACTCATTGCCCAGCGCATAGCCAATACGATGCGGCGTGCCAGTGCTATCATTTACAAAACAGGCACAGACTTCAATTTCATCACCATCAAGCAAGGCAAATGCAGGAGAATAAATAGCCGCTCCCGGAGCAACAACGGTTGTGCCGTTACCTTTGTAAAACCACTCAGGCTGAACGCCGACGGTACCTTCAGCCGGCTTGCCGGCCTCAAGTCCCATCTGAAACATTTTCATGGAGTCGGTCAGGCCCTCGTCCGGCACTTTGTGCATCGAATCCCGTGCAGCAGCACTGCCAAGATGGGTAAGGCCTGTACCTGTGACCCAAAGCCGGGTGGGATCGGGGTGCGTCACAGGTGGCAATATGCGCCCATTCGCCAGGATGGGTTCGTATGACTCGACCCGGTCACCAAGCTGTGCCTCAATCAACGCCGGCAATGCAATGTGCCGCTCCAATGCAGCGAGGATCAATGCATAGGTCGAAGAGAAGCCGGCGACACAATGCAATTGATCACCCTTTACCTGCGCAACGCGCTGTACGCCCTCGGAGTCTATAAACTGTACAATGCGCATAACCGTGTGTCAATCTGTTTCCTGGAGTGCTTCGAGGAAGCCTACGTAGGCCGGCTTCGGATTAAACAGATCGTTAAACAACAACGGCCACTCAGGATTTCCCCAAAAGTCAATTAACCAGCTCTCAGAATCACGCACACCCCACAGCGTCACGGCAAACTGGTGTTCTTCAGGTAAATTATTAAAAGCCTGAATCAGTTCTTTAATCCGGGCTTTTTGAGCTTCACTGCGTGCAGTGGTCAGGCTGCTGATATCACCGTTCGGATTTACACGCACATCCAGTTCAGAGATATGCACCTTCAGTCCACGGTCAGAAATTGCCTGCATGGTGGCTACAATTTCACTCATGGCAGGAAAATCGATGGTGATGTGCATCTGCAATCCCACGCCATGAATTGGAATGCCGCGCGCCAGCAAATCATCAACCATGTTTAACATGGCCTGCCGTTTTGCGCCATCCCAAATGGTACCATAATCGTTGTAGAACAGTAGCGCGTCAGGATCTGCTGCGTGTGCGTACTCAAAAAGCCGCGCAACAAAATCATCGCCCATGCGCTGCTGGAATTCAGATTGCCGTAGCGCGCCAGAACCATCTTCAAATACTTCGTTCACCACATCCCAGCTTGCAACGCGGCCTTTGTAACGCGTAACCACATCGGTGATATAGCGTTCGATGGCAGCTTCAAATTCGGCATTGTCACCCGTGTAATTCTGTATCCATGCCGGCGTGGTGGTATGCCAGATTAAGGTATGGCCGTGCACGTTAAGTCCGTTCGCTTCGGCAAAGACTACCAGTCCATCAGGGCGATCCCAGCTGTAGGTGCCGGGTCCGACTGAAATGGGATTCATTTTCATCTCCCACTCTGCCGTGATGTTGTTGAACGCGTGATTGATGATGGCCTGATGGCCGGCCTGAATAATTTTATCAGAAGCTATCGCCACACCCACAGGATAAGATGCCACATTTTTCAGGCCTTCAACGTCTTGGAGCGTCAGAACATCCTCGGGTGGCGCCGGGTCAGGATCCGGGTCGGTGCTATCGCAGCCGGCGAGCACAAGCAGGCAACACAAAAAAAATAGACCAGACCATAGGGTACCTGAAGAGATGCGCATTATTGGGGTTGAGTGGGTGAAAAAAACCTGCTTTATCGCGCCCTGAATCTACAAATAAATCAACTCAGTTTTCCATATCACAAATTGCTACGGCTTCCCACCCCTTTCCTTTTAGTCAATAGCTGACTCGCTATGCACCTGAACCTATCCGCATCCAAACGATCCGGTACCGGCATCAGGCAGCTAGCAATCAACTACTACTTAGCAATACCACTATGACGTTATCCAAAACAAGTAAAACACGCAAGATACAATGGCTGCTGGTTACAGTAGCACTTGTCTCTATAGCAACTAAAGTGTTTCTGCTTCAATACGACCTCAACACAACCGTACCCCAAAAAGGCTATGACGTCACGCTCACGTTGACCCAGCCGGCGCAATCCGGACCCATTTCATTCTCCAGCTACCTACCCACCACGCGCGAAACGCAGACAATCTCCAATGCCGTCTATTCCGGGACCGCCGCGTATACCCTCTCAGACGATGCAGCTGGAGCGTTTGCTACCTGGACACATCCCGGTGCAAACGAAGCAGTAACCCTGGCTTATAGCTTTCACGCTGAAATCCAGCCACGTACAGCCCGCCTCTCTCCTTCCGTGTATGCCGTACTTCGCACGGCATTTGATGAAGCACGAAAAAACGAGGCAACACCAAACAAAACTTTTGCAGCATTTCTGGATCTCGACAATACCCCCTATCGGTGGGTTAACGGGTTGATTTTGCAGGAGCATGGCCAATCCGTTGTGCACGATTGGCTGGAGGTTCGTATCGATGAAACCTGGATCCCGTTTGATGCCACAAACAATTTCTTCGCAGCATTACCTGACAATTATCTCGTCCTGGCATTGTCTCCCCATGCACATTCCTTAAACAATATTGCACTGAATAATACAGGGAGCAACACAGGGCTTACCCTGGACATCGTAGTCAATGAGACCTACCTCTCTGCTAGCTATATCACAGCCAATGCAACTTCAAAACCCGAGCGTTTCAATGCCTTTCATTTGTGGGCAGACTTTCTTGGTACAGGAATGCCTCTGGTATCGCTAAAAGTATTGCTGCTTATCCCTGTTGCAGCCATGATTGTGGCGTTTTTCAGAAATGTGATTGGACTAGAAACGTACGGCGTGTTCTTGCCGGCGTTAATTGCAGCCTCCGGACTCCACGCCGGCCTCAGCGCAGCCCTGGGCGGATTTCTTTTTATCACCCTCCTGGTGGCTGTACTACACAATCCCATGGCCCGCGCCGGCTTGCTGTATGTCCCAAAGCTCTCCTTCATGTTATTGACCGTTGTTGGCATTTTGCTGGGCCTGGCCTTGTTGAGTTTTACGTTCGGATGGTCTGAACTGATCTCTTTCTCGCTCTTGCCCCTTGTGATTCTAGCCATCTCTGCGGAACGGCTCTCCCGCCATCTCGACGAAGAAGGGCCGATCAAAGCAGCCAAAGTCATGGGCATGACGCTTCTCGTCATTGCTGCGTGTTATGCCGTGATCAGTGTACCTGTTGTGCAAGCTGTGTTGTTCACGTTTCCTGAGGTCTTGCTTATCGTGGGCGCTTGTAATCTATGGCTTGGCGGATGGCTTGGCTTGCGGCTTATGGAGTACCACCGCTTCAAATGGTTGATGCCGCTCCAGGACGACGATGCCATTGTGGCCCGCTTCAATCAACACGTCCTTGGTATCAACCGACGCAACGCTGTCGTCATTCACGAGGCAAACAAACGTCGTGATTTTGTGCTGGCAAACGACAAGACGATTTCAAAGCACGTGCTGGCTGAGCAAGGTATTCCAGTCCCCCCCACGTTTGCCGTGTTGTCAGAGATTAAAGATATCAAAGCCCACTGGGCAACCATCACAGGCCACGAGACCTTCGTTGTAAAGCCGGCTCAAGGCCTGCGCGGCAGTAAAATTCTGGTACTCACTCGCATGAGAGGCGGTTGGAAAACCCCCGGCGGTACCTTTTACACGCCGGCGATGCTTCAGCAGCACATTGCCGACATCATCCTCGGCAGCCACTCCGGCGGCAAACGCGATAAAGCCCTGATTGAACAGCGCGTGTATCCCCATCCTTTCTTTACAGACATTTATCCGATCGGGTTGCCCGATTTACGTGTCATCACGCACGAAGGACGGGTGGTTCAAGCCATGTTGCGGGTGCCCACAGAAGCCTCAGACGGCAAAGCTAACCTCTGCCAGGGCGCAATCGGGATTGGCGTAGACATTCATACGGGGACGCTGCAAGAAGGCTTTCTGAACAACGTCTACTTCCGCGAACATCCAGATTCAGGTGCCACACTCCCTGGCCGGCAGATTCCTTTCTGGAATGAAATCTTACAAATAAGTAAGCATACGGCAGACCTGATGCCGCTACGCTATCTCGGCATCGACATCGTCATCGACAATATGGCGGGGCCCATGATTTTGGAGATCAATGGCCGGCCGGGATTGCAGATTCAGAACACCAACAGATCCGGTCTCCGCCCCTTACTGGAGCGCTCGCCTGTTGCAGCTTGAAGCCTCCCTTCCCAATTTAACCAGATGCACTTCCGACTCATGAAAAGCACAATTTCAATGGCATTGGTATGCCTGCTGTTTTCAATTCCTCAGGCCCAGGCGCAATGGTCGTGGAAAGCTTCAATGGAAGCCGGCCTACAGCAGGAAGATAACATCTTCAAAAGCCCGGACACGCTCTTGCAGAATGGACAAATGATGGGTGCAGATCTGTTGTATGCAAACGACTTGACGGTCCCACTTGCGTTAGATGTAGACGCTTCGTTTCGCACGGGCAAACACCGCATCGATATTGATTACAAGTCGGTACTCAACCGATACACCAGGCTAAGCTACCTGAATGGCGGCTACCACTATCTGCGGCTCGGTGAGGCCTGGCAGATTACAAAAAAGTGGCGTGTGTACGGTCGCGCAACAGGCCGAATATCCAGAAGAGTGGGTACCAATATCCTGGGAGATGAGCTAGCGCGGGTGTATGCGTATCGTTCCGTACGAACAGAGGCAGGGCTGCGTTGGGCGCCATCGCGCCGGCACACGTTTGAAGCTGCGTATCACTGGAATACGTACGATTACCAGGAAACTGCAGGATTGTTATCGCTTGACCAGTCCAACAGCATCGGCGAACTGGAATGGACGTACCGGTCTCGCAAGAGAAAAGGCAAGTACCGCAAAGTATCGCTCGATGTATCGCACCGCATCAAGACATACCGCGCGTACGCTGCCAGAAATGCAGCAGGTGTGCAGAACCCAAACAATCCATTAAACCGGCTTGCCTATTACGATGCAACCTTAGGATTCGAATGGGGCCTGACGCGCTGGCTATCGTGGGATATTGACCTGGAGGGCCGGCTGCGAGACGATCCATTTGAAGACTTCTACAGCTATATTTCGGGAGGCGTAGATTCAGGCTTCGACCTGGAGCCCACCAACAACATCGCGATACGCGCCGAGGCTGGCTGGCGCTCGGTAAACTTCAAGGTTCGAGAAGCTTTACTGGACGAAGGCGGCAATGCGCCCCGTCTGGTTTATACCTACATCAATTGGCGGATTAGAGCGTCTTACAAGATATCGCCCAATTTCACAATCATTGCGTTTACCGAATCAAACGATCGCACGTCGAACGCTACCCTGGAAACGAGTAGAATTCGGCGCTCTTACCAGACGTTTCAAAACGGACTCACGTTGACATATACCCTTGGTTCTCGATGAGGGTGTAACAATTCTGACGTTAAATACAATTGGGGCAGATAACGAGGCGCTTCTTTTATATCTTGCCTGAGCACTGCCCTGCTGTGGTTTCATGTGCCTGCCGGCATAGCGAAGGGAAGGGAAAGGTGTATCCCGACCACCAACCAACATGAAGCAATGCAGCCCCCTGCCCGGCTTTTTAGCGTCCTTTTGTTCACCTTCTCACTGGCCGGCTGCACAAACGGCTCCCAACAAGCGCCTGTAGATCAAGCGGATAGCGATCTCCAGGTGTTTGAAGAAGTTGACGGCTTTCTGGAAGTAGAAGCAGAGGATTACCACGCCACAGAAACGCATGGTATTCCCCGTAACTGGATGCATATTACTTCAGCGAGCGTAGCCGCAAACAATACCACGGATCATACAAGTACAGCCAGCAACGGCGCTTACCTGGAGGCGCTGCCCGACACCCGGGTCACCCACGACGACTCGCTCATAGTTGGGACCAATTTCTTCCCGGAAGCTGGCGTCGGACCAATGATATCTTATACCGTGCGGTTCAACACGCCTGGCACATACACGCTGTGGGCGCGCGCCTATTCTACAGGCACAGAAGACAATGGCATCCACGCCGGCATTAATGATACATGGCCAGAAAGCAGCCAACGCTTGCAGTGGTGCGAAGGCAAAAACAAGTGGACCTGGACGTCAGCACAGCGGGTCCCTGATAACCATTGCGGCACCCCCGGCACGATCACCATGGAAATCGCAGAAGCCGGGCTGCACACCATCCAATTTTCCATGCGAGAAGACGGTGTAGCTTTTGACAAATGGATTATGACTACGGACACCTCTCTGGTGCCTGTAGACTAAACTTCCTACTCCGTAATTAAACGACTCAGAAACCAGCCACCATGAAAACCTACAATATTGCAGTAATTCCCGGCGACGGTATTGGTAACGAAATTATTCCAGAGGGTATCCGTGCACTGGATGCTGTTGCCGCACAAGAAGGGTTTGCGATCTCCTACACCCATTTTCCCTGGAGCGCAACCTATTACAAAGAAACCGGGGCATTTATGCCTGACGACGGTCTTAACCAGCTCAAAGCTTTCGATGCCCTTTATTTTGGTGCAATAGGCCGGCCTGATGTGGATGACCGTTTGCCGGCCATCCGCTATACCTTCCGCGTTCGCAAACACTTCCAGCAATACGTCAACTACCGCCCTGTGCGGCTTGTACCGGGCGTACCCGGTCCCCTGCGCAACAAAACGCCAGAAGATGTCGACTTTATCATTCTCCGCGAAAATACGGAAGGTGAGTTTTCAGAAATCGGCAACTTTGTCAATCCCGAAGAAGACAGCGGCTTCGCCCTTCAAACCAGCGTGTTCACCCGCAAAGGCATCGAGCGGTTTGCCCACTATGCGTTCCAGCTCGCTCAATCGAGGCGAGGGCATCTGACCAATGTCACCAAGTCAAATACCCTCATTCACAGCATGGTCTACTGGGACGATCTTTTTGAAGCTGTTAGCGCCGGCTATCCGGATGTGACGTATGAAAAGATGTACGTTGACAATGCGGCAGCGTCATTCATATTGAAGCCAGAACGCTTTGATGTCATTGCAACCACAAACATGATCGGCGACATCCTGAGTGATCTGGGCGGTGCATTGATGGGTAGCCTGGGACTTGGACCAAGCGGCAACATCAATCCGGAAAAAGACTATCCGTCGATGTTTGAGCCTATCCACGGCTCAGCGCCTGATATCGCCGGCGAAGGGATTGCAAACCCGATCAGTGCGATCTGGTCTGCAGCCTTGATGCTCGAACACCTGGGTGAAACAACCGCTGCGCAAAAACTGGAAGCCAGCATTTACGCTGTACTGGCAGCCGGCAAGTTCACGGCAGATCTTGGCGGCACAGCCCGGACAACAGAGATTGGCGATGCCATTGTAAGCAATTTATCGACCGCGCACCATGTGGCAGGATAAACGGCTGGTCGACCTCACGCTGACGCTGGAAGATGGGATGCGCGGCGTTGCTATCGAAACCACGTATACGGTTGAAGACAAAGGCTGGAACGCCAGTACATTCCACCTTTACTCACACGCCGGCACCCACCTGGACGCCCCGATCCACTACGCTGTAAATGATAAAACAGTCGTGGACATTCCCCTGGCAAGGTGTATGGGGCCGGCGTGGGTGGCAGATGTGACGCACATTGGTCCCAAGGGCCTCATCACGGTTGAGCACCTTGGCGACATACCGGAAAACATACAACCCGGTGAAAGCCTGCTCATCAAAACAGGCTGGAGCAAGCGGATAGGACAACCGGAATACCGCAACGCCCTGCCCCGCATCAGCGATGAACTTGCCCATTGGTGTGCGGCTCAAGAGCTCCCGATGCTAGGCGTAGAGCCGCCAGCAGTTGCCGATCCGCTTAACAGGGAAGAAATTGTGCGCATACACGAAATCCTGTTGCGCGCCGACATTATTATTGTAGAAGGGCTTACCAACCTCGATGCATTGCAGAATCGTCGCGTACTCTTTGGCGCTTTGCCTATTAAAGTAGCCCGAGACGGCGCACCAGTCAGGGCATTTGCGTGGGAAGCGCTATGAACATCACCCGCCTAAAACGAGACGAAGTCTTTGCCACGCTACCTCCGGTGTGGCCCAATGATGTGCTGCCAGCCGTAGCGCACGCAGTAAAAGGAGCGCAGCGTTCCATTGTTGTGTTGGATGATGACCCAACCGGCACTCAAACGGTCTACGACATTCCTGTGCTCACGACGTGGGACGAAGCAACAATCGCCGAATTATTTGAAGCACAAACCCCGCTTTTCTATATCCTCACCAATTCCCGCAGCATGGTGCCGTCTCGCGCGCAAGCGGTTGCCAAAGAGATTGGCAATAATCTGCATGCCGCTTCGCTTCGCGCAAAACGGCAATTTTCTGTGATTAGCAGGAGCGACTCAACACTCCGCGGTCATTATCCGACTGAAGTCGATCCGTTGCTGGCTGCCTTAGACAAAACGCACGCCGTGCACCTGATCGCCCCCTTTTTTGAAGAGGGTGGCCGCTACACCATCAACGACATCCATTGGGTGGAAGAAGGCGACGAACTCGTCCCGGCAGGTGACACACCTTTTGCTAAAGATGCGTCATTCGGTTATACGGCGTCCAACCTGCGCCACTGGGTTGCAGAAAAAACGGGCAACCGTATTCAAGCTGACCAAGTGGCTTCGCTCACACTCGCGGATATCCGGCAGCAGGGTCCGGCTGGCGTAACCCGTAAACTTACATCACTACCTGCCGGCAGCGTTTGCATCGTGAATGCAGCGACCATGCGCGATCTTGAAGTTGTAGCACTGGGCTGCCTGCAAGCAGAGGCAGCAGGGCAAACCCTGCTCTACCGTACAGGCGCCTCGTTTGTACGCGCATTCGCCGGCCTCCCCAAAAAACCACTACTTGATGCAATCGACCTTGCTTTGCCCAGCAGCGGCGCCGGCCTTGTTGTTGTTGGAAGTCACGTACCTAAATCGACTTCCCAACTTGCACATCTGCAAGCAAATTCAACCCTCGTAGCCATTGAACTGAACGCGCAACGGTTACTCGATGCCAAACAGGGCCCTGCAGAAATTGAACGTGTCAGACTAAAATTACAGCAGTCCCTCGATGCGGAACAGGATACCGTGCTGTTTACCAGCCGGACGCTAATCAAAGGGACGTCGGCTGCAGACAGTCTGCAGATTGCCGGCGTTATATCGCAGGCGCTGGTCACTCTCGTGAGCACGCTGTCTAAGAAGCCACGTTATTTGGTTGCAAAAGGCGGCATTACCTCAAGCGATCTGGCAACGCAGGGTTTGCATGTCAAAAAGATGTACGTCCTCGGACAGGTGTTGCCTGGTGTGCCGGCCAACCGATTGGGTGACGAAAGCAGATTTCCCGGCCTTGCGTACATTGTCTTCCCGGGGAATGTGGGGAATGAAGCTGCACTAACCACCCTTGTCCACCAACTATCCCAAGCATAACATGAACAGCCCCCAGCTCACTTCAGAAGTATCGCCACTGATTCCCAAGCGGTACACCTTTGTTACCGGCACCTTTTTACTCTCGGTGTTGCTGTATGTGGACCGCGTCTGCATTTCAGCTGCGCAGCCAGAAGTTGTGGCTGATCTGGGCTTAACCGATACGCAGATGGGCTGGGTTTTGTCAGTTTTTGCCCTGGGCTACGCCCTCTTTCAAACACCCTCGGGTATTCTGGCTGATCGATTTGGACCGCGCAAGATTCTTACAGCAGTGGTTACCTTCTGGTCGATATTCACGGCGTTGACCGGCACGGCGTTTAACTATGTAACGATGCTCATCTACCGCTTCCTGTTTGGCGTGGGAGAAGCCGGCGCCTTTCCGGGTATGGCGCGCGCGGTGTTTTCCTGGATTCCGATGAAAGAACGCGGGTTAATTACAGGCATCAACTTCTCAGGATCACGTTTAGGTGCTGCCTTTGCACTACCAGCAGTAGCCTGGCTCATTTCAAGTATCGGTTGGCGGATGACATTTGTAGTGCTGGGGGCGATTGGCTTTGTGTGGGCACTCGCGTGGTACCTCTGGTTTAGAGATGATCCTTCTGAGCACCGCAGCATCTCGCAGTCAGAACTCGATTACATACTGGAGAACAGGCAGCAAATAGACAAAACAGCTACAGCCGGCCTTTCGCTTGGCGTACTGCTGTCATCCAAAAACATGTGGCTTGCGATGGGGCAGTACTTTGCCAGCAACTTCACGTTCTTTTTTACGCTCACCTGGCTATTTCCTTATATCAAATCAACATACGGCCTCGAAACAGTAGAAGCCGCTTTTTATGCCTCGGCGCCATTGATTGCCGGCGCGTTTGGTAACTGGTTCTCCGGTTGGCTCGTCGACCGCATTTACCAGCAAGGCAAATGGAAACTGTCCCGCACCATACCGGCAGTAATTGGCTTTTCATTGGCAGCAATCGGACTCATCGGCAGTGTCGCGATGGACGAAGTAACGGGTGCCATTATCTTCCTGTCGATTGCAATTTTTGGGGCAGACATGACGCTCAGTCCATCGTGGTCCTTCTGCGTGGATATTGGCCGTAGAAATGCCGGCGCCGTTTCTGGCACCATGAACATGGCCGGCAACATCGGTTCATTTATTACAGCGCTTGCGTTCCCCTATTTACTCGCATGGACCGATACCACCACGCCCTTCTTTTACGTGGGCGCCGGCCTCAACCTCTTGGCAATCATCGCCTGGTTTGCCATGCAGCCAGAAAAACCTTTGGAGGCTGCATAATGGCTGCACTCAACGGTGTATGTATCGGCGCGGGGTACTTTAGCCAGTTTCATTACGACGCATGGAATCGGATTCCCGATGTATCCATCACAGCGCTCTGTGAACTGGACAAAGAAAAAGGCACGCAGGCTGCAAGCCAGCACAATATCGCATCAGTTTACGATGACTTCGAGGCCATGCTTGCGGCAGAGCAGCCCGATTTTGTCGATATCATTACACCACCCGATACACACGAAGCACTATGTCGGATAGCCGGTGCCCACGGTGTACACGTGATCTGCCAAAAGCCCATGGCACCCGACATTGAGACAGCCATGCGCATGGTTGAACAAGCGGCTTCCGACGGTATCCGGCTGATGATCCATGAGAATTTCCGTTTCCAGCCCTGGCACCGGGAAATCAAAAAGTTGCTTGATGCCGGCGTGATTGGTGAGACGCTGCACTCCCTTACCTTCCGTTCGCGCATGGGAGACGGCTGGGGAGAGGACTCGTACCTGGGCCGGCAACCCTATTTCCGCACCATGCCGCGGCTCCTTGTCTATGAAACGGGTGTGCACTTCATCGACACGTTTTGCTTTCTGGCGGGCGAGGTAGCGGAAGTGTTTGCACACCTGCGCCGGCTCAATCCTGTCATTGCCGGCGAAGATTGCGGGTTACTCCTTTTCAAATTTGCCAACGGGGCGCTGGGCATGTGGGATGCAAACCGCTACAACGCCTCTCCTAATCCCAATGCACGGTATACGTTTGGCACCTTTCTCGTCGAAGGCTCTGGCGGCAGCATCAGGCTATACGACGACGGCAAAATTACCATTCAAAAACTGGGTGAGACAGAATCCGAGCACCCCTACAGACACGAAGATCGTGGGTTTGGCGGTGATTGCTGCTACTTTACGCAACGCCACTTTATAGACAGCCTGCTACATGAAAAACCCTTCGAGACATCGGGAGAGCATTACCTGCAAGTGCTACGGATCCAGGAGGCAGTCTATGAGGCAGCACAGACAGGCGTACCCGTAAAGCTCTGAATCTCTACAAAAACAAAAGGGCCCATGTAAAGGGCCCTTTTGTTTCTATTGTTAAAGCTGATGTACTAGTGCAGCTTCCGCTCACCAGCCTGGAAGCGAGCCGGCCGGCGGAATTTCACGTCGCTGGCCCCATTGGCTTCGAAGATGTCAAACATCGCTGTACGCATCGAATCAACCCGGGCTTGATGCGCCGGCGCGTCGATCAAGTTATACATCTCCTTGGGATCCGTCTGCAAGTCGTACAACTCATTTTTATCCCACACCCCGTGGTAGTAGATGTACTTGTACCGATCGCCACGAATGGCGTACGTGGTCGGCGTATGGGGGAATGCGTGCTCCCAGAAGTACTGGTAGACAAACGTACTGCGCCAGTCGCTGGCCTCACCGTCTGCAAGAATGGGCAAAAAGGAAAGGCCGTCGACGGTGTGATTGCCCGGCATACTGCCGTCTGCAATGTCGAGGAAAGTTGGGGCGATATCGATATTGAGGATGTTTTCGCTAATGGTGGAGCCGGCGTCGATAAAGCCGGGCGCCCAGGCAATCATGGGCACGCGCATGGACTCCTCGTAGGCCTGCCGCTTGTCGATCAGACCGTGCTCGCCGAGCATAAAGCCGTTATCCCCCATGTAAATCACCAGCGTGTTTTCATCGAGGTCGTTTTCGACGAGGTAGTCCAGTACGCTACTGATACTTTCATCAACGCCCATAAGGGTTTCGCTGTAGTCGGTGATGATTTCGTCCAGGTTTGCGGATGATCGTCGCGGTTGTGGTACATGTAGTCTACGCCGTGCCAGCTATAGCGCTGCTGGCGCACCCAGTCGGGTTTGCCTTCATAGTTGCTTTCGATGTTTTTCATCGAATTGGGCTTGGTGAGCTGCGCCTCTCCATAATCGCCGGCGTGACGTTCAGCTGGATAAAATTCGGCGTGTACGGCTTTATGGGAGAGGTACACGAAGAACGGTTCGTCTTTATCGCGGTCGTTTTTCAGCCAATCGAGGGCATAGTTGGTGAGCAGGTCCGAGGTATACCCCTCCACTTGCTGGCGCTCGCCGTCGATGTTCAGCGTTGGGTTGTAATACACGCCCTGGCCGCGGAAACTCACCCAGCGATCAAAACCGGGTTTGGGGTCGTCGCGGGCTTCGCCGATGTGCCACTTGCCAAAGTAGGCCGTCTGGTAGCCGGCTTCCTGCAGCCGCTCGGGAAAAAGCGTAGTGCCTTCATTGAGCGGGTTCGAGTTGTCGACAGCGCCATGACGAAACGCATACTGTCCTGTCAGGATCGACGCGCGACTTGGTGAACAGAGCGACGTGGTGACAAATGCATTGGCAATGTGTGCGCCCTCAGCAGCCATGCGATCCATCCCGGGCGTACGGAGGAAATCCGGACTATTGGGGTGGAAGTCCATGTAGTCGTAGCGGTGGTCATCGCTGAGGATGAAGACAATGTTCTGGGGCTGCTGCGCAAAAGCTGGTATGGCTACAAAGAGGCCCAGCAATAACAGGGTGGCTTTTTTCAATTCCATGGGTAGATACGGTGTTTACAGCATCGTGCGCGATGCCGGCTTGGTTGTGTCTTTGGGGCAAGTTAAGCAATGAGAAGGGATAACGATACCCCTGATACGTCAAGTCTGAAGCTTTTAAAAAGGCCGTGCTTGGGGAACGAAACGAAATGTTCTACATTGTCACTTTACCTTACCATCTGTCTCCCTTTACCCTGATGTTTGTTTATACCTGCCGCGCTGCCGTTTTTACACTTCTCCTTTTTGTGGTATTCCCAGTCACGTTATGGGCACAACACCACGGCGGCCATTCCGATGCGCCGGGGATTAAAGAGACGTTTGTTGTTGATGGCTTTCGGGTTGGTGATACGCCGCCTCCGGGTAGCGCTGTCGGTCGGGCCGGCTTGCGGTTTGATGATGGCGGCTACGTGCACATCGTTTACGGCAAGCCCTACCGCCGCGGCCGCGTGATATTTGGTGGCCTTGTTGGCATGGATCAGGTTTGGTCAGCCGGCGCACACCGGGCAACGGAGATGTTTTCAACGGTACCCTTGACCATCGGAGGAGAGGAGCTTCCGGCAGGAGGATACAGCCTCTTCCTTACCCCGGGAGAATCACACTGGACCTTTCACGTCAATAACGTACTGGGCATGCATCTGGCAGATGAGTATGATGCTGCGCATGATGTCATGCAACTCAAAGTAGAACCGCACAAGCTGGATACGATAGTCGATGATTTGACCTGGGCATTCGACGAAGCCGGCGAGGCCATTCTGTTTTCGTGGGGTGGTACGGGAGTGAAGATTCCGATGAGCCGGCAGGCAGATAAGGCCAGTGATTAAACGCTCTGCGTTTTATCACTGTTCATCCCTGTCGCGCTCAACTTTCTGCTCGCCTGTTTGGTATATTGATGCTGGAAAATCATTGGGGGCTATTTCTTACATAGCTTACACCTCATACTTAGCGTAACCTGCATCGTTGATCGATACGCCCAAACATACCCAGGTGGGACTCCAGTTACTCAAAACCAAGCTTTACGCACCCAAATGGCGCGACCGGATGGTCTCACGGCCGCGGCTTGTAAAACGGCTCAACCGGGGCGAAGATGTAAAACTGCGGCTTGTCTCTGCGCCCGCCGGCTTTGGCAAAACAACCTTACTGGCCGAGTGGATCACCACTGCAAAACATCCGATCGCGTGGGTATCGCTCGATACACGCGACAATGACGGCACCCTCTTTTGGGCCTACTTCATTTCTGGACTACAAACCATTCTGCCCAACACAGGGCGTGATACACTGACCCTCTTGTATTCCCCGCAACCGCCGGCAACAGAATTTATCCTCACATCTTTGATCAACGAGGTTAGTCAAGTTGAAGACGAGGTTGCCCTGATCCTCGATGATTATCATCTCATCGAGTCGCCGACCATCCATGCAGCACTTGTTTTTCTCCTGGAGCACTTGCCGCCAAATTTGCATCTTGTCATTGCCAGTCGGACTGCCCCCAAATTACCGCTCGCGGGGTTACGCGCCAAAGGCCAATTAATCGAGCTCAAAGCATCGGATCTGTGTTTTGACGCCGAGGAAGCGGCGGCTTTTCTTCAAGACAAGATGGGTCTTGCCCTCTCGCCAGAAAACGTGGCCGCGCTGGAACGACGAACAGAGGGTTGGATTGCCGGCCTCCAGCTTGCAGCCTTGTCTATGCAAGGAAGCGCAGACCTAACGGGCTTTGTGGACGCTTTTTCCGGTGATGATCGCCATATCATTGATTACCTGGCTGAAGAAGTGCTGCAGAAGCAGCCGGCGGAGGTCCGCAACTTCCTCTTACAAACCTCCATTTTGTCTCGTCTTCATGGCAAACTGTGCGACGCCATCGTACAAGGCAAAGACAGTGCTGCACTATTGGAACACCTCGAGCGAAGCAATCTGTTTGTAGTCCCGTTGGATGACAAGCGCCAGTGGTATAGATTCCACCACTTATTCGCTGAGGTACTCCACACACAGTTGCAAAAAGAACTGCCAGACGAGGTAGCTGCACTGCACGAGCGCGCCAGTGCATGGTACGCATCTGAAAACTTAGTCAGCGACGCCATTCATCATGCGTTTGCTGCCAAGGACTATGCGGCAGCGGCAGCATTGATTGAACGCGCGTGGCGCGGGATGGACCAGACGTTCCAGTCAGCAATGTGGCTTTCCTGGGTCCAGCAGCTTCCTAGAGATCAAGTTCTAATCAGTCCAGTCCTTTGCACCGGCTACGCGTGGGCCCATCTCGACGTGGGCAATTTCGATGCAGGTGTGGTATGGTTGGACCAGGCTGAACAGTGGCTAGCGCGGATTGAAGCCGGCGACACAGCGGGCATGGTGGTGGCGGATCAAGGCGAGTGCAATGCATTACCGTCAACCCTCGCACTGGCCCGTGCGTACGTATCGCAAGGCAAGGGAGCCTTTCAGGAGGCCGCCAGTCACGCACGCCGCGCGCTCGATTTCTTACCTGAAGATAACTTGTTCGAGCGGGGCAAAGTCACAGCAGTACTCGGCATCTCCTCGTGGGCCTGGGGCGATTTAGAAACGGCATATGCGTCACTTGCTGCTGGTATCAGAAACATACGAACGGCCGGCCAGGCGGCAGCGGCCACCAGCGGTGCTTTTGTGCTCGCAGAATTGCGCCTCTTGCAAGGCCGGCTGCAGGAAGCCATTCAGGTTGCTGAAGAGGCGCTGCAAATGGCATCGACGCAGGAGACCGTGTTGCCCGGCATTGCAGAACTCCACATCGTGCTGAGTGAAACGTATTGCGCGCGTGGCGATCTGGAAAAAGCCGGCCATCATTTAATTGAAGCCCAGAAGCTGGGCAAACAAGCCGCACTGGAGCTTTTCCCTTATCGGTACTGTATTGCGCAAGCTCTGATCAAAGAAGCGCAACACGACATCCTCGGTGCTATCCGCCTCGTACAACAAGCAGCCCAGCGCTTCAAACCCGATCCGCTGCCCAACGTGCGTCCATTCGCAGCATTCAACGCACGGCTTTGGATCAAACAAAAGAAATTTGCCGAAGCACAACGGTGGGCCAACGAACATGCCGTATCGCTCGATGATCACGCGGATTACTTGCAAGAATACGCCCACCTTACGCTTGTGCGTTTGCAGATTGCACAGCACAAAAATACACCAGAAGCTGACCACCTCAGAAAAACAGCCGGCCTCCTCAAGCGCTTGTTTACAGCAGCATCAACAATGCACCGTACGCAAAGTGTCATCGAGATCTTGATGCTACAGGCTATGGTGTATGGAAAATTATTGAACGAGTCTACAGCCCTAAACTATCTCGAACAGGCTTTGGCACTGGCTGAACAGGAAACCCACTGCCAGCCTTTTTTAAACGAGCGCGACAATCTGCAAGCACTACTCCGCAAGTTGGTCACCTCAGGTGCGGGTGGTGCGTTTGCGCGCACTGTTTTGTCAGCTATCGAAGCCCCCCCATCAGCAGCGGGCCAGGATTTGACTGCACCGCTTACAAAACGTGAGTTAGAAATTCTGCGACTCATTGTTGGCGGCATGCGCAATCAGGAAATTGCAGATCATCTATTTATCAGCCTCTCTACGGTAAAACGACATATCGCCAATGCCTACGGCAAGCTCGATGTTAGCCATCGCACAGAAGCCATCGCCCTGGCCAACAAGCTCAATCTGCTATAATAAAAATTATAAGCTCTGAAACCCCTAAAAGGCTAATTTCACCCAATCGTTGCCTCGATACCGGATCAAGTTCGGCATAACGTGTTTTTTCACAAGGCGACACCCCTGATACAATCAGCATTCGAAAATCGGCATTCGAAAAGCATTCAAAAATCAGCATTCGGCATTCGAAAATCGGCATTCGGCATTTCCCAAAAAACTACACCCCCAAATTACACCCCCCAATTGCACCTTTAAGCTGATTCGGCACCTATAATTCGCGAGGTAGATTGGCAGCGTTCCATTCATTATCGCTTGAACGCGCTACGTAATCTACCATGAAAATGCTAACCGGCATCACTGTATTTGCCCTCTCTCTCCTGCTTTCAATCAGCCCAGCTTTTGCGCAACAGAAAGGGTACATCCAGGGGCGCGTCGTGGATGCCACAACAAAACAGCCGCTGATTGGCGCCAACGTCCTGGTTATGGGCACCACCATGGGTGCTGCTTCAGATGCAGCCGGCATCTACCGGATTCAAGACCTCGACGAAGAGGTCTATAAACTCAGGGTCAGTTACCTCGGGTATACCAACTTTGTTGAGACAAACGTGTTGGTGGTCCGGGGCAAAACAACCTTCATCAACGAAATCCAGCTTGTCCCCTCTCCCATCCTCAATGAATCCGTTACGGTCACACCCGACGTGGTGGTAACACCAGTCTCTTATCAGTCTTTGCAAAGAGAGGAAATCCGGCGCAACCCGGGTACAGCAGGTGATGTGCTCCGCGCAATCGGCTCGCTGCCGGGTGTCAGTACGTCAGAGGGCGAGTTCTCGGCCATGTCGGTCCGCGGCAGCGGCGTGTACGACAACTTGATTCTGATCGATAACATTCCTCTCGAAAAGATCAACCACTTTGAAGGTGGCAGCAGCGAACAGGAAACGCAAGGTGGTCGATTCAGCGTGTTTACCGCCGGCCTGATCGAGCGGGCAACCTTTTACGGCGGCGGCTTCGGACCCGAATATGGGCGAAAGGGTGCTTCAGTCGTCGACCTGCAGGTGAAAGAAGGCAATACAGAATCAGCCACCATCAAAGGCAGCTACGATTTGCTTGGCCCGGAAGTCATCTATGACGGCCCCACCTATGTGTTTGACAATACCTCGCTGGTGTTAAACTATCGGAATTACGATCTAAAGCGCGCCCTCCGTGTTGCCGGCCAGGAAGAATTTGGCGATCCAACCATGGCTGATTTGATCGCAAAAACCACAACCTATCTCAACAAAAACAACAAGGTCACGCTGCTTGGCATTCATTCAACGGACCGGTTAATTCGTGCACCGCGCAACATCCTGAAAGCAGATGATCTTGTAGAAAATGACATTTGGGATATTGATGAAACACGCCAGGTGATCGGCGCAAACTGGCGCATGCTCACGGGGCCACGCAGTGTGCTCAACAACACCTTTTTCTACCGTAAAAATGAGCGGTTTCGGTCGATTGGTTATGTGTGGGCGGATGCGCCTGGTGGTCAAATCCCATCTACAGCGGCCGAGTTGGGATCACGCGCGGATGTTGGTGTACAACAGCAGGAAGAGCAGGAGTTTGGCTGGAAATCGAGCTTCCAGTACGCGGCAGCAAACGGCGGTACACTGCTGGCCGGCGTCGATATGTACAACATAGATCTCGATTACAGCTATTCCCAAAACGGTCCGGATACCCTGTATCAGTTCACAGCCAACGATCTGGCGTTCAATCCTGATCAAAAATTTGTGGTTGTCAATCCGGAAGATGTCAATTACCAGTTTGATGATGCTGCCCTTCATTTTGCGGCATACGCCAGCTACGATTACACCGCCGGCAGATTCTCCCTGACGCCGGGTGTGCGGTATGCCTACAACGGATTTAGCAAAAACAGCCGGCTCTCCCCCAAACTGCAGGTGCGCTACCAGCTCACCGACAAAGCTACGCTCAATTTTGCAACCGGCATCTACCATCAGACGCCGCTCAACAGGTATGTTGTACTGGATCCGGCAAACAAATCGCTCAAAGAAGAGCAGTTTACCCATTTCATCCTCGGGTACAACCACGTCCTGCGCAATGATTTCCGATTCACCCTTGAGGGCTACTACAAATCGCTGGATGACTTGATCACGACTTCTACAACAGGTACCCGGCTGAATAACAATGGGGATGGCTGGGCAAGCGGATTTGATGTCGTGTTGCTGAAGCGTTTTACAAACCGCTACTACGGCCAGGTCTCTTATTCTTTTACAGCGAGCAAACTAAACGATAATGACGGACTTGGTACATACAACGCGCCGTACAATCAGCCGCACAATTTTGCCGTGCTGTTTGGCTATGAAATCAACAAAGCCTGGTTTATTTCAGGGAGATGGAAATATGCGATGGGCCGGCCCAAAGATCGGTACATCTTGCACGAAGACGTCCTGAACAATCCAGACCGCCTGCGTTACGCCCGAGAAATCACCGCACGAAATGCAGACCGCATCCCGGACTTTCACGTGCTGAGTATCCGCGTCGACTACCGCAAACAATTTGGCCGCTTTGCCCTGATTACGTTTTTCGACCTCGACAATTTATACAACCGCTACAACACCTACGAAGACCGGTTCTCGGAGTTAACCGGCGAAGAAAAGGGCCTCGGGTTGGGCTTTGCAGGCAATGCCGGCTTCAAAATCGAATTCTAACATCGCTTTAATGCCCCAATCACCTTATCTAAATAATCAGACAACCATGCCTACGCAAACATTACAAGCCCCCATCCAGATGCAACAGCCCACACAAACAACCAATACGATGCGAGCCGTTGTTTACGATACCTACGGTTCTTTTGATCAGCTCCAGGTGCGTCAGATCAGCCGGCCAGCAATAAAAGAAGACGAAGTCCTGGTGCGCGTAAAAGCGGCCGGCCTGCACGTAGGCGATTGCTTTGGCGTACGCGGCGCACCCTTCATCATGCGACTGTATTCAGGGTTGTTCAAACCAGCGTATGGCGTTCCCGGCTTCGATTTTGCCGGCTATGTTGAGCAGGTTGGTAAAGCAGTGACCCAATTTAAACCCGGTGATGAAGTCTTTGGCGCGTCCGGCGGTACCTGCGCTGAATTCGCCAGAGCCGGCGAAAACGAACTGGCACGGAAGCCGGCCAACCTGACATTTGATGAGGCCGCTGCAATACCAACTTCCGCGCTTGCAGCGCTACATGGCCTACGCGATGCCGGCAAACTATCTGAAGGGCAGCGCGTGCTGATCAATGGTGCGTCGGGTGGTGTAGGCACCTTTGCCGTACAGATTGCCAAAGCCATGGGTGCGCATGTGACCGGGGTATGCAGCAGAGGAAACAGTGCCTTGGTGCGCGCGCTCGGCGCCGACCATGTGATCGACTACAAGAGCGAGGACTTCACACGCAATGGCATGCGGTACGATCTGATTTTCGACAACATAGAAAACCGCAGTTTGTCGGATATCCGGCGCGCACTTGCCCCGGAAGGCACCCTTATCCTGAATAGTGGAACAGGCGCAACAGGGTTCAAAATGTTTGTGCGATTGATTAAACCGCTACTCTTATCCCCGTTTGTAGATGAATCGTTGAAACGGTACTTCTCAGAACCCAATCATGCAGACCTGGTTGTGCTGCGAGAGCTAATTGAAGCCGGTGACTTGCGGCCAGAACTCGAAAGAACATATGCCCTGCATGAGACTGCAGATGCACTGGCCCATATTGAGACAGGACGCGCGCGGGGTAAAGTTGTGGTTACACTCTAGGTACAGTCGCATGCATGTTGATGGGTTGTGCGCAAGCCATGTTAAAGCCAGTGTAATGGAACAAGCGCCAAAAAACCTTCAACCTGTAACCTGCAACTTTTAACCGCAAACACAGCTATTCGACAGGATTGATATGTTTGCACTTAGCAATACCGCAAGCATGCCAACCAGATTATCTGGTAACGGAGCACATGCCCTTGCTGTCAACCAATTACGGAATATATTTCAGCTGAACATCGTAACAATCCTTTGTAAACTTCCCGGCTTCATGTAGATCCCAAACATCAAGAACCGCAACCTGTATTAAAGCAGGAGTCTGAAATAAAAACTGTACACTAACGCCTTGCTACGCTTTCCATTTGGCTTGCTTATCAGGTATCCCAGGCGGAGTCCGCTCCCCGAGGTTGAAAAGACGTCAGGAAAAGCACGACTCGCAAGCTACCAAAGGCAGTTCAACATCGACCATTTACACCTGGGTGGGACCCATTATCAGGGTCGCAAGAAATAATTGTGTCGTACTGAAACCAACAGCTATTCTGATCGAGAAAGCATGTATGCAAACACCACCTGGTGCAGCTCAACCGATGCCAATATTACCCTTTCGAAAGGCCTCAGCAACAGCGAGTGGGACTTCTGCTTCGGCCTTAACAAGGCGTGCACGCTGCTGTTCAACATCAGCATGCTTTTCTTGCTCAGTCGCCACAGCTGCAGCACGCCGTTCTTCAGCTTTGGCACGCGCAACCCGCAGGTCAGCCTCAGCCTGATCGGTTTGCAATTTCGCTCCGATGTTTTCACCTACGTCCACATCTTCAATGTCAATGGAGAGAATTTCAAAGGCTGTACCAGAATCAAGGCCACTGGAGAGCACTACCTGCGATATAGCGTCTGGTTGTTCGAGCACAGCCGCGTATGAATGAGAGGAGCCAATTGTCGAAACGATGCCTTCTCCAACCCGCGCAATAATAGTTTCTTCGCCGGCACCGCCAACAAGCCGCTCAATATTAGCGCGCACGGTGACGCGTGCAATGACACGCAACTGAATCCCATCTTTTGCAATAGCAGAAATAGGCGGTGTATTGATGACGCGGGGATTAACGGACAACTGGACAGCATCAAACACATCTCGACCAGCGAGATCAATCGCAGTGGCGCGCTCGAAGTTGAGATTTATGTTGGCTTTATCTGCAGAAATCAATGCGTTTACAACCTGGGGGACATGTCCGCCGGCCAGAAAGTGAGCTTCAAGAAGCGCAGGGTCAATGGTAATGCCCGCTTTCCAGGCTGTAATGAGCGGTATTACAATTTGAGCAGGGGGGACGCGCCGAAGCCGCATGCCTACAAGGTCCCGAAATAACTTAAGGCGTACACCAGAGAAAATTGCAGTTATCCATAATCGGATGGGTATAAAATAGAAAAGAGCCATCAGTCCAAAAATAAACAGAACAATCAGGACGAGGCTATAACCGGCAATCAGGTTTTCCATAGTGGCAGTGCTATTGCTAAGCTAAAAAGGGGCACCGGCTGCTGCCGGCTACGCGGTGCCAAACAGTAATTGCGGCACCTATTGAGGTGAGAACTGTTCGGCAAGTCATTTACAAAGGGTGTATGCCATGCGCTGCCACCTATCCGCAATGGCAAAGAAAAGGCAAGTAATGCGGATAAGCTGTCATCACATGTTAATTGAGGCAGGGTGACGACAAAACAAGGTCTGAAATAGGCAATAGAAAGTGTCGACTAAAAGAGACGAGTCCAGGTGGTCATCCTAAAAACTACAAGGCGTTTACAGCCTGCAGGGATTACAACTGCTTAACCTCAGCATCTTAGTATACAACCTTCCGGACATAAAAAACGCGTTCATCTTTCTTTCGATACAGGAATGCCGTAAAAGCGGTGGATTTGCAGTTTAAAGGGCATAGCCGATACTATGCACCTGGCCGCATTAGATTTAACATAGAATCTCTCCTTTTTACAAACAGTGTTACCCAATATCACGTACATTACGTAGCACGCTTTGGGGACCGGCGCATAGCGCGCGTTTGGTCAATTTTCAACTGCTCACAAATCCGTATCTAAATCCAGGAAGTTAAACAGCTTGCTACTTCCTCATCCAATCGCCTTTTATAACGGGTCAATCAATTGATGAACCTCAAGCCGCGACTAAACCCCGGCCAGGGAAAAGTAGTCATATCACGTAGGCTCAATTCAAGTCTGGATTTGCAAATCTTGCTCGTTGAAGATGATGAGAGCAGTCAACGGTTGGCGTTACACATCTTGCTTCAAGCAGGCATGAAGGTTGACGTTGCAAAAAACAGTGAAGAAGCACTGCTGGCCCTTTTGCAAAACAGATATGATCTGATTCTTATGGACGTGATATTGCCGGGACGCAGTGGCCTTGAACTAACAGGCCTGATCCGGGCAAAAAAAAGTGGCGGCCACATTTGGATCGTGGCCTTGACAGCATGTGCCATGAAGGGCGATCGTGATCAATGCCTCGAAGCTGGTATGGATGCCTACGTCAGTAAACCTTTTGAGGGCCGGGTACTTATTCGGCTTTTACATACCCTGTGCAGCCTGAATAGGATTGGCACCATTTACCGTCAAAAATTTAACTAGTAAAACAGATGGCAGCAACCCGCTACAAATTTATCAAGATCGAGGCCCATGGCAGTGAGGTGTTTGCAATTTTCAAAATTAGTACCGCTGGACTCATGGGAATCTTTGAAGTCTTTTTCAAACCCAAACAGGTTCATTTAAAAGAAAAGATGTGCAAAGAGATCTACCAGGAGGCCTGTGCAAACTCGGACCGCAGCAAAGGGGGATACACAAGTTCAAGCAGCAAAGAGGATGCAAAAAAAGCATATCTTGCTATCCGGGCGTACAAAACAAGGCATGGCATTCCGTTCGATTATGAGGCACCAGTAAAAACCGACCAGTTTGGTAATGCAACCTGAGCTTTTAGACAAAGTGACAGGTGCCGGCGTGCGCGGGACATTGCAGGAAGCCTCTTATTCATTTCTCAACACATCCGCAGGATTTACAACAGAGACTTTGTAAATCTGCGTTGAAATGGTCAGGCCGGCGGTAGCGAATATCAACAAATACGCAATTGCAACGGGCCATATCGACATGCTTTGATGGTAGGCATAGATCGATTCCAGCAGCATGTTAACAAAGATCCAGCTAATCGGTGTAGCAAACAAAACGGCAATGCCCAGAAGCAACAGAAAATGCCGATTCACCCGCCGCGTAATTTGCCCGAGTGATGCGCCCAAAACCTTACGGACACCAATTTCTTTCATTCTGCTGCTGATGTTCTGCGCTACCAGGCCAAATAGCCCCATACAAGCGATCAGTAACGCCATACACGTTGCAAAGAGCAGTATCGTCGTGATGCCACGACCTTCCCTAAACTGATGATCAAATACCGTGTCTTGAAAGAAAAAGGGCAGCGTGTTGTCGACAGGCATTTCGGCCCAGGCAGCCTCCAGGGCTTCAACCGTTTGCGCGGCTGTACCAGCTTCCAACCGCATCGTCAAAAACGTATTTTCTGATGTTGTGCTCCTGGTGAATACAACCGGAGAAATGGCATTAAAAAACCCTTCATAATAGAAATCTGATACAATGCCCAAGATCGGGTGGTACGTGCTATCTAAACGGACCTGTTGCGACGAAAGGTTTTCGATGTTATGGGTACGCGCAAACGTTTCATTGATAACAACCCCCTCTTCTTCAGCCAGCAGGTCAGGATTAAAGAATTCACCGGCAAGCAGGGAGAGTCCCATTGTTTCTGCATACGATGGATCAACCTCATATTGCAGCACATCAAACTCCTCATCCGCCAGTCTGGCTTTGCGGTAGCTACGGGTACGGCCAATATGACTCTTGCTTCCGCTACTACGGATGACGGCCGGTAGTTTTGATGTTTCGTTGCGCAGCAATTCGTGCGTCTCGTTGTCATCAACTTCGACGACCAGAATGTTTTCCTTATCGTATCCCCAGTTAAGCCTTTGTTGGTACCCATCATTGAGCACAAACGCTACACTACTCACCATAGCGATGCTCGCAAGCATAAATTGAAACGACAAAAGCGCGTGTGTAAATCGCCGTTTTTTATTGATGTGGCTCTTGCCTCTAAAAATGCTCACCGGCTGAAACGAAGCAACATATAGGGATGGATAAACGCCGGAAACAACTGAGATAAAAAGGAGCAGGATACCAAGAAAACCCAAAAGGTGCAGGCTCTGCCGTCCAAATACCGACAGGCCGAAGTTGGTGATGTCGTTGAAAGCCGGCAAGAGGAAAACGCCGGCAACGAGCACTCCAAAAATGAGTGCCATGAAGGATACCAGGATGTTCTCTGCAAAAAACTGTTCAACCAGTTGACGCTTGGTACTGCCCATCACTTTTCGCACGCCAATTTCTTTAAGCCGGCGGGTAGCGGTCGACAGGGCAATGTTGATGTAGTTGAGACAGGCAAGGGACAGGAGGAATATTGAAATAACGGAGAGTACAATCACCGGCCCCAGCGGTATTCCCCCAACCACCGGGTTACGCACCGTAGAAGCGCTGTATGTGAGGCTTTGCAAGTTTTCCAGCACAAACGCCTCGGTTGTTGTATTGAGATTTGCTGCGTTGGCCGGTGCAACAAACGCCCCCATTTGCTGCTCTACAGAATCCTTTTCATCAGGATCTACAACCTTTACAAAAGTGGTGATATTCCGTATCCAGTTGCTTGCCTTGCTATCATCAGGCGGAGGCAAATTGTCGATATGCAGCAAGAGGGAGAAGTCATACGCCGTGTTCGGCGGGAAATGCTCTGTAACGGCAGCGATGGTAAATGGCTGTACCTGACCGGGTACAATTGCAATATCAAGGACTTGTCCAACCGGGTTCTCTGTACCGAAATAGCGTTCCGCACTTCTGGCGCTGAGGATTATAGCATTTCGGTTGTTGAGTTCGTTTGCATCTCCATACTTGACGGGAAAGGTGAACACGTCCAGGAAATTATCATCGACAAAACTCATGTTTTGGCCGAAGCGATTGTCGTCGTACGTGACCTCTCCTCGCCACTCTTTGATACGCACAGCGCGCTCTACTTGCGGGATTTCGTCGACTAATGCGGGCCCCAACGGAAAAGGCGTTTGGCTATAGAGGTACGATTCATCGTTCTCAGTCAGGACCTGTTCGACTAAAAAGATGGTATCTGCATGCTCATGGAAATTATCCCGCACCACCTTGCTGTGGACAAAGAGGTAGGCCACGATGGTACAGGCAATGGCGATAGAAAGACCAATAATGTTAATGGAAGCCGCCGCCTTGTTTTTTAGCAAATTTCTGTAGGCGAGTTTGAGGTATGTTGCTATCATGACGGAGGCCCAGTAGGTTTTTTGAAACAATCTGTCGGGTAACAAGCGCACGACCTGGCCCCGGTACCACCACCGGGCGCGTCGTGGGCCTAATTCTTCCACTTTTTCGTGGAAATACTCTTCAAAGTCGCCGAGCGGGGTATGCCAGAGGTCATCGAGGAGCCAACCCAGAATTTTTTCGGCAAATGGCGGTGGTTTATTCATGTGATCAGGCATCGTTTTACCTCCCCAGCACCAGGCCCGTTACGCCGGCCCACATTGCTTGCTCTACTTCTCGGATGTGGATCAGCGCCTGCCGGCCTTTGGCGGTTAGTTCGTACACCCGCTTCTTTCTGCCTCCACGCTCAGCTGTGGCTTTGGTGAGGTACGAGGTGAGCAATCCGTTTTTGACAAGCCGTTCCAGGGGCGTATAAATTGCACCCAGCGACCACTCATGCTTCGTGATATCCGATAGTTGTTTACGAATGGGCAGGCTGTAGGCGCGGTCCTGGAGTTTCCAGACGGCGAGCAGGACAAATTCTTCGGAGCGGGTAAGGAGTTTCACTACGATTTACATTTAGGATGAATAAATGTAGCATACGTAGCTTTTTTGATATGTTTCGCTTTCAGGAATAAATAGTTCTCAAAGATGCTCAAATATCATCTGGTGTCATTTAGGCGGAACAGATAGCGCGAGCCAGGCCAGGCAGCATGAATTGCAGGGATGGGGTAAAACAAAAAACCTGCTAAACGCCGATGAGGCGGTTAACAGGTTTTTAATGCGTGCCCGGGAAGATTCGAACTCCCGACCTTCTGATCCGTAGTCAGACGCTCTATCCAGCTGAGCTACGGGCACTTCGCTGCTGGGCATGAACCCATTTTTGAGCGAGGGGAGCATAAACGCAGGCTTTGTTTAAATCGTTCCCGCCCTCTACATCATTTGCCTCTTTTCAGGCTATGTTTCCTAAAGAATAACTTTTTGCATCTCAAAAGAACAATACGGTTTCTTAATACCAAAGCACCGGCCAATCCATAAAATGGGGCAACTGTTGACAGTTTTTACCCACCTTCAACCGTCCACCCTCCTGTGGCCACGCTGTTTAGAATCGCTTGCGCCGGCGCACTGCTGTGCTTGCTCGCACTGCCTGAATCTGCGTTCGGGCAGCGCACGGGTACCCTCTGGGGTCGCATCACCGACGCCAGCACGGGAGAATCCCTCCCCGGCGCCACCGTTAGCCTCCTCAACTCTTCACGCGGTACTGCTTCAGATCTGGATGGATCGTACCAGTTAAATCGCCTGCCGGCCGGACAAGCCGCCATCCGCGTCTCCTACATCGGCTACAAACCTCAGACGCTCGACGTCACCATCCTCGCCGGCGAATCCCTCGAACGCAATATCCAGCTTGAACTCGACGTGCTTGTCACCGAGGAAGTGCTCGTGACGGCCCAAGCTGAAGGGCAGGTTGCGGCCATCAACCAGCAAATTGCTTCCAACACAATCGTCAACGTTGTGTCTGCGGCCCGCATTCAGGAACTGCCTGATGCCAATGTTGCAGAAAGCGTGGGCCGGCTCCCTGGCATTTCGCTCCAGCGAGACGCCGGTGAAGGACAGCAAGTTGTCATCCGCGGACTCGCCCCTGAGTTTGCGCGGATCACCATTAACGGTGAACAGGTGCCGGCAACCGAGTTGGACGGACGCGGTGTCGACCTCAGCATGGTCGCCCCCGAAATGCTCGATGGGATCGAAGTCTACAAAGCCGCCACGCCCGACCGGGATGCAGACGCGGTGGCCGGCACAGTGAACCTGTCGCTAAGAAACGCGCCTCAAAACCCCACCCTCTCGCTGCGTACCCGCGGCTCCTTCACATCGCAACAAAATGAGTTGGGGCCCTTCAAAGCTGACCTCTCTGCCAGCCGGCGCTTTTTCGAGAAAAAACTCGGGGTGCTCGCCACGGCCTCTTTCGACCGCGCCGACCGGTCATCCGACGTGTTCAACGCCGAGTACTTTGTCAAACGCGAAGCCCTGGAAGATGAGATCGAAGCCCCTATTGCCATCTCCCAACTCAACCTGAACGACCGACTCGAAACCCGCGATCGCTACGGCCTCAGTACAGTCTTCGACTACACCTGGAATAACAACCATAAAATCCTGGCCACCAACCTGCTCAGTTGGCTGGACCGGGAAGAAACGCGGCGCGACAAAATCTATAGCGTCAACCTGTTCACGGTCTATCACCGCTACCGGGAGCGCGACATTAACGTGGGCGTTGCGACAAGCTCGCTGCAAGGCAGCCACAATCTCGGCGCTTTTGAAGTGGATTGGCGTGCCTCGCGCTCTTCTTCGCTCCAAAAAACACCGTTCAACCATCGCACCCAGTTCACGGAGCTCTCCGCCTTTTTTGACGCCAATGTAAACGACGAGGCCGGCCCGGACCAGATTCCCGGCACCGCAAAAAACGAGCTTGCAGAAACGTACCTGAATAACGGCAGATTCGAGACGGAGCGTGCGGAGGAGCGCGACTATGCCGGCGCGCTCGATTTCACCATCCCCCTCCAGCTCTCCGCCAACGTCAACGGCCACATCAAGTTGGGAGGTAAATACCTCGACAAACTCCGGAATGCGGATGAAAACCAGACGGGCAGAAGCTTTCACGCCGGCATCGGCAACGGGCCACTCGATGTGATCGAGGCGTTCGGCGGCCTTACGCAAACCACAGATGGCCGCATCGCCATCTCCGATTTCCTGGGTGAAGCACACGACTTCGGCGACTTTCTGGATGGGCAGTACGACATCAACGTCTCCATCGACCGCGCAATGACAGAGCGGATCTATGAACTGATGGGCCCCACGTACCGCATTACCCCCAGCACCAACTTCAACGACTACGAATACCGCGAACGGATCAGCGCCGGCTACCTCCTTACGGAACTGCACATCACGCCGCGCCTGATGCTCCTGCCCGGTATCCGTGTTGAGCATACCGAAACCGAGTACACCGCCGTCGTTGGCACCGTCCCCAACGACGATTCGATTGCACTGGACCTGTATGATCCTGCAAATTATGGGAGAGACACCACGGCCACGAACACGTACACCGAGTGGTTTCCGATGGTGCAACTACGCTACCGGATTCGCGATGGCCTCGACGTGCGTCTCGCCCGGACACGCACCCTGACCCGCCCCTCTTACAATTTGCTCTCCCCCGGCCAGTTGATCCGTGTAAGTGGGATTGTGACCCGGGGTGCGCCGCAAGCCAACCCCACAACGGCTACCAATTACGATGTCTTCCTGTCTGCTTATGGCAATAAAATCGGATTGCTCACAGCCGGCGTCTTCTTGAAAGAACTCGACGACCTGCTCTACCTGCGCGAGAAAACCATCCTCGACCCCGAAGCAGAAAACCTGCCGCTCTCCACCCGCGGTTTCGATTTGATCGAGCCCGTAAATAACAACAGTACAACCACCGTTCGTGGATTCGAGATCGAGTGGCAGGCCAACCTTGCGTTTATGCCGCCGCCATTTAATGGGCTCGTTTTTTACGCCAACTACGCGCGCATTTTTTCCGAGACGCGCTACCCGAGAACCATCGTAGAGCGACAAACAGAACCGCCATTCCGCATCGTGCAGGTTGACACCTTTCGCGTGGGGCGGATGCCTTCGCAGGCCTCGCACATTGCCAACTTTTCGCTTGGGTATGATCTGAAAGGCTTCTCCGGCCGCATATCAATGCTGTATCAAGGCGCCAGCCTGACCACGGTTGGCGACCGCTTTGAGGTGGATGGATTTACCGAAGCCTATATCCGGTTCGATGCATCGCTCAAGCAAAGGCTATCACCACAACTGAGCCTGTTCCTCAATCTGAACAACCTTACGGATCGCCCCGACCGCTCATTCCAGAACACGGCCGGCTTTCCCACCGCCCAGGAATACTACGGCTGGTCGGTCGACCTGGGCGCCCAATTGAAATTTTAACCTCACCAACCCTTGATCCCATGAGAACAACCTCTACTATGTTGCTATTTCTGGCGATGCTGTTTGTCAGCGCCCCAGCTTATGCACAACTCAACTGCTCTGACCAGGACGGCGTGCGTGTATGTCCTGTAGCCCCCAACGCGTTTGGTGCCCTGAATATCGCCATTGCCGGCGACACGACCGCAACCGGTGAACGCGTCGATGAAAACACCGTGTACGAACTCGAGCGCGATGGTGTATACCTGCTCAACGGCTCGGTTGAAAACGTCGGCTACCACCTGTACCTCCGCGCTGCAGCCGGCGAAGGCCATCCGCCCATCCTCCAGCCAGGCGTGGATGAAACGGGCTCTTCTTCCGAAGCATTTGCCGTACGCGGAGACCTCACGCTCCTCGGCCTTTACGTAGCTAATGTCGACGACCTCGGTGGCTTGAATGCCAACATGTTTCGCGTTCAGTCGGACAGTGCCCGCGTTGTAATTGATAATTGCTTTCTGGAATACACCCGGACGTCGCTCTTCAGATTAGACTCCGAACGCATCAAACTCTACCTGACAAACTCTGTAGCCCGGAATCTGACCAACATCAGCAACATGGGCAACGGGCGGTTCATCGATACGCGCGGTAACACGCCTGACTCCATTTTTGTCGAGAACAACACGTTCTACACGTTCTCGGGCGCCGGCCTACGCCACGGTGGCGGCGTAATTCCATTCCTCCATTTCAACCACAACACCATTTACAACGGTGGCAACCAACTACTGCGAGCAGAGCGCGTCATCAAAGCACGCATCACGAACAACATGCTCGTCAACCCCACCACAAACGCTGCTGAAGTAGCAGACAGCAGCCTGAAGCGCCCTGTAATCGTACTGGATTCGCTTGCCGTACCCGGACTCACCGAATTGGATCGCGATATCCTGATCGCGAACAACAACTTCGTGTATACCTCAACCTGGACAGACTACTACAGCAGCGTTGATTCACTCGAAACAGCTCCGCTCCTGAACGACAACGCCCTCGGTTTTGTTGACAGTAACCCCAACATCACGGTTGAAAACACAATCGAAGAAGATGTAGCCTTTGTCAATGCGCCGGTATCTGACAACTTCCTGGCTGCGACCATTCTCCGTATTCAGGGCCTTGAAGGCGAAGGCAACACACCGGACTACCGCGCAGATTCTGACATGAACGGTACCTTTGATGCGCTCGGCTCGCCGATCCTCGGTCTGACAAATCCGCCACGCGACTTTGACTTCTCGTATCCCAATACAGCCACTTCTTACACCGCCGCAGATGGTGGATTCCCTCTCGGCGACTTGAACTGGTTTCCTGCTGAGAAAATCGCATGGCTCGAATGGCGGGCCAGTACGGGTACAAGCATCGAAGAAGAAGTTGGACAGGCCATCCCCGGGTTCTTCAAGCTCGAAGGTAACTTCCCAAATCCGTTCAACCCGGTGACAAATATCCAGATCAACCTCAACCGTGCAGCTGCGGTAAGTGTCGAAGTGTATGACCTGCTGGGCCGTTCGCTCAAGGTGATTCCTGCGTCAACGCTCCAGGCAGGGCCGGCATCGATCCGCGTCGAAGCCAACGACCTGCCTTCTGGCATGCTGTTGTACCGGGTGCGCGCCGCGGCCCTCGTGGGTACCGACGTGCAGGTGAGCGCCGGCACAATGCTGCTGCTGAAGTAAACCCTTTACCTGTGCCATAAAAAAGCCCCCGGCGTATTTTGCGTCGGGGGCTTTTTGCATTGGAAGATGGGGATCTTTACTTTGCCGGTACCTCGATGCCGTGTGCGTTCCACATCGTGTACCCTTCACGGCGAATCGACGAGACAAAATACCAGTCTACTTTTGCGGACGCTCGCGTCAAATCCAGCACAATAAACCCGTGGGCATCCTGGTGATACCAGCGCACGTTGTCTTCCTGTCGTAATCGCAGGTCTTCTTTCGCTAGAATCAGGCTGTCGTATCTCGCTTTCTCCGCATTATTGCCCGAACTGATGGCGCCTGGAAGGACTTCGTGTACGATGGTGTCTCTACGCGCCGCATCGAGGACCACGTAGTGGTGCGGGTTGTGGGCATTCCCCGTGGTCACCAAAAAATTCAGACTATCCGCAGCTTGCATGTAGTTGAGCAACCGGTTGCGATCTGCAGGAAAACCCTGCCAACGGTTCCACCCTTTCCCTTTTCTAGCAATCAAAATCTGGTTGCCGATCACATTCCATGTTGCCTTGGCGGACTCGATTTCTGAGAACATCCAGTTCATCTGCGCATGCCCAATGATGTGCCGGCTCGTATCCTGCAACGATGCCTCCGTTTTAAACACCTCACTCCGGCAACACACCCGCGTGTCGAGCATCATCAGATTCACCAGATCGCCAAATTGAAACGCCCGGTAAATGGGGTCGAACGCGTCAACACGAATCGGCAGCCACTCGTGATACGCCTGAATAGAGTGGTTCTTCCGCGCCTCCCAGGCTTCCTGCGACAACAGCCTGCCATCGGGCAGTTCGGTGCGCGGTTCAGCTGCAATTTCGTGGTCATCCCATATGTTGATCATCGGATGGGTGGCATGCAGCTTTTGCAAATCGGGGTCGCTGCGGTACTGGGCGTAGCGGGTGCGGTATTCTTCGAGGGTCAGCGCATGGCGCGGCGGGTCGTGCTGCCGGCCCGTGGCAACATACGCCGGCCAATAAGAGCTTTCGGGGATCGATGGACCATTTTCGTAAATGTAATCGCCCAGGTGAATCACCACATCCAGGTCATCCATCTCCGCCAGTGCGTCGTACGCGTGGTAATACCCGCCCGTGTACTTGGCGCAGTTGGCCACGCCAATCTTGACCCGGTCCGGGTTTGCCGGCAACGTTCGCGTTCTCCCAGTCTGCGAAACCTGTGCTTCGTGCACAAACCGGTAATAATAGGTCTGCCCGGGTTGCAAGCCGCCGGCAATTACCTTGACGCAAAAGTCATGTTGTTGCCGCGCGAGGGCTGTCCCAGATGCAACAATCGCGGTAAACGATGAATCTTCGGACACTTCCCAGGTTACTGCTGCATCCTGCCCTTCTGTTACAAAACGCGTCCACAGTACAACACTCGACGCATCCGGGTCACCTGACGCCACACCGTGTGTGAATGCAAAGGCTTGCGCAACCGCATGCGTGGGCAGCAGTGCCAATCCAAATAACAATAGAAAAATATGGCAGACTTTTAAGCTACTCATTGCGCGTTCCTCCCCTGTTGATGCATAGGACCAATGGATAGCTGATCGAACGTGAGCGATTGTTTATCTTCCCCATCCAGCGCATAGGCCACATCCAGGGTCATCTTTTTTCGATGCTGGAAATAATGCACCTCAAATGCGTGTTGCCCCGCTTCCAGATAAACAGCTCCCGCAACCGTCCGCGTTTTGTGCTTCACATTATCGACCACCACGGGCTGCCCATCGATGTAGAGTGCAGCGCCGTCATCAGAAGTCAAATAGAACGTGTAATGACCCTGCTCCTGGATGTCGATATTGCCGCTGTACACGGCCCCAAAAAATTGCTGTTGTGTATCCAGCGATGCCAGGTCGAACGCGTCCACCACCTGTACCGTTTTCGGTTGCATTTGTGCAAAATCTGGCAATGCAAACCAGGTACCCTTGCGTGTATCGTACGTGTAAAAAGACGCGAGTAATCCCGGGCCGCTATCTACCTTTACAAAATTTGCTTCATCAACCCGGCTTGAGCGCCCTGCATTGTCTATGAGCGCGGCCTTAATCGTAGCATTTTTGTGGAGATAAAACGGGGCGTCATACACCGTTGCTTCCCATGTGGGTTGACTGCCGTCCAGCGTGTAAATCAGGCGCGTTCCTTCCGGCGGTGGATTCATGACCACCTGCATGGAATCGACAAACACTGCCTTTTCGGTTGCCAGCGCGTCAAAAGAGGAAACTTGCAACGGAATCGCATGGGTGCGATCCAACGTGAGTCCATCGTATTCCTCGTGCTGGAGCGAATAGGTCAAGCCGAGGTCGAGAAACCGCTGCGATGCCAGCGCAAAGGGGGCGATGGCGTTTACCTCAAAAGCAAGGGTGACAACACCGTTGGCCGGCACTTCTGTGATTACCCTATCTGGCGTAAGCGTAACCTGGTGGCTATGAAAAAACCGGCCATCAACCTTAAGGGGGACTTCTGCGCTATTGGAAAAAGTAAGGAAGAGCTGTCCGGTATCCACCGCATCAGCATGATCAACAAACAGGTCGCTTTCGAGAAAAACACTTTTCAAGAGCGCATCAGCAAGACCGGCTGTTTGTTTGGTAGATACATCCGCCGGCAAGATCCCGTCGAGCCGCAGGTTGGCAATGATGGGCCCTTCGTCGTGCATGGTTACCCAGGTGATGTGGTCGAAACTGCCAAAGGCGTCGCCCAACAGCCGGCTGCCTCCGCCTGTAGTAGCAAGCACGTGATAATTCGCCTGCTGCCGTTCTTCGTGCAAATACCGATGATGGTGGCCGGCAAACACGGAATACGGCCGGCCTTCGAGCAGCTGCTCAAGTTTTTCGAAATTCGTTTCATGCGGGTACATCCAGAGCGGATGGTGCATAAAGACCATCGTCCACCGCGCATCTGCATTGGCCTCCAATACGTCTGCAAATTCCGCTATTTGCGTTTCGTGCATCGATTGAAAACCTTCATTGGTGAAGAGGGCCAGGAACAGCACATCTTTGTATCGAAATGCGTAGAAGGGCGTCCCAAACATTTCATTCCAATAAGCCACTTGAAAGGCGTTATCCGCTTTGATATCGTGGTTGCCGGCGAGGTGAAAGAATGGCATTTCGAGGGGCGCAATGCGTTCAAAGTGTTCAGCCCACTGCTGGTCCAGGGCCACCGAGTCACGACCACTGGCGCCATCGATCAAATCCCCCACACTCATCACAAACTCCGGACGCAGCCAGTTCAGTTTGTTGATGGCATCTTCAAACACCCCGGGCCGTGCACCACCCGAGCGGTCGCTCACAATGGCAAACTGAAAATTGGCCGGGTCGTTATCAAAATCCAGGTGTGTCCACGGCGTTTTTTCAGTGATGACGGTGGACGAAAAAAGACTGTCCGTTTGTGCAGATGCAGCCTGAACAAAAAAGGCAAGCAACAAAACTGCCAGGCTACGGCGAAGGGGTAAAGCAGGCATAATAACACAACATCGCAGGTGGGAGCAGCAATTACTTCAATAGGTAAACAAACCTGGATGTAAAAAGCCGCTATGTCATGTTATCATATCTTAATAATTAGCGTCGCTTTTTTTGCCCAAAAAGTAAAAATGATGTGTCGGCCCGTGCCCCTTCCCAATGGCCAACCCATGCCTGATCGCCTCCGTCACATACTGTTTCGCGGCCTCAATCGCCGGCTTCAACCCCATCCCCTTCGCCAGATTCGCAGCTATCGCTGAAGCATACGTACACCCCGTACCATGCGTGTGCGGCGTATCAATAAAAGGCGACCGGAAATACGTAAACCCCTCACCATCATACAACACATCCACCGCCTCATCTTCCTCATCCAAATGCCCCCCTTTCACCAGCACAGCCTCGGGCCCCAGCTCAAAAATGGCTTTTGCAGCCGCCTCTGCATCTTGAACCGAAGTAATGGCTAACCCCGTCAGGTGCGTAGCTTCATGGGTATTCGGCGTCACTAACGTTGCTTTGGGGATGAGCTGCATTTTTATGTTTTCCACTGCATCCTGCTGCAACAACGCAAATCCACTTGTAGAAATCATAACAGGGTCAACCACGAGCGGAGCGATATTCCACTCAACAACTTTCTCCGCCACCAACTGAATTATTGAGGCGGATGACAACATCCCCGTCTTAGCCGCTGCGATATCAAAATCATCAAACACCGCATCGATCTGCGCTGCGATGATATCCAGCGGCAGATCAAAAGCGGCCGTCACGGCTTGCGTGTTCTGCGCGGTTACGGCTGTAATCACGGAAGCGGCAAACACGCCATTGGCCTGCATCGATTTGATGTCTGCCTGAATACCGGCTCCTCCCCCCGAATCGCTTCCTGCTATGGTCAGCGCTACTTTCATTTTGTTTTTGCCTCTAGTTCTGTGAGATACGCCTGCACAGCATCGGCAATATCATCTGCCTGCAAAACCCCGGAAATTACAGCTACACCATGCGCGCCGGCTTCCAGACACCCACTGCAATGCGCCGGCTTGATACCACCAAGCGCATAGACAGGCACAGAAGCCGCTAGCTGCGTAGCGTCTGCCAATGCTTGCAACCCTATGCCCGGATGTCCCGGCTTGCTCGTCGTGGGATAAATTGGACTGTAGAATAAATAATCCACCATACTGCCCTGTGCCTCAACTTCTTCGAGTGTATGCGCCGAGTAACCTACGAGCCCATGGCTATTCCCCGGCCTCTCCATCCCGCCGTGGTAGTTTACACCCAACGCTGAAGCAATCTCAGGACGACCATTTATAGAGATCAAAACATCCGAAGAAAGCCCCTGCAGTTGTTCCGTCAATGTAGCTGCTGCAGACGCAAAGGTGCTATTATCAGCTTCGTGATCACGCAGATGGACCCATCGAACGCCACACGCAACTGCCTCACAGACACGCGCCGCTCGCGCCGGCGAGGTAAACCGATCTGCTAGCAGAATGAGCCGGGGTAGCGACGCTAAAGGCTTGCTATTGCTCAACAGAAATACGCCCCTCTACGGGCGAAGATGCTTTGGCGTAATACCGACGCGGAATCCGGCCGGCCTGGTAAGCAGCCCGACCAGCATCTACAGCAAGTCGCATGGCTTCTGCCATTTTCACCGGGTGCTTTGCGTTGCTGATGGCTGTATTGAGCAGAATACCGTCGTACCCCAACTCCATCGCCGCGCAGCATCACTGGCTGTGCCGATGCCGGCATCAACAATCAGCGGCACCTCGGTAATGTACTCGCGGATAAGCTGCAAATTGTATGGATTGATCAATCCCATGCCACTGCCAATCGGCGAAGCTAAAGGCATGACTGCGGCGCAACCAAGATCGGCGAGCTTTCGGCAGGTGATCAGATCGTCGTTGCAGTAGGCCATCACGGTAAACCCGTCATCCACCAATGCCTTTGCCGCTTTGAGCAACTGCTCTACATCCGGCATCAGCGTTTCTTCATCCCCGATCACTTCCAATTTGATCAGATCTGTTTCTATCGCCTCCCGTGCAAGTTGTGCTACAAGCACAGCTTCTTTGGCTGTATAGCAGCCAGCTGTGTTGGGCAGCAGTTGATATCCGCCACGGATCAACAAGTCGAGCAGACTTTCTTCAGCAACATCTTGCAGATTCAGCCGGCGGATGGCAATCGTAACCAAATCGGTTTTTGAGACTTCCAATGCATCCAGCAATACCTGCATATTCGGGTAGCCACTTGTCCCAACCAGCAAACGGGATGAAAGTGAATATTTCCCCACCTCCAGGCTATCGGATTGCATACCGTTTGTATGCACTGCGTCATTCAATTCGCTCATGTCAACCTCCTTGCCGCGCGGTGACAATTTCCACGCGGTCATCTGGGTTACAACACATGGGTTTGCCAGTCTTTTTTTCGCACAATTTCGTCGTTCACCGCCACAGCTACACCGCGTGCTGCCGTTACATCTACACCAAATTGCGCAAGCACTGCGGCCAGCGAAGCTTCAAAGGCACGTACATCTCCATTGACAGAAAGGGTCTGTTGCACAGTGGTATCCATGGTGGTCATCGGGTGGTAGTCCGGGGATCAAATCTCATTGGGGAAAACGGCATCAGCCATTCGGAAGTTTCTCCGGTATGTACAAGCCGGCAGATCTCTTCAGCTGTTACCGGAACCAGCAGAATACCGTTTCGATAGTGCCCGGTGGCATAAATGATGCGCGGATCAGATGTCGCCCCAAGCAAAGGCTCATTGTCGCGACTCGCCGGCCGCAGCCCCGCCCAGGTTTCGGTGATTTCGAGGTCGTAGATGCCTGGCACCATCTTCCAGCCGGCATCCAGCAAGTCGTACATCGCCCCGGCTGTTACGCTTGTATCAAACCCGCGCTCTTCCATCGTGGCGCCCAGTAACAGCCGGCCATTGCTCTTCGGCACCAGGTACGCATCCGGGCCGCGCACCACGTGCTGCAAGTCGAACGGCAACGCCATTTGCATCTGGATCATCTGGCCTTTAACCGGACGCACAGGTGGACGCATGTCGGGTTCGAGGCCTTCAATCCGTCGCGACCAGGCACCCGCGGCAAGAACCACACACGCAGCTTCGATCCGCTCGCCAGCCTCCGTAATAACAACCGGCTGTGCAGCTTCTGAGACAATCGCTTTTACGCCTGTTTGTGTACGCAGCATCCCGCCTTGTCGCTCAAATGCAGTAGCTAACGCCCGCGCGAGCAGCCGATTGTCTACCTGGTGGTCCGCTTTCGAAAACACAGCAGCCGGCAGCCGAGGGGCCAGGAAAGGTTCAATTTCTCTAGCTTCAGCTCCGGTCATCCATTCCACATCAAGGCCCTTGCGCACGCTGGAAATCATAATACCGCCGCAAAGCTTCTGCCGCGTCTCTGTCATCAGCTACGCGCAGGATGCCTTCTGTTCGGTAATCGACAGATTGCCCGCTATCGGCTTCAAGTTGCTGCACAAACCCTGGCCAGCGACGCATGCTTTCCCTGCCCAACTGATAGATGGCCTCATCTTCAAATCCCATTTCACTCTCAGGCGCCAGCATCCCGGCAGCAGCCCACGAAGCACCATAGCCGGCTTCGTCACGCTCCAATACAAGCGTATGAGCACCTAGCCGACACAACTGCCAACCAATGGCGAGTCCGATGCCACCTCCTCCTACAATGACTACAGGCTTTTGCATGTATCTAAAAAATGAATAACGGTTACCGAAACTTAGGCATTGCCCTGAAAAATCTAAGATAAAACAGAGACAAAGCCGTATCCTGAGCGCATGCGAAGGATCTGAATCAGTAGAACTTTTTTCAGACACTGCTTCCAAACACCCTTGAAGAAAATAATCAGCGTAATGCTTAAGCACCACAACGTGTATCGTGTCCGATAACGAGAAGTATGATACCATCATTGTAGGCGCAGGACTCGCCGGTGCCAGTGCTGCGTTGCATCTCAGTTTGCATCAGCGGGTCTTGCTCATTGAAGCAGCGCATGCCGGTGCTGGTGCATCCGGCGTTGCCGGTGGGTTGTTCAATCCGTTTATCGCGTATCGCGGCCGGCCCGTCTGGCGCTTTCCAGAAGCCATTGCGAGCTTCCACGATCAGCTTGAACGCAGTAATGCAACACACCTGCTCGATAATCGCGGCCTCCTGCGTCCTGCTCGCGATGAACAGCAGGCCACCTATTATCAACAATCGATTGCCGCTATACCCAAACCACGCCACATGGTGGAGCTCAGAAGAGAGCCAGGAACGCTTTCCCAAAATACACGCGCCGTACGGTACGATGTTCGTCAATGCCGGCGGTGCGCATTAAGCACCAAGGCAGTTTTCCCAACACATGGTCGATGCCGCCATCCAAAACGGTGTAACCTATCTCGACAACACCCGTCAGATACGTGGGGCATCACCAATGGTAGGCCGTGGGTTTCCCTGTCTACTAACCAGCAGGTCCAGGCAAAGCGTATTGTCCTGGCTCTTGGCTACGGCTATTTGGATACCGGACTCGACCTCCTCGACTTACACCCTGTTAAAGGGCAAACACTCCGCATCAAATGGCCGGCATGGCTCGATCGAGAAGAACTTCCCCCGACGTCAGGACACGCGTACATCATTCCCGAGAAAGATACACTGGCCATTGGCAGCTCGTTTGAGCATGACTTTGATCATGAGGAGATTTCCAACGAAATATCGCTAGACCTCCTCAACAAAGCCGATTTGGTTGTACCCGGACTCAAAGAATCTGCCATCGTCGAGGAGCAAGTTGGCTTCCGTGTTACAGTACCGCAAATCCGGCTCCCATGGTGGGCCCGATCGAATATGGCAATCGCATCTGGGTGTTTACGGGATTTGGCTCCAAAGGCCTGTTGCTGGCCCCATTACTGGCATCGGCCTTGCACGGCTACTTTCAGCAACCAGATCTAATTCCTGAAGAAATCCAAATTCGGGTTAAGAATTGATTCAAAAAACGCTTCCAAAGGGCCCGTTGAATCATTACACATTTAAAAAGCGTTGAGTGTTTGCTAGTTTACCAAGCTACCCGACGGGTTATCCACTTTTTATCATATTCCGAATCTTAACAATCATGGTAGAAGTTACCACATCACGCGTTGCCGACATACTCGGCGAAGAAGCAGGTTACCTGCTCGATCACCGTAGTTCCACGGTTTCCAAGGACCAGCTCCACCTTCCTGGCCCTGACTTTGTTGATCGTGTCTGGATGGACTCGGATCGTTCACCCCAGGTGCTCCGGTCATTGCAAACCCTCTTCAACCATGGTCGCCTTGGTGGCACCGGTTATACCTCAATTCTTCCTGTTGACCAGGGCATTGAGCACTCTGCCGGCGCCTCTTTTGCTAAAAACCCGTTGTACTTCGATCCTGAGAACATCGTAAAACTCGCTATCGAAGGCGGCTGCAACGCTGTGGCTTCTACTTATGGTGCCCTTGGCTCCGTTGCGCGCAAGTACGCACACAAAATTCCGTTTATCCTCAAGCTCAACCACAACGAGCTGCTTACGCACCCGAATACCTACGACCAGATCATGTTCTCTCGCGTAGAAGAAGCATGGAACATGGGCTGTGTTGCCGTAGGCGCAACAGTATACTTTGGCTCAGCCGACTCGAACCGCCAGATCGTCGAAGTATCTGAAGCATTTGCTGCAGCACACGAACTGGGCATGTCTACCATCCTCTGGTGCTACATGCGCAACTCCGGTTTCAACGTAGATGGCGTAAACCACGAATCTAGCGCTGACCTGACCAGCCAGGCTAACCACCTCGGGGTTACGATCCAGGCTGACATCATCAAGCAGAAGCAGCCAACGCAGAACGGCGGCTACAAAGCCCTGAACTCTGGCAACTCTAGCTACGGCAAGCTCGACGAGCGCATTTACTCTGAACTGGCGAGCGATCACCCGATCGACCTGACCCGTTACCAGGTTGTAAACTGCTTCATGGGACGCGCCGGCCTCATCAACTCTGGTGGTGGCTCTGGCAAAAACGACATGCAGCAGGCCGTCCGAACCGCCGTTATCAACAAACGCGCCGGCGGCATGGGCCTGATTTCTGGTCGTAAAGCGTTCCAGAAGCCAATGAACGAAGGTGTTGATATCCTCAACGCCATCCAGGATGTATACCTCAACGAAGAGGTAACGATTGCCTAAGTTGGCACCCTGACTTTTTAAGTTAGCTTACAAGGGTTCTCCACACGGAGGACCCTTTTTTTGTTTATTCGATGGTGTTCTTACAGAAAAAAAGCCAGAATTAAACCAGAATACCTGCATCGCGTATATTGTTTGAAACTTTCGACCCAGAGAATCGAATTGCTCTTACATCCCCCGGATTAACGGCTTACAGACCAGTAACACGACCATATGGCGGCAAAAAAGAAACCAGCTACTGCATCAGACACTCCAGAAAAAAAATCGACCAGCAATGGCAAAGCTGCACCCAAGAAGGCGGCTGAGCCCAAACCAACGCTGGCCATCGACCAGTACACACAGCACTACCCCGGCTGGGCGAAAGAATTTGCACGTAAATACTTCACCAAAACGGTGAACGAGTTTATCCTCTATGGCAACGTGCGCGACTTTGTACCTTCGATAGACGATAACGGAAAGTCTGTATATATCCCGCTGCGCGAGTTTCTGGTAGATGATCTGTTTTCTGCCCGCGATATCATCCTGTTTTACGACCGGTCAGCCGGCATTCACTTTGCTGACCAGGCCTCACAGGCAGATTTCAACCGTGCCCTTTCCGGGTATGATACGATCTTCGGCACCGACTACGTCCAAAAACTCCCGAAAGACCCGGTACGTGTGTTTTCTGTACTGGAGAACTACTTCCGCCTCCGGCTTGATGAAGGCAAACGTATTGCGTTGATCATCGATTATGCGGAAACGGTTGTGCCTATGGCAGAAGCCTCCATGTACTCTTCGGAAGACCGCAATGCCCTGGTGTTCATGCAGAAATGGTCGCACGATCCGCTGTTTATCGAGCATGATTTCACCATCTGCATGCTCACCGAAAACCTGAAAGACCTGAACCAGCAGCTGGTACAGAGTCCGCATACGGTTGAAATTCAGATTGCCCTGCCTGATACTGACGAGCGTAGCGCGTTTGTATCCTGGTACATTCAGGGCAAAGAGAAGCAGTTCAAGGAGCATTCTGATGTGCCATCGGCTGCGTTCTCACAAAACACCGCCGGCCTGGGCTACATCCAGCTCCGCACCATCCTTGCCGATGTGATGGAGAACCGGACGCACCTTTCGTTTGAAGTACTCTCCGATCTCAAGAAAGAATTTATCGAAGCCGAAGCGTATGGCATGCTGGAGTTTGTTGAAACAGACTACACGCTCGACCTCGTTGCCGGCCACAAAGAAGCCAAAGAGCACCTGCGCCAGGCGGCTAAAGCGCTGAAAAACAGCCGGCCGGATGTGATGCCGATGGGATACCTCATCAGTGGCCCGGTAGGGACGGGTAAGACGTTCATGATCACCTGCTTTGCCGGCGAAATCGGCATTCCCATGGTGAAGTTGAAGAACTTCCGTTCGCAATGGCAGGGCGCGACCGAAGGTAACCTCGAAAAAATCCTCAACCTGCTCGAAGCCATGACGCCCGTTGCCGTTATGATCGACGAAGCTGATGCCATGCTTGGCAACCGCGATGCTTCGGGAGACTCTGGCGTTTCGCAGCGCGTGTTCGGGCAGATTGCCTCGTTCATGAGTAATTCCAAACATCGAGGACGCATTATCTTCTTCCTCGTGACTGCGCGTCCAGACTTGATGCCGATTGACCTCAAGCGCCAGGGACGTGCAGAAGAGCACCTCGCGCTATTCTATCCATCTGCGCGCGAAGACCGCGAAGAGTTGCTGCAAGTGATGATGAAACGTACCGGTATCAATATGCCGATGAGCAAAATTCCAGAAGCGCTCTTAAACGGTGATCGTACGTTTAGTGGTGCTGATATGGAGGCGCTCTTTACCCGCGCCAAGTTCCGTGCCGCAGCCGAAGATGCAAATAGTAAAGTTACGCCGGCCCATATTCAGGCCGTGGTAGATGACTTTATACCACCAACCTACCCACTGGAAGTAGAGATGCAGTCGCTCGTTGCCGTGCTCGAGTGTACAAACAAAGCACTGTTACCCGAAGAATATCGCAAACAAGGCCGCGAAACCATCGTGCAACGCGTAGAGGCTTTGAAACGGATGATATAGGGTGAGGAGAATTCACTTCGAAATTCGGAGTTTACTTCGTTAGTCTCCCTGGCAAGCCAGGGTTCGTTTCTTGCTCGATATTAGGGGTGTTCAGAAAAAATCTTTATCCAATGTTGGCGCTCAAGGCCATTCCAGAAAGAGCTACGTATCTTGTGCAGCAAGCAAGTGCCCCTAGGTTGCGTACGTTCATTTCTTTTGCTTGCCCAAAAGAAACGAACCAAAGAAAAGGGCACCACCAAATAAAACGCGCGCTTTTATCTCCTTTCGCGCAGATCCTCCTGAATTTTATTCAGGAAAACGCTTCGATAAAAGCATCCACCACACATCGCCACGCATTTGGTGGACGTCCACGCGCTGATTTGCTTATTAACGAATGAATCTTTGCTAACTACTATTTTTCTGAACACCCCTGGCTCGATATTCGTTATTCAAAGGCTGCAAGCCCCGCAGAGATGCTTCGCACAGCTCTGGATGACGTTGATGATGCAAACCTGCAATCCAAACTCCTCACTCCCAACTCCTATATCTTCACCCCAAACTCTTCGCACCCAAAACTCCTAACTCTTCACTCCGCTCCAACAACCTTGCATACAACTCATAGCTAATCAAAACAGCATACGGGTCGTTGTTTTTCTGGATCAAAATACCGCGATCCTGACACCGCGCGTGTTCTACCAATTCGGAGGTCTTGGAACGTAGTTCAGTGATCGTGGCAACAGATTCTATACCTTTGGTACTATACATAAATATGCTTAGATGTTTGTGTGCAGACAGGTTGTCTGATTTCTAACGGAATTGCACAAATAAAAGTAGAACGTTTGTTATGCAAAGTCGGCAATTTTGTGGGTTTCGCCGGATAACTATTGGTGTGGATTTGTACAATCTCAGGCGCAAGCGTATGTGATCTTTTCTACGGATAACATTCAGCCTCCCTTCTACAATGGCATGGCGTTTTTTAATGCGTAGCCTCCGTCTTTTTTAGCGCGATATGCAATCCAATGTCATCATCATCAGGCTGAAAAGCGCAAGCCATTCACCCAAGAAAGTCACACATTACACGCAAAATAGCCTTGCAGATCAGTGGATTTAAGCCGTTCTTGAGCTAGCTCCTAATATTTTAGATTGTAGTTTACGGATAGTTCTTTTCTCTGCACCACCATGCGATTTATTTCCACATGCATCGTACTGATTTGTCTCCTGCCGGCCACCGTATCCGCCCAATCACTCGACTCGATTGCGGTTGCAACACGTACGGTTGCCATTGAAGGCGCGCGGATTGTACAGAAGCCAGGCCAGGTAATCGGTAACGGGACCGTCGTCATACGCGATGGTTTGATCACGGCCGTAGGCACCTCCGTGTCTATTCCATCAGATGCTGCACGTATCGATGGGGACAGCCTTACCGTGTATGCCGGCTTTATCGATGGCCTCTCCCATGCCGGTATGCCTGAACCACCCAAACCACAGTCCAATACGGGTGGCCAGCGCGTAAGCCGCGCCAACCCGCCGAATGAACGGGCCGGCATCCAACCTTCGCGCACGGCGCTTTCCCAACTCGATGCGTCGCACAAGTCGATTGGCGCGCTCAGAAAAGCCGGCTTCACAGCTGCCCACATTGTCCCGCAGGGCCGCATGCTTCCGGGAAAAGGTGCAATCATTCTCCTCGCCGGAGAAGCACCTGAGGCCATGATGTTACAACAGGACGTATCCATGTTCGCCCAGATTGTTGGTGCACAAAGCGTCTACCCGGCTACCCCCATGGGGGTTATGGCCAAAATGCGGCAACTCTACCGCGAGGCAACACGCCGCAAACAGATTGAAACGCAGTATGCCTCCAATGCGGCCGGTATGCCGCGTCCTGAATTCGATGCTGCGCATTACGCGTTTTTCCCCGTACTCGAAGGCAAACAGCCCATTTTCATGCACACGTCGGGTCCGTTAGATATCTACCGCGCGTTACGGCTGCAAACCGCACTAGGCTACGAGCTCGTACTCAGTGGCTTGTATGGTGGCTTCGAATCGATTGACCTCTTGCTTGATGCCAATGTACCCCTCTTTCTCACGCTCAAGATGCCCGACGAAATCAAAGACAGCGTGAAACAAGATTCCGTGGAGGCTGACATCACCAGTTACGATCCATCGTTGCACGTAACGGATCATACCAGTACCGAACTCGAACGCATCAACCTGGATACACGCCGGCAGATTTTCCACAACGAGTACCTCGCTACAGCGGCAACCATGTACGAAGCCGGCCTCAATTTTGGGTTCTCTACCAAGGATGTTGAAATCAAAGATATCCACCCCAATTTGCGCAAAATGGTAGAAAGTGGCCTCGCTCCCGATGTAGCGTTGGCTGCGCTAACAACGATTCCAGCCCAGATTCTCGGACTTTCCCGCCGCATGGGCACCGTCGAACGAGGCAAAATGGCAAACCTTGTTGTCACAAAGGGCCTGCTGTTCGAAGAAGACACAAAAATCAAGCATGTATTTGTCGATGGGCAGCGCTTCTCCTATAACCAGGACAACTAATACAAAGCGCCAACCTCACGATTTGAATACACGCAATATGACACACCACGTTATGAAAGACACCCGCACATTCCTGGTTTACGGCGTTGCGTTGCTTGTCAGTGCTGTAATTGCTGCATCCCCTGCGCAAGCACAGGAAATGGGAGACATCCTCATCAAAAACGCAACGGTGCTGACCATTACCAACGGCACACTTAAAGATACCGATGTCCTTATCCGCAATGGCAAAATCACCCGCATCGGCCCCGGCCTCACCGCCCCACGCGGCGTCATAGAAATTGATGCTACCGATCAATTTGTAATGCCAGGCATCATCGATGCGCATTCGCATATTGCGCTGAGTGCAATTAATGAAGGAACGAGTCCGGTGACTTCGGAAGTGTCCGTCGAAGATGTTATCAATCCATTTGACGTGAGCATCTACCGTGCACTGGCCGGCGGCGTGACAACCATTCACGCCATGCATGGCTCAGCCAATGTCATTGGCGGACAATGTGAGACGTTAAAGCTACGCTACGGCTCAACCCACCCTGACGACCTGAAACTTGCTGGCGCACCACGCACCATCAAATTTGCACTTGGTGAAAATCCAACACGCGTACACGGCGGCAACGGCATCAACCCGTCATCTCGCATGGGAGTTGAGATGGTGCTGCGTGATGCCTTTACGCAGGCCACCTACTACATGGACGACTGGGCAGAGTACGAGAAAGAGAAACTGATTAACTCGCGGGCGATCCCGCCGGCTTACAATGAACGCATGGAAGTCATTGCCGATATCATTCGTGGCAATATCCTCGTACAGGCGCACTCGTACCGTGCTGATGAAATCCTTATGCTTATGGAAGTACTCGGTGATTTCAATGTCGACAATGTCACCTTCCAGCACGTCAACGAAGGCTTCAAGGTTGCACCGGAACTCGCAGAATTTGGCGCTTCTGCATCCGTGTTTTCCGATTGGTGGGCCTACAAGTTTGAAGTCTACTACTCCACTGCGTACAACGCGGCGATCCTTACAAGAAACGGGGTTGTGACGTCTATTAACTCCGACTCTGGCGAGCTCATTCGCCACCTGTTTCACGAAGCCGCAAAAACCCAGCGGTATGGCAACTTAAGCGATGACGAAGCCCTTGCGTTGATCACCATTAACCCGGCGAAGCAATTGGGTATCGAAAAGCGGGTAGGTTCTATCGAAGTGGGTAAAGATGGCGATCTGGCAATTTTTAATGCGCACCCACTTTCAATTTATGCCATCCCGCAAAAAACCATTGTAGACGGCGTCTTGAAGTTCGATATCGATAATGATGCGGACGACATGCGCTTGATGGTAGATCCAAGCCAAAAAATAGGCGATGCCTTTATTGAGCACGACCACGATCACCATCGCTGCATGCAAGGTGCCATGTTGAACAATCTCCTGGAAACAACACATTAGGTCCGGCATCCTTTTACTACTTTTTGTTGATATCAAGCCATAACGGCCATGCATAGTTTTCTTGCACTACTTACTTCCCTTTTGCTGATCGGTACGCCAACGGACGATCCCAAAGCCAAACGAGGCACCTTTGCGCTGACCAATGCACGTATCGAAACGGTTACCAACGGTGTAATCGAAAATGGTACGCTTGTTATTCGGAATGATGTCATTGTGGCGCTCGGCACTGATGTGGAAATTCCAGAAGATGCAGTCATCATCGACTGCGCCGGCCAGACCATTTATCCAGGCATGATCGATGCCGGCACTCAACTTGGGCTGATCGAAATCTCTTCTATTGCAAGAACAGTAGACTCGCGCGAAACAGGAGACATCACGCCGCACGTTGAGGCCCTCACAGCCGTGAATCCCAACGCAGTAGCAATTCCCGTGACCCGTGTAAGCGGCGTCACAACCGTCCTGACCCATCCCACAGGTGGTTTGCTTCCCGGTAAAGCAGCCATGATCAACCTGCACGGCTATACCCCTGATCAGATGAGCGTGGAAGGCATGCAATACATGATGCTAACGTATCCCACCTCTGGTCGGCGGAGCCGGTGGGATCGCCGCTCTGACGATGCCATCAAAAAAGCAGTTGAAAAAGCCTTTGCAAAGCTGAATAATACGTGGGAGCAGGCAGCGCTGTATGACAAAATTGAAGCAGCGTACAACGCCTCTCCCAACACAGCACGCCGGCCTGAATACAATCCACAGTTGATTGCCCTCTTACCCGTCCTGCGCGGCGAAATGCCGTTAATTATTGAGGTTAACACCGCCAAAGATATCCGCTCAGCCATCAAGTGGGTGGCAGACCATGACATCAAGAAACCAATTTTCAGTGGCGTGGCTGAAGGCTGGCGCGTGGCTGATGAGTTGGCAGCAGCCGGCATTCCGTGCCTCGTGGGTCCGGTACTCGCGACCCCCACGCGGCAATCTGACCGCTTCGACAAACCCTACCAGAACGCAGGCCTGATGCACAAAGCCGGAGTTAAAATTGCCATTCGTACCGGCGAGACGGAAAACGTCCGTAACCTTCCATTTAATGCAGGATTTGCTGCTGCCTACGGGATGGGACGCGAGGCGGCATTGCGCGCCGTAACCATGGCGCCGGCTGAAATTTTTGGTATCGGTGACAAACTCGGGTCGTTAGAGGTAGGCAAGAAAGCCAATGTTGTGGTAGCGGACGGCGATCCGTTCGAGCCAAGAACCAAAATCAAGCACGTGTTTATCGATGGCTGGCAGATTCCGCTGGAAAGCCGGCATACGCGTCTGTATGATGAGTTTCTTCAGCGAGACCCCGGGCTGGACAAGCAACCAAAGTCACCCGACATCAAGGAGCCGATTGGCTAAACCAATGGTTCAAGAACTGCCAGAGGGATGTACATGTTTGTGCATCCCTTTATTTTTTGGTACAGCATTCATTTACAGCAACCCTGCAGCAACGGATTTCTCAAAGTGCGCCATGGTCTGCTGAATGCCGGCTGCTAACGATGTTTCCTCGAACGCGGGCATGTAGGCGCGGAGTGCATCGCCCGTAAAGCCGGCGGGAAATGGCAGGTCGTTCTGTTTGAAAGATACCGCAGCACCGGGCCGAGTCGCCTTAATGAGATCCACCACTTCAGCAACCGAATGCGTTTTGGTGCCAATGTTTAATGACCGCGCACCGTCTCCCGGGCGGTCTGCTGCTTCGACAAAATACCGGGCGATATCTGAAGCGAGTTGAAATTGCATGTCCCCGCTGAAGCCAATCTCATATGCTTCACCTTTCACGGCAGCAAGCATCGCTTTGGTCGGCTCACTGGTCATGCCTTGATCGCGCCCTACACCGTACACCGTGTAAGGCCGCAACGCGGTACTGCTTATCTGATGGTCCTGCCAGTACACGCGCGCTGTACCTTCGTTGGCAACTTTGTACACGCCATACAGTGTCCGCGGATCGGTTAATGCCTCGTCGCCGATCAAACCGTCAGGATAAAGCGACGGAGGTCCAAACACAGCAACAGACGAAGCATACGCAATGTGCGGGATGGCAAACTTGCGTGCAGCTTCAAAAATATTGACCGTTCCCACAACATTGACTTGTGCCCCAACAACCGGATCAGCCTTGCAGAAGGGGACCTGTAGCGCAGCAAGATGAATGATTCTGTCAATCCCATGCTTCTCCACGAGTTCGTATACCCGCGCTGTGTCGCGCAAATCGCCTTGCTCAAACGTGATGGCTTGCTGCTCATCACGCGACAACAGCAAATCAACACGATGGCGGTCATCCCCAAGATCAAAGCTGACAACCTGGTCACCCCGTTGCAAGAGATGATACATCGCCCATGAGCCAATGCAGCCCATAGCGCCAGTTACAAGAAAGGTAGGCATGAATTCGGGGGGATGGTTCGAGGTTTACAACAAAATACGGTCAACCGTAACCAGCAACCTGTAGCAGCTTTTTACAAACGCGTGGGTTGCAATGGCACTCAGGTATTCACTGATTTCTTGGTATCAACAAAGTCGAGCGCCGGCGTGGGACTGATATTCGACCAACCACCATCAACGATGAGGGTTTGGCCGGTTATCTGGCCGGCATCCGGTGAGAGTAAAAATAACGCCGCCTGGGCGATGTCAGCCGGCATGGAAGCCTGGCGGGTAGGCGACAGGTTACCCCAGACTGTTTCATACGCAGGATCATCGCTTACATTACGCGGCGTAACGGTCGCGCCAGGTGCAACAACGTTTACCGTAATGCCGTGCGGCGAAAGCTCCGACACTAGATTACGGGCCAAGCCCTCGAGACCGGCCTTCGTCATGCTGTAGGCAGACAAATAAGGTACCGATCGGTGACCCGTCACAGACGACATCAACAGCAAGCGCCCACCGCTTTCCTGTTTAATCATATGCTGCGCCGCCGCCTGCGCAAGAAAAAACGAGCCTCCCAGATTGACGGAGATCACGCGATAAAAATCTTCCGGGCGGTAATTGAGGAAATCATTCCAGATGGTTATGCCGGCATTTGCGATGGCCAAATCAACCCGTCCAAACGATGCCACAGCCTCGTTAACGAGTTCTTTTACAACTTCGCTTTTGCCTACATCACCAGGCATTGGCATACACGTGCCGCCGTGTGCTTTTATCTGCTTCGCTGCCGCTGCAGCCTTTTCAGCGTCCACGTCGTTCAACACAACCCGCGCACCTTGCGCTGCAAGCTGTGATGCAATTTCCAACCCAATGCCTTCGCCAGCACCCGTGATGACGGCCACCTGGTCTTTAAACATATCCCCCATAATGCTGCACCTGAATAAAGCAGACACACCCTAAAACGTGGCGCGGCCACCAGAAATATCAAAAATGTATCCCGTATTAAACGAGGCTTCTTTAGACACAATCCAGCAAGAAAGCGCTGCTACTTCCGAAACCGTCCCCAGCCGGCCCATGGGAATTTTTGCGGTCATGTAGCTTAGCATTTCTTCAGACGTATCCGCATTCATCGGCGTACTGATTACTGCCGGCGCCATCCCATTTACCGTGATGCCGCTCTGTGCATACTCTTTCCCCACCCCTTTCACCAGCCCCATCACGCCCGACTTGCTCGACGCATAGCCGGCCATCCCCGGATTGCCTTCTTTACCGCCGATGGATGCAATCAACAAAATCCGCCCATAATCTTGCGCTACCATGGGTGCAATGGCGTGCTTGGTCATGATAAACGCGCCCGTCAGGTTTACGTCTAGCACGCGCCTGAAATCTTCGGTTGGATAGTCCAGAATTTTTGTAGCAGTTGGCCCCACGATGCCGGCGCAATGGACCATCACATCGAGGCGTTCATTCCGACGCACCACCTCTTCTACATACGATTTCACCTGCGCATCAGACGTCACATCAACGGCAAATGCATCTACATTCAACCCCTCTTTCATCATGGCACGGGCTTGCGTGACCAGCTTGAGCTCATCGGTATCAAACAGACTAACCGCCGCACCCTCGCGCGCGAGGCGCATGGCTATGCCTGCCCCAATGCCACTGGCACCTCCTGTTACAATAGCTACTTGCCCGTCAAATCTGTTCATCATCGCGAAAGCGAAAGGATTTTAAAAAACCGTACAAGGCCAAACAACCTGCAACTCGCAACCGTCAACCTGTAACTTGCAACCTGCAACCCTTAATGGTTAGGCTTGGGCACATCACTTCCCGAGCCGCCGATCAGAAAATCAAAATCAGCCCCTTTATCGGCCTGCATTACGTGGCTCATATACATGCTAACATAGCCGCGGTCTGTGTGTGGGGCGGGCGGGGTCCACGCGGCACGGCGGGCTTCGAGTTCTGCGTCAGGCACATCGAGGTGCAGCCGGCGATTTTTCACATCCAACTCTACCACATCACCATTTTCCACCAGCGCAAGCACACCACCAACCGCAGATTCTGGAGAAACATGCAGGACTACTGTACCATAAGCCGTTCCGCTCATACGGCCGTCCGAAATCCGAATCATGTCGCGTACCCCCTGCTCCAGCACTTTTTTAGGCAGCCCCACATTGCCAACTTCGGGCATACCCGGGTAGCCGCGAGGCCCTACATTCTTTAGTACAATGACGGAGTCTTTTGTGATTTCAAGATCGGGATCATCGATGCGCGCATGGCAATCGTCATAGTCTTCGAAGACAACTGCTATGCCGCGGTGCTGCATCAAGTCGGGCGAGGCTGCTGAGGGTTTAATGATTGCGCCATCCTCACAGAGGTTACCACGCAGTACAGCGATGCCGGCATTTTCGATCACCGGATCGTCCACCGGCGTGATCACTTCCTCGTTGTAGCACGGTGCATTTGCGTTGTTTTCACCGAGCGACTTGCCGGTCACCGTGAGCGCATCCCGATGCAATGCATCGCCAAGCTTTTCGATGACCGCCGGCAACCCACCTGCGTAATAAAAATCTTCCATCAGAAATTTACCCGACGGCATGAGGTTGACCAGCAGTGGCATGTGACTACCAAGCCGATCAAAATCTTCCAGATCGAGATCCACGCCGATTCGGCCGGCGATGGCCGTCAGGTGAATGACAAAGTTCGTGGAGCCCCCGATGGCGGCATTGAGCTTGATGGCGTTTTCGAAGGCCTCCCGGGTCAATATGTTGGAGAGGCGCAGGTCTTCTTTCACCATTTCAACTATGCGTATCCCTGTCATGTGCGCAGCGCGCCGGCGACGGGAATCGGGTGCGGGGATAGCTGCGGCACCGGGCAAGGTCAACCCGAGCGATTCTACCATGCACGCCATCGTTGAGGCTGTCCCCATCGTCATGCAATGTCCATCGCTTCGCGACATACAGGCCTCAGCATTGAAAAAGTCAGCTTCCGAAATCTGGCCGGCGCGGTAGTCTTCGCTAAACCGCCAAACGTCGGTACCCGAACCAATATCTTCGCCGCGGTACTTGCCGTTGAGCATTGGCCCTCCCGGCAACACAATCGTTGGCAGATCCACGCTACAGGCGCCCATCACCGTTGAAGGTGTGGTTTTATCGCAGCCGGTCAACAATACGATGCCGTCGAGGGGATTCGCCCGAATGGTTTCTTCCACGTCCATGCTCGCCAGGTTTCTATAGAGCATCGTGGTCGGGCGCATGAGGATTTCACCGAGCGACATCACAGGAAACTCAAAAGGAAATCCGCCGGCTTCGTAAACGCCTCGTTTCACGTGTTCTGCCAGCATGCGGAAGTGCGCGTTACACGGCGTCAGGTCGGACCATGTGTTGCAAATGCCAATAACCGGCCGGCCATCGAACATATGATCTGGATGCCCCTGGTTTTTAGTCCAGCTCCGATGCACAAAGCCCATTTTGTCTTTGTGGCCAAACCAGGCGGTACTACGTAATTTTTTCTTCTCTTCGCTCAAGGTATCAGGGAATTTGTTGGTGGCTTGGTAGCAGATGAATTGCTAGCCGGCAAATAGCGGCTCGGCAATCCCTTTGGTGTCTGTGGCTACGCGAAATACACATCCAGCATGCGGCTGGCTGGCGCGTTCATCATCGGTAAGATTGATGCTTGCTGATGTTATGAACAACTCATTCAGCCCTGGACCGCCAAACATACAGCTCGTCGGCCGTTGCACGGGCATGTCCAGAATAAAATCGGTGGTCCCATCAGGCGCATACCGCACAACACGCCAGGCATCCCATTGGCAATTCCATATGAAGCCTTCGCTGTCGACGGTCAGACCATCGGGCACGCCTTTATCTACCGTGACCAGGACGCGCTCATTGCCTGGCGTGCCTGTTTCAAAGTCGAAATCATAGGCATAAATGTGGCCGGCAGGTGAATCAGCGTAATACATCGTTGTATTATCCGGACTCCAACCCAATCCATTTGAAATACCGACGTTGCCTCGTATGCGAACCGTCTGCATGGCGGCGTCTGTTCGGTAGAGGGCGCCTTTGCTGAAGTCTTCTTCGGCATTATCCATCGTACCGGCCCAAAACCTGCCGGCGCGATCACACTTCCCGTCGTTAAAGCGGTTGCCCGGCAAATGGGCTTCAGGATCCGCTATGTGAGCAGCTTCACCCGTGGTGAAATCGAAAAAGGAAAACCCATTTTGTAGCGCAAGAATGGCACCGCCAGAGGTTCGCAGGGAGAAACTGCCAATCTCTGCCGGCAAACCCCAGACGCTATGCATGTTACTTTCCGGGTGCCATCGTTGAAGGCACGGCTGTTTGATATCGATCCAGTAAAGGGCTTGCTCTTTGACAGACCACACGGGTCCTTCACCCAAAATGTCGTTCGATTCAAACGCGAGTTCTACCTTCATTTCGGAATGCCTTTTCGGTGATGCTTAACTTGAAAGAAGCTAATTGCTGCGGAGGGAAACAGCAACCACGAAGCAAAACAAATACCTGCATAAAAGCAGTTGTTTGGAGATTGACCGCCGGCTTCACCTATATTGCGTCACCCACTCCCGAAACCCGGAATATTTTTAATGGCAGATACGATTGATGCCCACCAGCATTTCTGGCGCTACGACCCGGTTCGCTATGCCTGGATCGACGAACCCATGCAACGCATCCAGCGCGATTTTTTACCGGAAGATTTAGCCCCTGTGCTCGCGGCAAACGGCATGGCCGGCTGCATTGCTGTGCAAGCTGATCAATCTGAAGCGGAAACGAACTTTCTCCTCGCGCTCGCGAAGCAACACGCGTTCATCAAAGGTGTGGTTGGCTGGGTTGATTTACAAGCACCCGACGCTGCCGATCGGCTCACACACTTTGCCTCACACGACAAATTCTGCGGCGTGCGACACATCGTCCAGGGAGAAGACGACGTCAACTTTGTACTACGCGACGCCTTTCGCCGCGGCCTTACAGCGCTTGCCCCACTCGATCTGACCTACGATATTCTCGTTTACCCCTACCAGCTTGGTGCTGCACTCCAGTTGGTGCGCGAAATGCCGGATCAACCGTTTGTGATTGATCACCTGGCAAAACCCTACATCAAAGATCAGTTTATTGACGGGTGGAAAGTGATGATGCGTGCCATCGCGGCATATCCAAACGTTTTCTGCAAAATATCAGGCATGATCACAGAAGCAGATTGGACGCAGTGGCGCTATGAAGATTTTGTCCCTTATCTCGATGTCGTCTTCGATGCATTTGGCACCACGCGCACGATGTTTGGCTCCGACTGGCCCGTATGTCTTGTGGCCGGCGAATACAGCAAGATGATCGAACTCATCAGAACCTACACAAGCCAGTTTTCCGATGAAGCTCAGTCCGCCATTTACGGCGGCAATGCTGCTGCTTTTTATGGAATCAACAGTTAGGGCGTGTGGACAATTAGCAGGGAAAGCAATGTTTTTGAGTCATATTGTGAATATCAAGGCGTTTTTCGAGACGCGATGCAGCGCATCGAGCGAGGAAAAGAACGCAGATAGACGCGATATGAGCAAAAACAGTCTTTTCAAGTTGATTGTCTACACGCCCTAGCCACAACCCCAGACTCTCTGAACCATGCAACTAGGACTTAACGACAAAATCATCATCGTAACTGGCGGCGCAAAAGGCATTGGACGCGCCATCACGGATATCCTCATCGAAGAAGGCGCTGTGCCTGTCCTGGTAGACAAAGATGAAAAAACGCTCGATGAAGTAATCACGTTCTACGAGAATAAAGGCGAAGCAATTGCCGGCGTGGCGGGTGACCTGATCCACCCGGAAACATCTGAACGGGCAGTAGAGAAAACCATGGAACGGTTTGGCCGCATTGATGGGTTGGTTAACAACGCAGGCTTTAACGATCGTATCGGGCTGGACGCCGGCCCGAAAGCGTTTGTAGAATCACTGGAGCGCAACCTGCTGCACGTGTATTGCATGGCACACTACAGTCTCCCACATTTAAAGGTGAGCCACGGTCCTATCGTAAACATCAGTTCCAAGACCGCAGTCACTGGCCAGGGAGGTACGTCAGGATACATCGCAGCCAAAGGAGGCGTCCTTGGACTCACACGCGAATGGGCAGCTGAGCTTGCACCGTTTGGTATCCGTGTCAATGCCATTTTGCCGGCTGAAGTGTGGACGCCGCTATACGAGCACTGGGTGAGCCACCACGACGACCCGGAAGCAGCCAAACGCGGCATCGAAAACTACATCCCGTTCGGCAACCGCATGACTACGCCGCGTGAAATTGCCTCCATGGTTGTGTACCTCCTCTCCAATCAAGCCACCCACATCACCGGCCAACACCTCCACGTAGACGGCGGCTACGTCCACCTCGACCGCATGCTCACGACCAAGTTGGTTGAAGGTTAAAAGTTGCAGGTTTAAGGTGCGCTTGAATCAACGTCACCTTAAACCTTTAACCTTCAACATTAAACTACTTTACAAGGACGACTTTCCTGGTTGCCGATTTCGGCCCGTCAGCGGAGGGCGCTGTCAGGTTGATCATGTAGACGCCGCTGGCGAGTTTGAGGCCGGCGTTGTCGCGGCCGTCCCAGGTGATGCTGTGTTTACCAGCACGCATGGTTTCTTGGGCAAGCGTTTTCACTTCGCGGCCCAGCAAGTCGTATACACGCAGTTGCACGTCGCTCAGCGCCGGCAATTCGAAGTCGATGGTTGCCTGTCCGCTTAGCGGATTCGGATACGGCTCAGACAAACCAAAGGTAAAGGCCGGCAAAAAGTCGTCTTCGTTAGAAACAGGATTTGGACTCAAGCCGGCAAGCGTGTTGTCCCACAACAGCTGCGCTGCATCCGCGTGGGCGCCAATTTCTTCTGTAGAGGTGCCCCCTACAATGGCAAACGCCACCTCAATGCTCTCACCTGCACCGATGTTAAACGGCCCGCCTGAAAGCATAATGGAAATGTCGGTTTGATCCAGCGATTGCGTTTGAATTCCGTTGCTCAGGAATTCCCACTTCTCGTCGTCGGTGAATCCATCGTTGGGGTCGTTCGGGCCGGTGTTGCCATAAATTTCAGTTGTGTTATCAATAGCCCGAAACGTGATATCGTTGTCGGTAAGCATCTTGGTAGCCAGGAAAACATCAGCCATTTCTGGTGTATTGTTAAGGAAATAGCCCATGTCCCGGCTGGCATCAAACCGAGCATAGTCAGAGCCTGCGTTATTAAACGAATCCCAGTCGAAAAAGAGGCCGACGTAGAAGTCGTTAATCGCCGAAGCCCCCGCGTTCTCAATGGTATACTTGATGACCACAAAGTCTTTGTTCGCAGCAGAGGTATCTGCATAGCTATCCTGACGGATATTCAGATTAAGCGGTGTCTCGGCGCGTGTATCCACAAGTTCAAGTGCGCCTTCTTCGGTTGTTTCCCGGCCGTCAATGATGCCAAAATTTGAGCCGGCAACGCGCACAAAGTCGTCATCCTGCTCAGAACTTGCACCTCGAATATTATCAGAAATCGTATTAATACTGTTACCCGTGATAACACCACCTTCAAAAAGAAAATCAAAACCTAGATACCGGAATCCGTTGCCCGGCGACGTGCCCTGAAATCCTTCATATCCAAGGTTTCCCTCGTCCGTAAGGGTAACCTGAATATTACCCGTATCGTGCGTAGTGCTATTCAGCAATGCAGGAAATGCGTCGATGTCTGCGTAGTCGCCACTGCTGATCTTTGTTACAAAATTTGTCTGTACATTGGCATCAATTGTAAAGGAAGGCTGGATTTCAAAGATAACCTGGGTGGTATCACCCGTATTTAACGTCGGAATCGTTACTGTTGGCTGCCGCAACGTTACCGCACTGGAAGATGATTCAAGCGTCAGGGTAAGATCAGATACTGGCTCAAGGAAGTTGGTTACGTCTACCAGTACGGAAGCCACTTCGCCCGGACCAATCCGACTGCTGCCTGTCGCATCGCGCAACGCTGTGTTTACAATACGAACAGAAGGAATGGTCTCCGTTACCGCTCGCTGCGCATTGATACGGCCCTTGCCTATCAGGTTCGTAAAGACACTATTTGACCCAACCCCAAGGATGTCATCGGCCGTGGAGCGTACCTGTTCTCTTATTTCGTCTGGTCCCCAGGTAGGATTGAGCACTTTTACCATAGCAGTAAGGCCGGCAGTAATGGGTGCAGAAAACGAGGTACCTGATTGATTTAGATAGCCGTTAAACGGCGAGGTCGTCAGAATCCCGCTACCCGGCGCAAATACATCTACCGAGACACCAATGTTGGTGAACGATGTCAGGGCGTCACTTGCACGGCTTGTTGCGCCAACAGAAAGGACATGGTTGTAATTTGCAGGGAAGTATGGGTTAAAATCGTTGTTATTCAGGTTCTGGTTGCCTGCAGCTGCAATGACGAGCGAACCATTGGCGTGGGCAAAATCGACAACTTCCTGTCCTGTGCTTGACCCAAACGGACCGCCCAGGCTTGCGTTGATGATATCTGCATCGTTTACCGTTGCATAAGCAATACCATCCAGGGTAAAGCAAATGAAGTCATCAGCCGTTGGGCAGCCGATGTTAACAGGCAGATACGTCGCATTCCAGCTTGTCCCGGCAATCCCAGTACCGTTATCCGACTGCGCAGCGACAAGACCAGCGGTGGCTGTGCCGTGTTGCGCATTGGAAGGCGTTACGGTCAGGCCTTTGGGATCGTTTGAGTCGGCTGGAAAATTCCAACCATTCACGTCATCCACAAAATTATTGCCGTCATCATCGATGCCATTGTCAGCAATCTCACCAGGGTTCACCCACAGGTTGGCAATCATATCTTCGTGCGTCCAATCGGTACCGCCATCGATAACCGCTACGACAACATCGCCGGATTCCGCTTTGACGACATCCCAGGCTTCTTCGATAAAAAAGCGCTGAAAATAGATCTGTTCGTTGTACCGCGGATCATTCGGGATGGCGGCGACAAAGGGGCTCTGCGCCGGCACCTGCTCAAACCATGCCGGCGATGTGTTTACCTTCGTGTTTTTGTGGCGATAAAGCGGCTCAGCATATTCAACTTCGGGCAAGCGCGACAGCAAAGCTGCAACCATTCGAGGATCTCGTTCTGCATCAAACTGCATTTTATGGATCCGCTGCAGTTCATCGACACCTTTCAAGGTCTGCTGCTTGCTGGCCGAAAGATTGTTGAGGAAACCAAACATAGGCTGCACGTCTGAAACAGAAATCCGTGAGGCAATCGCATCTACCGAACGAATCCCCGTTTTTGAAACCCCGGAGGTCACCGTATGGCCTGACTTGAACTTTACGACAACCCAACCGGGCGTGATGTATGCGTTACCTTCGCTAGACTGAGTTTTTTTATCGTCATCCGTATCCGTTACAGCCATTGCTGACAACGCCGGCATACCAGCGAGTACTAAGGCAAGCAGCAATGTAAACAAGCAAAATCGTCCTTTAATATGCATTGGTCCTCCAATGGAATAATGATGTCTTCCTATACCTGTGGTTCGTTGCGCAATCATGGCGCATGTTGTAATCACCGTTCATAGCGATACGCTAATAATAGCATTACGCCAGACAAGTATGCAGGCAATTCAAATTGCGTGGGCTGCATACTTGACATACAATCGAAACGGGTCGAATAACCAGGATTAGTTTTAAAAAACCCAAATTAGCAGGGACACAGTCGATCCTGAGCAAATGCGAAAGAGCTGGCAAAGCAAGACGTATTTCTCAGTCAAGCAGAAAACAACCGTCAACCAGCAACCCTTAACCCGCCGTCATACCAATCCCTGGTATAACAGCAAATTGATCAGCAAAGAATGTGCCTTAGCGCACAACAACGACCTTGCGGGTGGCGTTGTAATGCCCACGTTCTGTATCCGCCATGATTTGGTAAAAATACACCCCGTTTGATACAAGCTCTTGTTTATAGTTCCGTCCATTCCATTGGACGGTATGCCGGCCTGCTACCAGAGATTTATCCAGCAAAGAGACCACTTGTCGCCCTAACATATCATACACAGCTACCCGCACAATGCCGGCGGATGGTAAGGTAAACGGCAACGTTGTGACACCCAATGTAGGATTGGGATAAGCAGGCGCAAGCGAGAATGGCAGGATTTTGCCATCGGCTTCGGTTGACACAGGAAATGGCGGGGCCAGGGATAGCGTTTCATCCCAAAGCTCCTGCGCGCGGTCAGCATAACTGGCCAGTTCATCACCATTTCGAGCCGCCGTTAGCGCAAAGGCAATGTCGACCGGCTCGCCCGGTGCCACGCGGAAGGGGCCGGCAGAAATGAGTGTTGATACGTCGGTATTGTCCACAGACTGCACCTGAACGCCACCCGACAGAAACGACCATTTTTCATCATTTGTAAACCCATCACCATTCGAGCGCGAATCAAAGATCTCTTCGTTATTGATGGCACGGAAAGAAAGCGGGTATTCGGTCGATAGGAGCTTTGTGCCAAGCAACAGGACGGGTTGCGTGGCTGAAGGCTGCACAATACCGAGCGCGCGCGTTTCATCAAAGCGGGCAAAATCGCCACTTCGCGTCAAGTCCCAATCGGTAAACATACCGAGGTACACGTCTTGTATGGCGGCCGTGGCTTGCGGGTCGGTAAGTGAAAGGATATAGCGCAGGATGATAAAGTCATTGTTCTCATCAGCAAGATCTGCATAACTCTCTTGCTGAATGGTAATCCCCAACGGATTTGCAGCCGGCGCGTCGTCAATAATGACCAGGCCGCTTTCCGAAACCAGTTCTGCAGGGAGAATACCAAAGAAGCCGCCTTCTGGACGGGCAAAATCCACGTCTTGCGTATTGTCGCCAGTATTTCGCACGCTATCAGAAATCCGCCCCGGCCCTGTCCCTACAAGAATGCCTCCCTCAAACAACCAATCCACACCAAGGTATCGAAACCCCTGCCCTACAGATTCATTTTGAAAACCGGACCAGCCAAAATTGCCTTCATCGGTCAACGACATTTGCAATACGCCGGTGTCATGCGTAGCCCGGTTGGCAACCAGTTGAATGAGTGATGCATCGGAATAACCATCTGCAGTAATAGTAATCCGAAAATTGAGGGCGTAATCGCGCGGCACATCATTTAGGAAGGAGAACGCAAAAGGAACCGTGACAGGTATGCCAGAATCGAGACTACTGAGCGTATGCACGCCACGCTCAATCAGCACATTGGGATCGTCGATAGAAAGCGAGAACATGATATTCTGCGCAGCAGCGAGGTAATTGACCATTTCCACATTCAGGGCCACCGTCTCGCCGCTCAGAATGACACCATCGTTACCCCTATCTACCGCCTCGAAGCCAATATGCCGGATCGCCGGCCGGGTGTTACTGTTTATCGACCGACTCGCATTGATACGGCCCTGCCCCAGCAATCCGCGCAATGAATCAGGATTGCTGCCGTCAATTCGATCACTATTCACCCGAATCCGCTCTCGGATTTGATCCATGGTGAGCGAGGGATTATCAGTCTTCAACAACGCTGCAAGGCCAGCCACAATGGGCGTAGAAAAAGAAGTCCCACTGGCGAGGGTGCTGTATCCATCGTCGGGGATAAGGCTGTTCAACGTGACGCCGGGGGCGAACACATCCACACCGATACCAAAGTTAGAAAATTCAGCTTTGCTGTCTTCGCGTTTGCCAGTCGCCCCTACAACCAGCACGCGGTCGTAGCCGGCAGGAAAGGTCGGATTGTCGTCAATGCTAATGCCTTCCGGCGTAATACCAGCACCATTGCCTGCAGACACCACAAGCAGGCTACCCAAGTCGAGGGTCATGCTTACAACTTCCCTTCCAAGAAATGAGTCGGGCCCACCCCAGCTTGCATTGATGATGTCAGCACCTTGCAACGCCGCATACAGCATCCCCTCGTAACCAAAACAAACCGCGTTGTCCGTATTTGCGCACCCCACGTTGACCGGCATTAATCGTGCATTCCAGCTTGCGCCGGCGATACCTTCTTCGTTGTTGGTCACAGCTGAGGCAATGCCGGCAACCAGTGTCCCATGGATTGCATTCGATTCCGTCTGCGGCAATCCGGTTGGATCGTTTGTGTTGTTTGCAAAATTCCATCCACGCAGATCATCAACAAATCCGTTATCGTCATCGTCAAAGCCGTTGTTATCCAATTCACCTGGATTACGCCAGACGTTGGCGATGAGGTCTTCGTGCCGCCAATCTGTGCCCGCATCCACTACAGCAATGATAACATTGCCTTCGCTTGCTTTAACCACATCCCAGGCCTGCGGCATATTGACATGGCGCAGGTGTGACATCTCAGAAAATTGCGGATCGTTTGGCTCCAGCTTGTTCACCCCGGGCTCGTGGGCTCCCTCCGGCGACAGAAATCCGGTAATGGAGTATTTATAGCGCGGCTCAGCATACACAACATTGGGATCGTCTGCCATCAGTGCTGCGGCAAGCACAGGCGGAACATCGGCGCTGTAGTGAAGCGCATAGATCTGCTCCATCCCCCGCGCTCGATCCAGTGCATCAATCGCATCGAAGCTTTGTTTTTTGTTGAGAAGCGCGTTGGCTCGAGTGGAAATGCCAGGAAATAAAGGCTGCAAACGGGTGGGTTGTAACCGCTGAGAGCGCTGATCAAAAGAAGCCAATCCTGTTGCGCCGGCTTTTCCGGCCACACGACTTCGCAATTTGACAATCAGTTGTCCGGGCACCGCGGGGGCGCGATGTACAACGGGCGCCGGCGCGTGTAATGCAGATGCAACATCGCCAGATTGAATGACAGACTGCCCGTGCGCATGATGTGCAGATAGGCTGACAACCGCCAGCGCACAGCACAAGGCAACACAGCTTAAAGCAACAAGGGGGGGCGCACCATTGCGAAGATCCTTAACCATAAAAGGTGAAAGGGTTGAGACAATGAATCAGTCCTATATCAATTCCCTGCTGATATCGCGCCAAAACAAGTAGACTGCTACAACTGGACCTGCAGGGCCGGCACCACGGATCATCCTTAATATACTCCATTCATCGTGACTTCAAAATCGCCACTCAATTAATGTCACAGCATGATCGCCGGTCACAAGTATACATGAGGTGTTTGTAGATTATACAATTGAAGTGCCAGTAACACCTAACGGAGGGGTTTCGTGCTTCCGGATTTTCGTGCTTCCGCATTCGAAAATCGGCATTCGAAAATCGACATTCGAAAATCGACATTCGAAAATCGACATTCGAAAATCGACATTCGGCATTCGGCATTCGGCATTCGGCATTCGAAAATCGACAATCGAAAATCACTCTTCCAATGTCTTCGCCTCATCCCAATACGTATCCATTTCTTCTAGCGTCACGTCCTTAAACGCTTTTTGTTGTTCACCCAGGCGCTGCTCCACATGCGTGAATCGGCGTTCAAATTTGGCATTGGTCAGCCGGATCGCATTTTCTGGATTCAGGCCTTTAAATCTAGCGTAGTTCACGAGGGCAAAGAGCAAGTCGCCAAACTCTTTTTCCTGCTCTTCCACCGAAGCAGCGCCTGTTTCGAGTTCTCTGAACTCAGCCAATTCCTCTTCAACCTTTGCCCAGGTATCTTCTGCATTTTCAAAATCGAATCCAACGCCGGCTGCGCGAGCCTGCAAACGATAGGCACGCTGCAATCCAGGCAGGTGTCGGGGGATCCCCTCAAGTGTAGTTTTGCGCCCTTCTTTCTTTTTGATTTTCTGCCAGTTTTCGTGCACCTCTTCAACACTATGCACTTCGATATCGCCAAACACATGCGGATGCCGGCGGATGAGCTTGGCCGTTTCCTGTTCCAAGACATCCAACAACGTAAAAACGCCGTTCGTCTCGCCAATGTCGCTGTGAAAGAAAACATGCAACAACACATCGCCGAGTTCACGCGATAATTCGCTCCAGTCCTCTTGATCGATGGCCTCGAGGGCTTCGTATGCTTCTTCGATGAGCAAATGTTTGACCGACACGTGGGTCTGCTCACGATCCCACGGACAATCGCGACGCAGTTGCCCCACGATGGCATAAAAGTCTATAAACGCTTCTACTATTGCCGGTGAAGGCCGAAAACTCGGCTCATAAATTTTGTCTGCCATAATCAGATTTAGACTAAAAAAGGGCTGCACCAAGCAGCCTTGCATAAGCTTGTAAAAAGATCGCCAAAAAGGAATGACACAAGGCTGTCACACTGGATCTTTTTATTGTCTAGAGGTTATGTTGTGACCTGAAAACGTGTCTTGAGAACCAAGGTTCTTAACTAGACGCTGGGTGGACTCATGTAATGTACCCTATACGCGGCCGGCAACCTGCCGGTGGATTCTTGTAGACCGCCCCGGAGTTATGTTTTTCACTAAAATCAGCAGAGGTAAATTATGGCACGTGGCATTAACAAAGTGATCTTGGTAGGCAACCTGGGACAGGACCCAGAATTGCGCTACACCGGCAGTGGCACCGCAGTGTGCAACATGCGGCTTGCTACAAATGAGTCGTATAAAGATGCAAGCGGCCAGATGGTCGACAAAACGGAATGGCACAGCATTGTTGCCTGGAGCCGGCTCGCCGAGATTTGTGGCGAGTACCTGAAAAAAGGCTCGCAGGTTTATTTTGAAGGCTCACTCCAGACCCGCTCGTACGACGACAAAGACGGCAACACCAAGTGGGTGACAGAAATCAAAGCCCGCGAAATGATGATTCTCAGCGGGCGCGGCGAAAACATGGGCGGTGGCAGTGGAGGCAATGGCTACCAGGGTGGCCAGTCGCGTCCCCAGCAACAACCCGCAGCAGCACCAGCCGATGCGTTCACGCCAGACGATGATCTTCCGTTCTAACGCGTGCATTCTTCATTTTTTAAAGGGCGTATCGCAATCCGCGATACGCCCTTTTTATTTCCAACAGCTTTCTTCCTGGCGGATAAAATCAATTTCAACTCAGGCATACCAATCGCGAATGATCGAAAAGGCAGCCGCATTCCCCTCTACCATTGCCCCCAGAGCCGAAGGCGGCATTCTGGCTACATCCCCCACTGCATAGAGTCCTTTGGTATCCGTTTGTCCATCTTCATCGGTCTTGATCAATCCCATATCATTGACGGATAGTTGAAAAGCCCGCAATACCTTCGCCTCAAGTGCGCTCTTTTTCCGGGCAGGCACCCACCACAACGTGTTTACTTCTACAGACTCTCCCGTATGCAGCGTTACAGCCTGGACTTTACCGTCAACCAGCTTAAGCTCTGTGATCGTGCCTTCGTGAACGGATATCCCTTTTTCAACCAACTGCTGCAGAAACGCGGTATCTAATATAATTGTTGGATCATTCAAAATGAGTTTGGCCGTTGGCGTCCAATTATGGACCAATGCAGGGAAATGGGTAGCCTGCATTTCAGAATTTGCAACCAACCCCCAAACACGATCACGGTTTTCATACCCATCACAGAAAGGACAAGGAATAATGGTATCTGCCCAGGCCTCTGTAAAGCCGGCAAGATCAGGGTAGCTATCTTCATAGCCAAGCGCCAGAATGACACGCTTTGCTTTCACTTGCTGACCAGCTTCCGCTGAGAGTAAAAACGTTCCATCACGCGCCTGCTCGATATCAACGATACGGTCCTTTCGCAAAAAGGCGCTTTGATACACATTGATCTGGGCCCAGGCCTGCGCACGGATTTCAGCAGGCAGCAATCCATCTAACCCTAATACGTTGTGGACGCCGTGGGATGCACCGTTACGCGGCGGTGCAGCACGATCATACACAATGACCTTTTTACGCGTCCGGGCAAGTACCAATGCAGCCTGTAACCCGGCCGGCCCACCGCCTATAATCGCGACATCAGCTTCTTCCATCGATATGACCTGTTCTGGTTTTTTGATTAAATGCCAAAAAGGTCTTTTAGATGGGCATGGCCTCGATTAGGTTACACCTTCATTAACATAAATTGGAGCCGGCATTAAGGATATTGAAAACCAGCATACAACAGGATATCAATTAATCACTACCCCATTAATTTGGATACCCAGCCGGCCCGTAATTTCAGGGGGAGAAGCATCGCGGTCCCCAACACAGCAATCCCCGCAAGCTTTCGTTTCGCAGGGTATAAATCGTCAGCCTTTATTTGCCCGACAAGCGTTTGATAGCCCGACCATAACGCGCTTATAGATCTCTCGCTAAACAGGCGCGCCATAAATTGATGTTCGTTGTGGGTGAGATGTTTCTGAGCCTGAAACGGGGGAAACGCCAGCCCCTTGCGTGCAACAGTCTCTTTTACAGCTTGATGCACGCGTACAACACCATCCACGTATTTTTGAGAAAGCTGCGCGTCGAAATGCAGCGCACCTGTCAGATTGCTGCCATGCAAACGGTAAGAAGCCAACGGTTCGGGCAGGTAAGCGACTTCGGTCAGCAAAGGCGCAAGCATGTAGAGATAGGCATCTGCCATACTCGAAAGGTGCGTTGCCGGCAATGGAAACAGCAACGCAGCAACTTCACGCCGAAAACTGAGTGCACTCGCCGGCATGTTGCGCCACCGCCCACCCCGCTCTAGCAGCACAGGTCCCAACCAACCCGCCTCAAAGTGCCCATGCGAAGGTAACGTGCGGATAAACGCTCCTTCTCCGTCTACCACGGCCATGGCGTGCTGCACAAAGCCGGCATGCGGTTTTTGCTGCATCATGGCAACCACATCCGCAATTTTGCGCGAGTCAAACAGATCGTCAGCATCCAGCAGACAAATAATGTCACCCTGCGCAGCGGCAAAGGCTGTATTGAGTGCCACGGCAACGCCGGCGTTTTCCTGTACAACGAGTTGGATACGATCATCAGCCGCCGCAAGCTGGCGCAAGATTTCTGGCGATGCATCCGTGGATCCATCATCACAGACAATGATTTCAAGGTGCGGCCACTGCTGCGCCTGCACACTTGCTATCGCCTCCTCAACAAACGACGCATAGTTATAGCTCGGCATCAAAACTGACACAAGCGGCTCCGCCGGCAGCGGAGGTAATTGCATCGCCTCGAGCATCGCGGCTTAGCCCTCTACCTGTAGCCCTTCCCGAATGGAAGCAGCAATCCCCTGAAAGTGCCACCGGCCATAGCGACCGAGCATCTCAATCCCATGTTTCCGTAACAAGTCCATAGAGGCTTCGATCCAGTTGGAGCCCGGCCACGACCATGTGTAGGCTACTTCAACCCACGTAGCATCCACTACCTCTGCCTCTTCGATCATCCCCCAGGCCTGCAGTTCAGCGACCACCGCTTGCTCGTAGGCAGCAATCTCTGCTGCTGACGGTCGTTCATCCGGCAAAAAGGCGCGCTCTATGTAAAGACTCGCACGCGGCCTATTGTCTGCCGGCGACGCAGGTAAAAAATGATCGTCCACGTTGCTGTAGAAGCCCACACGATGAAAGCCGGCTTTGCTCTCCGGCACATAGATCCAGTGCTCTTTGGGACATGCCGGCCCTTGCACGGCCCCAATATTAAGCACCAACACCGCTGTATGAGGATCTTGCTTTTTTTCAACAGACAGCCCAGTCATTGCCATCATTTGGTTGAGCGGAAGCGAAGATATGAGCCGATCGTACGGACGCTGTTCACCATCTTCAAAAAATACGGTACGCGCCCCCACATCAATTTTCACCACACGTTTGTTGTAGTGCACCTCGCATGCATCCGCCATCCGCAGCGATAGTTCATCCAATCCTTCAGCCGGATACACAAACGTGGCGTTGTAACCCACAGCCGGCGTCTGCTCCGCAGCCCCTTGCTCAACCAGTTTCAGATCGAGAGGTGTTTTGTAGTTATCCTGCGGCCTGATGCTGGTCCATAAACCAGCCGTATACAAGTCATGGAAAGGCGCAAAAAACAGCTCGTTCAAGGTGGATCCGAACTGCGAGCGTACCCAATCTTCCATGGTCACAATTTCGGGCTGCGAGGCATGCAGCAGTTCATGCAAAGCCGTAGAAGCAAGCGCTTCAGGTAAATAGGAGAGGTGGTACTGTAACGGGTATGGCACGTATCGGTCGTGCGCCGGCAAAAAAACCGCTGACGACCGATTGTATTTTTTTATGGTGATGTACTGCCCAATAAAATCCAGTATTTCCTGGTCGCCACCAAAAATCCAGTGACCTCCTCCATATTCGAAGCGATACGCATCAGCGGGGACTTCCCCTCCGCTCATTCGCTGCTTGCTACCCGGCGCTAACTGATAAGAAGAGCAAATTCCGCCAGGTACCGCTTCAGCTTCAAAGACGGGAAATCCAGATTTGATACCAGCTGCCAGGCCCGTCATACCTGCGCCTAAAATGAACGTGTTCAGTGTCTTGTGCCTCAGTAGTCTTTAAAATTCTTTAATGGGCAGCCTGATGCAGATCGAGCTGCCGTCTCAGTCAATCCGTTAACCAGTCACTTAGATCCCGACCAATCAGATCCTGCAGCCGTTGTATGTCTTCCCTGTAACCAGCCCGCAGCTTTTGAGCTGTCGTTTCAGAAATCACGGGCTGCGCCAAGTTGATGTGCTGCACGCCAGATACCAGCCGGCCCCTGATTTGCTCCGGTAGCACCCGCACCAGAAAACGCTTTAAGGCGCCCTGCCCTTTCATAAAATTCTGCAAAGCCTGAAAACGGGGAATACCCGACCGGTTAGGCCGCCGGGAAAAATCCGGTTCAAAATCAGGGCGTATCCCAAGGAAATTGAAGCAGGCATCAAGTGTTGCCGCCGGCGATGTGCGCAAGTCTTCGTGGAGCAGGAAAAGCAATTGTTCTCGGGGAAAATGTTCGAGGTAGCGGCCCAGTTGTTCTGCATATCTGCCCATTGCATCATAATGCCACAGGTGCTCCCAGTTTTGGCGCTGTGCTTCCATCGTGAGCGCTTCTTCAAAACTGGTGCACGGCTCCCGGCCATCCCTGCGCAAGTGGAGATAACTCGCGTAAGCGCGTGCTACCGGATCGCGAAGCACAACAATCAACTTACAATCCGTTCTATGTGCTGCAATATTAGCTGCAGCCTTCGGATGGTAGAGGTAAAGTGGTGAAACTTCACCCGTTATTTTCCCATCCTGCGCATCAGCATAAAGCGCCTCATAGGCGTCCCGCTCGGTAACGCTGTGCCGGCCAACTGTTTCCTCATCGCCAGGGCCGGCAAAATCCAGAGCCGCACCTTCGAGTGCAAAAAAATTGGGCTCGCGCACAGGACAGGCAAACACGTCAGGATGCTGCGAAAGGTAGTAAAAGAGCGCGGTGGTCCCCGACTTTGCTGCACCAATCAGTATAAAATCAGGAAATTGCATGCCTACTTCGCAATACGCGCTGTTTTCTTCTCGAAAATCTTCTCGAAGTTGTACAAAAGTGGAACGATTAATGTCACTAGCGGGTCTGTTTCTGACTGTTGCCTGAAGCCACCTATCTAACAGTCAGACCTCTAATCGAGCTTCGTCCTATCAGGTTCTTTCACAGTTCATTATACATGAGCATTATTTCTTCGCAAGCTATCCTGAAAATAGCTGCCCGCATCAGCTTCCCGTGCTTTTGCGCCTTGCTTTTCAGCACTTCAGCATACAGTCAGACCAACACGTTTGACCCGGCATGGATCAACCAGGGTAACACGTACGCAAAGCTGGCCGTCCTGGAAGATGGTATCTACCAGGTTTCGGGTGCCGAGCTCGGTAGTGCCGGCGTCAACCTCAATGAAATCGATCCGGCTACCCTGAAGATATTTCACAAAGGACAAGAAATACCATTATGGCTTGAAGGTGGCACCAACCCAACATTACAAGAAACCGACACCTTCCTTTTTGCCGGCACCAGGAATGATGGCGCTGAAGAAGCCTGGGCCTACGATGACGATCCATCTCGCCAGGGAAGTACCTACTTCAGCCTGTTCTCCGACACCACCTGGTATTGGGTGACATGGAGCGGCGATGCCGGCTTGCGCTACACTGATACAGATCCTAATCAAGCGCTCACGAATCCGGCTGCAACGGCTTCATTTCGCGACACGTTGCACATCGAAGAAGACAATCTCTACTATTTTGGCGATTCAGACGATGCAGCACAGCCCGAGTACACACGTGGTGAAGGGTATTTTGGGTGGTTGATTTCCCATCTCGACACCAATCCCATTGCTGAATCATTCGAACTCGATCTCGTCGATCCTGCCGCTTCAACAGACTCGCTGGTTGTTACCGTACGGCTTAGCAGCGGCTCTGCACCGCAGCACCTCGTCTCCTTGCAACTGGAAGCTGATGGTAGTCCCATTGCTTGTGCAACGTGCTCAGATGAAGTCACCTGGTCGGGGTATGCATACCGGGACTTACGGATTGCCCTGCCACAAAACCTTGTTGTGGGTGCGACGACCCTCAACGCCGTTGTCACCTCAGACAACTCGTTCAACAGCATCCCAAACCGGGTATTCATTGATTGGGTGGAAGCTGCTTATACCCGTAACACGGTATTAACCAGTGCGCAGCTATCGGTGGCCTTTGATACCGATGCAGCCCGGACCATTCGCGTAACCAACCAGGGCACCGCTCCACTGACTGCGCTCAATCCACTTGACAGCAGGCGCTTTATTCTGGCGCAGGAGGCCGGCAACACCTACGCGTTCAACGATGCCGCCTCGGGCCCTGCCACATACGCTATTTCCGACACCAACGGGTTCCTCTCGCCAGCCGACATTCGGGTACGCGCCGGCATTGATCTCGCTACACCGCAAGGTGCAGTCGACTACCTCATCATTACGACACCTGCCCTGACAGCATCAGCAACAGCACTTGCCAACTACAGGCAGCAAGCGGATGGCTATGCGACGCGCATTGTAAATCAGTACGATATTTTTGATCAGTTTGATTATGGCCGGCCGACACCTTTGGCCGTGCGCCGGTTTGTCCATGCAACACAGGATTGGCCCGAGCCGCCGGAATTTGTCATGTTTTGGGGAGATATTTTACGCCCCGAAGACAACCGTGCTCGGCGGCAGCTTTTCCCGTGGGAAGTCATTTCCTTTGGCTATGCACCCGCTGATGGATGGTTCGGTATGCAAAAAGACGGACCGCTCGACTGGCTGGAGCGACCTGCAATTGGTCGCATTCCGATCCGCGATAATGAAACTGGAGCCTTCTTTGTCGAAAAAATTGGCAACTATGAAGACGCCCCCGTTGCAGCCTGGCAAAAAAGACTGCTTTTGCTCGTAGGTGGACAAACCCAGTTTGAGCAGGCGCGCTTGCGGAGCCACGCGCTTTCCTGGGGTGAACATGCCACAGGATTACCAACGGGCATGGATACGCTCCGCTTTTTCAAGACGGCTTCTGATCCGCTCGATCCAACATTCCAGGATGCCCTCAATGATGCGTTCAAAGAAGGCGCCTCGTGGGTAAGCTACTTTGGGCACTCTGCAGCAGATACCTGGGAAATTGTAACCGAAGCACCCGAAGATTACGACAATGCGGATCGATTGCCCGTTGTTCTTTCCATGGGATGTAACACGGGTAACTTTGCCGGCGGCCGTTTTGAATTGACGGACCGCCTCGTCTACGGCGAACGCCTTGTACTCGCCTCAATGAATGGCGCAATCGCACACTGGGGGTCCTCCAGTGCGTCGACCATTGATCAGCCGGCGCAGCTTACCAATGAACTGCACCAGGTGGTTTTCCAGGACACCATCCGCGTCCTTGGCCGTGCACTGGTGGAAGCCAAACGACGCTTTGTGACCTCCAGATCACAAACAGCGAGCGTGTACAATGTGCTACTGCAATACGGCCTTATCGGCGACCCGGCCACCCGCGTTCGCATCGCCGACAAACCCGAATTCCAAACCTCGACCGACGGCATCGAAGTGACACCCCTCACCCCGGTGCCGGCTGATGGCAACGTAACCGTCGAAACGGCCATCCGAAACTGGGGCCTGTTGCCTACGGACTCCGTTGATGTACAACTCACCCACATCAGCCCATCGGGTGCAGAAGAAGCGATCAGCAAAAAGATATTGCCGCGCCTTCGCGAAGAAGCAGTACAGTTCTCTGTACCTATTGGTAACCCCGACATCGGCGACAATACCTTCCAGGTGGCTATCGACCCTGTCAATGTGTTCGAAGAAGTAGATGAACTGAACAATGTTGCGGCCAAAAACCACACGGTGTTCTCCGCCGGCCTCGCGCTGATTTCACCAGCAGACTTCGCCCTTGTATCTGCGCTCCAGCCTACCCTGCTGGTCAGCCTGGCAACCAACGATGCAACCACGCGCACCATTTCCTTTGAAGTGGACACAGTGCCTTCTTTCGACTCGCCGGCACGCCAACAAGGTGAAGCAGCAACCACCGGAGCGGTTGCAACGTGGCAGGTGGGCACCCCGCTTACGGACAAAGTAGCGTACTACTGGCGAGCACGCATCAACAGCAGCGATCAGTCGGGTGTTTGGCAGAATGGCCACTTTACCGTAGATCAATCGGTTACCCAGACGGGCTGGACCCAGCAGGCCCGCTTCTTCGAAAACAACGAAACCGATTCTTTCCTCCGGTGGGATAACGATACCTCCAGTTGGGTCTTCTCAGAATTCAAAGTAGATGTGCGTTCAACCGCAGAGCGCGGCGCCGGCTTTGAGAAAGGCCAGTTTATCGTAAACGGCACACGCTTTTTGGGTGTCACCTTGGGATACGGCGTACTGGTATTGGATGGCCTCACCGGTGAACTGAAAGATTATGCGTCCTTCCCAACATACACGATCAGCGAAGATCTTGAGGAACGGTTTGATACCGACTCAACCCGTGCCGTCGCCGACTTGACCGAGATGTTAACCAATCTCGATACGGGCGATTACCTCTTTGTACGCACCCGCCACCTGGGAAATCTGAGCGGCCCCACCATCCAGGAAGAAGTCAAACAGTTATTCAGAGATGTGGGTAGCCAGGAAATTGATGGCCTTACATACAGCCATTTGTGGCTGATGACCACACGCGTGGGCTTTCCAAACGAAACCATGGAGTGGGTTGAGCCACCAGCCACAGGCGCCACCAACGAAATAGCGCAAGACACCACGTTATTTTTCAACCAGTCTGCCGGCTATACCAAGTCGCCGCCCATAGGCCCGGCAAGTACCTGGCGCACACTAAGCGGTGCAGTCACGCTCCCTAACATGGATAGCGATGTACGCATTAATGTCATCGACCCTGAAAACGGCCAGACACTTCTCGAAGACATCCAGTTACCCGGCCCCATCGACTTGAGCAGCATCGACGCGAGCGTACAACCCTACGTGCAACTCGAAGCCAACGTGGTCGACTCTTCCCAGGCCAGTACACCGCAGCTTGACGCGTGGACAGTGTTTTTTGAGCCGACCGTTGAACTGGCAATCGACCCTGCAGCTACAACGTTTTCAGCAGACACCCTGGCGGTGGCCCAAACGCTGGACATCGCTACCGCTGTCACGAACCTTTCTACACAATCGGCTCTGTTGGCAACGCTAACCTACACGCTGACAAACGCGCAGAATGAAGAGTCTGTGCTGGCGCAGGACACGCTGCGCGATATAAGTCCGGGTGCACAATTCCAGTCCACGTTGCAGGTTGAAACCACGGACCTGGCCGGCACGAACCGCATTCGCATTGCACTCGATCAACCGGGAGTTGTGGAGCCATTCTCGCTCAACAATGTGCTGATCCGCGAGTTTGTTGTCTTGTCGGATAATGAAGAGCCGATGCTGGAGGTCCTCATCGACAGTGAAATGTTGCCGGCTGATTTCCAGCCCGTCCAAAACCTGCAGGACCCGGCGCTGCCGTTTGTCTCCACACAGCCAACCATTGAACTCACAATCACCGACGATGGCGCGTTTCAATTGTTAAACGACACAAGCCTCGTACAGCTTGAACTGGATGACGTAACCATCCATTTCTCTGATCCGCAAGTACAGTTTGAACCCGGGACGCAGGAGAAAAACGAAGCGCGTGTCATTTACACGCCCGATCTAACGGGCCGCGACACAACCCATACCTTGTTTGCACGGGTCTTCGACCCGGCCGGCAACGAGGCTGATAACAGCCCGTACCAGGTACACTTCCGGGTCCAGTCTGCCTTTGAAATCGAGTCGCTTTACCCGTATCCCAATCCGATGCATACCGCAACCACGTTTGCATTCAGGTTGCGGGGGGATGAAGCCATGCAGGCAGACGACTTCCGGATCCGCATTTTCACCCTCTCGGGCCGGCTGATCAAAGAGTTTGACCTCATCGAAGATCCCGGCCTCCTCGAAATACCAGGCCTCCGTATTGGCTGGAACAAGCTCCCCTGGGATGGGCGAGATGCAGATGGTGACCGGGTAGCCCCCGGCGTCTATCTCTACAAAGTGTTCCTGAGCGCGGCAGGAGAATCTCTGGACGTCAATAACAGCTCAAGCGTTGAAAAAATTGTCGTCCTCCGCTAACCCTCCCAAAATCAGTGTGCTCATTGGCACACGAAACAGGCCACGTTTGCTGCAACGCTGCGTCAAAAGCGTGGTGATGCAGACCTATGACAATGTTGAAATCATTGTCCTGGATGATGCCTCAACCCCGGCCATCGAAGCAAATATTATCCAGGCAATCGCCGGCGAAATCCAGGTAACCTGTTTGCGGGCTGAAGAACAATTGGGCCTGAACGCCGTCCGCAATCAATTGCTGGCTGCTGCTGCTGGCGATATTTTTTTCATTATCGATGACGATGCGTTTTTCGACGACAACACAGCTTTAACGCAAGTCGCTGAAGCGTTTGCCGGCACCTCACCTCCGGGTATCATCGCTACAAAAATCATGGATGCGCGTGGTGGCAGCATCCGCCCGCTGACACCCCATACCCGACGGCATATCCGTCAAAATGCTGCCATTCTCGATGAGCCACACCGCATCTCCTACTTCCTTGGTGGTGCACACGGTATTCGGCGCGATGTTATTGAAAAATGCGGCAACTTCGATGAAGTGCTGATGTACGGCCTCGATGAAATTGAATTATCCTACCGTGCCCTGGGCGCCGATTTCCACATCGCGTACCGCCCGGGTATCGTAGTACATCACCAGCCTCCACCGCCGGCAAATGATGCGCCGGCCATCGCCCCCTGGCGCCTGTATTACCTCACGCGTAATCGCATTCTATTTGCCTATAAACATCTCCCCATGCCGTATGCACTGACCTATGTGCCGGCGTGGCTGAGTTGGTACGGATACCAGGCGCTTACAGCCGGGCTCTTTGGTACGTATATCAAAGGCATCCGCGACGGTATCAAAACCTTGAAAGCGATCCAACGCCGGCCCATTAATGATGCAACAATCGCTTATTTAAAAGCCAATTATGGCCGATTATGGCGCTAGGAATGTTCAGCGCCACAGGCCGATTGCAACGAGATTTAGATATCTTTTTGCCACCCGAACCATTCCTGGGGTTTAACGGTTAATGGTCGACTATTGGTTGTAATGCAATTGTATCATAGGCATTGTCTTAAGACTGTTGACAATAGACCTTTCTCTTCAAAGCAAGTCTTTATAAATAAATGATTTATGCAGTTATCATGGCCGGCGGCATTGGGAGCCGTTTCTGGCCGCGTAGCCGAAAGGCCACCCCAAAACAATTTTTGAACGTCTTTGGGGACGCAACGCTGATCCAGAACACGGTAGCGCGCCTGAACGGACTCGTGCCACCTGAGCGTTGCCTCATTGTGACGCACGAGCGTTATGTAGAGCAAACACAGCAGCAGTTGCCGGCTGTGCCGCCAGAAAATATCCTGGCAGAACCGGTCAGCCGCAATACGGCACCTTGTATTGCTTATGCCGCCATGAAACTGAAGGCGATGGATCCTGATGCAACGATGATTGTGTTGCCGGCGGATCATCTGATCAAAAACGTCGCACAGTTCCATAAAATCCTGAACACAGCCATCGACAAGGCGCAGGAGAAAGATGCGCTTGTGACCATCGGTATCGCACCGACGCACCCTGAGACGGGATACGGCTACATCCAGTTTAACGGCTCCACCGATATGGACGAAGCGCCGGCTGCATACGAGGTGAAAACTTTTGCGGAGAAACCCGACCTGCCAACAGCTGAAAGCTTCCTGGATTCGGGCGACTTCCTCTGGAATAGCGGCATGTTCATCTGGCGAGCGGATACCATCCTCAACCAGCTCAGCACCCATCTACCCGAAGCATACGAAGCGTTTGAGCCATTGCAAGATGCACTGGGCACAGACCAGGAGCACGATGTGCTTGTCAAATCATTCCAGTCTTGTCCGCATATTTCCATCGACTACGGTGTCATGGAGCGTGCATCAAATGTCCATGTCGTACCCGGTTCTTTTGGCTGGAGCGATGTAGGCGACTGGCGCGCGGTGTATGGCTTGAGCGACAAAAACGAGCACGGTAACGCGGTGCACGGCAACGTCATCATGCACGACTCCAGCCGGTGCCTTGTGCAAAGCAACGATCGACTTGTAGTGCTGGTAGGTATCCATGATGCCATGGTTGTCGACACCCAGGACGCCGTATTGATTTGCAATAAAGAGAGTGCACAGCAGGTTAAAAACGTAGTAGATTACCTGCACGCGCACCAGCTTGAAGAGTTTGTTTAGGCAAACATTTCATGTTTGCTGTTGAAGGTTGCAGGTTACAGGTTGAAGGTTTTTTGCCTTAAACCATGAGCGTGATTGATGTAGATAGACACCACGGATCGTTCTTGGTGTAATAAAAAAGGAATTTCGGCTTTGGTGATACACCGAGCCGAAATTCCTTTTTAAGTTTTGGCCTTGTCTGCATAAACAGGAGCAGACACAAGGAATCAGGTCAATCAACCTTCAACCTGTAACCTGCAACTTTCAACTGCAAACACGTCAATCCAACAGGATTGACGTGTTGCACCTAGCCGTTGTCAGGTACCAGGCGAACGATGCGGCCCGGGCTGTCTTCGATGGCGATGTAGAGATAACCGTCGGGACCGGTAGCTACGTCGCGGGGGCGACCACCTGTTTCGTAGAATTCCTCTTCGTGTGTCCGGCTGCTGCCATCAACAGTAATGCGGTGAATTCGTCCAAATCGAAGCGAGGCAACAAAGATGCTATTTTTCCAGTCGGGAAATGCATCACCACTATAAAACTCCATGCCGCACGTGGCAATAGAAGGCACCCAGTAGTGTGCCGGCTGCTCCATGCCCTCTTTCTCGGTGATGTCTGAGATGATCTCATCGTTATAGTTGATGCCATACGTAATCACGGGCCAACCATAATTCAGACCTTTCTCAACGCGATTCAACTCATCACCGCCTTTCGGTCCATGCTCAACATTCCAGATGCTGCCATCTTCGGGATGTACCGCAAGACCCTGAGGATTCCGGTGGCCAAACGACCAGATGGACGCCTCTGCATGCAGCACATTGTAAAACGGATTGTCTTCAGGAATACGACCATCATCGTGCAGGCGGTGCACTTTACCGTTCGACCGGCTGAGCAACTGTGCGTCGTTCATCATGCCACGGTCGCCAATGGAGAAGTACAGGTAGCCATCGTTATCGAATACAATACGAGAGCCAAAATGATGAGGCCGGCCGGTGAAGACCTCTACGGGTGCACTGTAGATCATCTCGTGATTAACAAGCGCCATCCCTTCAAGACGGGCACGCGAAATTGCGGTCCAACCGATTGGCTTGTTGTCTTCGTCTAGCCGCTTTTCAGCGTAGGCCAGGTAAATCCAGCCATTTTCATCATAGTCAGGATGCAGTTGCACATCAAGCAATCCCCCCTGGCCGCATACACACACTTCGGGTACACCACTGATGGGATCGGAAACACTACCATCTGTATCTACAATCCGAAGATGGCCAACTTTTTCAGTGACGAGGAGCCGGCCATCGGGCAGGAAGTCCATTCCCCAGGGTGAATCGAGGCCAGTTGCATAGGCCTCTTCTTTGAATCCGTTAGGTTTATCTGGATCATCGGACTGCACAAAGCTGGGAGCGGCAATCAACAAACACAAGCCGGCCAGCAAGGTCGACATCGTAATTTTGTTTACTGCGTGTACGTTGCAAAATTTCATTATATCTGTGGATTTTGATGAGCACGTGCTGCCTGGGAGCCATACGGATGCCGGCAACAATCTGGTGGTAAAATTAGCAAATCTTGCGATGAATTTCGAATGCACGAAACTGGAAGCGGTTTCACGAATTTCTTCGTCTCATCTTCAAGGATCGTATGCATCAAATCCAAAAGAGTGACGTAGTCGTCAACATGTGACCCGTCGGTCACTTTTCTCGATTTACCGATTACATCCACTCTTATTTTGCAGCCATCCATCTCCAGAAAAGAACGCGAGCGTCTGGTACGCCGCATGGCTATCCTGGACGCCGCACAGGCTGAGTTTGCCGAAAAAGGATACGGAAGAGCGAAGTTGGAAGACATTGCCCGACGCGCTGAATTTGGCAAAGGTACGCTCTACAACTATTTCAAAGGCGGCAAGCGCGGGATGCTCTTTGCCATTTTTGACAAGTTGTACGAAGACATGATTGCGTTGATTACCTCATCGCTCTCTCCCGAACTCATTTCGAAGACTTCATTTAGGCAAGCCTTCTATGACTACACGGTGTCATGTCTGAGCTTTTACTTGGCGCGCAAGGAGCTCTTCCTGATTCTTGTCAAGGAAGCGCACCGGATGTGTTTTGGCGAAGACAAAGACAACGCTGCGTATTTCCGCAACCAGCAGGAGCGCGTTATCGATGCACTCACCCAATCTGTACGCTACGCCATGGACCATGGCGAATTGCGCGTCTTGGACCCTAAAGCTGTAGCCCACATGATTTTGGGTAACATCCAGGGCTTGCAAGTGCACATGATCCTGGCAGCAGATGAAGAGCATATAGAGCATCGCGAACAGATTCTACCACCTGAAGAAGCTGCAACGTTTTTGACAACCATGTTGCTCGATGGCTTGATGCCACACAACACTCCAGACCAACCCTGACCTTCATAGCACGCACATACATGACAGCAACAAAGAAATACAAACGCAACCACCGGCATGTTCTCCGGATCTGGTCTGCGGCCCTCTTTGCCGCCCTGCTGATCGCTACGGGTATGAGCCCCACAACGGCTCGTGCACAAACCGAAGAATCGCTGGGACTTACGTTAGAAGAGGCGCTGCAGATTGCCTATGTCAACAGCTATCTTTTAAAAGATGCAAGGCTTGGCGTTGATGTAGCAAGCGCACAGGTAAGAGAGGGACGAGGGCAGCTTTATCCCCAAATCGACGTAACGTCCAGTTATACGCGGAATGTCAAATTCCCTAATCCTTTTTCGGGAAGCTCGGCGAATAACTTGTTTTCCTCGCTTGGTTTCATCGACTGGCTTGCTTTCAACGAGCAGGCGCGGACAGATAATGATGCGGGCACAGATCCCCTGTCGTTTGTCGATTTTGCGCTCAGGCAGCAACAAGGATTGGAGGAAGCCGGCATTGTACTGAATGTGAGCGACAACCCGTTTGCCGTTCCAAATCAGATTGTCAGTGGCCTTTCGGTTTCACAAAAGCTGCTCGACTTCAGCGCATTTATCGCTGTAAAAGGCGCATCAAAATATGTAAAGGCCAGCAGCGAGCTCGCCCTTGAGCGGCAGGAGCAGTTGCTGATCGACGATGTACGCGCTTCTTTCTACCAGGCCATGCTTGCCAGTGAGCGGTCGCATGTATCGGAGCAAAGCGTTGCTCGTACGCGCGAGACCGTGCAAGAGCTTGGCAAACAGGTTTCCCAGGGTGTCATGCCCAAGTTTCAACGACTCAGTGCTGAAGTAGAATTGGCCAACCTCGAAACCGCGTTTGTACAAACGCAGAATGCTGAACAAGCAGCACTGGATCAATTGAAAATGACCCTCGGTATTCCACTTGACCAACCCGTTCACCTCATTGGTGCATTGGAAGTGCAAGATATGGGGGCCTATCTCACGGTCAGCAGTGAAGACGCAGTCATGATTGCGTTGGAAAGACGACCTGATCTTGAGCAGATTCGCCTCAACATCGAATTGCAGAATATCAATTCCCGCGTAACGCGCACAGGGTACCTGCCAACGCTTACTGCGTTTGCCAACTACAGCTACGTTGGAAATGTACCGGAGAACCGCACCTTCATCCTCACCGATCCGAATGATCCTTTCTCCTTTTCGCAAGGCAGCAACGGTATTTTCAGCTCGAATTATTGGGATGAATCGTTTAGCATCGGCATCCGACTCAACTGGCGCCTTTTTGATGGATTCCAGACACGCGCTCGCTCCCAGCAGCAGCGTCTGGCAGCCGATCGCGCGAAGGTACAGTACAACCAGCAACTCCAGGGCATCCGCCAGGAAGTCTCGCTGGCGCTTCGGAATCTTGAAGCCGCTCGCCGGCAAATCCTGAGCCAGGAGAAAAATGTCGACCGGGCTTCGCTCAACTACACGTTTGCGCAAAAACGATTGGAAGAAGGCGTATCGAGTCCGCTGGAAGAGCGCAACGCATCTGACCAACTCGATCAAAGCAAATTGAATTACCTGCAGGCCATCCACGACTACCTGCGCGCACAGAGCGCGTTCGAAACGGCCGTTGGCATGCCGCTCTCTAAACCCGACGATTTTAACCTCGCTGCCCGCTAATTGCGGCACTGCTTAATCGGCACTGGACAAACAACATTGCCCTCAATTCCTTCGAGGAAATTAGAACATGACACATACCTACCTGAATATAAAAGCACTGAACCCAACACGGCTTTTCTTGCCTATGTTGTTAGCCGTGGTGGTACTGGCGGGCTGCTCAGCACCTGAAGATACCGAGACAGAAGCTGCCGTAGCTGCGCCGGCAAGCGACGAAACCACTACCCAGCAACGCCAGGTGCGCGTGGAAACGCTACTGCTCAGTCCTTCATCATTTAACGATGTGATTGAAGTAACAGGCGCTGTCGAAGCATACAACGACGCTACGGTTTCTGCCCAGGGCAGTGGTACGCTCGTATACCGTGTACCACGTGGCGCCTATGTACGGCGAGGAGGCCGCATTGCGCAAATCGATTCTACCCTGACCTATGCCTCCTACCAGCAGGTAGCAGCCCAGGTTGAGGCCGCGCAGGCACAGTACGACCTCGCCAGCGATACGTATACACGCCAGGAGCCCCTCTTTCAGGACTCCATCATCAGTGCCATAGAGTTTGAAAACGTCCGCGCCCAATACAATCAGGCTTCAGCTCAGTTGAACCAGGCCAAAGCTGTGCGCGCGCAGTTACGCGAACAGCTCGACAACACGCGTATCACGGCATCTTTTAGCGGTACGGTCGAGACATTCTTTGCTGATGTAGGCGAGCAAGCAATGCCCGGCATGCCGATCGCACGGATCGTAAACACTAACCGTGTGAAGATCACCGCCGGCGTACCCGAACGTTATGCCAACGACATCAAAACAGGCGCCCCGGTTAAGATCATGCTTGATGCATACGGCGGTGCTGAATTCGATGGTGTAGTTAACTTTGCTGGTAGTGCCATCAATGTGAACAACCGCACGTTCCCGGTTGAGATTGAACTCGACAATGCAGACCAAACGTTGAAGCCCGAAATGGTTGCCCGGTTGTTTCTGACACGTGAGTCGCTGCAAGATGTCATCGTCATCCCGCAGGATGCCGTACCGCTGGATGAAACAGGTCACAGTGTGTTTGTGGTGATCGATGAAGGCGGCACACTGGTCGCTGAGCGCCGGCCGGTAACATTGGGTCCAGCGTATGGCGGCAATGTAGTAGTTGAGCAGGGACTGTATGCCGGCGATGAAGTGGTTGTGCTCGGCCAGTACAATCTCGCAGATGGTGACGCTGTTGAAGTAGTCAGCACGGCCCAATCGACGATTGCAGCCCTGGCGCCGCAAGATCAATAAACGACCTGCCCGAACAGGTATTTCTAACGGAACTCCCCAAGCCTCTCAGAAGAGCAAATGAGAATTACAAACCTCGCCATTCGCTATCGGACCAGTATTCTCGTACTGACGGCGCTACTTGTCATCGGCGGCTTGATCAGCTACCAAACCATCCCGAAAGAATCCAATCCTTCGATTGAGATTCCTAACATCATTGTGACCACCGTTTATCCGGGGGCAAGCCCGGATGACATTGAGTCACTCATCACCCAACACATTGAGCAAGAAGTCCAAAGCCTCAATGGCATCACAGAGATCCGCTCGACGTCAACCGAAGGCGTATCTACCGTGGTCATCGAATTTGGGCCAGAGGTTTCTATTGACGACGCACTTCAGAAAGTGCGCGACAAAGTAAACATCGCCAAAGCCGAGATTCCAGGTGAAGCCGAAGAACCACTTGTCAATGAGATTGACGTCCAGGAATTCCCCATCATGACAATCAACCTTGCGGCAGACTACTCGCTTGCAAGGCTTAAAGAAGTGGCGGAAGAGCTGGAAGAAGAGCTGGAAAGCATCCCCTCGGTACTCGGCATCGACCTCATTGGCGGACTTGAGCGTGAAGTACAGGTCAATGTCAACTTGAATAAGCTACAAGGATACAACCTGACCTTTGCTGACGTCATTGGTGCCATTCAACAGGAAAACACCAATATCCCGGGTGGATCTGTTGACGTGGACCGCACCAACTACCTGGTTCGAGTCAACGGTGAAATTGATACACCGGAAGAACTGAAAGACATCGTCATCGATGCACCGGATGGCATTCCAGTTTATATCCGGGATGTTGCGGATGTTGTTTTTGGTTTCAAAGACCGGGCAACCTATTCACGGCTTGAGATTTTTCAGGAAGAAGACCGGGACCGGAATGTGACGCCGCTTTCTGAAGAAGAGATCACAACACTACAGGTTGTAAGTCTCAACGTGAAGAACCGCCCCGGTGCAAACATTCTGGAAACGGTTGAACAAATCGACGACAAGCTCGAAGCCTATGCATTCCCCAACGGCACGGAGTACGTTGTTACAGGTGATCAGAGCTTCTATGTTGAATCCATGATCAAAGACCTGGAGAACAATATCATCAGTGGCTTGCTGTTTGTTGTTGCCGTTCTCCTGTTTTTCCTGGGCGTCCGAAATGCGTTTCTGGTGGGCATTGCAATTCCACTGTCGATGTTCATTTCGTTCATCCTTCTTCAGTCGCTGGGCTACACACTGAATTTCATCATCCTGTTCAGTTTGATTATCGCACTGGGGATGCTGGTGGATAATGCGGTGGTGATTGTCGAAAACATTTATCGTTATCGCGAGAAAGGGCATTCTCGATTTGAAGCCGCTCGACTCGGCACCAATGAAGTAGGGGGTGCCGTGGTAGCATCAACAGCAACCACCGTAGCAGCGTTTGCCCCGATGCTCTTCTGGCCGGGTATTATCGGTGAGTTCATGAGCTACCTACCCCTCACGCTGATCATTACCCTCACTTCTTCCCTTTTTGTAGCCATCATCATCAACCCGGTGATTACAGGTATTTTTGTAAAACTGGAAGGGGAAGAAGCTGCTGAACGAAAAACGTTTGCCAAACGAGTGTCTACTGTGGTTATCCTGGCACTCGGACTCATTATTGGTCTTGCCAACTGGAAATCGCTGGTTGTACTGGGATCAGCAGTCGTACTCTTTTATTTCCTCAACCGATTCTTTTTCAAACCGGTTGGCGAGCGCTTTGTACGCGAAGGGCTGCCCCGGCTGGTTGAACGGTATCGCGGGTTCATCCGCTGGATGCTGCAACGCGACTACAGTGTGAAACGGGCCATGTTGAGAAACACCTTTGCGCTCGGCTCCTTCACGGGAGGCCTTATCCTGTGCCTGTTAGGCGCCATCGTAGCATCGATTTTCGGCTCTTCTGCAGCCGGCAATGTGCTCCTCTTCCCGGGTATGGCACTCGCTGCCGTCGGGTTGATTGGCATCTTGTTTCACACTTTCGAGAGCATCTACCTTGGGGGTAAAAGCAGTATCCGGGCCGGTCTCGTGTTTGGCGTTATCATGACCATCATTCTGGGACTCATGTATTTCGCCGGCAAAGACCTCGATGGTGCCACGATTGGTGTGCTTGTCACCGTACCACTGCTCATCATTGTTATTGGTCTTATTGGATGGGCGTTTAACAAACGCAAACAACTGGTACTGACCGATAACCGGGCACGCCTGCTTAACGGTACCCTCGGTTCGCTCGTCGCAATTTTCATGCTGTTTGGACTCGCCCCAACAGGTGTCGAATTTTTCCCGGCAACCGATCCTAACCTGATCGCTGTTACCTTCGATTCTCCACTGGGCACCAACGTAGAAACAAGCAACGAGATTGCACATGAAGCGCAGGAACGCATTGATGAATGGCTTCAGCAAAACCCAACCTCACGGGCAAACGTCAAAAACGTACTGATGAATGTTGGGATTGGCGGAGATGCCATGTTTGGCGGCGGCGCCCTGGGCCCCGAAAGCTCACAGATTACACTTAACCTCATGGACTATGAGGATCGAGCTGAAGAGTCAACCATGACGATGGATGCGTTGCGCGATCAACTCAAAGGTATTCCCGGTACCGAAATTGAGTTCACGCAGGACCAGAACGGTCCCCCAACCGGAGCGCCGGTCAACATTGAGATCACCGGAGAAGACTTCGAAACAATCGTTGAGATTACCAAGGCGGTCAAGGACATGCTAACGGAAGCATCAGAAACCGGCGCAATCCAGGGGCTGGTGGATGTTGCAGACAACCTCAATACAGGCCGGCCGGAGCTTAACGTCAAAATCGATCGCGAGCGCGCAGCTCGATTTGGCTTAAACACAAGCCAGATTGCGTCGACGGTTCGTTCAGCAATCAACGGTACCGAAGCCGGCAAATACCGCACTGGAGACGATGAGTACGACATCACCGTACGCCTCTCTGAAAGCGACCGATCAAGCCTTGAGAGCATCCGGAATTTGACCATCCTGTATGAAGGCGACCAAATTCCGCTCGTTTCTATCGCAGAGACAGAAGTGCAAGGTGGCCTTGGGTCAATTACCCGCCTCGACTTGTCGCGCGTTGCGACCGTCACAGGGAAAGCAGCAAGCGGGTTCAATGGCAACGCTATCCTGGTCCAGGTACAGGCCTTACTGGCTGACTATGAGTCCTCGCTTCCGACAGGCTATTCACTCACTTACACGGGTGAAAGTGAAGAGCAGCAAGAAAGCTTTGGCTTCCTGACCTATGTACTGCTCATTGGCGTATCGCTGATTTTCATGATTCTGGTTGCGCAGTTCAACAAAGTCAGTTCGCCGTTTATCATCATGGTTGCGGTAGGCCTGAGCCTGATTGGAGTCCTGCTCGGCCTGATCCTTACACGGACGCCGTTTGGTCTGATGACCTTTATCGGTGTGATTAGTCTGGCCGGCATTGTTGTGAACAACAACATCGTTCTGATCGACTACATCGTTCAGCTTCGCAATACGGGACTGGATAAAGCCGCGGCCATCATTGAAGGTGGCGCAACACGTTTACGTCCGGTTGTACTTACCGCCATGACCACCGTACTCGGATTGATTCCGCTCACGTTTGGTCTCAACATCGACTTTGTTGGCCTGATCACAGATCTTGATCCCAACTTCAGCATTGGTTCTGCCAATACTGATTTCTGGGGACCAATGGGTACGTCGATCATCAGTGGCCTTACATTTGCCACGTTCCTGACGCTGGTTATTGTGCCTGTCATGTATTCAGTATTTGATTCGCTTTCAGAACGGTTCAGCGACTTGTTTAGCAGCAATCGGGACGAAAAGGAAAGAACGACGGACGTAGGTGATGGCTCTACCAAGGCTGCTGATCAGTGGTCGACACGATTCCCTGGACAGGGAAACCAACCAGACCCACACAGTAAAGGTGCCCCAACACCCATAGAGGAATAGAGCGCACAAGAATCCAGAGCGCACAAGAATCCATTGCCTGACGCCTTAAGGCGGGCATAAATTAGAAGAAAACGTCCTGCCCATGTTGATCAACTGGCAGGGCGTTTTCTTTTTCTTTTGTACCTGGCAGTTAATTTCGCATCCTTTTTATGGAGTTGTGCGTTAGACACGCATGACATTACTTCTCTTCTACGTAGCCCTGGCTGTTGGAGTATCGTTTTTGTGCTCTATTATGGAAGCTGTTATCCTTTCGGTGACTCCTTCCTATATTGCCGCGCTCGAAAAAGAAGGCAACCCGCTGGGCGCTACACTGCGGGAAATGAAAGCCACTATTGATCGTCCCCTTGCAACCATTCTGAGTTGGAATACGGTAGCCCATACCCTGGGTGCAGCCGGCGCCGGCGCACAAGCTACCATCGTTTTTGCAAGCGTTCCCGTTGGGGTTGTATCGGGAATTTTGACGCTGCTGATTCTTGTATTTTCTGAAATCATCCCCAAAACGCTTGGTGCCTTGCACTGGCGTGTGTTGGCCCCACCTGTGGTTCGAATTTTGAAGCCGGCTATGTGGGTGAGCTACCCGTTGATTCTTCTCTCCGATGGCATTACCCATCTCCTCACACGCAACCGCGAAAAAGCGAAGATGAGCCGGGAAGAATTTACGGCCCTTGCCGAAATGGGCCAACGCGAAGGAGTATTCGAAGAAAACGAATCACGGATCCTCAAAAATCTCTTCCGTTTTGCATCGATCCTCGTCAAGGACATCATGACACCGCGCATCGTAGTCTATGCGCTGCCCGTCGATAAAACTATCGACCAGGTCATGGCAGAGGGTAAAGACTTCCGATTTTCAAGAATCATCGTTTACAGAGAGAATCGGGATCAGGTTGTTGGGTATGTTCTCAAAGATCAGATGCTCTTAAAAGCAGCACAGGGCAAAGGTGATCAGTCGCTAGAAAAACTGATGCGCGACATCACCGTGGTACCAGATACCATGACACTGTCTGCGCTGTTCGAACGACTTACAGGACGCCTCGACCACATCGCTATGGTAGTCGATGAATACGGTGGATTTGCAGGTATTGTAACGATGGAAGACATCGTAGAAACCCTGCTTGGGATGGAAATCGTAGATGAAGAAGACGCCGTTACCGACATGCAGGAATTGGCCAGACAGCAATGGTTGATCCGTGCACAACGCCTGGGGCTTGTTTCTGAAAACCTTGAAGAGTTTACAGACCAAGACTATCTGCCGCCAACGCCACCCAACACTTCTGACACAGCCGGCTCGGACGTGGCCAATTTGTAGTTTTTATTTATGGACATACACGCGCTCCCGGACGCACATCTGCGTATTTTTGACAGACCGGAAGTCCCTGCTCCTGCCGACATCCGCGATATTTACCTGATTGGCATTTGCGGTACGGGCATGGGTTCGTTGGCCGGCCTTCTGAAAGCTGCAGGCCATGAGGTCCGCGGGGCAGATCAAAATGTGTATCCTCCGATGAGCACCCGCCTTGCAAACGACGGTATCACCGTTTTCCAGGGCTACGACTCAGTCCATCTAAAGCCGGCGCCAGATCTTGTCATCGTTGGCAACGCCTGCACCCCAACACATCCGGAAGCAGCCTATGCTCGAGAAGAAGGACTTGTGCAACAGTCTTTTCCCGAAGCCCTTGCCCACTTCTTCCTCACCAACCGACGTAGTCTGGTCATAGCGGGCACACATGGCAAAACGTCAACCACGGGCCTCGTAACGCACATGCTTGAAGCGGCCGGACAAAACCCCGGCTTTCTTGTGGGTGGCGTGATGCAAGGCAAAGACACCAGTTACCACGTAGGAACAGGCCCTCACTTTGTCATTGAAGGCGACGAATACGATAGCGCATATTTCGACAAACAGCCAAAATTCTTGCACTATCAGCCGCAAAGCGCCATCGTGACCTCGATGGAGTTGGATCACACGGATATCTATGCCAACTGGGATGTGTACCAGGGTGCCTTTCAAAAATTTGCCGGCTTGCTGCCGGCCGACGGCTCGCTTGTGTTATGTGGTGACCATGAAGCAGTCGCCGCACTGGCTTCGCATACAAAAGCACAGGTTATTACGTACGGCCTTAATGCGGAGAACCACATTTCTGCAACAGATATCCGCGCAGATGTGCAAGGCCAGCATTTCACATTGACCGTTGCTGGTGAACCTAAGGCAACACTGTTTTTGCCGATGCACGGCGCACACAACCTGAGCAACACGTTGGGAGCCTGCGCACTGCTTCTGGCAGAAGGCATCGAACCAGCAGCGTATGCAGCAGGACTGGCGCACTATCATGGTATGAAACGCCGGCAGGAAGTGCGGGCAATCATCAACGATATCGTCATCATTGACGACTTTGCGCACCACCCAACAGCAGTCAGAGAAACCATTGCCGCCATCAAGCGGGCGTATCCGCAGCGCAGCGTCCTTGCTGTTTTTGAGCCGCGCTCCAATACAAGCCGGCGTAAAGACTTTCAGGACCTGTACGTTGCCGCATTTTCAGCTGCAGATAAGGTCATCATCAGCACCCCTCCCTTCAGGCACAATGATGATGCAGCAAATTTTATGGATGTCGATGTGCTCATGAAAGACATTGGTGCCCTCGGTATTGCAGCAAAAGCCTATGCAGACGCTGATGCCATCCTGCCTGAATTGGTGGATACGGTGGCTCCTGGCGATGTGGTATTAATCATGAGTAATGGTGGATTTGGTGGTATCCACCAAAAACTGATCGATCAGCTCAGCGGAATCGAACGATGAGCAACAAATCCTATCAGCAATTTTGTGCTTTATCGCAGGCACTGGATATGATAGGCCAACGCTGGACGCTGCTTATCATCCGCGAACTACTCACAGGCCCCAAACGCTTCAATGCACTCATGAACCAGTTACCGGGGATTGGTTCAAACCTGCTCTCAGGCCGGCTCAAAGACCTCGAACAACACGGACTCATTACAACGGCCAGTCACACAAATCAGACGCGATATACGCTAACAGCGCGAGGCGAAGCCCTCAGACCTACGGTACATGCACTACTTTCGTGGGGAAATCCACTACTGCATGCTCTGCCACAGGCAGCACAATCATTCTTCTTTTCTCGCAGCTGGCTTCATCTTGCTTTACAACAGGCATTGGCCCCAACGATCCATCAACCTTCAGCCTGCTATACGTTTATCATCGACGAAGAAATCCTGCAAGTGCGCATAGCAGACGGACAGGTTCATATCCCACCGGACGCCTCCTTCAAACCAGATCTTGTTGTTCGATGTACATCTGAGCATTTTGTCGCTATCTTAACCGGCAAACGGACGCTAAAAGAAAGCCTCAAAGCCGGCAACATCAACTATGAAGGCAACCTGGAGGATTTTATCCAGGTATTCGAAAAACTCCGCAGTGCGCACTGATAAAGAACGTATTCCATGAAAAACACCCCAACATTGACCCACCGGGAAGCCGCCGCCATTGTCCGCGTAATTCAGGAGGCACTTGAATCGGAAAGTAAAGGAGCTGCTATTGCTGTCAGCGATGCCCATGGGGAAGTACTCGCATTCTTGCGTACCGATGGCTGCCCCTTGCCTTCTATTCAGAATGCCTTAAATAAAGCGTTTACTTCGGCGCGTGAAGGAATTCCTAGCCGGCAATTGGGTGAGGCATCAAGAACAGACCCATTTCCACTTACTAATTTTGGAGATCTACGCTACACAGGTTGGGGAGGCGGCATGCCGTTGCTACACAAGGGCGTTGTTGTTGGTGCTATCGGCGTAAGTGGCCTGCCAGAAGCCGAAGATATGGTACTCGCTAAACTCGGCGTAGACTACTTTAACGCAGAAATTGCTGTATAACGGGCATTAACGGATCGCGATTTACACGTAATACGCTTGTACAAAAAAGGAGATGAAGCAACTGCCTCATCTCCTTTTGCATGTCTAGCGTTGCTTGACAGTGCCTGGCCTAGAAAAATTTCTTTGCCATGCCCAGGATGTCATCCACAGCAGAACCGTCTTTGTCAGAATCGAGCAGGGAGCCCAGGATATCTACTGCTGGATTGGATTTCTGCTGACCGCCACCGAGTGCGCTTGCGAGGCCGCCCAACAGGCCACCACCGCCGCCGCCGAGAAGACCACCGCCTCCTCCGCCAAGCAGACCACCGCCGCCTCCGCCACCAAGCAAGCCACCCATGGCCTGCTCAAGGATACCTTTCTGCTGCGTCTGCTTGCCAAGCGAGCCCATCACTACGGTTGCGAGCACAGGGAGCATTTTCTTTAGCATACCAAAGTCGAGGCCCGTTTCTTTTGCAGCATGGCCGGCGACGTTGCGGCTTACATCTTTACTGCCAAGGATATGCCCGAGAATGGCGTTGCCATCGGTGCGGGTAGCTTCCTGACCAAGCAATTCAGGCTGCTCTACGTATTTGCTGTGGCCACCGTTAGCCAGGGCACCAAAAAGTCCTTCGAGTCCACCCTCTTGCTTCACATTGTTTTGTACGCCGCGCGTCAACGCCGGCAACATGTGCTTGATGGCGTTTTGTGTAGACGCTGCGTCGAGATTAAAATTCTTTGACATCTGCTCAACAACAGAGCCGTTATTAAGGATAAGGTCTAAAATATTCATTCCTTCGTTTGATCGAGTTTAAAGAGGGCATCCTGTCCAGTGCGGGAGCATGTTGAACATGCCAGGCAGAACCCATGATGCAAAATAGTACAGTGTAGGTTGTTCAACTTCCGCGCCAAGTGCAAATTTAAGCACTTCGTGTTGCTTTTCTACACAATTCCAGTGAAAGGTGCCTTAAAATAGTGTATTAAATCGTAACAAGCTGTTGTAAAATTTTAAAACCAGGATTTGGGGCAGGGTTTCAGGGTTTCAGGGTTTCAGGGTTTCAGGGTTTCAGGGTTTCAGGGTTTATTAAACGAAAATACGAGACTCCGAAAGCACCAAAACACATCTAAAAAACCCCTTCCATAATTTTTTTGTAAAGCGCTGTGTGCATTGCCGAGAAAACGAGTGTATTAGTGTCGATCATGCAAAGATTGGCAAGCAGCGCGCGCATTTGCCGCTTCTTCGCACGATTAACCATGACAACATGAACTTGAAATACTTATATAAAATGCACACATCTATCTTCAAGAAATTCAATTTCGTTCTTGGCCTTGCCATGTTCTTGCTGGTAGCAACAGGTTGCGACTCAAACGATAGCGACGACGACGCTGTAGAAGCGGATATCGTTCAGGTTGCTACTGATGCTGGTTTTGACACACTCGTAGCTGCCGTCCAGGCCGCTGAGCTTGTAGAAACCCTCCAGGGCGCAGGTCCTTTCACAGTGTTTGCACCAACCGATGCTGCGTTCGCTAACTTGCCAGCCGGCACGCTTGACGATCTCCTCCTCCCAGAGAACAAAGAGACACTTCAGGCCATCCTGACGTACCACGTTGTAGCTGGTGCAGTAACAGCCGACCAGGTTGTTAACCTGACCACAGCAACAACAGTACAGGGCGAAGCGATCGACATCACAGTTGAGAACGGCGACGTTTTCCTGAATGGTGTTCGCGTAAGCCAGACTGATGTGACCGCTTCTAACGGCGTAATTCACATCATCGATGGCGTACTCCTTCCGCCATCAACCCAGCAGTAATTCCATCATTACTGTTTGATTTGGTGAGCCGGCGATGCAGATGCATCGCCGGCTTTTTTTGTATCCTTTCTTTTTAGGCACCTCCTCTATTCGATTAGCGCCACCACTCCGCAGCACTTCATCTATCATTCACAGCATCCCCTCCTTCCCCTACACCACCTCGATCTACTCAAATCCTTCTTTAGTGGCCCCAAAGACCTGATAAAGGCGATTCAGTCACACTGTGTAGGGGCATTTGTCAGGTTTACCCCTACACCCCAATACTGGATGCGCTGGCAGAGATAAGCACGGGCAGGCGATAATCTATACAGAAATCAAACTGTGTAATTGTCCCGCTTACTGCACGCTAAACATGGAAACACAAAAGACGCAACCTGCAACTGCGACCCTGCCCAATACGGGCCGCAGCGCTAGTACCCTCGAGCGCTTTTCCTACGATGAAAAGATTGTCAGGATGTTTGTCCTGGCAACCATTATCTGGGGTTTTATTGGTATGGCGGTGGGTGTACTCATCGCCCTCCAATTGCCTTTTTGGCCAGCCAACATGGGTGAATACCTGACGTTTGGTCGCCTACGCCCGCTTCATACCAACGCGGTGATTTTTGCTTTTGCCGGCAATGCAATTTTTGCGGCCATCTACTACTCAACCCAACGGTTGTGTCGCGCACGCATGTTCAGCGACACCATGAGTAAAATACATTTCTGGGGATGGCAATCGATTATCGTTGCCGCTGCCATTACGCTACCTGCAGGGATTACGACCAGCAAGGAGTATGCAGAACTCGAATGGCCCATCGATATCGCCATTACCTTGATCTGGGTTGTATTTGCCTTCAACTTCTTCGGCACGCTGCGCAATCGCCGAGAAAAGCACATGTATGTCGCGCTGTGGTTCTATATCGCCACCATCGTTACTGTGGCCGTGCTTCATATAGGTAACAGCCTCGCTATTCCCTGGTCGGCCATGCATAGCTATCCAATTTATGCCGGCGTACAGGATGCTTTCATCCAGTGGTGGTACGGCCACAATGCTGTAGCCTTCTTCCTGACCACGCCGTTTCTCGGCCTGATGTACTACTTCCTCCCCAAAGCTGCTGAACGACCCGTGTTCTCGTACCGGTTGTCGATTGTGCACTTCTGGAGCCTCGTGTTCATCTACATTTGGGCCGGCCCCCACCACCTCAACTATACCGCATTGCCCGAGTGGGCTGTGACCATGGGGATGGTGTTCTCGGTCATGTTATGGATGCCAAGCTGGGGCGGTATGATCAACGGTTTATTCACGCTGCGAGGCGCCTGGCATAAGCTGCGCGACAGTGTTGTATTGAAGATGTTTGTGATTGGCATCACGTTCTACGGCATGTCAACCTTTGAAGGCCCTATGCTTTCGGTCAAAAGTGTGAACGCATTGAGCCACTACACCGACTGGACCATCGGCCACGTCCACGCCGGCGCGCTCGGTTGGAATGGCTTCATGACCTTCGGCATGATTTACTGGCTGGTGCCCCGGCTGTGGCAAACCGACTTGTGGAGCCAGCGCCTCGCGAATGCACACTTCTGGACAGGTACCATCGGGATTTTGCTCTATGTCTTCTCCATGTACACCGCCGGCATCACGCAGGGCCTCATGTGGCGCGCATTTGACGAAGCCGGTCGCCTGCTCTACCCCGACTTCATGGAAACCGTAGTCCAGATTGTCCCGATGTACTGGGGCCGCATGATCGGTGGTTCGCTCTACCTCGTTGGTGTCACGCTGATGATGTACAACGTCTACAAAACCATCAAAAAAGCGCCAAAAGAATTGCCTGATCCGGTATTCGAAGCGCCAACCGCGACCTCGTGAGTCTCACAGATTTCCAATCCCGGTGCCTCTCACCAGACGCACCGGCCAACTAACAACAGCAACCATGAAACGATACATCAAACTCAGTGGACGGCATCGAAAACTGGAAGGGTGGCCGCTTCTGTTTACCATTCTGACAACCATTTCCATCATGATTGGTGGGGTTGTAGAGTTCCTGCCGCTTGTCCTCGTTGAAAGCAATGTACCGCGCATTGCGAGCGTCAAACCCTGGACACCGCTCGAACTAACCGGACGCGACATCTACATCCGCGAAGGATGCAATAACTGTCATTCACAGCAGATTCGCCCATTCCGGCACGAGCTAGAGCGTTATGGCGAATATTCCAAGCCGGGGGAAACCATCTATGAACGGCCATTCCTCTGGGGCTCTAAGCGAACGGGACCCGACCTTGCACGCGTAGGCGGCAAATACCCCGACTTGTGGCACGTTCGCCACATGGAGGATCCACGCTCAACGAGTCCACGCTCCATCATGCCGCCTTATGACTGGCTCCTTCGCAAAGAACTCGACCTTTCAGATTTGCCGGCAAAACTCCGGGTACTGGAGCGGTTTGGTGTCACCTACGACGCAACAGTAAAAGCTGACCCTATTGCTGCAGCGAGTATTCAGGCAGCTGAAATCGGCGCACGGGTGGCTGAGCAAGGTGGACCATCGAATCTAGCTTCCAAAGAAATTGTTGCCATGGTGGCCTACTTGCAGCGTCTGGGTACAGACCTGCATGCAGCCGCCGGCGAATGATCCAAAAGAACGAGAATTGCCATGTTTAAAGATGTTGTCAGAGCTATCGACCCAGGCGTCCTACCCTTTATCGGCCTTATTGCCTTTGGCGTCGCTTTCATTGCCATTGTCGTTTGGGCCTTGACCATGAAAAAAGAGGCCCGCGACGCTGCAAAAAACCAACCGTTGCAGGACGCACGCCGTGCGGTAGAGCTGCCGCTAAACTAGTCACCCCATACGAAGATAGATATCTGCCATGACGGAAAAGATAGATCCACTGGACAGCAGTAATGCTGCCAGTGACGCCCCAGAAAGCAGCAATAAAGACCACACCAATAAAGACCACATTATTCAGGGCCATCAGTACGATGGCATCCAGGAATACGATAATCCCATGCCTGGCTGGTGGGTGTGGATATTCATTGGCTCGTTTGCCTTTGCCATTTTCTACGTGCTCGGCATTCAGGTTTTCGGCTACATAAATACATACGAAGCGGACCTGGAAGCCAGTCTGGTTGAGCTCGAGGAAATTCGGGCAAGTCATGCTGCACTCCAGCCGGCCTTTTCGGTTGATGAGGCTACGCTGCAAAGCTATGTAACAGACGCCGCAAAAGTTGAAGCCGGCGCCACCCATTATGCAGCCCAGTGCGCTGCGTGCCACGGTGCAGAAGGACAGGGCCTCATCGGCCCCAACCTGACAGACGCCTACTGGATCAAAGGCGGTGACAACACCGCCATTTTTGAAGTGATTACCGCCGGAAGCCTCGAAAAAGGCATGCCGCCATGGGAAGCAATGTTTACGGCTGAACAGCGGGCGGAACTGGTAGCCTACATCAGATCGCTTGAAGGCACAACCCCGCCAAACCCCAAAGCTGCCGAAGGCGAATTATTCGAACGGAGCTAACATGCACAACAACCGGCATTTCCTGATAGACTCACCTGAAATTCTGGATTCTCCGGAAGACGTCTTGTCTACTTTGGACAAAGACGGGCGACGCAAATGGATTTATCCGACGCAGAGTCGCGGCAGGTATCATACCCAACGCATGATTACCGGCTGGGCGCTGATTGCCCTGTTTGTAGCGTTGCCGCTCATTCAGATCAATGGAAAGCCGGCTGTGCTTATCGATTTTGTGCACCGGGAGTTCGCTTTCTTCGGGCTCCTGCTGTACCCGACGGATACCCTGCTGCTGCTCATGCTTATGATTTCCACGGTGCTCGCTGTGGGATTGCTGACAGCATTATTAGGCAGGGTGTGGTGCGGATGGGGATGTCCGCAAACTGTATATATGGAGTTTGTATATCGCCCCATCGAGCGCTGGATCGAAGGTAAAGAACACGTACGCAAGCGCCGTGATGCCGGCCCATGGAATTGGGATAAAACCTGGCGTAAAAGTCTCAAATTCCTGGTATACCTGGTCATTTCACTGGCGCTTGCGCACATCTTTATCTCCTACTTTGTCGGATGGTCGAACCTTATTGCCTGGATGCAACGGCCACCACAGCAACACTGGGGTTTCTTTGTGATGATGGCGGCTACAACGGGCCTCATCCTCTACGATTTTGGCTACTTCAGAGAGCAGATGTGCACCATTGCCTGCCCCTACGCGCGTATGCAGTCGGTATTGCTCGACGAAGACTCCATGATTGTCTCCTACGACCCCAACCGGGGGGAGCCTCGCAAAAAGCGTAGCAAGAAAGTACTCGCCCGCGAGTTGGCCGGCGAAGTGCCGGCACAAGGCGATTGTATCGATTGTTTTGCCTGCGTCCGCACCTGCCCTACAGGTATCGACATCCGCGATGGCTTGCAGATGGAATGCATCGCCTGCACGCAATGTATTGATGCGTGCGATACCATTATGGATAAAATCGATAAACCTCGGGGATTGATCAGGTACACCTCTGAATACGAACTGGCTGGAAAAGAAACGCGCACGTTGCGCCCCAGAACCGTTGTCTACGCCACCCTGATCGTCTCTGTTGTGATCGCCCTGGGTGCCATGGTCCTGAGCCGCGGCGCATTTGACATCAACGTTGGCAGAAGTGTAGGCGAACCCTTCACTGTCTTACCGGATGGGCGTGTCACAAACAGACTGCGTTTTCGCGTGCGTAACCAGCAACCAACGGCCACAGCATTTACCGTGGAGGCCCTTGCACCAGCTGGTGTAGAAGTGAAGTTGATTGGCCCCACCCCTGTCTCCCTGGCCCCTGCAGAAATGACACGGGTTGAGGCATGGATTATCATCCCGCAGGATGCATTTGAAGAGGATAGCGTTGAGGGCACCTTCGAACTACAATTCGAAGGCGGCAAATCGGAAACCGTTTCGTTCATGCTACTGGGCCCCTCGAAGGACAACGCCAGCATGCTATCCCCCACCGGACACTAAAGGTCATCGATATGCAGAACATGAATAATGCTTCCTCCAAAGTAATTGAGGACGAGAAAAAGCACCGTATCCCGGCGCATATCGCCTGGCCGCTGGCCATTATCCTGCTACTGGTTGCCGGCGTGACCTCAAGCATGATGATTGTATTTGCCGCCCGATCCGATGGCGGCGCACAGGTAGTAGAAAATTATTACGAGAAAGCGGTCGATTGGGACGCAAACAACGCGTTGATTCGCAGCAGCGAGGCAGCCGGCTGGAGCATAGGGTTAGACTATACGCCAGCGACACCGGGCCAGGCAGTTGGTCTCATCACACTTCATTTCCGTGACAAGGAAGGCACGCCTGTCACTGGACTAAAGGGCACCATCAAGGCCTTTCGCCCGCAACATACGCAGGCCATGGCCACAATGACACTTCAACAAACAGAAGAGCAGCCCGGAATGTACACCCAGCCCTTCCCCGGCGCTCGTGCCGGGCTGTGGGATTTTGAAATCAATGTCGCGCAAGACAGCTTTGCATTTCGGAAGGTTATCCGCAAAGAACTGCTTTTTTAACGTGAATGAATCATATTTGTGGACGTAGCAACCCTACATAGCCAGCCAGCGCAAGAACAGCGTCACATAAACAACGCAGAGACACCATGTGCGCACTGCGGTTTGCCTGTTGGCCCTCATCCAACGGGCACTGATCCATTGTTCTGCTGCACAGGATGCGCCGTTGTATTCGAAGCCCTGCACCATGCCGGCTATAGCAATACGTTTTATCAACTGAGTGCGCTTACCCCGACCAATGCACAACGCAAGCCAGTCCCGGAACGGCAAGGGGATCTGCATGTGCTCGAAATGGACACCCCCGCCTTCATCGAAGCCCATACACGGCCTGCCGGCGCCTCTTCCCGGAGCGTAACCCTGTTTCTGGACGGCGTACACTGCGCTGCCTGCGTATGGCTCGTTGAGCAATTGCCGGCAGAAGTGGAAGGCGTACAAAACGCACGACTGGATCTTTCACGCAGCCATCTTACCCTGCAGTTCGATCCGGAGGTCGTACAATTATCTCTTGTTGCGACGTGGCTGGCAAAATTTGGCTATCAAACATATCCGGTTCATCAGCGCCAGCGATCGGATAAAACGCGCGTAGAGCGCCGGCTGCTGATTAAAACCGGTGTTGCGTGGGCGCTCGCGGGAAACGTTATGCTGTTTGCCTTTGCCATGTACGCCGGCCTGGACCTTGGCATAAGCGGCGATGCCAGTAATAACGCGCTTGCCACGGGCGCGCGTTGGGCAAGCTTTGTCCTTGCGCTCATTTCGGTTGTGTACGGCGGCAGTGAGTTCTTCCGCAATGCGTGGGCGGCTTTAACGATCGCTGTGCAACGCCGGCACCTGCGCGGCCTGCACATGGATACCCCTATTTCGCTGGGCATCCTTGTAGGATTTGGCTACGGCGCATGGGCAACGGTGACTGGACAAGGCGACGTATGGTTCGACTCGATCACGACGTTGATTGCTGCGTTGCTGACAGCGCGCTGGTTGCAGTTGCGCAGTTATCGCCTTGCAAGCGATGCCACCGACCGGCTGCTCAATTTCATTCCAACCATGGCCCGGATTGTGAGCCGTAAGCGCCCTGCGGAAGAAGAGCCGGGCAGTCTTGTTAAAGTGGCTTCATTACGTAACGGCGATGTGATTAGCGTACCAGCCGGCGAAGTTTTCCCTGTAGATGGGACCGTACAGACGGGTACCTCGGTTGTCGACAAATCCGTTTTGACGGGAGAAAGTAGGCCTGAGCCCCTTGCCCCCGGCATGTGGATTGAAGCAGGCAGCGTGAACTTACAGACTCCGCTTACTGTCACCGTGGCTGCATCCGGGGATGGTACGCGGGTAGGACGACTGTTATCATGGGTAGGTAGCCAGGCCGGCAAACGGGCGCCCGTTGTCTTGTTGGCAGACCGCCTCGGGGGCTATTTTGTAATCGGCCTATTACTATTGGCGCTGATAACCGCCGGCATTTGGTTTATCCTTGATTCTTCTCAGGTTGTAGCCCGCGTGGTAGCGCTCCTGGTCATTTCATGTCCCTGTGCGCTAGGTATGGCAACACCCCTGGCGATGGCCATCGCTTCCGGCCGGGCAGCGCGTCAGGGCATATTCATCAAAAACAGCGAAGCCGTACAGGTCCTCGAAACGGTCGACACAGTTGTCATTGACAAAACGGGTACGCTAACGGCGGGCAAAATGGAAGTCGTCTCGTTTGCTGGCGACACAGATGCTCTCGCAATCGCCGCCTCGTTGGAGCAACACAGCAACCACCCCATCGCGAAAGCGATCATGCACGCATCAAAATCGTGCAGTTTGATAGCACCCGAAGCGGTCGTGTTCGTGCAAGGCGCAGGTGTTAGTGGCGTAGTAAAAAACAAAAAGGTACATGTTGGACGTCCAGACTGGGTGCTGGAGTATGTAAAACCAGCAGCACCTTTGACGGCGCAAATGGACGCATTTGTCCAGGCCGGCCAAACACCGGTAGCCATAGGCATCGAAGGCCATCTGGCAGCCGTAGTAGCCATTGGCGACAAACTCAGACCTGACGCCCCCGCATTACTGGAAAACCTGAAAGCATCCGGACGCCAGGTGATTTTACTCTCCGGAGACCATCCCGACGTGGTCAATCGCATGGGTACCTACCTTGGTATTCCTCCTGCCCAGGCCTTAGGTGGCATCACGCCGGAAGGCAAAAAAGCGTTTATCGAGCAGTTACAAGAGCATGGGCATGTGGTTGCCATGGTGGGTGATGGGGTAAACGATGCAGCAGCATTGCAAGCGGCGGATGCCGGCATCGCTGTTGAAGGTGGCAGTACACCAAGCCAGGTAGCAGCTGATGTCTTCCTGACCAGAGAAGGACTCACACCAGTCGTTGAGACATTTAATGGTTCGCAACGCGTGATGGGTGTCGTGCGGCGAAATTTAGGGTTTTCCCTTGTATACAATATCCTTGGGGCCGGCGCGGCAATCGTTGGCTTTGTCACCCCGTTTGTAGCCGCCCTCGCGATGCCGGCCAGTTCCCTGATCGTTGTACTGGCCTCCGTACTGCAGCGCTCATTTATCTCCTTAAAAGAAAACGAGGTATAGACGGATGAATGTCCTCTACTTTCTTGTCCCCCTCGCATTATTACTGGCCGGCATAGGCGTGGCTGCGTTTGGTTGGGCAGTTCGCTCCGGGCAATTTGATGATACAGAAACGCCGGCCATCCGCATTTTCCTGGACGATGAACGTCCTCGCTCCTAAGCCAGAGCTCAGCTTATGTCTTCCTTGCTTCTTTCAGCTATTGTACTCGCGTTTGTTGGCAGCGTGCATTGCGTTGGGATGTGCGGCGGCTTCCCGCTGGCTATTGCGCAAGCAACCGTTAAGCGACGCGCCTTGCCCTTACGCCAACTCATGTACCATTTCGGAAAAATCACAGCGTATGCATTATTAGGGGCGGTTGCTGGCAGCCTGGGTGGGACATTGGCCGGTTTACTGGATAATGCCCAGCGAACCCTGAGCATCGCGCTCGGCATAGCCCTGGTTCTGGTGGGACTGGGACTAATTGGGATTATCAAAGGAATCAACACAGGAGCATTTGCTCACTGGCGGCGCTTAACCCGAAAGATGGGCAAAATGCTACAAGCAGGGACTAAAAGGACATTGTTTGTGCTGGGTATGCTGAACGGTGTGTTACCCTGCGGACTGGTTTACGGCGCTATGGCACTTGCAGCTGCCTCTGGTGGTGCCGGTTCAGGAGCGCTGATCATGGGTATTTTTGGCGTAGCCACCATGCCGGCACTACTGGCCCTGGCATTCCTTGGCACTTTGCTTAAACCCATGTGGCGCAGTCGCATGCATCTCGCCAGCGGTATCGTCATCATTTTACTGGGTGTTGTAACCCTCTACCGTGGGGTTGCAGATGGACATACCCACAACCAGCATCAAAATCACCACGCAACCACGGAGCATGTAACCCATCATTAAACCCACTGGCCCGCCTACATAAAACAGGCGATCACCAGCATGCCAGCGACCGCCTCTATTTCAGGTAACAACGCCTAATCGGTTAAAGCGCGGTTTCAGCAGCGTACGCCACGTTTCCTCCCACAATAGTATAAAGCACTTCCGTATCAAGGATTTCTTCTTCCGGTACCGTAAGAATATCTTTGGAGAGTACCGTGATGTCTGCCAGTTTACCCACTTCCAGCGAGCCTTTGATATCTTCCTCAAAAGCTGCATACGCACAGTTAATTGTATACGATTTGAGGGCCTGCATACGCGACAACCGTTGGTCTTCATAGAACACAGAACCGTCTTTCAGCCGCCGGCTAACCGTTGCATAATAGCTTTCCAGCGCGCTGATATCCTCAACGGGCGCATCTGTACCGTTGGTCACGAGAACGCCGGCATTCCATAGATCTTGCCAAACATACGCCCCTTCTTTTGCCCGCTTCTGGCCAAGGCGTTTCAATACCCAGGGGCCATCTGACGTTGCGTGTACCCCCTGCATCGAAGCGATCACCCCGAGTTCAGCCATCCGCGGCACATCATCTGGATGGAGATGCTGCGCGTGCTCGATCCGCCAGCGCAGATCTTCTTTGTCAGGGTGCGCAGCAAACAAGTCGGCATAAATATCCAGCACCTCTTTGTTTGCGCGGTCGCCGATAGCGTGGATGTTCATCTGAAACCCGTTCTCGAGTGCAATCTCAGACGTGCGCACCAATTCTTGCACAGGGTGCAGGTTGAGCCCGGCACTCTCAGGCATGTCTTCGTACGGCTCAAGCAACCACGCGCCATGCGGTCCCAATGCGCCGTCAATGGCATGTTTGATGGAGCGCACATTCAGGCGATAATCGCCATAATCCGGGTAGTAGTATTCACCAAGGCGTTCTAGCGACTCAAAACTTTCGCCCCGAACCATGACATAAAGTCGAATCGGTAGTTGATCTTCGTCGACCATCCTTTTGAGGAAATCGATGTCTTCAAAGCTGGAGCCGGCGTCCTGGAAGCTTGTGATGCCGGCTTCCAACGAAGCTTCAGAAGCAAGCCGTACCATTTTACGGTTATCCGCTTCAACTTGCTCGGGTGAACGCAGCGCGAGGTACGCATTGTATGCATTGGAAACCAGATACTGTGCTCGCTCACGAAGCAACCCTGTTGGCTCACCTACCATGTCATGCACAATTTCGCCGCCTGGCGGATTGGGTGTTTCCGAACTGATGCGACCTAACTGCAAGGCCAATTCATTCGCAAAAGCTGCATGCCCGCTTGCATGCCGCAGTAACACTGGATTGTCTGGCGAAATTGCACTGAGGGCATGATGTGTTGGCACCCCTTCTATGACGCCTTCAGGGATGCTGTCCCATTTTTCCTGGTGCCATCCGCGTCCCGTAATCCATTCCCCAGGCTCAGCTTCGGCAACGGCTGCCTCTACCATATCCACGATTTCCTGCCAGGAAGATGTGCCGGCAAGCCCCAAAATCATTTTTGCGTTCCCAAGCCCGAGGAAGTGGCCATGTCCCTCAATAAAACCAGGGATAGCAAGCTTCCCTTCAAGATCAATCACCTCAGTGTTGGGCCCACGCAGCGCCTCGATATCAGCCTGGCTACCCAACGCCATAATGGTATCACTGCGCACAGCAATGGCTTCTACTTCCGGGTTTTCATCATCAACCGTAACAATTTTTCCATTTATCAGGATTAAGTCTGCAGAATTACCGGAGGGTCCGCAGCCAATCAGGCACAGGCAAAGTACGAAGCAAGGCCCAATGCCGTACATAAAACGTGTCTTCATCGGGGTATTCTCTATAGATGGGTACGTGGCTAAAATATAGCACTTCCGATACTATTTATTCAGCCTAATCCTGCTCCAATGCTGTACTGATGCGATCGATTCGATCTGCCCAAATACCGCCGGCATAATCAGCAGGCAATTGTTTCAAGGCCTCCTCGTCATCAAAGCCCTGAGAAAATCCACCGCCATCATACGGCCAGATCATTACCACATCGGTCCAACACGATGCATACGGCGTGCAAATCGTGTGGCCATTCCCAAAGCCACGGAACTACGTTGGTTGGCAATAGGAGCATGCCTTACCGACAAGCTGCAGGTACGTATCCTGTCCATCCCACCGCAACGTCCTTGATCACGCATGACTTCAGTTGCGGTCGCGTAACCGCAGCACACAACGGGCTTCAAAATAAACGATGCACGTACCTTACAGTCGGTCGATCAGGTATGCCTTCACGTTATCTTTCGGGATACGCACCTGCTCCATGGTATCGCGGTCGCGAATGGTGACGGTACCTTCAGAAACGGTTTCCCCATCAACGGTGATGCAGAATGGCGTACCAATTTCGTCCATGCGGCGATAGCGCCGGCCAACAGCGCCCTTTTCGTCGTAGAACGTGTTGAAGTGCTGCTGCAAGTCTTTCTCGATCTCACGCGCGACTTCGGGCATGCCATCTTTTTTCACAAGCGGCAGAATGGCAGCTTTAACCGGCGCAATACGCGGGTGGAATTTCATGACCGTACGCTTGTCACCATTCACCTCTTCCTCGCTATATGCCTCGCTGAGGAGCATCAAGATGGTCCGATCAAGGCCAACCGACGTTTCGACTACGTAAGGAATGAATCGCTCCTGGCTCTGGGGATCGAAGTATTCCATTTTCTTGCCGGAGTATTCCTGGTGCCGGCTCAGGTCATAGTCGGTCCGTGAATGGATCCCCTCTACTTCCTGCCAACCAATGGGGTACTTATATTGAATGTCGACCGCAGCGTCCGCGTAGTGCGCGAGCTTCTCGTGTTCGTGGTAACGCAGGTTCTCGGCGGCAATCCCATTGTCGAGGTGCCACTGCATCCGGCGCTCTTTCCACTCCTGATAAGCATCCATCTGCGTACCAGGTTTTACAAAGAACTGCATTTCCATCTGCTCAAATTCGCGCATCCGGAAAATGAACTGGCGAGCGACAATTTCATTTCTGAACGCTTTACCAATTTGAGCGATGCCAAAAGGCACTTGCAGGCGCGAGGTCTCGCGTACGCTGTGGAAGTTGACAAAAATACCCTGGGCCGTCTCGGGGCGCAGGTAGATTTTGCTATCGGAATCGGCTACGGGACCAACGTGCGTGGAAAACATCAGGTTAAACTGGCGCACATCGGTCCAATCAAAAGCACCGGAATCCGGCGACTTGATCTCTTCTTCCATGATCAGATCGTACAGTGCTTTGGGCATGTCCTCCGCATTCAGCGCTGCCACCAACTTCTCATACACAGCATCTGCACGATCCGTCTTTTTCTTTTTACGCAGCCGGGCAATATGACCCTCAATCAACTGGTCCGCACGGTAGCGCATTTTTGACTGCTTATCATCAATCAACGGATCGCTAAACGCATCCACGTGGCCTGACGCTTTCCAGGTTGTCGGGTGCATCAGGATTGCGGCATCAATACCCACGATGTTATCGTTCTGATAAACCATCGTGCGCCACCAGCTGTCGCGTACATTCTTTTTCAGTTCTATCCCAAGTGGACCGTAATCGTACGTAGCACTCAACCCGCCGTATATATCCGAAGAAGGGAAAATAAAACCTCTACGTTTGCTCAACGATACAAGTTTTTCAAACAGGTCACTCATGGTATGGGATAGTGAAATCGATAAAAAATGTGAAGCCCATACAACAAGGGTCAACCGTCCGAGGTTTCAGGCCGGCATGTGATGAAATCGCGCCTTAACGGGGTATTCTCGGGATTTCGAGGAATTGAATTTACGGGAGGATGAAATCTGGCGGACCATAGTGCTGATACGCAGCCCACAAGGCGCGGTATTGCGCGTGCCGGCTGATTTTCTTTCGGGCCTCGTGGATCGACTCACCAATAGAGGCACCGCCAAGAAACGTCTCATAGAACCGCTCAGCAAACAGGATGGCGCCTTTATCATCCACTTCCCAGGCCGTGCCGATGTAGTTGCGAACACCAAGCTTGAGCACTTCATCAGCCAGGCTTGGCAACAGGCCGGCTTCGCCAAAAGGTTGGCTCATGGCTTTCTGCTGCGTAGCAATGTCGTCCATTCCGGATGCGTCCTCCATGCCTTGGGTAACCCCAGATGTGCGACCCGAGAGGCACGCATTGGCAAAGATCAGGGCCGGGGCATCTTTCAGGCGTTGGATTTCGCCGGCTGTCAGCAGACCGCTGGTAAACAACCACCCTGTTTTGCTCGGATCATCGCGATCGTAATCACCATGGCCGGCGTAATGTACAATGGTATATTTCCCTTCGAACAGTTTCTCCAATACATCGAGCCGGTTGGCTGGCGCGTATCCCGCTTGCAGATTGCGCGTACCATCGGGCGGCCCAATGAAGGTATCTACCTCAAACCCATGGCTTGTGAGTAACTGACTCACCAGGGCTGCCTCGTCTTCAGCAAATTCCAGCGTGCCATCGGGATTTCCAATAACGAGTGCGCGCCGCTCCCGGTCTGAGCGGGCCGTTGGGATGTTGCTGTAGGTGGTGCGGAGTTGCCGGCTCACGGGCAGGGTAAGCGCAACTGCGCCGGCCTGTTCACGTCCGGGTAACACCAACATCTCCCAATGAATAGGCGCTGTATTGCGATCTACTTCAAAAACGAGCGACGCACTCGACGTCAGCAGTTCTTCAAACTCACCTGGAATAAGGAGTTGGTGGAGTACCTTCCCATGCCGCAACGCTTTCTCCCCGTCAGGATCGGTCATCCGCTCGATGAGTTCGTGCACCAGCTTAACATCTACCTTGATTTCGCGCTCGGGGACCGCAGAACTGGCGGTGAGTCCGGCAATACGGTAGACATCGTTTTGCAAACGGATCGATAACCGATTGGGAATAGCAGCTTTGTCATCGCTTGCGGCAAAGAGTTTTACGGAGATGGTACGTGAAAGCCCTTGTTCAGAAAGCAGGGACCGCCTAGTTCTGCTGATGCGTTGCCCCAATTCCTTCTCGTCAACCGAAGGATCCAGATTTGCCATCTCCATGTTGCGCGCCAATTCGCCGGCGGCGTATTCCAGGTTCTCCCAAGCGTCTTTCAAGCGCGGCATCAATTCCCGCTTTTTAACACTCTTGATCCCGCTGTTTGCCAGGTAAGCTTCAAGCAGTTCACGTCGTTTGGCAGATGATCGCGATTTAAACGTCTGCAACATCGACCCAATGATGAGCGACAACGCGTGCTCTTCACTCACGCGTCCGGTACCCTTCGATTGCACTTCTTCTTCGACCTCGAGCACCAACTCCAGATCATCCTGCCGGTGAATGAGCAAGAGGTTGTCCAGAATTTCCTGGGCTTTGAGCTTATCGTATTCGACAATCCGAACTTCCCGAATCCGATTCTCCCCATCGGGAAACGCAGCCATTGCATCTGCATAGCCATTTAGCTGACCGCGAAGCGCGCGGCGGGTGTCGAGCGATCCCACACCTGAACCAATCAACACCGTACACAAGGTATGGAGTCCGGGCAGGGTGTTGAGTTTCCACACGAGTTGGCGGTACAACAACTGCAAATTTTGCTCGCTGAAATCGCCATTAAAAAAGCCCATCCCACAAATTGCAGCAAACCGTTGCGTCCCGTCTCCCCATGGAAACAGATCGATCTGTCCAATGTCGCCCTGCAAGAGTCCCTGTTGGGTGAGTCTTGTCAGGACGAGTTTCTTTTTACGCTCCTCCCAGGGTAATCCCCAACTCACCTGTGAGATGTGGTGATCTACAGCCAACTCAGCGCTTTGCGGTTCAACGCCGCGATAATGCCCAACAGCATACACGTCTCCTTCTGCCTGGGTGATATCATCCCAATGCACGGATATCTTAAGCGATGGTCTGACGCGCGCCGGTACATTTGATTGCAGCTCAATATTGGGCTGATCCGCCGGCGCCTGTACCGCCGTATCGATTGCGTTGTAGGCAACTATTTCATCTTCCGCAATGAGTACGGGTGCAGCTGAACGTTGCGTACGTTCTGTACTTTTTAACGTACCAGGCAACTCGAGCCAACCATGCAATGCTTTTGCAGTAGCCGGCTGGGTGAAGTACACCGTGTGGTACACCTGCCCATTCCGCCCAAATGCGCGCACTTCTTTTAATAACCCATCGGTCTGCGGATCGATGCGGGTCATTGAGGGTGTATCGACAACAAGGTCATTCGGGATGTCTCCAATCAATTGATCAACCACGCGTCCGCCCAGCGAAAGCGCGAGCCGTTTCGGCAACCCCGGGCTCGGGCCATCCCCCATGGCATCAATATCAAAATCAGATGTCACTGCATAATAGGAGACTTCGTCAGGGCCGGGCTGGCCGGGCTGTGTTTCATTGATTTCAGCGACAAACGGTCCATCCGGCTCCATCGCAGATAAGCCAGGGATTTTAGCGTTGGATACCGAGGACGTAGCGAGGTATTTCGCAAACGCTCCAAGGCCGCGAATCATACCGGTGAACATAAGTCCCCCCACGCCGGCACCAGACAGAAAACTGACCACCCGCGAAGAAGCCGCAGCCAGATTCGTGTAAAAGTCGATGAACTGATACCAGTTTTCAGGTTTTGCCAGCGCGGTGCCGGCATTGGTAGCCCCCACAAAAATAGCGCGCTGCACCTTTGCCTGCCACGGATCGTCAGGCAACTCCTTCTCAACCAGGCTACGGAGTACAAGGCCGCCGCGACTGTAGCCGATGGCATCGATCGTTGGTGGATGATCCGCAGACCACGGCGCTGTTTTCAACCATTTCAGTAATTCCCACGCGTTTTCGCTCGGGGTTTCGCTGAGGGTATAGTGATCAAATCCGAGTACGAGGTCGTATGCATCAAATGCTTTTTCGAGGAATTGCTGGCCTTCGGGGATTTCACACAGCCCGCCATAACTACCCAGGGTGCTGCTAAACGTACCGTGGATAAACAACAGGACCCTGGGTGTTCGATTGGCAGGAATCTCCAGATCTTCAAGACTCGCCAGGATTTCCCAGGCTTCCGGATTTGTGGCCCCGTCAGCCACGTTCATGTTAATGACACCCTGTTGCACTTTTTTCTCTAACCGTTTCATGGTTAGCGATGCAGCCGGCGCTGATTCTTTTATTCGGATGATGTGGGCTTTAGCCTTCTTGGCGAGCGACTTAATTTTGTCACCCAGGCCGCGGCGTTTACTGGTGGCATGTACATAGCCAGCAAGTTCGATTTCAAATTCATGGTGCACAGGCGCTGAGGCGCTCCGTTTGCTCCGGCGCGTTGATGTCTCCTCGGGACGGGCAAACACCCAGCGGTACACACCGTCTTCTTCCACCAACACCACGGCGCGTTCATCAGCAGGTGTATCGAGTGTGATTTTCAGCTGCGTCTCATCGGTGCCGGCGTTTGTACTGCGTTTTTTATAGTCGCGTTGCCTTTTAAGGACGATCGTTTTTTCGATATGCAGATCGTGTTCGTCAGCCAGGGCTGCCAAAAACAAATCATCCGAAGAAGCTGCATCTGATCCGCCCCTTTTTCTTTTTGCGCCGACACGCGGCACATCCTCAGAGGCCTCGTATGCATCGGGGACCTCAATTGTGATGTCGTCAAACTGATTGCGCTTCGCCATTGCCCGCTTGTTGTCGTGAGTTGATTAACGATGTTGATTAACGATATTGATCGTAGAGATGCGTATAAAAAAGTCGTAGCATAAAGCATCATGGCATAAACCATCATGGCATACAACTGTGCAGGAAAAGTATATCGTATCTTTTTAGTAAATCAAACAGTAAATCGCTTCTTTTTGGGCAAAAAGCGCATAAAACGACAAAGGGAGTCCGAAGACTCCCTTTGCATGATCAACGTATTCCTGTGTTCATGTTTTCGCTATTTGCCAGGTCATCTTTAACAAAATCCCGAGAACACAATAGCTTCTACAAGATGCACTAGGCGACAGGCTCCTTCGCAGCGGTTGGCTCCAGTTTCAGTGTACGGGCTTGAAGCACCCACTCATCGCGTTCGATACGCCCTTTAAATACTTCAAGCATATCATCAACCTGGCGCACGTCGTCTCTACTCCAGGAAGACACCTGCCAGAAGTAGAAGACACCGATGCCGTTAAGCAGGCGTTCCAGCTTTGGCCCTACGCCTGAAATCTTTTTCAGGTCATCTTTCTTCCCGAACGATGCCGACTTCATGAGCCGAGGCCCTTCTGTAGGTACAGCAATCGGCGCTGGTGCCGGCTTGTTCGCCAATTTCTCAAGACGCAACTCTATTTCACGCAACCGCGCTTCCACCGGTGAGAGGTTCACGGGTCCTGGAATTCGTAATTGACGCAACGCTGTTTCAACGCCAGAAATCCGAGTATTCACAGGTGCCAGATCTACCGCATGTGATTTGCCATTGGAAGAGGCAAACTGGCGGAACGTAGCTTCCAGGGCGCCAATTTTCTGATTAACTGGTGTCAGGTCTACCCGCTGTGGCTGCGCCGGCGCCGGCAAATTCCGAATCAGCTGCTCCAGGCGACCAATGCGCTCATTGACTGGGGCGAGGTCAACCTCGTTGCTTCCTGCTACCATGGACTCCAGCTTTACCAACCGATTATGGAGGGGTGCCAAATCAACTTGTGCCGGCTTTTCAGGCCGTGGCAGGCCTTTGATCAACGCTTCGATGGCGTTTACACGATCTTGTAATGGCGCAAGATTTACCGGTGTTGGTTTTGGCAGTTGCCCAAGCATTGATCCGACCTGGTCAAGCTTACCATTGACGCCCGACAGATCTACTGCTGCTGGAGCGGGGATTGCATCAACTTTTTGCTCTACACCATCAACACGCAGTCCGAGGCTATTCAGTCCTTTCCAGAGTTTATCCCAGTTTCCTTCTCCCCGATCAAGGCGTGAAAACAGTTTTTCGTACGACGTGGTCACATCCACAAAGCGCCGGCGCGTCCACCATCTCCCCAATAAAAACCCAAGCAATGCTGCACCAAGAAAAAGAAGCGCGTATTTAGCGATTAAGTAAGTCATAATAAATTCTCTTGTAAACTATTGGTGGCAGGTGGCCTAAAAGTCGGCCACGCGAATTTCGATACGACGATTTTGGGCGCGGCCGATGCTCGTGCTGTTTGATGCACGGGGCTGCGTTTCCCCAAATCCTCGCGCGGTCAAGCGGCCAGGAGGCACGTTCAAATCGATCAACGCTTCCAGGACAGATTGCGCACGCTGCTGGCTCAGTCCGAGGTTCATGGCAGCGTCCCCTACGTTATCCGTGTGGCCCTCAACAATGAGTTCGCCGGGGCAGGTGGCCGCCATCTCGGCAAGTTGTGCGAGCAGGGGCCGGCTTGTAGCCTCAATGACTGCACTCCCCGTCTGAAACCTGATTACCGACTGCTGCAACTGCGCCTGAAACGCTTCATTGCACCGATCAACTTCTTCGTCAAAAAGGAGGGTGAGCTCACCTATTTTATCTGGAAATTGTGGACTCGCAAACCCGCTGCGAATAGCATCTTCGTTTGCGCGCTGCGTACGTCCGGATGCTGAGAGTACGCCGTCGGTCCAGTTAATCCGCCCAGCGGTAACCTGTCCGAGAAAATCCCAGGCTTTATCCAATGCCCAGCTATAATCAGGTTTTGCACGCTCTCCGGTAACCCGCATGGAGTCGGTCACCTCGCCCAACCGTGTACGAGCAGCAGCGAGAAGTGTGTTGCGCGTTTGTTCGTCAGGTACATCGCCCCTCAAAATGGTCTGCGTTGCGTTGCGGACAAAACTGAAATTGTGGTTTGCTCTGGCAACCTCATCTAGTGCCACAGCAACGCGGGTAGGACAGATGAGATCGCTTGCGATCCAGGTGTCACAGGTTGTGCCACGCGCAATACGTTCAATTTGCGCAGCATCTGTTGCGGCCCCTTGCGCTTTCACTTGTACGTGTTGCCCATCTGCAACAACATCAAGCCCGGTATACCCTGCGGTTTGGAGTACGTCTTCCACGCCGGCTTGCGTCGCGCGCTCCATATCTGGAGCAATCCGGAAGACGCCCCACAGAAATAGCAGTAACAAACCAAGCAAAGGCAGCAAGCCGCCGGGCCACCAGCCCAGGGGCTCCTCCCGTAGTTTGTAAAACCGCTTCGTCGTGCGACTGCTCGAGGAGGACTGTCTCGTTGAAGACTCTCTCGAGGAGGACGCGCGCGTGCCTGTATAATGATGTGCCATCACACCTCCGATGATCATATTTGAAAACGACCTTTGCAGACGGCTCTAATGTATTTCACATTTCAAATGCGTCCACATTTCAAATGCTTTCACACTCGCCGTAAGATGGGCCCAAAGGGTGGATACGGACTTGTATCCGTACACATTGCAAATTGGGACAAGACAATTTTCAAACCAATCCTTGATTTGTCGCATTTATAAACACAATACAGCTAATCTGGCTGATTTATCGTGGGGTCTTTGTCCCGCTGCTTCACAAAATGTGTAACAAAATGCCACAAGGGATGGCCAAAAGGCGCTTTCTCGCGTGCATATTTGGAGGCATTCAGCATGCATTGGCACAAACCAAAAGGCGCTACAAGACCTGTTTGCCTTGTAGCGCCTTTTCAAAAAAAGCTTATGTAATTGACGTGTTATCTCAGTAGTGTCATGGTACCAACCTGTGTGCCGGCATTAGGCGTCTCCAATCTGTAGAAGTAGCGCCCACTGGGTAGCCCATTCGACTGAAAAGGTATTTCGTGCCGGCCAGCACGAAGCACCCCATCAACCACCGTATGGACGTGTCGGCCTTGTGCATCAAAGACGCGCAACCGAACCGATTCTGAGGCCGGCAGGGTAAACGACAGGTTTGTTTGACCGATAAACGGGTTAGGATAGTTGGCATGCAGTACAAAGCCGCTGTCTGGTTGCGGCCGCTCGTTGGTTGTCGCAATGGGGCTTGCAACAAAGCCAAGACTACTATACGCCTCCCCCATTACCTGCTGGCTTGCTGAAGGGGAGAACCCAAACCAGTCTTGCAGTACGGTGGCATACACGTTTCTGAAGTTGAATTCGGTTTTCAGGTTGCCGTACATATCGAGATCTGTCAGATCCAGGCGTGAACCATAGAGACCAGCGGCAACGGTTGGGCCAAACAGAAACAGGGGCGCTGCAGAACCATGATCCGTACCACGCGACCCGTTTTCATCTACGCGCCGGCCGAACTCGGAGAAGGTCATCGTCAGGACCCGATCTTGCCACCCGCCGTCGGTAATATCTTCCTGAAACGCAGCAACAGCTTCGGAGAGGTAGCGCAGTAGCATGGCATGCTGGTCGCGCTGTTCCGCATGTGTATCAAACCCACCCAGGCAAACGTGGTAAATCCGAGAACCCAGGTTGCCCTTGATGAGGCGAGCAACAATGGAGAGATTTCGCGCCAGGTAGTTATTGCTGGGGTAGTTGGCTGTATTGCGGCCGGCATTGGCGGCATCCTGAATCGCGCCGGCATACCGGAACGCATCGTTTGCTACAGAGCGAACAAATGAGATTTCTTCGCCGGCTAGCGTGGCTTGCACATTGTCCTCATCGAACACTTTTCCCGTGGCGGCAAGACGCTCAAAGGTATTCGGGTTGTTCACCGACATCCCCATGCTTCGCTCTTCGCCCTTGATCAACAAGGGTGCATCCGCGCCCAACTGGACAGCTAACGGATATTCAAGGTTCTTAATGTCCTCGCCGGATTCTAGCTGCATCGACCGGCCAATCCAACCTGTATTCAGGTAGCTACTCGGCTCACTGGCCGACATCCAGATATCGGTAGACCGAAAGTGTGACAGGTCCTGCTCGGGATATCCCACGTTTTGCAGAATGGCCATCTGCCCTTCCTGGTACAGCGGCATAATTTGCTCAAAAGCGGGATGGAAGCCCAGCTCATTGTTGATCAACAGCGCATCTGATTTGGCAATGGATACATTAGGGCGCAGTTGATAGTATGTATCATCTTCAACAGGAATGAGCGTATTCAAGCCGTCGTTTCCGCCATTGAGCTGAATCAAGACCAGTACACGATCCGTGTTTGTATGCAGCAATTCGGGGTACAGCGAACCGCCCAAGGGCCGGACCGGAATACCACCCATCATCATGGCTCCGCCGGCTGTTGCGCCGAGGGCGCTCAGAAAATCTCTTCGCGACCAGTTCTGGTGATCAGCTACGTGCGCATCCCCATCCTGCAAACGACTTCCCGCTCTATCTTTAAATGTAGAATTTCTCATGTTCGTCAAACGTTTGAATGTTGATTGGTGCGTCGCTTTGGGGGCGACGAATACCCGTTCTCCATCAAAGAATAGATCAGGTTAATTGATACTCAGGAAGTTCGGTAAGGAATCGAAGGTAATCGAGTAGCGTGAAGAGCACAGCCGGGTGATGCAGGTCCCATTCATACCACGGATTGCCCTGCAGGAAAATTTTTGCCATATCCCGTACGTGTTGCGGGGCATCGAGAATCTCCTGGGGAAGCGGGTAGGTAACCAAATCACCTGCAAAATCCTGGTTCGATGCCTCAAAACCCAGTTGATCGGGCGGGACCGCCAGGAAATGAGAAGCCAGCGCTTCGGGAAGTTTGAACGCCAGCAACGGGTCGTTTTCGTCGACGAGCTTTTGTGCCAGTGGCACAAGCGTGATGTAGTTGCCCGTGAAAACGGAGATGTACAGGTAGTGGGAGCTATCCCATCTATTGGGCAGGGTTGCTGTCGAAATCCAGTCTCTGTATCCGGGCCAACCGGCTACGTTGGGTGGTTGCAGCAGCTGTTGCCCCATATCGCGGAGCATCCAGTACATGACTTCGTGCGCGTCGTCTTTGAACCGCGCAACACCCGTTTCATGCATAAGCCCAACCATCATATCGACCGGGCTTTTTATTTTTGCACCGCGGAAGTCGCCGGCATAGAAATGCTCGCTTTTCAACAGCGCCTCCATAACGGGTGCTATTTCAAAGTCGTTTGCGAGGAAGATGTCTGCCAGGCCCTGAACGATGTTATCGTCTGGCTCATCGTGAACAAAGGCTGCATACATTTTTGAGCACACGAAGTAGGCAATCTGCTCACTACGCTCTTCAAAAATCAAATCGATAACACGGTCGTAATCAAACGAGCCTTCAACGCCAAAAATGCTTTTCCGCAGGAAGTCGTGCAGCCCTCTATCGAAAGAAGATTCAAACGTAAAATAGTTAACGCCCCAGCCTGTCAGGGCACGGGCAAGCTCGGTGATATCGTCCTGGGTATAGTTGGCATTTCCAAACTTGTCGAATTGGCCCATCGTGAAGAGCTCGAGCAATTCACGCGCATAGTTTTCGTTGGGCGCCCACCAATAGCTGATTTCACCATTCAGGTAATTCAGCATGGCCGGATCGATGCCAATGTCGTACACCATCTGCTTGAAATTGCCCAGTGCGTGTGTGCGCAGCAACGTCAGATAGCGGTACATCATCGGGGCAAAAAAGTAGACGTCCATCTCAGTCACAAAATGGTTTGACCAAAACAGCGTCATCCGTTCACGGAGCCCGCCTTCATAAAGGCTGAGAATCCATTCCTGGCTGTAGGTGAATCCCCACTCGACATTGTTGTCGAAGTACGCCTGGTAGACAGCATCGGACGAGCCATCGGGAGGCAAGCCGGCATCTACCCAATGCGGAGGCTCAGGCATCGGACGCGCTACTGCGTCAGCAACAATCTGGCTGATGGCAGCATCTACCGTAAGGCCATCGAGTTCTTGTACACGGTCTGCTGAAGCGCCAAAACCGATGCGGCGCTGTAGGTGTTGTCCCATGCCGGTATCAAAGGCGCCGGCATAAGGCGCAAGCGTACCTGCGGACGATGATTTATCGCTGCCGCGTGAGGCCTTACGGCGTACGGACTGATTGGATGGGGCCGGCTTTTCGCCGCGTTCCTTAAAATATCGATCAAAGGACGCGGGCCATGCGCGTTTTCTTGCTCGCATTGTCGTTTCTGCGTGTCCGAATGTTGGAAGGCGAAGATTTTAAGGCACTTGCTTATGTAAATCAAGCAAGTAGCTTAACAGGAGATACAGATCTGCGGTGCAATTGACATGCATTTAAACGCAACAATATCAATTACTTAGCACCAGATTCTATGTGGAGATTTTGTCTTTACAGACGTAGGGTAGCGTTGTAAATATCGAACGTTAGCTGCCAAAAGTCTAATCAAATGCTGTTCCTTTTGCGATAGGGTGCTACGTTCTACCCTCCGGTATCGGCAAGATGAGCAGAATTCACAAATAGTACGCGATTTTTTGCGCGTTGCGGCCACACAGGGGCCGGCTTAGTGAGTGATTTCCCACTTCAATCCGAACGAGGGCAACCGAGGCAACCAGGATTCAGCATGCGTAATGAAAGCGACATTTCCCGCGCCATCAATCTGTGGCTCATAGCGAAAAAGTCGGGTATTGCTGCGGTTGTACAGATTTTGAATCTCAACATATGCCGCTACGGTCTGCCCTCTCAATGCAAAGCGGCGTGCAACACGCAGGTCCATTTTGTGATAAGCCGGATACCGTTCCGCATTGCGGGGCCCGAAGTGAGTATCAAACAACACGTCGCCACCTTGCCGGTACGTTACATCGAATGCAGCATCGGCGTGACGCCAGCCGGTATGGTATTGCCAGGATAAATTGATCATCAATTTTTGCGCCGGCTGGATATTAAGATCAATCAAAGCACCATGGCGCTGATCGTGATCCTTATAATAGCGCTGTTCCTCCAACACGTCATAAGCCTGTGAAAGGCTGTACCCTATTGATCCGGTAAGAAACTGCCCTTTGGCTTTAATGAGCGAAACCTCGACACCGCGTGTGCGCGCTTCGTCAGGATTCCAAAACATCCTGTAGTTGTCGATTTCTGGAAAGAGGGCTGCAACGTCGCCGGCTGGACTCACATACTGTGGACGTACATTGCGATAATGTTTGTCATAAAGATCCAGTTTGAACAACAGTTTGTCGCCAAAGCCATGGTCCATGCCAACGATAAGGTGGCGCGCACGCTCAGCATCGTGGTAACGCTGCTCTTCGTCTTCGACGTACAATTGCTCGATGCCTTGTGGTTGATGGAAATATCCCCAGGCACCACGCAGTACCGTCACAGCCCCAAGGCTGTATTGCAGATTCAACCGTGGGTCAACATAGAAGTCGCCACTCCATGATACATATCCTGTCCGCAAGCCGGCCGTTGCCATAGCTGACCGGGTAAGCGATACCTGATGGCTTCCGTACAAATTGAACAACACACCGGCGGGATTGGTAGCGGCATTCCGCGTTGCGTACTGGTTTGTCACCTTCTGGGAAGCCTGGGGGGCCGCAACGTGTTGCACCAGCCGGCCACTGCTATACACATACGAAGCGCGTTGACGCTTCAAGCTCATGCCCCAGCGGGTCCGCGTTTCTGCATCGTGCTGTAATGTCCAGTCTTGCTTAATCTGAAATAAAGCAAAGCGACGTGTATCATCCGTCTCGAAATTGATCAATTTGTCCCGCCGGACATCAACACCACGGCGTTCTCGCCACACCCGACCTCTTGACACGACGGTTTCTGAGAGCAGACGTGGCCCCCAGACAGCCTGCCAGTTAAGCCAAACGTACCCGTTGCCGTAATGGGTCTGTACCTGGTCATTGGGGTCCGTGATATCGAGGTATTCCATCTCATCGCCCGAAAGCAAGCCCTGCAGCGACACCGTATGACGCGAATCAAACGAATGACTCACTTTGGCAAACGTATCGTAGAAATGGGGAGAGTAGCTCGGATAGGTTTGCATCAGGTCTAGCAAGAAATCAAGGTACCCTCTTCGCGCAGAAAGCACCCATTTTGTCTTGCCATTTGCAAACGCCCCCTGGCTGAAAAAACGGGCATTCATCAAGCTCAGGCCGACGCGTGTTTTTGCCTGCGATGCAGTTGGGTCAACAGAAGTCATCTGAAACACGCCGCTCATTTTGTCGCCCTGATCAGCAGTATATCCGCCCGTCGACAACGTCATGCTTTCCACGATGTCAGCATCTACAATGCTTAATCCACCTCCGCCAAAATCTTGCAGATGAAATGGATCGTTCAGTTCAAGGCCGTCTAACGTGACCAGCACTTCATCATCGTCGCCGCCTCGTATCAAAAAACGCGACGAAAAGTCGTTGGCAACAATACCAGGTGTACGGGCAACGGTACGGTAAATGTCTTCGTCGAATGTCTTGGCGCGGGCAACACGGTATGCAGGAATTTGCTGCACCCCAAGCACGGTCGCAAGTTCAGGCACAGTTTCTTCCGGGGTGACTTCGATACCCGATAATTCGACGAGCGCCTCGTGTAAGTTCAGCGTGATTGTACCATCCGTTTGAAGGCCTGTTTTCTTCGCCTGTACCTCGATCTGCGTTTCCAGCGTAGAGAATCCAAGCATGCGTGCCTCAAGGACGTACACGCCGGCCGGAATACGCTGCATCGCAAACTGCCCATCAAGATCAGTGACGGCCCCGCGCGTGGTACCGCGAAGCTGAACATGCACGCCTACGAGCGGATCAGACGTACCAGCTTCCAGCACAATACCACGAATGCTCCCCATAGCACTTTTGCTTGCGGTCGTATGCACCGCAAGCGCTGTTGCTTGCGCAACAGGTAACACATCAGCCTGCTGTTTCTCCTGGGCAAAACCTGGCAAAATACAGGACATAGCCCAGCCGGCCATCAAAATTGATAGTAACCTGGCTTTCATACTGCACAAGGAGGGCACGCCCTGGCTGGGGGTCAGGGCGCATCTGCGGTTGGTAGGGTACGGTGGTAGCCTGGATCTGCTAATTTCAGGAGTGATCCTGGCTAAAGGGGTACAACGAAACGGTGTATTGCCGGCAACACAGTGGAAAGTTTACAGTGGAAAGTTTACAGTGGAAAGTTTACAGTGGAGCGTTTAGCGAACGACAGCGCCTGTCAGGGCCAGGACAGCTTCACAAACGAATCGGCAGCCGGCAAATACATGGGTTTGTCTCCAATTAACTGTGCCTATCTTTTTATAAAGAGGCATTTTTTTATCCCTTGCCACAACCTTCCTTACCATCCTGCTTACTTAAGCAGTTACCACAACACAACAATGCCGGCATTTTTCCCCTGTGGCGCACTCGAATTGGCGCATCAACCTCGCTACAACTGGCTATATGCGCTGCGTCAATACCAGGATTTTTTTTCAAGGCCCACGACGCGCAACGCATGAAAACCTGCATTATTCCGCCATTTTAGCTGATTCGCCCATCATCATGCGCCGATCAGGTACAAAACAGTGCGCCTAAGGCGCATGGATGAATGGAGCATTTGTATAATCTTCCTGCGGGGATGTGCACGTAGTTTAGACCCGTCGGCTACAATACGATTGCCTTTTGATTGTAGCTGATAGAAACAACTCTAGGCTACAGTATGAATCGAATGCGCATCACCATACTGTTTAGTAAGCATTTACTTCCAGTTACTTGTTGATTCCGGGACCTGCCCGGTTCATCTGATGGATCGGGTAGGTCAGACGGGATGGATATACATTCCAGCTGTGGATCTATGCTGGGTATCAAAAAAGATACTGACCACAAAAAAACCGGCATTAAAAAACTGGCTAGAATAACGGGCAACCTCGACACGACGCTATCGTTTCGACACGTTTGCCATCTTCGGTTCTGCTTATGCAGGATCTCTGCGACGCTGTGCTCGCCTTCGGTACACGATGAAGCACATTCGTTCACGCTCTATACCAGCCGGCAGCTTTACTGCCGTGCCTTTTGCTCCCCAGTAGAACCCCCGGGTTATCGAACTTCATGGCCCGGCGTTTCGGTTCTCTACCATGACAGGTAAGCATGCAGTTTGTACGGATCCATGCTACCTGTCTTCCCCCTTCACCGTTACCTGTTGTACCGGGAGCTTGCCCGGGTTGGTAGATGTACGGTGATGTTTCTCCCCGATGAATATGCTGGGTTGCCGGCCCGACCGCAACCCAGCTATTCACCCTCTCCTTCCCCCACACGCCCTAAATGCAAACATATCAATCCTGGCGGATTGCTCTGTTTGCTGTTGAAAGTTGCAGGTTACAGGTTTAAGGATTTTTTGGGGGGATTATACCTTTAAATTTGCTTTAACGTGGCTTTCAACCTTTAACAGCAAAAATCTCCTTGATGCCTGCGCCAGCGCCATCAACCTGGCAGGTGTACCGATCTCCCATTTTTTTGAACAGGCGTTTGAACGGCACTACGGTTTTATCCTCTTCAAAATCGATGACGTGCAGGCGACGCACGACACGCCGATTGATCCATCGCCACAGGGCATCATTGATGTGGTCATCAGAAAAAGAATAGCCGATTACCACAAGTTCGTCATATGCCTCCAGGCGCTCCCTGAATGCAAGCAGTAGTTCGAGGAAGGGGCCTTCAGCGGTGAGTTTATTGCCGGCACCAAAAATGACAGCCGGCTCATAGCCGCGCTGAATCGATGCACGTGCCTGTTCCTGCACGAGCGTCCTGGGCATCGGCGCTTCAGCGGTGCGCACCCGGTCTTTTCGGATTTTCGCCCAGGTGACTGACCCATGGAGCTTGAGCAAGTCGACACCCGTTGTCGGCGCCGGAAAGCCTTCAAGATTATTCCACCGATCAAGTCCGGTGCTGCATGGGATGCCGGCATCAGCGCACGCAAGCTCGATCGTGTTGTCGTAGTTGAGCGAGGCAATGGTTAACACGTCATCTTTGCCCTGTGCAACCAGGGGCTGCAAATAACCGACACGTGACGCCTCTTCAACCCAAAGCAATTCGATCAACGCCCGTACAACGCTATTGCGGGCATAAGCAAAATCCTGTGATTCATGCGATTCCAGCCCATCTAGCGCATGATTCAACGCGAGCTCTTTCATTGCGCGCTCACCTCCAGCGTTTGGCGCATCGATCGTATCAATCACGTTGCGCAACACGTCCATGAGGGTATGTTTTGCGTCTTGCTCCTGGAAAGCGGTAACCCCTTCATTCCAGAGCGCAATGAACGGCGCAATTTGCAACGTTTTACGACGAGCCAACAGGTGAACCGCCTCGATCAAATCTTCCACATTGATGCCTTTTAACGGATCTTCTCCGCGGGCTCCTTTTCCCAGCATAAGGCCGCCGTACACATAGCGCAATACACGCCCGGTACGACTGTGCGCGCGAAAGTAGTTGATTAACGTTTCGGTTAACTGAACCGCCGCCGGAATACCCGCCTCCACAGAGGCGCCGGCCCCCAAAAGCACCATTCGTTTTGACCTGCCCATGTTCTACGTTTGTCTTATGTCAATTGTGAGGATTTGATGTGGTTGCCGCGTTGGTTGCAGATGTGCGGCACTTTAGCCTATTCTATGGTGCAACAATAGTAAGGCCTGGGGCTGAATATACCCCTTTACGTAGCAAAACGAGGAATCTTTAGACACGCTACGGCCCGGTTCCCCTGCAATAAACCGGGTCTTTTATGTTTGGCTGCTTGTCGATACCACCCTGCGCGTGCAAGCCATTTGCCAGTTGATCCTTCAGGCGCACACATAAATTCTGAAGGATTGAAGTGTTTGCTGTTGAACGTTACCGGTTGAAGGTTTTGGGGCTTTGATCTTTTGTGTTGTTTTTCGTGGGCTTATGCATGACACTCAAATTTTGTTTGGTTGTCCATATGCCCCAGGAACGAACCGGGCAATAACCCTCAACTTGCTGCCTTAAATGGCAAACTTGTTAATCCCCAGGATTGATGTGTTTGCTCTTAGCCACCCGTTTTGCGAGCCCTTGCATCGTTTAATTTGTGGTCTGACCATAGCCGCAGATGCATGTTATATGCCGGGCAACCTATACACTAATTAGGAGACACCAGTGGATACTGTAAGCATCAAGTTCTCTAACAAGAACAGTTCAGGCTCTCTGTTTATCAAGGATCTGAAGCAACAAGTTAATGCCTACTTTAAAGAACAAGGCATTTCCCGTAAAGCCAACACTGCAATGGTTTTGAAAACCTTTGCGATGCTCGCGCTCACGTTTGTCCCGTATGCGCTTATTATGAGCAACCAGTTTTCTATTTGGGGCATGTGGGCGCTTGCTTTAGTCATGGGCGTCGGCGTTGCCGGCATTGGATTTTCTGTCTCTCACGATGCCCTGCACGGCGCGTATTCATCCAACAACGGCGTCAACACCGCGCTAGGCCTCACGTTCGACCTCATGGGTGCCAACGGCTACTTGTGGAAAATCACCCATAACGTTATTCATCATACCTATACCAACATTCAGGGCATTGATGAAGACCTGGAAGTCTCCCCCCTACTGCGCCTCTCCCCCGAATCGGAGCACCACCCGATCCACAGATACCAACACCTTTACGGCATAGCCGCCTACAGCTTCTCTACACTGTTCTGGGTATTTGTGAAAGACTATAAATACCTTCTGCAGAAAGACCTTGGCCCGTACCGCAACATCACACACAGCAAAAAGCAGATTGCCTTGCTGATCGGCATGAAAATTCTGTACTACGCCTACATGATTGTGCTTCCGCTGCTTTTCCTCGAGGTCACCTGGTGGCAGTTTGTGATTGGCTTCCTTACGATCCACCTGACCGCCGGCACTATCCTGGGTGTTGTATTCCAGCTTGCACATGTGGTTGAAGGCCCTGAGCACTTTACGTCGAAAGACAACGACACCATGGAAGACGCCTGGCTCATCCACGAAATGAAAACTACCGCCAATTTTGGGCGCTCAAACAAATTGCTTTGCTGGTACGTAGGTGGCTTGAATTTCCAAATCGAGCACCACCTGTTCCCCAAAACCTGCAGCATTCACTATCCGAACATTAGTGATATCGTAAAACGTGTCGCGCTCGAGCACGGAATTCCATACAACGATCAGCCTACCTTCAGAAGTGCAGTAGCTTCGCACTTGCGTATGCTGAAACAGTTAGGCAATCCAGAAATGGAGTTAGCACCTGTTGCTGTATGAGTTAAAGTGGAGTTATAGCAGCGTAACAGCACAGCATTAATTACAAAGGGGAGCACCACAATCGATGGCGCTCCCCTTGTTTATACATATCGTTTTACGCCGGGCTTACAACACGTTTTCATCCGACGTTTCGCTATACCGGTAGTAGTACAGGTTGAAGTTGAGGATCTGCGCGTATTCGATGACAAAGTAGTGGCCATCGATCTGATAAAAGCCCTCATCAACCTGCGGCACACCGTCAATCAGGGTCACTTTTTTACTATGTTTGAGGCGCCGGCGCTGGGGATACATAATCACAATTTTCTGTAGCCCGCCTTTTTTGTCGAAAAAATACTGATCGAGAATGCCTCGGTAGATATACACGTCGCCCCCCTGCTCTACGGCCACCGATGCAATGTGCAATTCGATTTCGGCTTCTTTTGCCTTGATCTCAGTAGCCGGAATACGCCATTTTCTGATTTTTCTGAGCGGCTTCGGGCTCTGGCCTGATGCCTGCGCTGTTTCGAGCTGTGCAGCATAGGTGGCCAGCGCTTTGTGTTCTTTCTCTTCGCGCAAGATATTCATCACGTACTCTTGCCCAGAAAAGAGGTATCGCCATTCGTTGGAAAAGCGTAGCACATCGATACGGAGATCGAGCCGGTAGTACCGGATATAGGCGTGTGTCAGGTAGCCGGCGATGGCGCTCAATACGCACGTCACAAAGACGTAGTACAGAATCAGGCGTGCATTTGCAGACAAGGCGGTGATATTGCGTGCAATTTCGACGTCATCTTTTCCGTGCCATCCCGTGAGGAGCGCAACCACAGCCCTGAAATCAACATCCGGAGCCGGCAACCAGTCGATTACCCAGATAGCAATCAGGTTGATCGGAATCGAACATAGAATACCATGGACGATTTCACTTTGAACCGACTGTAATACGACGGGACTGGGGCCAAAACCCCTGCGATAGGTATAGAAAAAGAGAATTCCCGGCAAAACCAGAATGGTAATGACTAACGCCGGAAATGCGATGCTCATTCAGGCTTACTTAGAATTAGACTTGCCTTTGCCGTTGTTGTTAGAGCTACTGGAAAGCGAAGACAAATAAACGTGGCGCCCGTTTAATGGGATGGGTGTATCCGGGTTGCTCAACGCACTATACAAGGCTTTGATTGACCGCTTATCGGCCAGGATCTGCCGTGTTCTTTCTGAATTTGGTACTTTCATAGAAGAATTCGCTTCTAGGCAGTGTCTGAAAATTCAGTTCTGCTTCGTTAGATCCTTCGCATTCGCTCAGGATACGGCTTTGTCTCTACTAATTTTGGATTTTTCAGACAAAGCCTAGTTAAGCTCTACCTGCAAAATTACTCATATGCGGGGAAATATACAACGGATTTGAAACAATAAAGATGCGCTAAAAGCGCAATTTACTACCGAAAAAGGGTACAAATCACATCATTTAACCCCAGAGAAGGTCGGTATAAAGCCTATATGCAATACGACTGCGTAGTATTGATTTCGGTAATGCCGGCCCAAACCTTAAACAGCATATCCATAACCTAAAACACGAAGCACGTTACAAGCAAACGCTTCTGGCTTGCCAGAACAGGCTGTTTTAGCTTGCCGTTACCGATTCATTTGTTAGCAATACGTTTACATGACAGCGGTAGTAACAACGGCAGTAACAGCGGCACAGCGAAAAAAGCGCCAAAAAACCCAATCTGGGTACAATTCAGACGTATTGAGGCCTCCTGTTATCTTACCTGAAGTGCAAAAACGTAAATAAAGCAGGTTGTGATTTATTACCATTTTAAGCATTTTGCACCCGCATAGCGATCGCAATTACATAGTGTTAGTCAGGGTGTGCAGGCAATCAAATACCATTTGAGCGCTGCGCTCAATCCCACCAGGAAAAAGTTAAGGTTCAGGGCCAACAACCTTCAACCTGAAACAGGTAACCTTAAACACCCCGTCTCCACCATGTAGTGCACCCCTGAGACGAATCAAAATTCCTGGCGTATTCTGGCGCCTTAAGCAATCACGAAGAAGAGGAAAAGGACCTTGGGAGAACGATATTTTGCCGGTCTCGACATCGGCGGCACCACCATCAAATCGGTACTCGTCAATACCAATGGCGAGCAGGCAAGTGACATCATTGAAGTACGTAGCCACGTAGCAGACGGGTACGAGGCAACCTTCAGCCAACTGGAAAAAGCCCTGCACATGCTCGCAGAAAGCGCAAATACAACGCGCGATACCATCCATGCAGCCGGCATTGACGTGCCTGCAGCAAACAGCGGCGGTGTTATTTGGGCCAAAGCAAACCTCGCACAGGACTGGGTGGGCATGAATATTCAGGAAGCATTTTCTGCACGCGCCAACCTGCCCGTATTTATGACCAACGATGGCAATGCAGCAGCACTTGGTGAGTACATGGTGCGGCGAAAACACTTCGGAAGCCTGCTGTATGTTGCACCGGGCACCGGACTGGCCGGCGGACTCGTGATGCCGGGTGGAAAAATCTATGAAGGTGCAAACGGACTCGCGCTTGAGGCAGGCCACATCTCATCACCATTCCTGGAAGAAGATGGCAATCTGCCCGATTGCTCGTGTGGCTGGAAAGGCTGCGTTGAAGCATGGGTATCACTCGTAGCCTTGCGCCGGCGCATCAGCATCGAACTGGCTAAACCGGAATGGCAAAACCATCCGCTTAACGACCCGGCCATCCCCATCCAGGAAAAAGCTTTTCAGCTTCGCGATTATGCTGAGCAAGAAGATCCGCTTGCCGTGAAGATTTTCAAGCAGCAAGGCTTCATCTTTGGCTACGCAATCGCAGACCTCGTCCGCGTTTTTGACCCCGGACTTGTTGTAATTGGCGGTGGACTTGCGGAGTCTTCGTTCCGCGACCAGTTCCTCGTATGGGTTATGGAAGGATTCCATGATCGCGCCTGGCCCGTTTATTACAAGAGTCCCATAGAGCCAGACAAATTCACCACTCATTTTGAATGGGCGCAGGGTGGGGATTCAGCCGGCGCGCTCGGGATGGGTTTTGCAGCGCTCGAAATCTTTGGCTAACCTCGCACTATTGAGTAAAACTATGGAAGCGCTCGTCATCATCGATGTCCAAAACGATTTCTGTCCTGGTGGTTTGCTCGCCGTCCCCGAAGGTGACCAGGTTGTGCCTGTCATTAACAACCTTGCCACACGTTTCGAGCACGTTATCCTCACCCAGGACTGGCATCCAGCCGGCCACCTTTCGTTTGCCTCGTCCCACGCCGGCCAGACACCGTTTGACGTCATCGACTGCGACTACGGCCAACAGGTGCTCTGGCCCGACCATTGTTTGCAGGATTCACACGGTGCTGCGTTCCACAGCGACCTCCATGTACCCAAAGCCGAGTTGATCATCCGCAAAGGCTTTCGCAAAGGCATCGATTCGTATTCGGCCTTTTTCGAAAATGACCATAAAACGGCCACCGGGCTTGCCGGCTACCTTCGAGAGCGCGGCATCACAACATTATACATGGCCGGCCTGGCGTTCGACTTTTGCGTTTGCTGGTCTGCTGTAGATGGCAAACAGCTAGGATTCGACGTCACTGTTATCGAAGATGCCACGCGCGGCATCGCTACCAATGGCTCGATGGAAGCAGCGTACAGCATGATGGAAGAAGCTGGAGTGCAGCGCGTATTCTCGCCAGCGCTGGACACCTAATCGCGCATCTCGTTTCTAAAGCTGGCAGTTTGTAACTTCGTCTGCATCGCGTGCCCTGCCCTACAGGCTGTCATGGCAGCTTGTCACCATAAACTGTCATAGCGCATGTTTTCACCCCCTTCCTCAGCAGCACCCGGCGCACAAAAACGCCTGCCCAGCCACATTTTCGACCTGCCGATACAGGAATTACGCCGCGGCTATCGAAGCGACGTGTACTTCTGGCGGCAAAAGATTATTCTCGAAGAACATGCCCTCACCCCTCGGGCAACCATGCAAGTCTTCCAGAAAAAGGATGCCGTGCTATGCGGCATGGATGAAGCCATCGCCATCTTGAAAGTTGCAAGCGGGAGGTACAAAGACAATCAAAAAGCTTACAAACTCTTCGATCGCCTGATCGAACTCAAAGGCCAGGCACGGCAATCATTTCAGGTAGACAAAACGCGCTACCTACAGATTACCCGCGAAAAAACTGAGCTTTCCGAAGCGCTTGATGCGTTGTGGGAAGATGGTTTTGATACGCTCGACATTGAGGCGCTACACGATGGCGACACCATTGCCCCATGGGAAACGGTGATGCACATTACAGGTGACGCGAGCCTTTTTGCACACCTGGAAACGGTTTATCTGGGTGTGCTGGCACGACGTACCAAAATTGCGACAAACGTACGCCGTGTTGTGGATGCTGCCAACGGCAAAACGGTGTTGTATTTCCCGGCGCGCTTTGATCATTGGGCCGTACAGGGTGGCGATGGATATGCAGCGCACATTGGTGGCATCCATGGCATTTCGACGCAGGCACAAGGCGCCTGGTGGGGCGCAGACGCCGCCGGCACCGTCCCGCACGCACTGATTGCATCTGTTGGCGGCGACACGGTACGCGCCGTAACCTTGTTCAATGCCTCGTACCCGGACGTTAACCTCGTTGCTCTGGTCGACTTTGAAAACGACAGCATCGGTACCGCGCTCAAATGTGCCGAAGCCATGGGGGATCGGTTGTGGGCTGTACGCCTGGATACGTCTGAAAACATGGTTGATCAATCCATGCAGCCACTGATGGGCCGGTTCAAACCTACAGGTGTGATTCCGGAGCTGGTTGTGGCGATGCGCAAAGCACTCGACAACGCCGGCTTCAGCCACGTGCGCATCATTGTATCGGGCGGATTTGATGCTGAAAAGATCAAGCAATTCGAAGCCCAGCAGGTACCTGTGGATGCGTATGGCGTGGGCAATGCGCTGACCAGTGGCAACCGTTCGTTTACAGCAGATATTGTCCTGTTAGATGGCAAACCCGCAGCAAAAGCCGGACGCACCTACCTGCCCAACCCACGACTGTCGCCACTCTAGGTACCATTACAGGAATGTTGATGGGTTGTTCGTAATCCATGTTCGTAGTCCACATCAAATAAACGCCATGGTATAAGGCCCAAAAACCTGTAACCTGCAACAGCAAACACAACAATCCGACAGGATTGATGGGTTTGCACTTAGGCCTCTACCACGGGCAATTGAATCGTAAACACGGTGCCGGCATCTGAACTTTCAAACGAAAGCGTGCCGCCGTGTCCCTGTGTGATGATATCATAGCTCAAACTCAGCCCCAATCCCGTTTTGCTTATGTCCGCACGGGTTGTAAAAAACGGCTCAAAAACGCGCGGTTGATCTGCTTCAGGGATGCCCGGCCCATTGTCTTCGATCTGCACAATAGCGTGGCCGTTCTGCCGGCTGGTTTTGATGTGTATGGCTGGGCTCTGCACATGGGTAGCCATCAACGCCTCATGCGCATTAAGCACTACGTTTTGCACAACTCTACCCAAGTCTTGTGGCACTACCTGCACCATAATGGCTTCCGCGGCAAGCGTGGTATTGATCCGAATCCCCGTATCAGGCCGCTCGGTTTGCAGTCCGTGTACCGCAATAGCAACCAGCTGTTTGACCAAACTATTGAGTTCGGTCATTACTTTATTACCCGAAGAGCCGGCGGCGTGATGCATCATGTTTTTCACCACGGCATCCGCACGGGACCCATGTTTTGCAATTTGCGCAGTATTGCCCTCCAGATTTTCAAGCAGGAACCGTACTTCTTCTTCATTACCCCAGGATTCCCGCAACTCTTCAACCAAATCGAGATTCAGCGCTGCAAAGTTGTTTACGAAGTTGAGCGGGTTTTTTATTTCATGCGCAATGCCTGTCGACAATTGCCCGAGTGAAGCCAGCTTTTCCTGATGAATCAACTGCGCCTGCGTACTTTTCAGTTTAATATGGGCCTCATCGAGTTCTGCATAAGCCTGCTGCTTTGAGCGGTAGCCGTTGGCGACAAGGAACGTCGCCAGGCCGATAAGAAACAGGCCGGCCAGTAAGGCCCCCAGCCACAATTCCTGGTTACGCTGCCGGGCCTCAAGGATTTCGATTTGCTGCCGTTGCTGGACGGTTCTGTATTGCTCCTGATACTCGGCAATGATCGATTGGCTGTCTGATGTAAGTAGCGAGTCTTGCAGGGTGACGTACGTTTTGTATGCCTCCAGCGCCCGGGAAGCCTGTCCTTGCCGCTCCAGAATATCCGCTTTTTGTTTGTAGATATCTCGACGTTGCACCAGGCTGCCAACGGCTTCCGCCTCGAACAACGCCTCTTCTGTTAGCGCCAAGGCCTCGTCGAATTGTTCAAGGCTCAGGTATGCTGTACCCATCTGGCGTAACACATTGGCTATGCCGGCCCGATCCCCCAAAGAACGTCCGATTGCCAACGCACGATCATAAAAACCGATGGCCTCTGTGTAGTTTTCTTGCTGTGCATATAGCGCACCAATATTAGAAAGCGAAGCAACCAGACCTCTTTGATCCGCCAACCGCTCTCTAATCGACAATCCACGCAAATAGTACAGCAACGCCTCATCGAGATCCTCTTTAAGCGCGTAAATGCTGCCAATGTTGTTCATGGCCGTGGCAATACCGGACGTATTGGCAATGGCTTCGTTTACCTGAAGGGAACGCTCATAAAATTCGAGCGCGTCATCCGTTTGCCCCTGCGCTTTATAAACATTCCCAATGTTGTTCAACGCAGACGCCACCCCACGCCGGTCGTTCACTTCTTCTTTCAATGCAAGCGAGCGAAACAGGTGTTTCAACCCTTCCTCGTAGTTGCCACGAGCGACCCAAACGGAACCAATGCCATGCAAAGCAGACGCAATACCGTTTTTATTTCCCAGGGTATCGTCCAGAGCGAGCGACTGCTCAAAGAGCTGTAGGGCTTCGTCGTAATTGCCGATTTTGTGCTGAATATTGGCAATATTGAACAGGGAAGAAGCAACTCCACGTTTGTTGTTCAGCGAATCTTTGATCGCCAGCGACCGCTGATGATACGCGAGGGCTTCAGCATACTTTCCGAGGTGGTCATAAATAACGCCCAGGTTGTTCAGCGACGTAGCAATATCGGGAAATGCTCCTACCGCCTCGCGTAGTGACAGCGCTTCAGCATAGTAGGCCAGCGCATCTTCATGTTTCCCCTGAATGCGGTGTACAATGCCTAGGTTGTTCAGCGCAGCTGCCACACCAACGGTATCATCAATCGATGCGTACGTGTCTTTGCCACGGGTATAAAATGTGATGGCATCTTTATAATTGCCCTGCAGATCATGCAGTACGCCAATATTGACCAGGCTTCGGGCAATTTGTTTGGTATCGCCGGCAGCACTGAACAATGCAAGTGCGCGCTCGAAATACGGCATCGCTTGTTGCCAGGCGCCCTGGTAGTCGTATGCCAATCCGATATTACTCAGGGTATGCGCCAGCCGGCTGTCATCTTGCAACGCCACAAAAAGCGTCTCTGCCGGCGCCAGCCACGTCAAAGCCTCGCTGTATTCCTGGCGATCCAGCGCCAATTGGCCCTTCAACATCAAGCCCTCAGCCAACAACCGCTGATTACCTGCCTGTTCGCCCCGTTGGATGAGTTCGTCAGCTAGTTCAGCTTTCTCTGCTGGCGACATGCCTGCCGTTTCTCGCTGCAATGTTGCTACGATCGTACTGTCTACTATGCTGCCAACAGATAGCTGGGCACCAACATTCTGCGATACGCTTAAATTAAGGCACAGCAGGAAAAGGACGTACCGGGGGAGGGAGATAAAACGCAGCATAAGCTCGAGCTGGTACAAGACCACTGTGGGTAAAGCTTGGTAAATGCGATTCCTACGTTAAGATAAGTAATTGCTACTACACAACCGGTATACTTCTTACTGGTACTGGATTTGAATTTGGTGGCTCCAGCCGGCTTATTTATCCATCGATTTCCAAAGCGTATGCTGTGTCCAGGTCATTGGCTTTGCTGCTGCATCTTGTTCCACATCGGCCAGGCCATTCCGAGATAGTTCTTCCAGGGTCTGCTTCAGATTCACACGATTTAAAAACGATGTCAATTCATCCCTGATTTCTTTGACGGCTTGCAACACAAGGACCCGCTCCGTTTCGGTGAGATCACCCAATACAGATTGCCGCAAAATCATCTGCCAGGTTTCGTCGTCTTTCCCCCCACTGGCGTGACGTTTGATGAGCGCTAAATAATCCAGGCACGGATGGCTCCGCAACCAAATAAGATCTTCTTGAGACAGCGACATAAGTCCCTCGGCTTCTTCGATGAATGCGTGGTATCGAGGGGTAGCAAGCAACACTGACAAGATGATGCCAGAAGGCACTTATTCATTTGGATCTATCTACATCGCTACAAAACATCCCCTTCCGGCCTTTTTTGCGCCGTTTGAGGATAAAAAGCAAATTGCAGATTCGAACAGGAAACAACATTATCAGACATCAATATCAAACAACTCACCTCCCGGTTCGCGATTCAGGCCTGTGCAAACGGCATTTCTGAAGATGGCACAGTGCATGAATTGTAGTACCTAATCATGAAGGCGATCTGCCTTGCATCTTATTTCTCTTTTCGATCAGGCCGGCGTGCAGTATGCATTGTCAGCCGGGCTCCCCGACATATCTGTTCTTCTCTTCAGTCTCCCAGAATCATGTTGAAACCGTCGATTCTTCGCCGCTCAGCTGCGTGTATGTTATGCTGCGTGCTTTTCGCTTCAGGATGTACAGCGCTCCGCTACCAGGAGCCTGGACCTAATGACAGCAGCCACCTCCGCGTGCTGCATGCGCGGCTCCAGAAAAACCACAACGATGTCCTTGCCGCGCGCGACATCGGTGCCATCTATCTGCGGCTGAATTATGCATCCACCGCCGGTCCATACATCGCACGCGCATATCAGCAATTGCCAACCGATCCAAAGACCATGTTCTACATGGGCCTCTACACAGAAATTGAGGAAGGCATGGAAGAAGCGCTTCAGGTGTATAGTGGTTATACAGATGTCTCCTATACGTCGCCGTATCGCAACATGATGATGGGCAGGTATACCTGGTTATCGGAACAGTTGATCAAGACCGAAATCCAGCAGCGGCTTGCGGAAGAAGCGTCATTGCAAACCGCCGGCGTTGACGCTTCAGCCCTCGCCATTTTTCCGCTCCATTACATCGGAAGCAATGCAGAATATGCCCACCTTGGCCGCGCATTCAGCGAACTCGTGCTGATCGATCTTGCACAGCTTTCCCAGATCAAACTTGTCGAACGCATTCGCGTGAACACGTTGCTGGATGAGATGCAGTTGGCCGCAGACGGCGTTACAGATCCAACCGTTTCGCCTCGGCTTGGCCTGCTATTGGGTGCCGGCCAAATGGCAGGAGGTAACATCAATCTCGATTACAACGAGACCCTGAAGGTAGGCTTTGCTCAATGGGCTTCGAACACGAGCGATACGCCGGCGATCTCGGATCATAACGGGTCGTTGCAGCAGCTTATGCGCATAGAAAAAGAGGTTGTCTACACCCTCATCGAGCAATTAGGTATCCAACTCACGCCGGAAGAACGCGAAAAAATCGAGCAGATTCCGACACAAAACATGCAAGCTTTTCTGGCCTATAGTCGGGGCCTCAGCTTCAGAGACCGCGGATTATACCAGATGGCGTCAACTGCTTTCACAGAAGCAATGGCTCTTGACCCGGGCTTTACACAGGCCGCTCAGGAAGCTGCCCGGGCTGATGCGCTCGCAACTGCAGGCGGTGATGCCGCTGCCGCCATTTCCGCGGCCAACCAGGCAGCTGCTGCCACAGAAGATAGTGGGGGTGATCTGGTTGGCCTTCGCATGTCCATTTTGAGCAATGGTCCAGCCAATGCAGCCGGCCGGCAACCCGCTGCTGAAGCAGTAAGCGCACAGGGTGGTATCCTGCCAGCACCACCGAGCCTGCCAAACAACAACTAGCACAGCCCACAATCCCGTCTCCACTCCAATTCACACACTCCCAAGCACCATGCAGCAGTTCATGCCCGTGGCACGCAAATTTCTAACCCCCTGGTATTTCGCTGTTGGCCTATTCGTTTGTATAAGCCAACCGGTGAATGCCCAAGAACTTCAGCTCTCTGTAGAAGCTATTACTTTTCCCAACACGTTTCTCGGCGATTTTTCCGAGGCCATTGTGACATACGAGAATATCGGCGAAGCACCCGTTACGTTTGACAAAATTGGATTTTCAGATACCGAGCTGACGGCATTCGAAATTGTTAATTCGCCGAGCCTGACCGCATTAGACCCCGGCGAAGTGCGGAATGTGCGAATTCGATTTACACCCGTCGAAGAAACAACGCTTTCTACATTTCTTGTCATCGAGACGATCATCCCGGATGAAAAATACAGGGTTGGCCTTGAAGGCACAGGCGAACGTGAGCGTTTGCGCTTGTCGCTCGATCAGCTTGCGTTTGGTTCAGTGGAAGCCTTGTCCGTTGCTGATACAACCTTGCTCTTGGAAAACCCAAGCGATGGCCCCATCACGATAACATCTTTTGGATTCACCGAGACAGATCAGCCCTTCGTTATAACGGGAGGTGATGCGCTGGGTGTACTTGGAGCCGGCGCATCACGCGCCGTCGATATCCGGTTTGCACCACAACTGCCAACTACTTACACAAGCGCCATCGAAGTCCAAATTGCAGAGGATGAAAAAACGCGCACCATACCTATCACAGCAACGGGGATTGCGGGTACCTTTTCATTTACACGTGAATTGTTGGAATTCGAATCTACCATCCTCCTCGACACATCGCAAAACCGCATCCAGTTCATCAACACGAGTCCCGTTCCGCTGGTTGTAACGGGCTATCAGCTTGAAGGCGCACAGGTAACATCGTTCGAAATTGCATCTGGCCCCACGCTCCCCCTTACTGTGCTTCGGGGCGATCGTCCAGAGATCAACATCAACTTCATCCCGCAAATACCCGGACAGAACGAGGCGACGCTGGTGGTACAAACCAATACGCAGGCCGAACCGGTAGTTCTGCCAATCATTGGGGAAGCGCGTGCCGGCATTGCGACCCCTTCTGCATCAGCTGTGTCCTTTGACCGGCTCGCTGTGGGTATGCATACAACAGCCACGTTTACCATCACCAACACAGGGTTTGCACCTTTTTCGATTGCTGACCGCACCATCACAGGCGTCGATGCAACGGCGTTCAGCCTTGTCACGCCGGCCAGTACGGAGCCGCTCGCTCCCAATGACGTACGCACACTAACGGTCCAATTCACGCCACAAAAAGTGAATGAACACGAAGCAACCCTTTTGCTCTATACGGGGCTTCCAGATTCCCCCGTTAGCATCGCGCTGGATGGCCTTGGGGGGCTCGACAACTCGTTCATAGAAAATGAGATGCCGGCAACTGGCAACCCGCTGGCTATTACGGTTAGAAAATCCAACGCAGAGGTATGGAATCAGCAAACGCTCTTCTACAGACGCGGGGGCGAAACGGCGTATCAAACTGTCGCCATGCTCGACCGAGGTGACAGACTGGAAGGCCTCATTCCACTCTCCCACATCACGCAACGCGGCGTCGACTATTACGTTGAGCTCTCGAACAACGCCAATACGCTGACCATCCCAACGCTTGATGCTGCACTGAATCCGTTTCACTTGCGGGTACAAACTGCGGCACAGGAAGTCCCGCTCGCCTTGCCGGCAGAAAAAAACCGGATGGTATCCATTCCCCTACTGCTTGATGAGCCACAGTTGAAAGACATTCTGGAAGATGATTATGGCGAATACAACAACCGGGCCTGGCGATTGCACCAATGGAATGCAGCATCTGAAGTATACGAAGAGTACGACGAGCAGGAGCTTGTCACTACCCCCGGCCGGGCGTTTTGGCTCGTAACCCGGGAAGGTACGCCGTTTGATTTCGGTGGCGGGTTCTCTGTGCCGGCCAACACACCGTTTGCCATTACGCTGGCCCCTGGTTGGAATCAGATCGCGAATCCCTTTGCATTTCCAATTAGCTGGCAGACAAGCTTTTTCACCGAAAATCCCGGTACGCGCGAACCCATTGAAGCGCCTGTAGCCTTCGATGGCGATGAATATTTGTACGATGAGACGATCCTGCATCCCTGGCAGGGCTACTTTGTCTTCAACGGCAACGAGACCGTAACGCAGGCCTTCTTTCGCCCCATTGAAACGACACCAGAAATAGCAGCCGGCAAGTCGAGGGCAGACCAGGCAAATGCCGGCGCTTCATACCGCCTGCAGTTGTCAGCTACAATGCCCAACTTCGGCCTGCTTGACACACAGAATTTCATCGGCTTTCATTCCGAAGGGTTCGCGCAACGCGAAGCACCGCCGCTTGGTGATCACGTACAACTCAGCATGTTAGCAGAAGGCACCAATCTCGCACGTCAATTTGTGGAGGAGCAGGAGGATGGAGCATACTGGGATATCGCACTCACGAGTCGTATCGCGAATAACGTCTTCCAGTTAGAAAAGCAGGTCGAACTTTCCATTGCTGCAACGGGGAGTTTGCCCGAAGGATTTGCAGTGCACTTCATAGACAAGACAACTGGCCAGCATCTGCCGCTAGCTGATAGCACGGTATCGTTTGTATTGACTGACGCAATCCCACAGTATGACCTACGTGTTGTGATCGGGAATGAAGCGTTTCTGGCGCAACACAGTACAGCGTCGCAAACTGCACAACCCTTTGCCTTAAACCCGGGCTACCCAAATCCTTTTAGCTCGCGTATTTCGCTTCCCTATAGTCTGGCAGAACCCGGCTCCGTCCAACTTGCTGTGTTCGATGTGCTCGGCCGGCGCGTGGCTACCCTGGTCGATGGTGAGCAGACCGCTGGCACCTATGCAGTTCATTGGGATGGCACACAGCAAACAGGTCGGCCGGCTGCAAGCGGCATCTACATTGTTCAACTCAAGGCCGGCGCCGCTACCACTGCTCGTCGAATTGTTTTATCGAGGTAAATTATGCAACGGTTTTCTTTTCAGTCTTTTCGACACGGTTTTGTCTGCTTTTTTGTCGCCGCGCTGCTGCTTGTACCCGAAACAGTCCATGCACAGTTTGCCGACGCAAACCTGTCCAGCCAACGCAAACCCATTGTTATTTCGATGCAAGGGGTATACGAAAGCGTACCGCTTGGCTCGGGCCGGCTTACCGAAATCAGCCTTCCATTCAGCCTTTCTGCCCCCATGGGCAGGTATGTATCTTTTGGACTGCAAACACGCAGTGCCATCGCGCAATCTGATGCATCTCCAACGCTGCGCGGACTCAATGATGTGTACACTTCGCTCCAATATGCACGGCAGTTCAACTGGTCGAGTCTTGCGGTTACCCTGGGCATCAATATTCCGAGTGGACAAGAGCAACTCAGCCTGGATGAACTGGAAACAGCCATTCAGATCAGCCAACCCATTTTCGGTTTTTATACGCCGGGATTTGGCCAGGGCTTTAACGTACGCCCAACGGTCACGTGGGCATTCCCCCTGTTCAAAGGCATTGTACTGGGACTTGTAGCACAGCATAGCTGGCAAGGCTCGTTCAAACCCATCGCCGGCATGACAACACCGTACGATCCCGGAGATGAGTGGCTGGCTGGCGTCGGCCTGGATAGCCGCATTTTACCGAACGTCACCTTGTCTGCTGATGCAAGCTTTTCGCGATTCAGCGGCGACTACATCGGCGACACCCAGGTATTTGAAGCCGGCATGCGCAAAACCTTCAATGTCATGTTCAGATATGCAAAGGGGCACGACGATCTGCGCCTGTTGTTCAGTTTCACGGACAACGATAAAGGGACCGCGTTCGTCGCGGAGGAGCCGGCACAACTTGCCGTTCAGACCGTCCCGAGTGTAACCGAAGCCATGCTACAATACCAATGGCGTATTTCCAGACCGCTTTTTATGGGTATCCGTGTTGGTGCACAACAATTTGAAGCATCAACCCTGTACGACGTACACAAGCTTGCCTATGTCAGCATTCTTCCTCGTTACCAGATCAACAACCAATTTGCCATTTTGCTGCGCGCAACGGGTACGGCCGGCGATTTTTACGCGTACGAATTGGGCACCGGGCTTACCGTTTCGTTGTGATGATGCACTGCCCACAACCCCTCCACCCGATCCATCCGCCACACAACCCAGATGTGCGGCAGCGTAAGTACCGCAATCAGTACAAGATATAAGCCCGTGAAATCGACCATGGATGTGGGTGTATGAGGGACAACCGCTTGCAAAGCGCCTAACCCCAACAACGCCACCAGCGTGGTTGGTAACGCCTGCAAAAAGAAGCGCCGCATGCCGCGCTTTAATCCAACCTGATCCACAGGATAAGCCGCATCGACTGGTGTAGCAAAAACGATTACCCGTACGATGTGGCGTACTGCATGCCAGCAGCAGAAATAGATACCAATGGCGACCAGCGGATGGACCACCACGAACAGTGCAACCAGTAGCATCACTTCAGCGAGATCTTCCCAATACGACCTTGTGGGCATCCAGCGCGATGTGTAGAGCCCGTAGCCAAAATAAACGGCGGTGATACCGGCGAATCCAAAACCAGCAATCCATCGGAAGGTGTTTGAAAAGGGCCACACGATAGCTGCTGAAGATGCGGCGTCAAAACGCGCTGTAATGCTTAAAAACACCTCCTGGTACACATCAGGAAACGCAAGGAGGGGCACCAGCATGGGTAAGCCGCCGCGCACAACAAGCGCAAGCCGGCGCATTGTTAATGATGTCAGATGCGCTGCTCGCGAAAAAACAAACAGGGTGTGTACATCACCCTGCCCCCAATGAAACCAGGTGATAAAAATGAACACCGCAAACGACAGGGCCGGCATCAAAAACCACAGCCCCAAATAACAACCAGCCAGTGAAAGGTAAGGCACAATGACACGTGCCAGTGCGGGGGCCGTACACGGCCTGTTTTCCAATTGCAACAATACCATGTGATCCACGGCACCATGCGGCAAGCCGAGAAACAACATGCTACCCAGGAGGGGCAGATAAAGCCAGATGCCTTCTGGTGCCGGCAACAGCGCATACAACGCTACGCATAAAGCCACGCATGCATAGGGTAGCTGCCGGACCAAGAACGATGCGTTTTGAGGCTGTCTATGTGCAATCCCAAGCTCAGTGGTTGCCATAAAACACGGCCGGCTCCTGGCGTAACGCCTTGACATTCCAGGTATGTAGCATGAGCACCAATCCCTGAACAACAAGCATGTTGGTCACAAGAAAAAACAGTGCTTCCTCGAAAGGCAAACCGAAAAGATGTGCACCCGTCGTAAACTGGTCGGAAATATGCCAGATACCCAGGTGCAACGCAATGCGATCAGCGCCCCAGAGGTAGAGTGTAGGTAGCGAAACAGCCACAAAACATAGTTTGCGAAGCCGCCATAAATGGTGACCGCCATAGAGCCACTGCACAAACAGCATCGGACAGGCCCATACGAGGATCAGCGCGAGATACCGCGCAGATTCGACGGATAACAACGCAACACCTGTAAGGCTCAGAAGCAGCATAAACGCGCTTCCCACATACCTCGCACGATTACTGGGAGATGCCGGCTGAATCAGGTTTGATTTCCAGATAAGGCGATAGAGCCAAAACCCCGTCAGCAGTGGCTGCGCCAGAAAAAAGAAATACTCTTCCACGGGCACATAGCCGAGGGTGCCCAGCACACGGCCCTGCCCATACCCCCAGATACCCTCTTGAATCAGATAATTATCCCAGGGAGTAGTCCAGATAAAGGCAATCGACGCAATCACAACAAGCGAAATTGTTGCTTTGGTCATATCGCGTGCAAATACTTTCGGGCCAGTCATTTTCAGATAAAAGATGACTGGTAACGTAAAAATCAGGTGGAACTGCAAGTAGGTCATAATACGCTACCGCTATGAAAGGTGGGGGAAAGCGGAAAAAAGGACCAGGTGCGGGTTAAAGGAGGTAAACATCCCGCACCTGGCTGCGCTGCATTATGTGGTTGTCATTAAGCAGCAGCTCCGGCGTACTCGCGCTCCTCTTCCACAACCAACCATCCGTCGGCCTCAGACTTCGCGCGGGCAATGGCGTAGATCATCACACCAAATGCCGCTTTAGCAAGCACGTCGGAAATGGAATACCCGACCTGCACAATCACTTCGCCCGTGGCACCACCAAGGCCAAAGAAAGGACCCATGTAAGCGATTGGATAGAAACCCCACGTAGCTATCAAGAGCAGGCGAATGTTTCTTGTCAGAACCTGGACGCGTGGTGGCTGTGTTTTCAACACTTTGCCAAGTTCGCCCCAAAGGATATAGAGGATGTAAACAAAAGGAATGGTGCTCAATGCGCCCCAAAGTGCACGTGTACCATTATCTGTAGCAAGTTCTCCCGGATAACCAAGAATGATCATCGCTGCTGCAGCAACGGTAAGTTTGGCGAGCATCGGACCGCTTTTGGCGCGTGAAAGCGACAATACCAGAACCAGCTCTACAAGCAACAGCGGTACAGTGAGCAACCAGTCAACGTAGCGATAGGCATCATTAAAGGGTTCACCGCTGAACACATACTCGCCACCGCTCAACGTATAGGCAGCTTCCCAACTGGCCGTGATCCGGAAATAGTGGTAAGCAGCAATGCCAACAACCAGGGATGACACGATCAATGAAATACGGTACTTCGGAGCAACCCGATTCTGTGCCATGAAGAAAAATGCGAATGCTGCCAACATGGACGCAATCGAAAACGAAAACATGTTAAATACCAGCGCATACTGCCCTGGGGTGAGTGTAGGCATCTCAAACATGAGGGACCTCTTCCGAGTTTGGTGAGATAAAGCAATCAGAACACATCATTTCGATCTGATTTAGTGTTACTGATCGATATTACACCATCCAAACTATTAATAACCAGCTTATTTCGACCTCAATTAGATTAATTGATCGAATTAATCGATATACACATCAAAAGAAACACATCTTAACGATCTTTTCACACAAAAAGAGCGCTATACACTACACAACCCTAAAGATCAAAAGGGCTTTTCTGACCAGAAATCGTACAGTGAGTAAAAAAATACACCTCCCTCAATCCCTTGCAACCTGCACCCGTACAGGTAAATCGTTCGTCTAGAACAATAATGATCGTTTGTAGTACCTACCTTTCCACTCCACCACCCTCAGGTCTCTACGCTTGCGTGCAACTTTAGAATATTGGCTAAACAGCTATGGCAGTGCTACAGGAGTCAACATCAGCGGACAGAGCAGACAAAGATCGTTCTGTATCGACGAGACAGGCATCAGAAATGCTTGGGGTGCATGAATCATCCGTTAAACGGTGGTGCAATGCAAATGAGCTCGATTTTTGGTTAACACCGGGTGGTCACCGGCGTATTCCGATCCATGCTCTGGTGACGTTCGCCAATGCGCAGCGTATTGATCTTTACTTACGGCACTTCGGTTCAGACGCCGGCGAAGTCTGGGCTATTCTCGAGCAACTCAAACAGAAAACCGATTTCTCCGGACTCGTAACCCTGAGTTATCGATGGATCCTGCAAAGCGAAATTGAACGGATGACCCATCTCATGCGGCATCTAGCCAGCACGGGCTATTCGGTCGGTATGATCTTCGACTACCTGGTGGGTCCGGTGATGAGCAGAGTGGGCATTAACTACTTTGAAGGCAACCTGACCATTGGTGACGAGCATCGTATGACCCAGGTGATGCGCGATATTCTGGTCACGCTCAGCACAACAAATGCACTTAAGCTGAACGAAAAATCGGAGACGCCACCTGTTGCTATCGTAGGATGTGCACGGGGTGAAGTGCATGAACTGGGTGCCCTGATGGTTCGCGTGCTATTAGAAGCGATGGGTTGGAAAATTGTTTATTTGGGCCTGAACGTACCCACAGAAGAATTTGCGCATCAACAACTGAAACACAGCGCAGCATTGGTATGCATTTCCCTGATGCCTCCCATGGGCTTGCCTGAAGCGCAATCCATGATTCGCTTGCTAGACCGCATTTACGATAAAACGCGGCCTTATCGTCTTATACTGGGAGGCAGCGCGTTGGGTAGAAACGAAGCGCCAGCCTCACGCAACACGCGGATTCCAGACGTTAAGTTGTTCAGCCGGATGGCTCCATTCCAGGAGTGGCTCGGCGAAATACCACCAGTACTTACCTATTCGAATGGGAAAGCCCATTGATCTCACACGCCGGCTTGTGTAGCTAATGCCGTGCTTGTGTAGCTAATGCCGTGCTTGTGTAGCTAATAATGCATAAAAGACATAGAAAACCATACAGCCTTCCATGCATGCATGGATTGCTACCAGGATGCCCCAGATACTGTAGAAAGGATAGCACAGGACCGCGTTTTGCGGCCTCAAAGAGGGGTTCATGGTCCACAACGCGCAGATCGCGTTTGAACCAAACAACCTGCAGTCCTGGCATGTTACCTGTTAAACAGTGGAGAGATTATCGTACGGATAAATATCGCGCAGGAGCTCTTGTAGTTTGATGCGGCCGCGGTTAATCCGGCTTTTCACGGTACCGAGCGGCAGCGCCGTAATTCTGGCGATACTCTCGTAATCCATGTCCTGGATGTCGCGAAGCACAATCACTTCCCGGAACGTTACCGGAATCTGCATCAACGCATTTTGAATGTGCTTGTCCTGAATCACCGATTCAACATACTCATCCGGCGAAAGAATATCCCCCATCAACTGCTTTTCAAACTCCTCTTCCCCATCTCTTGTTTGTGCAGTGATCGATGACATTTTCCAACGCTGGCGCCGGCGGTAATCCGAGCGCGCCAGATTGCCTGCAATCGTATAAATCCAGGTTGACAATCGCGCAATCCGTGTATATGAATGCCGATTGCGATATACACGCATGAATGTTTCCTGCAGCATATCCTGGCACCGGCTTTCGTCTTTCAGAAATCCACGCAAGTATTGCATCAAACGCTCGGAGAAACGATCCACAATAATATTGAACGCTTCTACACAACCGGTCTGAAACTGCTCCATCAACTCCTCATCACTCATCACCTCCAACGTTGCTCTAAAACGACGCGCGTCAGACTGGAGCTGGTCTACGGCGTCTTCTCTATGTAAATGTCGAGCCATTAAAACCCACCTTAATAGAATGCCGACGGTTAGTTATCTGGAGCATGCGGGAGACACCTCACCCACTAACTCCGACTATAATATACAACAAAGAACGATTTAGTTTCAATTATTTCTGAAAATAAAAAATAAAAACGACTTTCAATGGTAAAAATGAACGATATACAGAGAAAATGCCACATATTTATCCAGTTTGAGGTGTATTTCCTTGCTGTTTTTCCTAAATGCGGCGCTAAAAGGTGACCCAATGGGATCTATTGCCACCAGGAACTGTCGTATTTTTCGCTCACAAACCATGTTTCTATACGCCCGCATGCGGTGGCATCGGTGGCTTGCACCTGCAATTGCACTAGCAGTTGATAAGCCTAATGCAAGTGCGCTGCTAGAAAGTTGTATATCATCTCCCAGTCTGGCGTGACCAGTTCTGGCGCTGAGGCTACACAACCTTCCTGTTGTGTGTGACGCATGGTTGCGCCAGCCCTGATTTTGTCATCTTCAAGAAAGCCTTTCACAGGACCGTGGCCGGCCAGCGGCAAACTAACAAACACAGCCTCGTTACACGCTTTATTCAAGGCCATGTAAAGCCGCTCTCCCTGGTGATGCGGGACGAGCAAGTCTGACTGGCCGTGCAGAATCATAATGGGTGGGTCTGCTGGCGAAATGTATGCAGCCGGATCTGCGGCAAGCGTTTTCTTGGGACAGTCCTGGATAGGGCAACCAATCAAACTCGACTCAGGTGAGGAGGGATCATCATGGCAAAACTCGCCTGTCCGAAACCCCTCCCCCATGGCTAATCCGGGTTTGCAGGATCGTATCGCCCAATTATCCATCTCTAGAAAATTTGTTGGTGGGTAGAACGCTATTGCAGCCTGCACGGCACTCGACACGTCTGTTTCTCCCAGTTCGCCCTCCAATGCTGGCACATCGCCTGTAACAGCCGCCATCACACTTGCCCATCCCCCCGAGCTGTCGCCCATAATGGCAATTTTATTTGGATCGATGTTGTATTTGGCAGCATGGGTGCGAATCCAGCGAATTGCTGCCTTGATATCATGCACCTGGGCGGGGAAGATGGCCTGCGTACTGGAACGGATGGACACGCCGGCAACCGCATACCCGCGTGCGGTGAATCTGGCTACAAATCGCCGTGCAGCCTCTTTGGTATTATCAGAAAACCAGGCAGAACCGCCCGTATAGATAATTACAGGGACAGGAGCGCCTGCATCGCCCGGCAAATACAAATCCAGTAAATGACCACGCGATTCAGGTGGATCTGCCGGTGCATATTCGACATCGGAAACATCAGGTCTTGGAGGCTCCACACTCAATGTCGGTTGTGCCCGGGCTATACCCGGCACCAGAATGAGTAACGCTACCATTCCAATAAGCAAAATACGAAGGGCCTTCGGCATAACATCTCGCAGGATTGAACGTGTATCTTTGGGGCTCTACGGCACAATATGCAATAGGTTGATCTCTCTTTTTGCACCCTAACGTAAAAATTTGATTCTTTGTATAGGGGGAATGATTGATTGGTGGGTTGCATTACCAAACAAACCCTGATTACATATTGCGCGTGATTGCGCTTGCCCTATACACTACATGCACCGTCTCTTTACCCTTATCATATTGCTGATGATTGCAGCCATGCAATCGGCAAGCGCTCAATCGCCGGCGAGGCCCGACAGCGCACTGTACAGCTACACATTCGAAAATGAACCGGTTGGCGATGCTCTGACCAAAGTATCATTGGACACCGGGATAGGCATCGGGTTTACGTCTGAGTTAGTGGCAAATCTCTTGACCAACTGTGCCATTAGCAACGACACCGTAGATGCTGTGCTCCGCTGTATTCTGGAAGACACAAATCTGGACGTGGAACGTACTGCGGCCGGCGCCTACAAATTAGTCCGTAAACCACCTCCCTCTGCAAAGAAGACAAAACATACCATCAGTGGATTTATCCGCGACGCGCGGTCAGGCGAAGCCCTACTTTATGCGACGGTATACAACCGTAATTCAGAAGTCGGCGTCACCTCCAATGCCTACGGCTTCTACAGCCTTACCCTTACCGAAGGCCCTGTTTCGCTGGTTTCTTCTTATGTCGGCTATGAAAAAGAGCTATTCGAATTTGATCTGACGCAGGACCGTACGCTGGATATTCCATTGACACCAGCTTCCCTCGGCCTGGATACACTTGTAGTTATTGGCGAAGTGGAAGCATCCATTGATGAGCGGACACAAATGAGCATGGTGCGCCTGCCTGTAGAGCAGGTGCAGGATATGCCATCACTCCTGGGCGAGCCCGATGTACTCCGCGCTGTCCAACTGCTGCCTGGCGTGCAATCTGGAAACGAAGGCACCACAGGCATTTACGTACGCGGTGGCAGCGTGGATCAGAACCTGTTTTTGCTGGACGGTGCAACCGTGTATAATCCGTCCCATCTTTTCGGCTTTCTCTCGATTTTCCACGCGCGAGCGCTCAATGATGTCACCCTCCTCAAAGGGGGCTTCCCTGCCCGATACGGCGGCCGGCTCTCGTCGGTGATCGACATCAGCATGAAGGAGGGCAACATGAAAGAGCTCTCGGGTGCAGCCTCGCTTGGCCTTGCGGCCAGCAGCCTGACCCTTGAGGGTCCAATAAAAAAAGATCAGACCTCGTTTATATTTTCGGGCCGGCGCTCCCTGGTGGATTTATTTATTGCCCCCTTCTCTGACGCCAACGACTACCCGGCCTATGCCCTGTTCGACTTCAACGGCAAACTCAACCACCGCTTTTCGGCGAAAGACCGGATTTATGCGAGCGTGTACGGCGGAAGCGACCGGTACGAGCAAATCAACAACTTTGATAGCGAGACCAATGCCTCTCCACGTAACCAGTTTGGCATCAGTTGGGGCAACACCATTGCTACCGTCCGTTGGAATCACCTGTTTTCAGATAAGCTCTTTAGCAACACAACGTTACTGTACAGCCGCTACGATCTGGAAACGAAACAAGACGACGTGCGCTTTCGCCGCATCGAAAACGAGCTGGTTCAGGAGCGCTATCGGTTACTGTATGATTCCGGAGTAGAAGACATCGGCGGCAAAATCGACTTCGACTTTATTCCCTCGCCGGCCCATCATATCCGCTTTGGTACACAGATCACCAACCATTCTTTCGCAACAGGCACCCTGCAATTAAACGATGGTCCGGTCGATAGCCCGCGTCAGGATACGCTCATCGTACCTGTCTCGAACATCAACACGCTGGAAGCGGCTGTTTATGTGGAAGATGACCTGAAGATTGGACGCGTGCTCGGCCTTAACCTTGGTCTCCGTGGATCGCTGTATAGCGTAAATGGCACAACCTATAACGATATCGAACCACGTGTTGCAACCAGAATTCGGGTAGCAGCCGGCTGGTCCCTCAAAGCATCATACGCCCGCATGTCGCAATACATTCACCTGCTTGTCAACAGCGGACTTGGCCTGCCCACCGACCTATGGGTGCCGGCTACCGAGAATGTTGAACCACAGCGTTCCGAACAGTTTACCGTTGGCCTGGCACACAGCACGGCGGAAGCCTTTGAGTTCAGCCTCGAAGCGTACTACAAAAGGATGGATAACATCATCGAGTACAAAGAAGGCGCTAACTTTCTGGGCGCTGCGAATGATTGGCAAGACAACGTCGAAGCCGGCGAAGGGAATTCTTACGGCATTGAGCTATTCATCCAGAAAAGTACAGGCCGTACCACGGGCTGGCTGGGTTACACGCTTTCCAGGTCGGACCGCACGTTCGAAAACCTTAACGGTGGCGAAACCTTCCCTTTCCGATATGACAGGCGACACGATGTAGCACTTACCCTGGTGCATCACCTAAACGACCGGCTCAGCTTATCCGGCTCCTGGGTATATGGTACAGGCACGGCAGTGACCATCAGTACAGCGCGATTTAGCCCTGGCATCATTTCAAACATCACCTACGACAGTCTCATTGAGGCAACCAACATTGATGTTGAACGCGTGGGGCCTCGTAACGGATACCGGATGCAGCCCTATCATCGCCTGGATATCGGTGCCAATCTCAAATGGCCAACGCCACGAGGCAGTCATGTACTTACGCTTGGGGCCTACAATACCTACAACCGCAAAAACCCCTACTTCATATTTGTTGAGCAGGACCTTGGCGAAAACTCAGGCGGCTTTGTAGATGACACAGAATTTGTGCTTAAACAAGCCAGTCTTTTTCCCTTCCTACCCTCTTTCAGCTACGCTTTCGAATTTTAAGATATGAGCATGCAACGTAGTGTATTTATAGCTCTGATTATGCTAGCAGTTACCCTCATGGGCTGCCAGGAAGACTTCATCCTCGAAGCCAGTCTACCCCAGCCGGATCCGGCGCTTGTTGTAAACAGCATCTTCCAGCCCGATAGCCTTATTGAGGTCTATGTAAACACCAATGCCCCGTTGTTGGGTGGCGACAAACCTCAGGCAGTGACCAATGCCAGGGTAGTAATTCTTGCTGATGGTGAAGTATTGGAAGAGCTGCCTTTTAAAGATTTATTTTGGCTGGATGGCGGTTTTATTCTAAACCCGCTGCCCGCGGATAATCCTGGCAATAACGAAAGTAATCGGCTGGTGGCACGCTACAAGTCGGATACCCTGCGGCCCGTACCAGGACAGACCTATACCGTCGAGGTAAGCGCTGCCGGCTACGATACCGTCACGGGCATTGATCACATTCCAGCTTCTGTTACCATACAGGAAGCTGAATACACACCAGAAACGGCCAGTGACGGATTGGGTGTGCGCGGTGAAATTCGCATTGTGTTTGACGACCCAGCCGGCGAGGTGAACTATTACAATCTCAGGCATCATTACCGAACCATCGATGTCTCGACCAACTTTGTAATTGCCCTTACCTCAGGTTTTGAGTTGGTATCCGATCTACAAGACGATCTATTTGGTGCCGACCCCGACGACTTGATTGGCGACAACAACCCCACACAAATACGGGACGACGGCATCACGTTTAGCGACGCCTTTTTTGATGGCGAACGCAAAGAAATTGTTATCGAAGTAGCCGACGACATTTGCGGCGCCGGCACCAATTCGCCGCCCGAACTTCAGTGTCAACAAGTGATCGAGTTTTCAACGGTTACCCAAACGTTTCACGATTACCACCGCACGCTGAAGCTCCAAAACGAGTCGCTACAGAATCCGTTTGCTGAGGCAGTTCGGATCAAGACCAATATGAGCAATAACATCGGCGTGTTTGCCGGCATGCATCCTTCGATCTGGATCCACATCCAGGATCGATAACCATCCTGATTCGCTACCACGCCGAAACCGAAAAATTGCCATGGAGACCATCCTGAAGCCATCGGAGTATACGATCAGGTCGATGAAGCCGGCGCTCGGTATTCTTGTCAATCAGCCCACGTCCAACGCGTTGTCAAAAAAGCACGCTGTGCTGTCGGAGCAGCACTACGCCAACTTGTATAGACAGCACTATGAAGAACTGCATCTTTATGCTTCGCGGTTCTTGCAGGACGATGTGCGCGCCCAAGACGCCGTGCAAGAAGCATTTCTTCGCCTTTGGAGCCGGCGCAGCCTGACCGCAGCAGATACCAATATCAGGGCACTGCTCTACAAAAGCGTACGCAACCTCTGTCTCAATGCCATCCGCGATGACAAAACCCACGAGCGGTTGATGCAGCATATCCCCGAACCCACGCCGTCTGCTGATCCAGCCTCTACTACGCACGGCGCGCTGATGCAGGCCAAAATTGAAACATGGGTCAACGATATGCCGGCGCGTCGGCGCGAGGTGTTCGAACTGAGCCGATACGCCAACCTTTCGTACCAAGAAATTGCAGAAGTCATGGATATCTCGATCAAAACGGTTGAGAATCATCTGGTTGCCGCCCTTCGCTTCTTGCGAGACCGTCTTCAGTCCTTCGACGCCAAGCTGCTTGAACTATGAAACCCAAAGCTACGATACCCAAAGACGTCCAGGCATCGCTGAATCGCGAGCAGCCCGATGAAAAAGCGGCACTGGAAAAAGTGTGGGCACTCACAGCCCAAGATACGCCGGCGATGCCCGACGATACAGTTGACGCCGCTGTAGCCCGGTTTGAACAGCAAATGCGAAGTGCAACGCCAACACAAACACGCGTACGAATGCATGTGCTGCGACAAGCATGGAAAGTAGCCGCTACACTCCTCATCCTTGCCCTGGCTATTGCATGGTATGGCACCACCACGGTAACCCACGAGGTACCCGCGGGGGCAATTGCACAATTCACTTTGCCTGATGGTTCATCAGTAGATTTAAACAGTGCATCAACCCTAACCTACCCGCGAAAGTTATGGGGACGCTATCGGGCTGTATACCTGGAGGGTGAAGCATTTTTTGACGTAGAACCTGGTACGCGTCCCTTTGTGGTGACCACAGCAAATGCAAGCATCCAGGTTGTTGGGACAGCATTTAATGTCAATGCGTGGCCTGCAGACTCAACCCAAACCATCTTGCAGGTCACGGAGGGCACCGTCCACTTCACTGCTAGCGCCGCAGGTACCTCGCTTGCTGTTGTAGAAGCCGGCCAGGAAAGCCGAATCGTTGGGAACGCAGGCAGTCCTTCTTCACCCGCTCCGTTTAATCAAACGCAGGCACGCATGTGGACGGAAGGAGGTGTTGCCAGCATCAACCAACCGTTGCAAACCTTAGCCTCACTACTGGAACGCAAGTATGCGGTTACCATTCAGGTATCCCCCACTCTGCAGACCACCGTGCTCACATGGATAGCGCCCGCCCCGGTGGGTGCACAGCAATCGCTAACTGCTGTTTGCGAAATTGCCGGCTGTACGGTATCCCAAACTGAAACGGGCTTCGAGCTAGATCCGCTACCCTAACACGTTATCGTGATTACTCGAGTATGTGAAGGGCAATGGTGTTCATGATGTCCTCGATATTGAAAAAGTCGCGCATGCCGTTTGCCAGAAAGATAATACTAAGATCATCATCCGGAAAAATGCGATAGGCGGTAACCAGGCTGCCTGAGAAGCCATATGAATTGTGTCCCTGTACGCGGCGCATATCCCACCCATGGGTAAACAGTTTGTCGGATAATGCATACGGGAATGGCTCCCACATCTTGGCGCGTGTTGCCGGCTGCATAATGGCATCGTTGCGCAACTGCAAGCTCCAATGGATAAAGGTATCCAGGCTGATATTGAGCCCGTTCATCGCATACGCATAGTCACCCTGTAGATACGGATGCTCGATGGTGGTATACCCTTTGGCAAATGGAAAATAAGCGGTGACCCGGTTGTGGATGATGTCGCGCGAATCCACCGAAAAGAAGGCGGTATCAGGCGCCGAGCTGAACTGGTTCTCCAGAATAAACTGATCCATCGGCATGTTAGTGACATGCTCCAGAATCTCTTTGAGTAGCCAGAAATTGGTCTGGTTGTAGTCGTACACATTGCCAGCTTCCGCACGCAGCGACGCTGCAAACACGCGTGCTTTTGCTTCCTCTTCGGAAAGGTCTTGAAAGACAGGAATCGGCGCCATGTCAGGCAGGCCACTGGAATGGGTGATGAGGTGTTTGATTTGCAAATGGTGCCAGGCAGCCGGCAGCCCGTCTACATACGCCGTGATGTTGTCGTCGAGCGTTAACTTGCCCTGCTCGATAAGCTGGAATAGTCCCGATACTACCATGAGCTTGGTCAGCGAGTACACCCTGAAGATGGCGTTTTCAGTGATGGGCACCTGGTGCTCAAGATTGGCCAGTCCGTAGTTCTTTTTGTGGATCACTTCACCATCCTTGATGACAGCAAACGCTACCCCTGGCATACCATACGCCGTCATTACTTCATCAACGTAGGCATCCAGTTCATTTGACAGGTTCGGCGTTTGGGCGCATGCAACATGTGGGATAAGAAGTAAAAGCAGGAAAACAGAAGTGGCGTTTTTCATAACTAAGAGTGGGATTTTGTGATAAAACACACAATTTCTGAACCCTTACGTGCCTTACTCACGCAAAGATGCGAGAAAACTAGCATTTTCTCACTCCCCCCGTCACACACGTCATACCCAACTCGATTGGGTATCCACCCAAATGGCCGTACCATCGATTAACGACTAGATACCGTTTGTCATACTGGTGGATGCCCAGTCAAGCTGGGCATGACGGATTGTTGGTGATGTGCAAGGACTCTGCGGTGTTAGGCATGACGATAATCAAGGACTGGTGCATATCCCCGGCGTTTGTGTGTATTATAGCGGAGCCCGTTCAAATCCAGCTAACAAGCATGATAATTCGTAACACAACCACGTATTTGGTCCTCCTCCTCTGCTTCACCTTTTTTGTGCCGGCCTGCGCCCAAACCGAGGCGCCGCAAGCTACAGCAAACGCAAATCATTACGAGACCAAACGCGCGAGTCTCGACGGTATCGGTAAAATATACATGGGGCGTGAGATTTCTCGCGTGATGGGATTTGCAGGTGCCGCCTGGTTGGAGCGCGTAGAACGTGATGCCGAAGAAGCCACCAGCGCATTAGTCGCGGCCCTTCCTCTCGAAGAAGACGATGTAGTAGCAGACATCGGCGCCGGCACGGGCTATTTCGCCTTCCGCATGGCACCTCGAGTACCTCAAGGCAACGTGCTGGCCGTTGACATCCAACAGGAAATGCTCGACGTGATGGCAGCACGCATCGAGCGCGGCAACGTGCAAAACGTGGCGTTGATCAAAGGCAGTGAAACCAACCCCAACCTGCCGGCAGACAGCGTGGATGTAATCCTGATGGTCGATGTATACCACGAATTTTCCTACCCGTATGAAATGGGGCAAGCGATGACGACGGCCCTAAAGAAGGGCGGAAAAGTTGTGTTAATCGAGTACCGTGGCGAGGACCCGCGCGTGCCCATCAAGCCGCTGCACAAAATGACGGAGGCCCAGGCAAAAAAAGAAATGGAAGCCGCCGGCCTAAACTGGGTAGAGACCCAGGACTTCCTCCCGCAACAACACTTCATGGTCTTTGAGAAGCCGTAGAGGGTGTATTTTCGTGCTTTCGGGTTTTCGATACTCCAAACGCCTCACTCCCCAATATTCCTTATCAACCGATGGTAAAACCGAATGGCATCAGCATAATCTGCTTTTGAAATGCGTTCGTTGGTGCCGTGCATTCGGGGTACATCACCCGCGCGGAAATAGACCGGTAAAAATCGATAAATGTGGTTGGACAAGCCACTAAAGTGTTTTGCATCTGTACCACCAACTACGAGATACGGTGCAACAACGGTCTCTGGAAACACCTCATGAATGGTTTGCTGAAGCCGGGTAAAAGGCTCATCGTCTGTGGACGACACAACGGAAGGATTTTGCTTTGCACCTGCATACGATTCGATTTGAACGCGCGGGTCATCGATAAGCTTTGTCACGCGTTCCGTTACGCTTTCAACGGTCTCGCCGGGGATGATGCGGAAGTTCACCACAGCTTCTGCCTGAGAAGGCAATACGTTGGCTTTTGGACTCCCTTTCAGCATCGTTGGTGCGATGGTCGTGCGCAAAATGGCGTCGCTGCTTGGACTTGCAGACAATTGCTGTACAATCACCGGCCCAAACAACCACTGGTTGGCAAAGAGCGCTTTGAACGGAAGCGCCATTTCTGGACCCACGTACGCGAACAACTGCCGGCTCACCCCTTCGATTTTCCCGGGAAAAGGTGCTTGTGAAAGTCGATGCAACGCGCCACTGAGAATACCGATGGCCGTCTCCCGCTCGGGCATCGACGAGTGGCCTCCTACGCCTTCAACAGACAGCGCAAGACTTAAGTACCCCTTCTCCGCAATCCCCACAAGCGCAAGCGGCTGTTCAACCGGCATCGGATGATCTTCGAGGATAATGCCGCCTTCGTCCAGTACAAGCCAGGGTGTGATGCCGGCATCTTCCAGGCGCGCCGCTATCATTTTTGCCCCATCCTTGCCGCCAACTTCTTCATCGTGCCCAAAGGCAAGCATAACCGTGCGCTCGGGCTGATAGCCTGCTTCAATCAGTAACTGTACAGCTTCAAGAATGGCAAGCGCACTGCTTTTATCATCAAGTGCGCCCCGCCCCCAGATGTGATCAGTGTCAACATGGCCAGAAAACGGCGGATGCTCCCAATCTGCTTCTGTTCCAGGCTCAACCGGTACAACATCCAGGTGGGCCATAAGCACAATAGGATCGAGATCAAGTTGGGTGCCTTTCCATGTATAAAGCAAGGAATAATTGCCTACTATTTCCCTGTTTAATGAGGCATGTACGGAAGGGAAAGCTTCCATCAGATACGCATTGAGGGAAGCAAACGCCGGCCAGTCTACCGCTGCTGTATCTGTAGAAGAAATGGTTTGAAATTGCAACGCTTGAGCAAGCCGGGTGGATACTGCGTTTATATCAATGTCGATCGGATCAATTGCTGCTACCTCTACTTGCTGCGTGTCAAACCTTGCGGTATTGATCGCAACAACAGCAAGCAACACAACAACTAGCAAAAGAATTCCAATAAAGAACCGCTTCATCGGTAAGCTCACCTAACCATACAACAGCCAACAAGTGGCCATAAAAACTTCTAAAAACAACGATCCCCTCAATCTACATAAAATGAAGGCAGCTTCCATGATTTCACTCTTGGGTATTGAATTTACTACCTTGATAACGGACCTCAATTAAGAGAAAAAGCGATGCACATACCTTTAGCATTGTATTTCCGGGTAGACTTTTCGCTGCCAAACAAGCCATTCTACGGGTGCAAAGCATCTTTTTTTCCAATGTGCACAGCTATCCTGATATCCGCGCTCCTTTTGTGCCCCAAAATGTATGCACAGGAAGGCAGTGATATTTTCTGGGCTAGCGTAAGCGGCATCCACAAAACCAGTCTGGCGTCTTACACCGGTGCAAATCTAGCCGGCATGGAGGAAACCATTTTACGAGTCTTCGTAGCAGCCCCTGAAGGCATCACGTTGGACCCCGAAAACGGTAAAATGTATTGGGTAGATCAGGGGACCAGGTTCATAGCTCGCGCAAACATAGATGGTTCAGAAGTAGAAGCAATATCACCTTTGGTGTACGCAAACTGCAGCACACACTTGAGGCCGGCTTCGCGCACCGTGTTCATGTTGGCCTCGAAGTGGGCGAGATAAGCATCACTGATAGATGCATTGACAAACGTATCGAGGTAGTTGATGCAATAGAGCAACGTGATATCTTCGTTCCGGCGATACCCAACCAGTTGCCTAAGACTATACGCGTTAAGATCGCTGGCTTTTGTTTCGATGTAGTGATAGAATCCACGTTTGGGGCAGCACAATCAAACCCCGAAATTAAATGCTAAGCTTGTAGGTATTCGAAAGGCCAGATGTGGAACCCACACCTGGCCTTTGTTCAATCTATAACAACCTACATTAATTACAACCTACACTAAAATGGGGTTTCATCTGCAGAAGGCCCGTAAATCGCAGGTACAGGCACATCAAGGATGCGCAAGTAGGTTGCAAGCTGACCTCGATGGTGGTACCAGTGATTCAACATCAGCAGTCGCGCAAGCGACATCATGGGCAAGACAAGCACCTCGGCTTCTCCTTTCGTTAATGTCCACTGCCTCGACTCCCATTCAGCAGCGTCTTTTTCAATGACGTTCCTTGCTTTCAAAATACTCGTATCAAACGCTCCAAGAATTTCGTCTTTGTTTTCTGCTTCAGGATGATGCACAAGTACGGCGACGCTGGTTGCCCCATCCTCGGTAAAACCAGCAATGTTTCCGGGTATGGTTGCTACATGAAGCGCGAGTTGCCCCAAAGACATAGCTTTTTTGTGTGGCTTCCAGCCCAACTGGTGTGCTGGAATTTTGCCTAGCAATTTCCGGGTAGCTACTACTTCGTGGTTTAATTCAGATAAAATCGACTGCATGTCCATCCCCCCTCAGTTTTCGTCTACAGGATTAAAGTCAAAGAAATCATCCTGGAAGATGGCCGCGATACATTCGCTACCTTCAAGACACTCGCTCACGTGTTTTGCATTCGCAGGCATAAACCAGTGAGACCCCGCTGGCAAATCCTTTTCAGTTTCTGAAAAACCCGGCAACCAGTGGCGCATGGTGCCCTTCACGACGATGCCAACATAGCTGTGCGTGTGCGCATGCAAAGGCGTTGCCAGCGCCCCTGGCATCCGGATATACGTTATGTGTTGCCCAGCAGCAAAATCTCCACTCACAGGCGAGGCTTCCGGACCAAATGACGTAGGCCCCCACTGCACTTCCTGAATGGCAGTGTGCGTTGCATCGTGGGTGCCCTGATCCTGTCCGTTTGCATCACATGCAGCGGTTACAAAGAGCAGGCCCAGTATCAAGCATAACGAAGATAAAGGGCGCATATTTCGACAAAAATGGTGTACTAGTTTCATTTTCAAGCTCTATCAGTTAAGGGTTAAAGATGATTGGAGACGCCCGCGGTGCGTTCTTTTTTTCGTTACTGCAAAATAGACCAGAACCCATTGATAGTGAAATTGTATTATTAAATATACTTATAGCAACACACTATATATGAACATTGCACACCTTAGATTTGCAGTGGCTGTAGCAGAAGCCGGCTCGTTTAGCAAAGCAGCTGTTGCATGCCACGTCACGCAACCGACCCTCTCCAATGGTATTGCTTCATTAGAAGAAGAATTAGGCGGCAAGCTATTTGACCGCACCACACGTTCTGTACACCTGACCCCAATGGGAAAGCACCTGATTCCCTACATTGAGCGGGCCCTATCTGATCTGAAAGAAATCACAAGCGTTGCAACGGGATGGCGGGATCCCACGCATCGCGTGATCCGGATTGGTGTCTCACCGGTTGTTGACATGCGGGTTATTCATGAACTGGTATCAGACTTCAGAAAGGCCAATTCTGAAATTGAGTTTTTCTTTAAAGAGTGTTTCTTGGACGACCTTTCCGACCGTCTGCACGCTGGGCAACTTGATGTGCTCGTTTTACCAGAATGTGTATCGATAACGGGCGTCAAGCGTTTGCTGTTGTATACAGAACCCCTATGCTATGTATTTGAGGAAGGCGACCCACGGCAGCATGAAGCCGAGACCGTTTCACTGGAAGAGGCATCAAAAAGCACGCTGATCCTCACCGTGGATGCATGCGGCTTACAAAGCGTAACCCAAAACCTGTTTAGCAACGCAAAACTGCCTTTAAATACCTATCCCGGACATGCAACAAGCTATGCAGTTGTGGAAGAATGGGCATCGCTGGGCATTGGGGCCGGGATATTACCTGCATCCAAAATACGCATGTCCAACAACGGACTGCGTCCGCTGACGCTGTCGCCGACTCAATCGGCCACACTGTCCTGCTGGCTCGTCTGGAAGCCAGAGTTCATCAGTGTAACGCACGTGGATGCCTTTATCAAGTATCTGAAACGCCGTATGGTATAGGCAGCCCAATGTAAATTCTTTAAACGTCTCCCCAAAGTCCGTATGCCCGAAACCTATCGACACACGCAAATTGGTTACTGGTCCTTATTTCTATTGGCACCCTGGTCGGTCGCCGTCCTTGCGATGCTGATATGGGGCAACCCTGCGCCGGGAATGGATATTCTATTTGGATTAATTGCACTCTTTTGTACGGTATTAGCCCTTTTCCTGTATGGCATGACCATTACGGTTGACGATACGCACATCAGCTGGCATTATGGCCTGGGCTCCTTTCGTAAAAAGGTAGCGCTCGAAAAAATTCTGGATGTGAGAGTCGTGGAGCATTTGAACATGGGCGGGCTGGGATCGCGGCACACCTCCAAAGGCATGCAGTACGCGGTTTCGTTTGGGAGTGGTATCGAATTGGAGATCAAAACGCCCTGGAAGAAAAACAAAATCGTCATCCTGGGTAGCAATGAGCCCGATGTGTTGCGGGAGGTGCTCATCGCCAAAATACAGAGCCGGGTGAAACTGCTGGGTGGTGAAATGCCTGAGTCTCTTTCATTAGAAGAAGAGCCCGAAACGATACCTATTGCCCCGCGAACCCGGGTGCCGAACAGGGACTACGAGCCTCCATCCCGTACGGAATAAAAAAACCTGGACCCAATGCAGGTGTCCAGGTTTTTCTTTTTAAAATTCTGTGCTGTCTATTCAGTTGCCTGAAATTGCCTAGCCCTCGTGCTGCGCATGGTAATCTTTAATCACCGCGCGCATCGTTTGCTTTAATACATCCGACGTTTCAAATTGCTCAGCACGCTGCAGAAATCCAATGGCCCAGTCGCTATCCATTTTTCCTAATGTGACTAGCGCCATGCGCCGCATGTTTTCGTCTTCATGCGTTCTGTAGATGTTCACTACGTCAAAAACTGCATCGGAAACGTCGACCTTTTCGCCAAATCGGATGACCATCCCCATGGCGCCGGCCCGTACGCCGTCATGATCTGACTTGAGCGCAACAACAAGGTTTTCGCTCGGAAACGTCGACCTTTTCGCCAAATCGGATGACCATCCCCATGGCGCCGGCCCGTACGCCGTCATGATCTGACTTGAGCGCAACAACAAGGTTTTCGCTAAATTTTTTCCACTGCTCTGCTTCGGGATCTTCATTGACGTTCTCAATGAATGCTTTACCCCGTACAGCTTCCGTGTCGAGAGAGGTTGTATTTGCAAATGCCGTTGTGCCAAGTGCCAGGAATAGAATGGCAAATAAAGGGGTAATTTTTTTCATAATAGAAGCCACCTTCGTAGTTAGAAGTGTGAGTTAAAAAAGGAACGAGTGTGTGTCTTCGAATGGATTTCAGGTTACGGGGGCTATCCCGGGATAGTTACATCCGTTACTAAAAAATCATGGTGTATAGTCGTGCGCGTATCAAAGCTTTCTCGTATTTCCATCTAATCGATAGTCCTGTCTACGCATTCCCGTGTTTTATTTGTAGTGGGACATTCTATCCAATCCCTAGCCCCTGTTTTCTCAACGCATTATTAGGTCTACCATGGGGCGTACAGCTTTTATCACTGGCGCAGATGGGTTTGTGGGACTCAACCTGACGAAAGAGCTGCTGAAGCATGGATGGCAGGTACTCGCGCTGTGTCTACCCAAACGCTCATCTCCTCACCTGGAGGAGATGCGTATAACAATTCTTCGTGGTGACATTACGGACAAACAATCCCTTCGAGCAGTCTTTCCTGCCCATGTAGATGCCGTTTTTCACCTCGCCGCAGACACGAGCCTGCGTGCTTCAATGAACGAAAAACAAAACAGGGTGAATGTATTGGGGACGCGCAATGTTGTAGAAGTTGCGCTCGAAAAGAAGGCGGGGCGATTTATACACATGTCTTCCGTGGCCGTGTTTGGCTTTCATGAAGGACGTATCCATGAACAAACGCCATCAAACGTGCACACCTCGAACATCAACTATTTCAAATCCAAGGCGCTGGCTGAGGAGGAAGTTCTGCGCGGCATTCAGAACGGATTAGACGCTGTAATTTTGAGTCCGGGAAATATTATTGGCCCGTATGACACCAGCGGCTGGGCGCAAATCTTTATCAAAATAAAAGAAGATCAATTCTCCGGCATTGGGAATGGCGGGGGAAGTTTTTGTCACGTTTTTGAAGTCGCCAAAGTAATGCGTGAAGCCGTCGATAAAGGCAAAACAGGGGAGCGCTACCTCTTGGGTGGCGTAGACGCCAGCTTTCACGAGTTAGCCCTTCAATCGCAGCAACTTATAGGCGGCAAGGTCCCAGACAAACCCGTTTCTGCAGCCATGATGCATTTCTTAGCCTGGGTTGTCATTTTCTTCTGCACCTTGCGCGGCAAAAAACCTTTTTTGACTCCAGAAATTGCAACGCTGTCTTCGAACTGGTTGTGCGTAGACGCAACAAAAGCTGAGCAAGAACTGGGCTATTGTAAGCACAGTCTGGAAGAGATGATACAGGACTCTTATCAGTGGTTGGCATCGCAAAAGATTTGCTGAACGATCAAATAGCAGGAAAGAAGGTAGGGAGCGCATTAAGCAAAAAAATCGACTAGCTTACAGCAACTAGTCAACCAGGTCTGTATCCTATGAGGCTTTGGAGTAGTGAATCATGAATACAAGCGGATATTGACACGAGAGGGCCAACGATGGATATTAGATCGTAACTGTTTATGTAGTGGTTGTCAGCAGATTTTGGCTTGAGCCTGTCAATTGATTCTTATCCATCAGGTAACTAGTACTCAGTCACCATGAATCTGATGGGTTCTGATGACTCTTTTTCTCGCCAGCCATGTTGTGCCATCTCGCCTTACTACAGTAGGGCTACATGACACGCCTTGCTGGCAACAAAAATAGTGCATCATTCATCCATCATCTTCACGGTGACTGAGTACTAGAGACGTGTTATAATCATGCGTGTTTGATTTATATATCCACCAGCCTGCATAAATCAATAGAAATTGAAAAGCTAAACGAATCGCCGGCATAGGCGGTGCTCCTATCGCTGGATTTTCTCTAAATAAATCCCACACATGAATAGGTAAAAAGGCTATCATAAGTGCCATAAAACCTACTCCTCCCCATTTTCTATATTTTGGAACAAGGAGCATGATGCCCACCGCTGCTTCTGTAATGATTGCCAGGATATTCGCCAATGAAACCGAAATGAAATCAGGAATCATGGGGGCGTAAAAATCTGGTCGAATAGCGTGACCGATGGCACTTGCCAGCAACAATAGCGCTAAAGTGTATGGGACGATTTTTTTCATTCGAATTTTGATAGATGGCGCCCTTTAGTGGGCAAAAGGAAAAGAGCGCTTCGTGCAAATTGTTGTTTACCCAACTCATGGCATAATCATGAGCTTCATCGATAAAGTCAATTTTGCTTCGTTGACCGCTATGCCCTTTAGTGACCTGAAAATAGTAATCCCAACTGGTATATAGGCAAGCAATAAAGAAATTCCTGCGAAAGCACAAAACCTCCCAAAACGCAAAAATCGACCTAAACACAATGGTTTAAGCCGATTCTATCAAGTGCCCAAGAGAGGACTCGAACCTCCACGGGGTTGCCCCCACTACACCCTGAATGTAAAATTGGCCTATACGAGCTAATTTCCACCTTTCGGTTTAGTATTGAAAATTAAGGATTTAGCCTGATTTTAAGTCGTTTTCACTACCAGGTCTCCGCCCTCTCTACATCCCCACTTGCGTCCCCACTTTCTAGATCTGCTAGAAAGGAGCAATAAAAAACTGTGCCTTCTATTCGGCCTAGGCTTACAATACTCAGGTAATTGCATAATGGGTGTATAATGATGATATTTCCATCAACTCCGCAAACATGAGAGAAAATCTTGATCAACCCATGTTTTGTGACTCTTTTTCTACCCACCCTCAATAGTAAGAATGAAGAAGTTAACAAAGGAACAGGTATCAGAACTAGCTCCCGTTGTGAGAGAATTGATCATGCACGAGGAATGAACTTGTGAACCAGCGGCTCTTTTTTAAAAAGGATGGCTGATTCAGGTACAGGGATTGTTATTTGCAGCTCTTGCGTTTGCATGGGTCGAAGCGCCCAGAGCCTTAACTCTTGTGTTGGTTGGATTGGGGATTGCAGTGGCTTTGTCTTTATGGACTGCAATTAGCATGTACAGCCCTGCCGTACGAGGACGTGTCAAATGGGTCGAGGAAAGACTTCCTGAAGGTGTCGCTTTAGATGAGGTGCTCGTAATGGGACGCCGTGCAGAGTCAAGTGGTATAGGTAAATTTATGCGCCCCTGGCGAGCACTACCTATGATCTTCATTTTGGGATGGATCGCCGTAGGCGTGATCGCAATTCTAGCATAGTAACTGTTACTTGTAGCGATAGACAATTCTACCCCTTGATAGATCGTAAGAACTCAGCTCAACTTTGACTCTGTCTCCTGGTAATATTTTGATGAAATGCATACGCATTTTACCCGATAACAAACCCATTATTTCGTGACCATTTTCCAATCGAACACGAAATTGTCTTAGTATTTGGCAACGCCTCTATCACCTCACCGTCCTGTTCTATTGCTTTTGTTTTAGCCATTTGACACCTCTGCAAATTTCAATTAAAGGTATATTCAAAAGTTGTGGATGAGCAAAAAAGAAAGCGTATCCTGATTGCTTTGTTTAACGGCCTAAGCGCCGACTTCGAATCGGCAAGGAGGCACAATCAGAATACGCCGATGGAGCCCCCACCTCGGAGTGCTTCTCTGCAGCTCTACCAACTAGTAGAACTCAGCTAACTGCCAAAGAGGATGAGACTTCATATTATGCATATTTAGTTGGCCTTGATTCAGCTTGATTAGTGGAGCACCCAGGTGATTAAACTGACAGCCCCCCGTATGAGACGCTTTTCGAATCATTACTGTCTAATCAACGCGAAAAATTAGGGCATCAGCTGTCCAATCTGTATGGTCTGAGGTCTTTCATAGCAATAAGTGGAGTAGTCGAAGTTCAATAACAACAGGTTTTAAAGGAAACTGCGTTCGACAAAGCGTTAAAGAGTTTTGGGTTAAAGGACATCTCTGGCTACTAGAACCCAAAAAGGGAGTGCCCCTTTCGGAGCATTCCCTTTGACACGGTTGAAATGGTATGTTGAGTGAGGGTTAGTTCGGCACCCAGTCATATAGCTTAACGTCACAGTCGTTTGTGTCTATAACACCGACCAACTTAACGTTTTGACCAGCAGAAGGGCGACTTCCTCCTAAATCATTGAATGACGAATAGGTTAGGTAAGTCAGCGGGCAAGCTTGAAAACCTCCTGTCCCTCCTGTAACGGTCATAATCCCGTAGCTGCTGTTTGAGCTTGTTACGGTGCCGTAACCGATGTCGTATTCATATTTTGCTGGAACGGCTCTCTTAACGGCATTACCCTGCACTGTAACCCCACCTGAAGCGATACAGCTTGCATCATTGTGGCACTCAACGTAACTGAGGATAGATCCGTGATATACGGCCCTGGCATCGGGTTCGGACGAATCTCCGCTGTAGCGAACTAAGAGCCTTTGTGAGCTACCTTGTCGCTCTACTAAATAGGTGTCATGGAATCGCATGGTAAACTGCGGATGCTGTGCCCAGAAAAGAGCGCATGAGTTATCTGGGCTTCCAAAGTCATTCAAACCAGCAGTGAGATTATAAGTAATCAGAACATCATTGGTAGGTAATGAACAGGTATTATCGAACAATGGGTCGGATGGTGCGACAAAATTCCTGGATGCAGATTCGTTCGAAATAAGTTTAGTGATTGTGACTTGACTTCCCCCTGTAACATAATCCCCATCAAAGTCGCATTGCCTCAGTTGCAACTCACCAAGTGGACTACCTGCGTGCGAGGTGGTGTTACAAGGCACAGAAAGTTGTGAACTGGACGCACTGGCTGCCTCGGGCTCATTCGAGGTCGTTGCCGAGTCACATGAAGCAGTCAAGGCTACTACAAAACAGAGTAAAACTAAATTAAATAGCTTGTTCATGTCGAAATACGGTTAGATGAGTAATGCGTGATGCACCTATACCAGCTGATGGCACAGGTGCCAGTTATGAATACGCACGATTACCTATATTCACGACATGTCTTTTTACCCCATAGAACGGTCTACGAGGCTGTAGCGACAGAGGAATAGAGCAGGGGGCTACTCAAAATACCTTAATCACACTATTGACAAAATCTTTAATGAATTGAATTAGTGCTCTAGTGTTGACTAATTTAGGTAAGTAATTATATTCGGGCTGTTACCTAGAATTAATGTCGTTAATCACCCCCACTTCGGGCAAACCAATAGTCATTTTAACGCGAGCACAAAACCTCTAGAAACCAAAAAATCGACCTAAACGAAGTCGTTTAAGCCGATTATCACAAGTGCCCAAGAGAGGACTCGAACCTCCACGGGGTTGCCCCCACTACACCCTGAATGTAGCGCGTCTACCAATTCCGCCACTTGGGCAGGGCTGCATTTTTTGCAAGTGACGGCCTCTAACGCACAATTCCCTGTCCGGATTCCTCCATTGAGCAAAAAACTGGCGCGCTTGCGTGTATTCAACTAAATGTATACGCATTCCCGGCAGCATTTAAGGACGATTTTCGATTTTTTTGTGGTCGCGGATTTTCGTGTTTTCGGGCTTCTTTTTACCCGCTTACCATAATTAACGAGAACACCAAATCCCAGAAACCCAAAAACACGACATATCAACTTTTAACCCATCCCTTAAATGGTCGATACCCCGTGTGCATACGATTGCGTAGTTGATTTTAAACGACACACTAATTCATGGGGACCGCAGTACAGGGAAACGGGAATGCATGGCACATCTGGCTGTGCATACTGGCCTGCCTTTTGGCAATGCCGGCTGCCACTGCTATAGCCCAACCCTACCTAACACACAACTACGCCATCGAAGAAGGACTCATTCAGTCGCAAGCCTCAGCCATACACCAGGACAAACGCGGGTATTTATGGATCGGCACAACCGGCGGCCTCAGCCGATTTGACGGGATCGACTTTACCCACTTCACGATGGCCGAAGGGCTTATCTACAACCGTATATCAGCCCTGTCAGAGGATGAAAACGGCGCGCTTTGGATAGGCACCCTGAATGGCATTTCTGTTCGCAAACGAGGCACGTTCACGCACTTCACAACAGAATCGGGCTTGCTCGACAACACCATCAATGCATTACACCATGCGCAAGATGGAACGATGTGGATTGCTACACAATCTGGTCTATCACAGTACGACGGGAAAGACTTCAACCATATCACACAGGCTGATGGCCTCGCCGCAGACAATGTAACAGACATCGAAGAGGACCAGGACGGTAATCTCTGGGTTGGCTACAGCAAATGGTATCTGCCAGATCGTTGACACAGCGATCGATTGTTATTCGACCGAAAATAACATCCCTTCCCCTTTTGTATTAGACATTCTCGTGGATAGCCGGCAGCGGATCTGGATTGCGACCAGTGCCGGCGTTGCCCTGCTCTCTACCGACGGACTCAATCAGTTTGTCGAGCGGGATGACCTGCCCGTGACACAAGCTGATGTTTTACTGGAAGACAAAAAAGGATTTATCTGGGTAGGCTCGCGCAAAGGTGTCATACGGCTTGACCCAAAC
>CBDHHF010000035.1:0-738779 GCA_965263205.1 Rhodothermales bacterium
TTTCCAGCCCGCGACGACGGTTCTGAATAATTCCACGGATTGACCCCCGCTCAGGTTCTTCTGTACCTCTGATTGCAACAACATCTCTGAAGATAGTGCTCTAACCCGCTACGACGGCGTTAAAGTTGACAGCAAAGAAATCAACCGTCTCCAAACAAATCTCAATCTTTGTGCGCTTGATATTTCGCGCTCCGTTCGACTAAAAGTACTCTTTCGAGTCGTTAGTCATTTTTCATTTCGTAATTATTCATCATCCTTATTCGGGCTCTGACTAAGTGCTGAGCAATACTGTTTTTCCTACTTCGGGGCGAGTCACGTCACTCAAGTGCATTATTCTGTCAATCATTTAAGTTAATTCCCGCCTTCCTGTCAATCATGACTGATGTTCGAACTTCGTTATCAATAAAAAGTTAGAGGAGGAGTTAGTGAATCATTTTCCATCACTTCGGTTCTACGACTTTTACTCGGTGCGGTTGAGTGACGGCTGTCTCTTTTTTGACAGGTATTTCTCTCTCACGTGACTCACAAGAGCCTCCTCCCACTAAAATGGCTGAGCAAAAATCGTTCCTGATCTGCCTTATGACCTAAATGATGTTTTAATAAAAATTGCAAAGAAAGGTATTTTTCTGAACTCAACTTTAAAGACTCAAAATGGGGATGTTCCAGTCACCTGGGGGGGAAAACGAAGTACACCATTCGAAAGGGTATTCAAAGGGCTAAATTTAACTCCTCATAACCTACTTTCGTTTTCTACTCCTTCTGGGTGAAATTCGTCTTTAAAGGAGGATTGATCTAATTTTACTTTTCTAAAATATTTACGTCTCAACTTTGGAGGGCTATAACTCCTTCAATATTGGAGACTCAGCGCGGGGGCTTACTCTCACATTTAGCCCTACTCATAAGGAGTCGAATGCACTTTAGATGGGCCTTCTATCTATCATAGTTAAAATTTGGTGGGACTTTTTCCGAAAGGTACCGTTTTAACCTTTTTCTCAATTTCCGGTACTTTCGTTCAAAAGCCTATTTCTCGACTTCTAGCAATTTTTCGGAAAAACGTCCCTGCTAAACGCTGTAGAAGAAGGTCTTCCGCGTTTATCCTCAAATTTTCAGATACTCTGTAACCTCCAAAACGTGCAACGGGGGGGTAGCCGTTTTTGCTATTTTTCACCTTATTAAGGTTACGGTACTTTTCACTTTGAAGGCCAAAATTTCGACACTGAGGAATTTTTCGGAAAAACGCCCCTGCTAAACGCTGTAGAAGAAGGTCTTCTGCGTATACCCTGAAAGTTTCAGCTTCGTATCTTCCAAAACGTGCGGGGGGGGGTAGCCGTTTTTCGTATTTTTCCATTTTCTATTTTTGCCTTTGAATTTTTCGCTTTGGCTTTAATCGCCAAAATCTCGATCTCTGAGCGACTTTTCGAAAAAACGCCCCTGCTAAACGCTGTAGAAGAAGGTCTTTTGCGTATACCCTGAAAGTTTCAGCTTCGTATCTTCCAAAACGTGCGGGGGGGTAGCCGTTTTTCAAAGTTAGTCGATTTTTGGGATTTTGGAGAATTTTACTTCAAGTCAGTTTTACTTCCAGCGAGAGCGCCGCAGCACGGTTCTTAGCACCTGATTGGCTCTTTCACATCGTAAGGCTTACACGTTGTGAAGGGGGCGGCTATTCCTCGCTTGCTTGCTGAGAAACAATATTTTCAATTTTCGGACAATTTTCCTACATAGGGTACATAAAGGTAAACGAGGTTCAAACTCAAAAAGTATTTGGTATTATTCAATTTCCTTTGGCCATTTGTTGGAAGGACTAGTTATCTTGATTTGAGCCATTTCCGAACCTTTTCTGATAACTGTAGCGATCACAATAATTTTCCGAACAAAAGTAGTGTTAAAATTTAAGACTAGAAATTTTCTCGCACTTATTTTCAAAGCTTCCCCCGGAAGGGTTCCCGGTTTCGGACGACGTTCATATTCTCAACTTAAGCTCTTCTTTGGACGAGCTTTCGAATGCCGAAAACCGTTTTTGGATATCTCTTTCCAGTTTCGAGAAATCACGCTTTGAAATTTACCTTGCATTAAAACGTGGCTTATCGCGCAGTGAAGCGGTGGCTGTTTCTCCATTCGTTAGCTCTCAGCCAATCACAGCGCACGTTCAATTTCACTCCTATTCAATGTCCTACGCTGTAGTGAACTTATTCTATGCTTGCCTACGCTTCAGCTAACTGATTCTTTCCAAACTGCAAGCCACATTGACAGTTCACAGAGTATTCACTTTGCTAATTGTATTAATTTCTGCTTTGAGTTCTAGATCTTATAAAATGTGGACAGACTTACTCAACACGTAGTCAGAGCATGGTTAAAAATGTGTACGAAAGGTCTTGCAATTTTCAGAGAGGTGTATTATCTGCAAATATTGGTCGTATTGTGAATTTGCGTAACGCCACGTTGTTCATTATTGAGCTATGTTTGTTGATTTCGTCGTTTATTTATTTAGCACTTGACATCTCTCAACCTGTTCCGCTGCACCCACTGAATAAAATTAATAAACACCAAAATCGATGAAACATGAAAACAAAACCCCCAATTTCTGGTCGCTTGTAGTGGCCCGTATGATTGGTGGTTTTGGAGTAGGCGCCTCGTTGATCATCGCACCCATGTATATCGCTGAAATTTCGCCGCCCAAAATGCGTGGTCAGATGGTGTCGTTCAACCAGTTGAACATCGTCATTGGTATTTCTGTGGCGTTTTTTACCAACTATATGATTTTGCAGTTGGGACAATCGGAAGCTGCCTGGGCACAGTCCATGCAATTTGATGCGTACAACTGGCGCTGGATGCTTGGCCTCGAAACGCTGCCGGCTATACTCTACTTCTTCTGCCTCTTCTTCGTACCTAACAGCCCGCGCTGGCTGATCATGAAAGGCCGCGAAGACGAAGCACTGCCCATTATGGCGAAAGCCAACGGCGAAGCGGAGGCAACGCAAGAACTGGCTGAAATTAAACTTAGCATCAAAGCCGACCAGCAAAAAGAAAGCATTCCGCTTGCTGAGCTTTTTGCACCAGCCATGCGTCTTGTGCTCCTGATTGGCGTTGTGATTGCCATCCTCCAGCAGATCACAGGTATCAACTCGGTGTTCTTCTACGCGCCGATGATTTTTGAGCAGTCGGGGATTGGCACCAATGCATCGTTTGTCCAGGCCATTCTAGTCGGCTTGATCAACCTTGTCTTTACCTTGCTTGCCATGGCGCTTATCGACCGCCTATCGGGCGCAAACCGCTGCTCGTCTTTGGTCTCTCTGGCATTGTCCTTTCAATGGCCCTGCTGGCCTTTGGCTTCCATAGCGCAACGTACACCCTGCAAGCTGACACGATCGCGGCGCTGCCGGAAGCTGTGCCTGTTGAACAACTTGCAGCAACTGGAAGGACAAACCTTTGAAGGCGATCTCGCCTACAAAGCAGCGCTTGCCAACGCGCTAGGGGAAGACGTGGCTACAGTGAGTACGAATCTGCCACTTATCACAGCTGCCATTAGCATGAACCCCCTGCTCATTCTGTGTTGGCATCCTTGGCTTTGTTGCATGTTTTGCAATATCACTGGGTCCCGGTGATGTGGGTACTGTTTTCTGAGCTGTTTCCCAACAAAATCCGCGGCCTGGCGATCTCTTTTGTGGGCCTGATCAACTCGGCCGTCAGCTTTCATTGTCCAGTTTGTTTTCCCGTGGGAGCTCGAAAATCTGGGCAGCGCCATGACGTTCCTTATTTACGGCGTCTTTGCAGCACTGGGCCTCGTCTTCGTCCTCATGGTACTGCCTGAAACAAAAGGCAAATCACTCGAAGAACTTGAAGAGCAGCTTGGTCAACAATAAAGTTGAAGCCTAATCCATTACCCCAACGGGATAAAACCATGAAGACTAACCTCCACTTTGTTTATAGCGGCACTGGTCTTTTGTAGCCTGCAGCTTTACAGGTCTGTACCGGGTGCCAGACAATGCATGCGCAGGCTCAGCCTCCATTGCTTCAGCAGATGACATCCGCTGTCAAATGTTGAACTCAAAGAGATCAGATGCCGGCTATCAAATTTACATCAACGATGAGCCATTTTACATCAAAGGCGCCGGCCTCGAATTTGGCAGATATCGAAGCAACTGGCAGCACATGGCGCCAATTCGTTCCGCACCTGGCGCACGGACAACGGCCGCGATACCGGACAGTGAAGTGCTCGATCAAAGCACTATGAGCATGGCTTGATGGTCACCATGGGCCTATCGAAATTGCTCGGGAGCGCGAAGGCACCGGTCGTGGCTACTTTGGGTTTGATTATGATGATGAAGCGGCAGTCGCTGAACAGCTGGAACGGGTCCGGGCTGAGGTGATGGAATACAAGGACCATCCTGCCCTGATGATTTGGAGTATTGGCAACGAACTCAATCATGGCGCAACCAACCCCAAAGTGTGGGATGCTGTCAACGAGATTTCGGAGATGATCCATGAAATCGATCCGCAATCATCTTCACCACGACCACCCTTGCCGGCATCAATCCCAACAGTTAGCAGCTGAAGTCAAAGCACGCGCACCAGACCTCGACCTCATCAGCATCCAGATGTATGCTGATATTGTCAACCTGCCCACCTACCTCGAGAGAGATGGGATGGGAAGGTCCATACATGGTTACAGAATGGGGTGCAACCGGGCACTGGGAAGTGAACTCTACCCCATGGGGTGCCCCCATCGAAACCCACAGCTCCACCAAAGCAGACCTTGTACAATGGAACGATACAACGTGGCAATTGGACAGCCAAAAAGAAAACTGCGTTGGCTCCTACGTCTTCCTTTGGGGTCAGAAACAGGAACGCACACCTACCTGGTACGGGATGTTTCTGGAATACAGGTGAAAAAACGGAGCCGGTTGATGTAATGCACTACGTTTGGAATGGTGAATGGCCAGAAAATCGCGTTCACCTCGCCTGGAATCAGCCACACTTGACAATAAAACGGCACACGATGGTGTCTATCCTCAAGGCCGGCGCAATCGTATGCAGCAGCGATGGTTAACATCAAACGACCCTGATGGCGATACCCTGTCTTATGTCATGGGAAATACTACGGGCAGAGAGTCAGGCACAAAGTGAAGGAGGCGACGACGAAGCAGTGCCAGAACGTCTATGATGGACGTTCATTGACAAATCCAGCCGCCGCATCCATTACGCTGTTACAGCACCCGGACACACCGTGGTGCTTACCGTCTATTTGTTTACATCTACGACGGTCAGGGACACGCGGCTCACGCCAATATTCCATTCTATGTAAACGCCTGAAGCGATCGCCGGGGATATTATAGAAAATAGAAAAGCACACCTACAGGGCAATCAGCAAGAACAGTTCTCACGTTTATGCTGATTGTCTTTTTTCTTGCCAACACACGTTTTCTTGTCACCATACGTTGCTAGTACGAAGCAGTTAGAAGATGACACCAGCCATTTATATTGGAAACACTCCCATTCAGGAGCATGAAGCCAGCGTAACCGGACAGTTTGTGGAGATCGATGGTGAATTATACTACCGGATACGTCACTACGATCAGATGCAGCCCTTCTTTCATGTCGATTTGTCAGTGATTCCGACCACTGGATGTTTATCTCCAGCCTGGGCAGGCCTTACCGCCGGCAGGCAAGGATCCGGATCATGCCCTGTTCCCGTATTACTCGGTTGATCAGGATCCACGACGGTGCTGATCAGACGGGCAGTAAAACCCTCCTCCAGATCGAACGGGACGGCAAGATTTACCTTGTGGGAGCCTTTTTCGCTCAGACATGCAGGGGATCTATCGCAATGTACCAGTAGCCTGTACAAGAGCGTTTACAGCGACAAAATCCGATTCGAGTGCTACCAATGAAGACCTTGGCGTAGATTCGTTTTGCCTATACCTGGTGCACGGGAGAACGGTTTGGGTTTATCAAGTCACAGCAAAATCGGGCTGTACTGGTGATCAGCTCGGCATTGCCGTTCAAAGTGCTGGACGGCATACAAAACCTGCTGCACTGCGGCATCGAGCTGCAACATGCAGACAGTAGCGCAGTAATTTGCTGGATGCCTACAAAAAAAGTGAACTGGACATCAGCAACCGGCCTTGGCATTTTTGCGCTCAGCTCGCTCGTGGTCGACAAACCCATTCCCAAGCCGAATCATTCAATGCTACAACCGTCTGGACAACCGGTGGCCTCTCGCCAGATGTGTACCTCGTTTCGATGCAAGGCAGCTTGATCGCATTCGCGGCGAGGCATCCCGCTGACGACCGAGCGTGATATTCGCGCGGCAGCGAGTGAGCGGATATTTTATTCAGACGATCAGTTTCTCATTGGCCCCCGGTGCTTCAGCGCAGAATGGCATATCGTGGCAGAAATCAACCAGGGCCCGGCAGCATGTTCGTAGCGCTTGAATGAACTTGCTGGCTGCTGATGCAGCCTCGTTGCTGCAAGCGCGTTACGTCAGGACATCAACGCCGGCACAACCCGGCTCAAACATCTGGTTGCCAGTGCAGACGGTATGCAGTGCACCGCGGACCAGATGACGACCACGCGGCACTACGCCAACGTGTTGTTCAACATCATGCGCGGTGGCATTTTCGATAATAACACCTGGATCGAACGCGATGATCTGATGCGGGCTATTGCCCACTTCAACCAGCCTGTGTTCGACAACCATCAGGCTAGTCTGTCGGCGTTGCCTGAAACTATAACCGTAACCACGCTCCTCACACATGCCACGGTGCAGTCAGATCCACAGTTGGAGCGGTTGTGTTACGAATACCTGCCGCTGATTTTCAGTCGCCGGCATGGTGACCCTAGCCGGCCGTGGAATATGTTTACCATCGATTTAAAAAACGACGATGGATCCACCAAGCGAAGCTACGAAGGCAATTGGCGGGACATCTTCCAAAACTGGGAAGCTCTCTGCTTATCGTTCCCGGCCTTTACGGAAAGCATTATAAGCAAGTTTGTGAATGCATCAACGGTTGACGGCTACAATCCGTACCGCATTACGCAAGCCGGCATCGATTGGGAAGTGATGGATCCGGAAGATCCCTGGTCGTACATCGGTTACTGGGGCGACCACCAGATTATCTACTTGCTGAAGCTGCTGGAAATCTCCCGTTCCCATCATCCTGCGTTGCTAAACAACCTGCTCTCGCGCCCGGTCTTTGCCTACGCGAACGTACCGTATCGCATCAAGTCGTATGAGGACTTACTCGCAGATCCTCACGACACCATTTTGTACGACAACGAAGAGGACCGCCACATTGCAGCACGCGTGGCAACATTGGGAGCAGATGGCAAATTGGTACTGGACGATGCCGGCCAGGTCTTCCTGGTCAATCTAACCGAGAAGCTGCTCGTCACGGTCCTTACCAAGTTGTCGAACTTCATTCCCGAGGCCGGGATCTGGATGAACACCCAGCGGCCAGAATGGAATGACGCAAACAACGCCCTTGTAGGCTACGGCGTCTCGATGGTCACGTTGTGTTACCTGCGCCGATTCAATCAGTTTGCTGCAACCTTGTTTGCTGAAATGGAAGATGCCGAGATTCCGCTCTCGGAAGAAGTCGCACAATTATGGTCTTCCATTGCCGGCACACTGGATACCCACAGCCACTTGCTCGACGGCCCGCTCTCAGACCAGCAACGCAAGACCGTACTTGATGCACTTGGCGGAGCAGGTAGTGTATACCGTAATCAGGTGTATGCACGCGGCTTTTCCGGTGACACCACGACCGTGACAGCACGTGCAATAAGCGCCTTCTTTAAGCAAAGTCTCGCATATATCGATCACACCATCCGTGCAAATCAGCGTGAGGACAAGCTGTATCATGCATACAACCTCATGCAGGTGCATGATGATGGTATTTCGGTATCATATCTGTATGAAATGCTTGAGGGCCAGGTCGCCGTATTGAGTGCAGGCTTGCTCACGGCTGAAGAAACAACGGAGGTACTGACGGCACTGAAAGCCAGCACGTTGTATCGCGAGGATCAGAATAGCTACATCCTTTACCCTAACAGATCGCCTGCTCGATTTACAGAGAAAAACCTTATTGCACCGGCTGCCATTAAATCTTCTGCCCTACTCAGCAAATTGGTTGCCGATGGCAATACACAGCTTATTGTACAGGATGTGCGTGGCGCTTACCACTTTAACGGTAGTATGCGAGACAAAGACGCGATTGATGCTACACTATCAGTCCTTGCTAGCGAAGGGTATGCAGCTGAGGTAAAAGCTGAACGCCAACAGGTACGCGCGTTGTACACCGATACGTTCAACCACAAAGAATACACCGGTCGTTCGGGGACGTTCTTTGGGTATGAAGGGCTTGGCAGCATCTATTGGCACATGGTATCCAAATTGGTGCTGGCGATCAATGAGAGCTACCAATCAGCGGTTGCCGCAGATGCAGCGCCGACTACGCTAGGAAAGCTGGTGGAATACTACTACGACATCCGAGCCGGCATCGGGCTCAACAAACCGCCTGAGTTGTACGGGGCCTTCCCCTTCGATCCTTACTCACACACACCAGCCCATGCGGGCGCGCGCCAACCGGGCATGACGGGCCAGGTAAAAGAAGACATCATCTCGCGCTGGGGTGAACTTGGCGTTGTTGTAAACGAAGGACGTATCACTATCAAGCCGGCCCTGCTTCGGGCAGAAGAATTCCTTACGGCGCCAGATACGTTCTCTTACGTTGACGTGGATGGCAATGAACAGGACCTAGCCGTTCCCGAGCGAGCATTGGCCTTTACCTACTGCCAGGTGCCCTTTGTTTACACACTAGCCGATACCGCAAGCATAACGCTCCACTACTCAGATGGCCGGCAAGAGACGCTAGACACCTCACAACTCCCAGCAGCAGCCAGTACCCATATTCTAGATCGAACAGGCGAGATCACACGCGTGCATGCCAGCATAAAGCTTTATTTAGGCACGAAGTAGAAGATGTCTCAGCCCAACTAACTTTCAACCTTCAACGTGTAACTTTCAACGAGTTACAGATTGTTTTTCTTCATCTCGTCCACTGCGTAGTCTACCGCACGCGCGGTGAGGGCCATGTAGGTGATCGATGGGTTTTGGCAGGCCGAGGAAGCCATGGCTGAGCCATCGGTCACAAACAGGTTGGGTACGTCATGTGCCTGGTTGTGTCCGTTAAGCACAGAGGTGCGCGGATCGCGGCCCATACGAGCAGTACCCATTTCGTGGATACAGAGGCCAGGCGCAGCGCCAATGCCCTGCTCGTCTTTGGTATCTTCGTAGCGATCAAAAATTTGCACATTGGTAGCGCCGGCGGCTTCCAGCATCTCAGCAGCTGTCTCACCCATGTCTTTGCGCATCGCAAACTCGTTGTCACCCCACGTACAGTTGATGCGAACAAGCGGAATGCCCCACTGGTCCACTTCGTTGTTGTCGAGCACCATGTAGTTGTCTTCACGTGGCAGCGCTTCTCCCCATGCACCCAACCACCAGGACCAGGGACCAGGATCACGCAGCGACTCCTTAAATGACTTTCCAAAGCCACGCATGCCATTGCCCCGCTGCCAGCTCGGGCGCCGAGCACTCCCCTGGAATCCGTATCCGCGCACAAAGTCGGGGTGCTTTGTTTCAGGACTGATATTTCTGAACCGCGGAACGTACACCCCGTTGGGCCGGTTGCCGTAGTAATACCTGTCTTCAAACCCGGCCATCGTGCCTGTTGCACCAACCAGGAAGTGATGATCCATCAGATATTTGCCCAAGGCGCCACTCGAATTGGCGATGCCGTTGGGAAAACGGTTGGATTTCGAATTGAGCATCACCTGCGTGGTGCCAATTGTCGAAGCACACATGAAGATGATTTTGCCCTTGAACTCAATCACTTCTTTGGTTTGCGCATCAATCACGCGTACGCCCACAGCTTTGTCTTGTGCTTCGTCATAGATGATCGAATGCACAACGCTGTGCGGACGCAACGTCATGTTACCTGTTGCCAATGCAGCCGGCAACGTAACGCTGTTGCTGCTGAAATAGGACGATGTAGAACAGCCACGGTGGCAAGGCCCGCAATAATGGCAGGCTGCACGGCCATTGTGCGCCTGGGTCAGAATGGCGGTACGCCCCACGGTCATCGTTCGCTCTGGAAAGTTTTGCTCGATGGCCTGCCGCGTGTGTTGTTCAACCACGTTTAACGCCATAGGGGGCAAAAACTTGCCATCGGGTAATTGTGGTAACCCTAGCGCTTCGCCACTTATGCCCACGTAGTTTTCTACGTACTCATACCACGGCGCGATGTCACTATAGCGAATAGGCCAATCAACCCCATGCCCGTCTTCCTTGTTTGCCGCAAAATCGATGTCACTCCAGCGGTAACACTGCCGGCCCCAGATGAGCGAACGCCCTCCTACCTGATCGCCACGAAGCCATGTAAACGGCGCGTCTTCCAGGTAAGGCTGATCCTCATCTTTTGCATAAAAATGTGCAGAGGTTTCGTTGAAGTTGCCCGGATCACGGGCCAATACCGGGTTTTTCTCCCGCACCGCCCGCCCCATGGCGCCGCCCCTGAACGTAAACTGCCAGGGCGCTTTGTGCTCTGTGATATAATCAGTACCGTGCTCAATGGGCCGGCCGCGCTCGAGTACAAGGGTTTTGAGTCCTTTCTCGCAAAGCTCCTTTGCCGCCCATCCCCCGGAAACACCGGAGCCAACAACTATTGCATCGTATTCTTCTGCTTCCTGTGCAAGGTTTACGTTCTTAATCATGGTTTTCGGGGGGAATTTGTTTAAGCTATGTTTGGGCAGCGCTATCGTTAACAGTGCTATGGTTAACAGTGCTATGGTTAACAGTGCTATAAATTGCCTTTTTTCATTTCTGAAGCGGCGTAGTCAACAGCACGTGCAGTAAGCGCCATGTACGTGATCGATGGGTTCTGACAGGCAGAGGACGTCATACACGCCCCATCGGTCACAAACAGGTTTGGTACGTCGTGTGCCTGGTTCCATTCATTCAGGACCGATGTATTGGGATCTGTCCCCATGCGGGCTGTACCCATTTCGTGGATACCGAGTCCGGGTACACCATAGCCTTCGGTGAGGAAGCGGTCTACAACGCTGACGTCTTTCACGCCGGCGCCCACCAGCATCTCTTCGGTGCCGGCTACCATGTCTCTGCGCATGGCCATTTCATTGTCCTTCCACTCACAATCGATGTGCAGCAAAGGAATGCCCCAGTCGTCGGTCTGGTCGGGAGACAGGTACACGCGGTTGCTGTAATCGGGCAGCGTCTCACCAAAAACGTTGAGCGAGAGCTCCCACGGCCCCGGGGTGCGCATTGATTCTTTGAAGTCAGCACCAAATCCAGGTGTGCCAAAAGCACGGCCCCAACTGCCCCGGCTCACGCGTCCCTGGATGCCATAACCGCGCACAAAATCGTCGCGCTGTGTTGCATCGTCCAGGTTTCTGAATCGAGGAATATAGAATCCATTGGGGCGGTTGCCATAGTGGTATTTGTCTTCTAGTCCTTCGACAAGCCCGCGACCGGATACCTGGTAGTGGTGATCCATCAAATAATGCCCCAAGGTACCACTGGAATTGGCGATACCATTTGGAAACGCAGCCGAAGTTGAATTCAGCATCACCTGGGTAGAACCCAGCGTAGAAGCACACATAAACACAACACGCGCTTCATACTCAATCATTTCTTTCGAGTGTGCATCAACAACACGCACCCCTTTTGCCCTGCCCGTAGCATCGTCATAAATGATGCTGTGCACGTGGCTATCCGGACGCAGCGTCATGTTGCCTGTGGCCTGTGCCGCCGGCAGCGTAGCACTCTGGCTACTGAAATACGAGCCTGTTGAGCAACCACGCTGGCAAGGGCCGCAGTAATGACAGGCTGCCCGGCCATTTAACGCCTCTGTAAGTACCGCCACGCGGCCAATCGTCAACACGCGTCCTGGAAAAGCCGACTCAATACCGGCCTTCAATACCTTCTCGCCGGCACTCAACTCCATGGGCTGCTGAAAAATACTATCTGGTAGATAGGACAACCCCAATGCTTCCCCACTAATACCAACAAAAGACTCGACGTAATCGTACCAGGGCGCAATGTCTTCATACCCGATGGGCCACGGGACGCCGATGCCTTCTTTTTCGTTCGCCTTGAAGTCCATGTCACTCCAGCGGTAACATTGCCGGCCCCACATCAGCGAGCGGCCGCCAACATGGTTACCACGAATCCAGTGGAATGGTTTATCCTGGACGTAGGGGTTTTTGCGGTCGTTAATGAAGAAGTGCTTCGTCGTTTCATTAAACGCATAACACTCGCGCTGAATTTCGTGCTCGCGCGCAGCTTCTTCGGGCGTCACCCGACCACGCAGCGGATACTCCCAGGGCGGTTTGTGCTCCGTGACGTAATCCGTGACGTGTTCAACATTGCGTCCCCGCTCCAGTACCAGGGTTTTCATGCCCTTCTCGCACAATTCTTTGGCGGCCCAGCCTCCAGTGATACCCGAACCGACAACAATCGCGTCGTAGGGCTCTGCTGCCTGAGAAATATTGACGTTTTTCTTCATTGATGACCTGTTTATAGCAACTGCTTCGGGCAGAGGCTAACTACGAAATATTGCCTTTCTTCATTTCAGACACAGCGAATTCCACTGCGCGTGCAGTGAGCGCCATGTACGTGATGGATGGGTTTTGACAGCCGGATGAGGTCATGCAGGCGCCATCTGTAACAAAGAGGTTAGGCACATCGTGCGCCTGGTTCCACTTGTTCAAGACCGAGGTTTTCGGGTCGCGTCCCATACGTGCGGTACCCATTTCGTGGATACCAAGACCGACTTCGGCGCCAAGCTCACCTTCTCGATAATTGTCGTAGGTACGCACATCTTTGTAGCCGGCAGACTCCAGCATTTCAGCTGCAGAATCAGCCATGTCTTTGCGCATAGCAATTTCGTTTGCGCCCCAGGCAGCGTTGATCCGCAGTGCTGGAATGCCCCATTTATCAGTTACTGTGTCGTCGAGTTGTACAAAATTGCCGTGCCGCGGCAGGCACTCACCAAACGCTGTCATTCCAACGCGCCAGTCGCCTGGTTCGCGGAGGGCATTTTTGAAGTCGGCGCCAAATCCGCGCATCCCATTTCCCCTGCCCCATTTTTGCCTGCTCGCACTGCCCTGGTAGCCATAACCGCGGACAAAGTCGCCACGCCGTGTATCCTGGGAAATGTTGCGAAAGCGGGGAATGTAGAATCCTGTAGGCCTGTTACCGTAATAATATCTATCATCAAAACCTTCCACGCGCGCATTCGCACCTACTTTGAAGTGGTGGTCCATCAGGTTGTGGCCCAATTCGCCACTCGAGTTGGCCAGACCGTCTGCAAACCGGTTGCTTTTAGAGTTGAGCAGAATTTGTGTACTTGCCAATGCAGAAGCACATAAAAAGACCACTTTGGCTTTGTATTCTATGACCTCATTTGTTTCTGCATCCGTGATGCGCACACCGGTTGCTTTGTCCAACTGCTCGTCATAAATCACCTCCTGCACAATACTGTAAGGCCGTAAAGTCAGGTTGCCAGTTGCTACTGCAGCCGGCAGGGTCGAGCTCTGACTACTGAAGTACGATCCCGTTGAACACCCCCGCACACACGGGCCACAGTAATGGCACGCCGCACGGCCGGGCAATGCTTCTGTCAGGATTGCAACGCGGCCAATGGTGAGAATCCGTTCAGGGAAATTTTTGATAATCTGCTCGCGCAGGTGCTTCTCGACCACGTTGAGCGGCATGCCGGGCTGAAACTGGCCGTCAGGTAGTTGTGGTAAACCAAGCTTTTCACCACTGATGCCGGCAAATTTCTCGACGTAATCATACCAGGGCGCGATATCGGCGTAGCGAATCGGCCAGTCGACACCATTACCATCTTTCAGGTTGGCTTCAAAATCGAGGTCACTCCACCTGTAGCAGTGCCGGCCCCACATGAGCGAGCGCCCGCCAACATGGTTACCCCTGATCCAGGTAAAGGGTTTGTCTTCCACGTACGGGTTTTCGCTGTCTTTGATAAACCAGTGCTCTGCTTCTGCACGAAACTGTCCGGTACGTTTTTGCACGGCGTAATCCTGCTCTGCTACGCCGCGATTGTACCGGCCCCGCATATTCAATTCCCAGGGCGCCTTGTGCTCAGTTATGTAGTCTGTTCCGTGTTCAACCGGGCGCCCTCTTTCGAGCAACAGGGTCTTCAGTCCTTTCTCCGTTAGCTCTTTTGCTGCCCATCCCCCTGAAATACCAGAACCAACCACGATTGCGTCGTAAGCTTCTTCCTCCTGGGAGATGTAAATGTTCTTCCTCGTCATGATAATGATGCAGCCATTGCCTGGTGACGTGCAACAGCTTTTGCCTTAATGATTTGATACTACCCGGGCCGACAAACAGTGTATACAATTCCTGTTGCGGGCCAACACACTCAACAACCGCAGGTGGATTCCCTGAAGCGATACAAATCAGGAATACGCGCGTCCAATTTCTTCATAAGGCACATCGCCGCGGTATTCGCCGGCAGTATGCACATATTTCAATTCCTGGGATGCACCAATTTCCGAGGTATAGTATCCAAGCAGCGTCAGTTCTTTGATCATGCTGAAGAATGGCTGCTGATCAGCGCCGGCATCCGCAATCGCAGCGTCTTCCATTTCGGTGAGAATAGCAACTTGCTGCTCTTCCGTGTTGCCAACAAAGGCCCCCCCATTAATGGACTGGGCAACGCCATCTACTTCGGCGAGTCCTGCCAGAAAATGGTCGCGATCTGCTTCGTCGTACCAATCGGTCAACATCAAATCGACAAATTCGTGTACCCGCGCTGCGCGTGCGCCGGGGGTATCAGTTTCGGGGATAATTAACTCTGAAATGGTGGCAACCAGCTCTCCCTGGTCGGCTGTTAACGTCTGATAAGTGTAGCCACCGGCAGCAGGTGCCTGGCAGCCAGAGAGTACGCCGGAGGCAACCGAAAGAGACACGGTACCGCCCATCAACAAACCAACGCGTTTTAACGCTTCACGACGATCCATTAGCTTAGCTTTTTGTTTATAAGTAGAATCCTGAAACTCACAAAGTGGACATAAAAAGACCCCACGATATTGCTAACGTGGGGTCTTTTTTAAGATTCATGATACTCAGGCTGCGGCGCCTTCTTTCTGATCTGCAGCCACCAGCTTCTCAGCTTTGTAACCGCCCGATCGTCTATCCTGGAAGAACAGGAAGCCGAACACAACAATGAGAATGATACCGAATGGCGCGAGTGTTTCGAACGAAGTCTTTCCGCCGTAATTCTCTGCCGGCCCCAGGATTGCCGAAGCTGCTGCTTTGGCATCGGAGTCGATATCTGCACCCGAGATGGCACGCAATGCTTGCGCTGTAGCACCAGCCGGCAGCGCACCCGTCTGCTTCGTAGGCCGCAGTTACTTCGTTTACAGAACTGATTACCCCTTCAAGGTCGGCTTGCAGTACGCCGGCGTTGGCGGCTACGGCAGGCCATTCGTTCTCTACCATCTCGAAAACTTCCATGGCTGCTGGTGCCTGAATCTGGGTGTGACCCTCGATATCAGCAATGTTACCCAACCACGGCGTTACCAGGAACGAAGCGAGCATACCCACAGCACCCATGGCACCGAGGCCAAGCGCCCCACTCTTTGGATTCCGCTCAGACACGAAACCGAGCATCGTAGGCCAGAACAGCGCGATACCCGTTGCCCATACTGCTGCTGTCAGGAAGTACATGAGCGTAGAGTCAGCCTGGCTGAACAGGTAGAGGCCGATGGTAGCGAGGATCGAGCCGCCAAAGAGTACACCGGTTGGTGTGAGTGCTTTGAGGATCGGGCCGGCAACCAGCCTGAGGGTGCCCATAATACCGAAGATGAAGCCAAAGACGAGGATACCATCAACACCGCCAGATTGTAGTACAGGCGGTACCCAGGTGCTCGGCGGCAACTCCATAGATGCGGTGAGGAGCATCATGGGAAGCATGATCAACATGATCGGAGCGAAGGTAGCTTTGAGTGATTCAGCAAAGCTTACACCTGCGCTGGCACCTTCTGTTGGTGGATACTCAGAGAACAGCATCATAATACCGTACGCAATGGCCGGTACGAGAATCAACGCCGTGTAACCGCGCCAGTCGCCTTCACCAATGAACGCGCTGAGCACAAACGTGGTTAGCAACGCTGCGATGAGGTTACCATACGGAAACCACATGTGAAACAGGTTGAGCTTGGCTGATTTATCATCCGGATACAGCGCTGCAACGAGCGGGTTACAGCCGGCTTCAACGAGTCCGGCACCCAGGCCTGCAAACAGCGAACCGGCGACTGCCATGCCAAAACTGCCGGCAAAAAGCAGCAGCAAAGCACCTACAACGTGCCCTACAAAAGCAAAGCGGACAATCCAGCGCATCCCGATGGTATCACAGAATGGCGCAAATATCACCTGGGAGACGGTAAACCCGATAAAGAAAACACCGGTAAACAGACCCAACTGCGCGTTTGTAACGTTAAATTCCTGTTTTACCTCGAAAGCGATCGACGCAATCACGGTAAAGGCAAATGCCGTAGTCAGCAGAGCCAGACAACTGCCCCAAAACAGTTTTCCCCGGTTAATGCCTGCGTTACTAGTACTCATTTTGGTTACTCCTCCTTCAATTAAAAAATTGCCAAACTGGACACAGAAAAGGGCTTCCTGAAATTAACCCTAACAGTGGACGGGTTAACCTCCGCATACGTAGCCACTTTAGCGCCTGCTGGCTCGATACACTGTATATGTTTTATTTGCGGACACTGATTTCGGCGCCATGAGGGCTGGGCCGGATTCGCAGCCAACGAACAGGCTGCTTCATCTGGGTGGTGGTAAGCAACCAGAATCGCAAAATTTCAAGTCGTTCGGGTAACATCCAACCCGCCTTCAGGGGCAATGCGCAGGCCGGATATAGTTGCATTAATCTAAAGAAGTGTTGCGCTTTCTGCAATAAAAATTTGCACCACCCGCCTAAACAGTAGCAAAAACAATGCTTTGTCGGTAATAATTTGATTATTCTCGACTTGCGATATGGTGCAGGACTGTGTTGCTATCGTTTTTGAAGGGGGGCCGATGTGGCACCCTAAACCACTTCAGATGGCCCTACATTCAGAGCTTGGTGCGTACCTTCAACGTCTTTTCATCAAAAAAATATTGCTCGCGTAAAATAACTACCGTATCATTCGGATCTCATTGCGGGTGGCGCAGTATAAGCGCTCTCAAACCCGTTAAGGGGGTCCGGTAGTTCAGTCGGTTAGAATGCCTGCCTGTCACGCAGGAGGTCGCGAGTTCGAGTCTCGTCCGGACCGCAAAAGTAAGCCCGAAGGCAGTTAGCTGCTTTCGGGCTTTTTGCGTTTATCAAGGCAACGGTGGATTCCGCAGCTGCTGAAAAACAGCGTTGCATATTATTTCGTCTTGCCCAACTCGATTCTGTCTCTATATCACAATTAACATCAGCGGTTCCTAAGGGACGCCGTTCCCGTTTTTTCCCTCCACGTCATGCCGGACTTGATCCGGTATCCAGAGAACGATTGGGTAAATTAGTCCTTTTAAAGATATCTGGATTCTGGATCAAGTCCAGAATGACGGTTTGCTTAATTGTGATATAGAGACAGAACTCGATTGGGCATCCACAGGAATGCGGTGTTGCTCGACGCGGAGGACATTGGCATACCGGTGAATCCCCAGTCAAGCTGGGGATGACGGTCGGTGTATTACTTGTAATGCTGCTACTGCTTCGCCAGCACTACCTTGGCCCGGCCGGCTGCTGGCTACAGCTGACAGGAAATCTCGGTACGCACCGAACAGGGCTGCATCGATTTCTTTCTCGGTGAACTCGAGCACGCGTTTGTACGTGAGCGTGCCCTCGCCTACTTCGTGTGATGCGGTAAAACGGGCAAAAGTTGTTTCCAGGTTCACGTCCTCCGGCATCGCTTCGATGGCATAGCCGGCCGGCACCGTATACGTTATCACATCCTCATCTCGGTAGGCATACGAAATCTTTACTGGCTTTGAACGGGTCTCGTCTTCGGGAGGCACGTAGGTTTGACGTTCCAGCAAATTGGTGGTAAGGAAAATGCGCGAGCCTGTGCGTGAGGCATAGCGTGGCAACTCAAGTTCAGTTGTTATGACAGATGCACGCTCGCGTGCTTGTACCCGGCTGAAATCGGCATTGATCACTTTGAAGCTTGGGATTTCGAGCAGGTCGTGCAGCCATTCCATTTGCTCGCGGCTCGAGGCGTTGACCAGCGTGTGCGTCACACGATCTTGCTGATTGCCGGAATACGTCATTGTAACGGCGGCTGTCGCGTTGCCGGCTTCGTTTAGCTGAACGGTGGCGTGACGCACCTGTGCATTGGTTGCGGCCTCCGAAGCCGGCGTGCGCACAAGCTCCCCGCCTGCCGCAGAAACCGCCAGCGCATACCGGTCTTCATTGCCGGCACCGATGCGCCCAAACGGAATCACCTGCGATGTTGCCTCCAACCACAGCGTATCCGCCGGGGTTGGCACCATCAAAATGACGTGGTTGAACTCGTTGTTGGGGAAGTCTTTCTCAACATCACTCCCCCGCCGGCTGTTTTCAATAAGTGCCACTTGCGATGGTACGCCAGCCACATCCAGCAGGGCTTTGAGATAGTTTGTCAACGCCTTGCAATCCCCGTAGCCGCGCTCAGCTACGTAGGCAGCGTCATAGGTCTGCCACCCACCAATCCCAAGCTGTACGCTCACATACCGGGTAGACGATTGGAAATAATCGTAGACGCGTTTTGCCCGCTGTTTGGTGTCAGCTATACCATTTACGAGCCGACGCACTTCTGCTGCTTTATGCGCGGGCAGTGCGTCGCGACCGGCATTCAGATTGTAATACCACGTTCCAAACGATCCCCAGCTTTTGAAATCGCCTTTTGAGCCTTCGATCTCAAATAGCTCTGGGGCTATCTTCACGCGCATGCCCTCCGATTCGGGCACAACTTCCATCGACAGGGCAGCAAGCAAATCTTCCGCCTCTTTCCTGATCGCGGTTACTTCCCAGCGGTATATTTTCTGCTTACCTCGATCGATTACAATTGGCTCGATATCGGTGCCTTCTGACCGGTAGCGGACGTTCAGATCTGCCGGCGCGACCACTTCGTACCGGGAGTGTTCTACAGACGAACCTAGCCCCTCCGGATCCCAGGAAGGCCAGGAAATGTAGCCGTCGAATTCCAGCTCATACCAGTATTCAACGGTATACGGATACGTTGCATGCTCTAATCGCGCAACGCGTACCCGACTGTCGTCGTAAAGCGAAAAGTTGGCAATAGCGCTGTAATCCTCAATTTCATTTTTCTTCAGCTTGCGGATCACTTTGCCTTCTGCGTTTCGAATCTGCGCGGCCAATTTTTTGGGTTTGCGAATTTTGTCGTACCCGTAGCCGATGAAACCGTGATCTCGCCCATCTTTGTTAAAAATGGTAACCGCGCGGTGCACGCGCCAGATGGCCTTCCCTCTGCCCTTTACTTCAAACTGCTGATTATCCAACCGTACCACGGCATCTGCCTGACTCAAGATCATTAACGGATTCATGGACGTGACGCTAAACGATGCGTCAATACCCGCCGGCAGTTCTTGAGCATGCAAAGGAGATGTTGCCAGCAAGATGGCAACCAGACAAAGGAAAAGATTCTTCATGAGATGAGCTTCTGAGTATTCAAGAACAGCCCCTCGCGGCAATACACTGCGAGGGGCGTTTTTAAAGACGCGGTGGAAACGGACGTTAATCGCCAGCGCCGGCGGCAGTTTTCTTCAGCACAATTTGGTCGGCCTCGGCAGCTACGACGCGGTCATACATTTCCTGCAACTCTGCGTATACCTTTGGCGAATAGGTGGCATTCATAAGGGTTAAACGCGATTGCACAACAAGGGTATTGCCCTCTGTGAGGCAGGTTCTGCGGAAAGAGCCTCCTTTCAATGGCAACCTGTAATTCACGTTACGCGGCTGTTCGTACACTTCATAGCCAGGTGGCAATTCCATACGGAAGGTGTACACGTAATCACGCGGGAAGCTGAAATCTACCGGAAATGTACGCTTGGGTAGTTTCAAGGGATTTTCTTCCCATGTACTCACAGCATGCGGGTTGAAATAGATAAAGTCGCCGGCAACCATACCGAAGTTGTTGATTTGCAAGTCCACATCAACATTAAACGGTTTTTCCAGACTATCAGCATTTGTTATGACGATGTTGCCGATATCAAACTCACCTGATTTCTCAATGATGTTGTCCATCACAAAGGCATCCTGATCGCTAGCCTCCAGCGCATTTCTGAGTTCAAGTGCCCGGTAGCCACCATTCGAACTACTCAAATCAAACGAGGCCGTGCCATCCGGATTCATGGTACCCGATATCGTGTTGAGTTGCATGTATTTCTGCTTGGATTTGACCGGTATCCACTCATTCCTGTTTTCTGTCACCATCCAGCCCGAGCCATTTAATGCGCGTTCCGGGAGCGCTCCAAACGGACTATTTTCTTCGGTTGCATCCAGGAAGTATAAATAACTACCCGCATCAGCCTGGACAATCAGATAATTGAACTGGGTCAACAAAGGATAAATTTGCTTTACACTACCGTGGCTTCTGGTGCTGATGAGCACAGGATTTGCCGTGATGCCAACAGACCGTAACATCGCAATCATGAGCAGCGATTGTTCTGCGTTGGAGGCGAGATTGGATTTTAATACATCGCTGGGCTCTCTGTTTGGTAAGTAGCTGTATTTACCGTTCCACCGATGATTCGTCTTTACGTAATCATAAATCGCCTGCAGCTTTGCTTTAGGCTCGACCAGGCCAGCTGTTATTTCGTCTGCTTTCTGGCGGATGGATTTTGAAGGCTTAAACCCACCGCCAAAATAGGCACTGGCGCGCAATTCATCAGCCAATGCGTCCCAGCTTTTCATGTAGCTGGTCATGCCGGCGTTTGTATAGTACCGCGACAGCTGAAACTCCATCTTCATCCTGTAATCTTCGATGGTCGTTACAAATGGCTCTTCGCGTAGTGCCGGCACATCACTTACTGCCCAGCGATGGACCACAGAGTTGTCACCTGGCGAGATATTTTTATCCGACTCTTGAACCGTAAACACAGGAACGGTTGAAACCCTTACATACTGGTAATAATCCGAAAGATCGGCCCGTAATTCAGACCAACGGGTAGGTTCATTATGTTGGAAATCCCATTCGGGTAAAAACACGGGCGAGTCGGAGATCATTTTGTATCGAAACTCGACGACAGCACCCGGCTCCAGGGCCGGCAACGTAAACCGCAACTGCTCATAGTCGCCATCAAGCTTTTCTTTGAACACCGACTTCTTGCCCAACTTATGTCGTTTAGGTTTACCAGATGCATCGAGCACAAAAGTCTGTGCTTCTACGTTGCGAACCCGCTGGCCGTACTTCCCTTTGTAGTAAAACAAGCTATACGTACCCCAGTCATCGTACGCAGCCTCGGATAACAGCTTGACCCGCAGGTGATAGTTATACAGCATCTGGCCCGTCTGCTCAACTTTTATTTCACCGTATTCCCCCAACACCACGGCCTGGGCGTTCGAATCGGCCGCATAAGATGTCATCTGTAAATCTTCAATCGGAATCTTCCCCCATTTCATGGGTTTATCCTGCCCTAAAACTCTTGCAACGGTCATGCTCATCATAACCGTAAACAAAACCAATACGCGTATTCTCATAGTCCTCATGTAGTCTGGCAAGCAGAAGCACGGATGTGAATGCACGTGAGCGCGCTTACTTGCTCGATGTCAAAGTGGCGGCATGAAATGAATCAACATGCTAGCGTTTTATGCACACAGGTGTTATGGCATAAATGCACCATTTTGATGACCTTTTCTTGACAAGGTCCTGTAGATATGTCGTTCAGCAAAACGGGTAGTGCAGGAAATTGTTTAAAAGGATTTAGGGTGACTTGCGTTTACTATTGAGATGTGCAACGCAAAAAAAACCAGCGCTACCCCATACGCCGCCGGGTCGCTGGCGTATGGGGCAGCCACAGGTTAGCGGGTGTAAATAGCTGTGATGGAAGCACTCGCAAGTGCATTGGCACGTGTCATGAATCCGGCAAGCGCATTACTCGCACCTTCAGGCAATTCCAAACGCTCCGTACCCAGCGCGTACACGGTGAACTGATAGCGGTGGACTTCCCCCGGCGGTGGGCACGCGCCACCAAATCCAGTCGCGCCGTAATCGTTACGTAACTGTATGGCGTCTTCAGGCATCCCTTCGTTTCCACCTGCACCAGCCGGCAGCCTTGTCACATCCGCGGGAATATTGACAACGTTCCAGTGCCACCAGCCCGAGCCCGTAGGCGCATCAGGGTCATATACGCTTATAGCAAAACTCTTTGTGCCTTCGGGAGCATTCGACCACGCCAATTGTGGCGATATGTTATCACCCTCACACCCAAACCCCTGAAACACCTGGGCATTGCTCAGTGCACGACCTTCTGCAATGTCGGTGCTAGACAGGGTAAACTCCTGCGCAGGGGCCGGAAGCGCCATACAGGCTGCGAGCAACACACACAAACTGAAATATTTGATAGCCATCGCTATAATCCATTCTATTTAATAAAACAAGAACGAATTAAGGATAGCTTATCAGCCAGGAGGTTACTTTCGGGATTCCGGCAACTTCTTTCGGGATTCGCTCACTTTGATGCCGCACGAATCGATTTGGGCGGGATACCGAAGCGCATTTTGAAAGAGTCGGAGAAATGCGAAGGCGTTTTGAATCCACAGTCTAGCGCAATTTCGGATATGGATGACGCGGTAGACTGCAGCAAACTCAAGCCGCGCTCGAGGCGCGTATTGATAAGTATTTTGGAAAAACTATCGCCAGATTGGGCAAGCCATCTGCGCATGGTCGCCTCGCTCATGGCAAAATGATTTGCAACGTCGCGGGACCGCCATGGATAGGTGAGATCACGCTCGATCAGCGCACGCACCTGGCCCATTGGGCTATTGTCTTGAGGTACTGCTAACACAACACCCATCGATTTGAGCCACACAAGTAACTCGAGCATGCGATGTGTAACAACAGGGGCCGGCAAAGCATCCGCTGCCATCGTTTGTCGGAGCGCATCGAGCATCCGGGTAGTATCTGCAGCAGATGGCGATAAAATCTGGACACGCCTGTCTGAAACGCCGGACTGCGCATTGCCAAACACCTGCGCCACGTGCGTATTATCGTACGTTATCCCAAATGCCTGATAGTCTGCACCCGACCATGTGCGATTCTCGATCGTAACCACAGAGTCGGGTGGAAAAACCATCACATCCCCCATCTCTCCGATGAGTTCGACGCCGCCGGCATGTGCAACGCGCTTGCTACCCCGCTCGATAAAAAAGAGTGCAGTGTCACGAATGTAGAGATTCGTAAACGTGGCCGTGGTTGCCTGTACGATGGGCAACACATGTATTCCCGGTGCCGGCTGCTGGGGTAATTTTAACTTCGGCATCGATTTACTTTTCCATTAACCATTCCAGGGCCCTCCGTACACCAGCATCCTCTTCCATTGTTGCATCAGGGACAAACGGGATGTATTCATCTACGTCAACATATGCATCGTATACTTTGCCATCCCGGCTTTGGTACGTGCTAACGGAGAGCAGCAAGATCGACAGGCTATCGAGAGGCGTATAGTCGTTTACCGTTGTCAAGCCGTGCGTAAACTCTCCGAAGAAGCGGGTATGCTCACGCCCCTTAAATGCAACGGCCACCACTTCGCCCGAACTGGCGGTATACATACTTGTTAACACAGCTACTTTGGGTAAGTCTTCGTAAGTACACGCATTTTCTAGCTGCACCGACTGATCGTTATAATAAAAGTCACCATTTTCTACACGCCACGTCGCGTTTTCTTCTTCGGTTAACCCTACCGCTCCACCCGCCGGCCCATCACCAAGGATTGCTGCAAGGCCCTCAACCATGGGAAACATGTTGCCCCCGCCGTTATAACGCAAATCGACAATCCAATCGTTAGCTCCCATTGCATGCACAGCACAGACGGCATCCTGGATTTCGCGCGACATCTGTGTATTGTCCCCCATTGGTAATCCCACGATCCGCACATAACCGACAGAAGGCGCGAGCAGACTCGCTTCGAAATTGTAAACTTGACCACTTTGGATGTTGTTATACACGTCTACATCAAGGCCGGCAAGATGCGGTTTGTCTGGACCCGTATAAAAAGAAAGGTGCTGCCGGTTGTACAAAAATCTACCATGCGTATCCCCGAGCTCTTCGAGCATATAGGTGATTGCCGGCGCCAGGTCTGGTATGGTATCAGCCCCGACAGCTAATTGATACGCCTCGCGCCGTAAGACGTCCCAATCAACTTTGTTGCGGTACATCGACGCCTCCTCTGCATGATCGAGCACAGCATCTAACACACCCTGTACATCTTCTGGCATCTGAGCATGGCAACTGGATGTACAACACAGCAGAACGAATAAAATTACGTATTTTTGCATAGCTAGAGCAGTTGTTAATAGATGCGCTGGGGTAAGCTAGCAAAATCAGAGGGGATATGGAATGCCGAGTGTCGATTGCTGAGTGTCGATTGCCGAGTGTCGATTGCCGAGTGTCGATTGCCGTCGATTGCCGATTTTCGTGTCGATTGCCGAGTGTCGATTGCCGATTTTCGATTGAGTTTGTGGGACGTGATAAAGCGTCATCCTCAGCTTGACTGGGGATCCACAGGGTTGGCGATCGATGGACCGGTTGTGTTTGCTACTGCTACGAAACAGGTACTGCTCAGCTTAGGTCGTGTAGATGGTTAGGGATCCTAAAAAGCAGAAAAGAGGTCCTGATGGACCTCTTTTCCCCTATTTCATCTTGTTCACCACTGGTTTATGGTTTACAGAAATACGGTCTGACAAGCCGTATGGGCTGCTGCTTCATCCGCTGCTTTGGTGCCCGGCGTGACAGATGCGTCGCACTAACTGGTCCCCTGCAGTGCTAACGCAGTACGCTGGGCGGCTTTCAGACATGACTTAACCTCTGGAGGTCAGGTGAGCGTGAATGAAGATGCTTTGTTACTGATTCTGCACGCAGTAACAGGATTGGGCTCTGTGATTTCAGGTATATTCTCGCCGGCGCCATTTTTTTGCCGCCGCCTTTACCACCCTGTGCGAGGCACAGGCACTACACGAACAGCACCTGGCGTATAAATGCGCGTTGCAACATCATCGGGCGGTCGCATGTAATCGTATCCGGCGGCACGCAATTGATTCCGAATACCCAGCAGATACTTGAGCCGGCTATCAAAATTAAAACCGGAAAGTAACGCTTTTACGTCGGCACTGGAAAGGCTGCGATCACCAATCAAGGAGGAAATTCGAATATAGTCCTGCCTGATGTCATACAAAATATCAAACTGTGATGGTGTTACTTTACCAATCAAGTGCGTATAGTTGTTGTCGTTGCGCACCTGCGTAACAATTTTATAGACAGCAACTCGTTCAAGGCCACGCTGCCCTGCTTGCCAGCGTTGTACCATATCCAGCGAAGAAATGACTTCTTCCAGCCAGTAAACACCATTTTTTTCGGTAAAGCGATTGTCCGCTATTTGTTGTCCGTATGCTTTGCCGGGGATCATTACAAACCCTACGATCGCCAGCAAAAAGAGTATTGTCTTTTTCATGGTCGTGCCGCGATTGGATTGACAGGCATCAAAGTGTAGCAGTTGCTACACCCCTAGATTCTGAAACAGCCCGAGATTTTGCCACGGGTTTTAATATTTGCTGCTGTTTTCTTTTGTTAGACACCAATGGCTACCCGCAGCATACCGCGTGTATCCAAATAAATAATGGACTCAGCCCATGATCACTTTTGCTACACTTCGCCGGCTACAACGTATCCTCTTTTGTTTGTCTTTGCCTATGGTATTGACCGCCACACCAACCAGCGCACAGCATACACCCCCAATGGATATACTTGCCCCTTACCGATGGCAACATCGCATCGTCATTGTGTTTGCAGATGATTTACAAAAAGGGAAAGCCGCCGGTTTTCTAGCCTCCGTGGCAGCGCGGCAGGAAGACTTCATCGACCGCGACATGTTACTGGTGACCGTTCACCCCAAAAAAGCGTTGCTCGCAGATGAGAGTCTTCCAAAAGAAGCTTTAGATGCACTTCAGAAAAAGTACAATGCTGACGGTGCTCGCTTCAGGGTCGTCCTCATTGGCAAAGATGGTGGACAAAAGCTGAGTCGCGTCGGCGAAACGGAGCTTCAGGATATTTTCGACTTGATCGACACGATGCCCATGCGCCGGCAGGAAATGCGACAAAAGAAGTCGGGGTAAACATATCACGTATCTACCAGATTCCGCTGCGTAATCCAGGGAACGACCAACAGCGCATTGATATCCAATAACACGTGGAGCGCTATGGGGACCCAAATCTGCTGCGTCTGTAAATACAAAAACATGCAAATAGCGCCGAATATAGTCGTGGCAATGATGCCCACCCAACCCTGGTAATAATGCGTCGCGCCAAACAATACCGTTGCACCCACGATTCCAAACCACACACTCCCCGTTACGCTGGTTAAACAGATAAATAGTAGTACTCTGAAAAAAATCTCTTCGCTTACGCCTGCATTTACTGCTATCCAGAAGGACAGAATACGCTCTTTGTTATTGCGCGGCAATAGCGGTTCGATATCGCCTAGATAGGGCGTCTGTTCTGTCCGCTCTGCCTTTATTGCAGCCCGTTGTAGCACCGCCTGCACGAGTGGCCCAAGCAACATGCCGGCAAAAAGCAGGTATGGAAAAATAGAGCTAAAGCCCCCCAAGAAGCGACGGAGCGCCCCGGCCTCCTCTGTAGAATCGGCTGTATTGCCCAATTGGATCATCTCGGGCATTTCAACCAGAGCGTCGATGTGTCCAATCGCCCAAAGCCCTGCCACTCCGCCAAGCCCAAAGACAGCAAAAGATTGCCCCAACCACTTCCGGAATTGTTGCTGGCGTGGTTCCGTTGTTGTCAGGCTTTTAAACTGGGGATATTGCTTGATGTCGTTGTAAACAAAGCCAAGAAGCGCAAATACGGCAAGTGTCAATACGATGTAAACGGGTAGCTGCATGGTTCTATTTGCTATGCATTAGTCACTTCACCATTGCTGGTACGAGTTTACACGCAATACGAGTTTACGGCCAAGCAGCGTCGGGCCGGCCTTGCCAGATCCAGGCAATATAGTCAATCAGCGGCGGGGTTTCACCGTGCTCACGCAATTGGGTATTTACCTGTGCGCGATGATGAATGCCATGATATCCCAAATGAAGCATGGTCTCGCCAAGCGTGGTATCTTCGGGCGTTATGCCCATCTGTCGACCATAATATTTTGCCCAGGGCAACGACATCGGGCCGCTCAAGGCATCCTCTGGTGTGGCATGCAATACAGTATGCAACTCCAGATAGTGCGGCTGCATCCAGGCTTTTACGTCCTGTAGAGAATCAAAATCGTCTTCTTTCAGCCGCTCAAAGTCCAGGCCTTTCCATTGTTGCAGGTAAGCATACTGGGCATAATGTATGTGAAAAAGGCGGGCTTTAATTGCTACATCGCCGGCTGCAGTAACATTGTGTAGCACTGCATTCCAGATTACAGCATCAGCCCAATCCATATGCCGATAGAGTTCGGCCAACTGGGGTTTATTGATCACGGGTCAGAATGGTTATTGTATATGGTTATTGCATGAGGCAGTAACAAAAAAATCGCGTCTGTATCGAGGCCCTTCGCATACACTCAGGTTCCAGCGCTCGCTCTGTATACGTATTGGTTCTTCAGGCAGCAATTAATCTACATCCCCTGAAACTCTCCTACAAAGATATGCGCCAAACCTCCGTCCACGCATAGTGCTAAACACGTATATTTTGTACGCATACCTGCCTGTTCCGTTGTACGTGTGTTTGCTTCATATCTTCTGGCAGACACCCTGACACTTCCTTTGGTATTCTGCTGGCGCATCCCTTCAGTGCCTCGCACACCTTCGTGTGTTTGTGCGCCATTGCCGTTTCTTTTCATGCGATACGACTCACACGATTCATGGACATTTACATCCTGAATAATGCATATATATTTCTGATAGGCGCCGGCAGCACCCTGCCCTTAATACTCTATGCCTGGCCAAGGCGACACTTTCCGACCGTTCCCTTTTTTATTATTGGCAGTTCGCTCATCTTCCTCTGGTGCCTGCTTGCTGCGATAGATCATAGCCTGGGTTCTGATGCAGTCGCACGGACCACAATCAATAATATCGTATACCTGCCCATTGCGTTTTCGAGTATAAACTGGCTCTTTTTTGCGCTTTCATTTACGCGGCGCTCAACCTGGCTATCGTGGAAGAAAATTGCGGTTGCCTGCCTGATTCCAGCAATCACAACGATCCTGGCAATTACCAATGAGCAGCACCACATTATGTTTGGCCCGGTCAATGAAGACCTGCTGAACACAGAAAACGCGATCTTTTTGCGTGACCTAAAATCCTGGTTTTGGGTGCACGCCATGTATAGCTACGCCGCCATTGTGATCGGCTCGATTGTCATTACCCGTGCGGTCGTGGGGCGAAGCCGGATTTATCGCAATCAAGGATGGATCATGGTTTTTGGCGCCCTCATTCCCTTTTCAGCCAACATCATCTACCTGTTTTTCCAGCTTAATATCGACATCACGCCGTTGTCCATGTCGTTTTCAGCCATCTTGTTTGCGTGGGGAATTTTCCGATACAAGTTGTTTAACCTTGGCCCGGTAGCACGCGCTACGGTGTTCGATTGTGTTGACGATCCGGTTGTTGTACTGGACACCAACGAGTGTGTGGTAGACCTAAACCCCTCGGCAGCTGCCCTGCTTGAGCTACCAAAGAAAGAACTCATTGGTGAAGAATTATCCGAGGCCTTTCTGTATCCGCTGAATGAGTTAGCGGATCACGGTGCAATCCCGAATGAAATTATTCTCCTTAAAGACGGAAAGGAAACGTGTTATCGCGTTTCGAGCAAACCGATAACAGGTGCCAAAGGTGACAACCTGGGCCGGCTCCTGATGCTGCACAACATTACCTCACTGAAACACAAAGAACGAGAATTGCAGCGGGCCAAAGAAAGCGCAGAGCAAGCCAGAGAAAGTGCTGAACAGGCAGCGTTGGTAAAAACTGAATTCCTGGCCACCATGAGCCACGAGATCAGAACACCGATGAACGGTGTAATCGGTTTCACAAGTTTGTTGATGGATACCGAACTTGACGCTGAGCAGTACGAATTTGTAAATACAATCCGAAACAGTGGCAATGCGTTGCTCGCTATCATCAATGACATCCTCGACTTCTCCAAAATCGAAGCCGGCAAAGTCAAAATTGACAAACACCCCTTCACCCTCCATACCTGCATTGAAGAATCACTCGATACCATCTCTCATCGGGCTGCACAAAAAGGATTAGACCTGGCCTACTTCATCCATCCGAGTGTGCCTCATATCATTTCTAGTGATGCCACGCGCCTACGCCAGGTGCTCATCAATTTACTCGACAATGCCGTTAAATTTACAGACCAGGGAGAGATCACACTCCAGGTTGCCATTGAGAAATACCCGCGCGATGTTGAGGCACCGTTCCTGCTTCGCTTCAGCGTTCACGATACAGGGGTAGGTATCCCGCCCGAGCGCCTAAAAACGGTTTTTGATTCGTTTACACAGGTCGACAGCTCAACCACGCGAAGGTATGGCGGCACAGGGCTTGGCCTGACCATCTGCAAGCGCCTCATTCAAATGATGGACGGCGAGATAGGCGTAGACAGCATTGACGGCATGGGCTCGGAGTTTTACTTCACCATTGAAGCCGGCGAAGAACAGCGCTCCGACTTGATTATGCCCTCCAACCGAACGTCGGGTATTATGGCGGGACAACGATTACTCGTTGTCAGCGGTAGTGAACCCCGATGTAACAGGCTTTCGCATCTGTTTGGATTATGGGGCATCCGGGCAGACTTTGTATCATCCGCTGTTGAAGCACTCACACGCGCCGATAAAATCAACGGGCAAAACGCACCAGCGTATGACGCCATTTTGCTCGATCATTATGTACCCGATTTAGATGCGCGTAAGTTGGGCAAAACCTTACAGGCCCAGCACAAAGATAGCGCGCTTATTCTGGTTTGCACCCGCGATTTCACCCCTGCGCCGGCCCAATTGAAGCCAGCAGCACTCCTCGAAAAGCCGATCAAACAGGCACGGCTCAAAAAGGTCTTGCAGTCAACGTTGAGCTGGAAAAATACCAACGAGCAAAAAAATGACTACCTAATCTTTGATCCCAAGCTCGGCCAAACCCATCCTTTAAACATACTGATTGCAGAAGACGATGCCATCAATCAGGAATTGGCGCGCCTTTTCTTTAAGCGACTGGGCTATGAGCCAGATATCGTATCAAACGGAAAACAGGTCCTGAAAGCACTGAAGCAGCGCGATTACGATGTCATATTCATGGACGTGTACATGCCCGAAATGGATGGCCTTGAAACCACCAAGCGGATTATCTGGGAAGATGAGGACAATTCGCGGCCTATCATTGTAGCCATGACAGCAAGCGTAACGTTGCACGATCGCAACCAATGCGAACTCGCCGGCATGGACGATTTTATCAGCAAGCCCATCCACCTCGAACACCTCGTTCGCATCCTAAAACAGCTAAAAGGCCTCGATACAGCAAGTGAAGTAGTTTAAGTTTACAATTTGTGTGTAGTGTAAGTAGCCAGTAAATAATAACAATATTGACTGGCGGCGGAACGATTCGCTCACTCCATGCGTGTTTAACTAACGCACATCTTTAGAACTCTTAGCACCATCAACATCCTGATGCTCCGATGTTTTTTGGAGAGGCTTAAAGTGGCGTGGCGTATTGCAGGCCGGAATTTCCAGTAGTATTTTGTGGACAGCTGCCCGGTTTAGTCCATAGACGACAACTACCCTATTTGTGTCCTATTGGCAAGCTCTGCTTTTTTCGCCCTTTACAATTTTAGGAACCATAAGTAGTGTGGTAAGATCTGAATTTGTCTGTTTTTGAACGGGACAGGCATCAGTCAATCCTGACACACTGACATTCATCCAAATCCGCATGTTAAAAACATGCCGTGCCTGCAACACATGTAGCAGCTGCAGCATGGACGATAACAGCGAGCCGGGGATACGTATGCGTAATTCAGGTTGAATTTCAGTGTGTTGCATCGACCCAACCCACATTTAGAACGATCTATATCACGCTTGCTCATTTTAAACTACCCCTTTATATGAGTAACCGAAAGTATATCACACGCCTAAACTACCCATCGAGTGGTGTGAAAGGCTGGTGGGTACGCATTCCAAGATTGAGCAAAAACAAGCTGTTTTCCGACAATATTTACGGAGGAACAGACGAAGCAGAACTCGCCGCGCGGGTTTGGCGGGACAAGTTGCTCAAAGATGCGCCACCTGAAAAATCTAAAACGGCCGACACGGGCGTGGACGGCCTGAACGTGAACTTCAGAAAAGGCAAAAACAAAATGCTAGCCTATTTGTCGATTGATCTGACCAGAAATCAGGATCGACTTCAGGCGACCATATCGCTGAACCAGCGTCCGTTACGCCCCGTTTTATGGGAAGCTTGCCGGCGCATGGGTGCTTTTCTGGAACAGCACGAAGAGGGAGACTTGCAGGAAATTGCAAGTGACATTTTCTCACGCTCTCACAGTCGAATACAGCATATTCTGGACAAACACACGCCTAGCTTCAAAAAAGAGAAAACCAAAAAGAAGACATCTGGCTAATCTCTTTGTATATGACATAGTATATGATAGCTAAGTAGCATGTGGAGCGTATCCAATTCCATTGCAACAACGTGTACACAGGACCCACTGGCTCCTTCTTTTGAAGGGGCCGGCTCACCTGATTTTTGATTCAATTGCTGCTGCGTGAGTAGGTTCGGATAGGTGCGTCAGAGAAAGGCGTGGTAATCAAACAATCAATTTCCACAGCACTGCAAGTACAACGCAGGCAAAAGCTGTAGAAAAGGCAATACGTTCCCAGATCTTGGAAGAAAAGGACTTCATGGCGTTCGAAATCAGTTGGTCGGAAGGGCAGTAAAAAGATAGCAACTACCCTTCCCCTCTTCAATCACATATCCATGTGATATGCTGAATTCACAAAGTTCTGCCGGCTTTTTCACAGGCGTGATTAACCATGTCATAACATGTATGCTCCTGTCTATGCCCGTACGCACCCGCTACAGTGATTTGTTAGGCTACTAACCTTAGCAAGGCCTAATATGCACAATCAACAGGCCCACTCAAAAAAATTGTGCTACGTCTTTTCTTTCCGTGATTTACGATTGATCACAGTGATTCAAGCACAGCAAGCCCTGCCTTTTCCCAAAGGGAGGTTTCTTGTGTTTACGGAACGATAGATACATAAAAAAGGGCCGGCGCATGTTGTAGCGCCGGCCCTTTTTTGCATAGTTTGCTGTCTCATACAGCCAACCATCATTTACTTCACAAGCATCATTTTCTTCACAGAAGCGAAGTTATTCACTTCGAGGCGATAGATGTACGCACCACTTGGATAGGAGCGCGCATCAAAAGACGCATCATGATACCCCGCATTCAATTCCCGATCGATCAGCGTGTCTACCAGGCGGCCCAGCATGTCGTACACTTTGAGCGTGACATGGCCGGCTTCGGGTAGGCTGAATGGAATCGTTGTTACAGGATTAAATGGGTTCGGATAGTTCTGCGTTAACGCATACTCTTCGGGCAACGCAGCTTCCGTAGCATCCAACTGCAGGTTGTCCGTAGCAGTTTCTGCAGCAACAGCCGGCTGCACCATGCTTGGTGCCCAATGGCTATCGAGCGTGATCGAAACGTTGCGCTCAAGCCAGACATCTTTCGCAAGGAAAGCACCTGTGGCATACACCAGTTCGTTCATGACGATGCTACCATTTGGAGCAAACATGTTTACGTGCAGATCTGAACCTTTGCCGATATCAACAGCTGCCGGCTTCTCAAACAAGCCGCCGTTGGTACCGTTGATGCCTTCCACGTAGAGCACAAAGTCGCTGGCATCTGCGGATGCTGCATCTGATGGTCCAATGGTAACCGATTGGTGTGTCTCAACCTTTCCAGCAATACGCATGGCACCGCTGTCGTCAAACACCATTTCACCACCGCGATAGATGGTCAGCGATGCGACGTCATATTCACCACCGGTAAGTACCAGTGAGGCATTCTGGCGAACAAGAATATGGCCGTATGCACCAGCATCAAGCGTAACGACCGACTTTTTCGGTACAATCAGTACGTCATCCGTTGGCGTTCCAGACTGGAATGCAGGGAACTCGAATACTGGTAGCGCCAAAGGCGTCGTTTCTGCGCCCGTCACCGTACCCAGGTTTTCGAGCGTGTTGTACGCAACATCGCTAGCTACCAGGGCTTGTGGGAATACGAGAATGTCATCAGCTTTCACATCGAAGCCATCCGCAGTAACTGCTCGCTTACCGATGCTGAGCTCATAATCTGCAACCAGTGTTTCGTCTGAATCACCCTGGACCAGAATATCGCCACTGTTCACATAACTATTGAACCCGATGAACATGCTGTTTGCTGCAGCAAGTACAGCCGTGCCGGGCAGAGCTGGCTGAATTTCCACGTACAATACAAGACCGTCGTGGTCTGATGCACGCAGTGGCGTTGTATCGTCATCCAGTAGCACGAGTGGTGCGCCGGCGTTGCCACGGCCAAAGGCAAACTCGTTCACAAAGGGATCGAGTCCAACGCTGGTCAATGCATGATCAAGTACCTGCGATGTACCGCGGAAGATGAACGAGTACCGCTCTTCAGCCGGCAGATTCAACACCTGGTTTGTGAGATCAGGATTTACCAAATCGTCACCACTCAGCAAGTTGTCATCCGGGTTGAACACACCGCGAATCTGTCCAACAGCATCTACATAGCCGTCAGAGAATTCGAATGCATTGAAGTCCCCTACTACCGTCAATCGAACATCTGCATTTGCATCCTGGCGTGCCTGCACAATGGTAGCGATAGACTGCGCCTGCTCAAGCCGCTTCACACGAACCCGTTCGCCTGAGCCATCGTCATCGATACCACTGAGCGAGCGATTGTGTACCGCGAGTACCTCGATTGGGAAAACAGGTACACCACCCAACAGGAAGTCAGCCTCAAGCAAGAGCGGCGGACGGTCGTGCAGGAGTGACCCGTCGAAGGTAAGCAGTTCATCAGCGGCAAGCTGTGTAACCGCGTTTACCTGTACGGCAGACGGGCGAACGAGGAAACCGACGTCGATTCCGCCGACGTCGTTGCCTTCAACCAGGTAAGCATCATAAATCAAAGATCCGTCATCATTCTGGATCTGCGCAGCCAGGTCTTCCAGCACACCGAGTTTCTCGGCTTCCTGCACCGCAATGATATCTGGCGCAGCAAGTACGTCACGAATGTAGCTTGAGAACTTGGCCAGGCGCGTTGCATACTCTTCTGCATCAACAACGGTCTCGGAGCCGTCAGCCACATCATCGAACAACCGGAAAAGATTCAGCGAGGCAACCGTACCTTCGCTGTCGCCGGCAGCGCGTACCGGCTCCGGCAACGTTGCAACGGTTGTAGTTAGTTCTGTTGGCCAGAGTTCATACCCACCAAACTCAAAACCCAGGGCACCCGTTGCGGAGAACGTAGAACCCAGTGGGAGCAACACATTGTCGAGTCCAAGCTTGTCTGGGTCCAACTCAAACACCTCTGGATTGCCATCCCATACGGGCAATCCGGTGAGGCCCGGGAATTCGATACCTGGTTCGCGGAAGGTCTGTACACCACTCGCAACCACATACGCTTCGGCTTCAGGATCGGAGCCAAAGCTCTGGCTCGGACCTGTTACAAAACCGTTGGCAACAGTGATCAGCATGCCCTCATACTGCTCGTACGCCGTGTCATCTTGTGGCTGATCAGGAGAGGGTAGCATATCGTCAAACACAATGGCATCAGGGACAGTGCCTGTGCCCGTTACCAGCACCTCGGTCACGTCGGTGAACTCGGTGAAGTCGAAGAATTCCACCACGGTACCAGTGACCGTCACCAGGTCGCCAACAGCAACAGATGGTGCAGCATCCAGGAAGACAAAAATACCATCAGACGTGTTTTCCAATCCGTCGGTACGGTCGGCCGGCGTTTGCATGAAAAAGCCATCGGTACCCAACGCGGTTACGACGTTGTTCTCAGACGTAACAATGGTATTTTCGAATGGTGAGACAAAGCCGTCGCCCTGGATCTCAAAGATCTCAGCGATACCACCAATAACCACAGCGCCGTTCTCGGTACCCGGTGTTGGTGCTATTTGATCGTAAGACACTGTATTCCGCTGTCCACCCTCCCCATTCGGGAAACGTGAGTTCGAATGGTTGTCTTTGTCGCCATTACCATCTTCGTTTACCTGCGCCTCGCCTGCATTCAGCAGGGCGAGTAGGGCCGCGTCGTCACCGTCGTTTGTGTCGTAGACAAGTGCATCGACCAGATTGGCTGTGGTGACGGGCGTGTCTTCTGGAAACTCAGATGCATCGCCTACAAAAAGCGCGACAGCATCTGCACCATTCTGGATGAGGTTCTCATCAGGTGATACGTCCAGGTCACAGTTAGGCGTGTTCGCTGCGTTGCCACAGAGTACAAAATACCCTTCAGCGTTGGTTGACTGTCCGTCGAGATCAAATGCTTCGTACGAGGCATCGTCGCTGCCATTGAAAAATACGAGTACCAGGCCATCCAGGGTTGTGTTACCTGTGCCGCCATCAAACAGCTCAACAAACTCCGCGTCATCCGTGCTGGTCTGATCTGCATCTACCTCGTTGATGACGATATCGACATCAGGCGGTGGCAGCATGTTTTCCGTACCAGGCGTTGGCGGCAACTGTGCATAGGTGCTTGTGTTTCTTGCACCGCCGGCACCATTCGGGATACGCTGATTGGACTCAAAATCTTTGTTACCGTTTGCATCTTCATTTACCTGCGCTTCGCCGGCGTTGAGCAGCACAAGCAGCCCCGCATCATCGCCATCGCTCGTATCATATACAAGGGCGTCAATCAGGTTATCGGTAGTGACTGGCGTGTCGTTTGGAAAATCAGCTGCATCACCAGCGTACAGCGCGGCAGCATCTGCACCATTCTGGATGAGATTGTCCGGATCGTTGACATCAAAGTCACAATTCGGAACGTTGTCCGCTTCATTACAGAGCACAAAGTAGCCGTCTGCGCCGGTTGAGAATCCATCCAGATCAAAAGATTCATACGAGGCATCGTCGCTGCCGTTGAACAGGACAAGGACGAGGCCCGTGAGATCTGTATTGCCATCGCCACCGTCATACAGCTCAACAAACTCAGCTGTATCGGTGCCGTCCTGATCAGCATCTAATTCGTTGATGACAATCTCGGGCAGTGGCTCGCCACCATTCACGGTACCGGGCGTAGGCGCCAGTTGTGCGTAGGTGCTCGTGTTACGCGCACCACCATCGCCATTCGGAATACGCTGGCTCGACTCAAAGTCTTTGTTGCCATTTTCGTCTTCGTTAATCTGTGGCTCCCCTGGATTCAGAAGAACCGCCAGGCCGGCGTCGTCACCATCGTTGGTGTCATACACAATGGCATCAATCAGGTCATCAGTAGAAACAGGTGTACCGTCCGTGTAGTCAGCCGCATCCCCTGTATACAGTGCAATGGCGTCTGCGCCGTTCTGGATCAGGTTATCCGAAACGTTAACGTCGAAGTCGCAATTGGGAACGTTGTCCGCTTCATTACAAAGCACGAAGTACCCATCCGCATCTGTGGAAAAGCCGTCCAGATCAAATGCTTCGTATGCTTCGTCGTTGCTGCCGTTAAAGAAAACAAGCGCCAGGCCACTCAGATCGGTGTTGCCGGCGCCGCCATCGAAGAGCTCAACAAACTCAGCGGTATCGGTGCCATCCTGATCAGCGTCTACTTCATTGATGACAATGTTAGGCGTGCTGTCGCCGTCAAAGACCTGGTTGTTATTAAACGCACCAAACGTGTTGGTTGCGGCTGCTTCCCACGCAAAATCTTCGTACGTGGTACCTGTACCGCCAAGCTGCAGCGACTCACCCACCTGCGTAGCGCTGGATTCTTCTACACCAATGTCGATACTGGTCAGACCAGCAGCAACACCGCCGGCAGCCGTAAAGGAGCCTTCATAACTCAAAAACTGGACAACATTGACGCCATCAAACAGAACCAAGCCATCAGGCGAGCCATTCTGGATGCCGGCAATTTCGATATCAACAACACCAAAGCCACCACCTAAGTCTGGGATGACATCTGTAAGATTTACGGTGTTGTATTCGTCAAGTACAGAGGCAGAGCCATTGTACAGGACAATACTCCAACCATTTAGATCGGTACCTGCGGGGCCGGCTATCTCAATAGCTTCTCCCTCATCACCACCCGTATTATCGTAGTGGATTTCATTAATAAATACTGATGTCTGGGCACTAACGGGTTGTAGGGATACAACAAAGGCCAAACACAGACAACATATCTGTAAAAATCGATTCATGGGTTCCCTGAGATGAAACGTGTTTTGTAGGAATCACGATTGTGCAATCATCAAAGGGTACAGAGAGAGGCGAGGTTAATATAGGCAATCGGAAGTGGGCACCAATTATCCGATTGTAAACAATTAGCCCTGTTGTGTGCGCCAAAGGTTTGGGTTTGCTTAGATACAGCTCCCCATTACGAAGTGCTCGCCTTAAAAAGGGTGACTGACGTGCCTTATTTATTCAAAAAGAGAATCATCCAGCATCCGATGCGGCTCTTGCAGCATCCAGTGCAAAAACCCGCACTCCGAACACACCAGCGTGTGGACTTTTTTGTAATCCAACCCAAGCATAGCCGACTTGACCGTTGTGTTCACCTGGGCTACCCCTTCGATAAACCGGTCGTTTTTACAGTGCGTACAGCAAATTTTGAGGCCAGCCAGCATGTAACTTCCAGGAATTAGCGGCTTGCCGGCGTCTTCTTTTGATTTGTTGTGCCTGCGCAGTCTGGAGAAAAAATCCTGGCCCATGGTGTTACGGGTTGTCTCGATAAATGGTGAACACAATATATGTATGTAAGCACGCGTTATTTTATCAAATGTTACAAAAGTGCCACGCAATTTGTAACACAAAGCAGGCTAAATGACACTTAACAATGCCTCTCACAAAAAAATATCTTTAATTGTCACAAAATTGTGGCACGATATTTTATCTGTTTTTTGATACCGACTGCCTCCCCGGTGTTTGTAGAGCTCCCCGACGACGTTAAAAAGCTCTAAGCATCACCATGCATATTTTACTATCCCATTTTCTGGCACCAGGGAGCGCATCAACCCCTTATACCATGCTTAAACTGCAAGGTAACCGCATGCCAGCATCCGTATCCCATAATGAGACGAAAGCGCACCGCCCTCCAGCGCAGTCCCATACACTTAAAATTATCAGCAGTATGGAATGTGACCGCATCGCAATTTACGATCCTGGCATGGACAGCTATCTTGCCATGTCAACCGCTGAAGGCGTTCGATTTTCTGGCCTTACAAAGCAACAAGCTGAAGATTGGGTCAATGCGCAACTGGTATTGCTGGAAAACAAATTGAATTTTTCCAGCCTCGCAGTTGTTGGCCTGATGGTTGTTTCTTCGTGGGCAGTAGCTGTTGCCGGCATCTGGGGTGTATGGCAATTGTTCGTGTAAGTAACCGTGTTGGCTTGCGCCGTAGACCGATTATGAAGCTCGTTGCTTCCTATCTGTTTGGACGACAGATATGTCGCGGCTACCGTTACAAAACCCTACGCGTACCAGCTTCTTGCTGATGCTGTTTGTTTCTTTACCGTGTGTTCCACTCTCCTGGTTGCTACCTGCTTAGACACCTTTTGACCCATTGCCTGGTCAAAATTGCCCCTCGTGTGTCTACCAACTGCAGCCAGTTTATAGATCGTTTTGTAAATAGATGAAAGTCACCTGGCCTTCGAGCGGGATACCGTACCCGTTTCTCGTGCTGTTTTGTATCCTGTTCCTCTCCAATCGCCAGCCCGTTCAAGCCCAAAGTTCACCGCCGGAGCTTTTCTCTGGCGAACGACGTGTTTTTGTTGCCAACGGTTATTCCACAACCCGAAACTGGCCCTCCATTTTACAGCGCAAGCTGAATCGCTACTTCAATGGCCAGCAAGTCATCGAAGTCATCAACACGTACGAAAGTGGTACGCCGATCGCCAAGTTCATCGACCTCGATGCCATGGAGCGCGACAGCAAATGGAAAAAGACGCTGCAGCCGGCCCTGGAAAGCGAACCCAATTTCCCGGTCATTTTATTGGCGCAACAGTCGCTCCAGTGGGTATTCAGCGAAAATCGGCTCGAAGGCATCACTGGCCCTAACGATACCCGACGTATAGAACAGGGTGCAGATGCCATTGCCTTCTACAACCAGTTAGCCCAGGAAGATGGCGCCGACCTTGTGTTTATGGCTACCCATATCTATAAAAAGGTCCAGGAGCCACAAATCGAAAATGAAAAATACGCGCTGGCCGAGGCGTTGAATCGCAACTTGCCCAATTTCCACGCCGGCCCTGATGTGTGGACGCCCACACGCGACAATTTCTCAGTGGCCTTTGCACGCGATGAAATCCACCCAGGCCCAATCGGCGATGAAATCATCGCGCACTTCTGGCTCACCCGCTTGCTGGAATTTGACGGCAAAACGCCACCCGCGTGGAGCCGGCGCGAAATGGAAGACGCTATTGTGACCGGTGGCGGTGATATTAGCGAAAACAAAGCCCCGGTGGCAGATATCCAGGTATCCGCACTGTCTGGCGTAGCGCCATTCACCATTACGCTTGATGCCTCAGGCTCGTCGGATGAAGACGGCGTGCTTGTGGCGTACGATTGGTCCTATCCAGATGGCACAAACGATGCCGGCGATATTGTGACAAAAACCTTCGATACGCCGGGCACCTACGTGGTCAATCTGCTTGTTGTCGATGAACGCGGCGACTCCGATACGGCCACCGTAACCATCACAGCTACCGATGGCAGCGCGCTCGTCTTTGGCGATGCAACGGGTGATGGCACTGTATCGGCTCGCGATGCCTCAGAAATCTTAACGCACGTAGTAGGCCTCGCGACGCTGGAAGGCACCAGCGCCACGTTAGCAGACGTATCCGGCAACGGCGCCATCAGCTCCCTCGATGCTGCCTTGATCTTACAACGCACCGTAGGCTTGATTAACTGCTTCCCCGTCGAGCCCGGGTGTGATTGAGCGTTTGTGTGTTCGGGAGTTCGTGCTTCCGGGGTTTCGTCTATCGAGCATCCGGAAGCACGTAAACACGAAAATACGTCCTGCTACACTTCCCAGCCTTTGCGGTACTTGCGCGTCACAAACTGGTTAGCGGCTTCGAGGTTGGTGATGCGGGTATTTTCGCCGTCCCACAGGAGCTTCTTGCGACCATAGAACTCCATGCGCCGGTCGTCGCCTTCGCCGACTTCGCGCCGCAGCATGTAGCTTCTGATGGCAAGGTTGCCCATCAACACAGTTTCTGTCATGGGGCCGGCGTAATCGAATGACGACGTCAGGGCGCGATGCGCTGCGCTGCCATAGCCGGCTTTGCACGCTTCGATCCATTTCCGCTGGTGGCCGTATTCTGGCTCAAACCCATCTTCGTTTTCAGGGCCAAACTCCGTTTCGCCATCGTTCATGTACAACTTCGGCATGAGCGGCGAACTGTCGTTGATGTTGGTGGAGATCACACCGTGCTCGCCAATAATGAGTACACCATTCTGGCTATTGCGCCCGCCAATATCATGATCTGGCGGAATAGCATCGGGATGTGCCGGCCGGATACCGCCATCTGACCAGGTCATCTCAATCGGCGCTTTGCTTTTATCCGTAGCATCAAAGTGCAAGGTGATGAAAGAAGATGCCGGACATCCCTCATCATTGTATACCAGGCCCTGCCCGGGCGCATACAGGGTACCAACACTACACTCCGCATCTTTGGGGTATTTGAGCCCAAGTGTTCTAAATGGAATATCGATCAGGTGACAGCCTACGTCGCCAAGCGCGCCCGTGCCAAAGTCCCACCAACCGCGCCATGCAAACGGATGCAGACTCGGGCGATACGGCCGTTCACTGGCTGGTCCAAGCCACAGGTCCCATTGCAGGGAATCAGGCATTTCATCAACTGCCGGCGCCGGCGTTGGAATACCCTGCGGCCATACAGGACGGTTGGTCCATACCTGTACTTTGGAAATTTTACCAAGCCGACCGGAGTCTACCCAATCCTGCACCATACCAAGCAACGGATTGGACCCACCCTGATTACCCATCTGGGTAACCACCTGTTTTTCACGCGCCATCTCGGTCATGATGCGCGTTTCGCGGATGTTGTGGGCCATCGGCTTTTGGACATACACATGGATACCACGCTCCATGGCATAAACAGCCGCCGGCGCGTGAGTGTGATCCGGGGTAGAAATAGTAACCGCTTCGATGTCTTTCTCTTCGTCGAGCATGATGCGGTAATCGTGGTAGCGTTTTGCTTTGGGATGCTCTTTGACCGTATCAGCAGCACGGCCGGCAAAATCCACGTCACACAGTGCCACGACATTTTCGACACCTTCTCCAGACGCCCGACTGATATCACTCCGCCCCTTGCCACCTGCCCCAATGGCTGCAAGGTTGATGCGGTCACTCGGTGCGGTATATCCTGGCCCGCCGAGTACGTAACGCGGGACGATATAGACGGTCGACGCAGCGAGCGCACTCTTCTTGATAAATGAACGACGAGACGATTTTTTTGTTGATTTAGGCGACTTCATGGGTACTGCACGTTGATCTGGTGGATGGGGACGCTACCTGCCTCCTGCACAATACCGACAAGGTAAGGCAATCACCTGCAATTCTGCTACCCCAACCGACCGGCGATATAGCCCGTTGTCCACGCTGCCTGAAAATTATACCCACCCGTGATTGCATCAATGTCGAGCACCTCGCCGGCAAAATAGAGATTTGGACACACCTTACTCTGCATGGTCCGCAAATCCACGCTATCCAGACCCACGCCGCCGCACGTCACAAACTCCTCTTTGAACGTCGTTTTACCTCGGACCGGGTATACATCGTTGGTAAGTACATTAACCAGTTTGTTGTGGGCCTTGCGTCCCGTATCCCCCCATCGGCGATCAGCGGGGATATCAGCCTTTTCGACGAGATACGTCCACAATGCAGCCGGCAAGCCGAAGAGCCGGCTATTCACCAGCATCTTTTTTGGGTGCGCCGTTGCAAAGCCTTCAAGCACATCCATCACAACTGCCTGGTTTTTCTCGTGTACCCAATTCACCTGAACGTTGAACTGATAATCAAGCGCTGCCAGATCGCGTGCACCAAAGGCGGACAATTTCAAGATGGCCGGCCCGCTCATGCCCCAGTGCGTGATCAACAACGGCCCACTCGAAGTCAGCCGGGTCCCCTGGATGGCTACCCTGACCGGCTCCGCCACTACACCCATCAGCTCCGTGACGGGATGGGATGGGATATTGAATGTAAAGAGTGAGGGTACCGGCTTTTCGATGCTGTGCCTCAATACGGCCAGCCATGCCAGGCCACGCTCGGTAGGGCTACCGCCTGTTGCAACAATTACCTTATCGAATGTCCGTTTGACAGGCGCAGTCTTTCCACAGGTCAGAACCAGCCGGCCATCCCGGGGCTCGATTTGTTTGACAGGGATATTCTTTTCGATGCCTATGCCAAGCCGCCGTGCTTCATTGAGCAGACAGTCAATAATGCTTTGCGAGTTATCAGAAACAGGAAAGACCCGCTGATCATCCTGCACGTACAGCGGTACACCGCGCGACTCAAACCAGGCACGGGTATCTGTGGTACCAAAGGTATGAAAAGCCTTCTTCAGCCGGCGTGCTCCGCGTGGGTAAGCTTGCCACAGCTCATTAACATCCGTACAACCGTTTGTAACATTACACCGCCCCCCACCGGAAACACGCACTTTGGAAAGCAGCTTGCCTGATTTTTCGAGCAGCACCACGCGGGCATTCGGATGGTTGTACCTGACATGAATCGCAGCAAAAAAGCCGGCAGCTCCTCCACCGATAACTGCTACATCCATGTCGTATACTCCAGTAAATCAGGCAAGCGCATCCCTCCTTTACCCTTCCGCCAGCGTCGATTGTGGCACGTCCACATGATCAAGCATTTCCAGACCATCCATCACTAATGCTTCGAGGGCAGGATTCGCTGCCACACGCTCAAGCAAATAGTTCAGAATTTCTGCATTTAACGCATCATCACGGGTCAACTCAAGTACTTCGAGCGCTAATAGCCAGTCAGTGGTGTAGTCTGCTTTGATCTGCTCGAAAATAGTACGCAGGTCGGCTAATTCCCAGGTCCCAGCAGTACGTAAATCGCGGACTTCCTGGTAGAGTGCTTCCAGCCGAAGCGCGTGTGCAGATTTTTCAGGGTGGATGGTAAGTGTTTGGGATGCGTGGTATAGATTGGGGAATGAGAGGTCATCGGCGCCGCCGGCAAAAGCAGAGACTATTTCTTTGCCAATCGCCATGTCGTAGATGCCGTCTTCCGGGCTAAATAGCACCTCGTCTTTGTACGTCACCGTGCAGTCTTCCAACTGGATAATGAGGAGCTTCCCCTGGATATTCCGGATCCCCGTAATGTTCAATCCTTCAACCTGAATACCGCTCTCAAACTCAAACGAGAAGCGTTCGCCATCGTAAAATTTGTAGGCTTTCAGGTCCACTGGCCCCATGTCTTCGATAGCCAGGTTGATGCTTTTCAATTTACCGAGGGGTGAACTGAAACCGCTCGGATAGGTGTCTACGCCATGCCCAATCAGCTCTTTCTCGCGGTACGCCAGGGCACTTGGCCCATCGGTTTCAAAGTAGATCACTTCACGATCATCATTGAGCATCATGCGATCAAATTTACCAGAGACCTGCAGCCCTGTACTCAATTCGATGGTGCCTACCATGCTTGAATCGATCAACTTTTGAAGGCCACGATAGCCACCTTTACGCAGGCTCATCGTGTTGGCAAACTCTTCGATGACCTGCATGAGGTAGGAGAAGTCGGGCGTGACAAACAGTTGGGGCTGTGGCTTTGTGATGTCGAATCCCTGGTCTGCTGCTTCAATCGAATACGGCAGCTTTGCCACTTCGTCTTGCATACACCACCGGCTCTCTCCAATGGATGACAACAAGCCGGCCCCATAGATTTTTGGATCATCCAGTTCGCCAATCAACCCGTACTCCACACTCCACCATTGCAGGTTTCGGATTTGTGCCATCTCGGAAAACTCAACTTCCATCGCCTGGAGCCGATCCACTTCAGCCGCTGCTTCGTCGATCTCAGCCTGGCTAATGCCTTCTGCTTCTTTCAGAATCGAAAGCTTGCGCACCGCCTCGTAGAGATCAATGTCGTGTTTGGAAAGGATTGCTTTTGCCCCAACGGCGCCGAGCCGGCGAAGGTATTCAGCATAATCGGGGTTGGCGATGATCGGCGCGTGACCGGCTGCTTCGTGGATGATGTCTGGTGCCGGCGTATACTCAATGTTTTCGAGTTGCCGGATATCAGAGGCTATCACCAGCACCTTGTACGCCTGGAATTCCATGAAGGCATTCGGCGGAATGAACCCGTCTACCGCTACAGCAGCCCAACCAATTTCCCGAAGAATGCGATTCATCCCATACATGCTTGGGATTTCATCTACAAAAATGCCTGTTTTTTTCAGACCATCAACATAAGAACCGTGCGCGCTCCTGGAAAGGTACTGCACGTTTTTCCGCATCACGTATCGCCATACAGCCTGATTGATCGGCGTGTACGAATCGTACTCTTGCGGCTTAATAAACTGTTTGAGGTGTGGCGGGAGCCGGTCGATAAGCTCGTTGCTTTCATAAGCCGGCCGGGACGCCGAATCGGCGTTGGCTGCTGCTAGGTTGTCCATGGTCGTAAGCTATTTATGTTCATGGCACCAACAACAGCGATTCGACCGGCACGGCTTTTCCCAGTCCATGCAGGCGGTGTCCCCCAGAGACATGCAACATCGCTTCGTTGGTGGCCGAGCGTATGGTTTGTTGCGCTTTTATCGATCTCTCCGATCAATCAAAAGCATAGTATACATGAAACGAACCGTATAGGGTATGTTCCAAATTTCAACGTAGATAACGGGCTACTTTTCAACGGATTTTTACGTACATCTCCTGCTTTTAAGAGACGCGCGCAAAGCCTTTATTACGGGGAATGGTGGGCCGGCTCAGACAAACAAGCCTACTGTTCGAGATCTACTTCCAACAACAGGTTTGCAATGAGTGCCGTCCAGCCCGTCTGGTGTGAAGCCCCGAGTCCGCGGCCTGTTTCGCCATCAAAATACTCATAGAACAGGTGGCGCTCCCGAAAATGCTCGTTGCCGGCAAAAAGGTGCATGGGATCGTCGCCGTGGTAGGTGTAGCGACCAGCTTCATTACGCTCAAAAATCCGCATAAGCCGGCGGGTGAGTTCGCGAGCAATTTCTTTCAGATTCAGCTTGTTACCCGAGCCCGTCGGGAATTCGTAAATGTAGGATGGCCCGTAATAGTCGTAGAACGTCAACAGCGACCGAATAATCAGGTAATTGAGCGGAAACCAGATGGGCCCGCGCCAATTTGAGTTGCCGCCAAACATGTCGGTGTTGCTCTCACCAGGCACGTACGTGATGATGTGCTCGCCGTAGTGCTCAAACACAAACGGATGCTCGCCGTGATATTTGGACAGTGAGCGGATGCCATAAGGCGACAAAAACTCATCTTCATCCAGCAACCGCTTCAGTACGTGCTCCAACCGAAAGCCCCGCATGATGGAGAACAGGTAGAAGCCGTCTTCGTTGGTTCGCTCAATTCTTGAAATCAGCGACGCCAGGTCTGGACGCGTGTCGATGATCCCTTGCGCCCGCTTTTTGAAGTGTTTGAGTTGGTCGATCAGGTCTTTGTGAATCACCTCTACGGCGAAGAGCGGGATGATGCCTACCAGCGACCGGACTTTGAGCCGGCTTGAATAGCCGTTTTCCATCTGCACGACGTCGTAATAGAACGCATCCTCATCGTCCCAGAGCGATACATTTTCGCCACCGATGTTGTGCATCGACCAGCCGATGTTTAAGAACTGGCGCAGAAATTTGGCTGCGGACTCCTCGTAAATCGGATTGTGTAAGGCCAGCTCGATGGACATGCGCATCATGTTCAGCGTGAACAGCGCCATCCAGCTTGTAGCATCCGCCTGCTGCATACTTTTGATGCCGGCCGGCATTTTGCTGCGGTCAAAAACACCGATGTTATCGAGCCCAAGGAAACCTCCATCAAAAAGCGCCGCACCGTCTTTGTCCTTTTGGTTCACCCACCACGTGAAGTTCATTAACAACTTGAGGTAACACTTCTCCAGAAAGTTGTAGTCCCCTTCACCGGTTTGCGCTTTATCCTGTTTGAACACCTCCCACACCGCCCAGGAATGCACAGGTGGATTCACATCCGAGAAATTCCATTCATACGCTGGAATCTGACCGTTTGGGTGCATGTAATCGTCGGTCAGCATGAGATGGAGCTGTTCTTTGGCAAACGCTGTATCAATTGCTGCAAAGGTCGTGGTGTGGAAAGCGAGGTCCCAGGCGGCGTACCAAGGATACTCCCACTTATCGGGCATCGTAATGATGTGTCTATTGATCAGGTGCTGCCACTGCACATTCCGTTGCCGGCCGCGTGTAGGTTCAATAATGCCGGGATCACCAAAAAACCACTTATAAACATCGTAATAGTAAAACTGCTTTGTCCACAGCAAGCCGCCAAACGCGTCGCGTAACAGCTTTTTCTGATCCGCTTGCAGGCGAGCGGGTGTTAGCGCATCGAAGTAGGCATCGGTCTCCGCTTTGCGTGCTTCAAAAACAGCGTCAAAGTCTTCCCACGGATTATCCTTTTTACGTTTACTAAGGCGTATTCGATATACTCGATGCGCTCCGGGCTCCAGCACATCCTGATGCCAAATAGCCACACGCGTACCGAGCGCATCCGGGTTCACCGTAGGCGCCCCAGACACCACATGGTCATTGATGCCGTCTTTTACATACTGCGTTTCATTCTCGACATCATAAAGCCTGATGTTGTTGGTTTCATTCTCACAAAACAGCGCCTTCCCGCCGTCGTGGTACAGGTTGTACTCACCGTTTCGCTCAGACTTCGTGGCCAGCACGCCGGGCTCAATCTCTGCTATGACCGGGCGAATGTACTTTGGGTTGTGCTTCCAGTAGTTTCTGAACCAAACCTGCGGAAGCACATGCAAGGGATGCGGTTGTGGCCCCCTGTTCCAGACGGTTATCTTTACAAGGATGTCCTCCGGGTTCTCCTTCGCATACTCGATAAAACAATCAAAATACCGCTGATCGCGGAACGCGAGGGTATCCACGATTTCATATTCAGGGTGTTCTTTGCCGATTTGGTTTTCAATTTCCAGCTCCGCATACGGATAACTCGTTTGCGGGTATTTGTAGAGGTATTTGCAGTACGCGTGGGTAGGCGAGGAATCGAGATGAAAGTACAGCTCTTTTACGTCTTCGCCGTGGTTGCCCTGGAGGTTCGTGAGGCCAAAGAGGCGCTCTTTGATGATCGGGTCGTTGCCATTCCAGAAAGCCGGCGCGATACACAGGATTTGTTTGCTGTCGCAGAACCCGCCTATGCCATCTTCGCCCCAGCGATACGCGTAGCTCCGCGCCATATCGTGCGAGACAGAATTCCACGATTCACCATCGTACGTGTAGTCTTCCCGCACGGTACCCCATTGCCGCTCCGACAGGTACGGCCCCCACTTTTTCCAGGTCTTTTCACTGCGGCTGGATAGTAGCCGCTCTTTTTCTGCTTGCTCCTGCATCAACAATTGCGTTTCTGAAACTCACGTTCGTGGCAAAGATAAGCGTTTGACGAACAAGCAAGCGGTTTAGATCTCTCAAAAAAGTGAAAAAAGAGCAAGAACTGCGATGCGCTTCCCTTGGCCAATAAATACGCCCGTAGGCCGGGCTCAAAGCGAAGCGCTACCAAACGTAATTAATTTACAAGGCAAAGGAAATCAAAGCTTTTGCTCGGCATCAGCATAGCCTGATTTATAAGATGCTCTTGCCGCATACCCCATCAAAATACCCATTACTGCAACCACCGTCGCCCCCTCTGATAGCACCCAGAAGTCAAATTGCTTTTGTAGTTGCACCAGCACAAGAGCAACTACAGCGCCCAGCACCACATACTGTAATGTAATCTTATTTATTCGCTTGTTTATTTCCTTGTTGCTCACTTCAGGCATATTCCATACAGATTTACGTTGATGATGCAAAGAATCCCAAGGTAAGCAGAATTAGAAAATTATGTGGCACATCGTTGTGCCTTAATCTTCAAGCGAGCGAGCTATCCGAAACCCGATATTATAGCTTGTGTAGCTTGGGTGGAGTCTGTAGCGATAGCTCACACGATTCGCGTAAGGTGCGGCGTCCATTGCACCGCCGCGAAGTACCTTAAGATTGGTATGGGAGGCAGGATCGTCATAGCTACCATACCAGGAGTCTGTCCACTCCCACACATTACCGATGCTATCGTACATCCCAAACGCATTCGGCGCTTTCTCTCCAACTTCACGCGTATAGCCTTCTTTCCCCTCGATATAATACCAGGCAATTTGATCCAACGTGGCGTCTTGTCCTTCTGCCACCTCTATGTTGCCGGCGTACGTATCCGTGGTTGTCCCAGCCCGTGCAGCGTATTCCCATTCTGCTTCTGTAGGTAAACGATATCCATTCCGACCAGGAACACGTGTATACCCATCAACAGGATCGATGGCATAAGCTGGATCCAGTCCTTCCAGACGAGAGAGCAGATTGCAGAATCGTACGGCATCATACCAGGATACCTGCTCTACAGGATGGTTTTCTCCACGATGATAACTCGTATTGTAGCCCATGACAGCCTCGAACTGCGCCTGCGTTACTTCATACAGCCCAATAGCAAACGGCTGGACAGCAATCTCGCGTACCGGTAATTCTGCAGGTTCACCTTCGGTCTTACCTGTATCCCCCATGTTAAAGGATCCACCGGGCAGTTTTACAATTGGGATTTGTATTGCGTTTGATAAGGTATACCGGATTTCTTGCGCCTCACTCGTACGTGATGCAACAACCAGGAAAATGAATAAAAGCAAACACCTTTTGATTGCAGACCTCTTCATAACGCGCAGATTTAGTATTCGCTATTGTAGTATTAGGGGTGTTCAGAAAAAATAGCAGTTGGCAAAATGCAGTTCGTTTTTATCAATTTAGTGCGCGGACGTCCACCAAATGCGTGGCGATGTGCGGTGGATGCTTTTATCGAAGCGTTTTCCTGATCAAAGGTCAGGATGGGATGCGCGAAAGGAGATAAAAGCGCGCGTTTTATTTGGTGGTGCCCTTTTCTTTGGTTCGTTTCTTTTGGGGCCCTGTTTTGTTTTCGGGTAAAAGAAATGAACGTACGCAACCTACACCAGGGAGCAGTAGCTTTTACTGCATAAGATGTGTATCTCTTGCTGGAATGGCCATGTGCGCCAACATTGGATAAAGAATTTTTTTTCTGAACACCCCTGATTGTAGTATTAGCTATGCGTTCGATCAGAACGGTTGGGCTTTGTCAGGAATCGAGAATATAGCAAACCTATGCTTTCATCACTGTTGAGTTGAGGTGCAAAAATGGTATACGACGGACTATGCTGGTACGGGTTGAGAAGTAGTGAGGCATGGCGCACCACATGGCCCTAACCTGGATATGCAAAAGGGAATGCACGCGTTGCTACCCTATGCAACGCGCGCACCCCAAGTTCTTTCTTTCGGTTTAATTGGTTGTACTAAACGCATATTGCAATGCAACGGGGTCAAATGTTGCGAAGTATGCGCCGGCTTCGGGTAATGCCTGTGTCTTCGTTGCAACAGCCTGAAACGCATCCTGACTTTCGTAGACCGACATGCCCACGGTTAACCGTTCGGTATCCTGACCAGCAACCACGGTAAACTCCCAGCTTTGCAGTACACCGTCTTGCCCGTCCAGCCAATCGACAAATGCTCTGCGGGTGGACTGAAACGCTTCGTCTTGCCCCTCTTTCACCCTGCGTACAGCGACCTCCAACACCTGTCCTTCTCTCGCTGCTAAATTTGCAAGATCAAACGGTCCACCTTCGATAGGCTGCACAAAGAGATACACCTTCAAATCCATCGTTTCAGCAAATGGACCAAATGCCCCGTATACGGCGCTTTCTGCTGCTTTCAGCGCTTCTGCGGAAGCATACTGTGTCATCCCAATAAACACCTCGCGCGCATCGGGCTCAGGTAGTGCATAAAACGATTGAAATTCGCGGTCATTGCTCACGCCGGGCTGCGCCTTGAGCACGCTTATAAACTGGGAACGCGCCTGCACAAATGCATCTTTTTTCCCTGGTTTTACCATCCGAACAGCAACTTCAAATACCGGCGAAGGCGCTTCAGCAGCCTGGGACTGGCTTGCAACGGGCGCAACAGGATCATCTGATACTGCCCGGTGCGCTTCCTGATTACAACCGGATGCAACAGTTACAAATGCCAGCACAAACAACGTCAATAGTAAGTTTTTCACGATCATCATTGGTGAGGTTTAACAACATCAATGAAGCTAGCGGCACGAGAAACGTATCGCTTACCGATTTGAAAAAAGACTTACCAATTTGAATGCGCTGCGCGATAGGCTTGCGGACTCTGCCCTGTCATTTGTTTGACAAAACGAGAAAAATGGGATGGTGCGGAGAAGTTGAACGCGTAGGCAACCTCAGTGAGGTTATCGGTGCCGAAGATGAGCGCTTTCTTGATTTCAGCGATGAGATGTTCTCGAATCATCTGGCCGGCCGGCTTCGAGAAATGTTTTTGACAAAGTCGATTTAACTGTGTACGGCTCATCTCCAGATGATCGGCATAATACGCCACCCCGTGTTGTTGCCGGACTTGTTGCTGAAGCAATTTCAAAAAGCTCAGCTCAATCCCGTTGCTTATAATCCGATTTGCTTCTGCATATTGCCCTTGATATGCCTGGTTCAGCCGGACCAGCAGGTAATACACCAGTGACCTGATGATGTGTTTGCTATCAGGAGAAAACAACCGGATTTCCTCCCTGATTTCTTTTGCCAGGGCATAATATTTCTCAAATACGGATGGCTCCAGCGTTAAGAACGAGGGCAGCGTGGGGTAATGAAAAAATCCGAATTTGTAGATGAAGTTTTTGTCGTTAAAAAACTCATCCAGAAAGTCACCTTCAAAAAACAGAAAATGGCAGGTATCAAACGTTGATGTGGAAACGGTATTGATTTGCCCGGGCCGGATGAACAACACCATATTGTCCTCCAACTCAATCTCTTCAGCATCGATACAATAGTGGCCCTGGCCTCGCTCCAGGAAAATGATAATGTAAAACGTGAGCAGCATCCGATCTGCGACGATGTTGAGCTCCGTTTCGTCACAGGCATCAATGAGTAGCTCTTTGCCGTATTTATTTCGCTTAAAAACCAGTTTTCGCATATGTGCCGCACAAACGTCTAGCAAGTTTATCTGCGTAGCCCTGTGTGAAGCTAAGCACAAACAAACGAAAGCGAAAATAATATGCAGCCAGAATGCCAGGCGCTTGAGAAGTTCAGATAACTCACCACTCGCTGTATTGCATGCTTACCTCCATCCCAAACACAGCTCATCATACGTGAACTGCGACACGTTAAACAACAAACCTGGCCTGCAAAGCGTTATTCAACGCGCGTAGCTGTACGCCCAACAACAACAAACGAGACTGCGTCTCCATCCTGTACATCAAATTGAAAGCGCACGCCGGCTTCTGCATCAAACAACTGCGTTGGCGATTCTGCAAGTAAAAGTGCCGGCTCATCCAATGGCCCTCCAACAGCAAACAGGCTATCGTTCTCCAGCACAATCTGCACAGGCCCCCATTCCTCAAATGCATAGTTTCCGGTCAGTACCGCAACCTGGTCTGCGGTAAGCTCAACTACATCGCGAACGTCTCGTTCATAACCAGGCCATCCATATGCATCAGCAATGGCGTACCGGATTTCTCTGCTGAGATCTGACCCGTTGTCTGAGTTTGTCATGATGACAACGCCGTAGCCATCTTTTATGGATGCTGACAGGAAGCAGCGAAACCCTTCGTTTGCGCCTCCATGCTGGAAATACAGACCATCTTCAGAAATACCCGGGCCTAAACCATAATTATCCATTCCAGGGATCAGCATTTCTTGTGCTGTAGCCGCAGTAAGTACTTCCTCGTCGCTGCCGGCGTACGAACGCTGAACAGACGCTGCGTATTTGAGCAAATCTGAAGGTGTTGTCCAGAGGCCGGCAGCGGCTTGCTCGGGATAGACATGCCAGTTCATTTCGACGATCTCCCCGCCGCCTAGGTAACCGGTAGCAGCACGGTCGTGCCATACTTCTTTCAGGGGCTGTGTAAAGGTACTCGAAGTCATACCGAGCGGTTGTAGTACTAGAGAATCCATCAAAGGAGCAAAATCAGTTTGCGCAACATCTTCCATGGCAAGTTGCATCACCGTATACCCTCCGCCAGAATACCGCCAGCTTTCTCCTGGCTCTTTATAAACGACAATTGGATCGGTATTCCCGTCACCTGTCAGTACATCCCGCGTAGCGATGCGCGCTTCAGAACGTGCATAGCCGGGGAAGCCCCACACGGTTGTGCCGGCGGTATGGTTAAGAATGCGGCGGACATTCACTTTCTCGTCCTCGGTAAATCCTTCCCCAGGTAGCTGCCAACTGCTCAAATACGTATTTATATCACCATCAAGAGATAACTGCCCATCCTCTATCATATCGAGCGCAGCCATTGCAGCCACAGGTTTGCTTATGGAGGCTGCCTGAAACAGTGTTTCTGATGTAACCGCTCTGCTGCTTGCGCTATCAGCCATGCCATAGCCTCGCGCCCAGGCAAATTCACCGTCTAGCATGACAGCTACGCTTACGCCAGGCACATTGTAGTGTACCAAGCGATCCTCAATGGTCGCCGGTGCCGGCTCCTGATTTCGAATAACGACATGCGGCATGAGCGATTGCTCGATACGAGCAATCGCTTCAAGATGGGGATCTTGCTGCACGGGCTGCTGACAGCCAATAAGTAAAATGAATGTTAGCAGGAAAAGACGATACACCGTGGGCCTCCAATCATAAAAGAAGATTTCTTATAACCAACGTTACAAACGTACACGATCGACTGTAAGTTACGTGGAAAAATGGTTTACGAGAAGATACAGGAATAACCTGGACAGATTAACCTCGAATGGTTGCACAACAGACTTAACCAATTCGGGTCCCGCAAGCTAACGCCAAGTCTTTTTCGGTTAGTTAGACCGCGTAATGATAGGGAGAATGCGGTGCAGGAAGGCCCCATCTAAACTGTAGCGCAGCATGTCGCCTTCGATGGCGAACCAGGTGATGAGGGTATGGCGGTAATAATTGTCGGCGTCTGTACGGAATGCAGAAATGCGCATCAGGCCTTCCAGGGTATCTTTGATTGCAATCTGCGCGTCATTCTCACAATCGGATGTGAGCGATGCCCGCTCGCAGAATTCTTTGATTTTGATGGTATGCTCTTTTTCGAGGGGCAGAAAGTTGCCGGCATGAATCATCAACGCCATCCAGGCTCGTCCTTGCCGGATGCCCAGCGAAGAACTCAATTCATATCCTGTATTGGCCAACAAGCCTTTTAACTGAAGCACATCCATGGGTTTTGCGTCTGCCGGTTACTGTTTACAACTGATGAGCACGGTTCCTCAAAGTACTAAAAGCTTGCCCGAAAGCACAAGGCCTGACGTATCTTCACAAAGATCTATTTTTTCAGGCTTTAGCAAAGGTTATCCATCCACAATAGTTGCCACCGCCGTATCGTCCCGGACGACATACGCAACGCCGTCTTTGAGTACGATGGGGCGCTGTAAAAGTATGGGGTGATCGAGAACCAGTTTTATCGCCTCCTCCCTCGTCATATCCTTCAGGCTTTTTTCCTGTTGCACAAAGACGCGCTCCTTCCGCCGAATCAGGTCATGCCAGTTGCCGGGATACGCATCAAATATCTGTTCGATTTTATCACGGTCCAGCAGGTTTTTGAGGTACGCTATCTCCTCCCATTCCATCTCTGCATCATCCAGGGCGCGTTTCAAGATTTGGCATTTTCGGCAGCGGGGATTAAAAATTATCTGCATAGAGCGCGCTTGTTTGGAATTTTAATTTTCCTGATCGGTACTATTTGTTTAGATTAGGGCGGCAGTAAAATATACCATTCAAAACGAACATAAAGATGGCCGGCGAAAAATTGAGCGTACTGGTAGTTGGATGTGGAAACATGGGCACCTCGCACGCGCGTGCTTACCACAAGATGGATGAATTTGAGATCGTGGGCCTGGTGAGCAGAACCCCGGCCAGTCGCGAAAGGCTTTCAACAGAACTTGGCGGCCTCCCCATGTACGGTGACTTCCATGAAGCGTTAAAAGCTACGTCGCCTGATGTGGTATCGATTAACACGTACCCGGAGACGCACGCAGAATACGCCATCGCCTGCCTGGACGCCGGCGCGCACGTGTTCATCGAAAAGCCCCTCGCCAATACGGTTGAAGAAGCGCAAGCCATTGCCGACAAAGCCATTGCTCTCAACAAAAAACTGGTCATTGGGTACATTTTGCGCGTACACCCCGCATGGACCAAGTTTATAGAGACCGCGCAAACGCTTGGTAAACCACTGGTCATGCGGATGAACCTCAACCAGCAAAGCGCCGGCAACGAATGGTACACGCACAAACAACTGATGAATACCATGTCGCCTATCGTCGATTGCGGGGTGCATTATGTAGACATTATGTGCATGATGACCGGCGCCAAACCCATCCGTGTAAGCGGCATCGGCGCACGGTTGACCGATGAAATTGCATCCGACATGTACAACTACGGCCACCTGCAGGTTACCTTCGACGACGGCTCCGTAGGTTGGTACGAAGCCGGCTGGGGCCCGATGATGAGCGAAACAGCGTTCTTTGTTAAAGATGTGATTGGCCCCAAAGGATGCGTCAGTATCGTCGAGAAAGTAAACGAAGACACCTCGGATATCGGCGGCCACACCAACACGGGCTGCCTCAAGGTACACTACAGCGCAATGAATGAAGACGGCACCTTCGCTAAACCCGACGAGTTCATCGATACGTCTGATGAACCCGATCATGACGCGCTCTGTGAACTCGAACAACGCTTCCTGCTCAACGCCATCCAAAACGACGTCGACCTCTCCGCCCACGCGTACGACGCCGTCAACAGCCTGAAAATTGTCTTGGCAGCAGATGAGTCGTTCAAAACCGGCAAAACGGTTGAATTGACGTGATTTCGGGTTTAAGAAATCGAAAATACGCAATCACGAGCCCCCGGAAGCACGAAAACAGCCAACATCACGGCATTGCTACCACTTCACCCGTAGACCTAATCTCCGGTCTTTGTGCATCCATGTGCTTCATCCAGTCGCGTAACGCTTTCTTCATATCCTCAAAGACTTCGGGCTCGTTCCAACGTTGATCGGCTGTCTCACTGAGATCAACTGCAAGGTTGTATAACTCAAAGCGCTGATCACGGTAGAAATAAATCAGTTTCCAATTGTCTTTGCGGATCGAAGTAAACGGATCGGTCCCATCTGCAAAAGGCCCCCACTTGTGCGGGTAGTGCCACCCCAAAACCCTGTCCATAAACTCCCCGCCTTGCAATAACGGTATTAAGGATGTGCCATCAACTGCATGGTTGACTGGTACTTCTGTGCCGGCAAAAGCCAGCATGGTTGGAAACAAGTCGTCGCTGATTACAGGCACATCGATTCTGCTGCCCTCTTCTAACGGTACCTGTTGTTGTGAAGACGCGCGACCATCCGGCCTTGCCCATGACAGCAGCATCGGGACCCTGGTCCCCCCCTCATACGCTGATCCTTTACCGCTGCGCAGTGGCAGGTTGTGCATATTTTTGCCGAGGCCGGCGCTGGTGATGCCCCTTGCGTGCGCGCTCAGTCCCCCATTATCCGAAAAAAAGATGATGAGTGTATTGCGGGCGACGTCCAATGCTTCCAGTTGATGCAGCAAGCCACCAAGGCTCGCATCCATTGCTTCGATCATCGACGCATAAGCTGCTTCCCGTTCATCCAGATGCGGATACCGAGCCACATATTGGGAATCAGCCATGATGGGTGTATGCACACCGTAGTGCGCCACATGCAGGAAAAACGGTTGTTTCGCTTCAACCGCTTCTTCGATGGCACGATTCGCCTCAATGGTCAGTACTTCTGTCAGGTTGATGTCGCGCTGATGATACGCTTCAAGCCCCGGCACATCCCATACGCCGTTGCGGCCACGAAACGATGCGCTGAAATTGTGTTCACCGTAATAGCTTCCCGGCGCACCAGCTGCATGGCCGGCGATGTTTACATCGTAGCCCAGGTTGCGTGGATCAGCACCGGGTGTTTCCATCGCTCCCCAGTGTGCTTTGCCGGCGTGGATGGTGCGGTAGCCGGCGGCGTTAAGTAGTGCAGGCAGTGTTACATCGTCGGGTTGCAATCCCTCAAATCGCCAATCCGGGGATTGCAAAGGGTAGTGTTTGGGCCCCGTTTCCTGTGCCGCCCGGCTGTTCCGCAACGTCCAGTTGGTTATGCGTGTACGCGCCGGGTGTTGGCCCGTCATGATGCTTGTGCGCGTAGGGGTACATACCGGACTTGCAGCATACGCATTGGTAAACACGACGCCCTGCTGCGCAAGGCGCTCCATGTTCGGGGTATGGTACGTTTGATTTAAAGGCGTTGCTGTTGTGTGGAAGGGTACGGAGGTATCTTGCCATCCCATGTCATCAACCAGGAAGAGAATGATGTTTGGCTGCTCAGAAAGCTCGTGGTGTGACGGGGTTACGGCGGCAACAAGGAGGAGAATTGAGATGAAAACAGCGTATCGCATTAACTCGGCCTTTGGGGTTGGATGGCGTATAATGCAGGATATTGGCTAAAGGTGAAGAATACAACCTGCGCACATGCTCAACCTGGTGTGGGTGTGAATGGACGATGCGCTCAGGTAGAGCGATGCCCGGTGCTCGCCCAGATCCTTCGCAGGGCTCAGGATGACGGGAGCAATGTCCAGAGCCATTCCTGCAGAGATCCTTCGCGTGGCTCAGGATGACATATGCGAGGGATTGCACCATGCTGAACACAATCGGCATTCGAAAATCGGCATTCGACAATCGAAAACCGGCATTCAACAATCAATTCCTTTCTGCTTCGTGTGTGCGAATTACATCGACAAACAGTTCGCCGTAGCGTTCAAGCTTTACTTGCCCTACACCCGATAACGCGTTGAAAGCCATCAAATCTGTGGGGCGTTGCTGTACCATTGCCCAAAGGGTGGCGTCACCAAACACGACGTACGGTGGGACGCCCTGGTCGCGGGCGAGCGCCATACGGAGTTGGCGGAGTTGTTGGAAGAGCGCATCGTCGTCGGGGCGGGCGTCGTAATCGACTCGTGTAATTTGCCGGCGCTTTTTCTTGCGGGGCTCAGCCTCACGCTCTTGCCGAAAGTAGACGGCTTCCTGTCCTTTCAATACGGGTCCACAGGCAGTGGTTAACTTGATGCTTCCGTACCCCACTACATCAACGCTCAGGTAATCAGCGGCCACCAGTTGCCGAATTATGGCACGCCATTGTGTGGCTGTAAACTCTCCCCCTACACCAAACGTTGGTAATTGATTGTGACCAAAACGAAGCACTTTGTCAGACGACTTGCCGAGTAACACATCAATCACATGGCCGGCGCCAAACCGTTGGCCTGTGCGGGCAACACACGACATCACTTTTTGCGCAGCCTGCGTACCATCCCAGCGCGCAACCGGGTTGAGGCACGTATCACAATTGCCACACGCCGGCGCTCCCTCCTGGCCGAAGTAGTTTAGCAGCACCTGCCGGCGGCAGGCTATCGACTCGCAATAGCCAAACAGTTGACTGAGCTTGTGCTGTTCAACACGGCGTTGCTTGTCATGCGCATCAGACGTTTCGAGCAGCTTACGCATCTGCACAATATCTGCAAGACTATACACCATCCAGGCATCAGCCGGCAACCCATCGCGCCCTGCCCTGCCCGTTTCCTGGTAATACGCTTCCAACGACTTCGGCACATTCAAATGTGCAACAAACCGAACATTGGGTTTGTCGATGCCCATCCCAAAGGCAACTGTAGCGACGACAATCAGTCCCTCTTCCTGAATAAAACGTGCCTGGTTTCGCGCCCGTTCTTCGCTATCGAGTCCGGCGTGGTAAGGCAATGCATCAATGCCTTCCGACTGCAGCCAGGCCGCTATTTCTTCTACCTTCTTGCGCGTGAAACAGTACACAATGCCGGCTGCATCCGGGTGTTCGCGCTGAATAAACGACAACAATTGCTGCTTGGCCTGCTTTTTCAGCGTCACCGTGTACCGAATGTTGGGCCGATCAAATCCGGTTACAAAGCGTCCGGATGTAGGGATTTGCAGACGCTCGAGGATTTCAACCTGAGTCGGCTCGTCAGCCGTAGCGGTAACTGCAATGCATGGCACGTCGGGAAACTGCTCCCGCAACTTTGCCAACTGGATGTATTCCGGGCGGAAATCGTGCCCCCACTGGGAAATACAATGGGCTTCGTCGACAGCAAAAAGTGCTGGTTTCACTTGCCTCAGCAAAGCCTGAAAGTCGCGCGTCATAAATCGCTCGGGCGCCACGTACAGCATTTGCAACGTGCCGTTGACTGCTTGTGCAATAACGTCGCGTTGCTGCTCGACCGTCAGACTAGAATTCAGGCAAGCTGCATGCACGCCGAGTTGGGTCAGCGCGCTGACCTGATCCTGCATTAAGGCGATCAATGGAGAAATAACTATGCCGAGCCCGTCTCTGATCAGTGCTGGCAGTTGGTAGCAAAGCGACTTGCCACCTCCAGTAGGCATCACCAGCATCGTATGGTGGCCCGCAATGACCCGCTCAATAATCTCCTCCTGGTGTGGACGAAAAGACTGATAACCGTAGACTTGCTGAAGGGTAGCGAGGGCAGACACGCGCATGCAGGTTGAAATCCAATGGGATGATTTTCACGGAACTGCCTGTTGCGGGTTTCCCCTTTATATCAGCTTCCTCTAAATTCCACGTAACAGATCAGCTTGCTTTCAAACTGACACGTGTACCTGGTATACTTGCTATCAAACTACCGTAACCTTGCGCACTCCTGCCCGCATTGCATTTTGGACCTTCCTGCTCGCAGGACTCGCCGGCGCTGCCTCGCTTTCTTACACTACGTTTCAGGGCGTTGACCCATGCCCGGTTGTATTCAGCGTACGTGCCTGCTACGTTGTGTTTGTCGCGTACTTCAGCATGACCATCGCGCAAACCATCAAACAGCAAGCTCCATCCCACCGGTTGTTCTGGATTGCCTGGTTTGTTGCGTTTGGTTTTGCGGCTTATGGATCATTGCTCGAACTCTTTCAAGGAGACATTTGCCCGAAAAACAATCCGGGACCACCCTTTTTTGCACTACCCATGTGCTATATTTCGCTTATTTTTTGCGCCATTATAGCCGGTACGTGGGGTATACTCCACAAACGCGACGAATGAGTCCTGTAATCATTTGATGCTATTTATTCCGAACACCTTTTAGCACGCCTAACCTGACCTGTGAAAAAGACTACCCTTCGCAAAATCTTCCTCGTGATTGTTGGCCTCGTTGTGTTGTTTTTTGCTACCAGAAAAATCCTGGAGTACACCATTCAAGGACCAGCGCCGGAGCAAGGTGAAACCGCACTACGCTTCTCAGAGATACCAGCAGCGTTTACCCATACTTCTGACTTTGAAGCAGCCCTTCCCTTCATGGCCCTTGCCGCCATCGATGTGGACAATGATGGTGTTGATGAGATTTTTGCCGGCGGCGGCATCGGACAACAAGATGCGCTGCTAGCGTACGACGGTGCAGCGCTCACCCCTTCGGCACTTGGCAATGGCATCAGCAAAGCCGAAGACGACCCCACCTACGGCGCAGCTTCTATTGACGCCACAGGCGATGGCCTGGCAGATTTGTTTGTGGCCCGTGCTTCCGGCCTGTACCTCTACACCAATACGGGCAACGGCTTTAGTGGTGCGCAGGTTGACTTCCCCCTTGATCCTGAATCCATGCCGCTGTCTATCGCACTTGGCGACCTGAACAAAGATGGTGCGGTGGATATCTACTTGTCCAACTATATCCGGCCGGAGTTTGTGGAAGGTGAAACCATATTTAACGACGAGGACTACGGCGGCGTCAACAATCTCCTTTTGAATAACGGAGACAATACGTTTACCGACATCACGCAGTCTTCGGGACTCTATCACAAACACAATTCCTTTGTTTCTGTGTTTGTCGATTTGAACGATGATGGCCACACCGATCTCGTCATCGCCCATGACACAGGTGTCCCGAGCATCTACAAAAACAATGGCGACCTGACGTTTACTGAAATTGAGTTGCCCGTCACGTTCAGCTATCCGATGGGCATCGCCGTCAGCGATCACAACAATGATGGCCGGCTTGATCTATACTTCAGCAACGTTGGTAACACACTACCCAAAGCCATGCTGCGCGGCGACCTCCGTGATGATCAGACGCTAAATACCGATTACATCTTACTCGAAAACCAGGGTGATTTTGTCTTTGAAGATGTAGCGCAGGAGCACAACGCAGCAGTGTACGGGTTTGGCTGGGGCCTCGTGTCGTACGACTTTAACTTCGATACCCTGGCGGATTACATCGTTTCACAGAACTACATCCGCTTCCCTGGTGTCCGTGTACCGGGCTTGTTTGAGTTGTACGCCGGCCGGCTGTTGCAGCAATACCCCGACGGCCAGTACCGCCCGGTCGAAGAAGTTGCCGGCATTGCCAATCAACACTTCGGCGTAACCATGGCGGTCTCCGATTTCAACCAGGATGGATGGCCAGACGTAGTGCTTGGCAACCTCGATAGTGAATTACGTGCGTTCATCAACGAAGGCGGCAGCAACCATTGGCTCAAGGTTATGGTGCCCGATACGCCGACAATGATAGGCACCCGGTTCGTGCTCAAGACATCAGGCGGCGCTGAGTATGTGGACCAGTACTACACCAGCGAAGGCCTCGGCTCAGATCAAACCAATGCAATCTTCTTTGGGCTTGGCGACCAGGCAGCCATTTCAACGCTGTCGGTCCATTTCCCGAACGATAGCACGATTATCTATACCAACCCAGACGTTGATTCGGTGATCGATCTGCGTTTCGACTAGATCACGGAGCTGACTAAGATGATGCCCCAATCTGCAACACGTGCGCTATATCTTACTGGCTGGGCCGGCCTCATTGGCGCCCTGCTTGTCGGTGTCGGTGAATTCACGTTGCAGTTTTCCCCTGCCGGCGGGTACGAAGCACCAGACTATAGCTACTTTGCGCGCATCTCAACAACGCGCCTCACGGTCGGGCATTTCTTTAGCGTACTTGCAGCACCTTTTTACCTGCTCGGCTACTGGCACCTCGGACAGATGTTCATCCGCGGCGGCAGCAAATTGGCCGGCTGGTTTATCACGCTATTTGGCGGCTACGCCTTTGTGGTGGGCACCGCTTGGCTTGGCGGACGGATTTATCTTGCCCTCACGGCACACGCGCTTGCTGATGCTTCTGTTGAAGTTGCTACGGTCCTGACGCCATTGCTCGAGCAGTTTGCGTTCCACAACGAACCGTTGGTCAATGCGCTGCGGCTCGCGATGCTCATTGTCTCCGTCCTTTGGATCTGGCGTATCTTGCAGGAAAAGACCCTCTATCCGCGGTGGATGGCTATTTTTAGTCCAATCCTGCTACTCGGGCTGATATTTGCCACCTATTTCTTCCTCTCACCGGCACTCGGCGCCTACCTGTTGCCGGCAGCGATGAACGTGGTGCACGTCATCATTTTTGCGTTGTCGATTTACTGCCTGAAGCGTCAGTTACAGCCGGCTACCTGAGGACTACAGGTACTGCTTGAACTTGTTGTTTTCGTCGGGCAGGATGACTTTTGGCGTAATGGGCTGGTCGGATAGCTCAAACCCCATGATGATCACCTGGTGGCCGGCCTGAATCAGGTGGGCCGCTGCGCCATTCATACAAATCACACCGCTGCCGCGTTCTCCTTTGATGATGTACGTTTCCAGGCGGGCGCCGTTGTCGTTGCTCACCACCAGCACCCGCTCTCCTTCCATGAAGTCTACCATGTCCATCAGGTCTTCGTCAATCGTAATACTGCCGATGTAAGCCAGGTTGGCCTCGGTAACGGTTGCGTTGTGAATCTTCGATCTAAGGATCCATCTCATAATCAAACTGCGCTGGCTAAGGTAGCTGGAATAAGCATAAAAACAGCCATCTTATCAGTAGTGCAGGCTTTGGTTGCATGGGTGATGTGAAAATTGGAATCTGCGATCAAATAGCCTCGAACCCAGCCTTTATAATAAATCTGAGCCGGCATGAGCCAGTTGAGACAGAAATATTGTGATACAGGTAAGGCGCTCATTCTTTTGCGCGCCATAATCGTTTTGCAATTGAACCCACCGAGGTAAAAAACAGATGTACAAGAAGCACATTACACCGCTATTCTTCACCTTAGCACTCCTTTTTGCCGGTACTGTGCAGGCACAAGACGCCGTCCAAATGTCCTATGAACTGACGCCAAAGGCGGACATGATCGCAGAATTTGAGCAAGCGCTAAAAGCACACGCAGACTGGCGTACCGCAAACAACGATCCCTGGGCATGGACCATTTGGGCCAAAACTATTGGCGAAGGCGTTGCCTATGGCGCCCGCACTGATCCCCATTCCTGGGAAGAACTGGATGCATACGCAGCATTTGCGGCAAAAGCAGATGCGCATTTTCGAAAAAACGTGATGCCCTATGTGGAATCCGTCAACAGCAGAATTGATACAGTTATGGAATCCTTCTTCCGCCCGATGGACAACATGGAGAACCTGAACGCGGTCGGCATTACCAATTACCGGATTAAGCCAGGCGCACGCCCTGCATTACTGGCAACCATGGGCAAAATCATCAAAACTGTCAAAGACCATGACTACCCCTCGCATTTTGGGGTTTTCGACATACTCATGGGGACCGGTGTGGGGTCAATTGATGCCATTAGCTTTCACGAGAACTGGTCTGACATGAAAGAACCCGATGGCGGCCTGGTAGGTCTGCTTGCGAAAGCTCATGGCGAAAAAATGGCCAGCCAGCTGTATCAGGATTTTGCTGCATCCATCGAAGGATCAACACACTCCATCTGGGTAAAAAGGGCAGACCTGTCGGTTACTGCTAGCAACTGATCTACTGATCACCAGGGTTAGATGTAATATCAAACGCCCGTTTTCAGCATTTGAAGCCGAAAACGGGCGTTTAGTATTTACAGGCAAGTCTATGCTATTTCACCAGCGTCACAGACTGCGTAACCACCTCATGGGCACCTGTAGCACGAATCAAATACGCACCACTTGGCAGGTTACCCGCCTCGAATCGAAAATTTTCTTCCAGATTCGCTTCCAGCATCCCATCAAACAACACGGCTACGCGCTGTCCCTGGTAGTTGTATGCCTCCACGCGGACCTGCTGTGTTCGGGCTACCGACACACTGATCAACGTCGTTGGGTTAAACGGATTTGGATAGGCTTCCGAGAGCACAAGAGTGGACGGCGCTTCTATCGTAACAGTCACCGTTTCACTCAATTCAAACGCACCGTCAAAATCCACCTGCTTCAGCCGAAACGTATGCTGTCCCGGACCAAGGTTATCCACCGCATAACTGTAGTCTTGCACCTCCGCTGTTGTACCCGCTCCCGTCACAAATCCGACCTCAGCAAAGCCGCCATTGGATAATTGCTCTACTGAAAAGCCGGCGTTGTTTGTTTCACTCGCCGTTGTCCAGCGAAGTACAACCTCGTCTCCATTGCGCAGTGCATCAAACGCCACAAGTTCGACAGGCAATGAAGGGAAGTTTGGCTTTAAGATGAAAAGGCCGGCTTCGATGTTGTTTACAATCACGTTGCCACTTTCAAAATACGGATAGCTACTCCATGCACCATTAAACGAAGCGTTGTTGCTCGACGTGTAAGTATCGAAAAATGCCACTTCAACCGGACTCTCGCGATTGGTGATATCAAGAATACGCAGGCCGGCGGTGTAGTTGGATTCGTACACAAAGTTGCCTTTTACATACAGATTGTGATCAATAGCGCGCGTCTCCCCAAAATACTCTTCGGTAAGAAAGGGATCGTCGAGATCAGTCAAATCCCAGATGAGCGTCCGCGTGTTGGTACTTCCCTCATCCAGTTCATCATTCTGGTAGAAGTAGGTCTGCTGCTCATCGAACCACCCCTGGTGGACATACTCGCTGTTTGGATACCCTTCTCGCGCCAGTTGAACGGGGGCGCCCTTGTCGGTGACATCCACAATGGTGATCGTGTCCTCGTTTGAGTTGACACAAATCTCTTTGCCCTGATGCTCCGTGTCGGGTCCTGTATACATCACGCATTGCGCATCGTGGGTATAGCCATCACCAGAATAACAACCAGCATCTACGGGTGATTGTGGCGTCGAAATATCAACCATATGCAGTCCACCAGCACACGTATTCGATCCGACGGCATAGGCAAATCCGGAGTCCTCGTTGATCACAATGTTGTGCGCATTGCCAAACTGATCGTAGTGCGCCGTTTCACTGAAGGTTGCTGGCGGATTGGTCACATTGGCAAGCTGGGTCAGGTCGAACACCTGCATCCCATGGCCACCGGCTTCGCTGACGATGTATGCATGGTTTTTGTACACCTTCATATCCCGCCAGGAGGAGTTGTTGGTGTGCGTAGCAAGGCTGCCCAGGTACACGGGAGCAGTTGGCGTACTGATGTCAACAAACGCGGTCCCGGACGACAAACCAACCAGGGCATACTCCTTCCCGGTTGCAGGATCAGTCCATCCCCAGATATCGTTGCCATCAGTCTGGCGGCCACCACCCATGTCGCTGATGCTCAGAAACGCCTGAAAATCAACGCCACTACAGTCGTATCCAGCCGCCTGACCATTTGTACAGGCTGCTTGCTGGGCGTTTACGGGGACAGAAATAAAGAACAATACTATTGCTAAAAGCAAAAGACGTGAAGTCATAGCTTATACATGGAGGGTTTTCGGAATAGAGCGATTCCGAGGGGCTATACTGGATTGGTTGAAGCTTAAAAGTTTAAGGTTTAAGGTTAGTTGGCTCACACCTTTAACCTTAAACTTTCAACCTTTAACCGCAAGTCCGTAAAGGGCTTGCCTTTAGAAGCCGATGCCTAGGCTGAGCATCCACATGTTCACGCGGGCTTCACCGCCAGTGTCGACGGTGACACCTTGCACTTCGTAGGTGCGGCTTGTGAAATCGGTAAGGCCGAAGCTGTAGCGAACGTGTGGGTAGAACGTCAGGCCTGAAAAGGGCAAATTGATCGCAACACCAAGACCGGCGCTGGCACCCATGGTAAAGGACTGCAAATCCTCTTCAAGGGCAATAGGGGCGTCGGTAGAATTCAACAAGCGAAATTCGGGGCCGGCAAACACGTAAGGTTTAAAGCCGCCCACGCCAATCGAGAAATTTATATCTACTGGAATGGTTACGTACGTAACGTCAAATCCATCTTCGGTCAGAAAAGAAGCGCCCCGAAAAAGCGCGCCTGCATTCAAGTAATAGGCACCCGGACGGATGCTGAGCGGCCCGAGGCCAATGTCGAGAAATGCGCCGGCGTGAAACGCTGAGGCATTTTCAAAACTTACAAGACTGCCGTTGGCCTGAATCTCATTAAGAGATGCGAAGTTACCGCCACCAACGATACCAAATTGAATTTGAGACTGGGCTGTCTGTGTGAACAAAAACAGCGCAAAAATACTGGATAACACGCGAATTGCTACCCGGGGCATCCGTGGGTAAATCATAATACGATAGTTGATTGCATGAGATGGGCTGCATCGAAATGATGTATATGCCAAATTCATACCGGGAACGCTTTGGCGGAGAAAAGCCGAATGTTCATGCCTTCCTATCCTCTCCCCTTTTTATGAAGATCCTGTAACGCTCTCGACAAAATTGCTGCAAGCCCTTTGCAATCCGTAAGAAACCACTTATCTTCATACTGTCTTCACAAGAGCCCCTTCCGAGCAAAAAATTATATGGTCTCGCCCTGCGAACCAATCCGCAGCTAAGGAAGCGTTGAGACTTGTTGGGACCCAGGCCTGGCTTTTTGCCGGGCTTTTTTTGTTTAAACCATTTTTGCTGGCCTGTCATTTTACCAGCGGGCTTCCTTTTCGCTGGATTCATCTACCGCAACCGACTATCTTGCAGCCATCGCCTGACCATTTGTACGCATTCGTATGCAAGACTCCCATATGCGCTGGACGCTGGCTGCCCTGATCGGCCTGCTGGTCTTGACCGCCGTATTGTTTTTCTATCCCGACGCACACGTCTCAAAAGTTGCGCCCCACCCCGATTACCCCTCTATCCTGCAGAGCACAGGACAATACGACACAGCAGGTGCGTGGCTTGCTGTTGTCGTGGGCCTGTTAATGATCTCGGTAATGATCCTTACCATGATCGTTGGGATGCAGCGCCCCAATCACAAAAGCAAGTTTGTAACCGTACTGGTGCGCGTTGCGGTTGTATATGCCTTGATCTGGGTTTGTATCAAACTGACCAACGACGCTTACATGGCCGGCAACAGCGAGCTCATGATCGGTGGCTTCCCCCTGCCCACGGCGTTGTTGATGTACGGTATGGGAATCTTCCCGCTCGTCATGTTGCCGTTCTACTACAGGTACTTCGACCGCGATGTGTACTGCGACGCAGACCAGGAGACCTTTGAGGACATTCTGAAGCAACACGCGCCTCGAGGGGAAAACTAGCATGTCCAGAGATGTGATCATTCTGGCGTCCATAGGCGTCTACCTCTTCATTTGCATCGTGATCGGCATTTGGGCCCTTCGACGCACCAACTCGTCCAGCGAATTTTTTATGGCCGGCCGTAGCCTGGGCGTTTTCCTAACGGCCTTTGCTGTCTTTTCCAGCACGATGAGTGGCTTCGGTTTTGTCGGTGGCCCCGGACTCGTGTACAGCATGGGGACCAGCTCGTTCTGGATTATCTGTAGTGGCAGCCTCGGCTACTTACTCGCGTTTACCGTGCTGTCCAAGAAATTGAGACTGCTTGGCGAACTGCGCGACTGCGTGTCGCTGCCAGATGTGGTTGCTGCCCGCTACAACAGCAATTCGGTACGGGCATGGGTTGCGGTTGCTATCATCCTTGGCGTCATGGGATACCTTGCCACGCAGATTCTGGCCATGTCCATTGTATTGAAAGACATCCTCAACCAATCTGGATTTTTTGGGGAGATGAGTCTGGAGCAATGTATGGCAATTTCCTGCGCTGTGCTGGTCTTTTACTCCGTTACGGGAGGCATCGTGGCATCTGTCTATACCGACTTGATCCAGGGCGCCATTATGATTGTGGCTGCAATGCTCGTCTTCCTCACGGTGCTTTTTACATTTGATGGCGGCTTTACGGAAATGAGCGGCATCATCAAAGCTGACAATGCAGCGGCGATTGGGCCCTGGGGTACGATGGGGATGATTGGTTGTATTTCGTGGATGTTTGTGTTCAGCGTTGGCGCCCTCGGCCAGCCGCATGTCATGACAAAAATCATGATGAACAAAAAGGTATCCGACGCCAAACACATCCTGCCCGTCTCCATTTTCGGCTACTTAACCACTGCCCTGCTCTGGATTGGCATTGGCCTAGTCATGCGAGCCCTTGTGTTGAGTGGTGGGCATCCCGTTCTTGGCAGCCCGGATGAAGCGGCTTCGCAATTCTTGCAGAACTACGCGCACCCGTTGCTTGCCGGCATCGTCTTCGCCGGCCTCTTTGCCGCCATTATGTCGACGGCAGACGGCTTCCTCAATATTGGCACAGCCGCAATCGTACACGACCTGCCCAAAGCGATCAAAGGCAAACTGTTGAAGCATGAACTACGATGGGCTCGGATCGTAACCGTATTCCTCGCAGTCTTGGCGTCTGTATTTGCACTTTATACCGGTGACCTGGTGGCCTTACTTGGTGCCTTTGGCTGGGGTACATTTGCAGCCGCCATTGTGCCGGTGGTGGCATTTGGCCTGAACTGGAAGCGTGCAACCGCCATGGCCGCCAATGTGGCTGTAATTTCAAGCCTCGTTATTAATTTCACGGTGAAAGTGGGCAAAATCAGCATGCCGTATAACATTGATGTCGGCGCGTTTGCGCTAATCGTTTCACTGACGCTTTTCATTAGCATTTCGATGCTCAGCACACCCAAAGAGATCGATCCGGATGTTGAGGCCGTGATGGATCTGTAAGATGGTTTAAGGTTGGTTGTTATGGACGGATCTGCAAGTCGTATTACAACAGGTGATGAATACATTGAGAGTCTTCGGGGCCGGGGGCTGTCGGTTTATTTGTTTGGGGAGTTGGTGCCAGAGCCGGTGGATCACCCGATGATTCGCCCTTCGATCAATGCGATTGCGCGTACGTACGACCTTGCGGTGGCACATCCTGAAATGGCCTCAACCATTTCGCCATTTACGGGAGAGCGCATCAGTCGTTTTCTACACGTGAGCGAAAGCACCGACGACCTGGTGCGACAAAACAAAATGCAACGCCGGCTTGGACAGCTTACCGGCACGTGCTTCCAGCGCTGTGTGGGCATGGATGCGGTCAACAGCCTGCACTCCGTAACGTTCGAAATCGACGAAGCCTATCAAACAAACTATCACGCCCGTTTTCTCTCTTTCCTTAAAGAGATGCACCAGCACAACTATGTCATTGGTGGAGCAATGACCGACGTGAAAGGCGATCGCAGTCTGGCCCCGCACCAGCAGGCTGACCGCGATGTATTTGTACACGTGTCCCAGCGAACTGCTGATGGCGTGTATATCCGCGGCGCCAAAGCCCACCAAACGGGGTGCATCAATTCACACTGGATGATCGTCATGCCCACCATGCGACTGGGTGAACAGGATGCAGATTTTGCCATCGTGGGTGCATTACCCGTGGATACACCGGGCATCACATACATTTATGGCCGGCAATCGTGTGATACCCGCAGCATGGAAGGTGGCACCATCGATGTAGGTAACGCACAATACGGCGGCCAGGAAGCCATGGTGATTTTTGAAGATGTATTTATCCCCAACCAGTACATCTTTATGAACGGTGAGTTTGAATTTGCGTCCATGCTGGTAGAGCGGTTCACCACGTATCATCGCCGAAGTTACGTATGCAAAAGCGGCGTAGGCGATGTACTCATCGGCGCTGCAGCAACAGTAGCTGAATACAATGGCATTACGCGCGCATCGCACATCAAAGACAAGCTGGTCGAGATGACCCACCTGAACGAAACGGTCTATGCCAGCGGTATCGCGTCTTCGTATCAGGGACATCCAACTAAGTCCGGAGCCTACATTTGTGATGACATGCTGGCCAATGTGTGCAAGCACCACGTGACAAAGATGCCGTACGAAATTGGCCGGCTCGCGCAAGACCTAGCAGGTGGACTCGTTGCCACCATGCCTTCGGAAAAAGAGCTCGATCACCCCAAAATTGGCGCGCTGGTTAAAAAGTATCTGAAGGGTAAGGCAGATATCCCCACAGAGGATCGCATGCGCATCCTCAGGCTTATCGAAAACATGACGTTGGGAAGAAATGCTGTAGGCTATTTAACAGAGTCCCTGCACGGTGCCGGCTCGCCCCAGGCGCAACGCATCCAGATTGGCCGCCAGATGCAGTTGGCCTACAAAAAGCGACTGGCGCAAGTCCTTGCCGGCATCGAAGAAAGGGATTCGCTTATTGACGAAATGACAGGCTATTTTGCGCGTGTTTTTGCGCTACCGCCAGCCGAGTAGTAAGCAGATGAGTTGCGCGACGCAAACACCTCCTTCTCGTAGCGGTACGTAACAGGTCCAATTCGGCTGTTATTTGTGGTTATGCGCTAAAAAACCATCCATTGACGCCGATACAGGGTGCATACATGAAGTTACCAACATGACGCAGGACCCACAAGACAATAAAGCCCCTTTCGAGCTAAGCTTTGCCGTTATCACGCCAATCTGCACTTCTATTGCTCAAATAGAAGTAAACAAAGATGTGGAAATTTGTCTGGACTGTGTAGACGAGATGCACCAAACCTTTAGCCGGCACTTTGCCAGTGAAATGGGTGTGCTAGTCAACAAAATTAATCCGTATTCCTACAGCAGTGGCGCGCAATTCAAGATCATCTCTTCTCCTCAGATCAAAGCCATTGCGGTTGTCCATCATTCCACAACGAGCTTGATAACAACCCAGACGATGCAACACCTCCCCCAAAACCGTCACCGCAACATGCAATACTTCTGGGAGCGCGATGAAGCCATTAAGTGGCTACAAAAGGAATTGGGCCCACCAATAACTTCGGGAGAATAAATGGTATACAGCATCTTATTCCCTATCAGGGGTATTCAGAAAAATCTTTATCCAATGTGGGTGCTCATAGCCATTCCAGCAAGAGATACGCATCTTGTGCAGCAAGCATCTGCTTCATGGTGTAGTTTGCGTACGTTCATTTCTTTTGCTTGCCCAAAAGAAACGAACCAAAGAAAAGGGCACCACCAAATAAAACGCGCGCTTTTATCTCCTTTCGCGCAGATCCTCCTGAATTTTATTCAGGAAAACGCTTCGATAAAAGCATCCACCGCACATCGCCACGCATTTGGTGGACATCCACGCGCTGATTTGTTGAAAGCAAATGCATCTCTGCAAGCTACTATTTTTCTGAACACCCCTGCCTCCCTATTTGCTATACTCTTCTGATATCGACTAGCCCGGCAGTTGGCCATCCAGGTTTAAGTAAAACGAAGTGAGATCACTTGCGCACCCAACCACATTTCAGCAGCCCCCGTCACCCCAAATCACTCGACATTCGGCACTCGAAATTCGGCCTTCAGAAAATCACTCTGCCACGAGTGCACCCGTACCTTTGATTTGATAAACGGTCATCGGCCCTTCGACTGATGCGGGGTCGAACGCCTCCCCTTTTTCTTCAGCCAGGTGCTCCATATACCCGATGGCCTGATCGTGGTCCATTTCAATAGCATACACTTCCCCTTCCGCAACGGCGGCTTTGCCTTTTGATTCAGGCTTGAAGACGATCTCGCCGTCGTTAACCTTTACAATCAAGGCCTGCGCGCCATCTTCTGTCTCAACTTCCATCCAGCACCCCTTCATCGGACACACATCTTTGACGCGTCCTTCGATGCGCACTGTTCTCCCTACATAGGCCACTGGATCAGCCAGGATATCTCCAATGGGCGTTGCTTCTTGCAAGGCAACCTCAGCCCCAAACGACTCCATTTCAGGTGCCGGCTCACAACCAGTGACTAGCACGAAAAATACAAGAGAGACCAATAATGCAGACAGTTTCATAATTTGATCGTCTGATCAGGACGATTTAGTTGCAGTACAATTGTGGGATTGCTTACTTCCTGATTGAATATAGTGCATAGCCAACAAGTTTCCTGCAAAGCATCCTGCCGGTTGCAGTTATGCTGCGCGAATGACTTCATATGGGGCAGGAAAATGTGGCATATCACTTGGAAAGCCATCCCCCACTGATTTGATCTCTTCACTATGTAGCGCCGCAACAAATGCATCCATCGATTCCCATTCCGCTACATTTACATAATGGAATTTAGCTTTGGGGTCGATAGCCCTGTGCAATTTTGTTTGTATATACCCGGGCTGCTTCCGAAAAAAGGCGGCATAGCTGTCCCAAATGGCAAGTGCATCCGCCTCGCGGCCGGCCGGCACTTCAATTGGATTAATAATGGTGACGTGTTCTTTCATGGTGATATGCGTATGGATTATCGTTAGATTTCAGTGTATAATACATTAGTGACTTTAAATTTGCAAGTCACTAGTTTACTCGTCCGCTTTTTAACCTAAAACCATGGCCAAACCCATCGTACAACGATCCCCCTGCCCAATTGCCAGTACGCTAGATCTACTGGGTGACAAATGGACGTTGCTCGTTGTCAGGGACATCATGCGGAACAACAAACACCGCTACGGTGAATTCCTGGATTCAAAAGAAGGCATCCGGACCAATATCCTGGCAGATCGTCTAAAAAGACTGTCTGAACACGGAATTGTGGAGAAACGGGCCTATCAAAACCATCCTGTTCGCTATGAATACTACCTTACTGCGAAAGGGCAAGACCTGGAGCAACTTATATCAGCCGCACTGGCATGGGGATTAAAGCATCTTCCCAACGTGTCGCTACCTCCAAATTCATAATCCGTTATACTTATTGCACAACGTTCCAAGCCCTAATACATCATGCGCTTTGCCATCCTCCTGGGCCTCTTGGCCGCCGGCTGTCAACAACCAGCAACATCGCCTGCCCCTCCGCCAACAGACACCATTTGGGCAGTTGACCTTGTCACCACACTACCCGGCCAACAGGAAAACTACATTCGCTCAATCGAGACCAACTGGGCCAATGCCCGGCGAATTGCACAAACACGTGGCAGCGTGTATTCCTACCGCGCACTCGTGGCCCCGCAGGATTCAGCCAGGGGCTGGGACGTCATGCTCATGACGGAATACACAGATTCTACTGCATGGGCCAATTGCGAACCGATCTTTCAATCTATTTTTGAATCAGAGGCGTTTGTCTTTATCGAGCCGGCAAGTCCTTCAGTGGAGATGCGGTCATTTTTTGTGGGCGATGTAGCGTTACGGCATTTCGTATTGGAATAGTTGGCTTAAAGGAGGCAAGTCGCTCTCGTGTTTTATTCGTGCTTTCGGGTCTTCGGGATTCCGTATTGTCGATCAGCGCTAAACGAAATTCCGAAAGCACGAAAACACGTACCCATAAATTCCATTGCTATCGTCCTGGAAATCACGGATCTTTTCTACGAGCCCTATCCATCAAAACAACTGATACCATGGAAGTACAAGATCCAGAATTAAAGAAGAAAAACACCCTGACGTGGGTGCTTATCGTTGGTGTAGGCATTGCCATGATTGCCCTTATGTGGGGGTTGAGCTAAGCAAAACCCAGGCTCGCACCTGGGTCCTGCCCGCTCATAATGTAACGCTATCTTAGGCCACGAGATGTGCGAGATTGACAAGGCGCACACCGTTTTTGTCGCCAACTGCCATTTTACCGCCTGTGTTGCGGATTTCAGCGCCACCCACTTCACCATTTTTGTTTAGTGCGTAGAACTTCACGTTGAACGCCGGCTTTCCGTTTTCGTCCTGCAAACGGCGCAGCTTGGTATGTTCTGCAATACGCGCACAAGCAGCCAGACAGGCCTGCTCCGGGCTATCGCCCATCCGCATCCGCTCTACAATTAAAAAGCTCGCGCAGTTTTCCAGGTTCGCCTCCCCTCGCCCTGTGGAGCCGGCCGCGCCTACCTCGTTGTCGCAGTACAGCCCCGCACCAATAATCGGCGAATCCCCCACGCGACCAGGAATTTTGTACGATAGACCACTCGTTGTAGTAACACTGCTTATGTTGCCGGCCAGATCAATGGCCGAGCAATGAATGGTGCCCCAATGTTGCATGGCTTCCTGATAGGCAGCACCAATGTGCTCATCATCCATACTGTGCGGCGGCAGGTAATCGTCGCGATTTGAAAGATTTTCCCGCCACTTTACCCATTCACGACGGGCAGCCTCGGTAAGCAGGTTTTCGATCGGAAAGCCGTGCATGATGGCAAAGCGTTGGGCACCTTCGCCAACCAGTAGGACGTGATCTGTCCGCTGCAGTACCAGGCGGGCTACTTTTGAAGGATACATGACACCCTCCAATGCCGCAACAGCACCCGCGCGTCCCGAAGGGCCATGCATACATGCTGAATCAAGCTGTACAATCCCGTCTGCATTCGGTAAACCGCCATAGCCTACCGACATGTCGGCCGGGTCTTCTTCTACCAGGTTCACACCGCCAATGACGGCATCGAGCGCATCTGCGCCGTTGTCGATACGCCGGATGGCTTCAGCAACAGCGCCGCGGCCATTTGCACTGGACACCACTACCGGTCCTTCCAGATTTAATGGTTGATCTGCGCTGGCTTTGGGGTGGGTTGAGGCGGATGCATGGGTAGCGGCAGGTAAAACCGATGCGGCCACGCCGGCAATCGTCCCTTTTTTCAAGAATTCTCTGCGAGTAGAAGCGGTTCTATCAGTCATTTTGCTGTTATGGATTGGACAAACTATACTATCGCGTCATAAGTTTAGGCACTAAGTTTAGGGAAAACACGCAATTAATTCGACATGACAATAGGCAGGCTACACGTACTGACCGATTTTCTTTTTCAACAGACCCACTCACACCAAGCCCTGGCCCAGTTGGCCATCGAAGGGGGTGCAGATACGATCCAGTTCAGGCAGAAAGCGGGCACCTACCGCCACAAGCTTTACTCAGCGCGACGAACAGCAGCTGTTTGTGATGCTTCAGGTACCCAATTGATCATTGATGACCACCTCGACATCATGCAAGCGGTCGGTGCTGCGGGTGTACACCTGGGCAGAACGGATTTTCCAGTTGATGAGGCCCGGTTAGTACTCGGACAGGACAAAGTGATTGGTGCTACAGCAAATTCGCTCAAAGAGGTAGAGGCCGGCGCTGCTGCAGGTGCAGATTACATCGGATACGGCCCCATTTTCTACAGTGACTCCAAAGCCAATCTTGCCTCGATCCAGGGCCTGGATGGACTCAAGAAGGCATGCAGCATGGTGGATATTCCGGTCATTGCCATCGCAGGCATAACGGCAGACCGGGTTACAGAAGTGTTAGAAGCCGGTGCACATGGCGTTGCCATCATGTCCGCCATCAGTACAGCCGACAGTCCAAGAGCTGCTACACAGGAATTTCGGGACGCGATAGACACCTTTTTCGGGTAGCAGCAAACCGACCACTAAAATCGATAGGCATAAAAATCGATAGGCGCAGCTATGAGGTGATCGCCGCCAGGAGTGCGACTGCCTCGGGCTGCGCTGCGGTCGCATCCGCCTGCCAGCCAATCGCAGCGAGCGCACCTGCAGTTGTTGACCCAATGGCTGCTTTTTTCACGTGTTGCCAGCTGTTGGGCCAATGTTGATGGACAACGTCTACACCGGATGGACTAAAAAATGCAACCCAGGATGGCGGCGCTTCAGGATCTAGCGTCAGCGCAGACTTAGGCAGGGTGTGGTATACCTCAAGTTCTTTACAGGATACGCCGGCTTCGTTCAACAGCGCTGGCAGCTCGGGCCGGCGTAAATTGCCACATAAAAACAGCCAATTGCGCTTCGGATTTTTAGCGATCACATGCTGCGCCACGCCACGAGCATCCGCCTGTGCGGGCATTTCGGGATTCAATCCAATGGCCTGGAGTGGAGATGCGGTACGTTTGCCCGTGCAGATGATAGGATAGCGCTCACAGACAGCCCGTGCCGACTTACTTTCTTTACACAGGTTAGCCAATACCAATGCAGCCCGTGGACTCGTAAGGATCATGCCCTCCACGTTTTCTTGCTGCTCGACCCGATCCCGCAGCACATCCTCGTTGACGAAGCTAAAATCGAGTACGGGTTCGCAGCAGACATCCCAACCAGCGCTTTCAAAGACCGCAACAAATGGGTCTTCGGCAACAGAAGCTCTGAACAACAAGAGGGATGGACGGGGCACGACCTTTGGGGAAATAGGCTCCTTACAGCTTAACCAATTGCAGAATTTCGCCGGCGCCTTCTGCAAGCAGTTGGGTGGCGAGCAACGTGCCGGCTTCTTCCGGCAACTCCGGATTCACCTTTATACGGTCGCGCACCACTTCACTGCCATCCAACGAGGCAACAAGGCCTTCGAGGATAAGTTCGTTTTTGTCATTCCAGTACGCAAAACCACCAACGGGCACGTGGCAGCTGCCTTCGAGGCATTTCAAAAAGGCGCGTTCACTGCGAACAGCGGCAGCCGTTTTTGGATCATGCAGGTTTTGGGTGAGCAAGGTTGCGATGTCTCGGTTCTCTTCCGCGCATACAATACCAAGCGCGCCCTGCCCTACAGCCGGCAACATCAGTTCGGTGTTAAAAATTGTATGGATCCGGTCAGCAAATCCGATGCGAATCAAGCCAGCGGCCGCGAGTACAATGCCATGCCAGTTGCTGGCGTCGAGCTTAGCGAGGCGCGTATCAACGTTGCCACGGACTGGCACAACCTGCAAATCAGGACGCCAGGCTTTTAACTGCGCTGTGCGGCGCAACGAAGAGGTTGCGATAATAGCACCTTCAGGTAATTCTTCGAGCGTGCCTTCATAATCTGGATGCGCAACAAACGCATCATGCGGGTTCTCCCGCGGGGAGATAGCCGCCAGTTGCAACCCTTCTGGCAACTCAGAGGGCAAATCTTTTAAAGAATGGACAGCCAGATCGATTCTTCCTTCGATCAAAGCAATGTCTAACTCCTTGGTAAACAAAGATTTACCTTCAATTAGCGCAAGGGGTTTGTCAAGAATTTTGTCGCCGCGCGTTACAATACGTTCCTGCGTTACATCAAAGCCGGCGCCCTCAAGTAAACCTTGAATATGATTTGCCTGCCATAGTGCAAGTGCGCTTCCCCTTGTGCCCAGGGTAAGATGACGCACAGTATTAGATAGCGAGGGCATGGATGCACCTACATTTTCATGAAATGGGCAGGCAGATAAAGTACAAGAGGTGTTTTCGTCTGCCTGCTGAATAACTTCCAACATATGTTCAGATAAGCCTAACGCTTCAGCTTCAGGTCGTTCACAGGCATTGCGTGCAAAAAGGGTCTGGAGAAGCTTAATACCGTTGACGTAGTCGATCTGATCAGGCCCTACATTCTTCAACCGTACCACGGGTACAGCGAGGACTTTTTGCATAATCGACGTTGTAATGCGGTCGAGCTGCTCAAGATCCGCTTCGACAAACCGATGCGCGTGGCGCTCCAGTTCCTGCTTGCGGATGCTATCGAATGTATCAAGAATGGTGCGAATAGCCGGCTGCATAGCCTGATGATGAAAACACCACGATACAAAATCAGCCAGCATTTCCTGACAGATGGCGCGTGCTGCCGGCAGTTCGCCTTCCCGCGAATGCATGACTCCGTCAATTTTGGCCTGCAACGCATCCAGGTCGTATACCCGATGCCCCGCAACCTCACTGACAGCAGGATCTACATTTCTGGGTACTGATATGTCGATAAAGAGCGTCTCTTTGCCCGCTTCAGGTGGTTGAAGCTCGGTTGCACGAATAACGTACTCTGCAGCGCCTGATGTTACGATTACAACATCTGCCGCAACAATGGCGGAATACAGACTTTCCCAGGGCAACGTACCCAGTCCGGTGTATGCACACGATAGTTCGCGAGCTGTTGCTTCCGTACGATTAATCACATCTAAGGCGATGCCATCTACTTTTGTTAAGGCATCAACTACCAGCCGGCCCATTTGCCCGGCCCCCACCACAAGGCAGCGCCCTCCCATCTCTCCGTTTAATTCTGAAAGTGCCTGTGCTGCCAAACACGCTGCTGTGCCGGCCACAGATGATGACCCGCCACCAAGTTGCGTTTCGTTAATTACCCGTTTGGACGTACTAAAGGCCGTATGCATCAGCCTGTGCAAAATGGCGCCAACCGCGGACTCATCTACTGCCAATCGATACGCATCTTTCACCTGTCCCAGGATTTGCGCGTCACCAAGCACGAGAGAATCTAACCCTGCAGTAACTTCCAGTACATGTTGGACAGCCGCCTCGTCGATATAGAGAAATGCATCTTCAGGCCAATCGATGCCGGCCTGGTTTGCAAGTACGGTTTGAATTGTCCGAACATCTTCAGCCTGACCATAGAGTATGCACTCGGTACGGTTGCAGGTAGAAAAAATTACAAATTCAGCCCCTTCGGTGGTGTCAATCGATTGATACAGCGATCGCATTACGGGCTCAGTCACCGCAAATTTATCCCGTACCTCAAGATTGACCTGATGATGATTTATACCAAATGAAAAAAACTGCATCACAATCTGGCGCTCCAAAAATTCAGTCCAATTTATTCGCCGCGTAGTACACAAGCCTTACTTCTTTTTAGACATTTAGCGTAAGGCATATGCGTAATCAGGAAAATACGCCGCGCTTAATAAATTAAGTATCAGGAGTTACGTCGCTACGCAGTTGTCTATGAAGTACCCCACAGCACGTAGCGAACGAAGACAATATGTACGTGGTATCGGCTGCTTCTATTACTTCTGAGGGGCATCCGTTTCAGAAGCGACGAAATAAACTTATAGTTCCGAAAAATACTAAACTGAAGAGAGCATCCTGGCAGTTCTACGTACCAAAAACCTGTAATTTTTTACGGGTCAAGTGTACTAAATGCCAACTCTTGTAAGATTTGTACTTGAAACTGGCGCTACAGGGCGATACCTGTATTGCCGGCGCCGGCTACCGACGCTAATTTCAATTTTTTTAGCATTTTACCTATCCATCGTTTCAGATATGAGCTTTTTCAGAGATATTGGGCGGATACTTTCGCAGGAAGGAAACAAAGAAGACGACGCCAATACCATGAACGCAGCTTTCCATCCACTGGATACAGAATCCCAATTAGAGGAAGTCTACGCTGCCTCGATGCACAACCCGGTGGTCCTTTTCAAACATAGTGCCACCTGCCCCATTAGTGCGATGGCGCGCCGGCGCATCAAACACCTCCAGGAGTCCGATGACCCACCTGTCTACGAGGTGGTGGTGCAATCATCACGCGCCCTTTCACAGAAACTTGCGCAGGACCTCGGCATTCGACACGAAAGCCCACAGGTAATCCTGCTCCACAAACAGTCACCCGTGTACGATACATCCCATCATATGATTAATGTAGAAGCTATCAGGGATGCCGCTGCACAAGCCAAACAAGCTGAATGATTCCCCGCCCATTTTTGTACACGACCAGCTTCCTGCTCGCCGGCGTGTGCTGCCTCTTGCTCGGGTGTGAGCCCAGCGAACAAACCCAGGCATTCAAAGAAGAACAAGCACAGCGCTCTTCTGATTACGTAATCCCCGAGCCCAAAAGCCGGGATGTGATGCCTGATTTCAGTCTCCCTACACTGGCAGGTAACACGTTTAACTCAAGTGAACAAGAAGGGCGTGTACTGCTTGTCAATTTCTGGGCAACGTGGTGTGCCCCGTGCCGCGAAGAAATTCCAGATCTCATCGCGCTCCAGGAAGAAATTGGTGGGGACAAATTCGACGTCATCGGTATTAGCCAGGATATGGATGGCGAAGCATTGGTACGGCAGTTTGCCGAAGAAATGGAAATCAATTACCCCATTCTATTGGATGAATCGAACAGCGTCGCCGAAGCGTTTGGGACTGTGTTTGCCCTCCCTACTACGTTTGTGGTCGACAAATCAGGTACCATCACCCACCGCACCATCGGTCTTTTCCCTGTTGATGCAGTGAAGGATGAACTGGTCACGTTGATAAATGCCGAGTAGATGGACTCATTGACGCAGATTGCGCTGGGCGCTGCGGTCGGAGAAGCAGTACTCGGCAAGAAAGAAGGCAACAAGGCCATGCTGTGGGGTGCCATCGCCGGCACCATTCCCGACCTCGACATCCTGATCTACCCCTTTGTAACCGAGGTACAACAACTCGCTATTCATCGCGGGCTTTCCCATTCCATTCTATTTGCTGCCCTGGCGCCCATTCCCCTGGGTATGGTCTTGAGCAAGATCTACAAACAAACCTCGCATTGGACACGCTGGGCGCTCCTGCTTTTCTGGGCGTTCTTTACACACATTCTACTCGACAGTTTTACCGTTTACGGGACCCAGCTCTTTTATCCCTTTTCGGATTATCCGGTAAGCTTCGATACCATTTTTATTATCGACCTGCTCTACACGCTGCCGCTGCTCATTGGCCTCATTGCAGCACTTGTACTCGGGCGAAAAGGCACCCCTGAAGGCAAGCGAAAGCGCGCATGGGCTAATCAACTCGGACTCATCATCAGTTCAGCGTATCTGATGTTTACGCTTTGCAACAAGGTGTTTATCCACAATGTGTTCGAAGATGCGTTGGAAGCACGAGGCATTACGTACACGCAACTCTTCTCCAATCCTTCGCCGCTCAACAACATTCTGTGGACCGGCGTAGCCGACGATGGAGAGAACCTGTGGGTAGGCTCGTATTCCTGGTTCGATCCTGATCGCAATGTGACGTTCAAGCAGGTCCCAAAACACAAAGAACGATTGGAGCCTTTCTTCGGTCAGGAGCCTGTAGACCGCCTACTCTGGTTTTCCAAGGGCTTCTATACTATGGAATCCGTTGATAGCACCCTGTACCTCAACGTGTTGCGTTTCCCGCGATCAGATCTGTATCTGGACGACGGCGGGGCCTACGTGTTTTCTTTTGAGCTGATACCTGATACCCAAGATCCCACCCAAATCGTCAATTTTAAGCAAGGTGGCAACGTGCCCGGGTTTGCAGGTGATATTCTTGACCGCTTCATCGCGCGGATTGGCGGGAATAAAGATGCCTGACATCCATCAAATCCTTCATATTTGATGGATGGCTGTTGCTCGTTTCATGTTGCTCGTTTCATGTTGCTCGTTTCATGTTGCTGGTCTTGGGCCATCCATTCCCCTTCGTAAAATTTAATGGCAGAAGGCCATTAACTTGCAACTTGCAATCTGTAGCTTGAAACCAACCATTAGTTTGTAATACGATTTAAGTTAATCGCCTCATTGCCGAAACATTACTCAGCCTACATCTCACACCTTCTGTGGGTGATGGGTGATGTAGTCCTCCTTGGGGTGATGTGGAAAGCCCGGCTCGTTGGAGCCGGGCTTTCTACCTTTATGCAATTTTTGGTCTTTTTATCCCAATACGAGCCAATCAATCGAAATGTCGCCCGTAGCGGCATGATTCATGCATTTCTGTTACTCATCCACATCACATTCATGTACAGAAAGCACAAGGGAGGACCTCATCATGAAGAAAAGTGCATTTATTACGCTTAGTGCCTGCGCGCTTGCCAGTATCGCTGTTATCAGAATGAAACAAGGAATGCGTACGATTAAAGACACGCATTACGCACTTACCCATCGGCTTACAAAAGACACCAATACAACAGGCATGTTTGTTTAAGACGTGTCACCGACGCATGAAGTCCCCCCGTTTCATCGTCTCTTTGCGCAAACGCTACGCCGGCTCGTATACAAAATCTCGCACGGTGAGGTTATCAATACGATCCCGGTCCACTTCGACTCCAATACCCGGCTTATCCACGGGCACGGTCAACATCCCATCCTCCATGGTCCATTCGGGCTTCACGATGTCTTGCGCCCAATAGCGCCGGCTGGGTGAGATATCGCCAGGCAGCGTAAAATTGGGTAGCGAAGCCAATGCAACGTTATGAGCACGCCCTATTCCGCTCTCAAGCATGCCACCACACCACACCGGAATATCGTTGGCCATCGCATAATCGTGAATGGCAACAGCTGAAGCCAATCCTCCTACGCGTCCCGGCTTGATGTTGATGATCCTGCCACTTCCCAATTGCACCATATCGTGTGCACGCTCGACTTTGGTAATGGACTCATCAAGGCACACAGGCGTCTTTAGTTCGCGCTGTACCGCCGCGTGTTGGACCACGTCGTCCCATGCCAGGGGCTGCTCAATCATCAACAAATCGAATGCATCCAACTGCTTGAGCGTGTCCATATCGTCAAGCGTGTACGCGTTGTTGGCATCAACCATCATGGATGCGCGGGCGCCGTAGGCCTCGTATACGGCGGCTACATACTGTAAATCGTAACCCGGCTTTATTTTCACTTTGATCTTTTTGTAGCCCTCTTCGATATACCGGCCTACTTTTTCGACCAGGATCTCAGGTGAATCCTGAATACCGATGGAGATACCCGTCGCTACTTTGTCTCGCGTCCCCCCCAGCAGTTGGGAAAGGGAGATATTCTGCCGGTGCGCTTCCACGTCCCAGGCAGCCATCTCGATGCTCGCGCGGGCCATTTCATTCCCGCGAATCCGGGTCTGAAGCATCGGGTAAATTGCGCCAGGTGATTCAAAGGGTATACCAACAGTCAGCGGCAAAATCCAGTCGGTTAGCGCCATCCATGCTGTATCAATAGCCTCGGCGTTATAATTGGGAAAAACGCCGGCTACGCATTCACCCCAACCTGTGTGGCCATCGTGATCCTCAACCTCCAGGAGCATGATCCGCCGCATGGACTCGGTACCTGAGGAAATGGTAAACGGCTCAACCAGAGGAAGCTGGATTTCGCGCATAACAACGCGTTTAAACTGTAACATAAATCACCTTACAAGTAGTTTTACCTGATACATCAGGCATGAAGCGGCTGAGCCATGATATAAAAACAGCCGTCATCCAATACGGAGTACGCAACCACCCCATAGCTCAGACCGAAGTAATGCTTGAATGCGGCCCGAGTTGCATGGCGCCACGCCCGCGCCTCAGCGGGAGCATCCACTTTGAGTTGCTGAATATTTTGCGGGATTTGAATCCGGACGCCTGGGGCATCTACTGGCTCAAATACATGGTCGGATGAAATAACTGCAGGCAACAGAGCGGGATTACCTGGCAAAACGTACTGCGCATGATACGCCTCGTTGTCTGCTGAATCGAGATACCAGGTCAGAATGAACCGATCCGTACCAATGCCTTTGTGTAAAATGCTTTTTTCACCTTTTCCGTACAGATCGCACACGTATTCTGCCGGCATCGCTCCAAGTCGCTGCAGGTTCAGCAGTGCGTTGACAGATTCCAGCGGATCGTAGGTCCAGTGGATAATCTTGATGCCTCGGTTGACCACAAAGTCGCGCTGGTACTGCTTGAGCACTTTTCCAATGCCTTTGCCCCGCCAGGCCGGCTTCACCGCGAGCATATGCGACCAGTGTACCTCTACCCCATTTCTAAATCCAGGCAACCCGTAAACAAACGCCACGAGTTCATCGTCTGCCGTAAAGGCGCCGGCGACAATTCCCCCTATTTTCTGATTCACCATCAAAATTGATGGCGGGACAATTTCAATGGATTCTTGCCCCCATACGATTTTCTGCAGCTCCGCTACTGCAATGTATTCGTCGTACGTTTTAATACGGCGAATGTGTAAGCCAGTCTGTGCTTCCAAAACTTCTTTTCGTTAAGCGCAAATTGAGCAGGTATTCGGCCAACGAAAATAGCAGGTCTTCTTGTCAGGCACAAGAGGGAGATAGGGGAATGTCGATTTGCGATTGTCGATTGTCGATTGAAAATTTTGTGACAGCTACAGAGAACATCCTTCAGACCTGGCGGGCGACAGGCTGAGAAATGCGGCAAACATAAAAAACCCGGAGCATCCAGGATGAGGGACCCATTTCTCATCCGTCGATGCACCGGGTTGTACAACATCCCCAGTATCGGGTGAAAATGATCCGGGATAAATCCGCTCATCAAGCCATTGCAACCATTGGGCAACAAAAAAAGCCTGACCTTACGGGGTCAGGCTTTTTTTCGTCCGTCTTAACTAGCCCAGACGAAAAGAAAAAGGCATTGATAACAATGTGAAAGGTTCTATAGCGAAAGCTGTACCAACAGGAACCCTCCCCTACCTTCCGGGTCTTTATGGCGCAAATCGAATGGTTTTGCTTAAACGAGCAAATCCTGCCAAGGCCAATTCTTCCGAAGGTTGTCAAAAAACTTCCGGATTTTGTATGTTAGTAAGCAGGTAGTTAAACATCCTTTTCTACAGCTACCGCCCTATTCAATACAAAAGGCCCCTCCTGTCAACAAGCACCTGTTGACTGACATGTTACTGCGCACCACCGGGATATCCGGCCGCCATTGGTCCAGCTAACATCTTTTCTTACGAGCATCTCTAACAAATTTGTAGTCTAGCCCTATGGGACGCGCTTCAAAACGTGCACAGGATTCCTCCGTTGTAAGCAAAGTGGTTACTGATCTTCCGCCAAAAAAATCTGTACAGGCAGGTGATGCTATTGATGCGATGGAGCAACTCAAAGCCAATCTGCTCAAGCTTGAGCGAGAGAATAAGCAACTGAAGGCAGATCAACAGAAAATTGAACGAGAGAACAAACAACTGCGGAGTTCGCAGGCTGAATTAGCCGAATTACACGAAGCGTTTCGGCAACTATTTGAACTGGCACCGATCGGCTACTTTGTATTTGATCAGGAAAGCCTGGTGCACGATGTGAATCTGACAGGCATAAACATGCTACAAACGGCTCGCCGGCGGGTGTTGCACAAACCTTTCCTGCCGTATCTGAATCCGGAGGACGAACACCAGTTCAAGCAACACATCCTGCACGTAATCGAGACAGGCGATAAACAAGCGTGCGACCTGCGCCTGCTCCGTAAAGATGGCAGCGTTTTTTATGTGGAAATCCAGAGTATCCTGATTCGCAATGAAAATGAGGACCGTGCCCTGGTCCGTTCGGTGATGATGGATATCAATGTCCGCCGGCAAATGGAAGAAGAGCTTATCGCTGAACGCGAAAAAGCGTTGCAGGCAGCCCGGTTCATGAACGAGTTTCTGGCAAACATGAGCCATGAGATACGGACTCCCTTAGCCGGCGTGATCGGATTTGCCGAAGTGCTCGAAGAAGAATTGCCCAGTGAACACCGCGAAATTGCACAGCTTATTGCGCGTGGCGGGAATCGTCTGCTACACACCTTGAATTCTGTGCTCGATTTTGCAAAACTGAAAGCGCACAACCACAAGCTGGTACAAACCCCCATCAATGTCGTTGATCGTGTTCAGAAACACTGCCGGCTCCTTTCTGCTCTGGCACGCCAACAGAACCTTACCCTGGAATATACAGGCGCCCCAGAGCCATTGTACGCACTCGTCGATCCGAATTCGCTTGATCGAATCCTGGACAACCTGATTGGTAACGCCATCAAATATACCCCAGAAGGTACAGTGAACGTTGGTGTTTATGCTGATACAGACAGGCTCAATATTAAAATTAAGGACACAGGCATCGGCATCAATAAAGAATTTCTACCCCAAATTTTTGAACCGTTCAGGCAGGAATACATGGGTGACGATCGCCCCTATGAAGGAGTTGGTCTTGGCTTGACCATCACCAAGCGCCTCGTGAAGCTAATGAATGGTAACATAGCGGTAGAAAGTAATCAAGGAGAAGGCAGTTGCTTTACGGTCTCGTTCCCCTTGCTTTCCAACGCAATAGACCAGTTGGTCCCCGACGAGCCGGCTTCGCCCCATGCAACGAAGCATTTTGTCGTACCGCAGTACAAAATGCTGGTTGTAGAAGACAACCTCGAAACGCAATTGCTCGTAAAGCGGCTTTTAAAACCCAACTTTGAGGTAGTCCTCATCGATTCGTTCGATGCTGCAATTGTGGCCTTCACCAATGCGTCGTTTGACATGGTGCTGCTGGATATCAACCTCGGCGAAAAACGCACCGGCACAGATCTTTTGCATAAGCTGCGTGCCCTTCCAGATAAAAACCCGTTCTACGCGGTTGCATTCACGGCTTATGCGTTACCCACAGATCGATCAAACTTTTTAACGCAAGGATTCGACGACTACCTGCCCAAACCCTTCACCCGCTCGGATTTAATGGACCTTCTCCAACGTGCCAGCTTGATCCGTGCTGCTGAATCGCGCTAAACCGTACCCTTCAAAGAATTGTAACAAAAACATCATCCGAACATTACCCGGTTTCCAACGACTGCTTAATGGGGAGCAATGATCATGCACCTCAGGCACCGCCTCTCCATTTTGTTAACAAAGACCCTTTCCTGGCATGACAATTCAAGACCAGTCGCGGGTGAAGCAAGTCCTTTCTTTGTCGGATAAAATGCCCTTTGGCAAGTACGCCGGTATGACGATTGGTGATTTGATCGCTAGAGATCCCAATTATGTGGCCTGGGCAATCAAATCTATTGGAAGCTTCAACCTGGACGCAGAAGCTACTGTCGTTTATAAACGCAAGAAGTTTTGGTAACAACGACCGTACGATCTTGCAGGTAATCCGCATACAAAAAAAGTCACGCTTCCGAAAAAGCGTGACTTTGCGTTGCAAGCACGAGGTGCCTGCAACAGCTACCCCAGATACACCACGTATCCTTTGATTAATAATTCTTACGGCTTTCTTTTTTTTGCCGCCGGCTGCATAATTTTTTTCTTAGGCAACCAATTTGCGGTGTATCACTTGTTTTCGGTTACAAAAAGAAGCTTGTGGCCAATCATTGCAAAGGGAAGCAACATCAGGTAAAGCACGATGGACCAAAGCCCCAGGAAAACGTAGTCTGCAGGATGAAGTGCAAACCATTCGCTAATGCTTGTGACGTCCTGTGCATCAACCAGCAAAACCAGGATGGTGCAAAAGACAAACAAAAGCACGAAATGTACTCTTTTCATGTGGTGGTGATGTTCGGTTAAGTTTCTGAAAGAACACGTAGCAAGCGTAAACTGGCAATCACTGCTCTTTCCTGTGCTATCGATTTGGCGCGTCTACCGTAAGCTTCTGGTAAAACAACAGCGACGTGCCGCTGCTCCTTCACCGTACCGCCTCCGAGTTCTCCGTTTAAATAGACATCGTTAATGGCTATTTCCCTGCCTTCCAGAGCCCAACTACGCACATCAAAATCTGGCGTAAAATCCGCTTGTATGTCGTTTGCTAGTTGAGACCAGATTAACGTCGCATCGTTACGCGCATCCTGAATTTTTCCACTCCTTCCCAACACACCGTCCCAGTACGCGTGCAAGTTCATCCCCATGCTGTTTGCAGTTGGACGAACAAAAAACAAATTCCCCCCCCGGTCACCATCCGGATACAGGTTATTTACCAGCGCTACGCAATGCATGGGTTGGTGCACGTCACCGATGGTGTGCAATATCCAACTCAGGTGCGCTGCTTTGTCGACCGTTGATGCTGCGGAGTCAGCAAGGATGCGTGCGCTTTCATTTATCGCAAAGATGACATCATTTTCTGGCGTTAGCGTCTCTTCCAAAGGAAAGCCGTCTACGATGATTGGGAAATTTGTATAGTGCCAGGTGGGGTTGTCGTAAGGATTTCCTTTGCGCCGAATTTCATCGGGCCACACGCTCGCCCGCATAAATAGAAACTCACCTAACGTAATGGTGCTGCCTAGTGCGGCATGATCGGCTTGCCAGTTCTCAAAGTCTGGATGATTACGCAAGAGCTCTGTGTAGACCATCTGCAAACTATCAGGCAACGCACGGTAGGTCATGGCTGCAATGATCATGTGCCCATTTCGACTCCAGGCCTGTGCCGGCAGGACCTGAAAACCCAAAAGAAACACCAGGATTAAACCCAGTTTTTTCATATAGAAGAGGAATTACAAGGTAGGAGGATGGTACCCTTGCATTACGATTTACAATTGCCCTCGTTTCAGGCGTTGTATTGACATGCTGTTAAGATTTTTGTGCGCTCTGTCTTTCGGATGTTCGAGATGCGATGATTGGCTGGCTAATCAAACTTCAAAAACACGAAAGCACAAAAACACGAACCAGAACTATCTAGCCGGCTCTCTGCTCACCATCGGCTCGCCGGCCTTGAAATGCGCAATCACATCAACTACTGATGTGTCTAATATGGCAAACCCAATGAAAGAGACAAGCAGGTTCTCCTCATACCCTACGTTTTTCAGGCTGAATTGTCCTTGACCATCCGTCGCTACGCCATTCATCGTACCAAGCAGCACTACGTTGGCGTGGGGCAATGGGTCTCCTGATGCATGATCGAGGACTACCCCCTCAATTGAGATTGTTTTGTCTGCCGTATCCAGTGATGCAGAAGAAAAGACGACTTCCAGGTTAGACTTTGGATCATCAAAATCGCAAATGATGCCCCCATAATCAGGCGCTGTACGGGTGCACGCACTGAGGAAAAATAGGAATACAAATAGGAGTCCTGTGGTTTTCATAGCGCTTACCAGCGTTACGGACGGAAACCCATGATATCGGCCGGGTCTATTGTAAGATATACTTCTTTATGATCAGCCACAACGCCTGGTGGCACCTCTACCGCGAGGCAACAGCCATCTGCAGTACAAACCGACAACCTGTCGTGTGAGCCCATATAGATCTTTTCCAGCACTTTTACCGCTACGCGGGTAGCTCCCGGCTCGAGACTACATTGCAATTTACCAGCCCACACGCCACACGACTTGTCCGTATACCCGGCAATCTGGAAACGCGCAATGGTTTGGCTACACAGGACATTCAACTCGCCAAAGAAGCCGGCAACGTGCGCATTTTCCGGTTTTGTGTAAAGCTGCTCTGGCGTCCCTTTTTGTACAATCTGCCCCTCATGTAAAATGGCGATGGTATCCGCATACAGCATCGCATCTTCGAGATCGTGCGTCACAAAAACACAACTCAGCTTACTCGTCCGGATCACATCAAACAGAAACGAGCGAATTTCTTTTTTCAGGCTTACATCGAGGTTACTAAACGGCTCATCGAGCAGCAACAACGATGGATTGGGTGCCATGGCACGCGCCAGGGCTACCCGTTGCTGCTCACCTCCCGACAGTTCATTGGGGTACTTCTTCCCGTGTTGTCCAAGCCCAACCGTTTCGAGTAATTCACGAATGCGGGCTGCTTTGCCGGCCCGATTTTTAATGCCAAAACCAATGTTCTTCTCAACGGTCAGGTGAGGAAATAGCGCAAAATCCTGAAAGACAAAGCCGATGTTGCGTTTCTCGGGCGGCATGAACTCGCTACGGGTTGACACGGCACGGCCCTGGATGCTGATGGTGCCGGCATCAGGTGTTTCCAGGCCGGCAATAAGCTTCAACAACGTGCTTTTGCCGCTGCCACTCTCCCCCACTATTGCACAAATCTCGCCTTCATCCAGCGAGAGGTCAATCCCTGTCAGCACAGGCAACACCCCGTACTTGTAAGATTTTTCCAACTGCTCTATGTGCAAGCGCTTCATCTACTTCTGAATTAACTTGTTTAGTAAAATGACCGGGACCACGCCGACAGCAATAATCACCAGCGACGGCAAAGCTGACTCAGCAATGCGCTCATCGCTTGCATATTCATAAGCTTTGGTCGACAACGTAATTACGTCGTACGGTTTCAACAATAATGTCAGGGGAAGCTCCTTCAGTACATCGACAAAAACCAGCAACGCGCCTCCCAGGAGCCCTTTTTTTAGTAACGGCAGATTGATCTCTTTGCTCCTGCGCCATTTGGAAGCACCAAGCAGTTGCGATGCGCTACCAAGAGACGGACTGAGTCGCTTTAAGTTTGCTTCAATAGGGTTAAATGAAACAGCCAGAAATCGAATACTGTAGGCGAAAAGCAATCCAATCAGCGTGCCATTGATAAGAAATCCAATGGACCATCCCAATTGCTGGCTAAAAAAGTTGATCAACCACTTGTCGAAAGCCAATCCTGGAATCAAGATCCCAACCGCAATTACAACACCCGGTACTGCGTAGCCCATCACAGCAATTCGGGAGAACAGCTTCACGTTGATCGACTTACTCCAACGCGCACCATAAATCAGCAGGTACGCAACACAGACGCACAGAAAAGCAGCTAGACTTGCCAACAAGAAACTGTACCCAATCATCACCCAAAAAGAACTGTCGAGCACGCCGGCATAGGTAAAGTACGACCAGTACAACATCTGGAAGAGCGGTAAGAGAAAGCCCAGTCCCAGCGGCACCATGCAAACGGCCCAAAGCATCCACTGCCGGCGGCGAGACGGCTGCACCCGTGCCAATGTCCCGGCTTCAGCACGAAACGTGTACCCTTTGCGCCGGCGTTGATACCGCTCAACAAGGATGAGCGCAAGTACAAACAAACACAACAGCGCTGCCAGGTAAATGGACGTATCGGGCTCCTCCAGCGCAAACCAGGAGCGAAAGATGGCGGTCGTAAACGTACTCACCCCGTAGTAATACGCCGCGCCGTAATCGTTCAGGATTTCCATCAACACAAGAAAAAGCCCACCTGCAATCGCCGGCCGGGCAAGCGGAAGCGCAATGCGCAAGAAAATGGAGTACTCCTTGGCCCCCATCAGTACAGCAGCATTGAGTTGCGAAGAAGATTGGTTGAGGAAAAAACCACGCGCTGTCACGTAAACGTACGGATACAGCGAGATGCTCAGCACAAACGCCAACCCCCACAGGTTCATCATATCGACGTGCCCTACCCGGTTTGCGCCTGTCAGGAAGGTGATGATGGCTTCATACGGACCGCCATAATCAAAAAAGCCGGCATATGCATACGCCGTCAGATAATTAGGTATTGCCAATGGCAGGATCAAGGCCCACTCCAGTGGGCCTTGCATGGGCAATGTATAACGGGATACAATCCAGGCCGGCAATACCCCAAACAGCAAAGCCAGCCCCCCACCAACCACCACCAGAAAGGTGGAGTTGGCAAGGTAGCCGGCAAGCAAGTGTTCTACAATGTGTCCCCAGCTTTCGCCCGGTCCATCAAGCAGCTTTAGCAAGATGGTCAGGATGGGCACGGACAACAACAACACGAGTGTTATTGTCAATGCCGACCAGCCAAGGTCAATGTTTTGCAGCGATAATCTCTTCCGATGAAGATTCTTTGGCGAAAAGAAATTCGACCACGATCGCTGCTGAAACCCTTTTACTTCCATCCAACTTCGTCGAATGTCAGTACAGCCTGTTTGTTGTATTCACCAAGCTGTTGGATGGCAAGCTGATCTTCTTTGAAGCTTCCCCAGGAAGCCAACAATTCAGATGTCTCAGCATTCGGGTTTACGGGAAACTCATAGTTAGAAGAGGCAAGCAAAGCCTGCGCCGTCTCGCTAGAAAGAAATTCAATGAACTTGACCGCATTCTCTTTGTTGGGTGCGTATTTCGCGACCCCGGCTCCACTTACATTGATATGTGTGCCATTGCCATCCTGATCGGGGAAAAGCAAACCGATACGCTCACCAACTTCTACTTCAGCAGGATCTTCAGAGTTAAGCAGGTGGCCCAGGTAATACGAGTTCACCACAGCTACTTCACCTTCGCCGGCAACCAGTGCTTTCATCTGATCGCGGTCGTTGCCTTTTGGTGGACGTGCCATGTTGGCAACAACGCGCTCAGCCCAGGCTTTTGCGTCTTCTTGACCCAAATTAGCGATGATGCCGGCCATCAAGGACTGGTTGTAAATATTACCTGAAGAGCGAATCAACACTTTACCAGCCATTTCAGGTGAAGCAAGGTCTGCATAGGTTGCTACGCCATCAGGCAAGCCGCGCTCTTTGTCGTACGCAATCAGGCGAGCACGTTTTGTAAATCCGAACCACTGGTTGCCTTGCTCGCGCAGGTACGATGGGATATTGGCCTCCAATACAGGCGAAGAAACGGACTGAAACAAGCCTTTTTCTTTGGCGCGCTCGAGCCGGCCGGCATCCACTGTAATCAAAACATCCGCAGGCGACTGCTCCCCTTCGTTTTCCATTTTTAAAATCAATTCATCAGCACTGGCATTGACCACGTTCACTTCGATACCCGTCTCTTCAGTAAACTGCGCAATTAGCGCTTGATCAGCTTCATAGTGACGGTGTGTGTACAATGTGAGCGATTCTTCAGCAGCAGCTCCTTCTTCTTTGGCGGCCTCTGGATTGCATGCTGTGGCAAACACGCAAAGCATCGCTAAAATAAACAGGTAAGATTTTTTCATGGTAGGATCGAGGCATGCAGTAACGAACCTTGATACATGCCGATTATTATCTATTTGATGATTACAGTTGACGCTGGCTTAGTAGCAGCATACGTATTTAGACTAAATCTAAACAATAGGACGTAATGAAATCCATTCTTGTTCTATTTTCACAAAACTTCCTCAAGATGTGCTATTAAAAGCCGATTTGCCGGCGTTCTGCTATTTCCTGGCGAATCGTAGCAGTTTCGCTTTCCCGGCCTATACGGTCGACAAACGAAACCACGATTTCATCCAGTGTCCTGCTCCCAAAATGACGCTCCAGTGGAAAAGAATCGAGATCTCCCGGCTCAACAAACAGGTACCAACGCGCACGGAGACGTACCCTGATGAGCCAGCGATGCGCCGTATCGCCTGAAAACGTTTGGAGGCGAAGCCTGGTGCCAAAGCCCCCCTCCTCTTTTGCAATGATCGGGCGATTCAGTGGCTTATTCCCGAGCCAGGGCATGGGCGGGACCAGCGCCTGTTTGTTGTACAGCTCACGCGTCATGCGATCACTGAGTCCACGCACGTTTTCGTCGAGAATGCGCATACTAAACAGGACGTTACCCGGATACGATGCATCTGCACGCGTGAGTTTGACCTGGTTGATGATTTCAGATGTCGGCCAATTGTGGCTTTCTACCCTGTAAATAGCATTCCCCGGCCACACGTGCCGGCCTTTCAGGTTTTGCCGGCGCCACCAGCTGTACAAATCGGCATAGCGCTGTCCCGAGCTGTTGATTTCCCAATAGAGTTGGGGACTCAGGTAGTCAATCCAGCCCTCTTGCAGCCATAGGCGAGCGTCTGCGTAGATCTGATTGTAAGCATCCAGGCCACGCACGCCTTCCGGATACCCCGGACGCCAAATACCAAAAGGACTCAAGCCAACCTTAACCCAGGGCTTGATGGCCTTCACCTCTCCGTACAACGTTTCTACAAAAGTATTAATATTCTGCCGGCGCCAGTCTTCGCGCGAAACCGATGCACCTTTCTGCCGGGCAATTTGCCAGCTCAGCGTATCGGGGAAAGCGATGCGCCTTCCGTTGTCGTCGTTCACGGGATACGGATAGAAATAATCATCCATGTGGATCCCGTCGAGATCATACCGCCTGACAACATCCAGCATAACCCGCAATGAATGCTCGCGCGCATCAGCCATACCCGGGTCTAACCAGAATTGCTCGCCGTATTGCACAACCAAATCCGGGCGTTGTACTGTAATATGATCGGGAGAAAAGGTATCGGTAAACGTGCGATGGCCGGCGCGAAAGGGATTAAACCACGCGTGGAGTTCGAGTCCCCTGGCGTGGGCTTCAGCTACGGCAAATTCAAGTGGATCGTAATAGGGCGACGGCGGCTGCCCCATCTTCCCTGAAAGGTACCACGACCAGGGTTCGTAAGCAGAGGCATAAAACGCATCAGCCGCCGGGCGTACCTGCAAAATGACAGCGTTCATGTTCATAGCTACGAGCCGGTCGAGCAATTGGCGCAGCTCTGCTTTTTGCTCGTATGCCGTCAGGCCCGGCGCTGAAGGCCAATCGATGTTCGCTACCGTGGCAATCCAGGCACCTCTGAATTCACGTTGTGGTGTGGGTGGCGGGCCGGCCTGTTTTGCACTACGCTCCGGGTTGTAACCGATGGCACAACCACTACCAAACAGCACAGAAGCCAGCAACATGACGAACAGGATGTTTGATGACATCTTCTGAAAGAAAAGCGAATGTACCTTGCTGAAGGAAAATAAGGACACGTATGCCGACTGGATATTCTTATGGTTCGTCCGCTAAGATATTAAAATTATTGCACTTAACAATAGTCCTGATGGATTAGCAGATTTTACACTCAGGATCCCTCTCTATATCGTCTCGGTGTTGTCGAGGTATATTTTCGAAATGCCGAATTAAAGGTAGATTTTGTGTTAAACCCTACACTGTACGCAATGTCTAAGACGGTGCGGCCTGGATTTGCTCGCAACTCAACTTTGGCCATCGCAATACGGTTTTGATTGATAAGCTGGTAGAAATTTGTGTTGTATTCCTGGCTTATTACCTGCGACACAAGATGGGGGCGTTCATTGATTTTAGCGCTGAGGGAACGCAGGCTCAACATGTTGTCTCGATACACTTGCTCTTCGATAGCGCGATCAATTTTTGACCGGATGCGCATCCGCGTGTCGAGATCAAGGGTTGAGTGTGCATACGCCGGCACCGAAGGAACCGCTGGCTCACGGGGGCTGAATTTGCTCACAATCACATACAACGATACGATTGTGACAACCACGTCCCCCACGGCAATCGCAAGACGGGAAATTTCAAATGGACCAGCGAGCACAACAAGTGTCCGCACCATGCTCAACATCCAGGTGCCGGCAATAATGATCATTAACCAGCGGATCAATACGTTTCCATCTGCTGGCACATCAACAGGTTTTCGCTGCAATATTCGGACGCACCTGCGCAAATAAAACGGGACTTGCAAACAATAAATCCCTACGGCCATCACCATGGTCACATGAATAAACCGACCATACCAGAAGCTGTACGAGTGGGTAGCGCTAATGTAGCTGTAACCACCATGTGTGGTCTCAAGCAGCGGCAACGTAAGCAACACACCAAACAAAATGACGCCAAGATGTCCAGGATGTACAGCTCCCAGTTTTAGCGGCGCACCGTTCATGAGTTCACGTGTAGCAAGCCAAAGACAGGGTGCTGACACAAAGGAAACGGCTATCAACAAGCTGAGCCAAAGCGCTTTGAAAGGTATCGCCGGCTGAATCATCAACCATTCCAACAAAAAACAGCTGGCTTCGACACCAAGAAAGGCGCTGAAATACGTATACGATACGCCAGATGTGCGGGCCCTGCTCTGCAGAATACCCGTCGAAAATACGCACAGCGTTATGGCAATGATGTAGAGCGTACTCTGGAGTTGCAGCATGGTGATCAAAGGCTGGACATCTCCTGTAAGATATCCATTCTGTGCATCTTTTGCGTTGCGCAGGCCGGCTTTATTCTTCACCAACCATGGCTTAATCTGCGCCACACCGAAGACCAGGCATTTGCACACGCAAACGCGTCACATCATCCTGTTTTAAATGCTCCAACCATGGAGGAAAGCTGCGCTGTGTGCTCGCCTAACCGATCCACAGACGCTACGATTTCATTGACTTGCTCCTGTGACTTCTGCGTCAGGCTAGAGATTTCAGAAATACTCTGCGTGATCTCGTTGCTTGTGTTGGTTTGATCTATGGCTGCCTGCGCAATTCTGTTCGCCATCGTTACTGCATCGCGTAACTTGCTGTCAATCTCCTGAATAGCATGAAGCGCTTCGTCGGCAAGGGAAACGCCTTTATCAGCAATTTGCCGGCAATTCCCCATAAACGAAATGGCCGCCCGCGTATCACGTTGCACGCTTTCAACCATGTCAGCGATGCCTCCGGTTGAAACGGTCGTCTGATCGGCCAGTACGCGCACTTCTTTTGCAACGACCGCAAATCCTGCCCCTTTCTCGGCGGCATGTTCAGCTTCGATCCTTGCATTGAGCGCAAGCAACTTTGTCTGGGCTGCAATTGAATCGATAAAGGAGGTGGTCTCCCCTATTTTATGGCCCGAATGGCGAAGCCGTTCAAACAAGGCAACAGATTCATTGAGGTTGCCCGAGATTTCTTTGATGGTATCTACAGCATCCCGAATGATCAATCCGCCGGTACGCGCAGCTTCACCCGATGCCGTGCTCAGGTTTGCCGCATTGGTAGCCGTTTCGGCGTTCATCTCGATGGTTCGCGTCATTTCGGAAGCCGACGAAGCAATTCCGGCCGCCTGGCGTGCCTGTTGGCGGGCATCGTTCAAAATGGCCGAGGTACTTGAGCCAATAACATGGACCGCAGCCTGGGTTTCGCTGACCGCGGCTTCAACGCGCTCGATTAGCGATTTAACACTTCCAACGGCCTGGTTGAAGCCGGCGTAGAGCCGGTTTATTTCATAGTTCTCATGCGCAGGAAGCGCCACCGTCAGATCGCCCGCAGCAAATCGCTGGATTTGTTCGAGCATTAACTCAACGCCGGCCTGCAATTCTTGCTGATCGTTTGAGGCCTTGGCCTGGGCCTCAGCAATATCGCGCATGGCTTGTTCAGCCTGCCGCTGCGCAGCCACGGCATCTTCTTTTGCTGTCAGTGGTTCAAATTCTGCTGTTTTTGCATTCGAGAGCAGCGATTCTACCTGCGCTTTTGAGGCTTCTGCTTCGGCCTGCGCTGCAACGGCGTCTTCTTTTGCCGTTAGTGCCTCAGTTTTGGCACGTTGTGCATTTTCAAGCAACGACTCGACCTGCGCCCTGGATGCTTCCGCTTCGGCCTGAGCCGCTACGGCATCCTCTTTTGCAGTTAGCGCTTCAGATTCGGCACGTTGTGCGTTTTCAAGCAACGACTCGACTTGCGCTTTGGAAGCTTCCGCTTCGGCCTGCGCAGAAACTGCATCTTCTTTAGCTGCTAAAGCTTCTACTTCTGCTTTTTTTGCGTTTTCAAGCGCAGATTCAACCTGCGCTTTCGATGCTTCCGCTTCGGCCTGCGCCTCAAGTGCTTCTTTTTTGGCCACTTCGGTATCGAGTAGTGCTTTTTCTGCTTCCCGTTTTGAACGATCGGCTTCTGCAAGCGCTGCTACTGCTTCTTCTTGCGAGCGTAGTGCGTTACGCATGGCTTCCGCAGCTTCTTGTTCTGATGCCATGGCGCGTTCCTTTTCAGCCACAGCTTCTGCTGCTGATTGCTCTGCCTGTACTTTCGCCTCTTTGGCAGCGTCAAGCGCTGCCTCTGCAGCCGCACCCGATTTTTTAGCTTTCTCCAGTGCTAATTTTGTTTGTTCGCGCTGAAGCTCCACCTTCTCATCCGACTCACGGATACTGGTCACCATCACGTTGAACGATTCATTCAGCTGACCAATTTCGTCTTTTGTCTTTACACGGACGTACACATTGGTATCACCCAACGCCACCTTCGTGGCAGCCTTCTTTAACTCGTCGATCGGCTTGATAAAGGAGCGTGAAAAGCCAAAAGCGATAATCGATACAGCAATCATCACAGCCAGGCCAGACAAGAGAATATTCCGAGACAAACGGGATATGGGTGCAAACGCCTCAGCGGTATCGATCTCTGAAAGCAAATACCACTCAACATCCTCGATGGACAACGGTCTGTATGAACTCAATACTTTTACGCCGCGATAGTCATCAATAATGGCCGTTCCCGAAATACCTTTTTGTGCTTCCTCTACCCCTTTCGTCGCAATCGTCTGGATAAGAATTGACGTGTTTTGTTTGCGAATTGCCTCGATGGTATGGTATGCGTAGCCGGCATTATGCAGCGTTGCCAGATAGTTGAGCGAGTCTTCGATCAAAAAACGAGACATGCTCCGCATGGTCTTGTCCCTCCCTACCATGTAGGTTTCGCCACTGGCACCCAATCCGGTATCTTCCCAATTTTCATTACTGGTAAGTACGGCATTGATTTCGTCAACAGGCATTTGAAACACCAACACCCCAACCCGCTCATCACCGTCAAAAATGGGCGACGCGATAAAAGAAGCAGGCGCGCGATACGAAGGATCGTATGCTCTGAAATCGGTAAGCTTGACGCGGTCTTTGTCGTCGCTTTCGCGAACCTCTTTAAATACTTCTGCAAAGTTGGTGTCTTTGTAGGGCCCCGTTAAAAGGCTGGTGGCATAGTCAACTTCTTTAAATACCGAATAGACGATGTGGCCCGTTTTATCATCAATCAGAAAAATATCGTAGTAGCCAAATTTCTCCAGAAAGCTCTTGATATTGGGGTGATATTTTTCGTGCAACCGGCTGTATTGCGAAGCATCGCCGGCATGATACAACTCGTGCTTTTCGCCTGTTTTGTGTGCATTATCCGAAAGGTAGAGGTACTGCCAGTGCCGCGTTTTTGCAGTCTTGGGTAAATAGGCTTCCAGATCAGGTAATTGCCCGGCATTACGTACTGTTAGCCGGCTGTAAAATTCATCTTCATAATATGCGTTGATGCTTCGATTCAGCTCAACCTCAGGTGCTTCGCGCAAACCTTCTGTATCATGAAATGCTGCTTTCATCGACACCATCGCCTCAACAACCATGCGGTTCTCAGAGAGGGTGAGTACCTGGTTGCGAATGGTAGCAAAATAAGATTCTATTTGCTGGGCTTTTGACTCTTTCACAGCGGTTAGTTGAAGAAACGAACGTTCTTCGAGCAACTGTTTTCCGCTTTGATAACTCAATACACCAACAATACAAATCGTCCCCAGGCTGCACAGGAGGAATACAGCCAGGAGTTTGTAGATCAACTTGGATCTCATGAAATACCTGGAGGGTCCGGGTGGTACGGTGGGGTAGTTCGCGTCGCATGCCGGCTGGAGGGGAGTGGGGTTGCGGGGTTGCCGTCAATTACATGCTGAACCACGTTATGTGATGTGTGTATCGGCCCGGTTAGTCGTTAATTTAGCGGGATTCCTACGAAGCAGGAAGTGGGCGGGTGAGCGCGATTTATTCTCTAACAAGTAATCTAGAAATGCAAGGTGTGCCGCTTCACTCCAGACAGCTTCTGCTCCCTGCATCAATTGCGCACCACCAGGGCGTGCTGAATCGCTGTAGGTACGCGTTCTCCGTCCCTTATATCGGCATGCCACCAATACACAAGGATTTCCTTTTCGCCTTCTGTCAATGGCAATGCTTCAAAAGGATACGTCCGAGATGAGTGGCCGGCTATTTCATTTTCTGCGCTGAAGCTGGGACCCCAATCAATCAAGGTGTCCGTATTTCGGCCAACGGCAAAGATGTATACCGCCCTTTCAAATCCGTTGTGAAGGGTTAGGCCTTCGCGAGTCAAGTCAACAGTAAAGGTGTCGGTGCCTGGCGTTTCATTGCTGTCGCAACTCATCATACATCCGACCAGACAAATCAATAAAAATATGCGTTCCATAACCGGCTGTGTTTTCACGTTAGACAACACCAGCAAGCCGGTTATTCCTCTTTTTGATAATCCACGTTGCGGACAACAAAACGCAAACGTTAAAATCGCCCTACCCCTTTATTTCATACACTCGTGTACTTAGCACATAAGGACATTGCTTTGCAATTTCAGTGGCCGCATCCAGGTCTTCCGCTTCGATCATGGTGTAGCCGGTCATGGAGTCTTTGCCAAATGGCAAGTCGGTGATACCTGCGTCAGAAATCTCCTTGCCACCGGGCAGGTGCCCGCGTTCAATTTGGCAGTCTGCGATCGATGCAAACCAGCTGTTCCAGCCGGCCATATCTTCCGGGGTTGGCATTTCAAAACCGAAATGCAGGATGAGGAATTTTTTCATGTCGTCGTATTTCTATTGGATGCAGTGGGTTGCAAACGTACAAGCATCAACGAACTAATAAACAGCCCTATGACTGAAAAAAGTACGTCGTATGGATCGTATACGTTGTGCCCGCCGAGATTATGGATTTTAAACTCTTGCAGAATAACATAGATTGCAACCAGTACGATGGCTGCTCTGTAGATTTTCGATTCAGAAAAGCGGCGTTCAGGTAGAAGCAAGCGGGCATTTGCAATCAACAGGAGGGTAACAACAGTTACGGTCCCTACAATGGCTTCAAACAGGTTTGGCAGCGAAAGCACCACTACATCCAGCCATACCGGCGCATCACGCGACAACACTGCTGGCCGCAACACCATCTTGCCAAGTACAAACAAGACGATGACCAGGATTTGGATACGGATGAGGGTTCGTATACTGTCGGACATCAATCGAGCTCTTGATGAGTTGTCGTAGGCCACGCTACGCAAACGCCATGGTAAAAGGCCCCAATACTTTCAAGCTGTAACTTTCAACCTGTAATATTCAAGTGCAAACACTACAATCCGACAGGATTGATAGGTTTTCACTTAATACAATTCGTACTTGACGAGCCGGCCATCTAGCGAACCATTCACCAGCGGCTTTTTCCAGCTAGGGCGCAAACCAATTTTCTTAATCCATTCCCTGTTGCCAAAATAGATGTACGCCGTGGTCCCGGTACATTTTTGCTTTAGAAAATCTCCTAATGATTTATACAACGCCGCCATCATTTCCGGATCTCCCATCCGCAGCCCGTACGGTGGATTTGCAATCAACGTGTAGCCTTCAAATCCATCCAGTTGTCTAAAATCTGACACGCCAATATCGATTTTCTTGCCTTGCGGCACCTGGGCAGCATTTTGTCTCGCCATTTCAGCAGCGTCTTCTTTGCGATCACTCCCCGCAATCAGACCAGACGGAATGTCTCGGATTCCTTCGTCTGCCTCGGTTTTGACTTTGTGCCAAATCTTGGCGTCAAAGTCTGGTAAGTTCTCGAACCCAAACCGGGTGCGCAGATAACCGGCAGGAATGCGGGCGTGGTGCATCAGGGCTTCGATGAGCAGCGTTCCTGAACCGCAAAAAGGGTCATAGAGTTTGGTCTCGCCATCCCAGCCGGCATAGTTAATTGCAGCGGCCGCAACCGTTTCTTGCATCGGCGCGCTGTTGGTTGCCAGCCGGTATCCCCTTCTGTGCAGCGAGCCACCAGACGTATCCAGACTTATCGTTGCGTGGTTGTTGTCGATGTGTAAATTCAACCACAGGTCAGGATGCCGGTTATCAACACTGGGGCGCACACCCGTCTCGTCCCTGAACTGATCGACAATCGCGTCTTTTAAGCGTCGCGCGGCAAATTGAGAGTGATCAATTTTGCTGTGCGACACGTTGGCAAATACAGCGAAGGTATCATCAACCGTTAAGAAATCCCGCCAGGGAATGCTTCGAGCCGTTTTGTAGAGGTACTTATCAGAATGGCAATCAAATTCTAACAGCGGTGCCAACACGCGTGTTGCTAGCCGGGCCTGGTAATTGATCCGATAGAGCGTCGCGGCATCAGCATTGAAATACACGCCACGATACACCTGGCTCATTTTTTTGGCGCCGAGCGCTGCAAGTTCATCTGCGCCAGCAGGCTCGAGTCCGCCGGCTATTTGCGCAAAATAACGCCTTGTCTGCTGATATTGATACAATTTGATTCTCTATTCGTGTGGCCTTGGCCCAGTGGAAAGCACTTCGGATCATAAACGCAGCGCCCCAACTACGCAGCGATGTTCGCCGCATTCGAACGCACCAACGCGTTTCTTGTCCCGCTTTTGGGTAACACATGTTATAATCCAACTACTTTAGAAGCCAAAAGCCACACTTTTTACTCCAATACAATGGTCCCATTACGCATATCGATAACGGATGTGCTCCTCTTTTTTCGGGCCCTGGATAAACCAGTCGAGTGTAAAGCCTGTCTCTTCCAGGACAAGTCTCCCGGTGTACACATCTGCATTGCACAGATGCGGGGCGGCAGATTCGAACACGGATGTCTCCACCCCCACAAGATCAAACAAAAACACCGGATGCGCTTCCCCGAAGCGTAAATGCTCCAGTTTCACTCGCGTTGCCCCATCCAATAAGGTCCACCTGAAGGTATTACGGAAGGTTAGCGTTTCTCCCGTGACTGTTTGCCATGTCCCACGCTCCACAAAGCGAATCACCGTTCCCTCTTGCTCCACCGTAACCTGTCCCTCACCACGGCCATTCCATCCTCCATCATCAAGCTCTGATGTTGCGCGAAAATCCAGGGTAGTCACCGTACCCAAACGCTGCCACAATGCGTCAACTACATGCTCGTTAGATGGGATTGGTGTCTTGCTCGTCATCATGGAATTCGTATAAGCTACCTCAACACGCATGCGCTGCGGGACAAGAAGCAATGTAAAAAGACGGCAGCTATTTTTCGAATGAAAGCAGAATTGGTCCGGTTATAGTAACGATGTATACATCTTACGACAGGCAAGACAAGGTTAAGAATGTCCAACTTCCTTATCGCTACCTGCCGTATCTTTTGTCTCCACATCCATCAACAGCTTTCACTCGAATCTATGCGCAGACTGCTTTATTGCGGTATCCTGTTTTGTATAATGCTCCCCTGTTCAATGACTGTACAGGCGCAACCTGATGCCAGAACGTTTCAGAATTTTTTCCGCGACGGGTCTCACGTAGGCGGATTTTACGGAGATGCCGGCTTGAACTATGCAGACTTTGAGGGTGCGAACGTTATCGATCTCGGCGCACAGCTAGGTTTTCGGCTTGGTCGCGCGTTTGAGCTGGGTGTTGATCTTGTGTATATCTCAGTTGATCGGGAATTTGGTGATAATCTCAACGGGATCTCAGATCTTGGCGTTACGGGGCGCTATCTCATTTCGTCAGACAATGCAACCGACATTTCTGTAGGCGGTGGACTCACACTGCCCATCGGCGATGAAGAGGTTGGACAGGGTGACGTGGATCTCAGCATCTTTGGTGCGCTCCGGCACGCCACAAAATCTACCCTTGCGATCACAGGTGTGTTTGGTATCGAGTTCCTCGAACAAGGCGATGACTACGACTATTCGCTGCGCCTTGCCGGCGGCGTTGTCTGGCAAACGGATCCCGACTTGCAATTTCTTGCCGAACTCAACTTCCTAACAGATATGGACAGTGCATTGCTAACGTTCGGGGCTGATTATCGGCTACAGGGAGGCAACCGACTCAGGCCGGCGTTTGGGATTGGCGTTGATGATGGCTCCCCTGATATCGTACTCCTGGCACGCTTCTTTTTTCGCTAATAGCTGAAAATAAAAAAGGCCGGCAGCGGTATGTATTCCGGTGCCGGCCCTGGTTTTATCTGAGTACTCACGTTACTTATCCTTTCGTGGCCTTCAGCATTTTCGGGCTCACGCCGTGGATACGCATTTCGATCAGCTTGCTCACACGCGGCGTGTAGCCGGCATCTTTTACTTCCCTGATAAACGATGTGCTCACACCATGGATACGCATTTCCACGAGCTTGTTCACAGGAATATTTTTGTAGCCGAGATCAGCCAATTCAGATACGTATGAACTGGTGACACCGTGGATTTTCATTTCCACGAGTTTGTCCATCGACACGTTTGTGTATCCGAGCTTTTCCATGGTCTCTACAAACTGCTCCTGCACACCATGAATACGCATTTGTACGTACTTTTTGAGTGGTGCGTTGCCATAGCCGGCATCCACAAACGATTGTACATATTCCGGATTTACGCCATGGATAGCCAGTTCAACCAATTCATCCAGCGACTTTATGTTGAATCCAATTTCCTGAAAGTCGGCGACGAAGTCTGTCGTGACACCGTGGATCCGCGCTGCCAGGAGTTCATCATACGGCAGGTCGCGAAATCCTAACGCAGCCATTTCTTCGATATAATCGACCGTTACCCCGTGGATGCGCATGGCTATAAATTGCTCGTGCGTGATGTTCTTATACCCGTACCGGCGGATATCGCGGATGTACTCCGGCGTCAACCCGTGAATGGCAGACGCGAGCAAGTCGTCGTAACTCAAGTCGGCAAACCCCAGCTTATCGAGTTCTTTGACAAAGCGCGTGGTTACATCATGGATCGCGAGTTGTAGCAGCTTGTCTTGCCCGAGCGAGGTGTAGCCAAGCCGGCCCATGTCACGCACGTAGGTCTCGTTTATTGAGAAATCAAACATACCTGAGCCGGCATCATCCACAAACTGCCCTTCGAAGGCAAACACACCGGCTTCGCGTGGCAACTGAAACGCCACACTCGATTTGCCATTGTGTCCTTTGGAGATGCTCAAGCCGTCGAGGTCTTTCAAGGGAATCGTGAAATTAAACCCATGCCGTTTGCGATCGGTATTCGCGCGCATGGTAATCCAGAGCGTTTCTGAAACGCCATGCCACTTGTGCTCCTGAAATTCGGCGATCCAGGTACCGGTCACATCAGCAAAGGTAGTTGTATGTGCCGGCTGTTCATCCGCTTCGTTTGAAGCAGCGCTTGCCAGGTACTGTGTTGTTGCCCCACCCATGAGCAATAGGGTAGCAAGGGCATAAAAAATCTTTTTCATTGAACCAGCTAGGTTTAATCGTTGCAGATTGTACATCTTCCGACAGGGTACACTGCAGCCTAACGTGTATGCATGTTAGTTGTCTTTAAGCGACTTGATGAAGTCAGCATCCACACCGTGTTTGCGCATGTCGATCAGCTTCTCGACAGAGATCTCGTCGATGCCGGCGGCTTTGAGTTCTTTGATGTACCGCGCATCCACGCCATACTTGCGCATCCGAATCAGATCATCAGCGTCCAGGTCCATACCCAACGCGCTCATCTCCCGCAGGTAGCGGTTATCCACGCCATACTTCGAGAGCGAAATCACCTCATTCAACGATAAGTCGCGGTAGCCATATTTGATCAACGACTCCATCACGCGGTCCTGTACACCGTACTTGCTCGCACTGATAAGCTCGTCAGCCGTCAGGTTTTCGTAACCGTAGCTGTTGAGCGACTTAACGAGGCTGCCACTAACGCCGTATTTGCTCGCCTGAATTAATTCGTTTAGCGAAAGATCATAGCCGGCTTCTTTTAGATCGGACGCAAGGTCAGGACGCACACCATACTTAGAAGCATCAATGACATCATTCAGGCTTGCGTCGCCATAACCGTTTTCATTCATCCAATCGAGCGTCCCGGCATTGACGCCGTACTTACTGGCTCGAATTAGATCGTCAAGATCGAGATTCTTGTAGTCATATTTGTCCAGTGCTTCGATCAGATCAGGCTGAACACCATACTTTCTAGCATTTACGAGATCGTCTACGTCAAGGTTGTCATACCCATACGCATCAAGCATTTCGACAAGCTCAAGATCAACGCCATATTTAGAGAGTCTCGTCAGTTCATCAGCGGATAGGCCTGTGTATCCCAGTTCATTGATCATCGCAACGTAATCAGGATTCACGCCATACTTGCTCATTTCTGCGTAGGCATTCAGGCTCTGGGTTGTGTAGCCTGCGTCGCGCATCTTTCTGATGTACGAGCCTCTTGCACCATACTTCCCAAGGCGCACCAGGGTTGAATACGATAACTCGGTATATCCCAGCTCTTTCAGTTCTGTGATGAAGTCAGCATCAATGCCGTATTTACGCAACTGAATGATTTGGTCGATCGATAGCGAGTCAATCGTCACATCAGACATCAACATATCGGATTCACTGATTCCCCCGGGAAAGGTGGCAATGGGTCCGGGTAGCACGAGAGGTGCAGGACTGGCAGGATACCTGTCAGGTAACGTCGCTACAGGAGCTGCACCAGGGTTTACCGGGAGAATTACCGGGGCTGGAGAAGCAACCGGGCTTGGTGTCGGCGCAAGCGCAGGCACTGCACTGGCAATTTCGGGTACCGCTGGCGATGTAGCCGGCGCACTGGCAATAGGCTGCGGGTCATCGGTTACGCGCTGCGCGCTTGCCGGCTGCATAACAGCCAACGGCAATACGATGCATGCCACCAAAAATACAGAGAGCACAAGGCTGGCTTTGTTTAAGTTTCTTCTACGCATAGGATCTAGTATCGATAGGAGTCGGCCTTCAAGTTGGGATTGACGGGCCATGGAAAGGGTAGCGAGGTTCGACCACTCAGCGCTTTTTATTTGCCGAGCAGTCTGAAGCAATGTTTCAGCATAACTGGCAGCTTCCACGCCGGCTTCCAGTACCAGATCATCGCAGGCTCTTTCGCGCTCAATCATCAACTGGCGGGCAGCAACCCAGACCAGCGGATTGAACCAATAGAGCGCACAGGTAATTTGTGTCAACAGATGTAAAAGACAATCGCGGCGCTTCACGTGGGCCAACTCGTGGTACATCACGGTACGGCGCTGCGCATCATCCCATTCGTTTGCATTTTCGGGCAAAACCACTACGGGTCGCAGGATACCTACACTCATAGGCACAGCGGTCCATGCGCTTTTTCGGAGGCGTACATACCCGTCGATGCCCAGGCGTTTTGTGACGCGCTCAGCGAGGAGTTGCCAGTCTTCATCGTGTACCAACGCCGATTTGCGAACAAGCAACATCGCGCCGGCATGGGCGAGGCCAAGTCGAATCAGTGCCACAAACACGCCAAGCATCCAGATTACAAATGCCCAGGTTGTCCAGTGGAAGTTGAACGCTTTGAAGTAAGCAACTACGCCGGCCCAAAGCGACTCATCAGCTGCCTCCTGCGCATCAGCAACAGGCAGCCGCGTTCCGGTATTTTCTTGTCCGGGCGAAACAGGCACAATGGCTTCAGCATCAAAACGGTTACCAGCACCGCTAACAGCGACGCTATCAATCGCGATAATTTGACCAGCTACAACACTGTCAACGACAGTTGTATTATCTGCTGTCACTGCCCGGTCAATTTCTTCTATGGAGAGATCAGCCAGGTAATCGAGTTGCCATGCGGGCAGTACAGTCGAAAGCACGGGCAGCAGCATTAGGCTTAAGAGGCCGGCGCACCATACCGTGTAGCGCACCGCAGCTGCGCTCCCACGCAAGGCATAGGCAATAATCCAGGTAGCAGTAAGGACCACAACGCCTTTAAAAAAGAGCAGCATCAGATTTGCGATCCAGGGGCTCATATTGGCCGATAAAAAGGTGGAATCAAGTAGTGCTTGCATCGTGATTAGTCCTCTTGTTGTTTAGCGCGTTCGATGATCGATGAGAGGCGGTCCAGATCGGATTCGGACAGCTCGTCGCCTTTGTGATCCAGTAACGCAGCCACTGCGCGTTCAGCAGAACCACTGAAAAATGCCTGGATCATGTAGTCAATCGCTGAGCGCCCTGCTTCAGCAGATGTGATGGTCGGCGAATACACATACCGTGCACCTTCTTTGTGATGTTTGAGATGCCCCTTCTCTTCCAGGATCCGCAGCATGGCCCGGACGCCGGAATAACTCGGCGGATTTGATATCCCTTCCATCACCTCGGCAGCTGTTGCAGCCCCCTTCCGGTAGATGAACGTCATGATCTGCCGCTCGCGCGCCCCCAGATCCATCGGAGAATTTTTGTCCTTCATGATATGTTGCTGCTTGTAGTACGCCAGTTATAAATGCTAGAATACTAGCACCTACGCATAACTTAGCGCAAAGATACAGGCATGTCAAGAAAAAATGCTATTTTTCTAGCATTTATTTTAACCAGCCGCTAAATCATCCTATATGGGGCAAATTGAGCACTTAATGCGGTGATATTTTTTGCATGCACAGCTTCTGTATTGCCAAACCCCTGCCTCGGATAGTATCTTAGGCGACCACCAGTTATTTCCACCGCCAACCAGCCATTACAACGAGCGAGCTATGGATAGAAGAGCAGCTGTGAAACGAATTTCCGCCATTTTGGGTGTTGCGATTACCGGCCCGACCATGGCCGGCATCCTCAGTGGCTGCCAACCCACCAATGGGCCACTAAAAACCTTGTCTTCATCACAGTTCAGTTTATTAGATGTGATGAGCGAGCATATCATACCGGAAACGGATACGCCAGGTGCTAAAACCGCACAGGTAGCCGCGTATATCGATTCCATGTTAACCCACTTTTACGATGATGAAGAGCAAAAAGCTTTTCTGGATGGGCTTGCCAGCTTGGATGCGTGGGCAAAAGAGCAATATGGAAATGGCTTTCTGAAGTGCGATCATAGTCAGCAGTTTGCCTTATTGAATACGCTCGATCGTGCAGCATTCTTTGATGAGGAAGAAAAGAGTGAAAACGAACGCGCAGCCCATGCGGTGCCCGGCGTTGAAAACAGCAAGGCGTTTTACCAGCGCATGAAAGTTCTGACCGTCTCCGGATTTTATACGTCTGAGGTCGGCGCTACCCAGGAGCTGTCGCTCAACCCTATGGTCGTATACCGCGGTGATGTCCCGTTTGAAGAAATTGGACGCACTTGGGCCTGATCAAATAAAGGCAGGCCTCCCCCCCACCGAACTGTCAGTGCGCCGGCTTCTGCCCGGCCAACATTCTCACCGAAAAATTTATTGTAGTATGAAGGGCTTCTCGATAACCAGAAAAGAAACGTACGATGCCATTGTTGTAGGCTCCGGGGTATCCGGTGGCTGGGCAGCAAAAGAGCTGGCACAAAAAGGATTAAAAACGCTGGTGCTGGAGCGCGGGCGGGCGCAGGAGCACGGCGATTACCCGACAGAACACAAAAACATCTGGGAGCTGCCGCACCGTGGCCGGATGACACCTGAAGAAATCGAGAAAGACTACCCCGTTCAAAGAAGAAGCGGCACCATCGGGGAGTCAACCAAACACTTCCATGTCAAAGATTCGGAGCATCCTTATGTAGAGGATAAGCCGTTCATCTGGGTGCAGGGCGACCAGGTTGGCGGCCGTTCGCTTATCTGGGGCCGCGGGGTGCCGCGATGGAGCCCAATGGATTTTGAGGCCCCGGCCAAAGATGGCGTGGGTATCGACTGGCCGATTCGCTATGATGATATCGCGCCCTGGTACGATTACGTGGAGCGATTTATAGGGGTTAACGGTGAGCCCATGAACAGCCCCGCCATCAAAGACGGTATTTTTCAGAAGCCGATGGAATTAAACGCCGGCGAAAAATACTTCCGTAAGTGTATCGAGGACAACTTCCCTGGCCGCACGATGACCATCTTCCCGATGGCAATCCTGACCGAAGCCCTAAACGGACGGGCAGCCTGCCATTACTGCGGTCCCTGCGCACGCGGCTGCTCAACCGGATCTTACTTCAGCAGCCAGAGCTCTACCCTGCCGGCAGCGCAAGCCACGGGCAACCTGACGTTGCGTCCTGATAGCATTGTTCACAGCGTTATTTACGACGAAGAAACAGATCGCGCTGTAGGTGTTCGCGTAGTTGATCGCCACTCAAAAGAGATGCTCGAGTTCTACAGCAACGTTGTCTTCTTATGCGCCTCAGCACTGGGCAGTACAAAAATCCTGTTAAACTCGAAGAGCCCTCGCTTCCCTGACGGGCTGGCTAATTCCAGCGGTGTACTTGGACGTTATCTGATGGACCACCATTTCCGCGCCGGCGGTTCAGGCATTCTGCCGGGTATGGAAGACAGGTACTACATCGGTAACCGGCCTTCAGCTACCTACATCCCGCGCTTTAGAAACGTTGGTGGCGACACCGACCGGGAAGACTACATCCGCGGTTTTCACTATGGCGGCGGCGCAAGCAGGATTGGCTGGAGCCGCGGTGGCCGCGAGCAAGGCATTGGTGCTGCACTCAAAGAAAAACTGCGTACACCAGGGCCATGGCGCATGTCGATCAATGCTTTTGGCGAAATGCTGCCTAATTATGACAACCACGTGTACCTGGACAGCGAACAAGTTGACCAATGGGGTATTCCGCTCCTGCACGTAAGCGCTGAGTATGGGCCAAACGAACTGGCCATGCGTAAAGACATGCGAGATTCTGCAGGAGAAATGCTGGAAGCCGCCGGCGCAACGGATATCTCAACCTACGATGCCATCGGTCGGACGGCACCGGGCGATGCAATCCACGAAATGGGTACAGCGCGTATGGGACGCGACCCCAAGGACTCCGTTCTGAATGGATGGAATCAGGCGCACGATGTACCAAACCTGTTTGTCACCGACGGCGCGTGCATGACCTCGTCTGCCTGCCAGAACCCCTCTATCACCTACATGGCACTCACAGCACGGGCGTGTGATTATGCTGTAGAAGCCATGAAACGGGGCGAACTCTAATAACTTGCGTTGTGGGTCGGTGGCCGGTATTATTAACGTACCAGCCACCCATCCCCCACACGCATGACCACTCGTATAGCCAGTATATTGCTTTTTGCGCTGCTCATTACACAAGCGCAAGCACAATCGCTATCCAATGGCGGCATCGACCTCGCCGGCTTTTCCACCAACTACTACAGCATACCTCTGGTCGATCTGGACGGTGCTGCGGATCGTCAGGTGGTTGTTGACAGGGAAGCGGGACAATACCTGGGCCACCCTACGACCGTGCTCATGGAGGACGGGAAAACCATGTATGCGGTCTACCCCAAAGGGCACGGGCGCGGCGCTATTGTGCTCAAAAGGAGTGATGACGGCGGGTTGACCTGGAGCGAGCGGCTGCCCGTACCCGAAAGCTGGGCATCTTCTCTCGAGGTACCTACGATGCACCCTGTGGAAGACGCCGCCGGCAATAAACGGCTCATCATGTTTTCGGGCTTATACCCCGCCCGGATGGCTGTATCCGAAAATGCAGGCCAAAGCTGGTCTGAGCTCGAAATTGTTGGCGATTGGGGTGGTATTGTTGTGATGGGCGACCTGATACCGTTGCGAACAGGCAAAGGCCATTATATGGCCATGTTTCATGACGACGGCCGGTTCTTTACCCACAAAGGCAGAGACGCCGGCGAACCTGCTCGTGCAGCAAATAACCTTGCACAGTTCACGCTGTACAAAACCTTTTCGTACGACGGCGGCCTCACCTGGACCGAGCCTGAAGCTGTGTGGCAATCACGCGTTGTGCATCTTTGCGAACCCGGATTTGTACGCTCACCCGACGGCAAACAGATCGCCATTTTGCTGCGAGAAAACTCGCGGCGCATGAACAGCCATATTATGTTCTCCAATGATGAGGGCAAAACCTGGAGTGCTCCCAGACAGCTCCCTAATGCGCTGACTGGCGATCGTCATCAGGCCATTTATTTACCAGATGGCCGGCTCTTTATTTCTTTCAGGGATAACGCACCGGGCGTCTCACGCTTCAGGCAACTCAAAGCTCAATGCCCAAATTGCGACACCGATATGTTGTATGCCCAAGCCGGCCCCGTAAGTCCAACTGCCGGCGACTGGGTGGGCTGGGTTGGCACCTATGAAGATCTTGTATCCGGCAATGAAGGCCAATACCGGGTACGCCTCAAAGACAACCACCGCGGCAGCGACTGCGCCTACCCCGCCCTCGAGCTCCTCCCCGACGGCACCGTTGTAGCCACCACCTACGGCCACTGGACGCCGGGTGAGTCACCGTATATTTTGAGCGTGCGGTTCAAGGCTGAAGAGTGGATGCCCTGGTGAGGAGTGAGGAGTGAGGAGTGAGGAGTGAGGAGTGAGGAGTGAGGAGTGAGGAGTGAGGAGTGAGGAAATTCACTTCGAAATTCGGTGTTCCTTGTCAGGGGTGTTCAGAAAAATTTATTAATCCAATGCGTGTGGATATCCCATAAAACAAAACGCGTTTAATAGGTATGCCATGGGGCCTATTGACCGCACTATGACGCAATAGTTAAAGTTACATTTCTGTATTAAAGGTTGCGTACGTTCATTTCTTTTGCTTGCCCAAAAGAAACGAACCAAAGAAAAGGGCACCACCAAATAAAACGCGCGCTTTTATCTCCTTCCGCGCAGATCCTCCTGAATTTTATTCAGGAAAACGCTTCGATAAAAGCATCCACCACACATCGCCACGCATTTGGTGGACGTCCACGCGCTGATTTGCTTAATAACGAATGAATCTTTGCTAACTACTATTTTTCTGAACACCCCTGGTTCCTTGTTCGATATTCAAACCCGGTGCTAGGCTGGCAGAGATCCTTCGCGGGGCTCAGGATGACAGGATTGGAGCAGATCAACAATCCGCATTCAGCAATCAAACACATCTCTGCCAAACACCGAGCGTAAATGCGCCAGGCCTTGCCTTGCAATCGCCTCCGGCTCCCCTGGGTCGCGCCATACGCAGCAGGCGCGAGCGATGGTTTCGATCTGTGTTGAGAACGACTCGATGACCACGTCGCCGGCGTAATTTATGTCCTCTAACGCATTCTTGATCTCTACCCATGGAATAGTCCCCTGCCCCGGTGCCCCCCGGTGGTTTGCGCTTGCATGCAAATGAGTGAGGTATGGACCGGCGGTCCGAATCGCCTCGCCAAAACCGCGTTCCTCCATGTTCATATGGAAGGTGTCGAGATGGATGCCCAGATTGGGATGGTTTACCCGCTCCACCATGGCGACAGCCTGCGCAGCCGTGTTCATGAAGTCGGTTTCAAACCGGTTGAGTACTTCCATGGCAATGGTGATACCGCGTTCTTCGGCGTACACTGCCAGGTTGTAGAGGTGTGATGCAACAATTTCATTTTGTGCTGCCCGCTCAGCATCTGAATAGTGCGCAGCGCGACCAACGGCAGAGTAAAGCGGGCCGCAGTAAAGCGTCGAGTCATACGCCGGCATCAAATCCAAAACCCGCCGTGTGTATGCGAGCGCTGCCTCCTGCTCATCGCGGGTACCACGCAAATCGCGGCGAGGCCCATACGCCCCGCAGGTAATGACATGGGACAGGCCACTTGCCTGCCAGGCAGACCGGATCGTTTTGCCATCCACAAGCGCAGGATCTTCGATGGCTATTTCGGCACAATCAAATCCCCAGCCGGCAAATTGGGATAACAGCGAGAGGTGTATATTTGCAAAAGGAGAGCAAAACAGAAACGTGTTGATGCCAAGCTTCATACGTGAGAATCTGCGGTTGGGGGTGCAGCCTTCAATATACTGGCATGCCGGCAGAATGCGTAGCTACACCGGCAAAGCGACAACAGAATATCGATTGATTTACAGAAAGATGGTTCTAAAATTAAGAAATTTTCTCAATTATCGTATATTGCAACCTTAACCACCAAATTAGTTTGCATGAAACCCACCTTAAAGGACATCGCCGATACGACGGGGCTTTCAGTCTCCACCGTATCGCGGGTGTTGCGCGGCAAGGCCAAGCGAAAATCAGCCAATGTATCGCTGATCATCGAAGCCGCCCATAGCCTGGGCTATCCAATCTACTCCGATTCGGTGTTTAACTCGGTTCGGAAAAGAAATAAACACTTGTATGTTGCGCTGATTGCGTCTACGCATATTGGCGAATTTTACTCCTCCTTCTTTGCCGGCTTCAATGACGCTGCGATCGAAAACGACACGCACCTGACGCTTATCAACGCTGAGCCAAACGCAGAGGTGCTTATCGATTTGCTGCATAAAATTGCCGGCAAAGGCTATGATGCTGCCGTCCTCTTCCTGCCTATGCTTAATGAGGCAGACTACCGCACCATCCTCGCCAAGCTTCCCCGGCATTTCATTGTCATCTCAGCAGCCTCAATTTTTCACCCGGTTATGGACACCGTGTCGTTCGATTCTTACCGCGGTGGTCTACTCGTGGCAAAGCATTTCCATGAGCGCGGCTACAAAGAGTTAGGTGTTGTGATCGGCGATACAGGTCGCAACGAATCGCTACTCAGGAAGAGTGGCTATACCGATTATATCCAACACCATTCAGACATGAACCTAATCTGGCAGTTTGAAGGAAATTACACCTTTGAATCCGGTCAGGCTGCGTTTGAAGCCTATAAAAAGCTGTCTCAAAAGCCCCGGGCTATTTTTCTCATAAACGATCAGATGTGTCTTGGTTTTATGGAGCAGGCGCGGCGAGCCAGCGTACAAATCCCAAAGGATGTAGCGCTCGTTGGGTATGACGACTTGCCCGTTTGCAATCAGCATTTTCCATCGATTTCCTCTGTAAACACTGATTATGCGCAGTTGGGCCAGAACGCGCTCAACATGATCAATGAGAAAATCAGAGGAGATGCCACCGCCCACCAGGGTCTAGTTCGCGTTGTGCCAGTATCGCTGTCCATGCGGGAATCTTCATAGCCCTAAAGCGGCCGGCTATTGTGACCCCATACCAGGTAACACGTAGGTTGCGATGGGCACAATTGCATCCTTCGATATTGCCCCTATCATGGCCATCGATGCAGGCCGGTTTCGCTTTAGTCTTTTCTTCGTTTTTATCCTTTGCGCGTAATACGCAAAGATCTTAAATTGCATTTTTTTGCATGAAAGATGTAAATAATTCTCAAGCCACCCACCTTCATAGCAACCCAACCCCGCAGCGTTATGTCTTCAAGCTCCAAGTATTTTCCTGATATCAGCAAAATTCCATTCGAAGGCGCTACATCCAGGAATCCGCTAGCCTTCAGGTATTACAACCCCGACCATCAGGTGGCGGGCAAATCTTTACGCGAGCATTTCAAGTTTGCCTGCGCTTACTGGCACTCGTTCTGCAATGTCGGCGGCGATCCTTTTGGGCCAGGCACCAAGGTCTTCCCTTGGGATGCAGATGCTGATGCCGTAAGTCGCGCCAAACATAAAATGGATGCTGCTTTCGAGTTCATGACCAAACTGGGGCTCGACTACTACTGCTTTCACGACTACGACCTGGTAGACGAAGGTGCAGACCTTGCGTCTTCAGAAAAAAGATTACAAGCCATCACGGACCACGCCCAGCAGCACATGGCCGACACCGGTATCAAGGTGCTCTGGGGCACTGCTAATCTGTTTAGCAACCCCCGCTACATGAACGGCGCTGCCACCAACCCGGATTTTGATGTATTGGCGTATGCAGCCGGCCAGGTAAAGCAAGCCCTGGATGCAACGCTGAAGCTCAACGGAGAGAATTATGTTTTCTGGGGGGGCCGCGAAGGCTACATGTCGCTACTAAATACCGACATGAAACGCGAGCAAGACCATCTGGCGCGTTTCCTTCACCTTGCCAAAGATTATGCACGCAGCCAGGGCTTCAAAGGCACCTTCTTTATAGAACCCAAACCGTGCGAGCCGAGCAAACACCAGTACGACTACGATTCTGCAACGGTGATTGGATTTTTGCTGAACTACGGGCTGGACAAAGACTTCAAACTGAACGTTGAAGTCAACCACGCCACCCTTTCGGGCCATACGTTCCAACACGAATTACAGGTTGCTGCAAACGCTGGCATGCTCGGCAGTATCGATGCAAACCGCGGTGACCACCAGAATGGCTGGGATACAGATCAATTCCCCAACAACATTTACGACCTCACAGAGGCTATGCTCGTGTTTTTGCGCGCCGGTGGCATGCAAGGCGGCGGCGTAAACTTCGACGCTAAAACACGTCGAAATTCCACCGACCTGACCGACTTATTTTATGCGCATATCGGCGGTATGGATATTTTTGCGAGGGCCTTGATGATTGCAGATGCCATTATTCAGGAATCACCCGTTGAGCAAATGCGGACCTACCGGTATGCATCGTTTGACGATGGCGATGGGAAAGCTTTTGAAAACGGCAAGCTGTCTCTAACGGACTTACATGCGCGCGCAACGGCAGGCTCAGAACCACGCATGACCAGTGGCCGGCAAGAACTGTTCGAGAACATACTCAATTGGTATATCTAGCCAATTAAAAAGGGGACGCAACTACTTTGCATCCCCTTTTCTATTCCAGTTCGCGGTAGTCAAACCATAAGAAATCAGCCGGCAGTGCGTTACGCGCCAGATCCTGGCAGCAAATGCCCACAAAACAGCCAGTAAACGCTGCCCGATATCGATCGCCCGCTCCCCTGATGTAGTCATCTGACAGTATACTCGCATCAAGGGGGCCACCGATTGGCAAGGATTGTCCCCCATCGATAGAGAAATCAAATTGTAAAGCAGCGCCACGCAATCTCGCGCTAAGTACAATCTGATGAGCTCCTGTAATGTCTACCGGCTTTTCCAACAGGGTGAGTTCGAAATCATCACTTGAAGCAATCGAGATAAACTTTCTGGTCCCAGATTCATCACCCGTAACGTGCAGATAGTGGTAGTGTCCAGTATTGTAGTAGAAAACAAGCCCGGCTAGTTGCTGGAATGTATCCGGCTCAAATTCGAGCGCTGTTGCTACGTCTACATTGTAATGCTGCACGCGTCGCGCAACCAGACTTTGATTATGCAGCGAGGCAAGCGAGGCCTGCCCCACCAACCGCAATGCATCCCGCCGAGCAAGCAGCGAGCACCAGGACTCCGACACTGGTGTTCTGAGGGATTGAAAGTTGATGTCCAGCGTGTCCCTGTCGAACCGGACGCGTTCAGGTTGCTTAACCGGCTTTTTACCTTCTAAATCAGGCGCCGGCACCTCTACGCGTGGATAGCCTCCATGGGCAAGTACGGGCCAACCATCGGACCAATGCACACGCTCCAGGGCTGTTTCCCTTCCGAGTATACATCTACCATGCGGCGTAAGGGGGCGTCCGACAAGAAACGCGAGGTACCACTCGCCGCCCTGGGTCTCTACCAATGAGCCATGGCCGGCTTTTTGTAGCGGCAGCGAAGCATCATCCCGGGACGTCACAAGTGGCTTGCCAGGATAAACTTCATAAGGCCCTGTAACAACTCGTGCGCGCATTATGGTAGCCGCGTGACCGTATTCTGTGCCCCCTTCGGCTAATAGCAAATAGTAGTACCCATCTTTGAAATAGAGATGAGGACCTTCTGTCGCACCCAGGGCTGTACCTTTGGTAAGGGAATAGACCTGACCAACAAGTTTACCAGCAGCCGCATCAAATTCCTGCATGATAATGCCGCCAAAAAAATCGCTTTGTCGGTGATCAATGCGCATGCTCGTGTACCACTTACAGCCATCATCGTCGTGAAACAACGATCCGTCAAAGCCGGCGGCATTCAAGAAGATGGGATCTGACCAGGGTCCATTGATATCAGATGCCGTAACCAGGAAGTTGGGGGTGTCTTTCCAGTGGCCATCAAAAGATTTCACATTGGAATACACAAGATAAAATGTCCCCTTGTCATAAGACAGACAGGGCGCCCAAACGCCACACGAATCGGGTGTGCCGCGCATGTCCAATTGGGACACCCGTTTGAGCGGCCGGCAAAGCAATTCCCAGTGAACGAGATCACGCGAATGATGGATCTGCACGCCTGGAAACCATTCAAATGTGGATGTGGCGATGTAATAATCATCTTCGACGCGAACGATAGAAGGATCAGGATTAAAGCCCTTTAGAACCGGATTAACAATAGTCTTCATTCCGTACAGATTATGCATAGTTGGTTTATATTGACCCGGCTTACGTGCCCAGTGTGTGCGGTTCAGAATTCGGTATGATGTAGCCGGAACAAGGAACACATCCGGGCTTTCAGAAGCCGATTTGACACCACAAGGACTTCACCCAGACGTTAACCAAATCTACCCCGACGCATCATGAATACCGGCATTGGCGGATCAGATATACAGACAGAACTCGTAAAATTCCAGGACTGCACAACTGATGTTAGGCCAATCCTACCATCTGAACATAAAATCAGATTAAAAAAAGCTGCTGACCTTCTGAACACAAATAACCTGGATGCTCTCTACCTGCACGCCGGCTCCAACCTGCTCTATTTCACAGGTATGAAATGGAAGCCCTCAGAGCGCATGGTGGGTGCTTTATTAACTGCCGAGGGCGATCTCCAGTATATCGGCCCTGCCTTTGAAGCCGGCACCATCAACAGCTACATGAAACTTGAGGCGCCACTGCAGTGCTGGGAAGAACACGAAAGCCCCGCCGCCCTGCTTGGCAGTATGTTGCGCAAAATGTTGCGCAAAGCCGGCATAACTGGTAGTCAGTTGGCGGTAGACGAGTCGGTACCTTTCTTCATCTCCGAGGCATTACGCGCGGCAAATCCCGCACTTGAACTGGTTGATGCAACGCCGGTCACCGCCGGATGCCGCATGTATAAATCAGATGCTGAGCTCGCCATCATGCAACGTGCCAAAGACATTACCCTGGCCGTCCAGAAGGCAGCGGCGCGCATCATGCATCCGGGGATTGCAGCCAAAACGGTCATCGATTTTATCAACGAAGCCCATATTCGCTCAGGCATCCCCACAGGATCGTACTTCTGTACCGTACTGTTTGGAGAAGACACCCAGTACCCTCACGGTGTACCAGTCCCACGGCCCCTGCAAAACAACGACGTAGTGTTAGTCGATACAGGCTGCCAGCTACATGGGTACATATCAGACATTACCCGCACGTACGTCTACGGCACACCTACCGCAAGACAACGCGAAATCTGGAATCTGGAAAAAGCAGCACAAGCAGCGGCATTTGCGGCAGCGCAGCCAGGGACACCTTGCGGTGCTGTGGATGACGCTGCACGGCGCGTATTGGAAGCAGCCGGCCTCGGTCCTGACTACCAATTGCCCGGACTCCCCCACCGAACAGGCCACGGCACCGGACTCGATATCCACGAACACCCCTACCTTGTCCGTAGCGACCAGACACCGTTGGAAAAAGGCATGGTGCTCAGCGTCGAACCCATGATTTGTGTCCCCGGCGCTTTTGGCATTCGACACGAAGATCACTTTTACATGACAGACGAAGGCCCTCGCTGGTTTACCCAACCGATGCCTTCACTGGACGCCCCATTCTCAAATGCGTAAGAAAATGGTTATTTTCGGATACCGCAATCCTCACAGGTATCAGTTCATGACCGTTAGCTCAAAAGCGATTACGTTTTACCGTACCCTGTTTGCCGGCCTCGTAGTGTCGCTCAACGCCAGTCTGTATCCCTTGCATGCGCAGGAGGCACAAACGCTACCCCGCATAGAAATGACAGACCTGACGTATGCCGGCGCCTTTCGCTTGCCCGCTGATACCTACGGGGCATCTTCGATGAACTATGCAGAAGGGCCGATTGCCTACAACCCGGGCCGGCATACGCTGTTTGTAGTCGGCCACAGCCACCAACAAGCACTCGCCGAATTTGCAATTCCACCGCTTGTCACGTCTCAGGCGCTTACTGATTTGCTTATTGCGGATCCGCCACGCCAGGCATTTGCGACGGTGCTCGACAAAGTGAACGGCGGTAATCCACAAGCACTCGATCGGATTGGTGGCCTGGTGTGCCTGGAAACACAAGCGGGACGCGAACTCATGGTGAACAGCTACGAGTACTATGATGCGCCGGCAGACAATTCCCTCTCGACGTTCATCGTACGTGATGCCGACAACCTGGCAGCATCCAGCATAGATGGATTTATTAGCCTGAATCCCGAAGCCGCGCATGTTTCTGGCTGGCTCTCTCCCATCCCTGCGATTTGGCAACCGCTGCTGGGTGGTACGTATCTGACCGGACATGCAAGTGGCATTCCGATCATCGGCCGCACCAGCGTTGGGCCTTCAGCGTTTGCGTTTGATCCGTTCCAGGTGGCCGGCACAAGCAACGTTCCTTCCTCACTGCCCACAACACGCTTGATGGATTTCTCGCTGGCGCATCCACTGCACCCTGACCTCGACAACAACACCCGCGCCAACGACATCTGGACCCACCTTTCGCGCGCCGTCTACGGCTTCATCGTACCCGGCACACGGACCTATATGACACTTGGCTATTCAGGCGGACATCAAAGTGGCGTTTGCTATAAATGCACCCAAACAGACGGCACGTTGTGCGATGGTTATTGTGCGCCTGATGCAAATGACTATGATCAGTTCTACTGGCTTTGGGATGTAAATGACATGGTAGAAGTCCGCGAAGGCCGGCTCGATGCCCATGCAGTGCGTCCTTACGCTTACGGACCGTTGCCAACCCCTTTACAAGGCGCTACTCCTGCCATCAACGGCGCCACGGTGGATTTCAATGATGGTATCCTGTATCTCGCGTTGCGTGAAGCCGATACGGCGCAGGGTGAATTCAACAATCCGCCCGTTATCCTGGCGTATGCGTTACCAGACATCTCAAAATCGGTAGCACTGGAAGCAGACGAGTTGCCCACCGGGATCAAACTCTCCCCCGTTTATCCAAATCCGGTTCAAAACCAGGCTTCCTTTGATGTAGTGCTTCCTCAAAGCAGCCAGGTTGCAATCCAGGTGTATGATAGTTTAGGGCGGGAGATTCAAGAATTGTTCAACGGCCTCTTCGCCGGCAATCAATCCCAAACGATTGTGTTCACCTCATCACACTGGCCTGCAGGTCACTATTTCATCCGCATACAAACAGAGGAAGCCAGCCGGCTCCTTTCATTTATCCACCAACCATAGCGCGCGTAATCAAAACAGAACCCTACCTGGCTGCAACCAACCTCTTCCAGCCACTCTCCTAACACACCCCTACATAGAAGCGGTAGTACTTTAAACATGCGTAGTTTATCACCCAAAACTAATCGACCATTGGTAAGCCATAGCCGTATTGGAAACGGTTTTTCTGCATCAGAATCGTCGAATTACGGCTTTACATTTAAGTAATACGTTAGTAACGCTATAGCAACACAGAGTTGTTCATTTGATAAGCAGTAAGTTTCTGCGTGATGGTATGTTGCGATGTCTAAACAAGCCACGAAGCCTGTGTTGTGGCTTGTTTTCGTTCATTCAAAACCCCATTACCCGAGAGAGATGAAAAAAGCTGCTAACACGCTTTTCCGCTTGCTCCTCATCCCCGTCCTGGCAGTATCTTTAAGTGGCTGCGACATCCTGGTTGACTTGTTCAACGACGATGGCGACGAAGGTGGAAGCACAGTAACCCTTACCAATCACTCTGTAACGCCGGCCCTCGTTAAAAACGTAGCCCCTGGTGTTGAAGTCTTTTCTCTGATGTCTAGTGACGATACGTTCCCCATGTCACCAAACTTCAGAATGGGCGGTTCACCTGACGGTGCCGGCCTCCTCAAAAACGCTGATGGTACCTTCACGTTTGTAACCAACCACGAAGACAACTACTCAGTCTCACGCATCACGCTCGACGAAACGTTCAAACCAGTGGCTGGTGAGTACATCATCACTTCTGACCATGGACGCTGGCGTCTTTGCTCTGCTACGATGGCTACGCCAGAAGAGCATGGCTATGGCCCGCTGTTCATCACAGCTGGCGAGAGTGGCCCTGAGTCTCAGATTCACGGTGCTGATCCTTTCGCTGCCCAGAATACCTCGCGTATCCTGACAGCATTTGGTGCCTGGAGCACAGAAAACGCACTGCCGCTTCCTAAAACGGCATTCGTGAACAAAACGATTGTTATCATCGGTGATGACGATTCGCGCGAATTCGGTGGCCAGATTGCCATGTACGTTGGCGATGGTGTTGGTAACCTCGACACCGGTGACCTCTACGTGCTTGCTCGCACAGACGACAACGTGAGAGAGAAAGACATGGTTGTTGGCGAAACCTACGCTGTAGAATTCCGCCAGATTGAAGACCAGCAGTCTCTCGCACCTTCTGAGTTCAACCCTGCTTCTGCAGCACTCAGCGCCATGCCTTTTGGCCGTGTAGAAGACCTCGACTACCGCAAAGACGGTGTTGGTCGTGAGATCTACTTCAACGTTACGGGTCAGAATGACTCAGGCGCCAATGCTGACTTCTCTCGTACGAAGTACGGCCGGGTTTACCGCCTCACACTTGATCCAACAAACCCACTCTTTGGTACGCTGGAAGTGATCCTTGACGGTGACGAGCCAGGTCCTGCTGAAGAATTCCAGAACCCAGACAACATCCTGGTAACGGAAAACTATGTTTACGTCCAGGAAGACCCGAACGGGTATGGCGACGAAACGCACGACGCATACATCTACCAGTATGAAATTGCTACTGGCAACATGGCTGTAGTAATGGAACTGGACCACCGTCGTGGCGAAGACAAGTACAACGTTGACCGTGACGGTGTAACGCCACGCGAATCTCGCCTCGGTGGCTGGGAATACGGTGCGATGCTTGACATCTCTGACACCATCGGCATCGAAAACACGTTTATGCTGAACGTTCAGCCACACTCTTGGAGAAGCCCACTCTACGCAGGTGTAGACGGTGGCGCACTCCGTGCAGCTGAAAACCAGGCCAGCCAGATCCTTGTTGTCAAAGGATTGCCCCGCTAAGCCTGTTTGACTTAACAGGGGTTTCAGTGCCCTTCACTGAAACCCCTGTCTTTTTTTCTGACGTTCCGATTGATCACACCATGCGGTATCTCCCTTCCTATACCTATACCCTTGTGGTAGTTGTACTTCTTCTGTCTATCCCCCTGCTGGCAGGTTGCCAGGAAACCCCCGCCTCTTCTCGCGCAGCCTCTGACGCCCGTACAGAAGCCGGCCGGGCCTTGATTGAGCAGCAACTTGCTGAAGCTGAATCCACTGTACATGCCATGCTTGCCGAGGTGAGCGATTCCACGACAACGCTATCCCTCGAAACGCTATCACCACGCTTTCACGAAGCACGTAACGCTTTTAAATCTGTCGAATTTCTGCTGGCCTACCACTACCCGGGTGTTGGCAAGAAACTAAACGGTCCTCCCCTGCCCTGGATTGAAGATTACGACCCCAACGCTACCATTATCGATCCTGAAGGCTTTCAGGTACTCGAAGAACGGCTTTTTGCTGAAGAAACGCTGGATCGTGATGCGCTTGTCGAAGAGCTGAAAATTATGGCCGCCAATATCAAGCGTGTACGGCAATACAACGAACTGACAATTTACACGGACCGCCACGCCATCGAAAGCTTCCGACTGGGCCTGGTTCGTCTCATGGCCCTGGGTATTTCGGGCTTTGACTCGCCTGTAGTGCAGGCTTCACTCGAAGAATCCGCCCTTGTATTTGAAGGCATGGAAGAAGCCATTGCCCCTTATTTAGCGGATGTGCCGGCTTCGCTTGCTGAAGAAATTACTTCACTGTTCGAAGCAAACAAGGCGTACTTGAGAAGCCCGGATCATGATTTTATCACGTTCGATCGTGTTACTTACATCCGTGACTACATGAACCCGCTTTCGCGTGCGTTCAACAAACTAACTGATGAAGTAGGCGCGCCCCCGGCTCCAGTACCGAAGCCTTTCAACGACTGGCAGACCATTTTTGACGCGGATGCCTACAACGCAGCCTTTTTTGCACCACCCGAAGCGGGCGATGCTACACCAGCACGCGTTGCGCTTGGCAAGCAACTTTTTTACGATCCCATCCTTTCGCAAAACAACCAGCGCTCGTGTGCCTCATGCCACCAGCCCGACAAAGCATTTGCCGAAAACAAAGTCAAAAGCGTGGGCTTCGATTTCCAGGGCACAACGCTGCGAAATGCGCCAACGCTGATCAATGCCGGCCTCCAATCCAGCTCCTCCTACGATCTCAAAACCCTTTTTGTCGAAGACCGGGTGGCCCGTGTGCTGACAAACAAAGCAGAGATGCACACAACCCCTGAAGAAGTTGTCAGCAAACTAAAACAAAGCGCTGAATACATGGCCCAATTCGAAGCAGCATTTGGGCCGGCTACATCCGATGCCGTACTCGAACAGCAACTCTACTTCGCCTTGTCAGATTTTGTCCGTTCGCTAAACGGCATGAACAGCGCATTCGATAAATACATGCGCGGGGAAACAGATGCTATTGATGCCTCGGTAAAACGCGGCTTCAACCTGTTCATGGGCAAAGCCCTTTGCGGCACATGCCACTTCATGCCGTTGTTCACTGGCATGGTACCACCAGCTTATTCGGAGCACGAAGCAGAAATCATTGGCGTCCCGAGCGCCCCGGATACAGTAAACGCCACGGTAGATCCGGATACAGGGAAGTACGTGCTCTACCAGTACGACCTCCACCGCTTTTCGTTTAAGACGCCCACTGTAAGAAATGCAGCCCTCACAGCGCCCTACATGCACAACGGGGTTTACGAGACGCTGGAGGAAGTCATTGACTTTTACAATCGGGGTGGTGGCGCCGGCATCGGCATCGACCTGGAATTCCAGACGCTCCCGCCAGATCAGCTGAATCTTACAGAGGCTGAGGTTTCCGACCTCGTCTCTTTCATGGAATCCCTGACAGATACCACCTACATGACATCCGTACCAAGTACGTTACCAACCGTCATCGACCCCGAGACGGGAGCTCCTATCCAGCGAGTCGTTGGCGGTATTTACTAATTCCTGCAGTGCCCTTGTAGCAAGATAAACCCCTTTATCACGAGTCACATGCTGCTTTCTGAATCCATTGATATTTTCTGGTTCGCGATGATCACGGCTGTCGCCACTGGCGTTGGCGCGCTGCCGTTCTACTTCATGAGCGACATTAAAGAGCGCTGGCTTGGCCTTGCAAACGCGCTCGCTGCCGGCCTGATGCTCGCAGCAAGTATTGCGCTTGTTTATGAAGGCTCGCGATTTGGATTAGGAAGCGTTGCTTTGGGATTTGGTCTTGGCATTGTCTTCATCTGGCTTAGCGATAAATTTCTCGAACGGTTTGAAGACCTGAAATTGGGGGCCCTCGACGGGCTGAATGCACGAAAAGCCATTCTACTCCTGCTCGTGATGACCTTGCATTCATTTACAGAAGGCGTTGGCATCGGTGTTTCGTTCGGGGATGGCCACGCCCTGGGCTGGGTGATTACAACCGCAATCGCCATTCACAATATTCCAGAAGGCCTCGCGATAGCTCTCGTGCTGATCCCGCGCGGTGTCTCTGTACACAAAGCCACCTTGTGGTGTGTGATCTCCAGTCTCCCCCAACCCTTGATGGCTGTACCAGCCTTTCTGTTTGTCGCCGCATTTGCATCCTTCCTCCCTATCGGCCTCGGCTTTGCAGCCGGCGCCATGACGTGGATGGTTTTCTCTGAGCTGATCCCCGAGGCCATGGAAAGCACGTCAAGCAGCGAAGTAACGGTTACAGCCCTTTTGTCGATCGCGGCCATGTTGGCCTTCCAGATCATTCTATCCGGTACGTTATAATCTTTAGAAACTATGAATCAGCGGCTTCTTTTTGCTCTTTTCTCCCTCCTCCTGCTGTGTGGGTATACCCCAACAGTCTACGCACAAACAACAGCACAGTCTTCGTACCAGTTCGTTGAAGCTGCTGCGCGTGCAGAAGCAGCAGATGCCTCGATCATTGGCGTTATAGGCGATGGTATTTCGCCAGATGATGGGACGGCCGCTTCATGGCTCTACCTCGCGCAGTCTGATGCCTCAGAAAGTTTATTTGGTCTGTTGCGCATCGAAAGCTTGATTACAGATCCGATCGATATTTCTGAGCTGCCGGCAGAAATCACGGATATGTTCGCACCAGGCACGCTCAGCGCGCCCTGGATCGATAGCGATGCCGCAATTGCCATTGCAGAAGCCGGCGGCGGTGCCGAGTTCCGGGCAACCCATGACGATGCAAACATTACCGCGGCGCTTATTGCCGTACCTGCAATCAACATCGATGGCGTTGAATTGCCACCCTTGTCAGCGCTTTGGGTCGTCGTTTACTCGTCACTTTCAGATGATGCATTAGCCGCCTCCATCCATGTAATTGAAGCGCAATTTGGGTTGCCATTGGACGTAACGCCAACCACGGCGCGAGAAAACCTGGCTTCGGCAGATGAAACAGGCGCCGCTTTTGCTGACGACGCTACACTGGTGGGCGTCAGCTCTCTTTTCCCAGATTTTAGCCCTGAAGGAAAAGCCGCAATCTGGCAGTACACCTACTACTCACCGGCACAGGATGAAAGCCGCAATGTGTACGCGGCGTCTGGCCTTGCCATCGCGGTTGTCCCAACCCTTGCAGCGCCGGCATCCACAACCGAGCTACCTGAAGCATGGCTCGACAGCCCCGTAGCTGCTGCATACAGCGCTGAACTCGATCCATCAAATGGTCTCGTGCTTTCCCCCTCGCTGGTCCATGCTCGCCTCTCCCGCGGGCTTAAAAGTGAAACACCGGATGCCGCCTACTGGCAGCTGAACTACGCATTAATTGCGGATGGATTCCTTGAAGACCTCGTCGAAGCATTGCTGGACGGATCAGATCTGGATGATGTAAGCCTGGACGGCTTTTCGATAGAATCGCTCTTGATCCCTGCCACCGAAGATGATGTAGTCATCGTAGAACCAACACCCAGTGCCTTTACACTTATTGATGCTGCTACAGACCAACCGGTTGACGGCTTCAATCCCATGAATCAGGACGCTGTACTGGACCTGGCGCTCTTGCCGGCAGGCCTCAATATCACTGCAGCGTTTGAGGGTGATGTTGAATCGGTAACATTCGAGTTGAATGGTACGGTTGTCCGCACCGAGCGCGTGGCGCCGTATGCCTTGTTTGGCGACATAAATGGCAACTTTATCGGTGGCAACTTGCCTGTGGGTATCCACGAACTAACCGCAATCCCGGGCAATACGGCCATTGCTCCGCAAACTGTGACCTTCGAAATCATTGACACCATGCAGCCGGCGGTATTGGGGATTGTAATTGTTGATGCAGGCACCAACCGTACCGTGCAAGAATTAGCACCAGGCAGCGCCCTTTCCATGTCCAATTTGCCCGAACAGCTTAACATTGTCGCGCTGACCAACGGGATGGCCGGCAGCGTGCTGCTGGACCTGAATGACGGTTTCCTGCAACGCCTCGAGAATGTTGCGCCATACGCTATTTTTGGTGACGTTTCAGGCGATTATCTGCCGGGCTCGCTTGCTGCCGGTGGCTACACAGTAACCGCTACGCCATACAGCGAACCTATGGCAGGCGGCACAGCCGGAATTCCTTTTTCAACGTCCTTTACAGTCATCGGTACGGCATCCAAAGGCAACATGGCGCGCGGCTACTCGATCGAGCCAATACTTGGCATGGATGAAGTAAAACCCGATACCTACGTACTGCACGAGAACTATCCCAACCCGTTCAATCCTGCAACAAATATTTCTTTCACCCTACCAGAAGCAGCCGACGTTCAACTGGTTGTTTATGACATGCTGGGGCGCGAAGTAGAAACACTTGCTCACGGGACGTTCAGTGCCGGCATACATGCCGTGAGCTTCGATGGCGCAAACCTGCCGAGCGGGACCTACTTCTACACCCTCATCACCCCAACGGGCAACATTGTCAATAAAATGCTGCTCCTCAAGTAGGGATTCCCTCAGGGATTCCCTACAAACAGGCATTCCAGCAAAACGAACACCTGTTATTTCTCCAGCACAACCTGTTTGTGCTGGAGATTTTTTTCGCCCCTTACCCGCACCAGGTACACATTGCTTGCCAACGCATTCGCATTAACATTCAGCGTATGTTTGCCCGGATCAAGATAACCGTCAAATACTTGCAGCACGCGCCGGCCAAGCATATCGTAGACCGCTACTTGCAGCACCTGGGTTTCTTGTACATCAACAACAACTTGCCAATGGTTATTGGTAGGATTTGGATAGACCTCAACAGCAATGTCCCGGCCGGTATTCCCAACCGTCAGGACAACCTCCTCACTAAAAGCAAAGCTGCCATCAAAATCTATCTGTTTCAGCCGAAAATGGTGTTGTCCTGCATCCAACTGGTGCAATGCATAACTATACTTTTGTGGCTCATTCGTCGTCCCATGGCCGGACACAAAACCTACTGATACATAGTCGCCTTCAGCGCGTGCTACCTGTACGTCAAAGCCGGCGTTGTTAAGCTCGCTTGCAGTTGCCCATTTCAGAAAGACCGAACCACCATCAGCAATGCCCTCAAAATTTGTAAATGATACGGGCAATAGCTCTCCGCTATACGATATGATCAGGTGAGGGCGCAATGATGGATCAGCTTGTTCTCGCGAAGCAATTCGCTTTACGGTCACCCTTGGATCCTCAGTACCCCGTAACATCCAGCCGTGGTTGAGATCCGGCGCTGCAAGCCATTGTTGGACATCAGCCAACAGCTCTTGACTGGAAACGGTATAGCTGCCTTTAGGGCCCAGCTCGAACGTTGCACTTGGCACTGCGGTAAAATCACCACCAGGATTATCCCAAAATTGTGCAGCATGAAATGTATGTACCCAGGTGGCATCATTTGTGGCCGCAATATCTCCAATGCCTCCCGAGCTTGATGACGTACCTTCGCCCCACGCCTGGAGTGCGGGATGCAACGTAAACGTTTCGATACTGCCGGCTTCGGGTCTTGAAACGTATAAGACCAACGACACACTGGTTATCTGTTCGGGTAGCAGAGGCAATGCAGTCAAGTCAAAGTACAACAGGGCACGCCGAAGTAAAAGATCGCCCGTTGTGTCCACGCGGCCGGCAAACAGAAAAGGACCTGCGCCGTTGCTAAAAGCCCCGGTTGCACTCTCAATCAGCGTGTTGTCGCGTGAAGCCTCGACCGTAAGCATGTTTTGCGCAAGCATACGAGGTGGTGCGTACGCAGTGCAAAACACCAACAGTAAACAAAAGAGCAGGCGGGAGATTTTCGACATGGCATGTTGCGTTTTGAGGGCGGAAAACAACATGATAGGGGTAGCAGATTAACTAATTCTTACGGTTCGATTAGCAAATTCTTTATGTACAGGTAATCCTTTTTTTGCGAAAAGCGTCTACTTTTAACCGTGACCCTCCCCCTGCTCCACGATTATCCCGCCAATGGCTGAAACCAGTCCCGCCGCCCCGGACGACCCGAAATCGAACATTTCGGAAGAAGAGCTTGATGACTTTCTCGCCGGCGCCGGCACAGTTTCTAAAGATGAGTTGCCCGATCCTGCACAGATTTTGGGCGAAGAGCTTGATGTACCTACCGTAAACAGCGACGATGTGCGTACCACGCTCAACAAACTTCAGGCGCAAGCTGTAACGCCACCCCCTGCCGTTGAATCGGCCGGTAGCGCAGCACTGACAGAAACAGTACCAGCCGCAATTGAGACAGACGTCACCGTCCCCGAGGCTTCCTCCACAACAGCGCCCCCGGCACCTGCAAGAAAATTCTCTTTGCGCCGACTTGGACGCAAGTTGTTTGGCAAATGACTTTGCAGCCCCTACAAACTAGACCGGACAGGATACCTCGAGTGCCAGCGCATCGCTGATTGCTTGCCAGTTTAATGCGGCCACATTGCCATCATCGTGTACAGCGAAGAACGCACCTGACGTAAAAGGATCAAAGCCGGTGCGGGTCAACGCGATACCATCCGTGTTTGCGGTTTCTGCGCCGACGAACGTGCCGACGTGTGCCAGGGTTGTTCGATCAAATACGTGGAAGGTGCTCACATTGTCTTCCTGGTCGGTAGCAATCCAGTACCCCTCTTGCGCACCGCATGGATACAGCACAATCCCTTCAGCTTGATTTGGGAAAAAGGTTGATGCGATCGTTTCGCCGGTAAAGGCTCCGTCCAGCGTGTACACCTTGATCTGCGAATCAATTTCGCGCTCTTCAGCAATTAGCAAGCGGTTGTTAGCTGGATCAACAGCCAGTGATTCTACGACGCGTAGCACACCATCGCCCGAGGTATCTCCAAAACTGAGCACTAGCGTTGCAGTCAACGCATCGTCTTCAATGGAAAACGAAAACTGCTTCACGCGAGCACCCAATAACGAATCTGCAGGGATCTGCTCATCAACCGTTTCATAATTGTCCGTTACGTACAAGTGGTACATGGACGAAGTATCACGATAGACGGCAAGCCCGTAGGGCCACTCCAAATCCTGTTCTCCAATAAAACCCAGCGATGTAAACGCCGGCAGCGAGAATACCTGCACACGTTTGTTATCCCGTTCAACAACCAGCATCAGGTTATCAATAACAGCAATCCCATTGGGGCGATCAAGCTCACCAGCCGCCGTACCACTGCCGCCAATGCGTTGCAGCAGGTTACCATCGGTTGCATCAAAAACGAGTACCGCATCGGATTCTTTTGCAGTTGCCAGCAACCAGTGCGCATCATCCGGGCCGTGCCAGATTGCCGGAGAGTCAACGTTGTCCAGCGTATCTCGCACCGTAAAGTAGGCCTCCTGGATCGCCACCGGCGCATCCCCCGGCGCCGACCGCGTGGTGTCCGGTTGCGCCGACGGGGTACAGCCTATGCTACACAGGATCAAATATCCTGACAACATCCATTTTAATGTATGCATGCGGCTTAGAGGTTATATTTGGCGCCTATCCAACCCCATGGGCGGTAGAATTCGCGCTGAATCGGACGCAAACTACTGCCCTGATACAGTTCAAGCGGCTCGTTGAGCAGGTTGAGTAGTTCGATGAACGTGGTAACGCCCCCTTTGAACTTGTAGCTCGCAGATACGTCGAGCCCCCAGCGCTCCTGCACAAAGATATCGCTCGCGCGATCGGCGCTAACGCCATCGCCGGCAAACTCATCCAGAAACTCGCCAGTATGGTTCAGGCTAACCTGTCCCGAAAAGCCGCCACGTTCGTAGCTAAGCGCCAGGTTGAACACATGATCTGCCTGACCGGGAAACAGATTGCTGCTGCCATCAGAGAGGGTTGCTTCAGACTGCGTGTACGTGTAGTTCGCGTAAACACCAAGCCCGCTCAACGCACCAGGCAAAAAGCGAAGCTGTTGCTGCAGCGCAAGCTCAAATCCCCAAATGTAACCACTGTCGCCATTGCGAGACTGGAACTGCGTGATATCAAACGACTCACCGTCGATGGTTGTGGATAATTCATCGCGGAAGGTTACGATGGGGTCGTTGATGCTTTTGTAAAACGCGCCGGCAGCGATAACCCCAATCGACGAGGTGTAATGCTCCAAAAACAAGTCCAGGTTGACCGAACGACTCGGATCCAGGTCGGGGTTACCACGCACCAGTTCATCATCATCCCGAATTTCATAAGGCGCCAGATCGAAGAAATTCGGACGAGCCAACGCAGTGGTCACGGCTGCACGCAGGTTCGTTGCATCAGACAAGCGGTAGCGCATGTGCAGCATTGGGAACAGGAAGCCATAGTTGTTGTCGCTCTCTACGCGCTCAATGTCTTCCAGATCGGTCGCAAGATCCCCTTCATCGTTTTCTTCAGTGACAACGCTGCGGAAGCCAACGCTTTCCAGCGCGGTGTTTTCAAAGCGAACGCCCGGCAACAGAAGGAAATCAGGCGTTAGATTAAGCTCGGTCATTACGTAAGCCGCAACCGTCTGCTCCGTTGCCTCAAAGTCTTCCAGATTGCCTTCGAGCGCTGCACCATCATCCAGTTCAAGCGAAGAAGCAAACCGATCAGCAAAATCCAGCACCTCTTCGTTGCCCGTAATAATAGGTGGCAAAGCAAAGTTGCCGGCTTCAAAGTCGTTGGCGTCATAACGATCAGCGAATGAGGTCCCATTGCCTTCACCCAGCAGAATATCATCAGCATCATCCGACAATTCAAACGCGCGCTCGCTCACGTCTTGTTGTTTGTCTTTATACCGAAACTTGGCTCCAAATTTCAATTTCCCGATGCCCTGCTCCCCCAGTGTGTAAGGCATTTCGAAGTTGAGCGCTGCTACATAGTCGTCGTTGGAGGTAAAGCTTTCGCTTGGCTCAACAGCGTCAAATTCAAAACCGCTTGTGTTCTGGAGGGCGCCACCAAGTGGGTTGGCGCGGATGTTATTCGGGTCGTTGATCACGGGGTCGAAGCTCACATCACCTTGCTCCCATGCAACTTCAACGTCTTCCGGTGTATCTTCGGCAGATCGCGTATATCCAAGATTGTAGAGGACTTTTAGTCCCGACTGCAACACGTGATCGCCGCCAAAGGTCAATCCGAACGTGCGCAGAAATTCTGTACGATTTTTGTGTTCGTAGCCAAGTTCATCATCTCCCACTTTGTTACGGAGTCGGTGGCGCTGTTCCGTATCTTCGAGTTGCACAAACAGCCCCCGAAGGTATACAGAGGATTGTGAGGAGAACCGGTAATCCAGCACACCATTGACGCCTGCCCGCTGACGGAGGACATCGTAGTATCTGACCTGCAACTCCTCCAACGCATCGTCGCCACCCAGCGGTGCATCGTCATCACCAAAATCGTATTCCGGCTCGATGTTGTCTGACCCAAAATTGCGGCGACTGAACGATCCATTCATCAAATAGCCCAGCTTTCCATCTGCGCTGCGGTTGCCAAAGGTAAGCGCTCCTTTGGCAGAACCTTGATCACGAATAGAACCGTATCCGCCGGCAAAATCAGCCGAGAGGAGTTGCCTTGCCGGCGCCCGACGAGTCACCAGATTGACAGCACCGCCAATGGCATCAGCATCCATATCTGGCGTAATGGCTTTTGACACCTCAATGGCTTCCAGTATTTCTGTAGGAATGGCATCGAGCGCAATTTGGCGTACGTCACCCTCCGGTGAAGGAATCCGCTCGCCGTTGAACATTACAGTTGTCAGTTGGGGCGCGCCGCCGCGGATTTGGATAAAGCGTCCTTCGCCCTGGTCGCGTTGAACCCCTACCCCCGGCACACGCTGCAACGCATCTGGTGCTGAGGCATCCGGGAAGCGACCAATTTGATCTGCCGCGACAATGTTCGTGATATTGGGTGCATTTTTCTGCTGATTTAACGCTTTCGCCTGGCCCTGCGCCCGCGAGCCGAGTACCAGGATTTCTCCACCTTCGATGGCCAACACTTGTAAAGCAACATCAACTATTGCTGTTTGACCGGCACTCACTTCAACAGACAGCGTTGCTGCATCAAATCCGATGTAGGATACTGTTAGCGTGTAGAAGCCCGGCGCAACCTGAGAGAAGGTAAACCGCCCGTCAATATCTGAAGCCACACCCAGGTTTGTGCCCTGGATGACAATATTTGCCCCAGGCAGCAATAAGCCGGATGACACATCGGTTACCGTGCCGGCAATGTTACCTGTCTGTTGTGCTTGTGCAGTAGAGGTCACGAAGACGAGTGCTACGAGCAGTATTGCAGCTCGACGAAATACAGAGAGAATCATGGGAATGACGTAAATGGTGAGGGTACTACTGGCAGGCGCGCGAGAAATGCGTCACCCGAACATGGTGGTCAAGCAGAAGGATACAGTTGACCAGAATTGGAGATGTTATGTCTTCTTTACTGAACTGTTATTTAAAGAATATGCCTTCCTGCGAACCACGAGAAGTGCAAGGATAATGGGTCAGGTACTTGACAAAATTCCTCCCCTGCATCATTATGCAGCCAACTGTTACGTAGTATTGCGTGCTTTAGTCCGTTGATTGCTTTCGTATGAACCTACCACCAGACACACCCAACACCCGTTTTTTTACAGACCCGTTTGCGCGGCAGCGGCCGGCGCTGAGCATCATCGGTTTTGACAACCAGGGCAACGATGCATACGGCCTGGGACTCAAGCAAATCATCGAGCGCGCAAGCAATTCCTCTTCTAAAGAAATAGCCATCATTGATGCGCTCATCGAGAAAGCCACCCGCCATCCAAAAGACAAAGACGAACCCGTCTCCGACGCAAAAACCCAGGTCGTCAATCATAACAGCCAGATCCTGCAAGCACGCTGTTTTATTGCCCTGCTGACACTGGTCTTGGAGCAAAATAAAAAAGAGCTACCACTCAAGAAGCAGGTTTCGCATGCGTACGCCATGGAGATGATGCGGGCGTCGTTGCTCACAGATGTACGGCTCCATCCACTCTTTGCAAACGAGATGCTCTCTGGCCCCGACCGCGTCAAATGGACCACGTCGCTGTGCAACATGTCGCGAGGCATCGACCTGTACCTGGCGCTCGAGAATGCCTATGCCCACTACGGACTGCCGGACGATGTGCTCTTGACCGAAGCAGAAAAAGGCGCATTGCTCGACCGGCACATCCTCGGCATCAGTCAGGTGCTGGAAGTTGTGGATTCCAACATCGGAATTGGCGCGCTGATATCAGGCAACTGGTCCCTCAAAATGTGGGCATCAGCTGCCTACGCTTGTTTGGGCACACAGTACCAGACCGAAGCGGATGCACGCCAACTGTTTGTCTGGTTTGGTCGCGGACTCAGGCGTTCGAGTCCGGGCGACAAAAAAGACAAGCGTCGGTATTGGACCTACATGTCTACGCGCGAAGTTGGCGGCGACTTAAAAGACAGCCAGCGTGCCTGGGCAGAGGGACCATACTATCTGCATTTTACATTGCAAGACGTGCTGCCGCTGTGGCATGCCGTGCGCGCCAACGGCTACCTTACGTCATCGGATCACAACATTGATATACCCGACCCGTTTTTTTCGGATTGGTTTATCGAACCCATTGCGTGGCTGGCCGACATCACCACGCACCTCGGTGAAACGCCGCCATTTGACGACGGTAACCGCCGGCCCATGTTCAATGCGCATCTGATGGCCTGGCACCCCACGTATGGTGATGCTGTCATCGGGAAAAAAATGAACTGGATTTATGAGCGCGTTGCATCCAGTAAAGATGGCATACCTGCAGACTGGAAGGCCATCAATAACGATGTGCTCCTGCAATACCTGGCCATGCCCAAGGCAACCACAGCCACAGCGCCGGAAGAAATGGTTGGCAATCGATCCATTATTGAGCGTCATGAAGAGCAGCTCATCTTCCGCCGGACTATCAACGGCAAAACCCATTATGTTTGCATCCATGGCGAACCCGATATCGAGTCTATTGCCCGCGGCGAAGGCCACGAACAACCCGACCAACTGCAATTGCTTTATTATGTAGATGATCAATCGATCATCATGGATGCCGGCTACGACCGTGGCTTTATCACAAAAAACAGCTCCTGGAATCGATACACAGATCACAATGTGATGGCTTATGCATCAGGTGACAGCGGGATGCAATCACCTGACCGACTTACCAAGCAAGTCAGCCATACCCCTGTAGATTTCCTCTATATTGCTCCAGAATCAAATGCCTCTGTCTGCATCATGAAAGGCCAAACGCGGCTTCAATGGCTTGAGGGATTCTTATCGCCCGGTAAGACAAAGCAAAAAACAACCGGACAGTACACCCGCACGGTGCTGTTTGTGGCAGATGAAAAACACCCATACCTGATTGATATCAACCAGGTAAAAAACACGGTAGCGAAAGGCGACTTGCCCGGGCTCAACATGCGCTACCATGTGGGCTCCAACGAATATCACCACGCCGATGCCGGCTGGCACTCCTGGCACTGCAATGACGCGCCAGGATGTCACCTCTACTTCGACTGTGTAGAGCACGATGAAACGGGAGAGCGCATTCTTATCGAAGAGACCGAAGTTGAAGAACTGTTTCGTAACAGGAAAAAAATCCGCCGCTTCACCTGCGAAGGCAAGCCTCGCGAAACGTTTTCGACCATCGGCATTTTTCGTGCGTCGATGGATGTGCCGGCTATTACACCACGTATTCTATTTCATCTGCAGTAGCCCCTGATGAACCCGGCGCGTCCTATCGCATCTGGCAATGGGACAATCAAGAATCTGGCACCGTCGATATATTGTTCGTCAAGTCGCTTGCGCCACAGCAGCAATCAGCTTCCGTGGAGTTTCATGTCAAGCTTGATGAAACGAAGATTGGCTTCGTCTCGGGCAAAGACAAGGATATCGGCTACGCCCGCTGCAGAAAAACCGATGACGTCTGGCATGTAATGCCGGCCTTTCTCTACAATCTCGAGGCACATGGATTGAATGTTCTCCTTAAAAGGGAGCAGTGATTTCATCAATCGATGTTGAACGGTTAATACAATAATCGACTACTAAACAGAAAAGATAATTATTCGCTACAGAACCTGTTAAGCAGAACCTTGAACATTCTCTTTGAACGACTTTAATTAGAAATCGAGACGAATGTACATAAAAAAACAGTAGAAAAACTCTATGGTTATTCGCCCTCAATCCTACAATCTCAATTTCTTTGGCAAGACAACGTTCACTGCAACACCCCAGAATATTGCCTGCCGGCTAAGACGCAAATGCATACCGCTAATTCTACTTAAGAACCGCTAGAAAATGAGTTGCAATTCCAATCTGCCTCGTTGTCCATCTAACGAAACAGGCGGAATACCACCACTTCATTAGTACTGAAAGCTTAAACCTGCTGCGAATATAGGCGTGAAGGCTGACCTGAAGAGTCTGAGAAAAGAGCAACAAGTGGCGGTAGAACTGGCCGTCAAACGTTGCAACGAAGGCGAAAAATCGATTACCCTTATCCTTTGTCCGGGTTATGGAAAAACCCTGGCAAGCCAGTTAATTTGCAATGAACTTGCGCGTCTGGGTCACATAGACGGGGCGGTGAGCTACGTCCCTCGCCTGACACTGTCCAGGCAGTACGAGCTCGATTGGCGAAGGGACAAAGAAGAAATGCGTGCCGGCATTTTCAACATTGAATTCTCCTGGACTGCCGGCCGATTTAAAGACTACCTTGTTGGCGATTTTCTTGAGGTAGAGAACGAGTTTCCGCTCATCTCCCCGCGGATTCCTTCACAATTTGGCGCCGTAACTACCTACAGTAGTCTCTGTAAAAACCCCATCATCCATTTCCATCAATTCAAAGCCGGCCGGTATGCACTCATCCTCGATGAGGCGCACCAGCTAGGCATGGATACCGAAGGTGGACAAGGGACAAAATCTGCGCAACTCATCGAACAACTGGCTGACCATGCTGCGTTTGTAATCATCATGACGGGCACCGAGGTCAGAACGGATCGCAAGAAAATTCTGCCCAAGTATATCAATTACGAAGAGCGGATTGGTGATAACGGCGAGAAGAAGCTGTATCTCCTACCGGATGTACTGGCGCGCTACACAGACGGTGTACGTGACGGTTACTTGCGCAAATTCTGGTATAACCTTGTTGATGTCAGCTACTCAAAGGTATTTGCCGACCGTAGCGAGCAGGTTAACATTGCATATGAAGATGGCTCCATCAAAAAGGCGGTCAAACACCCCGAAGTGTGGCAGGCGTTGGTCGATAAAGGGGTCGAGCGGTTAATCGAGGGGAAACGCACGATCGACCAGCGATTGTGCGAGCTGATTACTGCAGTTGACCAGGCACACGCCCGTAAAATCCACAAGTACATTCAGGAGAAATACCCGCGTTTAAAATCGCTCATTGCTGTATCAGACGATGGCGCAAAAGCCAAGAATAACCTTGAAGATTTCAAACAAGGAGGTTATGACATCCTGGTTACCGTTAAAATGGCCTACGTTGGGTATAGCTACAAGTGGCTCATGTACTGGGTATGTGCCTCACATTATCGCGCGTTCCTGGATCTCGAACAAACAGCCGGCCGCATCATTCGAACACTCCCCACCTCTACCATCCCACTAAAAAAACAGCTCGCTGAAGTTATTGCGCCCAGTGACGTACGGATGCGCAACTTCCTGATCTACATGAAAGAATGTAGCGATAGAGGGATCAGCGAGCAGGAAGAGCAGGAAGAAGAGGTAACTGTCAAAGAGGCCACGTACACGCCTGAGCTTTACAAAATAGAAAACGTAAGCACCAAGCCGGGTGAGACTATGAGTCTCTTCCCCGAGGTTGAACAGCCGCCGCTGCCGGCAAAACCCGTGTTCAATTTCCACAACACGCTGCCCTGTTGTAGCCGGCCCGCGCCCCAAAACGTATCGCGATACCCTTGAGGAGCTCCGCAACAAGTTGCAGCGGGCCATGAGCCAGACGAACGTGCTCTTCTCAAAGAAATACAACCGGCCGATTGACCATACCTTCACGGCAAACGCCTGTGCACAGTTCTTCAAAGAAGCCATCAACGACAACACCATCAGAACGCCGCAAGACGTGATCAAGCGTATGCGCTGGTTGCAGAATTTCCGCAAACAGCGGAAGCTACCTGTGCCGAATTTCAAAATCGACGAAATTCTGGACGAACTGGAAGCATAACGCTACTTGGTCAACAACATCTTTTGGGTGCGCACTTCACCTTGCATCTGAAGTCGGTAAAAGTAAACGCCCGAGGCAAGGCCGGCCGCGTCGAAGACTACGCTGTGCGTACCTGCACGCATGTCCTCATCTAGCAGGACATCCACCTGCCGGCCCAGTATATCATACAATACCAACGTCGCGTGCCCGTCATCTGGCAAATCAAACGCAATTGTTGTGACCGGATTAAACGGATTGGGGTAGTTCTGGTATAACGTGAGCTCACCCGGCAAACCACTATAGCCTTCAAAGGCCTCGGTCGCACCAAAGGTGATATACGCAGTATCTGTGATTTCAACATCCGCAACCAGGTACGCAGGATCTTCTCCATGTACAAGTGACATAACTTGTGGATCTGTAAACTCAGCCGTGTTATCTACCAGTAGATACGATGCGCGGGTGCCGGCCGGGAGTGTAATCCGAAGCGTATCCACTGCACCGGTTTCCTGTACATACCAGACGCGGTTCATCTGGTACACTGCATCTATACGATTGGTTGGTTGATTTATGGCGAGCGATTCCCCGTTGTGTCCCCATAACACGTAGCTTTCGTCAGCCGTTACATCCTCGCTTTGGGATCGCGAAACCATCAACACGTTATCCGCCCCCCGCGCCTTTGCAGTGGTTTGCATCAGATTAAATACATCGCTTCGTCCCAAGCCGGCCATGCCATAGGTAAAGACATTCTGTTGTGGAGCATACCAAAGCGTATCCCCCGCCGGACTGATGTATGCATCCGAGCGTGGCATGTTGTATTTAAGCGCAAGATACGTGGCTACCGTTGCTATCTCTACGCTTGATGGGCTTTGGAACGTAGCTAACAGTTCAGCGACTAATCCGGTCGTTAGCTCGATTTCGCCCAACCGCAAGGTTTCGCCGCCGGCATGCAGCACGGTTTGCTCAGGGAAATCCCCCGGCAGATGGTCATCGGTTGTCGGCTCCACGCCGTTTTCTGTTATACGCAGTTCAAAATCACCATCAGCATCAGCAACCACGGCCCATGCGGTTGCTGCATCCAGGTTTTCTTCGCCAAAGATGCCACCCTCGATGCGCATGGTTGCGGCATCATCGCTAAACTGGATTGCTGGATACCCATTAATGGCATTGTCTATAAACACGGGCGGTGTATCAGCCAGCGCTGTAAATCCATGCCGGCTCTGATCAAGCCAAACGTACACGTCTTCATCCGCTGCTGGCTGTACAGTGACAAGCGGATCAGCGTATACGTCGGTCGAGGCGTCCATCCAGAAGTCCAGCATGCCGGCAATGTTCAGCGTGTTGATTTTGCCCAACGACAAGTCTGAACCGTCAAATCGCAACACCCTGTTGTGGTTGTTATCAGCCACCCACACGTAGTCGTTGCTTTCGTCCACCAGGACATCGTTTGCACCATTGAACGAGTCGTTGTCTACCACCCCATCGCGCGTGGTGAAGCCCGGCTGCCCGATGATGCCATCTGCATCCGCACCATTAGCTTTACTGGCTGCGTTGTGGAACCAGATGACGCGGTCTCCCCAGCGATCTGCTACCCAGAGCCGGCCGTTGTTATCCACGTCCAGGCCGGCATCGGGCCACTGCAAAGTATTTGCGGCTGTACCGGTGCCCCGAATCGTTCGCCAGGAGGTAAAGTCGGGCTGGCCAAGCACACCGTCTGCATCAGCGCCGTTTGCCTTGCCTGCTGCGGCATCAAACCGAAGCACACGGCTGTTGCCGGCATCGGCCACCCAAAGAATGCCATCATCATCAACGCAGATACCCGCGGGGAAAACAAACGAATCGGCATCGGTATTATTCTTCCACTGGCGCGTGCTCGTTGCAAAGGTCTCTTGCCCAAGCACACCATCAGCGTTACCTCCATTCGCTTTTGCCGCAACGTTATCGTATCGGAGCACACGGTGATTCAACCAGTCTGATACCCAAAGATTGCCGCTGTCGTCCACATACAGATCCATCGGCCAACGGAGTGTATTGGCGGCAACGCTACCCAATCTATTAGGATCGTTCGAAGTGAAATCTGCCTGGCCCAGCACGGCATCAGCCGCCGCCCCATTGCTTGCGTTTTCAGCGTTGTCAAACCGAAGGACCCGGTTGTTGCGGGAATCTGCCACGTACAAAGCCCCTGTACTCGATACAAAGACGCCGTGCGGCTCATACATTGTGTTCGCAGCGGCACTTCCGCCTCTGTTCGCAGATGAAGAGGTAAAGTCGGCCTGCCCCAAAACGACTTCTGCTGAACTCCCGCTCTGCGCCGCAGCAGCTGAGGACCAACGGAGTACCCGGTTGTTGTCTGTATCGGATACAAAGAGTTTACCAGTTGGGCCAATGGCAAGAAACGAAGGGCCATCCACAGATGAAGCTGATACGCCACCTGTATCTGCACCACCTGAACCCATGCTGGGCTGACCGAGCACGCCGGCAGCATCCTGGCCGTCAGTAAGAGGTGGGTCCGATGCGCCGGCGACATAGTCCGTTAACAGCATGACGTAGTCCCCGTCTTCCACATCCACACTAGTAAATGATGCAATGTCGGAAGCAAACGAAGAAGCCCTAATCAATTGCCGCGTGCCGTTTGTTGGATCAGTGTCTGTATCCAAAACCAGATAGAAATCGTTCGCGCTTGTCCCTGTAACAGTTAGTCCCGTCAGGTCAAACTGTAGCTCAAGGGTACCCACTTCACTCGTTTCCGCCGCGAGCCAGGTGCGTCCCAATAACTGCCCATCTGTTGAACTGATGGAGACCGGGCTTTCGGTCAAGCCGCCGTTGTCGTGCCCGAGCAAGAGGAACGAGAGATCTGCGCTAAACGAGTTGGCATTGGAGCTGTTATCTGCAGCAAGCGCACCGAGGGCGACCGTGAGAATGTCAGCAGCAGACTGCTTTTGGGTCAGTGGGCCGGCATCATCACGAGCTATCCCAACGACATCGTTGTGATACGTGGCATTGGTTGTTGCATCCCAGATGGTTGTGCCGTCGGAAGCCACATAGTCCCGGTTTAATGTAAGCCCGTATTTAATGGCCAGGTATGTTTCGATTTTGTCCAGGTTGGCAGATACATCATCGCCGTACACCAGCAGTTCGCTGAGTTCGAAAGTGCCTCCTGGATGGGTGGCTACATAGGCTTCACCAATCGAGTACGTGGAGCCACCATCGGTGTCAATGCCCTGCGTTGTAGCCACCGGCGTGCCAGCCGTTGCATTCAAGTAGGTCGTGTACTGCGTACCGGTATAATTTGCGGTAACCAAGGCCCAGGAGGCCGCATCTGCAGCTGCACCCGATGAGTACGCCAACAAATTGCCGGCAAAACTATTGTCAAAGGCTCCCCACGCATTACTGGAATTACCACGTTCGATGCGGTGCTCAGTCCCCTGTCCAGACAGGTTAAACACAGACTCAAAATCCGCAGATCCTTGGTCGACCAATACGGCTAACATGGTCAGCGTATTATCACCGTGCATGTTCAGATTGGAAGCACCCTGTAAGTAATCGGTGGTTGCGTCCCATGCAAGCGATGGATTATAGTTAGCCCCGGCACTGTTTTCTGTAACGCTACCGCCCCCAGCAGATGCGTTGTTGCGGTTGCTGCTTTGATCTTGCCATGAGGATACATTTCCTGCTGCCAGAGTTACGCCAGCATCTGCCTTCAGCCATAATCTGAGATCCGCATTCACACCGGCCGGCATCACAAGATCGGCACTGAAACTAAAGAACGTCCCATCAGCAAAATCTACCGTGGTGCTCAACGTACCATCGCCGTTGTCAGTTAATGCGGTTTCGGTCGGAGATGTGAAGGCGCTGCTACTGCTTGTGACAAGGTGGGTGACACCGTACGAATCAGGAATACGTATCTCAACGGTACCCACCGTATTGGTTTCTTCAACGTTCCATACGCGCGCCATACGGGTGTTTGTACTGCTGCCGGCAAACACCGTAGAAACACCCGTCCCGCCATTATCATGGCCCCAAACCATGAACGTATAATCGGCATCAAACGTGTTGCATTCGAAGCATTATCCGCAGCAACACCGCCCAGGGCGATTGTGACGATATCGCCCGTCTCACTGGTAGATTGTTTTTGGTTTAGCGCTGAACCATCATCGCGTCCGATGCCGGCTACGTCGTTGTGGTAGGTTGCATTTGTCGTGGTATCCCAGAACGTGGCACCGTTGGAATCCACATAATCATGCCCAAGGGTTACACCGTATTTAAGTCCCAGATACGTTTCAATCTGTTGCTGCTCGGCATCCGAGAGATTTCCAGTATATACGATGATTTCAGCAATATCCGCGTCATAGTGGCTCCCCGTACCCGTGCTTGCAATTTGAAACGCATTGGCTGAGGCTATTGCAAACGAACTTACTGTTGCATCTGATGCAATGGAGGTGCCATCCTGATAAATGGCCTGGCGTGTACTGGCAGCTTCGTACTCAAACCCCCAAACATATGGTTGATCCAATGAAGCTGACCACGCCGTAGATAATCGAAAATTCCCACTCGTTGCACCGGCATCCCACAGAATTGTACCGAGTGAATTCCAGGGCAAATGACCACTAACCTTATTCAGGATGGAACTCCCTTCGAAAAAAGCATAACTATCGCCATTTGACCTGTTTTTAGCGATTAAAAAGACATTAATGTTATCGTGGGTATCCGTACCAAAAACGCTCGTTGCAGCCAACCCCTCAGCATTTGCAGCATCAAATTCAATGGCCGGGTTATGGTTTACCAAATCTGTTGCCACAGAAGGCAGATTCGGCACTCCACTATCAGCTGCATCGCGGCTGTTGCTGCTCTGGTCTGCCCACCCTGTGACATCACCTGCAGCTTCCGTTACCCCGGCGTCAGCTTTTAGCCACAAAGAAAGGTCTCGATCAATGCCACCAGGCGCAACTGCTGGTACTGGTCGGTCAAGGGTTGAGGTGTAGTACCCATTGCCGTGGGTACCAACCGCGATGTACCCGTCGCTATTGCGTATGTCAATCATGTCCACCACCACATTGCCAATCGAGGTGGTGAACCTTCTTGCGTCCAGACGGTCGAGGTACCATTCAACGTTGTCGTTGAGTACAAGCCTGTACTCGTACCTACAAAAACTGCGACTCCGAAGAAGAGAGCTTTCCAATTTTGACCCATCGGACGGAGGGGCCACTTCCACTGCCATCCACATTTTCTTCCAGTGAGCCACTGATGTTGGTCCAATTGGCGCCGGCGTCGTCTGAGTGAAAAACACTTTGCACCGAGTAGTTGGAGAACACCACCACTACTTCATCCGCATTTTCCGGATGAACGGCAATACTACTCACATAGCCGCTTCCAGGAAAGAGCCCCGATGTGACATCAACGGCTGCCGGATCACCCGTATCTGCGTTATCAAGGCGGTACACCTTGCCGGCAGATGTGCCATAATAGACCCTGTGATCAGGATTGGACTCCGATGCAACAATGGCACTGATTACACCCCCACCACTAATCGCTGTATTGGTCAGGGTTTGCCACCCGATAGCGTGCGCGGTACTCTGGTAATTTGGGATGCTCGACAGGCTTGTATTTCGGTGGATGCGCTGGCTGCCCGGCAAATACATAATTTCGCTGTCATTCGGATCCAACACAAACGGATGAATGAACAAATAGCTCGACTCCAGGCTTGTTGTCGCCAGTGCCCATGACGTTAATTGATTCGAAGCGTTATAGGTAAGCCTGTAAATCTGACCATTTTGAAAAGAGGCATACCGCAACGCACCATCATCTAGCAACGCTACGTAAGCGCCATCGCCGCCCCATATTTCTTCGCCAAGCGTTGATGCCCCGGGATCGTCGACAAACCAGGTGCCATTGTCCTGGGTCCCCCCCAGCAAGCCCATATTGGTGCTCGTTGTATGATCCACCGTGACAGAATAGAACTGCCCGCTCAGATAACCGCGATTCAGCGATGTCCAGGATACTTCAGCTGCCAGGTTATCGTCGGTACGATGTACCCCGCCATCTGTCCCTGAGTACATCACTTCCGGGTCGGTCGGCGAAAAGGTGACAATATGCTGATCAGCGTGATGTGGCCCGGACCAATCATCCGTTGCTCCGGAATATCCGCCAATCCATGCGGTGCTGGTTGTCTGAAATCCATCTCGGGAACGGTACAGCGATGTGCCGCCTATGAAGACGGTTTCTTCGTCATCGGGCTTCACGGCCACCAACAAATCGTAGCCACTTTGTGAATCAAACGGTGCATTCGAAAACGAGCCAAACCCCGGGATATTGGATGAGCGCTCGACCCACGTGGTTGTGGAATGCGTGTATTTCCACAGGGAGTGGTCGTGCGTGCCGGCTCCGGGCGAGTTTGTGAGTGTGTAGAGTACATCTTCATTTGAAGGCGCGATGGCCAAGACGGTACGTGCAGAACTTATCGCCCATCCTACCGGCTTGATGTTGGTCCAGGTAACGCCGTCCGTTGAGCGCCATACGCCGGCGTTGGTGCCGGCAAGCGCTGCATACACAACCCCCGTCGACGAAATCACGACATCAGAATACAGCGAACCTGCGCTCGATAACACCTCCGTCCACGTCGTCCCGCCATCTACCGTTCGATAAATGCCGCCGTACGTGGCTGCATACACCTCTTCTTGCGCAAGATTTGAAGGATCGGTCACCACCCGCCAGATAATGTCCATCTCTTGATCAAACGACTGTGGCAAGTTGGTTGAAGTGCTCGGAAGCAGTGTCCATGAGTCGCCACCATCGGTCGATTTGTAAATGCCATCACCATAAAAGTACGCTCCCGAACCTGATGCACTGTTTCCTGAAGGTTCACCGGTAGTGGCATACCAGGTATCTGTATTCCCCACACGCGTATCCTGGGCTATCGATGTTACACTCAGCAATTGTGTAGGCGTTAGCGTTTGCGTCCAGTTCGCCCCACCGTCTGTCGATTTCCAAATGCCACCAGACACAGCACCAGCGATCAGCGTATTTGCATCCGTTACATCAATAACCAGCGCGCGGGTTCGTCCACCAAGGGTGTCTGGTCCCGTTTGAGTCCATACATTCGCAGCCCGTTTGGATAACGCCTGGTTCTGTTGGGCCATCTGCCTCGAAAACGCCAGTTCTTTTTGTTTGATACCTTGCGGTATCTTCCCCGTGACAGGATCTTTGGTACGTTCAAATTCCCAGCGTAACCGGGCTTCCGGTTTATTCGTCGGAGCGTTGGGTAACGCTGGTTGCTTATCGGGTTGAGCCAGGTAGACTATCCCCAACAGGGCTAGACAAAGAAGTCCGGCAACAACAAAAGGTGCTCGCATGTGTGTGGTAATTAGCGCGCGCAGAACGGCGATGGTTGGGACCGATGGTGTACTGTGATGGGTGACAATGGGTGGATTGCCAGTTTTCTGGTATATCGCCCTCAAAAGCGCTTAGATAAGCGGAAGGATAGCCTACCGAAGAAATGCAGCCGGCGGTAACCGGATTAAATCAGAACGCCACTAATCTTTTAGAAAAACAGGTCGATGACTCTCAAAAGCTCTAAATCTGCGCAAAACGAGTAGGTGCACGCGCTAACGCACCGGACGTTTAGGTGAGGTCATCCATCCTGCTTAATTCATCTGATCGCCAACAGCCAGTTTTGATCGCAGTGCTGCTTTCGCTCATACCAGATTTTACTCACAGCACTATCCTGCGTACATACCATGATCGAGGTTGGCGGCTATAGTCAAAGCTTGCAGATGCGCTTCGCATTCGCCTCAACAAATGCCGAAATAGGTACCCGGCAACAGCGGTTGTCTACGGGTAAACTGATCAATCGTGCGGAAGAAGATGCAGCCGGCATCAGCATTGCCTCCAAATTGGAATCGCGCATCCGCGGCCAGGCACAGGCACTTGCCAATATCGAAGATGCTAAAAGCCTGCTCAGTACCAAAGAGCAAAACCTGACAACCGTACAGGAAATCCTGATGACAATGCAGGAAAAGGCGACCCAGGCAGCAAATGACACCCTGGATGAGCAGGCCCGCTCATTAATTACGCGGCAGTTACAAACGCTGGCCGGCGAAATCACAACAATCCTAACAACGGCCACATTTGGCGATTTATCGCTCGATACCGCTGATCCGTTCTCGTTTCAGGTCGGCGAAGATGCCAACAGTAGCTTCGTTGTAGAAAATAGCACCGAACCTGAGCGGACACTGACCTTTGGCAACCTCAACGATGGCATCGCGTCCTGGGATGCACTCACAGGGACCGGCTACATCATGTATACGGAAGAGGATATCTACAGCCGGTTTGGTGCAAATCCAGGCTTTAATACAGCAGATAACCTCGTAGCCGTTATTAACCAGGGTGGGCAATGGTACTGGAGTACCTGGGGCGGCCTGACGCCCTTTACGCCCGAGGCTACCGATCAATTGCTGGCTGAAGTGGATTTTGGCGCGGATACCGTCCAGCACCTGGAGGGTACTGATACGCGCATCGATGGGATTAGCGCCGGCTATGAAAGCGGCGACCTCGTTGTCACCCCCAACCAGTTTGGCGATCCGGCAGCTGCGTCTCCAGATGATTTCCACATTGCCGGCACCTCCGTAATTATCCCCCCTCCCACACTGGCTGACGAGCTCGTTTTTTCGAATGCGGAACTGACGATGTCTTCTTCAGCTGCAGCCAGGACGCTGCTGGGTACCTTTGAAACAGCCATGGAAACGCTGAATACAGAAATCCAGAATATCGGCGAATATCAACAAATCCTTTCACTCAAAAGCGAATTCCTGAGCACCAGGTCCATCAATGAATCCCATGCAATGAGTAGAATCATGGATGCCGACTTTGCAAAAGAGCAGATCGAACTCGCTAAACTTGAAATCTTGCAAAACACCGGTGCCGCTACGTTGACGCAAGCAGTCACGGACAACAATCTCGTGCTTCAACTCCTTTAGGTACCCCCTCACCAATCTCAAAGGATTGGTGGGGATATGGTAACACCTTTTTTTGCTTTGAGCCCATCAGCAAGCTTTTCAGGGTGCTTAAATTAGCCCTTGTATGACCAATCGGCAGCATTGCGCAGTGTTTGCAAAATGAAAACGTTTTCATATATTGTGAAAACCTTTTCAGGATAGCTTATACCACCTACAGCTTTCCTTTCTGTCAATAATCTACCCTCTTAGACGATATGCGTTTGAAAAAGCTACTAGCTATGGCCGTGTGCCTTGTTATGGTACCAGGCCTTGTATCTAACCTTGCCCTTGCGCAGGATGTTGTTTTTGACGACATGGAACACGCAGACCCTGACAACAACGGCTGGTTTGCATTTGGCAGCGACCTCGGTGGCGGTGGCTACTCGGTTACAGACATGGACCTCCCCCCTGCTGATGGCGGCTCTACGGCCCTGAGCGTTGGCTTTGGCGGTGCAGCTGGATTTATTGGTGGCTTTGGCCGCACAAATCCAGTAGATCTGAGTGCAGTGGACCACTTTAACTTCTGGATCAACCCCGCAGCAGATCAGAGCTACACGCTCGAGATCAACCTGCAGGACGACGACAATGGAGATGGCGACATCCCCAACCCGTCAGGTGACGACGATGAGTACCAGTTCAACTGTGTTGTTGGCCCCAACGGACCTTGCGCCATCAGCGGCGGTGGCTGGCAGCTCGTCGAAATTCCCTTCACGGACTTGTTCGACGATAACTCTTTCCACACCGGTGGAAACGCCAACTTTGATCCGACGCCAACTTCAGCCGGTGGCAACGGTGAGCTTATTAACGTTGTAATCGCAATTATCGGTACCGGCACAGACGTGAACTTCGCAACCGATTACTGGGTGTTCACACAGGGTGCGCTATCGACCAGCATCGAGGAAGGCGATGTACCTACCGATTTTGCGCTGATGCAAAACTACCCCAACCCCTTCAATCCATCGACAAGCATCACATTTAGCATGCCACAGGCGGAAACGGTCAATCTCTCCGTGTTCAACCTCCTGGGCCAGCGTGTTGCAACCTTGCTGGATGGGGTACAGATGCCATCTGGGCAGCATTCGATCTCATTCGACGCGCGCAATCTGCCCACTGGCATCTACATTTACCAACTGCAGGCTGGGACAAGCTTTGCACAAACCCGCCGCATGACGTTGGTACGTTAATAAAATCGCTAAGGCGATTCGTTAACAGAACAAAAGGGGTACGAGCAAACATTGTTCGTATCCCTTTCTTTTTATGCAGGATCTCTAATCTGCAGCATCGCTAATCTACACTATTCGTTTTTACGCGACGGTATAACAATTCCACGTAACAATTTCTGGCGAAGCGCGTAGTTGGAAAAGCGCATCAAAACGCAAAAATCTATTCGGTCAAGTTACCGGGCACATCATCAATATTGGCTATTCTCTCTGTTGCCTGTGGTAATTTCCTTCAGCTGTAGATAAGTCTTGCAATCCATCTACGCCAGTTTTTAAAGATGCCTATATTTTTGGGTGCAAGGTTCGATACTCTATCTACATTCTCTTCTTAGCATCCTGGTACTTTCTGTCGGGCTATGGCATGACTTAACCAACCAATGCATCGGATGAAATAATGAACGACCCTCTTATACGGAAGCTGATGAAGGACATCCCTCCTTTTCCAGCGATTGCCGATAAAGTGCTACACCTTGCCAGACAAACGCCTGTTAACTTTCGTAAGCTGGCCACTGTGATTGAAACAGATCCTGTTTTGAGTGCGATGGTCATTCGTATGGCAAATTCCCCTATTTATGGCACGAGCAGGGGTCGTGTGGATAGCCTGGAGCGGGCCATTATTGTCCTCGGCCAGTATCGTATTATTGATTCCACTGTGATTTACATCACTCGCACGCTGAGAAAAATATCGAAGGCCTCGTGGGGTATTGGGGAAATTGAGTTTTGGAAGCACAGCATTGGCGTTGCCGTTGCTGCAAGGATGCTGGCAAATCGAATGAACATTTCCCATGCCCAGCAATGCTTCCTTGCCGGCCTTATGCATGATATTGGCAAAATTGCCCTGATGTCGCATGACGCCTCGCTGTACAAAGAAGCCATGCGCTCAGCCGAAGAGACGCGCCGGCCACTGTATTATGCCGAACTCGAAACGTTTGGTATTACACACAGCATGGTGGGTGCCGAGATTTGCAAGAGCTGGTTTCTACCTGTGACAACAGTGAAAGCAGTTGCGTATCACCATGATGACCCAGACGTCATTACCCTAACGGTTTCGAACCTCGTGCGAAGCGGCGATTTATTTACCAAAATTGCGCAAATTGGCGATGGTGGCAACCCGTTCGCTATCACAGACAAGAAACTACTCCTCCCTCATCCTCAATTTACCGAGGATCATATTTTTACGTTTCTCGGCGAGTTAGAAAACGGCGTGGATGAACTAATTGGTATGGTGATGGAGAATGAAGTGCGTCAGCCCTCCACTGAACCCGTATCGGAATGGGCGCAAGATCCCAACTTAAAAATACAAGTCTTGTTGCGCGACGAATCGGATCGCATCATGATCAAATACGTGTTGTACCAGATGGGATATCCTGTTGGAACTGCAGCACAAAGCACACATGACAACCGCGTTATAAAAATTGTAAATGAGACCCCGCGCTTCCTGAGTGAGAACGAGTCCGCCATCAATTTCAACGAGTGGAAATTCCGTCAGCCAACAACGCCACAGCATAACGAAGTGAACATCTCAGCATTGCACGCCTGGCTGCGCAAATCCATAGAATCCATCTTGCAACAGAGCCCTGTATAAAGCAGATCGACCCCAGGCAGTAAAAAAGCCTACAAAAACGAAGTGTACAAAAAAACCCGGACATTACGCTTGAAGCGTATTGCCCGGGAATTCCATGGTTCAGCATACTGAACGCAAAACTGATTAGGCAACCAGGAAGGTCATACGGCCTTTGCCATAGCGTGGAATCGATACTTCGTAATCGCCACGGTTGCCAGTGCCCAGCAAGCTTTCGATAACTTCGGTTACTTCGCTAGACTTTTTAACTTCCGTCAAACGCAGGTGTGGTGTTTCATCATTGATCACCAGACGCGTGCAGATGTTCATCACTTCATACAGGTTCTGCTCAAGCGTGCCGCTCAAATCTTTTTCAGCGAGAGCATCCTGCACACCACCAAGAGGCATCATGGTCATAGCACCGCCCGAGTAGCCGGCAAATTCCATATCACAGATGCAAACAGCGCGAGGTGTATCTTCAGCATCTACATAGAGGGCTACGTAGGTATCGTCGAAGTTACTGATCGCGTCTACATACTCAACGCTCATGTTATCGCCAAGAAGCAGATTGAGCATTTCGTAAATGTCATTTTTGTCGGGTAAGACTTGCTGCATGAGTATAAATTGGTCTAGTTATGAGATGAGATCAAGATTACCAGGCCTTTAGTCCATGATAACCCAGAGCGCTTGTTCAAAGGATTCAACGGTAAAAGGCTTAGCGACCAAGAAGAGCGCTCCTGCTTTTCGAGCCCGCAACCGCATATCTGTTGTTGCTTCCGTAGTTACAAACCCAAATTTCACTTTGAGTCCTTCTGCCTTTACGGCTTCCAACATTTCGATCCCTGTCATATTGGGCATATTCCAATCAGACAATACAAGATCTGGATTGTGCTCGCGAATGGCTTCGAGGCCCTCGGCACCGTCAGCTGCCTGAATGAAGGTATCTCTTGCCAGGCCGGCTTTTTTTGCAGTTTTGATCACAATCATGCGCATGGCAAAGCTGTCATCAACTACCAGTACTTTCATGCTCGTCCTTTTGTAGCGTTAATGAATCCTTGGTCTATATACCATCGACAGAGACGGCAATAATCTTTAATCCTGCACAATACATACCACAACTACCTCTCGGACGTGCCAATCTGGCGGCAGCCGCGGCAATTGTGCTCTTTTCTAATTTTAGCAGTTATCTTCTGAAAGTCTTCGCCGATATCCAGAAGAAATATCGTCGCCTTTTCCTTTTTGAAACAGGCAAGATTTTCCTGAAACAGTGTCCGAATTGCTGACACAGGAAGCTCCGGGACGCATCAAAAATCCGGAATCCAGCGCCTTCCGTCTTGCATGTCTATTGCGACGATGGCATGGACCAGTTTTTGAAAAGTGACCTCCATCATCGATGAACAGAGGCACACCAGCAACCCTTGCATTCACACTTCAGCCGATGTGGTCAAATCGCATCATTCTGTTTAGGAAACGACGTTTTTCGAGAAGCCAGTCTTAAACCAGCGATATGGACGAAAAAGACGAACTAGTAAAGGAGTTTTTAATTGAAAGCTTCGAATATCTGGACTCTCTGGACGAGGACCTGCTTACGTTAGAGCAAGATGCTTCTGATCCGGATCTGCTTGCTCGCATTTTTCGTGCGCTCCACACGATTAAGGGTACGGGAGGATTCCTGGACTTCGACAACCTGGTAGGTGTTGCGCACGCCGGCGAAAGCTTGCTCGACTGCCTCCGTAAAGGTACCGTCGAGTCAACTGATGAAATTTCAAGCTCCCTGTTCGACCTTGTAGATGCTATTCGTGAGGTACTGCAGGCCATCGAAGAAACAGGACGCGACGGGGAAAACAAATATGCTGAACTTGTTGCGACACTGACCAGCCTGCAGGGTAAACCCGTTGGCAAAGCAATCAATGCTGACACGGTGGCGCCAGCCGATGCGGTTAATATTCCAGCACCTGCTAAACCAGTGCCTGAGCCTGAAAAACCAGCCCAAAGCAAAGAAGAACCTGCTGAAGAAGACGATGGCTTTGGTGGCTACATCAACCAGATGAATCGCTCGCTCAACACGATTGAGCAGAACCTGGTCGACATGCAGATTCATCCCCTCGATGGCGCACGGATCGAAGAAATCCTCAACACATCAAAGCGGATCGTTGGCTCAAGTAGTATCATGGGCTACCGGAAGCTCATCTCTGTCGTCATTTCTGTCAGGGAGCAGCTGAATAACGTGATGAATGGCGAAATTACCATGTCAGAAGAGCTGAAAGAGCTCTTGTTCGCCCACGTGGATGCAGCCCGAAAGTACGTAGACATCATCAAGCGTACAGAAGCAGAAGGAAGCGACGCCTACCTCGACGTGATCGAACAATGCAAAGAGGAGCGTAAAAATAAAGCAGCAGCTGAACCGGCACCAGAAGCTACACCCTCGCCAGAAGCACCGGCAACCGCAGAGGGCACTGCAGAGGGCACTGCAGAAGGCACTGCAGAAGCCAATGCAGAAGGAACTGCAACCGACTCCGAAACAAAAGCCGCAGAAGCTTCACCAGACAAAGCACCTGCACCCAAAGCGACTGCACCCAAAGCTGCTGAATCAAAACCAGCGGAAGCCAGCAAGTCGGCACCTGCCGGCAGCAAATCGAGCAAAGGACGCTCTAGCGATGCCAGTAAGCGTAGCCTCGCTGACAACAATATCCGAGTTAATGTCGAATTGCTCGACGCCCTGATGAACCTGGTAGGCGAGCTTGTGCTGACGCGCAACCAGATTTTACAGTTCATCTCCCAGGGCACCAATCCCGCGTTAGCCAATTCTGCACAGAACCTGGACCTGATTACAACAGAGTTGCAGGAAGGGGTCATGAAAACCCGTATGCAAACGATTGGGACCATCTGGAAGAAATTCCCGCGTGTTGTGCGCGACCTTGCAAAACTCTGTAATAAAGAGGCCAAGGTCGAGATGGAAGGGGAAGACACAGAGCTGGATAAAACCATTATCGAGGCAATCAAAGATCCCCTTACGCACCTGATCAGAAACTCTGTAGATCACGGCATTGAAAAGCCGGAAGACCGCGTCAAACTGGGCAAAACACCCGAAGGCCACTTGCAATTGCGTGCCTTCCACGAGGGTGGTCACGTCAACATCGAAATTGCAGACGACGGCGCCGGCATCGATCCTGAGAAAATTAAAAAGAAGGCGATCGACAACGGGACCATTTCCCAGGCGGAAGCAACCCGCATGTCCGATCGTGAAATTCTGCACCTGATTTTCCGTTCTGGTCTCTCAACGGCAAAAGAAGTCAGCAACATTTCCGGTCGCGGCGTGGGCATGGACGTTGTAAAAACGTACATCGAGCGTATTGGCGGTACGGTTGACATCAGCAGCAAGCTGGGACACGGTACAACGATCAAAATCAAGATTCCGCTGACCCTGGCAATTATTCCAGCGCTGATTGTAAAAGTGTGTGGTGAGCGCTTTGCGCTACCCCAGGTGAACCTGCTCGAACTGGTTCGGCTAGAAGGCGAACAGATCCAGACCGAGATCGAAATGATTCACGAAACGCCTGTGCACAGGTTGCGCGGCAAACTGTTGCCGCTGGTGTATCTCGACAAGGTGTTGGGCCTGACTGACACGGCCTTACATGAGAATGCAGCAGACGATCTTTCGGTCATCAACATCGTGGTCCTGCAGGCTGAAGATCAGCCGTTTGGCCTCGTGGTAAATGAGGTTGTTGACACAGGTGAGGTGGTTGTAAAGCCGCTCAGCAAGCTCCTGAAACACGTTTCAACGTATGCCGGCGCAACCATTATGGGTGACGGTAAAATTGCGTTGATCCTCGACGTAGCCGGCCTGGCAAGAAAAGGTGGCGTGATGTCGCAGGGCGAGCATCTGCGCGCGATGTCAGAGTCTGTGATGAATTCCGATCATCTCAAACGCACAACGCTGCTCCTCGCACGGATCAACGAAAACCGACAAATTGCCATTCCTTTATCCATGATTTCGAGGCTGGAAGAAATAGACGCCAGCTCAATCGAAAAAACAGGCAACCAGGAAATTGTGCAGTACCGTGGCCACCTCATGCCGCTCATCCGACTTGCCAGTGTGTTAAACCTCCCCCTTTCAGGTTCGGAAAGGCAAAAAGAACAACTCCAGGTGGTTGTCTGCACCAAGAATAATGTCAATGTCGGCATGTTGGTCGATGAAATTGTGGACATCGTCGAAGAACACGTTGAAGTGCAAGACCGACACGGCTTTGTCAAAAGCGTTTCGATTATCCAGAACAAAGCAACCGATTTCCTGAGTGTTGAAGAGATCCTTGACACGGTTGAAACGGGAATCTTCGAACTGGAAGACAAATCCTCTTATGAAACCTCATTAATCTAGGTCATGGAGCATCAAAAACAATTCTGCACCTTCCATTTGAACAACCTGCTGTTTGGCATTGACGTGCTAACGGTACAGGAGATCATTTTGCCCCAGGAAATGACCCAGGTCCCGCTAGCGAAACACGCTGTGCGCGGCCTGATCAACCTGCGGGGTCAGGTTGTTACGGCCATTGACTTGCGTAAATGGCTTGAATTCGAACCTGTTGCAGGAGACCGGGCATCAATGAATGTTGTGATCCGGGCTGAAGACGACATTTTAAGTTTTCTCGTCGATGACATCGGCGATGTTGTCGAGCCACATGAAAGCACCTTTGAACAATCGCCGGAAACGCTTAGCGAGAATATCCGAGAACTGATCAATGGTGTCTACAAGCTGCCAAAACAGCTACTTCTGGTCATGGATATTGAAAGAACGTTCGAACTGTTTTCCGAACGGTTTAATAATCGGCCAATTTTGACGATGGAATAAATGTAGATGATTAACAGGACCGGTGTATACGGTCCAGCGCCTAATCCGTACGATACTATGCAAACCTTGGAATACATGAGAGAGTCCGTCTCTTCGAGCTCAAGTGCTGTCCGACCTAACGGCAGTTTTACGGGTCAATCAGAATCGCAGATTCAGAAACTCGACATTGATGATTTTAACCTGCCGTTTCGCCGGGAATTTATGCGTCTTGGCGACGATCAGCAGAAGCTACTCGAAGACCTGATTCCGTGGATCAAAGAACATGCAGCGGATATCGCGCATGATTTCTACGAGTGGCAGTTTGAATTTAGCCGGACGGCCGACTTCTTCGAAGGCATGTCGAAGGCTAAAAATATCTCCATGAGCCAGCTCCGCAGACATCTCGAAGGCGCCCAGACCAAGTACCTCATTGCTTGCTTCCAAGGGGCAAGGCAAAATTGGGGACTGGACTACTTTGAAAGCCGGCTGCATATCGGTGCTGTACACGACCGAATTGACCTTCCCCTGAAATGGTACATTGGATCGTACTCAGAATTCATGACGCTGACGAGAAAGAAACTCCTCAGCTCCTTTGAAGACCGGGATTATGTTGATCGTGTCTTTGATGCTGTGACACGTGTCTTTTTGCTGGATATCCAGGCCGTAGCTGATTCATTCTTGCTGAACACCATTGAGCGCCTGGGCATTGATTTCAAATTCATCACAACAGACCGCAACAGCGACCGTACGGAGCATCTGGCACTCGTAAAAAAACAGCAGGAGCAAATTAACCTCCGCAATGCTGATTATGCAGGCCAGCTTGCCGCCATTAGCAAATCGCAGGCGGTAATTGAATTCGACCTGGACGGCAACATCCTTTTCGCAAACGATAATTTCTTAAATGCGGTCGGCTATACCTTGCAGGAAGTACAAGGGCAGCATCACCGAATTTTTGTCGATCCAGAATATGGTCGTAGCGCGGAATACATGGCATTCTGGCAGAAGTTGAAAAGTGGGCAATACCACAGCGGCGAATTCCAGCGTTACTCTAAAACCGGCGCCTCTATCTGGATCCAGGCATCGTACAATCCAATTTGTGACCCGAACGGTGTCCCCTTCAAAGTGGTCAAGTACGCTTCAGACATTACCAAAGAAGTAGAAGCCAAAATACACCTGGAGAAGAGTGTTGAAACGATTCTTCATGTGGTTGACCAGGCATCACACGGTGATCTTACCGTTGACATTGACATTGTAGGTGACGATGCAATAGGACAGATGGCGACTGGGTTGAAGCATTTCCTCGACAACTTGAAAGAAACGATCGCAAAAATTGATGACAGCGCGCAAATGCTGTCGGCCGCTTCAGAGGAACTCTCTGCTGTCAGTAATAAAATGGGCAGCAACGCCAATGAAACGTCTTCCGAGGCAAACCATGTGGCCCTGTCCGCTGAAGAAGTAAGCAGCAATATCCAAACGGTTGCTGCCGGTGCGGAAGAGATGACGGCGAGCATTAAGTCTGTAGCCAGCAGCGCAGACGAAGCATCCAAAGTGGCCAACGAAGCAGTAGCTGCCGCCGAGCAGACGAACCTTACGGTTACCAAGCTGGGTGAAAGCAGTATGGAGATTGGCAAGGTAATCAAAGTGATTACATCGATTGCCCAGCAGACCAACTTGCTCGCCCTTAACGCGACCATCGAGGCTGCTCGTGCCGGAGAAGCCGGCAAAGGCTTCGCCGTTGTTGCAAACGAGGTTAAAGAGCTTGCTAAACAAACCGCCCAGGCAACGGAAGAGATCAGTCAGAAGATTGAAGCCATTCAGTCAGACACCACGGGCGCTGTACAGGCCATTAGTCACATCAGCGACATCATTGGCCAGATCAACGAATTCCAGGGTTCGATTGCTACCGCGGTAGAAGAGCAGTCCAGCACAACCTCTGAAATTGCCAGGAACGTACACGAAGCAGCCAAAGGCAGTACCGAAATTGCTGAAAACATTTCGAAAGTGGCCATGGCAGCAGAAAGTACCTCCAGTGGTGCCACGGATACACAGCGGGCTACTACAGAACTGGCCCAAATGGCAAGCACGTTGCAGAGCATCGTTGCACAGTTCAAGTACTAGACCCGGAGAAGGATACAGCATCTGCCGAACTAAACGGCAGATGCTGTATCAATCCCCTTCCAGTGCATGGTCACACGTAGACCCCCACCTACGCCATGCATTGCATAATGTCCGCAGATTGTCTTCAACCACCGAAAACGCACAATCCGCATGATTCGGATTCTCATCATTGATGGCTCAGTCGTTGCGCGGCGCATGATATCAAGCACGCTCGAAGAGGACGGCTCTTTCCGTGTACTTGGTACCGCCCCCGATTACAAAACTGGCCTGAGAAAAATTAATCAGCTCCAGCCTGATATTGTGCTGCTGGATCCTTACCTCTCGGAAAACGAGGATTTCTCGGGACTGCACGAAATGCGAGAAGAGTATCCGCACGTGCCGATTGTTTTGTTTACCGATCCTGCACAGGCTAACCGGGCTCGCATCCATGCGCGCAAGCTTAGTCGCACCCATTTGATCGAAAAACCAAGTGGCGGCTCCAATCTTCAAGAGCGTAAAATGCTACTTGCATCTACGCTCGTGTCCGCAATACGCGAGCAGATGGCCAGCACTGAGCACCACGCAAAGCCCCCCCCTGCCAGAACGGTTCAGAAGAGTCATTCGGCTTCACGGATTCATCGCATTGATGTCGTGGCCATTGGCGTTTCTACAGGTGGACCGGCAGCGCTCGCGAGGCTTATGCCTACGCTCCCAAAGAATTTACCCGTTCCTATTGTGATCGTGCAACATATGCCGGCGCACTTCACAAGCAAACTGGCCAAACGACTCAACGACGCATCGCAAATCCCAATTTACGAGGGTGCAGCAGGAGACGAGTTGAGAGCCGGCGCAGCATGGTTGGCCCCCGGTGGCTACCACATGGTTGTGGTTAGAGACATAAACGGTGTGCGCCTTGACTTAAACCTGGACCCGCCAGAAGAAGGATGTCGCCCAGCTGTGGATGTAATGTTCAGATCTGTAGCAGACGTATATGGCCCCAACGTATTGGCCGTAATCCTCACCGGTATGGGTAAAGATGGTCTGGAAGGGAGCAAAACAATCCTGAAAGCAGGCGGTCGCCTACTCGCCCAGGATAAAGAAAGCTCCGTTATATGGGGCATGCCCGGTGCCGTAACCAAAGCCGGATTACCCGAAAAAGTTGCACCCCTAGACCAGCTCGGCTTTGAAATCGTCAGCCGGGTTAAAGCCACACAATCATTATCATTAGCGAATCGTATTTGACATCATGAGAACGCAAGACTTCGTTTTTTTCCGTGATTTGGTGGAAAAACATTCAGGCATCGCGCTGTCAGAGGAAAAATTATATTTGATCGAAGCGCGCCTGAAACCCGTTTTAGCCGATCACAACCTGAACTCCATCGATGACATGCTCATGCAGTTACGCTGGAAACGGAATCAACAGTTGATTGATGATGTTGTCCAGAGCATGACAACCAACGAAACATTCTTCTTTCGTGATGGTGCCCCATTCGATGCCCTGCGCGAAACGGTACTCCCAGAGTTCCAGCGCCGTAGAGCCGCCACGCGTACGCTGAACATCTGGAGCGCAGCCTGCTCAAGCGGCCAGGAGGCATACAGCATTGCCATGATCATCCGCGAATATTTCCCGGTGATGCACAACTGGCAAATCAACATTCTGGCAACCGATCTATCAGAAGAAGTTGTTGAAAAAGGCCGGCAAGGGCTCTACAACCAGTTCGAGGTGGGTCGCGGGCTCCCTAGCCAGTTGATGAAATATTTTGAACAGGAAGGCCGTTCCTGGCGTGTCAAAGAATCGATCCGTAAAATGGTGAAATTCCAAAAAGGGAATCTTGTGGAGCCCATCCCAAGCAACTACCCGCGTATGGACATCGTTTTTGTCAGAAATGTACTCATTTACTTCAATGCAGATGTCAAAGAGCGCATTCTGACGCAAATTGAGCAAACGCTCAAACCAGATGGCCTCGTATTCCTCGGCCAGTCGGAATCGATTTCGCAACTGAATGTGCCGTTGAAGCCGTATAACGTAGGCACAGCCCCCTGCTTCTGCTCTGTCAAACATCCAGATGCGATCCCTGCATAGACAGATGAGCAACAAGACCTATTGAAAAAGCCGGATTGGTTAACCACCGATCCGGCTTTTTTATAAGTCCACACAATGGCATCCTGTTACCCATCCAGCGAAGAGCGCACAGCAACGGGTTCAAGCGATGTGAGTTCTGTAATTTTGACCATCCGATTCTCTTTGATGCTCTGCCGGGCAGCAATCCCCACCAGGGTCGACATCGCCCCATCACGTAGCCCAGCAGATTGCCGGTATGGGTCAGGCGCATTGGGATTGACAAAGATTTTGTCTTTGAGACGCGTGTCGCCGCCTCCATGACCGCCGCCGCCGTGCGGTACCTGAATCAACTGGGTATACCCAAAGTTGTCCGTCAACCGAAGCTCATCGTATGCTTCCATCGGCCATGGTTGGCGCTCCTGCACCCAGGCTTCGAGCCGGCCCCTGGTGCCGTTGAATGCAATCCGGTACCCTTCGTAAGGCGAATAGGTTGTACACGAATACGATACCTGCACGTCATTGGCGTACTTTATCTGCGCCCCCATTTTGTCGTAAATATCAATCTCCTCCGACCAAACGCACCCATCACGCAGGTAGCCATCATGGTGCTCATGATCTGTATACAGTTTGGTTAACGTCTCATTCTTGGTGATATCCCAGTAGAAGTCGCAAGATTGTTGATGTGGACAGCCCCGGCAGTTAGTATGCCGGAAGGCGTTGTTGTGGCCGTAGAATTCCAATCCGCCATGTGCAAAGACCTGTGTAGGCTCAGAGTCGAGCCACCAGTTCAACAAGTCAAAGTGATGGGCCGCTTTGTGCACCCATAAAGAGCCCCCAAACCGTTCTTTCCCGTGCCAACGCCGGAAATAGTCGGCACCGTGATACACATCGAGGTACCAATGGAAATCGACCGACGTCACGCGCCCAATCTCGCCATTCATCAGCAGCTCTTTCATCTTTTGCCGGTGTGGTGAATAGCGGTAATTGAAGGTCACCGTGAGATTCTGGCCCGTCTCGCTTTGTTTGTCGATAATGGCCTGACACTTCGCGGCATCGGTTGTCATCGGCTTCTCCGTGATGACGTCGCACCCAAAGTCCATTGCCTTTACAATGAACTCATGGTGGGTTGCATCGACGGTAGTCACGATGACCATATCCGGCTTCCCTTCCCGGAGCATCAAATCAAAATCGCTGTACGTTTTGCAATCCACACCGATATAGGATTTGCCATACGCAAGCCGGCCCGGGTTATTGTCGCAAAGCCCTACAAACTCCACTTGATCACGGTAGTCACGCGCTACCGACCGCCCCCACATCGTCGTACCCCGGATGCCGGTCCCAACCAATGCCACTTTCATTTTTTCTTTGTTTGCACCAAATGCAAAACCAGGTCCTACGGCCGTACCTGCTACGGCTGCACTGCTTGTTGCGAGAAACTCTCTTCGAGATACGTTTTTGTTGCCATCCATGGTGTATTTTGCATTTGGTTTAAGAATACAAGGTTACTCAGCTGCTGCACGAGCACGCAATTGTTCGTCAATATAAGCAAGATGTATTATCTTGTTTTACTTAATGCCCCGCCTGGATCGACGCCACAAAATTACTGAATCGAGACAAGCCGGCTTCAAGGTAGGGCAAGGGTAAAGCAGAACTGATTCGCAAGTGATGATCCATCCCAAAACAGTCTCCGGGTACCATGAGCACCTGTTGCTCGTGGCGCAATCGCATTGCCATTTCACTGGAGTTGATCGGTAGGTCATAGCGCACAAAAGAAAGCGCCGAGGCGCGGGGCAAGGTCAACGAGAAAACACCCGGATGTTGGCTCAGCACCTTGTCGAGCGTGGCAAATCCCGTTTGAATCAATGATCGCGTGCGCGCAATCAACTTGGATCGGTTATACAGCGCCATATGGGCAAGTTTGTTAGATAACATGGTAGCACTTACAACGGCGTACTCGTGCCGGCGCCACAGGGCTGCAATCACATCTTCTGGCCCCACCATCCAGCCGACACGCAGCCCGGGAAGGCCGTATGCTTTGCTCATGCTGTTCACAGCAATGACGCGATCATACCTGCCGTAAAGCGTTTGGGTAATGGGCGCGTCGTTGTGCTCGGTGCCGGCATAGACTTCATCTGCCAGAATCCATGCGCCTACCCGATCGGCAGCACGTACCAGCGCATCGATTTCTTCGCCATTCAAAATCGAACCCGTGGGGTTATTAGGGTTCACAATCGAAATGACGCGGGTTTTGTTTGTGACGCTTTGCGCCAGTTGATCCAGGTCTAGCCGCCATCCCTCCGCTTCAATCAGACTGAGATGCTTCACCTTAACACCCATGTTGGCAGCCATGCCACCAAATTGCAGGTAGGTTGGGCGAAACGCGAGCACTTCGTCGCCAGGTGAAAGCAAGGTGGTTGCAGCTAATAAATTGGCTTCAGAGGCCCCAACGGTTACGAGTACATTCTCCGGACCAGCTCCGGGATATAGTGCTGCAATTTGTTCGCGGAGAGCAATTTCGCCATTTACTTCAGGGTAATTGAGCGAGACGCTTTCGAGCACCCCCATATCTTTGCCGGCGATCTGCAATAACTCCCCTAGCTCAACAGGATGCACCCCGCTTTCTGAAAAGTTGTAGTCCACCAACTGTTCGTTCTCTGAAAGGAATTGCTCAAGTACAAAAGGTTGGAAGGTCATGGCGGTTTGGATGTCCAGGTTTCCGAAAAGCTACAAGGGATACCGAATCTACTTCAACCCAACGTTTCCATCCAGTGCCCGGGGAAATAACGCTATCGCTTTAGCCTTCTCTCCCCTCGTCATGCTCAAGTTGAATGGAGATTACATGTCAAGCCTCCACCCTTCGTCATCCCCAGCTTGACTCTGTCTATATATCACAAATAAGAAAACTGTCATCCTGACCTTGATTCAGAATCCAGACATCTTAAAAGGGCTAATTAACCCAGTCGTTCTCTGGATACCGGATCAAGTCCGGCATGACGTGGAGGAAAAAAACGGGCACGGTGTCTCTTTTGAACGGATGATGTTACTTGTGATATAGAGACAGAGCTTGACTGGGGGTCCACCAGTATGGCACAATGGCATTGCCTAAAATTGCGCCGGCTAAGGACACACCAGCCAAGTAATGGGCTGTCGGCAATGCCAGCACCGATCGCCAAACCTGTGGATTCCCAGTCAAGCTGGGAATGAAGGATAAGCTAAAATTCAAAAATCCACATTCAAAAATCCACATTCAAAAATCCGCATTCCGAAGTCTCAATTAGACACCGTTGTATCATGCTTTGTCCAACAGCTGCGCTCAAAACCCGGTAAAAACATCATTTCCCGGGCATTTAAGGCTTGGCGTAATTTCTGCAAATCGAACGATCATCACAGGGCGCATTTCTTTCTCATCCCCTCCCCAATCGTTCGACTGCCATGTACACTGCTACAAAAAAAGCAACGTTAACCCTTGCCCTTTTCTTTCTGGCGCAACCCCTGCTTGCAACTGCTATTCCCTATAACGATGATGAAATTCAACCTGGCGACCTGCTCTTTTTCTGGATCAGCGACAAAGGCCGGCACGTGGGTATTTATCTGGAAGATGGGGTATTCTTCCACGCCTCGACTTCCGAAGGTGTTACGCTAAGCCGGCTCGATGCCGACTACTGGCGGTACCGCCTCATTTCCGTCCGCCGTATCAACCACGATGTTTCGCTTGAAGCGTTCAAGCGTGCCTTTAAACGCTATGATCCTGCCCCCTACAAGTATGGCGCGGTGGGCCCAAACCGGTTCGATTGCTCAGGACTTGTACAGCGTGTTTTCAAAGAACACGGGGTCGACTTACCTCGCACAACCCGTACACAGTTGCGGGAAGGCTGGAAAGTCATGTCTGGCCGCGACTACCTGCTTCGCAACAGGCGCTAAATCGAAATACGCTGGCTGATTCACGTCGGATCTTTGTGGCAATTTGTGTAAGTTTCGGGACAATGAATCTTACACAGCCACACCAGTGATACACCCGTGAATCTCCCCCCACTTGATACCACATGTATGCTATCCGGCAGCCTGTCGCAAATCCTGCATCGGGTTGCCACCCTCGTCATCTGCTTTGTTTGTTTGATTGCCTTTCCCCTGCCATCAGACGCGCAGACAACCCGGACAACTGACTGGCTTCTGGATAGCTCCCGTTTCACGGCCCACGTACAGCAACATGATGCTGATGAAACGCTTGTGATCAGCAATGGTCTTATTTCCAGAACGTTCAAGCTGGCACCCAATGGTGCTACAATCGGATTTGACAACCTGATGACGGGGGCATCCATCCTGCGTGGCGTCAAACCAGAAGCTGTGGTAATGCTTGATAGCACTACTTATGCTATCGGGGGATTGATCGGGCAACCGAACTATGCGTACCTGGACCCTGGTTGGATTGACCAGTTACACGCGGATTCCTTGGCCTTTCAGTTCAATGGCTATGAAACGGGCCCCATCGAAGCCCCTTTTCCCTGGAAGCGGGTGCGCCATCACGATGAGCAATTAAACTGGCCGCCAAAAGGGATTTCCTTGCGAATGGATTATACGCCGCCATCCCACGCAGCCTCATTGGCCGGCGTTTCGGTTTCCGTCCACTATGCGATGTATGATGGGATACCAGCCTACAGCAAATGGATCACCGTTGAAAACACATCAGATCATGCCATAAACCTGGATGCGTTTACCAGCGAACTGTTAGCCGCGGTTGAACCTGAATCCTGGGTAGAAACCCGTGGCGTTCCGATGCCAACACCCAACCTACACGTTGAGACAGACTACGCGTTTGGTGGGATGCGCCCTGAAAATGCAAACCGGCTCGCTGTTCACTGGGTTGCAGATCCGGATTACGACACGCAGGTCAATTATTTACGTACCACACCTGCACTCCTGGAAGTACGGCCTACGTATGGCCCCGATCAAACCATCGCTGCTGGCACTACGTTCTCGTCATTTCGGTCCTACATGCTGGTATTTGACTCCACGGAACGCGAGCGCAAAGGACTCGCAAAACGCAAGCTCTACCGCACCATTGCCCCCTGGGTAACCGAAAACCCGATTATGATGCACGTGCGCTTTGCCGACTGGGAAAGCGTAAAGAAAGCGATCGACCAGGCGGCTGACGTTGGATTTGAGATGGTCATTCTGACGTTTGGCAGCGGGTTCGATATTGAAAATCAGGATCCGGAATACCGGCGTGAGATGCAGCGTTTTGCGAGTTACGCAAAGTCTAAAGGCGTAGAATTGGGAGGGTATTCGTTACTCTCGAGCCGGCGCATAGAACCAGACGAATACAACTCCGTCAATCCGCAAACGGGGCAACCCGGTGGACAAACCCACGGGTTTAGTCCGGCACTCGCAAGTCCGTGGGGACAGGCATACTTCGAGAACCTGTACGAATTCTACCGCACCTCAGGCTTTACCCTGCTGGAGCATGATGGCTCCTATCCCGGCGACCTGGATGCCGCTGCCCGCCCGCCTTTACAAAAAGGCGTACATGATTCGCGCTGGGTGCAATGGAACATCATCGCTGATTTCTACAAATGGTGCCGCGCAGAGGGCATCTACCTGAATGTGCCCGACTGGTATTTCCTGGTGGGTTCAACCAAAGTTGCCATGGGCTACCGTGAGACCAACTGGTCACTGCCGCGCGCGCAACAAGTCATTCATGCCCGGCAAAACATATACGACGGCACCTGGGATAAAACCCCATCGATGGGCTGGATGTTTGTGCCACTTACCGAGTACCACGGTGGTGGTGAGGCCGCTACCATCGAGCCACTCGACACCCACATTGCGCATTATGAGCAAATGCTGGCCAATAACATGGGCGCCGGCGTTCAGGCAGCCTACCGCGGTCCGCGACTTTATGACACGCCGCGGACCAAAGCCATGGTCATGAAGTGGGTAAACTGGTACAAACAGTATCGTACCATTCTGGAAAGCGACCTCATCCATGGACGCCGCGCTGACGGCAAGGACATCGACTGGATGCTGCATGTTAATCCAGCCATCGAGGAAAAAGGCATGCTGGTTGTATTTAATCCGCTCAAAGAAGCGGTTACTCGCACACTCAAGGTTCCGTTGTATTACACGGGCCTTACCCAAGCTGCCGCCGTGATGCATGAGGACAAAGCAGCAACAACGTACCCGCTATCCCGCGATTATGCAATAACCCTGGACGTCTCCGTGCCACCGAGCAGTATGACCTGGTATGTCGTAAAACAGGCCGATTAACAGGAGTTTGGATTATAAGTTAGGCGTTCGTGCTTCCGGGTGTTCGTGCTTCCGGGCTTATACGAAATCCCATGAACCCGCAATCCCGAAAGCACGCTCCTTTCCAGCAACTGTAGACATCACGGACTCTCCCTTACTACCTCAAACTCCTGCACCACCCCGTTGAAGGCTGTAAAAATACCAAGACCTCCTTCAATGTTGGACGGGGGCTCCGTCAGGTCTCGAGAATCCTGTTCGCGATTTTCGAAAAGGTCGGCGTATTCCTGGTTGATCTGGTACACCGTCACAAAATGTGGTCCCAACCAACTCAGTGTCACGGGGATGATGTCGTGAAAATTGGCCGTTGTCGGCTCTGAGACAATTTCAAAATCACCGATGAAGTCTCGCGCAAAATCCGGTAAAATGAAGTCGGGCTCCTCGGGGTCATCACTGGTGACCACAACGTAGTGATAGTCTGCCGCCGGATTATCCCAGGTAACCGTAAAAAACTCACTGAGGCTATCAAAATTACCACCGCCTCCGCCAAAACCGATGCCCCCAAAATTAGGTACGGGCATTTCGTCTGAGGGCAACTGTACATTTTGCGGGGGTGCCGGCACCATGGTCGTTGCGGTAATATTGGCGCCTTCAAACGTGATGGATAGCGTGAAGACATCCCCGGTTTCGATGGTCAGATCATCTCCTTCATACGCATAAAAGCCATCTGTACCAGAAGCGGTAAGCGAATAACGTTCCCCTCCCCTGGATAACACAACCGTTGCATCATTTACAGGCATACTGGTGGAGTCAGTGCTTTCGAAGGGAATGGAGCGTTTCAGCTTTACATCGTTGACCGGCTCGCCGGCAAAAAGAAAGGCCTCAACAACAAGCAAATCTTCTGGCTCATCAACGGTTGCACTGTCACACCCCATTCCCCCCATCAAGCATACGCAGGCACACAAAAAGCGGAAATATTTCATTGGTCTCGATAACATTGGATACATGAATTTGGCAACTGCGCATCAAAAATCGACGCGAAACGAAATGTTTGGTGTGAAGCCGAGAAAACCCACATCTGTCACGGTCACAGGCGTTTCTGCAAGGTCAAATTCTTTGTACCAGATGTTATTCTGGTTGTACAGATTGAACACAGAAAACCCGAGCCTGCCCTTCCCCTCCTCGCCTACTGGAAACAGGTAATGGATGGCCAAATCCAATCGGTGGTAGTCTGGCAGCCTGCGATCATTTTTACCGCTCACATGGATATAGCTCTGTACAGACCCGTCCACCAACTCGATATCATAAAACGACTCCGGGGCCGTGTAAGGCTTGCCAGAAGCATAGGTCCATGTGAGCGATCCCAGCCATTTCTCATTGATCTCAAAACTATTCACAAGCTTGAGTTCATGCTCCTGATCCTGTAGCGCAGGAAAGGGCTCCCCATCGTTCAAGTCCAGAAACGTGTGCTCTACTTCAGCCAGGGTATAGCTCAGCCAACCGGTAAAGCGTCCCGTCTTTTTCTGGATCAGAAATTCAATGCCGCGAGCAACACCATCTCCGGTAAAGAACAACTCATCGGCACTGATTTCACGGATGCTGGGCCTAAAGCGAAGGGAAAATTCTGTAAGGCCTGACAGGTCTTTGTAATAGGCTTCAGCATCAAACAGCCAGGAATCAAGCTCATAACTCAAGCCGGCAACATAATGCGTTGCACTTTGCACCCCCACATCCTCTCCGTCTGCCAGCAACCAGAAATCCCGCGCACCTTCGGTCACATTTTCATTCACCACGCGCGCGACAAACTGGTTGTATTGGCCATACGCTGCTTTCACATGCAGTTGCTCTGTTAGATTCAGCTTCATCGCCAACCGCGGCTCCACGTACGTTTCATCCACCTGATCATAGTAGGCGATGCGAATCCCGGGCGTGATGGTCAAGCCTGGAAACACGCGCCATGCGTCTTGTAGATATCCACTAAAATGACGGGCTTGCTGATCACGACTTAGAATACCCAGCGTATCATCCCGCACAAAATCGTAGGTCACATCTGAAGCGGTGTACTGGAAGCCAAAGTCTACGTTGTGATGTTGCGCCAATCGCCACTCGTTTTCGAGCTTGAGCGTGAAGTCTTGCACGTCGTTATTCTCTACAGTACTGAATCTGTTTTCGAACAACAACGTGTCCGCTTCTGCGTCGCGTCGCTCTACAAACCCATTCCGGTCGTAGTCGCTAAAATAGTTCGAGTAGGCAACCAGGGCATTGGTATAAAAACGCGGACTCCACTGCCGCGACCACTTGGTACTTACGCCGATGTTGCCCCAATCCGTAAAGTCAGCAAGTTCACTATCGATTAGCACACCCGTGTCGGCACTCAGATTCCCTGCTCCCGGGATCAATTCGCGCGACTTGTCGAGGTGGTCTTTGCCGTTGTAAAAACTTAGCGCAAGCACATCGTTGCGCGTAGGCCGATACGTAAAACGCGCGTTGAGATCGTAGAAGTAAAAATTAGGCTCAACTGCAGCGGACTGCGCACTGAATGGACCGCCACCGGTTTGATCCTCATTTAGGCCCTCTCCGGTCACCGTCTCGTAGATGCTGCTATACACACCAGACTCCAGGATGTCGGTATACGACCGGCGCGCTGATACCAACAGGCTACTTTTTGAACCGATCGGCGCTTCGATAGTCGCGTTCGCACTCAAAAGGTTCACGCTGGCATGGCCGGCCAGCACATTTGCCCCCGTTCGGCCGGTCAGGTCGACCACGCTCGAAGTGCGACCACCGTACTTCGCGGGGTACCCGCCTTTAAACACCTGCACGTCTTTGATCGCATCGGCGTTAAAGGCGCTAAAAAAACCGTAAAAATGATCCACATGATACACCGTCATACCATCGAGTAACACGAGGTTTTGATCGGGTGTGCCACCTCTGACAAACAAGCCGGCAGACCCTTCGTTGGTGCCACTGATTCCAGGCATCAATTGCAGTGACCGAAAAATGTCGACGTCGCCGGCTGTTGGAAGTACAGCAAGATCCTTCGGAGAGATGGTAATCTGACTTACGTTCTCAGCCGTTTTCATCATCTGGTACCGCTCAGCGGTAACCACTACGTCTTCGTCGAACGATGCTGTGGTGGGCTGCAAATACACATCCAGCGGTTTATCCAGGGTGCGGATGTCCAGCCTGAACTGAGCCGGCTGATACCCCAGGTATCGAAATCCAATGGTGACACTGTCTTCAGGGACGTTCAAGAGTGCAAAAAAGCCATCCACATTCGTAGCAGCACCCAGGTCTGTCCCGACAACAAAAACACTGGCATTGGGTAAGGTCTCACCCGTATCTGCATCGCGAACCGTCCCCGATACCGTCTTCTGGGCCTGCGCGGGCATGGCAATGCCGATCAGCACACACGCGAGCAATACGGCCGGCGTGTGGTGCATGCTCCAGGTTCGCAAACGCGCTACCGCTGGCATGCAATGCAACAAGTTAAGGCTCATCAATATTCTCCATTTTCTGAAACACAATCGGGTCCCTTGTGGCAACACACGCGCTAATCTATCACTAACTGGCTGCATTGGGTGTCTGAACAATCCTCCTGCAGGGTGGCGAATATACTAACGGGATGCGTGATCGCCATGTTGTTACAGCGCTTTAAAAAGGATGTAACAGATGTAAACACCCGGTTTCAGGCGTGTTAATTCTACACATTTTGTAGAAACGAACCCCAGCGACGGCCGTATTTGGTGCCAGACATTTCCTCTATGAAGCGACGTAAAAAATATCCCAAAGTCCTGCTCCTGGCATTGCTGCTTCTCGGCACGATCCCTTTGTTGGCCGTCTTGCAGTATCACTGGCTCGCGCAACTCAGCGAGGCTGATTACGTGCGGATGCAAGCCAACATCGAGAGTATCGCGCAACGGTTTAGCCAGGATATCGACCGTGAAATTATGGGCGCCCACCTGGCCTTTGTTGGCGCGAGAACGGCAGGCAAACAGCCGCTGGGGAAGGAGTTGACGCAGCGCAAAAACCGATGGGATGCGATGTCGCCTTATGCTCCGATTATCGACGCAGTTTATCTAATAGAAGGCAGTGCTACAACTTCGCCGGCGTTGTACATCCACGATAGTGAAACCAGCCAACTACTCCCCACCAGTTGGCCTTCTTCGGTCAGGACCTGGGTTAAGCAACAGCCTGCGTATCGAACGCATGATTTGCCAACAGCAGCAACGCAAACCACCACGCTCGTTTCGCCGATCCCTTTCTCCGGCACCATGGAAAACGCTAATCCCACGACTGTCTCCTGGCCGGCTGAGATGTTAACAGGCTCTCCGTACAACCAGCTTGTGCTGTCGTTAAACACAGCGTATATCTTTGACACGATGATGCCGGCACTCGTTGCCCAGCACTTCTCCGATAGCCCGGAAACAGGGTACGATGTCTTGCTCACGCAACGCGGCAACCCCAACGAAATTCTTTACAGGTCTACCCCGTCTCTCACGGTCGATGCATTTGCCGGGGAAGACTTCTCCATGAATATCGGCATACCCGACCAGCCGCAAATCGTGAGTTTATTCTCAGAGCTCATGGGCGACAAGGCGCCCTTCCCGCCACAAAGCGTGTTGGACTTTTTCAGGAAAGGGTTTCAGCTCTCCCGGCTCAGTGGAAACGGCTTGCCGGCCACTATGGGAATGAACCCAGGTAACAACGGTGGATTTATGCCGGTCAGAACCTGGCAATTGTATGTCAAACACAAAGCCGGCCCACTCGATCAAATTGTAACGCAGACGCGCAACCGTAATCTCTGGATTAGCTTTGCGGTATTGCTCATTCTGGGGTTGTCCATTGTACTCATCATCGTGTATACGCGGCGCATGCAGCAATTGGCGGATCAGCAAATGGCGTTTGTCGCCGGCGTTTCACACGAACTGCGTACACCGCTGGCTATTGTCCATGCAGCAGGCGAGAACCTGCAGGACGGCCTCATCACAGACCAGGAAGAAACACAGGATTACGGCAAACTAATCGTTGATGAAAGCCGCAGCCTGCTCAATACGATAGAACAGGTGCTCGCCTACGCCGGCATCTCGTTTGGGCACGCACCGCCTATGGATACAGCAGTAGATGTGAATGCGTTAATTCGACAAATTATAACCGAATATGAGGTGCCGTTAAAAAGCTTCGACGTGCAGCTACAACTCGATGCGGCCCTTCCAACAGTCCGCGGCGATCGCGAGGCCTTACATACGGTGTTGCAGAACCTCGTGCAAAACGCCATCAAATACGCCAATGGCCAAAAATGGCTGACCATCCAGTCACGACCATCAAAAGAGAAGGTCGCCGGCATCGAGCTTGTTTTTGAAGACCGTGGGATCGGCATCGAGCCATCTGAACAGGCCAGCATTTTTGAGCCGTTTTACCGTACACCAGACGTGCGCAAGACGCAAATCCGCGGCAATGGCTTAGGACTGAGTATTGCGAGACAAATCATCGAAGCGCACGGAGGCAACATCCGGGTGAGCAGTACACCTGCGCGTGGCAGCACCTTTTATGTAACCCTGGCTCAGACGCCACCCAACGTGACACAGATACCATGAGTAAGCAGATATTGCTGATAGAAGACGAGCCGGGTCTCGTTCTCACGCTGAGGAAACGACTCGAATCAGAAGGTTTCGGCGTCAAGGTAGCAGGCAATGGTGACGAAGGCTTGCAACAAGCCATCCAGGAACCGATAGATCTTGTGTTGCTCGATGTGATGATGCCCGGGCGTGATGGGTTTGAGGTGTGTAGCGAAATCCGCCGGCACAAGGAGTTTCTGCCCATCATCATGCTTACGGCCCGCAGTCAGACCATGGATAAGGTACTCGGGTTTCGCCTTGGTGCTGACGATTATCTGACCAAGCCTTTTCAAATGGCCGAGTTAATTGCTCGGATCAAGGCCCTGCTGCGTAGAACCGTGTCCAAAGACGAAGCAGCCCAGGAGCATCGCTATGCTTTTGGCGATGTACTGATCGACTTCCGGCGGGCCGAGGTGAAAATTAAGGAAGCCCTCGTCTCCCTCTCCGCTAAAGAATTCCAGCTCCTGCGCTACTTTGTCGAACACTGTGGCGAAGTTCGCTCCCGGGAAGATATTTTGAACGAAGTATGGGGCTACCCAACGGTCCCCAACACGCGAACTGTCGATGTGCATGTGGCCAGGCTTCGCCAAAAAATTGAACCCAATCCTACGAAGCCCATCTATCTCCTCACGGTCCACAACATCGGCTATCGATTCGATGGCTGAGTACTTACGGTTGAATTGTACAGCTGAATTGTAGACCTGAATTGTACAGCCGAATTGTACAGTGTCGAAAATCTTTCTCACCAACGGATGTTTTACCGCACCGGCGTACGCGGAAACAGTTACAGATGTCAACGCCGTGTAACAAACGTAAATTCGGTGTTTCATCTCGCGTAAAAGGCTTATCCGGAGACCATTGTATCCGATGCTAGTTGAGGCTTCAAACCTGCCACAAATACAGCCAGTATGTGCCATGAGCATATAGCTGGCACTGGTATGCAAGTATGTAAATAGCCCAAAATGGCCTCAAGGCCGGCATATGGGTTGCATTTTCCGCTGTTGTGTTTGCGCGCGCACAACACATCTTAATTCAAATCAATGCACATGAGGTGTAATCATGGAAATATCAGGACTTGGATTTCGTCAGGAAATCCTCGCATCCGGGCAGCTTCCTGACGCGCAGGAAGTAAGCAGTCGCTTGATTCAGAAACTGGACCAGGATGGCGACGGCATGCTGAGCACAGCTGAAGTTGGCGAACGCGCTTCGCATTTTGCTGACGTCGATACCGATCAGGATGGCCTGATTGGTCAGGAAGAACTGATCCAGCAGATCGAATCCAAAATGGCAGAATTCGGTGGGTTCAAGCCGGGCGAAAAGCCTAACATCCAAAAGCTGAAAAGCATGATGGGTAAAATGCAGCAGCAGTTCTTACTGCAAGGTGGTCCCCAGGGAACAGGTGGCGCCAGCGGGCAGGAGAATGACATCTTCAGCATGCTCGACGCCCTCGAAACGTCCGAGGACGACAAGGAGCGCCTGAAAACGCTCATCAATGACAACCCGTTTGACGTGTTTATTTAAGTGGGTTAGAACAGGAGCCCTCGCCGGCAAGGGCTCCTGTAATTTTATGATTCAGCGATACCGCAGGAATACAGCGTTCATCTGCCGCTCGTCTGCATTGAGTTGACCAATGATTACTTTCGACTTACCGAGTCCCTGCAACAGTACTGCATCAGCACCACGCGATTTTGCTTCTTCAATAAGCTTGGATTTAATTTTCCGGGTTCGCACAAAGAAACCACTGCCCAACCCGTGTCCAATCAAATCATAAGGCTTATCGATGGCATCCTCGCCGTAATAAAAGTCTACCGTCTCCGTCGGCGCGAACTCATCCCCTACGTAGTATACCCTGGCGCAGCCAGTCAGTTGGACAAAGGCCAGGCAAGCAACCATTCCGGCGCCCAAACGCTGGTACAAATTACCTGGTTTCAGGCTATTGCGCAGCCTAAGGGCATTGAAGAAATTTTGCATTTTATATACCTATTAAACGATTAACATGAAGGATGCTTGCAAGAGCGTCCATGGCTGATTCACAATCCGCTAAAACAGCCGTTTGCGCATTTCTTTTTTCCGCGCTTTTTCAATTGACTTCCATTTCTTCATCTGCTTCTTGTCCAGATGTTGATCCAGTTGTTTGTTCGTGTCTTTTTCAAGCCGCTCCATTTCTTTACCCATCTTTTGTAGCGTGCTTCTGGCCGGCCGTTTGAAGTTGGGATCACTAAAATCGATGCCGTACTTATCCATGATCAGTAGCCGCTCCATCATGGTATTCTTCATGATTTCCTCGACGGCAACCGCCTGCTCCTCCGTCAGTGCAAGCTGTTCTTTCGTCTCTGTAAACTGTGCAGCAAACTGCTCATCCATATCTGGTAGCGATGCAGTCTGCGCAGTAGCAGGAAGTGCAAAGGCCAGCATGAAAAGTGAGAACACTGTACGCCTGATATAAGTCATTGCTTTGATGTTTTTCATGGTGTGTGTTGATTTTACTGGTGATAGATTGATGAAGCGCCACTTGTTTAGAGCAGGAAGCGAAAAAAGCAGTATGACGCTACAGTTTATTGTTATGAATGTTTTTGTCTCTATTGCGCTATAATTCGACCGTCTTCGAGTTCGATGGTGCGATCGCTGGCGCGGGCAAAGTCGACGTCGTGGGTAACGGTAAGGATGGTTGTGTTGGTCTCATCCACCAATTGGCGGAAGACATCAAAGACCATATCTGTGTTTTTGGTATCCAGATTCCCGGTCGGCTCATCGCAAAGGATGACATCGGGTTCATTGATCAGGGCACGCGCGATCGACACCCGCTGTTGCTGCCCACCACTCAGCTTTACGGAAGGCTTCAGTGCCTGGTCACCAAGTCCCAGCATGTCAAGTTTCTGGTATGCCTGCGCTTCAATTTCTTCATGGCTGTATTTCCCCAGCTTCAGCGCCGGCAGCATGACGTTTTTCAAGCAGGTGAACTCGGGCAACAGGTAATGGAATTGGAAGACAAATCCGATGTTTTTATTGCGGATGGACGCCATCGCCGTATCGTGCCGGCCCGTGACGTTTTCATCCAACAAATGCAGTTCACCCGTGTAGTCATTGTCCATCGTGCTCAGGCAGTAAAGCAGCGTTGATTTCCCCGATCCGCTTTTGCCGATCATACAGGCAAACTCGCCGCGGTGCACACGCATATTGATGTCTTTGAGTACGTGAAACTCAACCGGTGTGTGAAAATACTTGTTCAAATTGCGGGTTTGCAGAACAATATCTTGCATGACTCTCACCTATTTTCTAAAGATTTCTACAGGATCCACGTCGGCTGCTTTGCGTGCCGGGAAATAGCCGGCGCAAAAGGTCAGCACCAGGCCCAACAAGGTGCTTCGAAAGACGAGGCTGGCCTCAACACTGATCGGGAAATGCCCCACAGGTTGCCCGATATAGATGTGGCTCATGATGTTGATCAGGATGATCCCACCAAGAATGCCGAGCAGTGTCCCGATCACACCCAGCAGCAGCGCTTCCATGATGAAAATGCGGATAACGTCCTGCCCATTAAAACCGGTTGCTTTCAGGATCGCGATGTCGTCAATTTTCTGGGAGATGGTGGTGCTCAGGATGTTGTAGATACCAAAGCCGGCCATGATCAAAATGGCAATCGATATTGCTGTCATCATAATCTCACGCGTCGATTCCTGCGAGAGGATGTCTTTGTTGATCACCGTCCAGTCTTCGATGTTGTAAGGCACCACGTCAGCCAGTTGCTCCGCAAACGCGATGCTGGCATCAGGATCAATGGTATTGGCGTAAATGGTGGTCACATAGCTCGGCCCCTGCTTTAAAAATTGCTGCGCCGTGGTAGTGTTGACAAACGACCGCGCTTTATCAAGCGCACTGGCACCGGTCTCGAAAATGCCTACAATGCGGAGCACTTTGCTCACGCCCTCGGTCGAAGAAACCGTAATGTTGTCGCCAATAGAAAGACTGAGATTCTCGGCAATGCCGGCGCCTACAATAATGCCATTCAGGTTATCCTGCAGCGCTTCAAGTGAGCCGGCGACCATCACGTCTTCGGTTTCGAACATGGCTGCATAATCCAGCATATTTACCCCCATACCCTGCCCTTGCATTTGGGAACTACCCCGCCGGTATGTAGCTGAAAACTCAATGAGCGACAACGCATTGGTGATGTATGGCGCTTCTTTGATATCGCGCAGCAAGACTTCAGGATTGTTGAGCTTCTTCGAGCCTTTTGTGATCTGGGGATTCTTGATCAGCACCATTCCCTCCCCATTGTCAAACAATGGCTGACTCATTTCGTCATCTTTGTCGATCACAATGTGCGAGTTGTTCATGAAAATATTATCCCGGCTGAAGTCCGAAAATCCACTGCTTAACGAGTTCATGAACAGGTAGATAGCAACCGCAATGGTGATCCCCAATGCAGTAACCAATGTCTGCTTCTTACGGGTAACGATATGGGTCAGGGCGATATCCAGATTTACAGGTATACGCATGATATTCTGTATTTTGGGATTTCGGGGTCTCTTGATTTTGTAATTTTCAAATCGAAAACACGGAAGCACAAAAACCCGAAATCACGTTCTGCTTTGTTAGATCCTTCGCATTCGCTCAGGATACGGCTTTGTCTCCGCCAATTTGGGATTTTTCAGACAAAGCCTAATTGATTGCGACAGTCAGGGCAGTTTCTTCATCAATACCGTCGATTACCTGTACCCAATCGCTGCTGATCGTTTTGGTTGTCACTGGTACCTTTTCCCCCGTGGCTTTCAGCTGGACGTTGCCATTGAAATCGAGGTATTTGCGCGGAATGAGTAAAGCATTATCCACTTGCTCGACAATAATGTTGCTTTGCAACTGCGTGCCCACAATCTGGAATTTGAGTGGGTCGAGGAAGGTAAGCCGGGAAGTAAAGGACTGACTGGCGTCGTTGAATGTGGGCAGAATTTCGCTCACGACAGCCTGGATCGGCTGATCCGGATTCGTGTTGAGTTGGACAATCGCCGGCTGCCCCACTTTCACATCCGCGATGGCGCTTTCGTCAATCTGCACCTCTGCGTAGATATCCGTAGGATGTCCGATCGTCGCGATAACGGTCCCCCGACTAACATAGTCGCCCACCTCTTTGTACTTCTGGTACACCTTCCCCGGGACAACAGCGCGTACAGCAACCTGCTTCATTGATTCGGAAGAAAGCTCAAAATTCATCCGCGAATTAATAAGTTGCTGTTCAGCGTCCCGCTCAAGCTGGCTGCGGGTTTCGAAGGCAGCTTCCAGGTTTTTCTTCGCGTTTTGGGCAGTCAACTGGGCACGCTCGTAATCCACACGGGCCACGCTGTTTTGGGCCCAAAGCGTAGCATATCGGGCTGCCTGCAAGGAATCTTGCGCATACTGCGCCTCTGCAATTTCTATCGACACCTGCGCCTGGCGCAAAGCCGGCGAAGTGTTGCTTGCATTCGATTCTGCGATGGCCAATAGCTCTTCGCTGCCTTCGTTGTTCACGCGGGTTTCTTCGTTGTCGATGACGGCTAACACTGTGCCTTGCGCAACGATATCGCCGGCCTCAAAATCCATTGCGACAAGGTAACCGTCTGCTTTGGCAATCAAGTTATAGGTCCCACGTGCAGCCAGTTTGCCGCTTGCAAAAACGGTTTCTGTTACGTCTTTGCGGATGGGGGTTGTGTCTTCAAATTCTTGCTGACAACCGGTCAACAAAACAAACAAGGCGAGTATTGAAAGTTGGGTTTTCATATCCGTTAGAATCTGTTGTTGATCAAAATTTTCTCATGGGCCAGTTCGAGCGAAATGGCTGAGGCATTGGCGGCATAGACGGCATTGAGCATGGCGTCGTAGCTGTCCAGTAACCGGTCTACCGGTAATAAGCCCTGTACATAGAGGTTCAGGTTTTTCCCATAGCTGTCTTCTTGCAGGCGCTGAATGTCAAGGGAAGTTGTGTATTCATCCCGCGCTTCCCGGTAGCTATTTTCCAGCCGCTGCTGCTCGATATTGACCGCCTGCTCCGCCTTTTCGACTTCGCGTGAAGCAATTTCATAGTCGAGTTTGGTCTGTCGCATGCTGGACACGGTCCCTGTATTCGGCAATCGAAAACTGAGCGTGAGGCCCAGATAATTGCTGTTGACCCAATCGCCAGTCAGCGGCGTAAACGATTGATTGTTGAGCTGGTAGTTGTTGCCGGCAAAAAAGGAGAGCGAGGGCCAGAGCTGCGACTTGCTTTTCTTGTAGTTCTGGCGCGCATAATCCTGGTTCAGCAACTGGAGCTTCAGATCCAGCCGGCTCGGTGCCACAATGGGCTGCGTATGCAACATCGCTGCTTGCTCCTGATGCGCTACAAGGACGGTGTCCGTTTCTGGAATATTACAGAGCACTTTCAGGGTCAGGTAAGCGTCGACCAACAGGTAGTCAATTTGCCGCAGGCTCTTTTCGGTATTGAGCTTGCTGACCTGCGCGTTGTTCAGGTCTTGCTGACTCACCTGCCCTTCGTCAAACTTAAGCTGCGTGATCTGGTAGACGGAATCGGCTGAAGCGAGTAGCGCTTCTGTGCTTTCGCGCTGCCGATCCAGGTTTACGATGGCATAGTAACTGTCCGCCAGGTTTTCTTGCAGGATCTGGCGTGTCTGCTGCGTGCTGGAACGGGTCAGTTCTTCATTGATTTTAGCGAGCTTGTAGTCGGCCCAGCCCAGGGGGTTGAGCAGCTTAATCTCAAGGGTTTGAGAGAACTCCGTCGAATACGGCGAGCCGGCGCGCAGCTCAACCGTAGAGCCCGGTTGTCCACCAAAGATTTCGGCCGGCAGTAGCGTTACAGGCAATTCACTAAAGTGGGTAAACGAACCCGGCAGACTCACCGTTGGGTCAAACATCTCAAAACCGGCAGCTTTTTTCGCCGTTTTGGCCTGCGTGTAGCGGATGTTATCGATGATCAGATCCAGACTCGCCGTCTCGCTATAGGCGATTACTTCGTCGAGGCTGCGGAAGGTATGTTGGGGACTGGTGTCCTGCCCTGCAGCGTTGCCAGCTGCCAGGGATAAACTAAATATGATCAGTATGAGCGTCTTCATAGCAATAGGCTTTCAAGGTGATTGACACCTGGGAGAAGACGCGGATCAAAGCCGTTGGGTTATGCGAAAGTACCTGAAGTGGACAAGGTACAGGGTGAAGTGGACAGCACGCTTATTTTACGATCAAGAAGTGCTCAACCATTCTTTAAATGCTGTCACTTTTAGCTTACCGACCAGCACGCGCTCGTCAAATGGAATGGTCAGTTTGACCTGCAATTTGCGGTGGTAGTCTTTTGCAACGCTTTGCACGGCCCGTCGGTGCACAAGCTGCTGGCGGTTGACCCGAAAGAACGCCGGCGCCAGATCTGCCTCGAGTTGATCCATTTTCTGATCAACAAAATATCGCTTGCGGTCAAACGTAAGTGCAGCGAGTATTTCGTCTTTGATAAAGAAGATCGCCACATCGTCCACAGCGATGGGAATCAGCTTATCCCCCTGATGGATCAGAATCGACGTGGTTTTGCGTGCAGGGAAAAGTTCTTGTTTAATGGCAGCGGTAATGGCGTGAAAGTCTACAGCCGGCGCCTCCACAGGACTCGCCTGCCCCTTCAACGTCGTGTACTTGTCAACTGCCCGCTGTACCGCAGCCTGGTCAAATGGCTTGAGGATATAGTCGATACCATAGGTTTGAAAAGCTTGCAGCGCAAACTGATCGAACGCCGTACAAAAAACAACCGGGATGGTATTCTCGACGGCTTGAAAGATATCAAAGCTCAACCCATCGGAGAGCTGGATGTCTGAAAAGATGAGGTCAATGCCAGGGTTCGATTGCAGAAAAAGGATGCCATCTTCCACCGATCCAACGACGGCCATGATTTCGGCTGATGGTAATACCTTAAAAATGGTCCGTTTCAGGTCGTTAGCGGTCCGCTTTTCGTCTTCTATAATGAGAATGTTCATAACCCAAACGTTAAGCGGCAATCAAGGGGATGGTAACTGCAAAAGACTCTTCACCATCCACAATTTCAATATCTGAGCCATTGGTGAGCTGATACCGCTTTCTCAAGTTCAGCAACCCCGTTTCATTGCGTTCAGTAAGCTTCAGTCCCACCTTTTTATTCCAAACGGTCAATTGCGCCGGCGCGTACGTAATGCTGAAGTGCAACGGCTTCTTTTCATTGAAGTAGTTGTGTTTGAAGATATTTTCTACAAGCGTTTGTAATGCAAAAACCGGGAGCTTGTGCGTTAACGCCTCAGCAGGAATGTTTATTTCATACGTAAAGGCATGTTCAAACCGGATGACCTGCAATTCGATGTAGTTCTGGACGTATTCCAGTTCCTGCGCTAGCTTAGTAAGATCTGCAGAGTCGTTGGTGAATGCGTAGCGCAAAAAGCTGGACAGCTTCACCGTATACGCTTCAGCATCTTTGGCATTTTCAGTAATAAGCGATTTGAGCGTACTGAGCGCGTTGAACAAAAAATGCGGCTGAATTTGCCGGATCAGCGACTGCTTTTGTGCTTCCAGGTTTTCGATTTTGAGCTTGTCGATGGTGGTTTGCGCTTCTTTTCTGAGCTCGCCTGATCGAACAAGTTCAATGATCACCCAGATGATACCGTTCACTACCAGGGCATTCATGAACGTGTAGACGGGAACGCCGGCAAACGCCACCCCTTCGTTTAGCAAACTGCGAGCCACCAGACGCATTGGCAAACCCAACAAAACAACCAGTACAAAGCTCAGCACGTACAATTGCCAGCGCCGTGGTACCTGCACACGAGATACCAGGATAATGTTCATAAACCAGATCGTGGAGACAAATATGCCGATCACGAGCGCAAACCGCGAGGTATCCTCTACGCTCATTCCTCCTTGAAAATACAGCGCCAACGCAGCGTTCATCACGATGAGCGGCGTGGTAATACATGCGCCGAGCAACAGTTTTTTGATCATACTTCAGGCGAACCCGCGGACGCTAGTTTAGCTTTGGCAACGAGTTGTATGAAAGCTATTTTCGGTGAGATGTGCAACTGTGCATTTGTCTGCGATCCAAGAGGGTTTTCAATGTGGTATGTGTCATGATTTGCATATACAATGACGTCATCGGCATCAAACTTGAACCCCGACATGTTATATTTTCAATTCTCACTTGAAATCAGTCAGCGATGCCTACACTCTATCGGCTGGATCCCGCGCTTCGGTTTGCGCTTGGCGAAATAGGCCTTTCTCCGGAAAATGTATTACGTCGGGCTTGTTTACCACATGACCTACTGGCACGCGAAGCCCCCCAGGTTTCTATAGAGGATTTCTTCCGCTTTTGGCAAGCCATTGGTGATGAAGCCGGCACGTTGTCTGCTGCCATAAATCTGGGCCGCATCGGAGCCGTTGAGGGATTCAGCCCGGTACTCATGGCTGCGCTGGCCAGTCCGAATCTCATTGTCGCAGCACAACGCATCGCCCAATACAAAAACCTCTTTGCGCCGCTTGTCATGGATGTGACCGTCGAGCCGGAGCAGGTTAACCTAACAACACGCGGAAGAGGTTTTTCGCTTCCTATCCCCCTTGCGGTTACAGAATTGGTATTCTGGACATCTTTCATTCGCAGGGCAACGCGCGAAGCCGTAACGCCTTTACATGCATCGTTGCCGGTTTACCTCGAAAACGCACAACACGTAGAGGAAGCCCTCGGCATTCGCCTCACCCAATCAACCCACACCACCATTTGCTTCAATACCCACGACGCAAATCGCCCCTTTTTGACCGCTGATGCGGAAGCCTGGGCGTATTACAAGCCCGTCCTTGACAAACGGCTCTCCGCGCTGGAACAGGATGCCTCGATGGCAGATCGCATTCATGCAACGCTTGTTGAGCTCCTGCCTTCAGGACGTTCCTCCCTTGATGCCGTTGCTTCTTCGCTGGCGTACAGCCCACGCAGTTTACAGCGACAGTTACGGCAGGAAGGCACCACCTTTAACACCATACTTGCCCAAACACGGGAGCGCCTGGCCAAACACTACCTGTGCTCACCTGGCGTGACCAAAGCTGAGGTGGCCTTTTTACTGGGTTATGATGATCCTAATTCCTTCTTCCGTGCCTTTCGTTCATGGACCGGGACTACCCCCGACCGCTATAGAACAAACTACCTGGCAGATTAGACTGTCGTGTGATGTAGCTGTCGCTATGTGCAAGTCATTTGACGCTTCTTGCATACATCGCACGAACGCGGGTGCTGTAGCTTGTTGGTGTACTTCATTTTGCAGCATCAACAAAAATACCCAATGCTCACCCGCTACCTTTCCGATTCCATGATCAAACCTGGCAATGCGCCAGTGTTCAACAATCCCGCTGAATTTCAGCTTGACTACGAATCCGTTGTCTTCGAGGCCAGTGACGGCGTCACGCTTTCAGGCTGGCTGATCAAGGGAGGCACCGACAAGGTAATCGTCCAGTCGCATTTTGGTGTGCAATCCAGCAAGGCCGGCTATACGCCAAAAGGCAAAGGCATGATAAAGATGTGGGAAACCGACATCACTTACCTGAAGCACGCCCAACATCTGGTTGCCAAAGGCTATTCCGTGCTCATGTATGACTTTAGGAATCACGGCGAAAGTGGTCCTGGGACATGCCCGTGGGTGACCTGGGGTCCTGATGAACACAAAGATGTGATTGCTGCGGTTGATTACATCGCCAACCATCCTGCGTACGCTGGCAGCCAGATTGGCCTGCTCAGCATTTGTATGGGAGCCGCTGCATCCACATATGCCTTCGGCGCCAAAAATGGCCTAAAAAACTACCCACAAATCAAAGCTATGGTTGCGATTCAACCGTTGCTGTACCCTGATTTTGTCAAAGCACTTGGTCTACCCGGTTTCCTGGGCCGGCGCGTCAGCAAACTCAATGCACAACGTACAGGGATAGATCTGATAGCTACGTCCTTTATGCCCCACTTGAAAGACATCCCCGTGCCTACGCGGGTTGTTCAGAACTCCAATGACCCGTACCTCAATGCTGAAGCCATCGAAGCATACCATGACCAGCTACAGGTTGAAAAAGACATGGTGTGGCTGGATCTGGAAAAGAAACGAGCAGCCGGCTACGACTACCTGACCAAACACCCGGCCGAGATTCTCGACTTCTTTGACAAGTACATGTAATTCCTCTGCTAAAAGACACTTTGTATATCCCATGATAAACGAGCAACAAACACAAATGCTGACGGGATTGGCCCAGGGCCTTTCTACGCCACCAAGAACACCGATTCTCCGTTCGCCAACTGATTACGGTCTCGCTTTCGAAGAGATTGACTTTGAAACAGGTGACGGCGTCACAATTAAGGGATGGTTTATCCCGGCTGATTCCAACAAGGTGATTATCAGCAACCACTTTTCACCGGCCAACCGCTACGGCTTTGCCGGGCATCTCGAAGGGCTCGATTTTGCCGGCGGATTTGAAGTCAACTTCTTGCCCAGATACAAAGCGTTACACGACGCTGGATACAACGTACTTGCTTACGACTTGCGCTGCCACGGTGAAAGCCAGGATGGCGAAAAAGGCATGACCGGCGTTGGCTACTGGGAATGGCAGGAAGTATTGGCCTCGATAGATTACATCAAGCAACGCACGGATACTGCCGATTATGATGTATCGCTCATGAGCATGTGCATGGGGGCAAACGCCACACTCAATGCCATGGCAAAAAAACCAGAAGCTTTTAAAGATATCAAAAGCCTGATTGCTATCGCTCCCCTAAAAGGAAAAACCACCATCGAGCGAAATTGTGAGCACATGCAGATTCCTCCGGAAGAAGGTGTGGCTGCGTTCGATCCAATTTACAATGGTATTACAGGTCTGCATGTGGAAGATCACAACATTATTCCACAAGCTAAGCACATCAACGTGCCCACATTCTTTGTGCAGGTCCGCGACGATATGAATTCACGCTGGACCGACGTACAGGAAATGTATGACCTGGCCCCTGTAGCGGATAAAAAAATACACTACATTGAAGGCACCCCGTGGCGCTTTAAAGGCTACACCTTTTTCTCAGAACAACCTGAGATGATGGTGGCGTGGTTTGATGCACACATGTAATCTATTGCACATGGACATGTTACAATCAAAAGGATTTATTGCAATCGCTGTACTGTTGCTACTTGTTGTGGCCTCGCTATTGAGTAGAAAGAGTGTACAGACAGAGCGTGTTATAGCTGCCACACCGGCAGCTATCTGGAGTATCCTCATGGATACAGCTGCATACAGCGACTGGAACCCGGTGCTCATCAAGGTGGATGGGACGCTTGCGGAGGGCGCCAAAATGACAAACCTGGTTCAAGAGCCAGGTGCTGAAGCCGTAGAAATGGGCTCTACGGTTAAAAAACTGATTGCTGAGCAGGAGCTGAATCAGTTTGGCGGCTTGCCCGGCCTGCTCACCTTTAGTCACACCTACACGCTCGAACCGGTTGACGGGGGTACCCGCGTGACGCAGCACGAAGTGTACCGCGGCATTGGCGTGTGGTTTTGGGACGAAAGCTGGGTTGAGCCGGCCTACAGCAGCGTCAACGAGGCACTGGAAAAACGCGTACAGGCATTAAGCTTAAGCGCCAATTAATCCACTTCAAACAACGTAGGCAGGTGCGCAGAAAAATACCCTAAACCACCCTGCACGTTTGTGGGGTGGTTTACCGGCTCATTGACCAGCGAAGAAATTAGCCCACCCGTACGTTGTCTTGCATCCAGAAATCGGAAATAGCCTTCTGAAATATGCGCCAGGGTCACAAAAACATCTGCCGACGCCAACTCCTCATCAAAAATCAACACTGATTCATCATACAATGTACCATCAGCGGCCTGGTCGGCAATTAATGCGCGATAAAAAATGAGTTCGTTGCTGTTCAAACTGGCCAGCGGATTTTCAGGGTCTTCGATCTCTACGGAATCATCCTCAGCAATTTTGTACCCATAGAGCGCATAGTAATTTTCGCCGGGTAAATCCTCAAAGGCATACGACAACCGGAAGGCCGTGCTGTCGCCATCGCTTTCCTCAACAAGAGAAACGGCATCCAATGTTGCAACAGGCAGCCATTCCGTTGTTGCTTCAATGGATTGCCCCGTTGTAAAATCAACAACCGATAGCGTCAGCAAATCGTAGGGCTGTAGATTATCAGGTACAATGAGCGTGTAAACGCCCGGTGTATCCGGCACCTGCAGCAGGGTATCCGTGCCTGTGGGGTGCGAGAGGGTCACAAGGGCATCGTCTACCAGGAGTGTGTTCACCAGATCTGCTTCCAAACTGTCAACCGAAGTGGCTGACAAGGCAGAGAAACTCCGGCTTACGGTTACCAGCATTGCAACGTCACCTACGCGGATCGAAGAAACCACCAGTTCAGATTCCGCCGGCTCCACGTCTACGGGGAGATCCGCAATGCTGCACCCACACAACACAATGCTTAGAAAAAGGACAATACGTTTCATCGATTGATATTGAAGTTATACGAGAAAAAGGGAATGAAGCCAAAGAGTCCTTGCTGGACGTATTGGTAGGTAACACCGTTGTTTTCGATCGCCACACGAAACGGTGAGGCCCGGTTATAGAAGTTGTAAGCACCAATCTGCCACTCCCCGCCCCACCACTTGTTTGTGCCTGACCGTAAAATGAAGCTGATGTCCAACCGGTGCGTCGGCGAAAGCGAAACGGCATTCCGCTCAGAAAACACAGGGACAAGCTCGACAGACGTAAGCGTCGGGTCGGGCATCAAAAACTGGCCGGTTTGCGGCGTAAATCGCGCACCCGACATGTAGCTCCACACCGTTGAAAACGTGACTTTCGGCGTTAGCTCAGCCATAGAAACGAGGGTAAACGCATGCCGGCGATCGAACTTTGCCGGGTACCGGTTTGCGTTGTTCAGTTCATCAAATTGCCGGTCGGTTTTTGAAAGTGTGTACGCGAGCCAACCGGTCCAGCCGCCCTGTGCGCCGGCGCAGCAGGACTTCCATGTCCATACGAACGCCCACTCCCCTGCAGCAACTCATTTTCAAAGTTGTCATTCAAGGATCAAACTGGCCCCTTCGCGAAACTCAGTGATGTTATCCAACGATTTGTAGTAGCCTTCCAGCAGTCAGACTGGCACCGAGCGTGTTCAAGCGCTTGCGTGACCCCCATCGACACCTGGTTCGACACCTGAGGCTTTGACGCTGCCGGGTTACCGGATACCACAGATCGGTTGGTAGCGCGATGCTTGAAGAAGAAACCCGGTGCATGTACTGCCGCATCACGCTGTAGCTTGCTTTCACAGACGGTATCTTCATTGAGCAAATACCGCAATGCAAGGCGTGGCTTCGGCACCTGAAAAGCTTCTGCCGGATACAAAGGCGCCTGTATACCTGAGCCCATAGTCTACCTTTAGAGCTTCTCCAAAAGACGCGCTCATTGCCGGCATAAATCGCCCACTCGGTCGTGTTGAGCCGTTCCCCTTCCTGCGAGGCCACAACGTCGTTGATGTCACCGGCTGTTCGGATGACGTTGGGCCTGAACTGGTGGTACACCGCCTGCCCACCAAACACGTACGTATTGTCAGGGTCGCCAAAATACTCCCAATCACCTTTGAAGCCCACGTCTTGAATCTGTGATTTGATCAGGAGTGAGTTGTCTACAAATTCGCCGAAGATATCGTACTTGAACCGCGTTTGATGCACCGTCAGGTTGGAAAACAACTTGCCACTCGGGATAAACGTGATTCCAACGGAGCGTGGACGTAAAGTTGCCGAGGTTAAACCCAAAGTCCAGGTCCCCTTCGAGTTCTTCCTCTTCTTCTTCATCCAAGCTCGGGTAACGAGAGCACATCATCGCCAAAGTACGTACTAAAAAACAGGCGATCGTTGGGTGAGATGCGGTAGTTCAGCTTGCCGTTCAGATCGTAGAAATAGTACGGAATTTGTATCCCTGCCCAGCGAAAGACCTGGTCGATATAGGTGCGCCGGCCAGCTAGCATGAAGCTTACCTTGTCCCCAATCGGGCCGTCAACTGTTAGCCGTGAGGTTAACAACCCAATGCCACCACGAGCTGTCAGGCGTTCCGAACTACCTTCTTTCATGCGGACATCAAGAATGGACGACAGTCGCCCCCCCCTGCTGCACTGGAAACGCACCTTTGGTGACTTCCACGTCGTTGATCGCATCGGTATTGAATACAGAGAAGAAGCCAAACAGGTGACCGACGTTGTATACCACGGCTTCGTCTAGAATCACAAGGTTTTGGTCATCCGCCCCACCGCGGACAAACATCCCGGTGGTGCCTTCATTGCCGGATGTGACTCCAGGTAGTAGCGTAGCAACCTTGATCAAGTCGGCTTCACCACCAATGGTTGGAATGGCTGTGATCTCCCCGGGCTCAAGCCGGGTTGCTCCCATTCGAGTTGAGCGCACTTCTTCTTGAAGCTCGTAGCGATCAGCCGTCACAACAACACCCTCAAACTCAAGCACTTCGGGGGCAAGTTCAAAGTCAGCGCGCGGCGTTTGGCTGAGATCCATTTCCCGGGTGATGGCTTCGTATCCGATGTACGAAATACGCAGCGTCACCAGCGGTTCGACCAGGGTAATGGAATAAAAACCGTAGGCGTTTGTGGTTGTCCCCACCGTCGTGCCCTCAACCTGCAACGTGGCGCCGATCAAGACTTCCCCATCAACGGCATCCGTGATGGTGCCGCTCAGGGTAAACTGCTGGGGAGCTTGTTGTGCAAACGCAGGAAGCGAAATGAAGCAGAGGCTGCAGAACAACCATAAGCCGGCGTAAAAGCGCATGTGTTTCATCGGTCACCCCCACGCAGTCTAAACTGAAAAGCGAATGAGCCGCCTTGCATAAACGTTCGTACACCCGTCCCATCCAGCTTTGTCAATAAGAACGCGGGACGCGAATCTAGCTTTAGCGCCACGGCACCCGCAAGCTTTATGCGGAGCACAAACGGAACGCTGAGCATCCAGAGTGCCGATTCCCGTGCAAAGAATTCAGCGCTCTCCTCAGCGAATGAGGCGCCAATTCCTTCAGATGTCATGGCTGAAACGGGAAACCCGTATTCAATCATTGGGCCGGCAGAAAGGGAAAGCCGGCGTTGGGAACGCAAGCGGTACCTGTATCCGGCACGCAGCAGGAAATATTCGTTGCTGCTCTCTACGATAAAAGGAGTGCCTTCGGGTTGGAAGTAAAGCGCTGTTTCCAAACGATACTGACTGAAGCCTACGTTGAACACATGCTGAGGGCGTTCGGGTCGTGTCAGGTCGAAATTCACTGCAAAACCCGAAGCGGTGGTGTTGCCATCAGCTTCGGCTGGATTTAAAGCTGCCGTGCGAAAAAGCGCCGGCTCGCGGGTATTATTTATAAACGCAGCCTGGGATGGCAGGGACGTTGTGCCTGAATGGTTAGTAAACTGGACAGTTATGCCTTCCAGGTCGACACGTTGGGCAAATCCTGGTGAAGCACTGGACAGGCAACATCCGAGGCTCACCAGCAATAATAGTAGCAATTTCACGTATTTAATTGGGTCTAAACGGTGGTTACTGCTTAATGCGTAATTCTATGTCCGTCTTTTAGCAAAGCAGACGCCAATTCTATTTTTTCTGCTGATCTCCCGAAAAATCGACTACATAAAAAAGGGAGCGCACACGCGGCACGCTCCCTTTTCAAATACTCTATACAGCTATTTTCAGTCTTAGCGTACGGTGAAGGTGCGGGTGTTGGACTGACTGCCACTGGTGGTTCTCACCAGATACACACCCGATGCCAACGCACCAACATCGAGCTTGACAGATCTGCTGAATGCAGAAACGCGCTGGCAGAGCGCAGCAAGTACACGGCCATATTCACCAAGGGCAACCACCAGTGGCTCGTAATGCATATCTATAGATGGATTTACGGCGTGTCCCAGATTTACTGTAATCCAACATTTTCAAATACGCAAAATGCGCTCCAGGAAAACTATAAATTGCCTTGAATTCTCAACCAGCAATCTTTAACTCAGCCAACCAATCCAGTAAGGATTATTTGGTTAACTTAATTCATAATCATAAGATGGATGTGACACAGTAACTTCTCTTCTTTATCTGCTATCTGCCCGTTAATCAGTACTATTTGCCAGGCCAGTGCGCTTAGGTTTTTAAGATCTTCTTGCATTTCAGAGACCTTGTCCTGTGCAAGGGAAACGGTAATTTCTTTGATGGCTATCGACATATGCTTGAAAGCACCTCGTGCTTGTCAGTTTGTTTGAACTATCGGAGGCTGGGCGTTTGGGGCGGTGCTACCAGTAACGTAGGAACCGATCCCGTGCAACAATGCCAGCGTGTATTCAAATCACAACTTGTATGATCAAGACTACCGAACTGCCCCAGTATACATAAATTTATTAATTAAAATAAGCTATAAACTAAATTATTTAATCATTATCACCATACAATAACCCAATTTTAACAGTTAGCCTATCCTAAGGTAACTACAGCTATGTAGCGGTCGGCCTGTCATACCGGAAGGCGTGTGGCAAAGAAAGTTGATTCATCAGAATAACCACGCAACATCCACAATCGGATGCCGCCAGGCGTGAAATCGCGGTTGGTTTTAACTTTCGCAAGACCGTACAAGTAGGTAGTACTTTTTTATATGTTTATCCCGCTTAGCACCATTTCCTTTGTTTGTTTAACCCTCGTAACCTTTTCACTCCGCAATTTTCGCACAACATCAGCAACCAGTTTACTCGCAGCCGCAGCGATACTGCTTGCCGGCATACCAATACAGGAAGCTCAGGGCCAGCAGTCCGCCTTTATCGAACAAAACGGCCTGATCGTGATTCAGGCTGAATCGGCCGACCTAACCGGTGACTGGGTTGTTGAGTCGACCGAGGCCAACCACACAGGCGCCGGCTACATCCGCTGGAACGGCAACGATTTATTTGGCAATCCGGGGGTTGGCATCCTTGCTTACCCGGTGCACATCAAAAACGCCGGCGACTACAACGTGCGCTTCCGCATGTCACACCTCGGCGCCCCCAAAGGCGACCAGGAAAACGATGTGTGGGCGCGTATGAACAACGGCACCTGGGTCAAGGTGCTGCATCCGGCCAACTATAAAGACGACGGATTTACATTCAACTCCCCCACCGAGCCATCGAGCGGTGTATTTAGCCAGATGCGCTACACGCTCTCTGCCGGCACGCATACATTTTATATCTCGGGCCGCTCGCGTAATGCACGCATGGATCGCATCCATTTTTATAAAGATGGCACCGGTAACCCACTCAACCTGGCGCTGCCCGAATCTGAATTTGCAGTTGTTGAAGATGAAGAAGAAGAGCAAGAAGACGAGGTTGAAGAACCGCCCGTCATCACTGTTGCACTGGATGGTGACTTCAAACAATGGCACCCGGTCACGCTCACCGTTGATGGTGTTGAAACCAGTGAATCAGACGCTGTAAATCCGTTTCTGGATTACCGGTTTGAGGTAACGTTTACCCAGGACGGCCGCTCGTTTCGTGTGCCCGGATATTTTGCAGCCGATGGTGACGCAGCAGAGAGTAGCGCAAGCGCCGGCAACAAATGGCGTGCACATTTCAACCCGGACAACACGGGTACGTGGACCTATGAAATTACCTTCCGTACAGGCAATAACATTGCCGTGAACCTCGATGCTGATGGTACGCCGACCATGTACGAAGGCATTACCGGCAATTTTGAAATCGAGGCATCGAATAAGTCAGGCCGCGACCACCGTGGTAAAGGTATGCTACGGTATGTAGACCAGCACTACCTGCAATTCGATAACGGTGAGTACTTCCTCAAAGGAGGCGCCAACAGTCCTGAAAACTTCTTGGCGTACGCCGGCTTCGACAGTACGTATAGCGTTAAAGGCGTCCACCCGATCAAGCAGTACGCAGCCCACGTAGCTGACTGGAAAATGGGCGATCCAGCGTGGCAAAATGGCAAAGGCAAAGGCATCATCGGTGCGCTCAATTACCTGAGCGATGCCGGCATGAATGCCGTGTACTTTCTTACGATGAACGTTGATGGCGACGGGCAAGATGTATGGCCGTGGACCTCACATACCGAACGTACGCGCTTTGATGTCTCCAAGCTGGACCAATGGAACGTGGTGTTCGACCACATGGACCGCAAAGGAATCATGCTGCACGTGCAGCTCCAGGAAACGGAAAACGAAATGCTGCTGGATAACGGCAACCTGGGCACAACGCGCAAACTGTACTATCGCGAGCTCGTTGCCCGTTTTGGCCATCACCACGCATTAACCTGGAATCTGGGTGAAGAAAACGATGAGAACACAGATGCCCAGCGAAAATCTTTTGCTGCGTTCCTGCGCGAACTCGACGTGTACAATCACCCCATTTCCATCCATACCTTCCCGGGGCAGTTTGACGAGGTGTACGAGCCGCTGCTGGGTTATGAACACTTTGAAGGCCCATCGCTGCAGTTGCACAGTATGGACAGCACGTACAATGAAACGCTGAAATGGTACGAGGCATCAGCAGAAGCCGGCCGTCCCTGGGTGGTGACGGTGGACGAGTTTGGACCGTTTCAGATCGGCGTTACCGAAGACGGCCCCAACAGCAACCACGATGACGTGCGCAGCTTGAGTCTGTGGCCCAACCTGATGGCGGGCGGCGCCGGCGTTGAATGGTACTTTGGCTACGAAACGGCCAGTCACGATCTCAACAACGAAGACTGGCGCTCGCGCAGCACCATGTGGGCCTACACAAGGCATGCGCTTGACTTCTATCAGCAGCATCTGCCCTTCAGCGAAATGCAGCCTGAGATTAACCTGACCAATCAGGACACAGCCTATGTGTTTGCTGACTCGGGTAACGTGTATGCGTTGTACCTGCCCTCTGCAGATTCGGTTGAAGTATCGCTGCCGGCAGGTGAGTATGCGGCTGCGTGGTACAACCCACGAACGGGTGGTGCGCTCGTTTCAGGCAGTGCACCGTTTGTGTACGGTCCAGGATACCGCTCCGTGGGTACACCTCCAACAGACCCAGCGGAGGATTGGGTGCTGCTACTTACCAACACCGGCGCGGAAGTCACCTATCCAGTACTCTCCGTTGATGCTGTAGATTTTGGCTGGATTGACAAGGATTCGACATACATACTGCCTGTTGATCTACGGAATGAAGGTACCGCGCCGTTGACCGTTGATTCTGTCCGCATTGGCGGTATGCACGCTGACTTCTTCTCAACAGGGATTACAACGCCGGCCACCATTGAAGCGAATCAGACCATCCCCCTCACCTTATTCCTGACCGCCGACAGCACGCTGACCGATTCACTGTTTGCCACGCTTGAGGTGTTCAGCAACGATCCGGTCAATCCTGTCTACAACTTACCAATTACAGGTGCACGACAGCCGGATGTTATTCCGTTGGAAGCCACAACGGTGCTACGCTTCACACTTATTGATGCAGATACAGATGAAGTCATTGGCGAACTCCGGAATGGCTCAACGCTCGATTTGAGTACGTTGCCGCCTCATATTAACGTGCAGGCTGAAGTGGGTGTATTTGGTGAAGATGTATTGCAATACGTGTGGCTGGAGCTTGCCCCCATTGATATCAAGCGCCGAGAATCCCTTGCGCCATACGCGCTCTTTGGAGATCTGGGCGGCAACTTCTTGCCGGGTACATTTGATGTAGGTGAAAATACGTTGACTGCGACACCTTATACCGCAGGTAATGTAGGAAACGAGGCCGGCATTCCGCTCACCGTTACGTTCGATGTTGCAGGGTACAACGCAGGAACAACCATCAGCATGCAAGCCGGCGTTTCCGAGGAAGGCGTAGCGATAGCCTCTCCGCTTGAGGATGCAAACAACCAGCCCGATGGCTTCCAGCTAGACAGTAATTATCCCAACCCATTTAACCCGACAACAACCATCCCATTCCATATGCCACAGTTAAGCCCTGTGAAGCTAGTGGTGTACGATATGTTGGGTCGGGAAGTCCGTACCCTGGTTGATGAGACGCTGCCTGCGGGTCAGCATGAAGTTGCTTTTGATGCTACAGGTTTGCCTTCGGGCACCTATTTGTACAGGCTCATTACGCCGCAACAGCAGCTTACCAGGAAGATGATCCTGCTCAAATGATGATGTGGTGGTAGCCGGATTCCGGGATCGATTTCAGGAGGGCCTCGCGCCCGCTGCAAAAACACCCGCTGCAAAAACACCCGTTGGGTATTGGAAACCCGACGGGTGTTTCATAAACGACACAATTCGCCGCAAAAACGCACCATGCACCAGTAAATTTATTCTCCTAAAATCACACAACAAAGTGTTTACTATCCTGCATGCACATAGCTAGTGAGTTCGCTCGATGCGCGGGCGATGCTCCGAATTGATGCATCGTTTCCAAGGTCGCCCATGGCGCGTGCCTGTATCAATAGATTGCCGAGCGCTGTTGCCTCCACCGGACCAGCAACAACAGTCCGGCCTGTGGCATTTGCCGTCAGTTGGCAGAGTAACTCGTTTTGTGAGCCGCCGCCAAACAAATGAATCACGTCAACAGCCTCTCCTGTCACCTGCTCCAGCAGCGACAGGTTTTCTGCAAAGTTAGCCGCTAGACTTTCCAAAATCAGCCGGACAATACTGGCATTATCTGTTGGCATTGAAAAACCTTCTGCTTCACAATATGCCGCAATGCGCGCCGGCATATTCCCCCGCGCGATGAAGCGTTCATCCGTTAAATCGAGGGTAAAGTCTGGAGACGCCGCCGCTGCAGCTGCGGTGGTCAGCGCCGCCCAATCGTCGGCAATCCCCCAGGCACGGATACACTCTTGCAGCACCCATAGCCCCACGATGTTTTTCAAAAATCGGTAGGTCCCATCAACACCCATTTCGTGGGTAAAGCCGGCCTGCCGCGCTGCGTCCGTTACGATGGGCTCTGCATTTTCCCGCCCAAGCAAGGACCAGGTGCCACAGCTGATATAGGCCCAATGCTTTTGATCAACGGCAGCCGGCGCCGCAGCCACGGCACAGCCCGTATCATGCGAACAGGTTGCAACGACCTGAATGGCAGGATTTACCTGTGCCGGCCCCAACACGGTACCTGAAGGGACAATGGGTGGCCAGGCCTGTTGATCCAAACCCAGGGCATCAAAAATAGCTGGGTCCCAGGTATTTGCATCAACCGTTTTCATCTGCGTGGTGCTCGCCATCGACACATCCCACACAGCTTTGCCCGAAAAACGGTAGTTAAAATAATCGGCAATGGACAGGTGTAGCGCGGGTTTGGGTGCCGGGTTTTGTTGTTGATCAGCAACAGCCTGGTACAGCGTGTTAAACGGCAAAAACTGGATCCCCGTTTGCTTGTAGATCGCTTCTGCCGGCATCGTTGCAAAAACCAGGTCCATCATGCCCTTTGTGCGCTCGTCGCGATAACAAAAAGGCAGATCAATGGGCTTGCCTGCTGCATCAAGCCGGACATAATCAACGCCCCACGAATCCACAGACAGACTTTTTAGCCCCGGCGCAGCATTCAGCGCTTTTTCGAGTCCCGTTTGCATATCGTTCCACAGCGCATCGATATCCCAGTAGAGGCTCCCCCCTTTTTCCAGGATCGGTGTCTCGAATCGATGCAGCGTCTGCATCAGCATCTTTCCATCTTCCAAAATCCCAAGAATGGCCCGGCTACTGGATGCACCCAGATCAAAAGCCAGGTACGCGGGAGACTCCTTCATGACACCTTACAGGCTTTGCGGTGGAACGTAATCGAGCATGCGCCGGGCAGTTGTTTTTGCTTCCCGGTACCCGGAGCCTCTGAAAGCTACCAGCGGTTGCAACGCCCCGCCGGCCCGCAGGCGCATCTCTGCTACAAGCGGACGCACATCGGTTTCGTACGCCGTCTTCAGTGTCTCTTCCGCCATCAGCACATCATTGGCGTCCTGGTATCCTTCAAGCTTCTTCCGATCCACCAGCAACGCCCGCGCGTACGAAGTTTGCAACGCCATCACACTCTGCAACAACGCTTCCAACGGGTCCTTGAGGTTGTGGCTCTGGTCGATCATGTAGGCCGGCATAAACGCGTCGCCAAACTGCGCGCTTGCATCTGCCAGTTCGTTAAACACAAGGAACAGCTGGTAAGGATGGATCGAGCCCGTGGTCAGGTCGTCGTCGCCATACTTGGAGTCGTTGAAATGGAAGCCGCCCAGCTTGCCCGCCGTAATCAACCGCGCTACAATCTGTTCGATGTTGGCATTGGGCAAGTGGTGCCCGAGATCCACCAGGCATGCAGCACGGTCGCCGAGCGCCTGGGCGAGCATCAGCGACGAGCCCCAATCCTGCACGACCGTCGAATAAAACGCCGGCTCATACGGCTTATGCTCCGTAAACAGCTGCCACGTACCAGGTAACGCCTGATAGATTTCTTGCAGGCTGTCGCGGGTGCGCTCAAACGACCGACGCAAATGCGACTGACCGGGATAGTTGCTGCCATCTGCCAGCCATATGGTAATGGCAGATGACCCAAGTTTCTGTCCCAGTTCGATCACCTGAAGGTTATGCTCGATGGCCTGCCGGCGCACGGCAGGGTCTGTGTGGCTGAGCGAGCCAAATTTATAGCTGTGCGCCTGGTTGGCCTGGTCCTGGAAGGTGTTCGAGTTCACCGCATCGAAGCCGAGGTTCATCTCCAGCGCGTGGTCGAGTAACGCCTGATGATCTTCGGGTTCGTCCCAGGGAATGTGGAGGGATACCCGGGGTGCTGAACACGTGAGCTGGTGAATCACCGCAATGTCTTCAATCTTCTCAAAAACAGTACGCGGTTCACCCTGTCCCGGGAATCTGCCAAAACGAGTCCCCCCTGTACCGAGCGCCCAGGACGGGATTGCAACCTCGAAGGCTGTCAGTGCCTTGAGCACCGATTCAACGTCGATACCACCATCAGCCAGTTGCGCAGCCAGAAACTCAAAACTGCGTTGGTGCCGCGCCAACGGAGTTTCGTTTGCTCGAACAACTACGTCTTTATTCAACATGGGCTTCGCTCTTGTTTTCTTTCATCCAGAAAGGTGCGCTACCAAACCACATCACCGTACCGATCAACATGTAGAGCGCATGCCGCTCCCAGGTCAACGCGCCCGAGAAGACAAAAAACGCCGGCACAATTGTCAGGACGAGACCTGCAAAAGAAATTACTTTGAGTATGCTCTTCATCTTATGCCTCCGATTTTACCTGTTGATGTACTGCTATTTCTGGCGACCCCATGCTTTGCTGGATTTTTCCAAACAATAGATAGAGTCCCGTCGCGATAAACCATCCGGGAAGCCCCAGGAAGAAGATTTCTAGTCCCCAAATTTGATTGATGCCCCAGCACGCAAGCAGCGTAACCAGCCAGGTTGCACCTGCCGGCCAGCTGATAAGAATCGACTTCCACTCAGCGTAATGCTGCTGGAGTCCGATACGGGGAAACAACCAGAAATCGGCAAAAATCACGGCCCCCATCGGCATCAGGATGAGGCCGTACAGCGCTACAAACTCGAGCAGGTTCATCACCAGTGCCGGGAAAAGCGCGGCAATGGTTGTGATCACCCCAACAGCAGCAGTTACTTTCCAGCGCTTCCAGTTTGGGGAGATGGTTTGCATCGCCAGGCCGGCGCGGTAGATCGTCGGATTTGCCGTTGTCCAGCCTGCAATTACAACAGCGATAAGGCCGGCGATGCCGGCGCCTGTAAAGGCAATCGGGCCCGGGGTAATATCACCCCCTTGCTGCAGCGCGAGGGCTACCAGGATCCCCGAAGCAATCCATGCTACAAAGTGACCCAGGTACATTCCAAATGCGCTAAAGAAGCCATATTGCCATTTTTTTGCATAGCGGAGAATGGTCATATCTGCCATCCCGATATGCATCGCCATGTTACAGAACCACGCAAAAAACAGAACATGCCAGAAGGTAAACTTCGATTGCCCCTCCAGCGGCACGCCTGTCCAAATGGTTTCATTGGCAACGCGCCAGAAATCGCCTGCTGAAGTCACACCCAGTTGGGGCAAGACCGCCACGGCGCACGCAACAAAAACCAAAAACATCCAGGGTGCGGCAATTTTCGAGAACCGGGCAATCTGCTCGAAGCCAAGGATTGCCAGCAGCGTTACCACGGTACCAACACCCAGTACCACCAGCACCCAGGCAATACTGTCGGGGTACATGTCGTTCAAGCCCGGCATGGGCATGTTGAAAGGAATGCCAACCGCCGTTGCGGCTACGGCAATCATGGAGCCGGCCAGGAAGCAGAACATGAGCGCATTCACAATGTTGTACACAATCAGCAGGTACGGCCCCGTGATTTTGCGCAGTTGCCAGTAGAGGTTCAGCCGCGTACGGGTTGCAATGGGCGCACAAATCAACGCCCACGATAACACGGCGAGCAGGTTGCCCAGCAACAAACCAAAGATCAGGTCGCCTGCTGCAACACCGTGCGCGACAAACAGCGGGCCAATGACAAATTCGGTGCCGGCAACGTGCTCGCCAGCATACAGTCCTGCAAAGTTACCAGGCCCTTCCAGGCCATCTTCAGATACAGGCTCACGATCATATTCATTGATCGCGTCTAACCGTTCTACAAGGGTGGATCGCTCCATAATGCTCGTACAAGGTGGATGGTGGTGACAGAAGAAGAAGTGAAAACCACCCGCTTGTGCCGTGGTGTATTGTCAATTCTCCCAATATAAACATGGTAATCAAATACAAATTAGTAGCGCAACCCGTCCTGTTAGCGCAGGAAGGCGTCCGAAAGCCCCCCGTCAACCGTGATGACCTGCCCCGTTGTTTTTGACAACCGCGGGCTCACTAGCAGAAAAATGGCCTCTGCCTGATCTGCGGGTTCGATGGGTTTATCCAGCAAGGTGCGCTGTGCGTAAAACATGGCGAGCCGGTTACGCAGCGTCTCGGTATCCTCGGCTTCTTTAAAGGGCAGGTTGTACTTGCTCAACGAGGCCATCACGCGGTCTCTCGGAAACATGCTGCTGCCTTTGACGACGGTAGCCGGCGCAACACCGTTCACACGCACCAGCGGCGCCAACGTAACCGCAAGCTCTCGGATCAGATGATTCGCTGCCGTTTTGCTCACATCATATGCAATGCTGCCTTTCTTTGGCACAACAGCGTTCACGCTCGTCGTGACCACAAGGCTACCGGTCAACTGCTGCATCTCCCAAATAGAAGCGGCTTCTTCGGCAACAATAAATGGCCCTGTAATATTGACGTTAAATGTGTCGGCCCACTTATGGTCTGGAATCCGTCCATGCTGGTCGGGGCTCACATAAAGGCCTGAGGTGATGACCACGTTGTCAACGCCACCATACGCCATAACGACGTTGCTGAACATCGCCTCGACGGTTTCGCGGTTTGTGATGTCAGCAGCCAGACCTATCGCATCGCCGGAGCCTGAGATACCGCTGCCGGCAACGCCAATACCCATCCCAATGTCTGCAATAATTTCATTTGCCGTAGCAGTTGCCGCTGCTTCATTCAGGTCGATAGCAGCAACGATACCGCCGGCGCTGATGAGCCGCTGTGCTGCTTCTTTGCCGATGCCACTGCCCGCACCAATCACAACCGTCACCTGCCGGGCAAGCTCTTTTTCAGCTGGCATGCGTTGCAGTTTGGCTTCTTCCAGTGCCCAGTATTCGATATCAAACGCTTCCTGCCGCGGCAACGCGGTATACGACGAAACAGCTTCTGCCCCACGCATCACTTCAATGGCGCACTTGTAGAATTCAGCGGTAACCCGGCTTTCACTTTTTGATTTCCCCCAACCGATCATACCGATGCCGGGGATCAAGACCACGCTTGGATTCCCCCCTCGAATGGCCGGCGAATCGGGACGTTTGCAGGCATTGTAATACGCCTCATAGTCTGCGCGATAGGTCACAAGGCCGGCTTCGAGGGCCGCTTTTAAATCATCAACCGAACCCGACGATGGATTCCAATCCACATAAAGCGGCTTGATTTTCGTCCGCAAAAAGTGATCAGGACAAGAAGTGCCCAACTCTGCAAGTCTCGATGCATCGTTGGAGTTAATAAACGTTTGCACGCGATCATCCAATTCAACCGTAGCGATCACACGTTTCGGTGCGCTGAGCTTGCCGCGTAGCCATGGCAACACGTCAGCCAGTATCGCTTTTTGGGTAGCTTCATCTTTCGGGTTATATCGAGGGCCGCCAAACACGGCGTCACCCGCATCGCGGGCTGCAAGAAAGGCGGCTGCGCGTTCGATGAGTTCGAGTGAAAGCAAGTAACAGGCTTTGTCGGAATCTGCCCAGTTGATCAAGCCATGCCCGCCAAGCATTACCCCTTTTGCATTCGGATGGTCGCGGCAAATTTGCTGGAGCGTCAGCCCCAACTCAAATCCTGGACGTTGCCAATCAGTCCAGATCACCTCATCACCATAAATTTCGCGGGTCAATGCTTCGCCGTCTGCTGCCGTTGCAATGGCAATGCACGCCACCGGGTGGGTGTGGTCGACGTAGGGGTGCGGGATGAAGCTGTGTAGCGGCGTATCGATGCTGGGCGCGCGCGTGTTCAGGTTGAAGGTGCAATGTTTGTACATCGCTACCATCGCGTCTTCAGCCGGCGTTTTGGGCCCTCGGGCTTCGAAACGGGCATACACCTGTTGCAGCTCGATCAGGCGCTGCTGGTAGAGCGACGCAAAGTTTTCATTTTTCGCCGTGCGCAGATCACCACCCGAGCCCTTCACCCATAAGACCTCCACATCAGCTCCTGTGATGGGATCTTGTTCAATCAGTTTGGAGGAAGTATTCCCTCCCCCGGTATTTGTGATTCGCCAATCCCGCCCGAGTAGGTTGGATCGATAAACCAGTTTTTCCAACGGGGAAAGGGCATCTGCAACGTGGTCCTCCCAGGCATTCTCAACAAATTGAAAGTTCATGTATCCAGCGGAATAGGAATTAGGGTGATTGATCAGGGTTGGTAAATTTGCGAAGGGGTAAGCGTGACAGGCCCCAATAATCCAGCAGCAAGCGGCTCCCAGTTTGAGGCATCAAACACCAGGTCCGCATTACGATTCTCTGGCAGGCGGGCTGACACGTTGATGTTGTAAAACTTCTTCCATGTGGTGCCGGCGCGATCCATTGCAGCAATCCTGTTCGCCATGCCATTCGACACCTCCACCACGAGCTCATTATCAGCTTGCAGCACATCAGCACCAACAACATAGCTATAATCCGGCCCCACGCGTGTTCCAAGCGCCACGCCGTTGAGGGTTACGCGGGCGGTTTCGTGGACGGCCCCCAGGTTGAGCAAGTAAGCGTCAGCTGCTACATTTGGTGCAGGGAATGTTGTTGTATAAGCGGCGGTGCCGGCAAAAGCCGCCCCGGCCTCGCCGGCAAAAACGGTCCACGACGCAAGCGATTGCAATTCAGCTTCTTCAGGAAGTACTGCGCCCCCCGATACAAACTGCACCTCCCACGGTGCGTCCAGCGCAACGCTCGTCCCGGTTGGCTCTACATAAGGGTAGACGGGGCCTCCCAAAGCTTCGTCATAAAATCGCACCAGCATGGATTCTCCCGGCGGCAACTGGAGATAAACATCGCTTGCCCCTTCCTGCCGGTTACGCACGCGTGCCATTCCAATATCACCGGCCATCGGATTGAACAACGCAGCACTTTGCCCCTGCGCTTGCACAGGTACCCAGGCATTCACAGCCTGCGTGCCGCGGTTTGCGATGAAATAGTCCGTCCCACTGCTGCGCGCGCGCCGCACAAAAGCCAGGTTTTCATCCGTCATGGTTTCACGCTGGACCCCTGCCTGAGAAAGCAACACTTGGAGATCATCTCCGAGCAGCACGCGGCCGTTGCCCAGCGTGGCCATTTGTAAACCGGGTGCACCACCCGATTCAAACTGCAGTTCACCCTTTTTCTGGAGAAATGATGCGCGCCGCGTTTCCAGGTCTCCCAGTCCCGGTACATCCTCCGGGAGCTGGTTATGAAAGATGACGGTTGCACCTGCAGCCGCCAGATCGAGGAGCTTTGTCAACGTCGCTTCGGGCATCAGCTTTGCCCCCGGCACCACAACCACCTCGTAGCGATTACCGCCGGCAATCAGTTGCTGATCGGCTTCCTGTACAGATGAGAGCTGGAGGTCGGAAATAAAGTCGAACGCATACCCGCGCTGCTGCAGCAAATCTGCATCGGCATGCACGTCCATACCTTCGAAGGGATGAATACCATGGAAATGCACAAGCAGTGAGGGATCGCGTTGTGCAAAGCGGTCGAGTACAGGCAGGTAGAGCAGTACATCATTCGCCGGCTGGCCGGCCTGTAAAATCGACTGCACACGACCCACGTACGTATTCAATGCCCCGAAATCTTCCCACATCGGATGCTGCGGTGAAAAATGAACGGCCGCGTAAAAAAGCCACCCCGGCCAGGATGCATCCGCTGGTGAATACGATGTGCCGTGATAGACAATGTGGTTTACCCCTCCGATGAAAAACCAATCGACAGCTTGTTTGACATCCGCCCAATTCGACAAGAAATGCTCATCCAGCCAGGTCGCTGCCTCAGCAGAAGTAAGCGGTTTGCCGGTCACATTGGCAGCAGAGGACGCTACCTTGATGCGCATCAATTCTGTGCTCTCGGTTTCTGGGATATCGCTCGCTGCATAGAGGTCAAGTAGATTACCCGGCGATCCATGCGCCTGGTTTCGTGTAATGGCTGATCGTTCGTGCGCCCAGTTTGTCCACGGCTCAGTGAACTCATCGAGAAGCAGTTCTGAAAGGGTTTGTCGATAGTCGGTAAGTACCCTGCTGTTGCGGTCTTCTGTACTGCGGGCTTCATCTGCGTTGCCAAAGAGCGCTGGGAGATGGTTTCGCAGGTCGTAGCCGCGGCGTGCTTCAAACTCATCGAAAAACGCCGGCGTCCAGTCGGCCTCACCACGCGCGTCATCCACTTCGTACGAGTCGTTAAAGAATCCACGTAACGCACTGAGATCTCTGTCTGCAAACGCTTCATCAAAAGGCACCAGGTAATTTTCCAGCGCATCCTTGGAGAAATGGTTGATGGCATACCCTTCGCCCCCGGGCGCAGCTCGTTCTACCATCTTACCATGTTGCCCCTGAAAGACTGCGTAAATCGTCCATTCGCCGGCTGGCGCGGTCCAATCCAGGAAGCCCTGCGCGTCCACTTTATCCGTCAGATCAAGGGATTCATCAGACGCGCCATATGCCATCACTGCTTGAATCGGCAACGACTGGGCAAACCGCACCTGGTCCAGCGCAAGTGCCTGCAGGTTATCGTTGTCGCGGATTGGCCGTTTGATGTCGTTTATATCTGGATTTGTCAGGACCGTGCGCAGAACTTCCGCCTGCGTGTAGCTGATGGCCTCTTGAAGTCTTGCGCCGCCTTGAAGCGCGTAGGTTTTGTGGGCTACGTACTTCGAAGCATCCGAAGCGTCGACATGTGGGCCACCAAAAGGCCAGCCCGTACCGGTTGCCATGTCTACCCCAAGATCGAGCCGGCCGGCTTCAGACAGCGTATGGGCAAACCGATCCATCCACCCTTCAGAGAGATAATCGACAAAGGCATCTTCGTGACCTCGCACCCCGTAAATCGGGGTAATTTCTACACCACCCAACCCGATATCGCTATAAAGCTGCAGCGACCGGGAAAGGTTTTGTTCATCGACAGCACTCCCCATCCACCACCATCTTGTCCATGGCTTGTTTTCCTGAGAAAGCTCCGGCCAGGCCAATGCCTGTTCATCGGATGGGGCCGTACACGCCATAACAGTTATGGATGCGAACAGCAGCAAGAACGCATAATATGATCTCATAGGTGGGTACCGGGTGAGCGAAACCAGCAGTTGGTGGGGTGTGCGGCAAAGCTAATCACGATGCAACACACTTAAATATTCGGGCGCCTTTAAAACAGGTATATTCATAACAGATACAGCCATCAGCCCATTCACTTTTGTACGCTTTCAAAGATTACCTTTTGCAAGTTCTTCAGCCGCAAAATGTGCGGCACGGGCAGACAATGCCATGTAGGTCAGCGAGGGATTCTGGCATGCGGAAGACGTCATACACGCCCCATCGGTCACAAACAGGTTGGGGACGTCATGCGCCTGGTTGTTGCCGTTGAGGACCGACGTTTTGGGATCGCGCCCCATGCGGGCAGAGCCCATTTCGTGGTTGCCAATACCGGGTGTCTGGATTGCGCGGCGCATCACGCGAATATTTTTTGCGCCGGCGGCTTCCAGCATTTCAGCGGCTGTAACTTCTATGTCGTTCGCCATGGCAAACGTGTTCTCCGTGTACTCAACGGCTACGCGCAATTGTGGTATGCCCCAATCGTCGGTAATATCGGGATCGAGACTGCAGTGGTTTTCATACCGAGGCAGCGTTTCGCCAAATCCACGGAACGACATCATCCACTTTCCGGGATGGCGAAGTTCGGCTTTTAAAGACTCGCCAAATCCCTGCATCTGCCGGCCCCTTCGCCAATTAGGCCTGCCGGCGCCCCCCTGAAAACCATACCCCCGGATAAAATCTGGCCGCTTGTCCCTTCCGATATTTCTAAACCGCGGGATATAGATGCCATTGGGACGATTGCCATAGTAATAGCGATCGTCAAAACCTTCTATTTCTCCCGATGCCTGCACAAAAGAATGGTGATCCATCAGGTAGCGCCCGAGGGTCCCACTTGAATTTGCAATACCGTTGGAGAATCGATTAGACGTGGAGTTCAGCAAAATTTGGGCGGTCCCGAGCGTAGCAGCACACACAAACACAATGCGCCCCCGGTACGCGATATCGTTGCCTGTTTCGCGGTCCATGACGCGTACGCCGGAGGCTCTTCCCGTCTCTTCATCGTACATCACGCTGTGCACAATACTATTCGCGCGTACGGTAAGGTTACCCGTTGCCATGGCCACAGGCAAAGCCACACCTGTTGTGCTATAGTATGATGCCGTTGAACATCCACGGGCACATGGGCCGCAATAATGACAGGGCGCCCGGCCATTCAGTGCCTCGGTTAACACAGCGGTTCGCCCGATAATCATGGTGCGGTCTGGAAACGCCTGCTCGATCTGGCCTTTAACCGCACGCTCCACCACGTTCATATCCATGGGTGGCTGAAAAATGCTATCGGGCAACTGGCTGAGCCCTTCGGCTGATCCGCTTACGCCGATATAGCGTTCGACGCGTTCGTACCATGGGACAAGATCCTCGTAGCGGATCGGCCAATCCACACCCTCGCCGTCTTGCGCGTTGGCTGTAAAGTCCATCGGACTCATGCGGTAGCTCTGCCGGCCCCATATCACAGAGCGGCCACCTACAACATCAGCCCGAATCCAGGAATAGGGTTTTTCCTCGATGTAAGGACTTTCACTGTCCTTCATAAAGTAGTGCTTGGTGGCGGCTCTAAAAGCGCCATGCCGACTCTGCACCGGATATTCAGTTTCGGCCACGTGCGCGGGGACACCACCCCTAAAATCCAACGCCCATGGCGGTTTGTGCTCCGTTACATATCCTGCACCATGTTCGAGTGGCCGGCCGCGTTCGAGCAACAACGTATTCAGGCCGAGCTCACAGAGCTCTTTCACAGCAATCCCCCCGGAAATACCCGACCCCACGACGATGGCATCATACACTTCTGGCTGGGATGCAATATGAACAGGTTTATTGAAAGGCTTGCGCGATACGTTCATACAAGAAGGTCTTGTTTGCAGTTGGGTGGATACGTTAGAAACAATTCGTAGCCAACATACTCAAGCATGGACAGTTATTGCAATGCCAGATGCAATGTCAGATGCAAGATGTAGCATAAAGGGGAAAGTATACAAAGTGCCTGATGCTAATTGGTGGGTATAAAATGAGCGCGTGTGATCATGGAAGCACAATGATTGACAGACGCAATTTCCCTAAATTTACGATGTCAAAACATCTATGCATTTCCTCTATTCTTAATCAGTGCGCGAAGTGCTGTTTCCCCCTACTCATGCCGGCAATTTTTTTAAAAGAAAAGCGATTTTTCACATCAATCAGGGCGTGTTGTAAACAATTCGCAAAGTTTGCTGCAAAACAGCCTATCTGTCGATCAAATCAGGTAAAATAACCAAGAATGCCCGCATGATTGCGAATAAACCCTGCACAACCCTTCGTTACCCCTTATCGCCAAATAGCACCCAAAACCATGTTTACCCGCTGTGCCATCTGCCTTCTCTTGCTATCGCTTTGCACCAATTTCGCAGGTGCCCAAACATTGACGCGTGTCTTTGTTGCCACGGATGGCGATGATACAAATCCAGGGACGAAGGAAGCCCCATTGGCCTCGCTGCAAAAGGCCCAGGACCTGGTGAGTCCTGGCGATACTGTATACATCCGTGGTGGGCAATACCAGGTTACAGAAGACGATATCTCGGAGGTTGTAAACAACCTGTTTGCAAGCATCACCTATCTCAATAAAAGCGGTACGCCTGGGAATACCATCAAGTACTGGGCATATCCGGGAGAAACGCCTGTGTTTGACTTTTCTGCAGTCAAACCGCAGGGCTACCGGGTAGTAGGCATTTACGTAGCCGGCAGCTACCTCCACATCAAAGGCCTGGAAATGACGGGTATCCAGACGACCATTACGGGTCATACTGAATCTTACTGCGTCTACAGCAGGGGCAGCCACAACACGTTTGAGCAGCTCAGCATGCACGACAACGTGGGTACAGCTTTTCGCCATTTTGGCGGCGGCGGCAACCTGATTTTAAACAGCGATGCCTATCGAAACTGGGACACGGTATCCGAGCAGGGTATTGGCGATAACAATGACGGCTTTGGCATCCACGCACGGGAAGGCAGTGAACTGAACATTATCAGAGGATCCCGCGCATGGTTCAACAGCGATGACGGCTTCGATATTATTCGCACCGGCGGGCCGGTGCTCATTGACAGTAGCTGGGCATTCTACAATGGGTTCTCGCCAGACTTCAGGAGTCTGGGGGACGGCAACGGATTTAAAGCCGGCGGCCACGCCCACGACCCCGAAGATCAGTTACCCGCCGTGATACCGCGCCACACTATCCAATTCAGCATCGCCGTCCGCAACAAGGCAAACGGGTTTTATGCCAACCACCACCTCGGAGGTAACAACTGGTTTAACAATACGGGGTACCTCAACAATAACCGGGACTTCAACATGTTGAACCGCCCCTCTCGGGAGGACTCGCAAAACATAGACGGTCCGGGGTATGACCACGTACTCAAAAACAACCTTGCATTTGCCCAGTTTGGCGACGGTGTCTCAAATATCGTCGACTCGCTCAACACCCAGGAAGCGAACACGTGGACCCTGGGTATTCGGGCTGTTACGGATGACTTTATGAGCATCGACCTCGCCCAACTCACTGCCCCACGCAAAGCAGATGGCAGTCTGCCCGACATTGCCTTGCTTCGCCCCGCTCCGGGTAGCAAGTTGATTGATGCCGGCGTTGATCTTGGCTTTATCTTTCGCGGGGCTGCACCAGACCTGGGCGCTTTCGAAGCTGACTCCACGCTTGCTACGGACATTGGCGAACACTTGCCCGCTTTCCCGCTACCAATTGAACTGTATGAAAACTACCCTAACCCTTTTGGCCCCAATACAACAATTCGATACGCACTTTCTCAACCCGGCCACGTGACGCTTTCCGTTTACAATGCCCTGGGGCAGCACGTCAAAACCATCGTACAAGCATTCCAGGGTTCAGGTGAACATCAAGTGGCCTGGCACGGCAGGGATCATGCAGGTAACAGCGTTGCCCCGGGGCTATACGTTTACAGACTCGCATTATCCGACCAATCACAAACCAGTACCTTGCAGAAAAAAATGATTCTGCTAAATTGAGCGATACAATAAGCAGTCAAATCTCCATGATTATGATTACCTCCGGACGTAGTTATCCCGCATACATAACGCTGCTGGTCTTGTTAGTTGCGTGTAACTCACAATCAACATCTCCTTCCGAGTTGCAGACCCGCCCGGTGCCGGCATTTACAGATGTAACCGAATCAGCCGGCCTCATTGATTTTCAGCACGACAATGGCGCGCGCGGCGCTATGTACTTTCCCGAACAGATGGGATCTGGAGGCGGATTTATGGATTATGATGATGACGGTTGGCTCGACATTATCCTGGTTGGTGGTGGATCCATCGACGCTGCACCACCTTCACCCGTTGAAGCGTTGCAACTCTACAAAAACAACAGGGATGGCACCTTCTCAGCAGTAACCGAGCAGGTTGGGCTGTCGGGGCTCCGGGCGTATGGAAAAGGCATCGTCACAGCAGACTACGACAACGATGGAGATGAAGACATCTTTTTCACTACGTTGCGCCAAAATTATCTATTCCGGAATGACAACGGGGTGTTTAGCGATGTAAGTGAACAGGCCGGTGTAACAGGCAATCCAGTTTGGAGCAGTTCTGCCCTTTTCTTTGATGCGGACCGCGATGGCGACCTGGATCTCTACGTTGCAAACTATGCAGAATGGTCTCCAGAGAAAGACATCTTTTGCTCCATTCAGGGCATTGTTTTGCTGGACACCCGTGGTGCTAAAGATCTTGAAAAATCATACGGGCGGAAAGTGTATTGCGCGCCTAATGAATACAAGGGGATTCCGAGTTCCTACTATCAGAATAACGGTGACGGTACGTTTACCGATCAAACCAAAGAAGCCGGCTTTTATCAAACGGCAGGTAAGTCGCTGGGCGTAGCAGAATTCGATTTCAATAGCGATGGTTGGCCCGACGTATTTGTCACCAATGACGCAGAACCAGACCTGCTTTATAAAAACAACGGCGACGGTACCTTTACCGAAATCGGCCAGCGCAGCGGCGTTGCACACGATGAAATTGGCAAGGCACGCGCCGGCATGGGGATCGATGTGGGCGTTGTTGACCAAAGCGGCCGGGAGTCGATTTTCATCGGCAATTTTTCCAGTGAGACCATAGGCGTTTACAAGTACGCCGGCGATGATTTGTTTACCGACCGCGCTGCCGCTTCACGGATCGGGCCGCCAACCTTTCTCACCCTTACCTTTGGCCTGGTTTTGTTCGACATCGAGTACGATGGTGACCTCGATATGCTCACCGCAAACGGACACGTGTGGGCCGTGCGACCAACACTTGATGGATCAACCTACAGGCAACAGCCTCAACTTTTTATCAACGACGGCCAGGGTATATTTGCCGAACACCAACATGCGCCCAACTCCCCGCTTGCGCAAGCATTGGTAGCAAGAGGCGCAAGCTATGGCGACTACGACAAAGACGGAGACCTTGATGTGCTGTTTACAGAAAATGGCGGGCCTGTTCACCTGTGGCGAAACGAACTCCGCGATGCCAATTATCTGCGGGTCCACCTGGCGGGCACAACGTCAAACAAAGAAGGCCTCAGCACCCAGCTAACCGCTGTTGTTGGGAAAAGGCGCAGCCATCGCAGGATACGCTCGGGATCGAGCTATCTATCCCAATCTGAAAAGGTGGCAGCATTTGGGTTAGGTGCACATACGCAGGTTGACTCGTTGCTCATCCACTGGCCAAGCGGCCAGGTTGATATATTAACCGATTTGACAGGCAACCAGGATATTATGGTTACAGAAGGCACCGGTGTATACGACGAACTGCCTACCAGTAGATGATCAGGTCTCATTAAATCGGCATAGATAGGTATACATAGGTATACAAACCAAAAGCCCGGACGCTGGTCCGGGCTTTTGACTAATTACCACTTCACGTACAACGCTTATAAGGGTACGTGTTACTTGAGTAACATCATCTTACGCGTGATGGTCTCATTACCGGCTGTGAGGCGATACAGATACATACCGCTCGGTAAGTTGCCGGCTTCAAATTGATACGTATGTTGCCCTTCCGCAACAACACCATCTACGAGCACCTCAACAGAACGGCCGAGCAAGTCAAACACTTCAAGCGTTACATGACCTGCCGACTGCACCGTATAGGAGATAGATGTTGTCGGATTAAATGGATTCGGGAAGTTCTGATCCAGGGCATACCCTCCTGGCAACTCACCTTCTTCCACGGATACATTATCCGGAGTAATCAGCGGCGTAGGCGATCCGGGTACATACACGCCAACATCACTCGTTTTCAAAGCCCGCAAATCTTCAATGTGCTGCGCCCTGTTCATCATGTATGATTCTTTGGCTTCAGGGAACCAGTTCAAGTCACCAACCGGCAGATCATCACTACCGCCTGTCAACAAAAACGTATTGGAGTAGCTGAGATCAAATGCGGGAGGCCAGCCGGTATAATCTGGAAGACCAGAAGTTTCGTCCCACGTAACCGCACTTGCAATTCTCCAATCTACCCATTCTGCTGAAGTATCCAGCCAGTAATCAACCGTGAAGTCAAGCAATGCGTCTGCGTTGTCCGGTGGTGTAGCAAATCCGGGATCAAATTCAGCATAGTTTGTACCGATGGTATAATCATCATCCATCGTAACAATTGAATCCACATCAGCATGCTCCCAGAGCAGGCCTGGCAGAATGGTATCCTGCTGTGTTTCGAACCAGTCGAGGAGCGCAGGCTCGCGATAGAACAGGTTATGGCCGAGATACAGCGAGTTTTTATCCAGGCTATCTGCTACGTCAGCAAAGTAATTCCAGGTGGTCCAGTGCGAATCGTACGTATTATCGTCAAATTTGCGACCGAGGAAATCGTAGTTGTAGTAGATGTTATTCGCCTGAATCATCTCATTCGCGCGCTGCTCATGGCCTGCCTTGGTAGAGTTCAGGTAGGTGTTATGCAGTTCGTGAATGGTAGCGTTGAAAAACGGTCCACTGTTCGTAAGCAGCCGGCCGGAGTTTACTACCGTATTGTTCTCAATGGTCACGTTCTCTCCCGCAACATCCATACGGATTGGGAAACCGCCCCATGGTGAGTTACTGGTACGCACCCCGTTGATGAACACACAATCGGTCACAGAAATATCGATGTTCTGCGCCTGGTTGCGGACAGCAAAGTTGCTCCAATCGGAGAACACAACATTGTGCGCTGTATATTTGCTGCCTCCGGTATTGATGATGAACTCGCCTACAAGTTCACCTGTACTGACCAAACCCGTCATAATGACGTTTTTCAACACGAGCGACCCACCTTCCTGCAATTCAAAAAACTGCCGCGCCGCGCCCTGCTCGTCAGGGGTATTGGCAAGAATAGGTGGTGTTGCATCTTCAACGATCCATCCATTATCCGGCCCTACAATCTCTACAGGGAAAGTAACGTCGAGGCGGCCATCAAAAGCATAAGCTGTTCCAGCAGCGACCGAATAAACGGCGTGCGGGTTGCCAGATGCCTGGTCGGCCAGGATTTGATCATTTACGAACAGGTTGGGATCCAATGCCAGCGTGTCACTTTGGGCAAAAGCGGTTCCAACCAGTGCGGTACAGAATAAGAGCGATAACAATGTTTTCATGTAATCATCCTTCTCCTTTTAGTGAATAAAAAAGTTTATTACTCCAGCTAGAAGCGATATCTAAGTCCAAGATCAATCGTTCTTCCGTAATAGTCTGCTGATGAAAGTAACTCCAACACACTGACGAACCTCCGGTCCGAGGTATTGGTAATGTTGTTTAGATTGACGTAGGCTTCGAATCCCTGCCAGGGTAATTTTTGATAGAGTACAAGGTCCCAGCGGCGAAGCGCGTCGGTATACGCATCCAGTTCTTCGCGAACTCCCGGCCCCCCCAGCACATTGTCTTGATAAAGGAACGAGAGTCGGGCAGAAAACCCTTTCAAATCATACCCGATGGTAGCATTGAGGATATGCCGGGGTTGATCTGGCATTCTGCCGGCGCGCGTTGTATCAACAAGTACGGTGCGTGCAAATGGCCCCGTACCTTCTCGGACCGTTGTCTGGAATGGGTACGCTGTATCCGAGGTAATATTTGTATAGTTGATGCTGAAGACCAGGCCTCTGAAAAACGCCGGCAAATACCAGAAATTGGTTTGCCACTCTAACTCAAACCCCTCAACCGTGGACGTGGCATCCAGGTTAATCCAGGTCGTTACACTGGTTGTAGCATTCTCCGGTAAATTGAGGCGGTTGTTTACACTTGCCGGGTCCCTTGTGCGGAAGCTAAACGGAACGATAAGGTCGTCGATTTGCTTTCTGAAGAAGCCTGCGGTAAACAATCCTACGTGGTCTTCATAAATAGACGCGTAAATGTCGTAGTTCTCAGCAATCGCAGGCTTAAGCGCCGGATTCCCAAGCGTTGTGAATGGATTACCAGAAAACGTGTTGTAATAGATGACTGGCGAGAGTGCTCTATAATCAGGATAGATGATACTCTTCGTTCGCGCCAACCGTATGTCTAACCAGTCGGTCGGTTTAATTCTAAGCTGTAACTGAGGAAACCAGGTGTCGGCACTACTGGTCGACGCAAGTTCTTCGTTTCTAAAGTCCTCGAAGTTAGGCCCGAATTTCTCCGTAAAAAACGCGGTATAATCCATGTCGAACTGCTCATACCGTATACCCGGCAACAGCATAACGTATTTGCCAATGTTCAACTCCGTAGCTGCATAGAACGCAGAGAAATTTCGGGTGTAATCGAAGTCGCGCTCAAAGGACTGCTGGTCAGCCAGGAAATAAGCCCCATTCTCTTCTGCCAATTGCTCAAACCGCTTCAGCTTTTCGATGGAAGGCGTGTAAAAGAAGCTTTCAACCCCTTCTTCACCTGATAGAAAGTTACCAACATCGTAGTCTGCCTCTTCAAACAGGGAAGCGCGAATACCCAGGTTTTCATCAATCCGTTCGAGCCCAAGGTCAACCCACAACGATTCGCGCATGGCAGCCACAAAACGTTCACCTTCAAACGTCCGGTCGGGCTGGTTGAAATGCATGGTCTCGTCATTCTCGCGACGATTATGCGTGTACTTGCCGCCGAGCTTCAGATTACCCGTAATATTTTTGGTGATGTTATACGGTATCGTGATATTCAGTGCGGCTTCCTGGGCGGATTCTGTAATATCACGCTCCACCGTAAAAATCCGCTGGATGCGCAGGAGGTTATTCATCACCTCGACGCTGTTCAGGAACTCGCTGGGCGTTGCCGTTTCGTCGGCCGTTCTGGAGAATGCTACCTGGTTCTGCTCCGAACCGATATTCACCGTCAGATCCCCTGGACGCAGTTGACGGGTTATGGAATTGGAAAGTGAGAGGTCAACGTCAATGCCGGAAAACTCAAACTCTCCCTGAAGCGCGTTGCTGATTACCGTGTTGCTCAGTTCACGGACCGATGCGTTGCCTGTAAATTGGTTGCCCAACAGCCGCAGCGAATTCCGCATCTCAACCTGATCTTCAGAGAGGTTGCTGATAAAGTTGTTGAGGTACAGCGAGCCAAACGGCAAGGCATAGTCGAGCACAAGCCCGCCGCCCTTTCGCTGTCGGTCGGTTACCCGATCAATAATGACTGTATTCACCAGGTCAATATCTGCGAGGACATCTTCAGATTGCTCTTCGTTGATGCCGTAGCCGGCGCTCAATACGTCAGAATCTCGGTTGTAATCATCGATATACCCTGATAGCTGTACGCCAAGCTTGTTATTCAGAAAGCGGTTGCTTACCAGCGCTGTGCCTTTCCAATTGCCGTATGTTTCACCTAGCGAACCATACCCGTCTTGGAAAGAAAAATTGCCATGAAAGCCTTCCCTTGCTTTTCCAATTTTCAGATTTACCGTTCCGCCTACGGCATCAGCATCCATGTCCGCCGTCAGGGCCTTTGTTACCTCGATACCCGACAATACGTTGGGGGCAATCATGTTGAGGTCGACGCTTCGGTTGTCACGATCCGTTGATTGCATGCGAACGCCGTTCACCATCATGACATTGTACTTGGGAGACAAACCGCGCACGGCAACCTGTTGCCCTTCCCCACCGCTTCTTACGAGGGAAACTCCAGGCAGACGTGCCACGGATTCTGCTGCGTTTACATCCGGGATTTGCTGAATTTTATCAGCTGAAACGACGTTTTTGATGGTAACTGATGAGATCTGCTGGTTAATTGCAGCCATCTGGCCTTCTGCCTGTGCCGTAACCACAACCTCTTCCCCTTCCACTGTGGCAAACGACAGTTCGAAGTCGACAACGATGTTCTCGTTCGCGATGGTTACTTCTTTCCTGGATTCCTGATACCCGATATAGGAAGCAATCAGCGTGTAGGTGCCGTCTGGCACGCGGGGGATTTGATATTTCCCCTGATCATCTGTGGCAGCTCCTTTGCTGGTGCCTTCGACAATAATGTTGGCACCCGGCAGGGGCTCACCCGTAATGGCATCGGTTACAACACCCGAGATGTTGCCGGCATAAGGCGATGTCATCAGGCGTTGCCACCAGGAAAGCTCGCGTTCATTTGCCGATGTGTTCACGTACGGGCTCTCACGTACAATCAGGGTACCATTGTTGGTCAGCGACAACAGCAAGCGCGTATTGCGAATGGACTCCTGCAATGCCTCAAAAATGGTTGCCTGCCGCAGGACCATGTTGATTGGATCATGCAATTGCTCAGCATCTGAGTCAAACGAAATATCCAATCCTGCCCGCTGTGCAACCTGCGTCAAGAATTGCATCCTCGAAACCACGCCCAGGTTCAAATAGATTTTTTGATTGAGTGCGGCTGCATTTTTTTGGTAGACCGTCGATTCCAGAAACGCTGCAATTTCTGGAGGATTAGCCGGCGAGCTTTGCTGCGCCTGCGCCGGCACAGCTAAAACCACGCATAAAACAAACATCAGCAACGAAAACAATCGACAATTTTTCATGGGCGTACAGGTGCAAAAAACGTGACTGTATTCTCTTCAATGGTATAGTCCAGACTCAGCGTACTGGCTATAATCGAGATCACTTGGTTGGGGGTAGGCTCTTCAAAAGAGGTCGAAAGATGGCGATTGGCGATATCTGGATCCGCCAAATGGATTTCAAGGCCAAACCATCGCTCCAGGGTACGCGCAACTTCGTCAAAGCTGGCATGCTCAAAGACCATGGCACCATGCTTCCAGGCTAACATTTTTTCGACATCGATTACTCGGGTGCGAGACAACTCCCCTTCCGCGGGTAACACGCCCAGATCATGCTGCAGGAGGCTGAGTACGTCGTGTGCGTTACCATGCTTTCTCAACTGTACGTGCCCTTCTGTAACCAACACTTTCACGTCATCCTGCTCGGGATAGGCCGACACATTAAAAGACGTGCCAACCACGCGGACCTCTGCTTCACCAGCACGCACATAAAACGGCCTGGATGGGTCACTGACTACAGAGAAAAATGCTTCACCTTCCAACGCAATTACGCGCGTAGAATCTGTCCGACCGGTTAGTATCTGGATTTGGCTCTCGGCATTCAACAGCGCCTCGCTTCCATCAGGCAGCGTGATGGTTGCCCGTTGTCCGGATGTTGTTTTAAAAACAGCAACTTCCGGCAGCGTCGTTTCCTTTGCGTCGAAATCGTACCACAAGTAAAGACTGGTCATTGCCACCACAAAAAAGGCTGCGACGAGGGCCCAGTGTGAAGTAACGCTGCGCTTTTTCTTCGACGCAAGTCTGACAGCAGCTGCGCGGTCACGCCTTATCAATCGCAACGATTGATGTGTATGGTTTTGCACCAGGATTTTTTCGTCAATGGCTACCCATGCCTGCAGTTTATCAACGCCAACCGTGGGTTTGCCGGTAGCAAGCCACGCCTTTTCAGCCTGCGCAAAGGCCGCAGCAAACTGCGCATCGTGTGCAACACGCGAGACTATTACTGCCCGCTCCTCAGGAGAACACTCTCCGGCGAAGTAAGACGCAAGTAGTACCCAATCTATGTTTGTATTGAATCTCATTGTTTTGTTCAGCCCGAATGCAAGCCGGCATCATTTGCGTTAATTACAAATACGATTTAAGCCTTTCTCGCAGAAATTTCAGCGCGCTACCCATTTGTGCTTCCACTGTTTTTGAAGAGATATTCAGCATGGCAGCTATCTCTTTATAGGTAAGGCCATATTGCCGGGAGAGACAATAAATTTCTCGGCGTCGTTTGGGTAGCGCCTCTACGGCCTGTTGTGCAGCAAAATTCATTTCTTCGACCTGATAGCGATTATCCACTGCGCTTTCAAGGCCGGTACGTCGCGCCCAGGTATTGAATAGCCGGTTCCGCCGCCGCTGCTTGCGTTCATAAGCCATGCACGCATTCCGTACCGTAGCATAGAGATAGGCCCGCAACGCACCCTGGGGATTCCAGGTGTCACGTTGTTGCCAAATGCGAACAACGATTTCCTGTACCAGTCCCTCAGCAACATCATGCGATGCAATGCGCATGCACGCATAGCGCACAAGCTCCTCGTAGTGGATTTCGAAAAAGTCCTCAAATGCCGAATAATCCCCTTGCCTTATTCGCTGAACCAAGTCGGCATCATCCCTTTTCGATACAACTGAGGGTGCTATTTTATACGAGTGCTTTTGCAAGGTGGGGCGCAACATTGCACATTAGTGACAGAAAACTGGTAGCGCTTTCAGGGTAATCATGCCACGAAACCGGCAATACCCCTACTACGCTTAAAATTTTTTAATGGGAATGTTAGATATGCACTGGCGCGTCAGAAATAGAATCTATAAGAAGTGACTGGGTGAGATATACCCGGCCCTCGACTTAAATCACATCGAATATCAGAACGCGCGTCCTCTTGTGGTCTGTTTACTAAAGTAATCAACAAACGCCTTTACGTCAAACAGATATTTCAGCGTGGATGCCGAGTGACATGCATGCCCTCAGCGCGAAAACGAGCGTTTGTCATTATAAGAAAAGAAAGGTTATGAACCCGGCACCAACGCTGATGCCGGGTTCGTGTGCAAATCATCTGCAGCTGTTTTTCTTACGCTCGTGTGAATTGCAGGTCGAAAAATCAGCCGTGATCACTAGCAGGAATGCATGACTTGCCAGATACCCTATGGGGTTTCCAATTTTTTGTAGATGATACCAAACACAAAGCGGCTGACCCCTCAATTAGGAATCAGCCGCTTTTGGTTATTTTCGATTTTCGATTTTCGATTGTCGATTGGTTATTACAAAGGCCCGAGTAGCTTACACAGCATCAATCGAAAATCGACATTCGAAAATCGAAAATGACATAATCATCTCAACACAATCTGCCCATCCTCTTCCTCCACGCTGCACGATACGAGCAAACAAATCGTCTCCAGGGCCTGATCGAGGGAATCGGTTCGGATGCTTCCTCCGATCATCCTGTCGGCGATGCCGGGATCAAGCGTGATGTCTCGATCAAACGCGCGTTCTACGGCTTCCACCACTTGCCACAGCGGCATTTGATGAAACGAAATGACACCGTCCATCCAGTTGAAGGCACCCGCAGTATTGAGGGAGTCTAGCCGGCTCAACGCATCGGATGCATCCAACACGGCCCCTTCTGAGGCGGTCAGTTCAACACTCACATTCGCCGCACCTGTGGCGCTTAATCGGACGCGCCCCTCCTGCACCGTAACCTGCGTTTGCTCGTGCCAGGTATTGACGTTGAAGCGCGTACCCAAAACGGTAACCTCAGCGTTATTGCTTTCTACAATAAACGGCCGACTCCCGGGCTGTACATCAAAAAATGCTTCCCCCTCCAATACCACGCGCCGCTCGTTGCCACCAAAGGCTTCAGGATACACCAGCCGGCTGCCACTATTGAGCTGCACCACCGATTGATCTGCCAACACAATTGAGGAGGTCTCTCCCCGACTGGTAAACTGTTGCTCCATCACGGGATCCGTTGGGCGTAAGTACCAAAATAATGCTAGCATCAGGAGCACAAGCGGAAAAACCAACTGCCCAAAACGCATCGCCCTAGAGGTTGATCGTTTTACGGCCGGCCGATCTTCCGGGCGTTTTTTGATGCGCGCTGCTACATTCGCCCAGCCGGCTTCATAGTCGGGTTCAGCAAGCGGCTCGGTTGCGTTCGTTAGCGTCCAGGCCTCATACAGCGCATCAAACTGTTCGCGATTCGCCGGCGATGCGCCAAGCCACGCATCCAGTAACAGCTGCTCCTGTACGTCCAATTGACCCTCAATTTTCTTGAGCATCAGCAGGTCATATGTTGCTTGTTCGTCAGCCATTACCGGAACGATACCTTAAGATTAAATGCCGGCGTAAAACCGGGTGTCATGTAATTGATGGCCAGTGCGGGTGGACTGTCGCCCCTGTAATTTCGCCGCCACACGTTGCGGTGGTTATACACATTAAAAAACGTAACGCCGGCTTCAAGTAAGGCGCGCCGTAGCAACATCGTGCGCTGCACAGAAAGATCCAGCCTGTGCAGCGAGGTCAACCGTTCTCCGTTTGCAGGTCCCGAAACCAGAATCTCTTCAAACGACACCTCTTCCTCTTCAAATTCGGGCACGCGTTCTTCGAACACAACCGTGTAGGGAGTCCCTGATCCAAAACGCCAGTTTGCACTGAGTTGCCAGGGACCATTTCCGTATACAAGTGCAAGTGCCGTTTTGTGTCGATGATCCTGGTTGGTAGGATACCAACTGCCATCCCGAATTTCATCCGACCGTCGCTCGGAACGCGTAAACGAATAGCTCAACCATCCCTGAAACGGTCCGTTTTTTTTCATGAGATGCACGTCCAGGCCTTCCTGCAGTCCCTCGGCATCCAGGACTTCGTCTTCACTCAACTCAGGATTCCCGGACAGGTTGGGGAGATACTCATAAATCGACGATAAATTGTATCGATACACTTCTACGTCGATCGCATGGTCGAAATTTTCATACCGGAGGCCGGCGATATACTGGTCCGCCCGCGCCGGCGGATTCTCCTCTTCAGACAATATCCAGAATCGCACATTACCCCGCAGAAAATCAAGCTGATCCAGCCGGTCCATAAACTGGTGATTGATCCCCCATGCACCTTTTACAAAGAGATGTTTCAGCACCTTATACTTAAGCGATGCACGCGGCTCAATGTAGTACGTATCGGTTAGTGTGTAGTGCGAAAGACGCAGTCCTGTATTGATATTCAACCTGCGTTCCGTCCGCCATTCATGCTGCACGTATCCCCCCCTCACAACGGCTTTCTGCTCGCCAAACTCCGGCTCATCATCCGGAGCAACCAGTTCAAAACCTACCTTGAGCTGCTGATGCCATGCGCCCACATGCATGGTCCCGCCGGCACCATAATTAAATTGATGGTCCAGTCTGAACTCAAGGTCGTCTAACAGATTAGTGATGCGCTCACCATCCTCCTCCGTCCCCATGGCAGTTTGAGAGATGGAAGAATATGCAAAGCCATTTTCAAAACGCGTAGCGGCCCATTCAAACGTAGTTTTGTGGTTTCGAGACCACGCATGCGCTAGTCGACTTGAGAACCCTGTTGTTATGACCTCCGTAGCATCTTCGTCCTGGAAACGAGCAATCACTTCGTCATTCATCTCCGTATTTTCATTCTCATGCTCACCCTCATCTTCTCCGTCTTGCTCGCCATCGTTATCGCCGTTGTTATCGCCTTCGTTCTCATCCAAATCAACTGTCTCAACGCCCGAGAAGAAGTAGTTTACCTCGTCTCTGCTATGATAAAAACTGCCATCAACCCAGGTACGTGCCCCAACATGCTGCGTCGCGCTGACAAACAGATCCTGGTACAGAAGCTGGTTGGGTGATGCATCTGACTCTGCAACACCACCCTCCTCGCTAAATTGTCCGAGTGATGCCCCCAGAAATGTACGGTACACCGGTGTTTGAATCAGGTTTGCAAACGACTGGCGCCCCACTATTTGCAGCGCTCCCCTGGGCGAAAAAGGGATATTTGCCTGCAATCCGGCATGCAAACTCGTCAGGTTTGCCGTTGCCTCAAATTCATTATTGGGGCGCGTACTTTCCATGTTTAGAATGCCGCTTGTACGGCCCCCGTACATGGAAGGATAGGCACCTTTAAACAAATCGACATCTCCAATAACAGATTCCGGTAACGCGCTTGTGAACCCAAAAAAATGATGGGTGTGGTACAAATTGATCCCGTTAAACCTGACAAGATGTTGATACGGCGTGCCTCCTCGAATCATCAGTTGTGCTCGCCCATCGTTGCCGCCACTTACACCAGGCAAGAGTTGCAACGCACGAATCATGCGGTCATCTGTAGCGCTGGGTACCCACTGCAAGTTACTTGGTACCATTCGATAGGTGCTGATTGCCGGCTGACCGATTTCTGCGCTGACGCGGTCTGCAACCACGCTCACTTCAGCCATATCAATTGGGGTCTGCGCCAATTGAACAAGCACCTGCTCATCGCGCCCGATGGCATCACCCGGGATATGCACAGGGTAGTAGCCGACGTATTGCACAACAAGCGTATCGCGTTGGAGGGCCTGCATCCATGTGGGATGAAGGGTAAACGCCCCTGTATGGTCCGAAATCTGCCCAAGCCGCTGCTGTTTCAGGTAGATGGTAGCGCCGGCAAGCGCGAACCCGCGCTCCGCATCCTGTACGCGTCCCAAAACGGTTTGTAGTGAAGGCACAACATCAGGTTCACGTTCAAGCTTGACGACCACGTATTGGCGCGTTGCCACCTGGTGCACACGCATCGGGTATTCCCGAATGAGTGCGTTGAGCAGGTCCTGAATCGTCGTAGCCTCAAATGTAGCCGTGACCTGGGCTTCGTATAGCATCGGATCACTAAATGCGATACTCACGCCTGCCTCCTGCTCTACCTGACGGAATGCATCGACCAGGGTTACTGCGTCAAATGCTATGCTGATAGATTCATTATTAACCATGCCTTGTGCCCGCACCGTGTGCGGGATTGCAGAAAACAACACTACAAACAAACAGAGCAAACCTGAGCGCATACTTAAACTCCAATGAAAAGGACGGCACACCCCGTTCAGTAGTATAAATGCACAAGTATCAGAATCACCTATCATATCAGCAAAAAAGAATTAAGATGAGTGTTCTGAGGTGCTGGAGAGCCTGCTTTAATCGCTTCAATGCTTTGCTCATCCTGCTCTCCACCGTTTTGATCGATATTTGCTGGATCTGCGCAATTTCTTTATAGGTCAGCTGATCGTATCGATGGAGTACAAACACGTGGCGTTGATTTTCGGGCAAAGCCTGGATGGCCGCGTCGATGGCCGCCCTGGTATCAAAATTGGTTATAGGTAGCGCATACGAGATAGCAGAAGCCTTCTCCTCCGTGGCGTGGGCGTCGCGTACCTTCTTTTTGCGGAGATACATGTTGATCTCGTTGCCGGCAACGGTAAACAGATAGGCCTTGATGGATTTATCTACACGAATCCGGTCGCGGTTCGACCACACCTTTACAAAAACATCCTGCGCCATGTCTTCTGCCCGAGCGTGCTCCATCCCTCGGTAACAGAAAAACCGAAAGAGCATGCCATAATACCGGTCAAACAGTAACCGAAAAGCCGATTCGTCGCCAGCTTGTACGCGCTCAAACAACTCCTTATCGCTTACACCAGTAGACATGAACGGTTGATTGAGGCTTTTCTTTTTGTAAGAGGCTGGAGACTAATTACACATGAGATGCTTATGCTCTGGTATTTATTTGGTTCAAGAATTATACCTCATTGGCGCACTGGACACGATAAATTAGGGTGCTAACGAAAAGAGTTAATGTCCTTTCTCCCATACCGGCTGCCGACGCCCCCCCACTTCCTCCAACTGTGCCGTCAAGACACTATCCAACCTCCCAACAACCGAATACAACGCCTGATCCTGCCGCTCCACATGACGCAGAAACGTGCCATACCCCTGGCCATAGGTAATATCGCCAAGCAGATTTACGTGTTGCTGGGAGTCATTGCGCATGTCGTATAACTCGTACTGATCCCATACGCCGTGGTAGGTCATGTAGCTGTATTCTTTTGTGCGCAAACCAAACGTCGTCGGCGTCTGGACCGCATTGGGATCGATGAAGTACTCGTATACAAACGCATCCCGCCATTTGCTGTTGGCATCTTCAAGGAGCGGCAAGAATGAGGCACCATGCATGGTTTCAGGTACAGGTACGCCGGCCAGATCCAGCATCGTAGGCCCTAGATCCACGTTGAGGATAAATTCCGAGTTAATGGATGGTTGATCAATCTTGGCCGGCCAGTGGATAAAGGCCGGCACCCGGATAGACTCTTCATACATCACGCGTTTGTCAATGAGCCCATGCTCCCCCATCATGTAACCGTTGTCGCTGTAGTAAATGATGACGGTATCATCCAGCCGGCCCAGCCGCTCGAGTGTGTCACGGATTTTACCAACGCTTTCATCTACCCCCAGCATACATTCGCTGTAGCGTTGGAAAAAGCCGTTGTAATCCCCGTAGTGATTGACGCTGGTATGCCCCAGCCCCCAATCGCGATCAGCACCGTGCCAGCTTGTACGCTGGTCTTTTAACCATTGCGGTTTGCCCTCAAAGTTTTCCTCCGAATCTGGTCGCGGCACAATCACATCCGCGTAGCGACCTTCATGTCGGGGTGCTGGCGTGAAGGGTTCATGCACAGATTTATGGGAGAGAAAAAGAAAATAGGGTTGGTCGTTTGATGCCTGCGCTTCGATAAAGGCAGTACTCAATTCGGTGAGGATGTCCGGCGTGTAGCCACTATGCTGGACGCGCTCACCATCGATATTCATCTCAGGATCGTTGTACGGTCCCTGCCCTTTAAATGAAGCCCAATAATCAAACCCGGGCCGCGGCATATCATTATGCCCACCCATATGCCATTTGCCAACAAACCCGGTATGATATCCGCCTTTCTGTAACTCCTGTGGAAACGTAGGTGTCCCCTCAAGAATGGGCGTATCATTGTCAATGACCCGGTGCGTGTGCGCATATTGGCCAGTAACGATCGAAGCTCGACTCGGTGAGCAAAGCGACGTGGTGACATACGCATGATCAAAATACAGACTGTTCGCTGCCAGCTTATCAATGTTTGGCGTTTCCATCCAGGGGTGCCCACGAAAACTCAGGAAGTCGTGTCGTTGATCGTCGATGAGGATAAAAATGATATCAGGCCGATCTGCTGTGGCAGGGATGGGATTGCATTGCAGTTGTAAAGCGCTGAGTACAACAAGGACACAGGTAACGAACTTTTGCATGAGCGACAACACGACGTTGTGAGAGGTTACAAGGTTAATCTTTGAAAAAAATTAGGCATTCGCAACCTAACGCCGGCCCATCAACCGCAACCTGAATCACCGATTCCGTATACGCTTCTATTCAGTTACTCCATACAGTCACTTGCTTTCGCCCCATTTATGACGCCATTGCGTACCTGTATCCTCCTCCTTGCGCTTACGTCGACATGTTTTTTCTCAGCATGCGCCCAACACGATTCGTTTTATGGCCTCTATGTAGCGGAGTGTGCAACCTGCCATGGTGATGGCTTTGAAGGTACATCCCGCGGTCCCGCCCTTGCCAGCGCTACCCCTACGGCTATGGGTACACAGGAGTCTATTATTACGGCAATTACCAACGGAAAGCCGGAAATGGGGATGCCAGCTTTTGGCGAAACCCTGGATGCCAACCAAATCAAGCGGCTTGCTATTCTGATTGCTGAAGTGCAACTGGCCGGCGTCAAAGACGGCGACTACTACAACGTTAAAGACGCATTTTCCCTGCCAGAAGCCCCCCTGCAGACAGAGCATCATACGTTTAGCGTGCAATCCGTTGCTACCAACCTCGATCCACTCCCTTATTCCATTGCCCCCTTGCCCGATGGCCGTATCCTTGTCACCGAAAAGTTGCATGGGCTACGGATCGTCGAAAAAGATGGATCGCTGTCCCCACTCATTGCGGGTACTCCTGAGACAAACAGCGAGGTCTATGAGGATCCCAGCCTCTTCATTAAATATGGCGGCGGCTGGATGCTTGATGTAGCCCTTCACCCGGACTACGCCACCAACGGCTGGATCTACCTTACCTATGGCGACCGGTGCTCAAATTGCAATTACTTGAGCCGGACCTCAGGTTCAGATGTCTCCATGCTTAAACTCATTCGCGGCCGCATAGCTGACGACCAATGGATCGATGAAGAGACCATCTGGCAGGCTGATTCAACCTGGTACACACCTACGCCTGATATCACACTGGGTGGTCGCATGGCGTTTGATGGCTCTGATTATTTGTATTTCACTGTGGGCATGAAGGGAATTGCCAACTACATGGGGATTCAGGAGCTCAATCAGCCGGCTGGCAAAATCCATCGCATTCATCTGGATGGTTCAATCCCTGCAGATAACCCGTTTGTTGGCGACGAAAAAGCAGTGCAGAGTATCTGGTCATACGGACACAGAAGCCCGCAAGGCCTGGAGTTTAATCCGCGGACACGGCAACTATGGGGCACCGAAATGGGGCCACGCGGCGGCGATGAAGTGAACCTGATCGATGCAGGCAAAAACTACGGTTGGCCGCTGCATTCACTGGGACTCGACTATGATGGCAGCCCGGTAGAATATGGCGAGCTTTTGGGGATCACTGTAGATCTCACAGAAATCGAACAGCCCAAGGTTGACCTGACACCTTCGCCAGCTGTTTCCAGCTTTATCATCCACGACGGCAGCGCGTTTCCTGAATGGAAAGACAATCTGCTTGTTGGATCGCTAAAAGCCACCGAACTTTACCGGATGGTCGTCGAAGGTGATGAAGTTGTGCACCAGGAAACCATCATCTCGGATTTAGCGCGCATCCGGGACATTGAGCACGGGGCAGATGGCACCATTTATCTGCTACTAGAGCACGATACGGGTGGGCATATTGTGAAGCTGGTTAACGAGTAATTTCACTAAGCTGGCTTAGCACTAAGTAACAAATTTTGCTTTTAGCAAGAAGCAAATGCCCTTAAAAAATCTTACCTATTTCTTCTCCAAGTTTAAACAAATTCGGAAATTTACTTGAAAAGTCAACTAACTCACGTAAAGTTCGCCATGCAACTTCCCAGCGACCTTTCGCCTCACCCACTCGCTCCTGATCTAAATCCTCCTTAATTGCCCCAATTTCCTCCTCAATCCACCGCAATCTTCTTTCACTCAAAACATTTTTTGCTTCAAGGCCTTCCAATAGCTGCATAAAGGCAGCACTTGCTTCGGTTTTCTGAGGACCTGTAATAACTCGCTGTTCCTGACTGATATGTAAATTATTGAGACCAATTTGACCTGCACTTTTCAATAGTGCCAAACTATAAGCTTGCATTTCTTCCCTTTCTCGCCTTAAAATCGGCAATAAACTTTCTTCCACATCAGGTCTACCTTGTAGCCTAGCCATTTCAAGCTGATGAGCCAATTCGATATTAACTTGCTGCTGTAAATTAGTTGTTCTAATCTGAATCTCTGCTTTCTCCTGTTCAGCAAGAGATGGATTCTCAAACTCTACAACAAATCCTTCCAAGCTAAATAAACGTTCAATAAAATCATGAAATAGGCCTTCAACTCGTTCTCGTTCTTCTTCTTGTCGGACCTGAAATATTACTCTAACCTTCCTTCCCTCAGTCTTTGTATTTACCTCAACATTTGCAGACTTAGCTTTTTCAGCATAATGCCTAAAAAACTGGATGGCATTCAAAATAGTAACTCGTAACTCAGAAGGTAACTGAAGTGCGTAATTCCATTCATACGGAATATGAAAATATTCTTTAAGATCAAAGCCTCTATTATCTCCTTGACCAAAGTTACCATCAGCTGGGACACGAGTCTGCTCATCAGCAACTAATATAGTTCGCACTTCTCCATCGTCCTCCACAAAGTCCACTACCTTATAGTCCGTATAGATATACTTTGTATGCATAACAGTTAAATCATCGACTTTCCAACCATCAGTATGAATATTTTTCATTACTGCACCAGTAAAATCACAACCAATAAAACGCTTTTTAGAAAAGCTAAGACCAAGCAAAAAACTATCTTTAAAACTATAATTTCTCAGCTCATCAATACCCCATAAATGTACAGCTTCAAGAATAGCACCATCTAGGGAAATAGGCTTATCCTCATCCACTCCAGCTGATTGCGGTGGGTATTTAAGAAAAAGAAAACGAGATTTTTCAAAATGCAATTCATCATGAAAAACGGCCTGACGCAATTGCAATTTGCCTTGAAACTCAGCTGCCCTAAAATCACTATAACCTAGAAAAGATGCCGCGCTAAAATTTGACTCACCTAAAAAAATACACGATATAAAATTTATATACCCATTGAATTTTACTCGAGCAAATACTGGATCTCCAACAAATTTTGCATTCGAAAAGCCAACATATGACCCAAATACAGCATCGATAAAAACTGCATTTTTTTGAAAAATACAAACATCAAAATTCACTTCTCGATGATATGCAGCCCCCTCAAAATACGAGTCGCCAAAAAACACAGAAGACTCAAAACTGACTCGTTTTTCGAACTTTACTTTCAGAAAATTTGTATCGCCAGAGAACGAACATTTATCAAAGAAAGAAGCACTAGCAAAGATACTCCGTTCAAAAGACGCATCAGCTTCAAAATTGACACTCAAGAAACGTGACTCGCCAACAAAACGAACATCAATAAAGACTGCATTACCTAAAAAATATGAAGCACTAAAATCAGAACTCAAAGAAAACACTGCAGAACTAAAAACTACAACATCCTCAAACCTCACATCATTAAATCGAGACTCACCCAAAAACTTACTCCCCAAAAAAGAGACGTCACTAGAGAACACAGAATCTCTAAAAGAAACAATATTTTCAAAAGAACTATCTACAAAAAGAGATCTGCCTAAAAACTCGGTCTTTTCAAAACTCGCTCTTTCTTTAAAAGTCACATTCTTGAAACTATTACTAGATCCTGAAAAAGAAGCATTATTAAAAAATACAATTTGAGCAAAAAAACATCCTGAAAACGAAGCCCTTCCAAAGAAAGTAGCTCTACTAAAATCCGCGAGACTATCGAACACAACATTATTAAAATAAGTGTCACCATTAAATTTAACCCCATCAAAAGCAATCCTATCCAACACATCGACACCTCTAAAATCAGCCTTTCCGGTAAAAATAGCCGATTTAAAATTACATCTCTTTATTAATTTTTTTCTCTTATACAATTGGTCATTAATACTAAATGGAGGAAATATCACCTTAGAAAAATCATATTCCTTCACCCTTGAATCCCGGTCGCAAGCATCAATATATTGCCAGAATAATTCTCTAAACCTGTTTTCATTAATAGTTTCCCTCCATGGAATTATCTTTGAAACAAACCACGAATGCCTAACACCAATTCGTTTTAGCTTTTTCTTATATTTTAAATGATCAGCCATTATAGTCCCACTTGAAGCGTTTTAAATCCCCTTACACATAACTTAACAACACAAAAGGAGTTTTGACGAGCACGCCAACATTTCCGCCTCACACTAACGAATTGTAACCCTCAATATAGGACTTCAACGTTCTCGATTCAAAATGGAAACCCCAAGTATCCACTCAATTTCGTCTCACTAAGCGAGCCATACATCCATTACATGTATACTTGCACGTAAAGTAAAGTGAATTGTATAGCGATCGGCAAAAAACAATGAACTCCGACCCGATGGCACCATTTATCTGCTACTAGAGCACGATGCCGGCGGGCATATTGTGAAACTGGTCAGGGAGTGACACACCAATTTTTACCAGATGAAGGTATGCGTGTACTTGAGTAGCAGCGTCCGGCTTTCCGTAACCGGCAAACGCGGAGCTTGTGGCTGAAAACGATCGGTATTTACCCCCTCGTTGTACACCAGCCAGAGATCGTGCCCTTCGCCGAAGTGATAGCGCAGGCGGGTGTTCAGGCTGAGCCGGCCAGCCAGACTGTTGTACTGCACAAAGGATGCTGCTGAGAAGTGCGTATTGAGCGCCGCCCGAATCCGGATTCTGGGCAGGTGCGCGGTGAAACGCTGATCGCGGTCAGGGAAACGGATGATGTTCAAGCCGTAACTTGCGCCAAGCTCCAGGTGCTTGGATATATTCCAGGCCAGTCCGGGTGCAAATGAGGTTCGCCAACCATCGTAAAAACTGCCGCTAATAAACTCAACCTCTGGGCGAAACTGCCACCCTTCCGGGGCACCGGCCTCAAGCCATACGTCGTGAAACCAGTACGAACCAGCCGGCACTTCCACATCTTCGGCCAACGAAAATGGCGCAAGCACGTCTTCGTAAAAGTGATCCGTCGAAATGAGGAAGGTTGCGCCATTTTTCAGCTCGAACCAGTAAAACGGGTGCGCCCAAAACGACTCTACGGTACCGTCAACATTCCTGAAATACGCAGAGGTCCAGTTCCCAATCCAGTACCTGCGCAACGGCGAAGACTCATCGGTGAAATACTGGTAGTTGACATCAGGCGAGATATGTATAAAGTCGGCTCGACGGGTAAAACCCAGGCCGGGCAGGTAATTTGATCCAGACCAGGTCACCCCGAGGTCGTAGCTCAAGCCTTCAATTTTGCGACGCGTCCAATTGAACACGGCGCGACTTGCATCCAGAAATTGATAGTCATCGCTGTCGACGTGCGCCTCATCAAAGCTTTGCACCCACTTGAGCGTCAGGTACTCATCGCCGGTAACCCGAACAATGCCGTCAAGGCCAACCGCAACGTTGTAGGTACCATCTTCATTCAGCCGACTGGTAACCATGCCGCCTACCGTTGAATACGCATTAAACGCTTGTTTGCGGAGCCGCAATACACCAAAGTTTTCTGATGGCAAACCATCCTCCCGGGCGGTCTGCATATTCAGAAATCCCACGTCCCAGGCATTGATGCGTCCGACCACGCGTGCACCACCGAGCACGCGAACTGGCTCACCGTTCACAAGGCCAATCCGCCGGCTGTGAAAAAGGCGACTTCTTGCGCCCCCGGTATCAAAATCAAAAATGCCGGCGCGTTCCTGGAAGAACTGGCGTTTTTCAGGGAAAAAGAGGGAAAACCGCGTCAGGTTAATCTGCTGATCATCAGCTTCCACCTGCGCAAAATCTGTATTTGCCGTAAGGTCGAGTGTAAGGTTAGGCGTCAGATTGTATTTCAAATCTAAGCCAATTTCACGAGACGGATCCCCTTCCAGTGTGTAGTCTGTCCCGGCTTCGTTTAGCGCTGCAAACTGATTCCCGCCTCCCAACACATAGGGCGAAACATAAAGTGGATTTCTTCGATCAATGCCTTCGAGCACGACGTCCTGCATTTGCGACGGCTTTCGAAACCCGTTGTTAAACTCAGGAGAGATATCTGGAAAAAGATGGCGTTCGTTGGTCTTTGTGAGCCATCTATACACCGACATCCCGAACACGGCCTTTCCATCTTCTACCTGAAAACCAAGGCTGGTAAAAGGAATTCTAATTTCAGAAAACCACCCTTCGTCCGTAATGGTCGAAGCTGCGTCCCAGAAACTATTCCAGTCAAAGTTGAACCCGCCTTCAGCGTCGTTAGATACCGCCCCGTCTGCACGTAGTCCTAAAGGTGTTGTGTAGAACCAGAGTGCAGATTCGTTGTCGTTAAACGTATCCAGTACGATGCCAAACGTGTCATCGCCGCTCCATCCATCACGCTGCAGCGAGTTGGCGCGCATATCCGATAGGTCATTGACATAGAAGCGGCCGGCAGCATAGATGTAATTGTCATCGTAGGCTACACGGATTTCGGTGCGTGTGGTTTTTTCCCCGAGATACGTCGGGGAGTACGTAATCAAAGGAAACGGATCAATGTTCGCCCAGACCGCCTCATCAACGCGTCCGTCAATTCTAGGTGGCTGTTCGATACGTTGTAGCGCTATGGGCACCGACTTGTCTGCAGATTGCAGAACATTGTAGTCATCTTGGGTGCTTGTCTGTGCAAAGGCAGGAGCAACCGTTGCTAGCAAAACAACAACGGCCAACCATCTAAACGAAAGCACGTTGGGCATTCTTTATGGGTGAGTGAATTAGACGTGGGTATGGTGGCCGTGTGCGTGATGGTGGTGATCGTGCTTGTTGCCAATATGCCCTGCAATCAACATCAAGCTGCCTGCTACGGTTAACAGGATTTCACCCAACTCCCCTACAAAATCCTCGGCTAAAATGGCAACAATCAAAAGTGCCAACCCTCCGAGCAGTGCATACACAACCCAACGCCGGTTTTGCCAGGCCTTTGAGCGCCAAATCGCAAAACCGGTAACAGGAATCAGAATTAGAATAAAAAGTGTGTGTACCCACTCCGACGCAAACCAGGCCGTAGCACCAACCAGTAACACAGGGGTGGCGATACAATGCAAAATGCACAAGCCTGAGAAGAACATACCCGAAATGTCCCACCAACGCACCGATTTTTGGAGGGTCACGGAATCTTTGACAGTCATAGCGCTTATTCGCCGAAATAGATTGTGTTAGATGAAAAGGAACTGGTCAGTCTGCATGCTTCGCATCCTTGATCAGAAAGAAAACACCCATGGGTGCGTCAGGCAGTAGTTCGAGTGTACCAGAAACCTCAATAGGCTGCATGGTATACTCAATGCCCTTATCCTCCATTTTCACCTCAATAAATTGTGATTGCGTGCCGGGTGCGCAGAACTGGCAGCCATCCAGCGGCAACATACTGAGAATGAAGTGCTTCTGAACCATGGTGGTTTCAAGCGGCATCATAAAGCCATTGATCTGGATATCTTTTCCATCCAGTTTTTTGACTTCCGGGCCGAACTCCATTTCCCAGGAGGTTTTGTTTTCTACAATCTGCAAATCTGCCAATGCTTCCCAGGTGATAACCTGCTGCGCAACGGCTTGATACGGCGTGGCTAAAAGCACCAGCCCAAGGAAAAGAAAACGTGTTACTGTTTTTGTAATAGACATAAACTTGTATGTATTCCAGATTATGCAGCCAGTGTTTTGGCAATGTCCGTGCGATAGGCGAGGATGGCAGGCAATACAGAGGCCACGGCTCCTACGCCAACGGCAAGTACAATAAGCCACAATTCCTGCATTGAAAAGGTCAATCCGTTTAATCCGATACCCTGAGAGCCATCCAATAATAGCCCCAGTATATGTGCGGCAAAATGCCCTAAAATGAGCCCAAATATTGCACCCATTAAAGCGAGCAAAATCCCTTCCAATAGCACCTGCACAAGGAGAAGCCCTCGCGATGCCCCCATGGTGCGCATAATTGCGAGATCGAAAGCACGTTCTTTCATCGCGTTGTACAACGCAATAAATACACCTAAAGACGCAACTACAATCAATACAAATGCAAACGCACGGAACGCATCAATGCCGGTACCCAACAAGCTGAGCAAACGTGCTGTTTGAAAAACAGGTGCTGCCGCTTGCATACTGGTTTCGCTATTGATGTACCTTGGTAACGTCGCAGCCGCAATCGGGGTTGCATATTTAACGATAAGCGACGTGTATTCAAGGTCCTCGTCTGCTGTTACTTCACTATGCGCCTCTTCTTCATGCCCATCTTCTTCATGCGCATGGCCGTCCGCGTCATGGCCGTCCTCTTCATGGCTTTCCTCATCGTGCTCGCCATCTTCCGCATGGATTCCATGGACCGCCCATACAGACTCGATATTTGTGACAATTAGACGATCGACTACCGTTCCTGTCGCCTGCAGTACACCGACAACGTTTATAGGATGATCGGCGTGGGCATCGCCCCCCTCAAGTCCGTGTGCGCTAACAATTTCGTCGCCTATCGCGATATTTGCTTCTGCAGCAATCTGAGCTCCAATAACGGCTTCAAACATCCCTGACCATACGCTGCCTTCCTGTACCTCAGCTTCATAATGATCAAGCAGTGCCGGCGTCGAGCCGACTATTCTGTATTGCCGGTAACTATCCCCTAACGCAAGTGGTATTGTTTCCTTCACCATCGGGTGCTCGCTCAATGCGCGCGCTTCAACAACCGGAATGTTACCTGTTGGCGCATCGAGATGGAATACACTCGACAGGATAATCTGAATCGGACTCCCTTTCGCCCCCACCACCAGGTCGATGCCTTTTACATTCGCCTGCAGGTTATCGTCAAGTTGTTTACTGAAAAGCATCAACACAACAATGGTTGCGATGCCTAACCCGAGCAGCAGCACATTCAAAAACGTACCCAGCTTTCTTTGCTGGATGTACGACATGGTCAGTTTAAAAATATTCATGATGCAACGGCCGCCCCCTCGGCTGATGAGACGGCGGATGCTGGTACTTCATCTAAATGGAGATGGTGCTCGAAATAAGGCTTTATGCGCTGATCGTGAGTAGATATCACCAGCGTAGCATCGTGTTTTTCTGCCTGGGCAATAAGGAGTTCCAAGACTTGCGCACAGCGCTGGTCGTCCAGGCTCGAGGTTGGCTCATCTGCCAGAATAAGCTCAGGCTGATTTATCACAGCACGGGCGATGCAAACGCGCTGTTTTTGCCCCTGGCTGAGTTCATGCGGGAAGTTTTTTGCTTTTTCCAGCAAATCCAGATCCGATAGCACTTTATTCAGATGCCCTCGATCTTGCTTGTTGCCGGCAAGATAGGTTGCCATCTGGATGTTCTGCTCCACAGTCAGGGTAGCCAGTAAATGCATCTGCTGAAATACAATGCCTATGTGCTGGCCACGAAAACGATCCAGTTTATCCCCTTGCAAGGAGTTCAAATTCACCCCTGCTACAGACACGGACCCTTTTTCCGGTCGCAATACGCCACCAATAATGTGCAACATCGTGCTTTTACCACTCCCGGAAAGCCCCTGAATCAGGGTATGCGCTCCTTTCTCGACATGTAAATCGGGTAAGGAAAGCGCAAAAGAGGCATTATATCGGTGTACGACGCCTTCGAACGCAATCATATATAACTTCGTTTACACTACTAATTGAGGCTCCTGCGCCTGGTTCATTGAATCAACCCGCATGGAGGACAGCCAACGAATCTAACGCAACAAAAGCAAGGATACCAACTATGTGGATTCCTTTGATAACGCCAAATTTTGCAGGCAGATTCCGCCCAGCAGCTTAACATCATTTCATTGGAAGAACTACTACCCCGTGAGCAGCTAGATAACCTAACAACAGTAGCAATGCAACGCGAGATTGTCAGGATTTTGGCATTTTTTGGAGCGAGGCCTTGTTCCACGACTTATTGTGTGTATATTAGTACACACTGCTGAATTATACAACTCAATTAACAGTTCGTTTTTTACATTTAAGGTTAAGAGATTGTTGTTATGAAGAGGATCAACTTCACCGTTGATGAAGCTACCCTGGTTTTACTTAACGAACTAGCCGGAAGGTACTATAAAGGTAACAAATCCAAGACGGTGCGCGCAGCTTTGGAAAGTCTGGCAGCCCACTCAGGACACATGGGATGGGTAATCCGTGGCTATGTGCCCGTGGAAGCGAATGATGACACCTCGTGCCATACGTGTCATACCCAGCATCAGAAGGGCGACATATTGTACCGCCCCGTTTTCGAACTTGGTCGCGGTCCCGAGGCGCTTAACAACATCCCAAGCGAAAACTGGATGGATTGTCCGGACTGTGCAGAGCAACAGTTTAAAGCATAAGCATTTATATCGTTGCCCCCTCCGATGTATCACCGGGTGATCAGTATTTTCTGTATGCTTGTCTCTTTACCCGCTGTCATACGCAGGAAATATACACCCGCCGGCACGCCTTTCGCTTCCCAGACAATTACGTGATCGCCAGCTGCCTGCTCCCCTTCCATCAGCGTAGCAACCCGCTGCCCGAGCACGTTGTAGACCGCTACGCGAACTGCTTGTGTTTCAGGTATCTGCAGTTTGGTGCTCACACGACCATTTGACGGGTTAGGATAAGGTGGCGCAAGCATGTGCTCGCGTTCTGGTAGCTCTTCTTCCACCGCAACATCCGCAAGGTCAAAACTCCAGTAGCCGATATAGTTAGACGGAAAACCACCGGCATACGTGAACTGTCCACCCATAAAAATGCCTTTCTCTGTGAGTTCGATGGCTTTAACCACGCGGTTCTCTCCCCAATCCAACAAGAAATCTGGTGGGTTACAGAAATAGGTACCTGAACCCAGTGCCTGTACTTCGTCATCAACGTATTCGACAATTCCTGTTACATTAAACTGGCAATTCTCCGCCGGCATAATGACTTCGGGTAAACTGATTTGTGCACCGCCGGCAAATATAGATGCATCGCGCAAGGCCACCTCACTACTCATAAAGCCCAGATCTTCCCAAACCCCATTTTCCCAGCGATAGGTTTGGGTAAAACTGCTGGCATAAATGACGTCACCCGCTACTTCGAGGTTGAGTATGATTGAATCGGGAAAATCGTCATTGCCCACCGCTTGCCACGCTGTACCATCCCAGCGCGCAATATAGCTGGCGGGAGCATTTGCACCTTGCTTGAAAGAGCCAGCTACGTACACGTCAGTTTCGGCGACAGTGACATCAAACACATCAAAGTCGAACGTGAATCCACCGCTGATGTCGCTCCATGACTGCCCATCCCATTTTACAAGCGGCGTGCTGTTGTCATTTTCGTCTTTAAGATTTCCTGCCACGTACAGGTCATCACCATCAGCATACATATCAAGTATCGTTTGGGCTGCCCCACTCCCCAACAGCGCCGGCACGGGCGCCCAGGTGCCTGCTTTAAGCATGGCAATTGACGTTAGCGGTACCCCATTCACCTGCGTGGCGCGTGGGAAAAGCGGCGAAACAGAAGCCGCATACACCACCTGATCTCCCACGGTAACCATATCGAGTGCCCCATCGAAGGTAGCTCCATAGGTTTCCCAGGATACACCGTCCCAACGCGCTACAGCAACCGAGGGCTGTCCGCCGGCTTCGTTGAAATCCCCCACTACATAGAGCAGGCCATCCTCATCAACGGCCATGTCCTCAACAATCCCGTTTAATCCACGATTGGGCCTGTCCAATGATCGCAAGCCCTCCGGTGTCAATCGCTGTACAGCCTGACTGTATCCTACAATCAGTTCCTCTTCGTGGACCACTAGATCCACCTGTCCAACAAGCGGAGAACGATCAATACGCCCGCGGATGGGCTGCCACGACTGGCCATCAAACATAACCAACGAAAAAAAGCCTGTATCAGAGTCACCAAAGTCGGGATCTAGCAGGTTACCCCGTACAAATATGGAATCACCCAATACAGCGACCTTGCCGGCACCTGTTAGCGAAGCGTTGGCATCTTCAAAGGTATCCCATGCAGCCCCATCCCAAATGGCCAATCCATACGGTGTGGGTTCACCGAGCACGTCGGTATAGCTACCGGCAACGTAGAGCTTGTCACTTGAAGCAGTAATTGAATTGACACTCCTAAAGCGTTCCCAGTCAACATCTCCAACGCTTTGCCAGGCACTCCCATCCCAGCGGGCAATGTGATTGAATGGCATGTCGTTGATTTCAGCAAATGCACCGCCAAGGTACAGTTCGTCGTTAAACACAGCCAAGCGAACGTGCAGCTGAGCTCCCTCCCGGGAATGCCGTGATGTGTCCAACGGCTTCCCAATCCTGCCCGTCCCAGCGGATTACACCGCGCACCGATTCGCGGCTGCCATCATCGAGGGTGCGGTTAAAAAGGCCGGCAAAATAGACGGCGTCATCCATCACAGCCACGTCGTTTACAAAGTCGCTACTGCTGTCCCACCGGTACTCGCTAATCCAGCCGGCGCCATCCCAACGCAGCAGAGAAAGTCGCACGAGTGGCTCATCGAGCGTCCGCACGGTTGCGATGCCGTACAGGGTATCGTTCTGGGCATAAACTGTCTGAAACTCACAAAATGCATTGAATCGTATCGGATCTTCAAAATTGCAAACGCCCCCCAGCAACGGCTGCCAGTGTGTGCCTTCCCACCGCGCTACACCTTCAGCAGCCAGATCACCTACACGCGTATACGAACCTACAGCATACAACGCTTCGTCAGTTGTGACCAATTTCTCGATGCGATCACCAAACTCAATGTGTCCACCGAACCGCTGGCTCCACTGGTTGTCTGCTTCGAGTTGTTGGGCTAAAGCGGATGTGCCAACCAGGGCCGTTGTAAAAAAAACAAGGGTACAGATCAGGAGCCTGTGACAGGCTATATGCACTGGATTCATATCGGTGGATTGAGGTGGAAAAATCAGTCTATGCAGGCGCGTGTTAAGATACGTTTATTCGCGCATCATTTTCCAGGCGGGTTGTGCTCGTCGAGCCCTGCAATGATGTGGTTGATTGCTGCGGCTTTGTCAGCTTGCACCTGGTTCAAGAATTCCGGCGTGGTGGCGGTTTCGCTATCGTACACCGATCCCCAAATCCATAATTCCATCAGCGCAGGAATAAGCGCTTTGCCTTTTTCTGTGAGCGAGTACACCTTCATCGTCTTCACCTTCTCGTACCGCTTGCTCTCGATGATGCCGGCGCTTTCCAGCATCTTCAGCCGGTCAGCCAATACATTCGTGGCCATCCCCTCTTCGGAATCCAGAAAGTCTTTATAAAAACGTTTCCCCTGCAGCGCCATGTCACGCAGAATTAGCAAGACCCATTTGTCTCCCACAAAATCCAACGCATAACTGATTGGGCAATTTGACCGACGCGTAATTTTTCTCATAAAACACTTGCTTTTAACAAGCAAATTAACTTAACTACTCCCTTGTGAATTACAAGTATCGACCGCAGACGACACCTCACTAGCCACGCGTATCTATGAAGATGACCCTAAAAGCCCAACTCGTGACTTATGCAAAGTACAACTATTGGGCAAATGATGCGCTCATTTCCTGGCTAAAATCCAACAACCAGGATACACTGCAACGCATTACGGCTTCTAGTTTTGGTGCGATCACAGATACGCTAAACCATATCGTATCTGCCCAAAAGTTCTACGTATCGATGCTGAATGAAAACCCGGCCCGCTTCAACCACGACCGAACGCTGGAGGACATCTACCTGGAATTACTGCTTTCATCCAATGACCTAATTGTTTGCATCACCTCGCTAAGCGACGAGGAAATTGCCGCGTATCGCAATTTAGACGTAGGTCCGGTGCAGGGTTCGTTTCCACTTGCCGGCATCCTCATGCACTGTATCAACCACAGCACCTACCACCGCGGCCAGGTGGTCACACAAGGCCATCAGTTGGGGTTAGCCAAGGCGCCGGCGACGGATTATTACCGCTACGTTTTAAGCATGGCAAACCAGTGATTTTGAGTGTCGATTTTTGAGTGTCGATTTTCGAGTGGGTTCAGGGTTTGCCAGGCGGTGTAGCCTGAAGCCCATTCTGTCCTTATCGTCATCCCGAACTTGATTCGGGATCCACAGGAATGGTAAACAGGACCCGGAATAGCCACCCGAAGTAAATTGAATGCCGATTTTCGAGTGTCGATTTTCGAGTGGGTTCAAGTTGTGCTAATCTGCATAGACTGAAACCTACCCAACCGTCATCCCGAATTGGTACAACTTCAATACCCTCCTGTCATACAGCACTGTGGCCTCCCGTTTGTTTGCTTGCGCTTCGCGCGTCAACCATTAAACGTAAAGCCACAGGTGTGCGATCAAAATCAATTCAAAAGCCTGATGTTTGTTCGTCCGATTGCCACCCTCACATCCACTTCGATGGCGGGGCCAACCACCAAACCAAAGCCCAGAAATCGCATGTTATTTTGCGGATCGAAATAAAGGCCTAACCCACCCCCAACTTTATACCCTGCTTCAACCTCTATACCTGTGAAGTTCTGTCCATTTGGAGATATCTTATCAACCCAAGCACCACATTCCAGGCCGACAGAAGCTCCGATAATTATGCCGGCACCAAATGCACCGGTTGTGTATAGAGCGATGTGCTCATCATCGCCATCCCATGCGATACCAACCGCTGCACCGCCACCAAAAATTGCACCCACATCACCCTGTAAACCCAATGAAAAACTTTTAATTGGAAATTCCATGTTATCCTCTTTGTTAAATTCAAATGTTGAAGAACCTATCCTGATCATTGCATAATCTGAAACGGCATGCAGCCATCTACTGACATTACATATGCGTTTGTACTACCTGTGTAACCGCGTGCACCAGCTATCGCTGCTTCCGGTGTTGCCTGGCTTGTACGCCAGCCGAAAGTGCCATTTGGTAGCATCACATATGCTCGGTGTGTTCTCTTTTTCAGGAGATACCTGACCCAATTCAATTGGCCTTCTTCTGTGAGTCCATTGGGTGAACCATTTATGGAAACCACTTTTGCATTAGGATCTCCACTATTTCGGATGGCCTCTGCTTTTGCTTCTTCTACAGTAGCTTGTCCGGTCCGCCAACCAAAACGTCCACCTGATGAAATAGCAAAGGCACGGTTGTCGCGCTTTTTGTGGATGTATCGATTCCAATGATTCTGTCCGTTCAGATCGAGTCCTAGCGGGGAACTGTTCGTGGAGATAACGCGGGCATTCGGATGGTTACAGAGCTGCAATGCCGCAGCCCTTGCCCCTTCTGCAGAAGCAACACCTGTGCGCCACCCAAACCGTCCACCGGGTGCAATAGCAAATGCTTTGTTTAGCTGGCCTGTCAGCATATACTTTTCCCAATTAGCGTTAAAATCGGTCGTTTGTTGTGCCTGCTCGGAGCTCGTTCTGACAGCAATTGCTTGATCGCGCAAGTCTGTAACACCACGCATAAACCCGTTTTTAAAAGCGTTTAACTGACTAACCACTTCCGGCGAAGCCGCAACGCCTTCACTCATCCGCACCAGCTGCGCAATTACATCCTGGTTGTCTTCCACAATCTGACGCGTAACATTGCCCATCAATAACTTAAATGGCGTATTCGACATGGCCCGCTCAAGGTCATTGCCAAACTTCTTCAGTTCCTGATTCGCCTGATTGATCAACCGTTCTGCTGTCGTACTAAGTGTAATTGCCACGTCATTGAGCGCAGTTGTCACCTGTTCGACGCTGGTCGCTACTACTTCTTCTGCAGTATCCTCCACACGTTGTCCCCCGGTAGCAACTCCTTCGCCTATGCCCTCTGCAAATTCAACAATTTCTTCCCCGATAGACTCAAATGCTTTGCCAATATCATCAAAAATTCCCATGTTTTACCTCTCCTGGTCTGTTAGTTATTTGATGTCAAGGAAGGATCCTTTGCTGCTTTTGCTTAAGACCATACTGGATCTGATCGCACGAAAAAGAAGCGTTTGATTTTCAAAATTTCCTTGTGCTGTGCCCTAGAACACAGGAACGGATTGTTAATCGGTTCATGCCAGGCTCAGATTTTTTTCATAAGATTACGTGTTTACAGACCAACCCCGCCCCATTGACGATGCCCGCTCGATTGTACTTCTTCTTTATCCTGCTGCTGGCCTGTTCAACAATCCGTTGCAAGACACCAACAACGATGTCGGCTGGTCAGGGCATCATGGTAGGCGAGGTTACTTCAACCACAGCATTTGTCCAGGTCCGTCTTACCTCCGACAGCCCGGATGCCAGTGGCAACCCGACCGGCATACCCGGTATTGTCGAGTTTACAATAGAAACCATTGATGATGCACAGGCACCAATTATAACCCAACAAATAGCTGCAACAGCGCAACACGACTTTATTGCTCGAGCAACCTTTGACACCCTCAAGCCCGACCTCCTCTATCGCTGTACTACACGGATTGGGGAAACATCAAACGCACTCGTTGTCGGCCCCACAGCAACCTTCAAAACCTTACCCGGCGCCACCCAGGAAGCCACCACTACTTTTGCCGTAGTCACTGGCATGAACTATGCCCGCTTTCACGGCACCGACACCAAAAATTCCCGCGCCCCTTACGATGGTCCAGACAAAACCCTGGGCTACCCTGCCCTGGCTACTATCACGCAGTTAAAGCCAGACTTCTTCATCGGCACCGGCGACAATGTGTACTACGACACCCCGTTTGAAGGCCGCGCTGAAACGCGGGATGCCATGCGCCAGAAGTGGCACGAGCAATTTGCGCAACCACGGTACCACGAGTTGTTCGCCGCTGTCCCTACGTATTGGATGATCGACGACCACGATTACCGCATCGACGACGCAGACAATACGGGCGACTATGCACCTTCGCCGGCGTTAGCACAGCAACTCGTGCTTGAACAGCTCCCTGTTGCACCGCAGGGTGACAGCACCGCAAAAACCTACCGTACCCACCGGGTTAGCAAAGACCTGCAGATTTGGCTTCTCGAAAACCGGATGTACCGCAGTCCCAACGCAGATCCAGACGGACCAGACAAATCGATTTGGGGAACAGCGCAAAAGTCCTGGCTCAAACAAACGCTGGTGGAGAGCGATGCCACGTTCAAGCTCCTCGTTTCCCCTACGCCCATGATTGGTCCTGACGACCTGCGCAAAACAGATAACCATACCAACCACGGTGGCTTTCGTTATGAAAGAGATGCGTTTTTTGCGTGGTTACAAGAGACAGGGCTGGATAAAAATCACTTCTACATCATCACCGGTGATCGGCACTGGCAATACCATTCGATCCATCCTACGGGAATTGAAGAGTTTTCTTCGGGTGCCCTGGTAGATGCCAATGCACGACTAGGCAGAAAACCCGGTGATCCTAAATCAACCGATCCTGAAGGCGTGATCACGCAGCCTTATACACAAACGGAAGCATCAGGCGGCTTCCTGATGGTAAACGTGTCGCCGGCGCCGGCCACCTTAACCTTCACCTGGTACGACGAAAAAGGTGCAGTCCTCCATACAACGTCCAAAACCCCTCATTGAAGGCAGCAGGCAAAAAACCTTCAACCTGTAACCTGCAATTTTCAACAGTAATCTAACAGGACAAGAATCCAATTGGATTGTGGTCCTGTTAGATTGCTTTAACCGCACGTACCCGGGCCGTTCCTGATATCCAAATCATAGTCATTGGGCTGGTGACTATTCACTTCTACACAAATCAAATTGTTATCTCCGCCCCCGCTTGTTGTAGCACTGTTGCCCTCAATAAAAATACCATCACCATCTCGCATCATGCTGAATATGCCATCAATCGTTTCATATTCCCCCGCCCCATTCACCGTAAAGCCTAAATCGCTCAGCGCAACGTTCATGTTCTCGACGGGAGTTATGGCACCGGTTTCTTCCATTCCGCCGCCCAAAGCGGATGGGGTGCGCATCCAGAGTTGAAGTTTGGTTGTAATCTCCACCGCCGTTAAAACCATTGCATCCGCATTGGCTTTCTTCTGATTATCGCTGTATGCCTGAATGCCCACGACCACAGCCAATCCAACGATGACAATACCGAGTACCAGTAAAAGTAATTGTTGCTGCCCCATTTAATCGCACAGAAATTTGAACGCATGCTTTCGTTTCATCTCGAAATCCGTTCAAACTTATAAACATGATGCGATCAATGAGTGAAGTATTCCCCCTTTCTCATAGGTACTTCTGTATCATATGTCCTCGGTGAATATGCTCCCACGGGCTTTTCCGAAATAAGTTGGCAGAAAGGCTCACCCGCTTTTTAAGGAGCCGGCTGAAATACATAAGTTGTCTGGAACGGGGATGTGGTGGTTTACAAAAAGAAAGATTCAAAAACGTGACGGTTTCAGCTTGTCAGCGTACAAATTACCTATCCAAAAAAAGTTATCAGGAGTAAAACGCCAGGGCCCGAGGCATTAATGCGCTCGGGCCTTTTCTCTTCATACGCGTTCATTCAGTCAACCATTCACGCTTCAGGTTACTGTAGGGTTGACATCGCCACTATCCTCATCCACATCCTCAGAGTCATCAGAGAGCGTAGTATCCAGCTCATATCCAAGATCATCAGTCTCTGCATCCTCCTCATCGTCAAAAGTTTGCACAACACCCATTTTTGACTGACTGACCTGTAACAGGGCCTCCTGATCGCGGTGCGTGGCGCTCAACTGATAAATTGTGCCCATTACATGCTCTCCAACCTCCTCAAGATACCCCAATTGCAATAACTTTTTGGCAGTTCGATACGAACAGTTTTCCAGGGCACCATGTCCTTTGTAAAATCGGGCGAAATTACGGGTTCCGCTAATGATCAGAAAATACCCCGATGACATTTTTTTGAGCGCGTATTTCTTCCATTGCTCGTTAGAAACAGAAGGTGGTGCACTCATGGATTGATATTCTTTTAACGAAGCCATAAAGCATCTCGATAAAAAGGTGTGTAGAAATTCAAGGGTAGCTACCACTTCTCTACCCTCAAATGCTTTACGTCTGGATCGGACCGGTCCGCGCCAAAGTAAAGTGTGTGGAAAAAAATTTTCACAAGATCGTTCAACCTGTTCAAGCGCGCGGAAAAACTTAGCATTAAGCTTCCAATTTTTTGGTTGCCAAAGGCACCTGTTGGGTCAGGCAGTGCAGCGCGCCCAGGCCCCATATGACATCTTTGCAATCAACAGGCACAACCAGCCTGTCTTTAAAACACGCCTGCAGTCTTGCATGCGCAATCTTATCCATAAAATTGTTAAACGTGGGCATCAACACCACTTCATTCCCGATGTAGAAGTTCATGTAGCTGGCAGGCATGCGTTTCCCCTCGAGAAGGACGGGAGCCGGCATCGGCAAATGAATCACTTTAAATTTATTTCCACGGGCCTTATTCCAGGCTTTTACAAGGGCAGTATTGGTCTGCAATGACGCATAATTGACATCACACCAGTCCGTTTCTTCTGGCAAGACAATGGTTGTTTCATCAACAAACCGCGCCAGATTATCGATATGCCCATCGGTATCATCGCCGGCTAGCTCTCCAGCAAGCCACAAGATATCGTCAACACCCAGTGTTTCCCGAAGGATGTAAGCAATTTCATGTTTCTGTAAATCCGGATTCCTGTTGGGGTTCAGCAAACACGTGTGCGTAGTCATCAATACCCCTGCCCCGTTCACCTCGACTGCTCCACCTTCAAGTACCATTGGGATTTCAATCCTGTCAACCGCCAGTGCTTCACACATTTGACGAGGAATGGCATCATCAAAATCAAAGGGTGGATATTTTTCTCCCCACGCATTAAACCGCCAATCAAGCCCAACCATATGCTCCTGCTCCGCATTTACCAAAAAAACGGCGCCATGATCACGACACCATGCATCATTCGTTCGAGAACGGTAAAACTGCACAGCCCCCGATACCCCGGCGTCGTGGAGCAAGTTGCCCACGTGCTTTTCATGCCTTTCATCCAGTACATTTATGTGTACAATTTCGCCCTGGCTGAGCCAGCGTACAGCTTCCGCAAGCGCCCGTTCGACAGCCGGCAGATACATTGACCACGTATCCGGGTTATGAGGCCACGAGAGCCAGGTAGCCTGGTGGCGCGACCATTCTGCAGGCATGTGATACCCAAGCGCACGCGGCGTAGGGTGCGGCAATAAAGCCTGAACATTTGGGGCAATCTGTAGCGGCGCTGTCATGGCGTTCCCAGGTATCGCTGCGTGAGCGGTGCATACGCATCGATTCGGCGGTCGCGAAGGAAAGGCCACCCTTGCCGTAGCTTTTCAACTTCTTTCAAATCCACAGATAGCACATGTACAGCCTCCTCGTCTATCGGCGCACGATACAACACCGTGCCGTCTGGAGCAGCCACAAAGCTCTGCCCCCAGAATTGAATGCCATCATTTTCCGTTTCAGGCGTTTGTTCAAATCCAGTTCGGTTTACTGCAACAACGAAACACCCATTTGCTACGGCATGCGCGCGCATTGATAATTCCCATGCATCATGTTGCTGTGTGCCATGACTTGCTTGTTCTTCCGGATGCCATCCGATAGCCGTGGGGTAGAAAATAACCTCAGCCCCCATCATTGCAGTGAGACGGGCAGCCTCAGGAAACCACTGATCCCAGCAAATTAAAGTCCCCAGCATACCGTGTTGCGTATCAAAAGCCTTAAAACCAAGATCCCCAGGTGTAAAGTAAAACTTCTCGAAATACTTGGGGTCATCAGGAATGTGCATTTTTCGATAGACGCCAAGTAATCCGTAAGTCCCATCTATCATGGCCACGGTGTTGTGATAGAGGCCAGCTGCACGCCGCTCAAAAAGGCTTACGAGAATCGTAATTCCCAACCTGTCAGCAACGTCCACAAACGCATCGGTGGTAGGTCCGGGAATGGATTCCGCCAAATCAAAATTTGCAACGTGCTCCTGCTGACAAAAATAGAGCGACCGAAAAAGCTCAGGTAAACAGACAACCTGTGCGCCATGAGCGGCGGCTTCTTCCGTCAATGCAATGGCACGCGCGAGATTAGCCTCGGTTGATTCTGCACAAGCCATTTGTACGATCCCGATAGAAAGCTTCTTTTCCATAGCAGATCAGGTATCAAGCGCGTGGTAATAGGTGGATTGTTTAAAAGCTCGTCTGTACTGTTCAAGTAATGCAACGCCGGCTTTCGGCCGAAAGGCGCCCTCCTGTACTTTCTGGCGAATAATCAACTCCATTCTTTTCTGCAGATCACTCGGGAAATACTGCACCATGGCAAGCATTTCTTCAACAGTAGTACCGGGAATAATTTTTTCTATATAGAATCCGTCAGGCTCTTCATCATCTGCATACACATGAGCTTCTGTTACGCGACCAAACAGGTTATGCATGTCGCCCATGATATCCTGATAAGCCCCCATCAGGAAGAACCCGAGGTAGTAGGGCTTGTCATCCTCAAGGGCATGGAGCTCCAAAAATCGTTTGTCCTGTGCTGAGGACACATAGTTAGATACTTTCCCATCAGAATCACAGGTAAGATCAACGAGGACTGCGCGCCTTGTTGGCTGTTCATCAAGCCTGTGGATCGGCATAATCGGAAAGGTTTGTCCAATGGCCCAGTGATCGATAATGGACTGAAAGACGGAAAAGTCGCACAGGTATTGATCCACCAGATGGTCGTCCAGGGCTGTCAATTCAGGAGGTAACCATTCGGGATTGGCTGCGTGTACTTTGCTGTTGATGAGCCGGCAAACCGACCAGTATAAACGCTCAACAATCGCTTTCTGGTCTATCGGGAGATAACCAAATCCAAACAAAGATTCAGCCTGCACACGCTTGTCTACCGCATCATGATAGGCCTCAAGCAAAGTCGGCAGACGATTGGCGGGTGTCTCCATTACCCAGTTCAGAATGTCGTAAAGTTCGTGCACAATGCTGTGATCACCCTGTGCTGGCTCGAAATCAGATGGCGCCTCGTCTTTCTTGTACGTGTTGAGCACTTCAACAATCAGTACTGAGTGATGCGCCGTAATTGCCCGCCCACTTTCTGAAATCAATATGGGGTGTGCTATTTTTTGAGTGTCGCACACTTCCTTTACGGCATATACTATCGCGTTTGCATATTCCTGGAGCGTGTAATTGATACTTGAATCTGTACCAAGATATTCGCCCTCGTAGTTTACTCCCAGGCCGCCACCCACGTCCAGATATTTAACAGGAATTCCCTGTTTACGTAATTGCACGTAGATCTGAGTGATTTCCTTGATAGCACGCTTTAGCGTCTGGACATCCGAAATCTGGCTCCCCATGTGAAAATGGAGCAATTCAAAGGCTTCAGTTTGCTTGTGTGCTTTGAGCGTTTCAACCAGCGTAATCAGTTCCGGAATGGATATCCCAAATTTTGACAAATCTCCTGCTGAATCCGCCCACCGACCAACACCGCTGGTTGATAATCGCACCCGAACGCCAAACCGAAGCGGAGCATTCAATTCGGCAGCGAGCCCCCTGAAGCGTTCGAATTCATTGTACTTCTCCATGATGGGGATCACATTTTTCCCGAGCCGCTGCCCCATCAAAATAAGCCGGAGCATGGAAGCATCTTTATAGCCATTACAAAGCAGGGGCGTATCATCAGACTCAAGATGCGGGAGCATGGCAATCAGCTCTGTCTTGGAGCCACTTTCAAGCCCGTACCCGTACGGCTGACCCGCTTCCAGCACTTCTTCAACTACTTCATGTAACTGGTTGACCTTGATGGGATAAACACCCATATATCGATTCTGATAACCAGCCTCTTCGATAGCATACCGGAATGCTTCATTCAGTTGGACCACGCGTGCCCGCAACACATCCTGAAAGCGAATCAGCACAGGAAAATGAACATCCTCGCTTCTCAATTGCTGCACGACGTTTTCGATATCGATCACATGATCCTGCCCATGCACAGGCCTGACCGCGGCGTGGCCGTCCTGGTTGACAAAAAAGAAATCATCACCCCAGGCGTTGATCCGGTACAACTCCTCTGCATCTGCAGGTGTCCAGGCATTTTCAGCAATTACAGTTTGCTCGGACGGGAGCTTATCGTTCTTATTCAATAAAATCCAGGTTTAAGAACAAGGTGGTTAGAGCGTGTATACAATCGGCTTAAAAAATCTGTTTTACACAAATTGTCCCTATCTGCGTTCTTTTTCTCGCACAGCCTGTTCCGAACCAAACTCAGGAATGCGCTGCATCGTGCCTCAAAAAACGCCTTGATATGAATAATCTGCTTCAAAAACATTTCTTTCCCTGCTAATTGTAGACACACCCTAGCGGGATTGCGTATTCTCAACGATGTATTTGTGTGCTGATTCATCTCGATCAGCAGCCAATACACAGGCAAAAATCAACGGCGCTACGATAGTGGCGTCGGACTCTATGATATACCTGGGCGTATCTGCAGAGAGTTTGCCCCAGGTTATTTTTTCGTTTGGTACTGCGCCAGAGTAAGACCCATAGCTTGTGGTTGAATCGCTAATCTGGCAAAAATACCCCCATCGCGGGATGTTATTGATTTCCAAATCCTGCTCCAACATGGGGACAACGCAGATAGGAAAATCGCCGGCAATACCGCCCCCGATCTGAAAAAAACCAAGACTGCTCGTTTTGACCAGTTTTTGGTACCAATCAGCAAGCTCAATCATGTATTCGACACCACTACGAACCGTGTGCACATTGGCAATATTGCCCTGGATGCAGTGGCTTGCATAAATATTTCCAAGTGTCGAATCTTCCCATCCAGGTACAATAATCGGCAGATTTTTTTCAGCAGCGGCGACCATCCAGCTGTTTTTCGGATCAATCTGGTAGTACGCAGTAAGTGCGCCGCTGCGAAGGATCTGGTAGAGAAACTCGTGAGGAAAATACTGCTGGTTCGCTTTGTCTGCTGCTTTCCAGGCAGACAAAACCGCATGCTCGAGCCGGCGAATGGCTTCTTCCTCAGGGATACAGGTATCAGTTACCCGGTTAAGGTGACGTTCGAGTAAGGCCTCTTCATCCTCCGGCGTCAAGTCGCGATAATTCGGCACCCGCTCATAGTGGTTGTGCGCCACCAGGTTGAAAAGGTCCTCTTCTAGATTTGCCCCCGTACAGCTAATGGCATGCACCTTATCGGCCCGAATCATATCGGCAAGCGACAGGCCCAGTTCTGCTGTACTCATTGCGCCGGCCAATGTCACCAGCATCTTTCCACCTCCGGCCTGATGCTTGATGTAGCCATCCGCAGCATCTACCAACGCGGCAGCATTAAAATGGCGAAAATGGTGGCGTATAAACGCATTAACCGCTTGGTACATCGACAGCCTCATAAGGGTTTGGAGACGATGAAAAAAGGGCGCCAAATTTCAAAAAAAGTGCTCTAAAATGTCTCGAACTTTCAGAAAGTTTCCGGCAGTGAAATTATTTTTTTGCGGGGGTCTTTTTTCACATCATTCCATTGCGCTTGCTGCTTTTTGTAAGTACATTTGCCGGCTTACACCAAACTTCCAGTGTCTGCTGGTAGCTTCAGTTCCCTATCCTGATTTCAGCCCATCCACCGCGTATCATTATCATGCATGCCCAACGCGTTGAATCCGACAGCTTTGAATCGCAGGACCATTTCTATGCCCGCGTCCTGAATGCACAAATGCATCCGATGGTGGCACATTTTCTTGAAATGGGTCCAGCACGTATCGCAGAGCGCTACATCCACTTGCATCCTGAAGTTGATTCGGATGCAATTCACACCATGCTGGCGCACACAACAAAGTACTTTCGCTGGGGAGGCGCTGATCTTTTCTCTGCAACGACAGCGCAAGGTATTCGCCGCATCATTGTTATCGAAACAAACTCCTGCCCTTCTGGCCAGAAATCGATGCCGTTTGGCAATGATCCCTATGTGCAGTCAGGCTACCGCTTGTTATTGGAAAAGACCTTCCTGCCTACACTGAAGCGACGTAAACTGCCCAAAGGCGAACTGGCGGTTATTTATGACAAAAACATTATGGAAACGTCGGGTTATGCAGCCATGCTCGCTGAACTTGCCGGCGAAACTGTCTGGCTGGTGCCATTTCACCAGGATGATCCGGATCCGCCCGCCCGCTTTAGCGCGGATGGTATTTTAGAAATCCGAACAGCGAACCAGGAATGGCGCCCTATCCGGGCCGCATTCCGGTATGTAACCCAGCGCCCCTGGAACAGGATACCTCCTGTTACTAAAACGGCATTCCTTAACCCGCTACTGGTGTGCCTGGCCGGTGGTCGAAACAAGTTGCTTGCAGCAAAGGCCTACGATTTCTACAACGCACAAATGCGCGAATCAGGCCTGACCATCCGCACACCAGAAACCATATGGGACGTCGCTAAAACGGAGATTCCGCTTTGGGTACAACGCATGGGCGGTGTTGCGGTCATAAAGGACCCCTACTCTAATGCCGGGCAAGGCGTTTTTACCATAACCAACAGCGACGAACTCGAAGCCTTTATGGCGACGGATTTTCGCTATGACCGATTCATTGTGCAAAGCCTGGTTGGGAACGCAAACTGGAGTTCGCAAATGGCCCAGGGGCGTTTTTATCACCTTGGTACCATTCCAAACAGAAAAGGCGCAATCTACGCAGCTGATCTACGATTCATGGTCGGTGTTAGTCCGGAGGGGTTTTACCCGGTAGCAATTTACGCCAGGCGCGCCCGAAAGCCACTCCTGGCCAACCTGGATGGCACCTATTCTTCCTGGGAAATGCTAGGCACCAACCTCTCTGTCAAAACTGAAACTGGCTCCTGGGATACGGAGACAAACCGGTTACTTCTGATGGATGGCCGGGATTTCAACAAATTGGGCCTGGGACTTGATGACCTGATTGAGGGGTACATTCAGACCGTTTTATCCGTGACAGCAATCGACGAGATGGCCAAACAACTCGTAACCAAAAAAGGTGCGTTTCGCCGCAGGCTTTTCAGATCCCTAAACCCGGACCCGGCTTTACTCGAGGACATGATGTTATGATTGGTCATCCTTCTTACGATTTCCCCGGCGCACGGATTGTTGATGCGCTTGACCCGACCAGTCTGCCCAAGGGCACCCGAACGCGGTTACAGGTGGCCCTGATTCATGATGGGATGGGCCGGCCCCTGCGCCTTCCTGTAATCGTTGCCAAAGGTGAAAAAGACGGCCCTGTATTTGGTATTACTGCCGCACTTCATGGCAATGAAATCAATGGTATTCCCGTTGTACATCGGCTCCTTGAATCTGTGGACCTGCATGCGTTACGCGGTACCATCGTTGCTGTGCTTGTGGTCAATGTGCCGGCCTACCTGAATTACGAGCGCACCTTCGACGACCGCATCGACATGAACCATATTATGCCTGGCAAACCCGATGGCAACATCGCGGAAGTGTACGCACACCGGTTCATCAACCGCATTGTCAAACAGTTTGAATACCTGGTCGACCTGCACACCGCCAGTTTCGGGAATATAAACTCGCTGTATGTCCGTGCTGACATGACAGATCCTGTAACCGCTGAAATGGCCTATCTACAACGGCCTCAAATCATTTTACACAACCCGCCCTCCGACCGGACGCTGCGCGGGACTGCCATGGAATTAGGCATCCCGTCCGTTACCGTTGAAATTGGCGATCCGCAGCTTTTTCAGCCAAAGAAAATCAAGGCATCTGTACGAGGAATACGCAGGGTACTTTGTGAAATCGGCATGCTTGCGCGCAGGCCTGTTACTCAGGTGCCCGCCCCCATTTTGTGTACCAGCTCCTACTGGCTTTACACACAGCAAGGAGGCTTGCTAGACGTCTTCCCCAAACCGGGCGAATTGATCGAAATTGACCAGGTACTGGCTCGGCAAACCAATATTTTTGGCGATCTACTTTGCGAATACCGGGCCAAGGAAAACGGCGTTGTCATCGGTAAAAGTGCAAATCCGGTTGGTCAAACCGGTGCAAGGATTATGCATATTGGTCGCGTAACCTCAGCGGGCACACCGCCGTTTGTAGCACGGGTTGAACGAAAAAGGAAAACCTTATGAAATACCTGTTTTTGGTCAATGAAGTCGGCGCACTGGAGCCTCGGCAAACCACGGTCATGCTCATCATGCAGGCAGTTTCTCAAGGATATGAGGTATATGTTAGCGACGTTAGCGACTTCTCCTGTTCACCAGAAGGTCAAGTACGGGTACGTGGAAGGCGGATCAAGGCAACTGGCACTACTTCGGCAGCGACGCTAATAAACCATGTCGGCCAGATTGCACCTACGCCCGTCTCCTTAGGAGCCGGCGATGTTTTAGTTATCCGCACCAATCCGGCACGCCATCAAGAAAAGGCGTGGGCGCATACCTTTGTTATGCAACTCACGCAGTGGTTGCAAAAAGAAGGGGTTGCTGTTGTTAATGATCCCGCCGGCCTCATGCGCGCATCCAACAAACTTTATCTACTCGAATTACCCGCTGCGGTGCGACCGTTGACCCTTGTAAGCCAGTGGCCCAAAGAAATCAAGTCCTTCATCGAAGAAATAGGCGGTCCCGCCGTCCTGAAACCACTATTGGGCACGCGGGGAGAACACGTTTTTTTCGTTTCTTCTGCGGAAGATAAAAATATAAATCAAATGCTCGACGTGCTCCTTCAGCAGAGCGCTATCATGGTTCAGGAATACCTGCCCGATGCACACGAAGGTGATACGCGTGTTATAGTCTGCAACGGAGAAATTCTTAAAATCCACGGCGATGCTGCAGCCATCAATCGCGTCCCGGGCAAAGGCGAGTTAAGAAGTAACATTCATGCAGGCGGTACTGCGCAGCTTGGCGTAATTACGCAAGGTATTCAGAAGGCAGTGGACACTGTAGGTGACAAACTTGTCCAAGACGGCCTCATCCTGGCCGGCCTCGATTTCATTGGCGGGAAAATCATCGAGGCTAATGTATTCAGTCCGGGGGGCCTGTTTGATGCGGAGCGTTTCACTGGGCAGGCGTTCACGGCAAAAATCATTGAGGCGTTTTCTAGCATAGCCAGCAGAAATACAATGCCGTAACACACGTCTGCACAAAGCGGGTTTGTGCAGGAGCTTGTTGTAATTTCATTACTACTACGTTACTTTAAAGGACACTTTTGCAATTTGCAGTCTTTCAGTTGGCCAGCTGCCCGAGCTTCTTGTTTTTGTTCTATTGTGGTTCTTTTTTTGTTTTGATTGATATAGCACATCACATATACCGCGTTTCCTGCAAAAACTGAAGGTGTTACCCGCTCCATCATATAGGAAATTGTAAACGTAATTTTGATTGATATAGGGTACAGTTTTGAAACGATTGATCAGCCTACTGCTCCTCCTCGTCACATACACTTCCTTCGCAAGCGCGCAAGTGACCATGCAGGATTCCCTTACCCTCGTAGCCCTTTACAATGCCACCGATGGTGACAATTGGGAGGATAATACCAACTGGTTATCAAGCCGTGTCAACCTTTGGCATGGCATTACAGTCGAGGCCGGCCGGGTTACAGCAATCGAATTCAGTTTCAACGGCAACTCACTTACGGGTACCCTGCCCCCTGAATTGGGCGACCTCGACCAGTTAACCGTGCTGTCCATGCGGCGCAACAGCCTGCAAGGCGAAATCCCTCCCGAGTTGGGCAACTTGAACTCGCTGACTGTGCTCAATCTTGAAGTAAACAGCCTTTCCGGTGCACTTCCCGCTGAACTTGGGAGTCTATCCAGCCTCGAGCAATTATCGTTAGACAACAACGATTTATCAGGTAGCATTCCCGCTGCACTGGGTGATTTATCAAACCTTACCATCCTCGACCTCGCCGCCAACGACTTGACTGGTCAATTCCCAATCGAGCTTACCCAGTTGACCAACCTTACTGAGTTGAATGTCGCCGGCAACAACATGAACGGATCACTGCCGGCAGAAATAGGGCTGCTCACCCAACTGGAAAAGATCGCATTGAGTGCCAACGGTTTCTCCGGGCCTATCCCAACTGAAGTGGGCAACCTGACAAACCTGCGCGAGATCTTCTTTGAAGGCAACAGATTTTCGGGGGAATTGCCCGCTGAGATGGGCAACCTGACAGAGCTGTTCACCTTTTACGCCCAGATCAACCAACTCACCGGCCCGATACCACCAGAGCTCGGTAATCTGGAAAAACTGGATCTGTTGTCGCTTGCCATCAACCGGTTTTCAGGAGAAATCCCGGCGGAATTGGGTAATCTTACCAATCTAAGAATCCTGCTTCTCAGCCAAAATGAACTGACCGGATCAATCCCAGCATCACTGGGCGACCTCGACAATTTGTTCGCCATGGACCTTGATGCCAATCAGTTAACCGGGCACATTCCTCCTGAACTCGGTACCATGAATTCGCTCAACCGGCTTGAACTCTACGAAAACCAGTTAACAGGCCCTATCCCTCCCGAGCTTGGTGACATCGCTACCCTCGAAAAAATTTGGCTATACGAAAATGCCCTGACCGGCCCACTGCCTGCTTCGTTCAGCAACCTGTCCCTGCTAGAAGATTTGCGCGTATATGCCAATCCGCTTAGCGGCACAATCCCCCCGAGCTTTGTCAACTTATCAGCGCTTGACACCTTCCTTTTTGATAACACCGCGCTGTGTGAGGCGCAGGATGAAGCATTCCAAACGTGGCTCATGGGTGTCGAAACTGTAGAAAGCACAAACTGCACCAACGTGGCAAATGCATCAGCCGATATTCCCGTTGAATTTGCGCTCGATGCCAATTATCCCAATCCGTTTAACCAATCAACGCGCATCCGGTACGCGCTCCCACAGCCGGCAGCCGTTGTGTTGTCAGTTTTCGACATCCAGGGCCGGCGCGTTGATGTGCTCGTTGAAGCGGAGCAAGCCACGGGATGGCACGAAGTTGCGCTTGATGCCTCCAGACTGCCCAGTGGCACCTATTTCTACAGAATCGAGGCCGGCGATTTTCGCGAAACGAAGGTCATGCACCTGATCAAGTAGCTATCGATCAAGCGTTTTCATCATAAGGAATCGCCGACAGAATGTGCGAGATCGCCTTCAATCGCGCCTTTGATTTCTGATCAGCATCCACAATAACCCAGGGTGCAAGCTCGGTGTTTGTCTTTTCAAACATGGCTTCTTTGTAGCGCGTGTAGTCTTCCCACAATTCCTGCGCGCGTTCGTCTACAGGCGTCATTTTCCAGCGCTTGAGCGGGTTCTTCTTGATATCGACAAACCGCCGGGCCTGTTCTTCTTTTGTAATCGAGAAATAGAACTTGATGAGGTAGGTATCCGACTGAATCAGCATTTCTTCAAAGTTGTTCACCTGCCCCATAAAGGTGTTGTACTCGGCTTCGGTGCAAAACCCGTTAACGGGCTCAACAACCGCCCGGTTGTACCAGCTTCTGTCGTAAAAAGTAATTTCGCCCGGCCGCGGAAGGTGGCTGATGTATCGTTGAAAAAACCACTGGCTTTGCTCGTCTTCGGTGGGTACATCAAGCGCTACAATGTTGAAGTGACGAGGATTCAGGTATTCGGTGATCCGGCGGATTGCGCCGCCTTTGCCGGCTGCATCGCGTCCTTCAAATAGAATAACAACTTTCTTGTTGTTCTTAATGACCCAGGTCTGCAATTTGATTAATTGCTCCTGCAAAGCTTTCAACTCAGACACATACCGTGTTTCCTCGAGTGCCTTCTTGACGTTGACCTTTTTGCTTTTGAAAAGCGCACGTAGTCCAACTTTAGAGTTGAGCAGGGCAACTTCCTCTGGTGTCAGCGTTTTTTCGCGCTTCCCAGGCTTGTCGGGCGACGCAGCTTTTTTGCCTTCAACCGCCTGGTTGGCAGTTAACACCTTTTCGTCTGTTAAAACTTCGCTTGCCATTTATTCCCCCTTAAATATCGATTTGTACTGCACTACGGTGGTACCTGACGATTACGTTAGGATCGGGCAATAACTGAATGCTGGATGTCCCCTTGCCCTCATACTCGAATTGTGACAACACATAGCGCATACTTTCGAGCCGGGCTCTTTTCTTGTCGTTGGTTTTGACAATGATCCAGGGACTAAAATTTGTGTGGGTTTTGCTGAACATCTGTTCTTTGAAGTGGGTGTAGCGATCCCACAACTCCTGCCCTTTCATATCCACAGGGCTGAATTTCCATCGCTTGAGCGGATTTTTCAGGCGCGCATCAAACCGTTTCTTTTGTTCATCTTTGGAAATGGAAAACCAGAACTTCACTACTTTAATGTTATCCTCGTGAAGCAAGTGCTCAAACTCCGGCACCTGAACCATAAAACGCTGATATTGCTCGTCGCTGCAAAACCCCATTACCGGCTCAACAACAGCACGGTTGTACCAGCTTCTATCGAAAAATACAATTTCGCCAGGGTTTGGTAATTCTTTGATGTACCGGCGGAAGTACCACTGCCCTTTCTCAACTTCAGTAGGTTTATTGAGCGCAACAACCCGGGAAGACCGCGGATTCAGGTGCTCTTTAAACCGCTTGATGGAGCCGCCTTTGCCGGCTGCATCGCGCCCTTCAAAAATCACCGCAACACGCAGGCGGTTTTTCGCGATCCACTGTTGCAGATTGACCAACTCACTCTGCAGCCCACTCAGCTCAATTTCATACTTCAAGGTTCGCAAGACCTTTTTCACATTAATGCCATTAGCAGCCGCAATGTCTACCAGGTCACTTCTTGTTTTTGCGCTAGCTAACTGAGCAGCAGTAAACGTCATAGGTTAGCTCTCTTTCTATTTCAGTTATCTTAGGCAGGTTGTGCACAGCAAAGTAATAAACCGGGCGTGTAGCAAAGCAAAAAGTCCTTGTGGATGCCGTTTTGCGCACAGATGCCTAACATCAGTTATCTCACTGTACTTATTCAAAATACTCACCGCCCCATGCCTTGTTCGCATGCTTATGTATACTCGATGCATCGTATCACAATTGCAAGTCAGGGCCTATTCAACGGGTGGATCATTGCCTGACAGCAGGGTAAGATGGCGCCTTACGGCCGCCTGATTTCTTCCTCTACACACCTGACAGGCATGAGCGTATATTCCTAAGAAATCGGCAGGACTTCCTATTTCTACATTTCTTTTCGCATTGCGCCCTTTTTTGCTTGCCTTGCTCACAGTAAAATGTGGCAAGGATCGTCCACCTCCTTTTAATCAACCATTGAAAATGAAACAGCAGATTCTTGGTCCCGGAGAGGGTACAAATTACGACTGGTCAAACGATCACATCTACGTAAAGACCTCGGTTGATTACGCAGCCGGCAGAATTACAGTGGTAGAAGATACGCTAAAGCCCGGATTCCATCTGCCCCGCCACTATCACAAGGTCATGACCGAAGTTTTCTACATCCTGGAGGGCGAGGTGGAATTTGTATTTGATGATGAAACTGTTGTGGCTACCGCCGGCACAACCGTCAACATCCCGCCGATGGTTATGCACGAAGCCATCTGTAAATCAGGTGCTAAAATGCTCACCATATTTAGTCCGGGTGGCTTCGACACGTACCTCGAAGAAATGGCAGCCATGACGGCAGAACAACTTAATGATGAAGCTTATCTTCTGTCAGTCGGCGAGAAGTACGATACCTGGATGGCTACATAGTTCGAACGTAGGTAGCAGGTTTGGCTCAGATGTGGATGATGTTCGCAAGCCTCAAAGCACAAAGACAATCACATGAATTTTGATGGATTGTTCGTAGTTGACCTTAAGCAAAATCATGGTATAAGGCCCCAAAACCTGCAACTTTCAACAGCAAACACACCAATCCGACAGGATTGATGTGTTTGCACTTAGGGCGTGTCTACAATTGGAAGGGAAAAGATTGTTTTTGATGCATATTGTGTATATCAAGGCGTTTCTCGAGACCTGATGCAGTGCATCCCTGAATCAAGTTCAGGACAGGCTGCGCGAGGAAAAGAACACAGATAGGCACAATATGAACGAAAACTATCTTTTCAAGCGGATTGTAGACACGCCCTGTTCTCTTACGACTACCCAAAAGAGGCAATTACAATATCTCTTGCCACTTGTCGTATTTAATATCAGCTAACGCTGCAGCTATCAAATTAAACCTGACAACAGAACAGGTTGCTGCACAGTGCTACCACTACGAACGCCAATTTAAATTTGCTTCCGCCGGGAAATCCTGTTAATGAGCAAATAGAGCACAGGACTGCTTATCAGTCCATAAATCAATCCAAACATTAGACCATGAACTGGAAAAGACTCTAATGTCCCTGTGCAACTCGCCACAAACACCTCGCATAGCCATGTGGGAAGAACTTTTGCCGCATGCAATGAAGTCCAGAATCCCCCCACGTATGCGACCGCCGAAACCAGCGTCCACAATAATAACGCAATCAACCACCAGAAATAGTTCTTTTTAGCATAGTAGGACCAAACCAGTAATCCATGTAAAGCACCTATTAATCCGCCCATCCAAGCCCCATCTGATAGCGAATTTACCATAAGGCTCTCATTGTAGAACAGTAGCCAACCAGCCAGAATGCAGCAGAACCATAAAAATTTGTGTTTTAGATTCCGGTATATCGCTAACGTTTGACATAGCCCGATTCCAAGCCCGGCAAAAAAGCCAGGCAACACAGGTTCAAGACCGGACAATACCCCGGGCGGAAATCTATCGAAAGCCTGAAGAATTTCGGGTATATTGATAACACTCCAGAATCCAATCAACGCTCCTAGAACTGAAAACAGGGTCCACTTCACTGTTAGCTGAAAGAGAGAAACGGGAGGCGGAATTTCCTCAAACGCTTTCACCGTTTGGTCTACCACGTCTTTCCAAGCTCTCTCGCGTTCATTATTAGTTCGTTCGTGGAAAGGTTTGTCAGCACCAATGACGTGCAAGTCGCCTATCAACGGGTGTTCTTTCCAACGGCAATCTGAAAGTAAAACCGGAACAACAGACATCCGTTTATTTCTCACCCGCTTCATGATAGCCGGCAGTTCAGTATTCTGAATGTAGTCTGAACTCAAGAAATCAGCGCTTAAAATGAGGACTGCGAGTTCGGAGCCGGTAAGTGCTTTGTCTATTTCTTGCTCCCAATTGGTACCTGCCTGAATTTTGTCGCTATCGCTCCAAATATCCAAAACCCCTTTGCGTTGTTCAGTCGAAAAGTGGGTATCGAGTCTATCTTTATACCGTTTATTTTTTCGAGCATAGCTTATGAAAACTTTTCGTGACTTCTTGTTACCCAACATGTCAAAACCTTGCCGGCAGTTTACGGTGCGATAATTCAATGAATTTAAGATACGCAGGTCATCAAGGAAGACAAAGAACAACTTGGTGAGCCTAATAAATTATCCTGTTTAAAAACGAAACTATATATAGTGCTTTTTAGTGATTTCAAGTATGGTGCCGCTAGCGCACATACTACAAATCAATCTTATTTACTCTAACTTGTCCGTCGTGCGCATGGTGCGCGGGACAGGCTTTTTCATAGTTGTTACAGCATCAATGTCAGACACATCTATTTTCTCTTTAAAGAGTTTATTAAACAAGAAATATGGCTGATTATCTTTATAAATATAACCGGTTTTCCCCATTAAGGTCAGACCAAAAGACTTAAACTTTGCAATTACTTCTTTCTCATCATTATTGCCAGTCGTAAAGCACACTGCAATCGGCTTGCTCTTACAAAAACTTACCCATTCATCATCTGATTGCGCTACTGAAAAACACCGGGTAGGCTCGAAACCATGGTCAATTTTTGAGCCATCAAAACACCATACGATTGGGAATCCCGTTTCCAGGAGTGCGCGTTTAAACAGCATATTGCGGTAACTTCCGACATGGGGGCCCAACTTTATCGTTACCTTGTGAGCACCCAACTCAGCAGAAACGTTGGTTTTCAACTGCATCCCTGAAGTCGCAGCAACAATCAAGCGTTCCCCTCCCTCTTGGCGGATTTGCGCTGCGACAGCTTCAATTTCTCTTTTAGCTTCTTCTCGCAACTCATCTTGCCTCGGTGCCAAAATATCTGGAACCCCGCTGATGCTCCCATACGTTGCGCCATAGGTTCTGTCTGGTTTTCCATGTAGCAAACGCACCCGGATATGCGACCGCGTTGGGTACTCAGGAAAGACAAGCTCCAGATAGGCGAGAACATTGTTAGTATACACATCCAGGGGAACCTGGACCCTAGAGAGAATACGGTTAATTTTTTCTGCTATGTACGTAATGGTAGAACCGGAATCCAGAAATAGCTTAACCGCACCTTCCTCTGCAGTCCCCATGCTGTAAAGCTCTGGGCCTAGAACTGCCCAAAAGTACTTAGCCAGTGTGTCTTTGTCATCTGGCTCCGACTCATACCGCTCGTAGAGCTTGTCAAACCGACTCAAATCATCAACTACCCGCATTGCTGTATCATTCTTTCGCATGATCCCAAAGAGATCTGCATAAGGTACCAGACCGGCTATTGACGTCCCATGCCGGTCTATCGCCTTCGGTATATCTCTGTATATGTTTGCCGAAACTATTTTCAAGCTTTCGCAAGGCTCGTATGCTCGATCTTTTACTCTTGCTTTAAATGCAAGCAGTTTTTTGTCTTGGTTCTCAGAAGAGTTCGCCTCATTCTCTACATAGGCAAGAATAGGTTTCCTCATCACCGTAGCTATATCATATTCCAACTCTATATAGCTTTTCCCGTGTTCTTGACGGATGGTACCATATCTGTTGCCCAACAAAAGAATAAAAAGATCTGATTGCGCAATAGCCTTTTCAATAGTATTCATAGCATCGCTACCACTATATCCAAAGTATTCCATTCCTACTGGCAAATGTCCAAGCGATAACAAACTGTTGAACACACTTTTGCGGACCTCATCCATATTCGTTCTGACCGAACTAACAAAAACTCGAAACACACGACCATTGGTAGATTGCATGAAAGCAGGGGGATCTTTGAATTAGAGTAGTGCCTACATAAAATGCTACCAAAGGATTGCTTAAGACGAAATAGTGCAAATACATGGTATGACTCAAGAAGTACGTTTTGCCTGAGACCAGACACTATTGCGTTAACGCTTTATTACCTCTGAACATGGTTGATAGACACTATTGCTTCTGAGGCATACGCTGTTTAGGTTACTGAACGATTTGTGTATTGGAAGCCAGTAGTTCATTTCTAGACAGCTCCATGCAGATCTTTTCGTTGTGCTATATGGTTAGTCGCTTCCTTCGTTAAGGTTTTAATACAGTCTCTGACTCGATAAAGCTATCTTTATCGAGTCAGAGACTGTATTAAAACACAAAGGTCTCCGTCTATCTCTTCAAAACCACTCTAGCTTCCCGCTTTGCGAATAACGCGCGTGCCCGGCGTTGCGTCTTACACACCTATGGCAAAACTACTATTGCACAGTGCAACCATGCTTTAGCTCAAGATGGTGCATGTTGTGAAATACAGTATTGCAGCGTAACAGTATTAGACCCATACCTTCATGACCCTGCAGGAACTCCTGGATGAATTGAATGCACTGTCTAATCCAGTGCTTTTTGCAACAATACAGAACCAATTGCTTGCACCGCTCGGCCTCGTGCCAGCGATTGATATCCCAGATGACTTACGCTTCGGTATTGCGTCTGAAATCCCACCAGAGACGTTTGATGGTGATAACGTTTCGCTGCAATTAACCGCTACTGCTGATGAGAGCTGGACACTGATTGAAGGTATTTTTACGATTACCAACCTGAATGCAGCGTTCGAATGGGCAGTAGCTGATGAGCAAAATGGCGAACGGCTGGTCTCACTCACCTCAGGTACTTTAACCGGCAGTTTTGAACTAGCCGGCGAAACAATTACCCTCTCCTACGACTTCACGGCGCCGGCTTCCGAGGCGCTCACCGGCACCTTCCCCACAATCAACCTGCAACAGCTCGTTGCTGAATACCTCACTTCCGTCACACTGCCTGTTGAATTCCCGACGATTGACTTCAGTAATCTTCCCGTCTCCATCAATCCCGATAACCGATCCTTCACATTTAATGGCACATCCGACAGTCCATGGACGCTGATTGGCGGCACATTATCGCTGGATGAAGTGACCCTGAACGTTACAGGAACACGCGAAGAAAACAGTTCAGTTTCTGTTGAAGGCGATCTATCCGGCCGGCTGGCATTTCAGAATACGGAGGCACGCCTTAGCTTCGAATTTGGGGACACCTATGAACTCACAACTACCGTTGATACACTAGACCTCGGCGATGTCATTACTACCCTCGTTGAAAACGCCGCCGGCATCGACATTCCAGACGGTTTCCCCGAAAGCCTGACGTTTGAGAACGTGGAGATCACTGTTGATGAAGAAAACGATTTGTACACCGTGCAGGGCGGATCTTCTGAGGAATGGGTTGTGCTCGAAAACCTGTATTCTCGGTAGCCAATCCCGCACTGAACTTTACTGTTTCCCTGGATGAAGACAATGCTGCGCAAATAGCAGGCGGACTCAACGGACAACTTACCGTCGGCGGCGTCATTTTCAACCTGGGTTTTGACTTCACCTCCGACTCCTTTAACGTAACAGGCGGTTTAGCTGACGGCCAGGAGCTGAGCTTTTTCAATCTGGCCTCGGATATTCTTGCAGATGACCCGATCAATTTCCCCCAGGAATTCGACGTTTCGTTTAGCGATTTACGCCTGGACATAGCGCCAACAGATGTTACCAATGGCACCTATACATTTGCTGGCACAGCTGATTTAACCTGGGTACTGATTCCAGGCGTCATTGAACTCAATGACATCACGCTCGATCTAACCGTCGCTACTGGCAGCACGAACAGCGTTACGGGAAGCCTCGTGGGCACACTGGACATAGGCGGGAAACCTGCCCTGGTTGGCTACACCTATGAAGGCGCCGGCGAGGAATTCCAACTTACCGCACAACTACCTGACCTGAGCTTTACCGAAATCATTAATGGCCTGCTTGAACCGCAAGGTGTCAGCATTCCTACCTCCATTAAAGATTTCAGCTTTGCCGATATCGAAATCGTAGTGCGGCCAGAAAGCGGCAAATACACACTCCGCAATAACCGCGCAGAAGGGGGATTCACCTGGGAGATTTTGCCCGGCCTGTTCAGCCTTACCGAGGTTGGTATTGAATTCACAGCAGTACTGGCTGATGGTAGCGTTACGTTCGAGGGAGGCATTAAGGGCATGCTCAACCTCGGCCCCAGTGTGGCTATTTTGATGAGCTTCGAGTTCTCATCCAGTGACTTCAAGGTTGACGGCGCGATCCAGACCATGAAGCTGGGCAACCTTGCTGAAGGCTTGCTCGAATCAGCCGGCCTCGACGTCGACTTACCCGACGTTGATATTGCCGGACAGGATGACAACACGCCTATTGGTATTGAGATTCTCCCTGACGATCTTGATTTTTCCCTCACAGGATTTGTCGGCGATGAGGTGCTTTCTTTTTATGGCATCGATGTCGACTTACCCCGCGTTGCATTTACCATTTCAATCACGCAAGAACCGCAGGAAAATGGTGAAAACGCCTGGGTCTTAACCTTCAACCTCAAGATCAGCGAGACAGAAACACTTGCAGTGTCGACCAACTTCGCCTGGGTCCGCGATATGTTGGGCGAACAATTCAGGGAATTGCACAATGACCCGGAGGCATCGAGCGACGATCCGCTCATCTCGCTCTCGCTTACAGCCAAGAGCGATGTCGAAATTATCATATTGAAAACGGTGTTGGGCAATGCCGCATCTACAACGTTTCTCGATGGCTTTAGCGACGAACAGTGGACGCCTGGTTTCAATTTCGACACCAGCGACTTCACGTTTCCGTTCCTCAACCAGAGCAGTGGCGATGGTGCGCCGTCCACGTCAGCATCGAGCGCGGGCAGAACAGATACCCTTGCCGTGGCAGCAGACCCGGCCACACCGGTGCCGGCCACGGCTAACGAAGGCGCTACAACAAACAACACTACTACAACAAATAACAACGAAAGCCCCATTACGCAGGCCATTGCAGTCAAATGGCCGACGCTCAGCGACGTTGGCATCGAAAATGGGGAAATTTTTATCCCCGTTGAAATGTCCGTCACGCTCGGCACTGTAGTGCTTGAGTCGGGTATTGAGCTATTCTTTAACATCTCAAAAATGGCGTTCCGCGTCGAACACTCGGGCGGTATAGAGCTCCTTAGTGATCAAGAAGAACTAACAACAGAAGACGGTTCACCACACGAGTTATTTGGCCTCGAATGGCGCTTCTTTGGCCAAAAGAAGGAAGACCGCTACCACCACTTCACCCTCGTCACAAAAGACTTTAACTACCAGCTCCAGCAAGCACCCGAGGCGCGGATCGAGGTTGCGTACACAAAAGCCAGCAAAGACCCAATCAAATTTCAGATCACGGATTTTGCGCTCACCTCCAAAGGGCTCACGGTAACAGCGGATGTGCTCGATGACCCGGCGCGGCTCAACGGCGTTGATACCAAATTTCGGTTTGGAGGCAGTCAGCTCAAAATTGTCGAAAACCGTATCCAGGACTTCACACTCAGCGGCTCCGGCCCGTTGCCGCCCGACCTTGTCGGGGACGCGATGGTCGACATCTCCATGCAATTCCAGCAACGCGATGGTGCACTCACGCTTGTTGCCGGCGCTGCCAAACTCCGCGGCAACAAAATCCTCGACGCCAAATCAACCCGCTTCCAGTTCTCTATCGATGCCATTGGCCTCAAGTTCGTGAACGATGGGCAAATCCATCTCTTCTTTACCCTGACCGGCACAGCGCGATTTGTACTGGCATCCGGAGACGACAAAAACGGCGCACTTGCACTGCTGCCAACCATTCAGATCGACCTGCATGAGTGCCCACTCACCGGCGATGCAAGTGTGATTGCGCAACACATCAGTTTCCTGATCGAGCTACCCAAACCTGTCTCCTTCCCCATATTCGGTGCGTACGAATTTGAATTACGCGCCATCGGATTTTTGCCAAACTTTGAGGTATTCGACGCGGCCGCCATGCAGCTCACCGGCCAGGTCAAGTTTGCGCAGGGCCCCGGCGATACGGCCAACAATGAGCCCGACTATCATTCGTTATACATTGCTTTACCGGAGCCAGGCAGCTTCATCCCAAGACTTTACATGGACCGCCTCCCGCTGAGCATCCAGATGGGAGAAGCATTCAAACTGGATGGGGTATTGGAATTCCTCAACAGCGACCTCGAAAAAGGGTTTGCCGGCGAAGGGGTACTGGAAATCAAAGGCTTGCCCCCGATTGCAGCTTCCTTCGCCTTCCTGCGCGTCCGCAAAAAAGAAACGGATCCGTTTGTGCGCGCCTGGTTCATATTCATCGAACTACGACAGGTGAGCTTCCGGGTCCCTGTGCTTGAATTTTACATCCGCGAAATTGGGCTTGGCTTTGGATACCGATACACGCTGGTTGCGATCAAAGCAGCCGATGAAGCCAATGATCTTGGTGAACTGATCAGCGAACTGAAGGTGCTTTCTCGTACAGCCGGCGACCTATCAAAACGCGATCGCTGGGCCGTGGACATCGAGGACCCGGGACAGGATTTACGGTGGACCATCGTATTCCGTGCGATGATTTCGCAACTCAGTGCAGCCCCTTCCCCGCTCACCTGGAATCAGCAACGGGAAGAAAAACTCGCCAACGCGTTTCTTTTTGATGCCGTGATCGCATTCCGCAGCGATCTCACCTTCTTCATGAATGTGCGAGGCTGGATTAACACCAGCTATGGTGAATTTGTCAAACAACGAAATAACGACAACCAGCTCGAACCCCTGTTCAGCGGGTTCGTGTTTTTGTGGCCCAGACAAAAACGGTTCCTTGCGCACCTCGCATCAAACCCAAATGGTCACCTCGGTAGCAATCCGAAACTACCGTCTTTTGTGGAAGATGCTGTACGTAATGGACAGTTCTCTGCCACATTGCTCATCGAACCAAACTTGATGCACTTCGAGCTCGGCTGGCCCAACATGCTCAGGTGGAGTAACAAAATCGGCCCGCTCAATGCCGAAATGCGCGGTGGCTTCATCTTCCGCATTTCTGATACAGAGATGGTCCTGGGTATTAGCTACACAGCGCGCGCAAATTTAAAAGTTGAAGCAGGTATTAACCTTGGCCTCGTGGGCGCCAGCTTGCGCGCAACAGCCGACGCAGCCCTGGGTGCGCGTTTTATTGGTGTGATTGAATTTGCCAATTCAAAACCCACGGTATACGGCGCGATTGGAATGGAGCTGAATATCCGGGTAGATATTAATCTATGGATTAAGATTCCGCTGCTGTTCAAAACCATCAAACTCTCGTACAACCTGACCTTCCGGCTCAACTTTACAGCCGGCCTGGAATTGGGCTTTGACGGACTGAACAGTGCCGGCCTTCGCGGCTCAGGCTCTGTCTCGGTGTCTGCCATGGGCCACCGCCTGCACTTCAGCGCAAAGTTCAGCGCAAATGGTGGCGCCGTTTCGGCCGCCAAGCAAACAACCGATCGTTTCCTCAACATTGGCCTCGAAGCCACGGAAGTGGAGCCTGTGCCTGGCATTGAGCAGAATGTTGCAGGCAGTAGCGCAGCATCTACAACCGCCCCTATACCACAAGCGGTGACAGCCAGAGATACCCTGGCCCTCAGCACCTCAGCTGCGATTGAAGCTGAAACAAGCGTTTTCGATACACCCGACTACCGCATTTTTGTTATTCGCGACAACCAGCAAAATGACGATTTTGTCTATTTCACACTTCTTCCCCGTGGCGAAGAGGATGTGTTCGATGGCAACACCGGCAATCCAGGATTTCTCCCTGTACCGCCCGATGACAGTCTGGATGTAACACAATCCTCTTTTACAGATTTCACGCTTGAGTTTGCTGCTGCACCGGGCATTCGTATTGAGCAATTTGATCCTTTTGCAAGCGATTGGCAGCCGGCATTTGACGCTACAGGGGATACTACGGCGTATTCATGGAAAGCAAACTGGGATGCCAACATTTTTGAAGACGTAGAAGAGTTCTCAGCAAAAGAAGGAGAAGAAACCACCCCTGTTGATGCGGACGATGCTGATTTTGGAGAGGGAATGACGCTGCGTGCTTATTTGCGTACAGCCTACATCACAAATGCTTACGAGCAGCCAGGTGACGACGTCCCCACATGGCTGCCTGTCAGCGATCCGACAGGTTATCTGGAGGGCAGCGCTATTGAAGATCAACGGGTACACAATCCGTCAGATAATGCATTTGAAGCGGCTGTCCGAGGCGCAAAGGAGCAATTCCAGGGTGCACCATTTTTCAAGCGCGATCCCAACCTGGAATACGATCAGGCGCTGGAAGTGGCATTTCAAGAAGATCGCACAGTATATACCGAAACGGGGTATACACCAAGGGTTGCTTACACCGGAACGCTGGGTAACACTGAAGCCGTATTGCAAGAGAAACTCGTCGCTTCGGGCGCAGAATTGATTTGGTTGGATGAAGCCTTTACGGATGAAGAATACAATGCGCTCCAGCGCGTTGCCGGCAGCAGCGCAGCAGAAGCAGCACAGGTTGGTGCACTGATCGGACTTATTGAAGACATGGCCAAACAGAAGCAGGCCATTCAGGTGCGTAGCCTTGTCATCAACGACCTGATCCAGGACCCCAGTACATTTGCCGAAGCCACAGATGATGATCGCGCCAGCATTACTGCAACTTCGATTCCTTTCAACATGGGACTCGTATTCAGAGTAAACAAAGCGGATATACCTGGCTGGTTGACGGATGATCAGGCGCCTGATGCCCCAACCCTGTTACAGCGAAATATGACGTTGGCTACAAGTCCGGACGCATCAGCCAGGCGTAGTGTTAGCACGTTCAACGTAGACCTGACAGACTTTGGCACCAACCCGCCCCAATTCCAGCGGGTGCGGCACTATACTGATGCCGGCACCGTTGCCATCGCCTGGGATCTGGTTCAAGCATTCCCTGAAGATGCAGCCCTTACAACTGCTCAGCGCAATCCAGATCACAACTTGCTTCACTACGAAGTACGCCGGCTTCCCCTCGATGGCAGAGACCGCGAAGTAATATACCAGGTAAAGGCCGCGGCAGCGTTGTGCCGGGGCGATGAAGATGCGGGCAGCAACGGCATCACCCTTGATCTTCTCAAGCCGCGCTTCCAGGTTGTAGATCATTTCACCGAAGAGTCTGCGGAAGATCTGGCAGCCCTACCTTCTGAAGGGCGTAGTTATCTTTACACCATTACGCCTGTTGACTATGCCGGTAAATCAGGGCACCCACTCACGCTTGTTGCCACGCGATTCCCGAATGAACCACCGCGTGTACCCGTCGATGGCGAATTGGCTGTGGAATATGAGTTGGAAGATAATGACATCAACGTACAAACAGTCTCCAACGAATCTGCCTCCACGCCGGCCATCGTTACCCCGAAGGCTGTCGAGGTAACCTGGACGGAGCCAGCCGATCAACGCGACGGGCCACGCGTTGCCATCAAAGACCATTTCCTCATTTTCAGAAAGGAAACAACGCTACCCATTGGAAGCTACGGACTGGACAGCGCTACAAGCCGGCCGCGTAGCAAACAATTGCCAACATCTAATGCAAGAGCGTTACGATCAGACATTAAAATTAAACTGCAACTGGCCAGAGACGGTGAAGGCAATATCATTGAAGGCCGTGTAAAGCGTGCTACAGTATCCATTGACGCATTACAAGCCGCAGGCATTTTGCCGGCTACACCTGCGGGTGCGCCGCTGTGGCGTCCCGAATCCTGGCGCGTTTATTTCCAAACGATTTCGACAAAAGATGTCCCCTCTGCCCTGAGTCCGGTACAGCTTGTATTCCGCGTGCGAGCAGCAGTGGCAGACGCGTTTGAAGAGCGCCGGCCATCCGAATTGGAATGGCTGCCCAAACCCATCAGGATGGCCCTGCTTCCTCCTGAAGATCAGCGCGCAATCACGGGCCTCGCCCATTTCCCGATGCCACAGGGCAGTTTTGCTTTTGGCAGCGATAGCGCGGTTCGCTACAACCTGCACCCTGCAGAATTGCGGGCAATCCGCTTTCGATGGAATCAGGGTCCAAGCAACCAGTCAGCCTATCCATTGGACCTTACCGCCGGCTACGATCTGCTGCAACTCGACACTGATGCCCATACCACAGACACCTTCAATAATGAAGCACGGCTGGCAGAGGCGCTGCAACAGGTACAGGAAATTCAGATGATCGCGGCTGACGATTTGCTCCTCACGCCAGGCGACACCCTCAGCACACAGACCTGGGAAGCATGGTACCCCAGCACCATTCGCAGACTGCTCACCCCAGAGGCGCGTATTGAAGGGTCAGAATCAATGTTTGCACCCTGGTATTCGTGGCGCGAGTCGATACTCGAATGGCCAATCTGGCCCGGACTGACAAACGCTGAAGGCAGCGTGCGCGACGAACAGCTTCACCCGTTTTTACGAACCCTTGCAAATGGTTTCAAAGGAGAACCAGTCTACGAATTCGACACGGACAACGCTGTACTTAATGCTTCAGAAATCCTGGACACGCTGCGCAGCAACATGGCGAGCGGTGGCAGCCTTGCTGATGATGAAGCGTTCAGGTTTACGGAAGTCCAGGCCGGCCTCGAATTCAAATTCAGACACAAAGACAACATACTCAGCTTCAGCGCACGCCTGGAAGAAGGCAAAGTGCGCATTTACATGGGCTATCGTGCTACGTTACAAACAAGCCCCCCTCTGCAACCGGGTGATCTGAAGGCGCTCATCAACAACACACCCGCCGGCCCCGACCCGTATGGATGGGGCATTCTGCAACGATTTGGCCTGTCAGCTACCCTCTCCCTCCAAAACGAAAATGGCGATATCGTCGCCGGGCAAGAATTAATCAATGCGATTCAGTTTGTTTTATTCTTGCACCCAGAACTCGACACCCTCGATGCTGAGAACACAGCATCGGCCGAGCCCGGATATCGGAGGTTTGTATGCATCGAACAACTGTATCAACGCAACCGAAGCGTAAGCCTGGAAGAAGGTGACACGCAAAACGATGCACTGCTTGGCATCATCCAGATAAGCCTACGACCTGTAGTGGTACCAAGACGGGAATACAAACGGATAACCATTCGCCGAGCAGCAGGTCTTGACGATACCACATCGGACATCCGTGCACACCTGGTATTCACCAGCAATGCTTCGTTTTCGATGATTAATCAGGCGGATTCAGCAGCCGGCCAGACCGAAGTTGAACCTGAGTTCCCTGAAGATGGGACAACGCCCGTGCCCGTTAAACGAACGTTCCAGCTACCGCTGAACGGCACCACCAACGTGCTTGTTCGTTGCCAGCGCACCGAGGACGCTAGCTTCTCAGTTAGCCTGTCACAAGACGAGGCAGACATCGAAGACAACAACAACATCGAGCTCGAAGAAAGCACGTTCTTTGCCACTGATGACCTGGCTACCTATTTCACCGTACCACTCGACGGTCTGACCGAAGAAATCAGTGGGTCCGGGTTCACGGAAGAACAGGAGCAGTGGCTACGCCTAAAACGCTACGCCGAATCATTAAACAGTACCGATCCGGAAGTACCAGCTGATCAAAAAATCAGCTTCCCTACCACAGGAGACGAAGTTAATACGCAACTACCCGAGGTCCTGGCCTGGTTACAGCGGTTCATGGACGTTTCGGGAGATATTTCCGAAGGTACAAACACATCGGGCCCGTGGCTTGCAACGGCCTATCCAAAATCTGGCACCCCTGCGCACGCCACACCTGATGAAAGCGGAAGAATTACATACAACCACCTGGTGAGAGACGGCTGGGCGCACAACTACAGGTATTACATCCGCCCCAACGACCGGTATGGCTTGCTCTGGGACAGCCTGCTCCAATCGACCGATCTCTACCCTCCTGCAGAAACGAAGAAGCGCGACGAGGCCACACCGCAAACCGATGCCGGCGGGCTCGATGTTGTCATTGAGCGTATCAACCCGGTAGACAAACCGGTCATCTTACGCTCAGCCCGCCTCGATCCCCCAATGCGCCCCGGTACCCCGGCCACGCCTGGCAAGACATGGGAAGTTATTGTAGGTCAGCATCGAGAGCAGTCGCTGATGGAGAAAAACCAGACGCTTGCGAGGCAGTTGGCGTACAGGCAAATTGCCTTTACGCTGCTACGCCGGCAAACCTTCAACGAGTGGGTGACACAACTCAATGCGATCTCGGGAGATGCTACCGCCCCCATCGAACTCATTCGCATAGAGAACCAGTATCCCGATATACCCCGTAGGTATCCTGCATCGCCCGTCCATCTTGATTTAACAGCGGATGCGATCGATGAAAGCGATCTACAATCGATCGAACTCCCCGAACGGATCGGCACGTTTCAGCAAGGAGCCCTGGTGCTGCAATGGGACGCGCTACCCTTTTACTATGAACATCGCCTGATGCTCATTGCACAAACGGCAACCACCGTATCGGAAATCAACCAGACAGCGCAACGAGACTTTGAATACGTCTCCCCTGAGCCAAGTGCCACCATTACTTATCTGGGAGATGGCGATGATGACACCGTAGACGAAGTCTTCGAGATCACCATTGAACTCAAACGTTTTTGGGACGCGTTATCGCCGGCAGCCCAGGCCCAATGGCCTGGCGAATCGCCTGTGGTTACATCCGGTGCGCCGCACAAACGCACCCTGTCTTCGTTGCCAGACCCCGAGGTAGTCTACCAGATTATCGAAATCTTTAACGGCAATATCGAGGTGCAATTTGAAGTGTACTTCGACAGCGAAACCGACAACTATGCAATTCGCGGCCTCGGTAAACGCATCATCGCCATCATTGACAGCTTCATTTTGCCCAGCAACCTGGCCGGCGACTTTTATTACCTGAGCGTTCGGGCCTTTGCTGATCCCGATGAACAACGTCGTGAAACAGTTCTAAATCCTGAAAATGTGCGTATTGTGGCACGCAGGGGTGGAGCTGCACCAAGTCCATTAACGGAGCTCGAAGAACTTATAACATCTTAATGCCATGAAGAACATCACGATCAATGGACCCTTCTGGTCCGCCGTTGTAGATTTTGTAGAATTGGCTGATGTTAGACAAAACGCGGCTTTTCGAAATCTATTTATCGACCAAAATCAGCGCACCGACACCAACCTGGATGCCTTGCATCTTCCGGGTACCCAGATTGTGCTGTGCTTTGTCAAATCGGTTTCCGTCCAACCTGAAGAAGGCATTACCTACACCTGGAATTTACGCGCCGGTGATACAGCGCCATCGCCTGGCTCGTTAACGGCGGCTGGTATCCAGGAGCGCGTGGCTTCGGGCAATCTCGCCCTGTTAATCGTACAGGCCCATCCAGATACCTGGTCTGACAGTGACGGGTTTGTTGGCGAAATGACCTGCCTCGCCGGCGAAGTGCTGGTAGATCGTCTCGCCCAACAAGGCAACGCAAGAAACAGGCTGTTCAATGATTTGGGGCTGGCAACATTTGACAGTTCACTGAGCAATGTACAAGCCCAACTGGCCGCGCGAACCGGAGCAGCAGGCTTACTCGGGGAAATTACCACACACGCCAGCGGTGTATCACTGTATGGCCAGGTGCATCTTCCGTGGGAAGACGAGGATGTCTTTTCACCAGCACCTTTTCGTATTTCGCGTATCCATCCTGTGGAGGAAGATACTGCGCAGCGTTACGAGTTAAAGCCGGAGTTCGAGCGATTCACGGAATCGGAAGCGTCTCGTTGGGAACGTGCATGGCTGCAATTAAGCCGCGACCTGAATCCTCGTCACCCACGCAACGGCATTACGCTCGACGATAGCGAATTACTCCCACACTGGGTAACCCTGGAGTTGGTAAATCCAAGAAGTATACCCGACTTGTTCTGGGATATTGTCCCCTGGGGTGCAACGCCGCTGCTCAATTTCAAAGAAGGTGAGCTTAGCCTCATCCTGAGCGATCGCCACCCGTACGATCCGTTGAATCCTCCGATCACACTGGCGCGGGTTGTCCCCGAAACGATTCTTATTCGCCCGGTAGATGACGCACCGGAATTACTTGAAATCAAAATAGGCGGTGATATAACCTCTGAATCGCCAAATTACCAATGGGGACAGATCGAACCTGAAGGCGAGGCACTTAAAGATCAACTGACATTAAATGAATTGGCGCTCGCATTCAGCCCTATTGAAACGCCCGAGCGTTTGCGTAATGCACAACAACTCCCCGCGCCCGATTGGAGTAATCCCGCCAACCCCATTGAGCCGGCTGCTGTTTGGGGATTTGTCCCACTCGAAAACGGCTGGGCCCAACTCCCGGTGCCTAATTTTAACGAACAAATATTTCTGGATAGCGAGCTCGAAAACGCATCTACCAGGGAAGATACCAACTCACGGTTGCGTGGTGTAGTGGCTTATGGCAATGAAGATGCAGCTACCCTTCAGGAACGTAAAGAAGAGCAACCCTGGAATCTGACCATTACCCGCCTCGCGACAGCATGTGGTAGCTGGCACCTGAAACGCCTGTCAAGCGAGGAAGCAACCAGCGGCCGCAGGTACCATCTTCATGCCATCGAGTTAGAGATCATAGACCCCGAAATCATCCTCAACGGCCTGTTTTGGTTGAGCACGGGCAAACCGCGAACGGAAGATGCGCTGCCCGACATGGAAGATTGGGTTAACGGGCTAACCGCCATTCCCTTGCGAACCCACAAACCGGAGCTTGACCTTTTCCCATCGCCGGTCTTTTTGATGTTAGACAAGATCGTTCTTGGAGCGCGGAGCACAACGGATGCTTCGGCAAACCTTGATAGCTGGCGCGCCAGTTATGAGGTTGACGAAGGCGTGTTCGGTAAAATGACCGAAATCCCGCCGTCCGATTCGAGCGAGGATAGCGAACCCCGGCAACTCCTTCCCAAAGACTTTTTCGAGCTATACAAGGCCTGGGCCTGGTTGCGTCACCCTACCCTGCCCATGATACAGGCGCTTCCGATGACGCAAAATGAGTTGCCACCCAATACGCCCAACCGAAGCCGGCAACTTGTACCATTTGAGTTGCCCGTAGATGACAAAAAGCAGCCAGACAAATGGGCATTCGGCGTCGCAGATGGCAACGGCGCATCCAGATGGCCGCAGTTAAGCGAAGATGCGTTGCCTGCGCCGGCTCAGGAGTGGCTTTCGTATGCCGCCAAAGAAAGCGAAGCACCCACGGAGGGCGAAACGTCTCAGGATGACGAATCAAACGTCGAAAACACATCGACTGAACTCCACGACCTGCCTCTTATTGCCCTCTCTCTGCCCGGACTTGTTCTTGATGCCAGAGCATCGGAGGGCCTACTGGACGGTGCAGTAACAGGTGATGGTGGCATCGACGAATTGAATCCTCAATTACGTTACGACCTGCCTTACACCGATCAGGTTAATGCCCTCGCCCAACTCCCCCCAGAGCCTAAAGCGCCAGATGAAGTTTCCCCATTACCCGACTCAACACCACCTGCCCCACCCGCACCACTTACGCGTGAAACATTTGCTACGCACTGGCTCCGCATGAGCGAACTGGCCAGTCTTGCCCGCACTGATGCAACGGATACACTGGCCAAGAATGGCAACGCCAAACACGTCAAAAATCTTGTAGAACCCCTTACCTGGTCTGTAGACGAAGCGCGTGTTGATGTATCAAATTACCCCGGATCTATTTCGATTAAAGGGACAGACGGGGTGGCAGAACACACGCTCGAAGAAGAGGCTGCGCTACGCGGAATTTCCGGCGTGTTTCACGATCAACAAGACGGCACAATCGGCGAAACGGCTACTGATGGTGCCGTTTACGAAATAGAAGCCGGCAGTATGGCGGCTGCCGTCCAGGTAGAACAAGTTGACGATGATACATCGCTAGTCTGGTACCGCGATCAACGCGGTCTGGCCCGTGCAGCAAGCAATGTTGGTCAGCAGCTATTGAGGACCCCTGTAAAGTTTGCAGCTGCAGCCGATACGCCAGCGGACCGCTATGATCTTACAACCGCACTGACAGCATTCCCGCTGCGCATAGGCGATAACCAGTGGCAGCTCTGGTTCAAAGATCTGCCGGCAAAAGCAGGCGTCTTTACGCGTACCCAGTCAGCAACGGCGACAACACAGGACCTGGACATAAACGATCCGGAAGCATCCACGCGCTCGTACAATTTTTTGACGGGTTATGAATGGCGGCTGGGCGATGCATCAGGCCGGCTCGCGCTCCCCTGCTTTGGCCTGCATTTTTATCCGCTCACCCTGGTTGAAGTCACGTTCAACGCGGATACCGTTTCGGAAATTAAAATTGATGGCCGGCTACAACTCCCACTCGACGTAACAGCTGCTGCAGGTGAAACGCCCCAAGCTTCGTACGAGCAAACCGAGTTCAGCAACATCGTCCGCATAACGTTTAAAGACGGCGTCATCCATACAATCGAAGCACTATCGAGCGTCATTGAATGGCCCTTAGCCCTGGCAGAGAATGAAGTAACCAATGCTCCGATACTGTGTAGCAAAGAAGTCCGTCTGACTACAACAGATGAATCACCTGTGCTTAACCTGGATCAGGTGCAGTTGAAGTTCTTCCACTTCGGCACCAACTGGACGATAAATGAGATCCCCGTGCTTGGGTTCAACGCTGCCGGCACTGGACCCGATCTGGTTGAAGTTAACCTGTCCGATCCAGCCGATAGTTCGCCGATCAAACCAGGTACTATTTCACTGGCGCTGCATACCGCGACTGGGTTGCATGAGGTGTCGTTATCCATCGACATTGCGCTGGGCCGGGAACGTGTTATGGCGGATGCCAACGCTGTACGCCGCAGTTCTTTCACTGCACAAACAGTGTTTAATTTGCTTGCAGATGATGATACCAGGGCATCCTGGGAATCTGCTACATTATTTGATGATGTTGAACTGGACACAACGGACACCGATTTCCTTATCCAGGACACATCAATGCAATTTCATTGGCTTAAAGAGAAGCCGCCGCAAGCAACGAATAATGCCAATGCCGTAACAGCTGCCATTCCTGAAGATTTACAGCTCTTACCGGGAATGTTCTTGAAATCCGGAGATGCGCCAGGCTTTGCAGCACTTACATTCAGCACCACGCCGCAGGCCTCGGGTATACCTCGCCTGGTGCTGGAAACAGCATTTATCGAAGCGCTATTGCATAGCCAGTGGAGCCAGTTTCTCCAGGATGCCGTTTCACCAGTCGAGACAACCCCGGACGTGGATCCGATTTTCGATTCATCAGCCGGCGATCTGTTTTTTGGCTATACCGCGGAATGGGCACCTTCTACAGCTGATACAGAGACTGACGAAACAGAGCCGGACGAAACTGAGACGGACGGAACTGAGCTATCAGGTGCAGGCACATGGCAGGAGGTGTTGCTGCTCAACGGGTTCCTGGAAGTCAAGAACCTGGTTTCCTGGCCGACCGGCATGACACTGGATCCTGACAGAACCAAACTCACGCTTCCTGCTAGGCAAGCGGTCGATTCGCTTGCTCATTACCGGCACAGTATCCGTATGCTATTTAACCAACATCAGATCCCCGTTGACCTGATTGTCGTTGGTAGTGGCAACCTCTTGTTTGAATTTGCGCAGGACGTGTCGTGGCAATTCCTGGCCGTTGTGGAGCACCAGGTAATCGAAGTCCAGGGCGACGTGCTTGGCCTTGACCGCCGCTGGACAACAGTTCAGGAAGTTCGTATTGCATCTCCCGACCAGTTCAAGACCTTTCTTCAGCGGTTGGGCTCAGGCAATACCCTGCTACCAACTGGTGCAGCTGAAGTGGGTAGTGCAAGTTATGGCTACTTAACACCTGCAATCCGTGCCAGGCTAAGCGAGGGCGAAAATGCAGAGTTGGACAAACTAAACCCGGGTACCTTTATCGTTGAAGCCAGTGCGCCTCATTGGATCAATCTTGCTTCAGCCGCGGCAGCTAGCGAAACCACCCTCCAGTTTCTGCCCAACGGTATGCAGGAAGGTGTCCTGAGCCGGCCGGAAAACTACGGGCCAACCGATCCCAAAGACCCGCAATGGCTGCTCCTGTCCATGCCCTTCATTGGGCGGCTTCAAAATGACAACGATCCGGCTGTTGTAGATGCAGATACTCCCCTGCACCTTGACCCGATCAAGTACTTATCGACAGCATTTGAAGATAAATCGCTGGCAAGTAACTTGACGAGTTGGGGCGATGATGTGCCTGTCGATATTCTCTTATCAGGATTCGATACTACCGCCGGCAGGACCTGGAGCAGGCTCGATCCCAATACACTGCAGGAAAGCTGGTTCCGTATCCAACATCCTGTACAAGAACCTGAAGCAACGGGTTTGCAAAGCGTCATGGCAGCCCTGCCAGACACACCAGCACGCTTGAGTCGGTCTGCAGCACTCCACCAACTGTTCAACGTACATCGTAGAAGTTACCCGCCTACCGTTTCTCCAGATACACTGCTGCAAACGCAAGTGGCATCTTCAGATCCGATCGAATGGCGCCCCGAAAGCTGGTTTGTGCCACAGGAGGTAAGCCGGGTAACCATCGAAGATAATCCAGAAGGTCTGCTGGCACTGTACACGTTTGAAGAAGGGTCGGGCTCAATTGTACGAGACCGATCAGGATCTGCAACCCCGCTTGATCTACAGATGCAAAAACGCATCAGTTTCCCAGATAACTGGGTAGATCTGGAAGCCTCAGACAACCACGCGGCCTGGGTTGAGGGCGGCGGGCTGGAAATAGTGCAGTCCATGATCTTGCGTTCGGTTCTTCCGGCAACAGCGCTAAACCAGGCATGCAAGGCATCAAACGAAATCACAATCGAAGCGTGGATTCGGCCGGCAGACGTGCCCCTGGGCGTTGACGATCCGGCCCGCATTGTATCGCTGGCAGAGAGTACATCTAACCGTAATGCAACCCTGGGATACGAACGAGGTAACGGTGCCGGCAACGTATCGTATGAGACGAGCTACCGACTCGAAAACGGCGGACTTGAATACAAGAAAACCACGTTTCAAGCCAGTGCAACGGTCGAAGATCGCCTGCACGTGGTGTATGTCCACGAAAACACAGGGATATCGCGGATGTACCTCAATGGTGTTCAGATTACACAGCGGACAGATGCCGGCGACTTTTCAAACTGGATTGAGGACTTCCACCTTGTCCTCGCGAATGAAATCACGGGGGGCGATGTGCCCTGGCGTGGTACCTATTTTCTGCTTGCACTCTATGAGCGGGCCTTGCAACCCGACGAAATTGAGTCACATTTTTCATCGGGCACCGTCAAAGGACGTACGCTGGATAATGCATTCAAATGGTACGCCCCGGGCATGCATTTACTAGATAGCGGCCTCATTACAACCCGCGACGATGCATCCGAAGTGTTACGCAGCGCTTCGCGGCATGCGGCGGCTACCCTGTTGCCGGCTGCACGCAGCACAGCATCTGGTGATAATCCGACACCGGTGAGCTTCGCGGTTAGTCCCTATCTTGGCCTGGGCTTAAAGAAGGCCGTCGATCCTTACACCCCACTGCTTGTTTCAGCCGAGCTGTTGTGCCTTGATCAGGCAACAGGCACGCTACTACCGGTGGCATCCCATTTCCTAACTGCCGATAACAAAGAAGAAGAAAGCATCAAATGGGCTGAAGAAACACACCGTAAGCTATGCCCTGATTCGCCCTTTGCCATCCTCAGATTCAGAGAAATCAATGAACGGGATGCCACGGCAGACATCGATACGACAGTTAATGAAGCAACCCTGACGGCCACGTACGGCTATGCCATTCTTAAAGAACTGGCTCAACCAGAAAAATTTGCGCGCAGGGTTTTCCCATTACGCTCCACCGTAACTGACCTGCGTTTTAGAGAAGGGCAGTTTGGCGGTCCAACCATGCCTGTACAGGATGCAAATCCCGATGCAGACACTACGCCGCTGAACCTGTTCGAATATGCACCACCACAGGCTGTTGGCGTCCAACCCCTTTACATTCCCGGACTCTGGCGCGTGGTTGATGTTGACCCAAAGACAAATGAAAAGCTACATTTTGTCATCATTGCGCAGCAAGGCACGCTTACGCTCTACGGGCCATCGTCAACGGATGATAACGAAGCACTGGTGCACTTCATCGCACAGCAGACTGACAAAACAACGGTCAGGCGCCTAAAAGCCAGTTTAGAGCGGAACGGTGATACACTCAACGAAGAACTCCAGGCAGCATTTCAGATTCCATCAGAGCTGGATCCTGAGGTAACAGAGCCCGCATTAACCGCAGCAGCCGTCGTACACCGGTCCTGGCCCTGGGGTATGAGTGGGCTTCGCATGCAGGTAGCGTATGGTGCTGCCACAAGCGCTCTGATAGACGAAGAAAACCCAATTGTAGATGCCGGCCTGATGCTCCCTGAATATATCGGCGCAGTGGGCATGCTCGATGAGAACGAAGGCACAGATAGAACCTTGTGGTGGCAATCACAGCCCTACCAGGTGCAATACCGGGCAGCCCTTTCTGGCCGGCCCGTAGCCGGACTCCCCAAACACTTCAGGGCAGAAGCAATCAAAGGGTTTCTACCCGTATTGCCCACACCACCGATGCCGGCAATTAATGTGAGCGACGAGCAAGCGTTTAATGCGGAGGCTGCCATCGAAGAACGCTGGCAGGCCGTACTGCCGGGTCTCATGCGCTACATGGTTGTTGGAGACCGACCGGGAGTGCCTTTTGCCTTCCGCAATCAATTGATCCGGCAAGACGGGTTTGAAGCCGGCACAAAGACGCAGGGTAACATCCTCGTATCTGGCAGCATGCCCGTTCAGCACCGTATGCCACGTCCGGTTACATTACCGCATACGGGCCGGCGTGAGCGCGCACTACTTACATGGGCGAGCTACTTCGAACCCAACCAACTCCTATCTGCTGAAACCGTACCAACCGACGAAGCCTTCTTTGCAAATTGTGGCGGTTTTGATGCCCTCCGCTTCAAAATGAAGCTGATCAATCCTAATCCAGGAGCACTTGGTGCAGATTGGAATAATGACCTCCTCTTCTCGATCATCGTTGAAGTTGAAGGAGGAAATCCGGCTGTCCTACTCCCACCGGACGAAGAAACTGATGAATCGGAGCTAGATCCTGATACGGTTGTTGCAGATTTCATCAGGGATCATATTGAGGAGTGGATCTCAATCGAGATTGCAAATGGTGACGAAGCTTTTTCGTTCACATTCGTTAGCAAAGATGAAGGAAACGCCTACCTCTTCCGGCCTGTAGACAGCGACAAAACAGGGTTCGAAAGCTTCTTTGGCGGGCTCGCGCCTGGCAGCGTGCTTACGACAATTGCGCGTATTGGGCACCCGTCTTTCACAGACGATTATTACCAGACGATGCCGTTCCGCATGCATCGCATTGATGAAAGCAAATTCAGATTACCCCTGCAGCCGTACTACCTCCAATTTGAGGATCCCGAGTATAACAGACGCCTTTCTTCAGCGGCAACCCAGGGCACGCGTAACATGAAAATAAATGTAACGAAGCCCGATGGTGACATCGACAAAACATTGAGTACTGTCACCTTTGCGACAGATCGGAAAGCATACAACCCCGACAGCTTGCTCTCCCTTCGATTTGATTGGGAGCAGGATTTTGCAAGCAAAGGCTTTTTGAAGATAGAAAAGATAGAGGCCGGCGGCGGCAACCCTATACTGCTCAATTTACCCGACCCGGATGACAGTACAAACAAACTGTACGAGTTTGAACTTGAGGCCGGCAAGCTCAAGCAAATTAAGCTCAACGCGTTGGAGCAAGAAACTACGCCGGCTGAACTGACGACGGGGATTACCTTGCAACTCACCTTGCTGGTTACAGAAATTCAGGAAACGGATGTCTCCCTATTTGAGGAGCAGGTAGTGATCTTAAACGTCGATATCGTCGAGGAAGCAATCATCCCCAAACCCGAGGCAGCTTACGGATTGCTTCGTGCAGTAGACGCATCCGCCACAGCGGTCGAATGCGCCCGTTTTGCCTGGGGCCCCGAAGCCAACCGGATCGACTTAATTTGTCCTGACGACTTGCGTACCGGCATTGTGCGCCGGCGCGCCGTTTTTAAGTGGACAGATACCGTGCGCCCCAATCCATTTAAGGGCTACACCCTGCAAAAAATCACGCAAACCGGCTCCACCCATTTCCCGGATGTAGATGACTTCGTCCTTACAGAAAGCACAACCTAAAAGCCGAAAAACACATTCAACCTTAAACTTGCAACCTTCAACACAAACCAATCAATCCAACAAGATTGATTGGTTTGCACTCAATGCCCCAGCGCCATGTTCATCTTTCCGGGCTTGTCGTGTACCCCCACGCGGTCTAGTAGCGATGCACTTGCAGCGTTCATCCCAATGACTCTAGCCTGAACGCCGCGTGACCTGAACTTGAGCACCGCTTTATCGATTGCTGCGACTGCAGAGGCATCCCAAACGTGTGCGTGCGTCAGGTCGATTACAACTTCTTCCACGTCTTCCAGGAAATCGAAGTGCGCAATAAAGCCGGTGACCGTAACAAAAAACAGGTTGCCGTTAACGGTGTAGGTCCGGAGGCGACCGTCTTCGCTTAAAGTATCTTCCATAAACGCTACTTCAGCCACCTTCCGGGCAAACAGGAGCGCGCTTAGTATAATTCCAACAAAGACGCCAATCGCCAGGTCGTGGGTAAAGATTACCGTGCCTACAGTCACCACCATTACAAGGGTCTCGCTCATGGGCATGACGTGCATGGTTCGGAGCGACGACCAGTCGAACGTGCCGATGGACACCATGAACATGACCGCGACGAGGGCCCCCATGGGAATGAGTACCAGCCAATCGGATAAGACGAGGATAAAGAAGAGGAGAAACACGCCGGCAGCAAGCGTGGAGAGCCGGCCACGACCGCCTGACTTAATGTTGATCACGGACTGACCAATCATCGCGCAGCCTGCCATGCCGCCAAACAAACCGGCAACGATGTTAGCAATACCCTGTCCCCGCGACTCCTTGTTCTTGTCGCTGGTGGTATCCGTCATCTCATCAACAATAGACGCTGTAAGCAGCGATTCAATGAGACCAACCATGGCCAATGCCAGTGAAACAGGCAGAATAATTTTCAGCGTTTCCAACGAAAACGGTACGGCAGGCAAGCTAAAAAACGGCAGTTCGGTTGGCAGGATGCCCATATCCCCTACCCGGCTCAAACCACTCGGAATCATCAGCGACACCAGGGTTAACCCGATGATTGCTACTAAAGGTGAAGGAATTGTTGTCGTCAGGCGAGGCAATACGTAAATAATAAAGAGACCACCAGCAACGATGGCATACATGATCCAGCCGGCCCCCACAAACAGCGGTAATTGGGCCATAAAAATGAGAATGGCCAACGCATTTACAAAGCCAATCATCACAGCGCGCGGTACAAATTTCATGTAGCGCCCTAGTTTAAACCAGCCGAATATGATTTGAATCACCCCCGTCAAAATGGTGGCTGCCAGCAGGTATTGCAAACCGTGTTCTTTGACCAGGGTAATCATGACAAGCGCCATGGCGCCAGTGGCAGCGGAAATCATTCCGGGCCGGCCACCGACAAACGCAGTAACAACGGCGATACAGAACGAGGCATATAACCCAACCTTGGGATCAACGCCGGCGATGATTGAAAACGCAATTGCCTCGGGAATGAGCGCCAGGGCTACGACAACGCCAGCTAACAGATCAGCTTTCACATTCGAGAACCACTGTTCTTTCAGGGTTCGTTTGCTGGGGAGCGACAGGCCATACCGGCGATCGCCAAAAATTTTACTAATGTTCAACGGTTTCCTCGTACTAAAAAATCTATCTGCAAAAGCATGCTGGATGGCATGCACAAATCGTCTTTAAATGGCCGCCCGTTCTAAACAAAAAAAGACCTGGGCCTTTACCCAAGTCTCAGACGGCAATGTGATATGCCTTACAAAAGGCCCCCCACTTTCCCTGCTGCACCCGCGGCATTAAAACGGCTCTGGAAACCAACACTCCTCCCGGTAGATCCAGCCCAAAGAACAGGAAGCGCTTCTCTTAACACAATCCATATACAGGAAGCGCTTTGCAATAATAAAATTCACCTAAGCCATTATATATCAATTACTTATACCCATCTACAATCCCCCTTAATCATCGTCCGGGACAATCCTTATACATATTCATCGAAGACCACCCGGTAATGGATGCTTATTTCCCAGTCCGGACGGGTATGCTTCAGAGTATAGATCAAGGCACTGAAGTATATCGGCAGCTAAAACGCGAGCACCCCACGGCGTACGACTTCGGCAATCCATATATGCTCAACCGGATCGGATATGAGTTGCTGCGGCTGAAACGAAACGAGGATGCCATCCAGGTATTCAACCTGTTGGTTGCAGCATTCCCTGAAGCGTCTAACCCGTACGACAGTCTCGGAGAGGCCTATTTTGTGAGCAAACAGTACCCGCTCGCGCTGAAGAATTACAAAAAATCGCTGGCCTTAAACCCAGAAAACGGAAATGCAGCGCAGATGATTGAGGAAATCAACGGGATTATCGCCTCACGCGTCGCACAACCCTAATGCAACAACCACCTAAACCCATACAAAACAGTTAGTTATGACCCTCCAGTTTCCTGTAAACTTGTGTATATTGGGCTGTAGAAATTTTGAGTAGCGCGCGTTAGATGTTATAATGCTCGCTTGCTATCCCGCAGTATTTAAAACAGGTTAGGCCGGCACCTTGAAAAAAGTGTATGACGCGGTCATTATTGGATCGGGCCCCAATGGGCTGAGTGCCGGCATCGTCCTGGCAAAAGCTGGTAAATCAGTCCTCATCCTTGAGGCTGGTGAAACGGTTGGCGGTGGCATGCGCACCGCACAACTCACCCTTGACGGATACCACCACGATATCTGCTCTGCGGTACATCCTATGGGATACCTCTCGCCGTATTTCAAGCAGCTCGAACTGGAGAAATTTGGACTGGAATGGGTGTTTCCCCAGGTATCTGTTGCGCACCCGCTGGATGACGAACCGGCCGTCATTCTGGCTAAATCTGTTGATTTTACGGCTGATCAACTCGGGGTAGACAGCAAGCGATACAAACGCATCATGCAGCCGTTTGCAAATCGGATTGAGGACCTCTTTCAGGACATGCTGAAACCGCTCGGGGTACCAAAGTCTCCCCTGCTGTTTACGCGTTTTGGCGCCCAGGCGCTGCTGCCGGCCTCATTGTATGCGCGCACCGTTTTCAAAGCGCAACGGGCCAAAGCGTTGTTTGCCGGCTGTGCGGCGCACAGTATCCTGCCCTTCGACAAGTACTTCACAACGGCTTTGGGTCTCATCTTCCTGGCTTCAGGCCACGGCGTCAACTGGCCCTTTCCCAAAGGGGGTTCACAAGCCCTTGCAGATGCACTACGCGATTGCTTTCTGGCTGCTGGTGGTTCGCTACAATTAGCAACAAAAATTGATCACTACAGTCAACTGCCCCCTTCCCGTACGTATCTCTTTGACACCGATCCCTGGCAATTAGCTACCATTGCAAAAGATCATTTACCAGAGCGCTATATAAAGCGGCTGCGGCGCTACAACTTTGGCCCTGGCGTATTCAAAATTGACCTTGCGCTCAGCGAGCCCATTCCGTGGGCAGATCCTAATTGCTTCAAAGCATCCACCGTACATGTGGGCGGGACCTTTGAAGAAATCGAAGCCTCTGAAAAAGAAATCTGGCAGGGTAACTACAGCGATACCCCCTACGTACTCATCGCGCAGCAAAGCCACTTTGATGAAACGCGCGCACCTGAAGGCAAGCACACCTGCTGGGCCTATTGCCACGTACCTCATGGCGGGGAACGCGACATGCGCCAGGTGATCAAAAACCAGATCGAGCGCTTTGCACCGGGATTCCAGGATACTATTCTGGCTGAACACGCGATGAATGCCGAAGCATTTCAGGCTTACAATCCGAACTATGTGGGAGGTGCTGTAACTGGCGGAGCTGCCGATATTTCGCAGTTGTTCACCCGGCCGGCGCCACGACTCGATCCCTACAGCACGCCGAATGAGCGGCTCTTCATCTGCTCAGCTTCCACGCCACCGGGTGGGGGCGTACATGGCATGAATGGCTTCTATGCCGCGCAAAGTGTGCTTCGCCAGCTTGGCTGAGTTCGTTGACCGCGCCGGCCACAAGAAGTGCCCCTGTAAATGGGTAACTTTACCCGTATATTTTCACGTATCAGTTTTTTTAATTCCACTTAACCCTTACCCAACAACGTTGTGAAACGTATTGCCTACTTCCTCCCCCTACTCCTTCTCGTAATTTCTGCCTGCACGTCAACAGACGGCTCTACACCCGCTGTCGAATCTGTTTCTGAAGAAGAAATGGCCATTGACCAGGCAGTTCTAAATGCGTACGCGGTCCTCTCTTTTGAAGCAGGGAATACGCCGGATTATGATGCCATGGCGTCCATTTTCACTTCAAATGCAACAATGTACAACTTCCGTTACGACAGCCTCGCAGCGTTTGATATCACCTTATTTATTGAAAGTTATAAGAGTGCCATCGACCGCGGTGCAATTACGTCGTTCAGCGAAGTTGAACTGGGTGGAAAAACGGAATACTTCGGCAATGTCGCCCATCGGATGAGCGCCTATGCGTCGTACTTCAACGGCTCCGATGAAATTGGTGAGCGCGGCGTGAACAGCTTTCAGCTCTTGAAAGTAGACGGCCAGTGGATTATCAACTCGGTAATTTGGGACATCGAAAAAGAAGGGCAGCCTATCCCGCCGCGGTACCTGGATGCTGAATAAGGTATACCAACCCATCAATCTTTCAAGATTTATGGGTTGGTGTTGAAGGTTGAAAGTTAAAGGTTGAAAGTTTTTTGCCTTTCAGGAGTTGCTGTTGTGTTGGATGCTAGTGCCATACTGGTTCTTGGGTTTCTCGGCATTGCGCAGGCGTTGTTTCTGATGATTTACCTGTTTTCGCTTAAAACGGGAAATCGCAGGGCAAATGTGTTGCTGGGCCTGGTGCTGCTTGGTCTTACCATACGTATTGGCAAAGCGGTACTCCTAAACCACGGCCCCCTCGAACCCTGGGCGCGAAATCTGGGCATTTCGGGCTTTCTACTGGTTGGGCCGGCGTTGTGGTATTATGGCCGGGTGCTCTTCAACAAAACCACAGCTTTTACAACCGTCCACTCGCTGCATCTTCTCCCCTTCGCACTGTCCATTGCGTTTTGCACCCTGATTCCTAACAATGGGAGTACAGCTTCGCTTGCCTTTTACACAACCACCCTGCTACACCTTGGTGCTTACCTCGTTTTGTCATGGGCGTTGTTTTATCGCGTACGCGGTGAGGCGCGTCGGGCACTCGTCTCCTGGTACAGAAACATTCTGCTGGGCGTCACGCTCATCCTGGTACTCTACGCCGGCATTTTTATTGGGCTCGTCCCGCTGTATCTGGTGGGTGCTACTGCGTTTTCTTTCCTGATCTACCTCTTCTCGTTTCTCTTCCTGAAAAAGCACCACTTTGCCCTGGAGAAGTATGCCCAGTCGGAAGTAAATCTTGGCGAGGCAAAAAAGCTTGTTTTTCGGGCTCAGACGCTGTTTAAGGAAGAAATGCCTTTTCTCAATCCAGATACATCGCTAGATGCGGTAGCCGCTATGCTGGACGTAAAACCGCGCATCTTGTCGCAGGCCATCAACGAAGTGGAGCAAAAGAACTTTTCCGAATTTGTGAACGCACATCGGATTGCCCATGCCAGGGCGTTACTCATCAATCCCGAACGCCGGCAAGACAAAATTGCAACGATCGCTTTTGATAGTGGATTTGGCAACCTGACATCATTCAATGTTGCGTTCAAGTCCCGCCTCAACCTTACCCCCTCCCAATACCGCAAGCAGCACGGCGCTGCCTGACTAACCGAATCCCGCCTCACCGTCATGCTCAGCTTGACTGAGCATCCACAGGTATGATGAATGGTATCTGTCTTACCGTTGATCGACTGTGACAAACCGGTGGATGCCCAATCGAGTTGGGCATGACGGTGATATATAAGTAGGCTGTAGTGGTATCACAAGACCCATCAGCACCCTTTTTCGCTTCAACAAACACGATTGTTAAAGAACTGAATCGCCTCATACGCGATATTGCAGCTGCATTTTACACTTGAACGGTCTGCAAACAACACGATGCATAAACTTGTCCTGCTCTTAGCCCTGTTGGCATGGGGATGCCAGCCCACATCGACTCCAAACGAAAAAGTCATACCCGTTAAAGAGGTAGTAATTGATGAGTTGAAACGCCCCTGGGGCATAGCATTTCTTTCAGAAGACGAAGTACTGGTCACCGAGAAAGATGGGCATTTGCTGCACGTGCATCTGCAAACAAAAGAGCGGACGGTCATCCAGGGCATCCCGGCTGACCGAACAGATTCGACCATCACCAAAACCGAAGATGCGACGTCACTGCACTATCCCCTAGGCATTGCTGCCGGCCTCAAAACGACCTTCAACGAAGGGCTACTCGACGTGGTCGTGGATCCTGACTACAACACCAATCAGCGTATCTTTCTTTCATACGTGGCCAGCGGTGAAGGAGGCACAACCACAAAGGTGATCAGCGCCCAGCTTGAAGACGACTCGCTAACAAATATCAACCCGATCCTTGTGGCATTGCCATTTTCAGATGGGTCGTTTCATTATGGCGGCGGTTTGGCGTTTGGCCAGGATGGCAAACTTTACATTACGGTTGGCGACCGACTCTTTTCGGAAGCAAACCAGGCGCCACTCCCTTATGCGCAGGACGTCACGGATACCCGGGGCATGATCTATCGCTTTAATCCGGATGGCACCATACCAGCCGATAACCCCGTTCTACAACCCAATGCCCTTCCCGGCGCCTTTGCCTATGGAATACGGAACGTCCAGGGACTTGCGCTGGATACTGAAACTGGCGATCTCTGGTTTACCGAACACGGCACCATTCAGGGCGACGAAATCAATCGCTTACAAGCCGGCGCAAATTATGGCTGGCCTATCCAAACGACGGGACGATACAGAGCGCCCAATTATGAACCCCCAGTGCTAGAAAACGAGACCTTCACCCCTCCCAAATGGTTCTGGCGCCACACCGTTGCGCCAACCGGCCCCGTATTTTATACTGGCCCCGACTTTCCTGCCTGGCAACACGATCTGCTTGTACCCGGCCTGAGTGGAGGTAGTCTGTGGCGGTTTCGGATAGAAGCACAAACCATCAAAAGTGCTGAAGAACTGTTTATTGATGACAGAATACGGTCTCGCAACATTGCCCAGAGCCCTGCCGGCAAACTCTATATGCTGACCGACGAGGTGAACGGGAAAATCATCCGCATCAGGCCGGCTGCTTCGGAGGAATGACGACATTGAACAAGAGTTGCCTGTATTCGTTTGAGCCGCACTTGAATTCAGTAGACTCAACTCAGAAACAGCGTGTCGTATACCCCTTCTCCTCAGCTCCTGGATAACTACGCCAACATCCTCGTTAATTATGCATTAGGCAACGGCAAAGGCATTAAACCCGGCGATGTCGTTCAGATTGTAGCCAAAGACAGCGCAAAACCGTTGTATGCTGCGTTGTACAAAGCAGTCATCCGCGCCGGCGGCAATGTCATGCCGTTGTATCAGCCCGATGATTTGGCTGACCAGAACCTGGAGCGTTTCTTCTTCGCAAACGCAAACGAAGAGCAGCGCACGTTCTACCCGAAAGCCTATTACGAAACGCTCATCGACACCATCGACCATAGACTGACGGTGTTGAGCGACGAAGATCCGCACAACCTGAAAGGAATCGACCCAAAGCTCATCATGCAGCGCAATATTGCGCGCTCACATTTCCGAGAAACGTTTTTCAAGAAGGTTAATGCGAAACAGGCGTCGTGGACGCTCGCGTTGTATGCCACGGAAGGCATGGCTAAAGAAGCCGGCTTGTCGCTTGAGGCATACTGGGAGCAAATTATCGATGCGTGCTACCTGCGGGAAGAAGACCCCGTGAGCACGTGGAAACACTTGCAGCAGGAGATTCACGCGGTAAAAGACCGTTTGAATGCGCTCGACATCCGCAAAGTGCACGTAAAAAGTGAAGATGCGGATCTGTGGATCACCATCGGCGAACAGCGTAAATGGCTGGCAGCAACCGGTCAGAACATCCCCAGCTATGAGATTTTCACTTCCCCAGACTGGCGCGGTACCGAAGGCTGGATTCGATTTAACCAGCCACTTTATCGTTATGGTAATTTGATCGAGGGCATCGAGCTCGAGTTCAAAGACGGCCTGGTGGTAAACAGCAAGGCTACACAAAACGAAGCCGTGCTCAAAGAGATGATTGCCACTAAAGATGCGGACAAGGTGGGCGAGTTCTCCCTAACCGACAAGCGCCACTCCCGCATCACCAAGTTCATGGCAAACACGCTGTACGACGAGAATGTAGGCGGCGAATTTGGCAACACGCACATTGCCGTCGGGATGGCGTACAAAGATGCCTTCGCCGGCGACCCGAACACACTCACGAAGGAAGACTGGCAACGACTCGGCCTCAACGACTCCGTTGTGCACACCGATATCATGTCGACCGCTGATCGAACCGTTACAGCTGTACTGGCTGATGGCTCAGAACGCGTGATTTACGAAGATGGGATGTTTCAGGTGTGAATGCATTGCCCCGCCTTTATCCAATTCAAGCCCTAATAAAGAAACCACCCATCTCCCCAACAAGGATTGGGCGCATGGATTGCAATGTAGAAGCCATTTAGATAATGCAAACGTTAAAAAAGGCCGTACCTTCTACGATTAGGCCTGCTGTTACGTTTTGCCTAACTATATCGCTTCTTTAGTCGATTCCAAGACTGTACGCAATTGTTTGGACCTCCATGTGGTGTAGCACAACACAGAGACTGAGGATCTACTGTTACCTGGCAGTATTACTCACACAAATGATGATTGGGATGCTGGGTGCTTCTGCCCAGCAGAACGATCATTGGGCTGAAGTAGGCCAGTTACCGCTTCGCTATTTTGATACCACAACATTTGGCGCCTCAGCGGAGAGTTGGAGTATAGCACAAGACGCGCGAGGCCTGATCTACGTTGGCAATACAGACGGATTGCTCATCCACAACGGATCATCATGGGAGCTTATTCCGATTGCCGGCAACATGGCACGTTCGGTAGATGTAACCCCAAATGACAGGGTGTATATTGGCGGATACAAAGAATTAGGATATCTAGGTGCCGATTCCACTGGTTTACCACACTACATCTCGCTTTTTGACCATATCCCTGAAGCCTTCAATGAATTCGTTTTTGTTCATCGCGTGCAAGCGTTCGATGAACGTGTTTACTTCCTCGCCGACTCCTACGTCATGCGATGGCAAAATAACGAGATAAAGGCATGGAACACATCACACCAGGTGCATGGCCTGCTCTCTTTTCAAGCGGCCGACATTGCCTACACCAGTCAAAAGCTTTTCAAACTGGATGACCAGGATGCACTGGTAGAGCTTTTACCTGAGGGCATTCCATTAACGAAAATCAGAGACGTTATTGCGGATGGACCAGATCAACTGCTGGTACTCACGGGAAATGGTATCCATCAGTGTCAGGTAACCCTGGCTTCTGGATCTCCTTCCTATACGTGTAAAGCCCAACCTGCTGATATCCCATATTCAGATGAGGCGGGCAAGATCGTCAGACTACCCAACGGCAACATGATGACCCTTCTCTGGGGCAAAGGAGTTGCCTTGTTGAATGCGGAGTTCAACCTGTTACGGTATTTCGATACAACCAATGGGCTCGTTAATGATGACATTCTTGACATTTTCGCTGACCGAACTTCTGCTTTATGGATGGCAACGCGCGACGGCGTAGTGCGGCTGGAAACCAGTGAAGATTGGTCTTCTTTCAGTTGGAACGAAGGCCTTTCTGGACACGTCACTCGGGTATTGCGGTGGCAAGACCGCATGTTTGCATCCACCTATGCCGGCATCTACGAGTTGGTACCCGGAGACGCCTACGATCCTGCGCGTTTCCGGCTCGTTGAAAACAGTGACAAGCTTGAAGGTTGTTTTGCCATGGAAGTGGTCAACGATCAACTCATGGCTGCCTGTTTATTTGGACTCGTAAACATCGAAATTCGGTCGAACAAGGCATCTGTTGCGCGCCTGTTGCATGAGCCAAGTTTTTATCCATGGAGTATCATCCATGATCCTTTCGATCCCACACACTTTTTTGTAGCCGGCCAACACGAAATTGCGCATTACAAACTCGCGCAAAACGAAATAACATCGGTCCACACACAGCAGATTACGCCTCGTATCCACCGTATCATTCTTGATCCTGCCAGTACGGCGCGAGGCATAACGCGGCTATGGGTTGTGTCGGATGAAGCCCAAATTTACCACATTGATGTAGCTCCGGAGGGATCAGCGTGGCAAGAGCATCTATTCCACGATTTTGATCAACTTGACGGCAGGGTTCAAGAGTTTTTCTTTCTCGATGACACCTTCTATACAGCGTCAGCGCACGGTCTCCTGGGCATCAAAAATATGACCCGCCCCAACTTTGAAAAAGAAGATGAAGTGGGCAACAAAGAAATCAAGTATTGGGGACAGGATCGTGCGGGCAATGCGTGGCTGGTAATCGACGATCAGGTCGAGTTAGCGCGAAGCACGGAGACAGGGAAACTACACGTCGCTGCACATACGGCACCGGCGGGCATCGAGAGCATCGAAGAAGGTACCTACAACGAAGACCCTTCAGGTACGGTTTGGTTGGGCCATTTGAGGGGGGTTGCTCGCATTACGGAAGCCGGCATGGCCACGCAGCACCAGCAGCCAACCCTTTTTCTCAACGAGGTAACTACACTTCGCACAGACTCAGTAGTCTTTAATGGACTCGTTTCAAATTGGACAAACCGCACCTTCGCGTATCGAGAAAATGCGATCCGATTCGCCTACGCAGCGCAAATCTATGATCAACCAGAACGCGTGCGCTACCGGGTATGGCTACAGGGATCAGATCAGGGATGGAGTAGCTGGATGCCAGAACCTTTCAAAGAATACACGAACCTCTCTGAAGGATCGTATACCTTTAATGTACAGGCCAGAAACGCTGTCGGAATAGTGAGTGACACTGCCAGCTATGCCTTTGACGTCCTCCCCCCATGGTACCGCACACAGTGGGCCTATGCGCTTTGGTTTGTGCTCAGCCTGGGTTCGATAGGAGTTTCGATATGGTTAATCAACAGAATTCAAACCCAGCGGTTGAAGGTGCGCAATGCGTACCTGAATCAATTGGTAGCAGAGCAAACGGAAGAAATCAGGGCGCAAAATGCGACCCTCGAAGACGCCTACCATGAAGTTCAGCAAATCAATACGGACCTCAAACAAACCAACACAGCACTCGAAAACCGTACGGAGAACCTGCGGGAAGCACTCGCTGCCAACCAAGAAATTTTGAGCATTACCGCACACGATCTCAAGAATCCGCTGGGAGGCATTATTGGCCTTGCTGAGATGATTATACAGGACATCGAAGCCGGCGTACAGGCCACTTATGAAAGCGCAACAGACAACGTCCCGCTACTCAAAGAAGAAGCAGAACGAATGCTTCAAATTATCATTGCGCTCCTGGATAAACACCGGCAAGGCGAAAAACCGCAACTTCGCAAAGAAAAAGCATCGCTTGCCAGCCTTGTGGCCACGGTTGTACGATGGAATACGAAGCAAGCCGCCAACAAAGGCATCCACCTCCATTATGAAGCAAGTGACACGATCACGGTAGACGTTGATGTGATGGCCATTCAGCGGGTACTGGATAACTACGTTTCCAATGCCGTTAAATACAGTCCATCAGCCTCGCATGTCTGGATCGACATCTTGCAGACAGGCACACCTGATGTGCCAACCATCCGCGTTGCCGTTCGAGACGAAGGCCCCGGATTAACACCAGAGGACCTTCAGAAAGTGTTTGGCAAGATGCAGCAGTTGAGTGCAAAACCAACCGGCGGCGAGCATTCAAGCGGACTTGGTCTCTTTATCGTAAAGCAACTCATCGAGGCGCATGGCGGCGAAGTAGGTGTTGACAGTGAACACGGCAAAGGTGCTACATTTTGGTTCACGCTGCCCTACACTGAAACCCCTTCATACCAGGCCAATCTTTCGCTCTTGAATTAACAACTTCTTGTAAGCCAAGAAGCCTGGAGATAACGCCGGCAAATCTTATAATGGGTAACCTTGTGCCCAACTGTGAGTCAAAGGATCGCGAATTATTGTGTTACTTACAGTTGGATTATCACAGACTTAGCGTAAAATAACCTACCCATTACCCCACAATGAATTTCCACTCTTTTAAGCGTTTAACACGTATTCAGTACAAGCTATTTCACCTGCTAGGCATCATATTACTGGCGTTTTTCAATCAAGATGTGCAGGCGCAGGCAACGACGAACAGCCCTGAAGCAACAACCATCTATTCTGCCACGAGTGGCAATTGGTCAGATCGGGAAACCTGGGAATCTAATAAAATCCCTGGCACTGCAGACAAAGCAGTTATAATGCCCGGACATCAAATTGTATATGATGCGGCCGCAGACGGGAAACTGCTTGGGCTGCTTTTGAAAAATGACACAGAAGGCACGCAGAAGGCATCGTTAACTTTAGCGCGGGACCTCGACGTAGCTGGAGAAATCAGTGTTTTACATGATGCCACGTTGAACATTGATCGCTTTACGCTGACCGCGCATACGATGCATTCGAAAAGCCCATTGCTTCGTCAGGCCAAAAGCCGGCTGTTATTGGAAAACTGGGATCATCAGGCCTTGTATGATGACGTCAACTTACTGCATGGAGATCGAATTGGTCAATTTACATTATTAATCAGAGGCGACTATTCACCAGAGCGACGACGAGATGCAGTCATCCAGCTATCCATTGCATCAAACATGAACATCGCCAAATCACTGGCTGCCTTTCCGATGACGTTCCCTTTCTCCGGGGCGAATGTTGTCATCAAGCTCAATGACAACCTTTATTTATCCCAGCAATTTTCGACCGGATTTAACGCTTCAATCGAAAATAACGGATTTAGTATCTATGCTGAAGGTGGCTACCACCTTTCGCAAGCCGGCCAACAGGCAACCAGGCGACCAGGTGGCTCCCTCCGCCTGGGTGAATTCTCCTACCACCAATATGCCGTTTATGCCAGCACAAAAGACCCGGTTACGGCTGGTGACCTGCGCGGCACGGAAAACAGCGGATTTTACTTTTACGGAGGTGACCAGATCGCTGGCAATATCAAGACCTCTTATACCCCTCTTTCGCTGATGGCTTTCCGAGAAAATGAATGGCTGCCACTCGCGATAAATCCACTCGTGGTTACCCAAGACGCAGAGGTGGGGAGCTTGACGGAAGGGTTGAGTTTTGAAGGGGACGTATTGGAACTGAAAGACGGGGAGCATGAGCACATGTACATCACGTTGAACTGGGATGCCAGCCCGCTGCAAATTGGATGTGACTGGACGTTTCGTTGGCAAGGGGACAAACAAACGGAGCTCACTGCATTACATGAATCCGGCAAAATTAAAATCGGGCAAGTCCCAACCGGTGAGACGTTTCAACCCGCTGACCATATTTTCTATGACGAAGACCAGAAATGTGACACCGAAGCCTATACGTACGTAGGATTCTACAAAGAATGGGTTGCGGAAGATCAGGGCTCTCAGAACCCGGGTGAATTGCAATGGGCTACGGCTGAAGAGATCGAAGCGCGACAGCGAGATATCCTTAATGAAGCTTCTGTTTTACCTTATCAGAATTTCCTGTGGAGCACCGAAGGCACCACTGACCGCTTCCTTCCTTCAACGGGCAGTCAGCAAGCTGTCATGGTCTTTGCTGAATTCAATGACTTCATCGCTCCGAACAGGGATACGCGGGCCATTTCGGACCGCCACTTGCGGAATGGAACGCTGAGCCGGTTCATGGCCGACCAGTCGCATGGAAAGCTGCGTTTTGACTTATCGATTCTCCACGGATGGCGTAAAATCAATAATTCTTTCAAGACATACGTCGACGAAAACGGTAAATATAGCAACAAAGCCGTACTAGATGATAATGACAAAATTGTCAGCTATACACGGGACAACATTGAGTACGCAAAAGCGGCACTGGCCGCCTGGTCTGATGTCGACTTATCTACCTATAAGGCTGTGTTTGTTGTCCCGCCAGAACCGGACGCAGAGAAAGTAGCACAATACAAGCAGGATAAAGCCAACCAGGAAGCCGCAGAGACTGATGCGGAAGCGGAAGCTGATGCGGAAGCAGAGGCTGACGAAGAATCAGAGGCTGCAGCAGAAACTGCACTACAGTTTCCCGGGATGGACAACTCTGTTGCTGGCTTCAGTGTGCCAAATCTAGGCCCAACAAATGAAGCAATACACCATGCAGTTACCTTTGGTGATAGTGCGTATGAGTCCTGTTTTACCGGGCCCGTGCATGAACTGGGGCATTTGCTTGGGTTGCCGGATTTATACCCGCTTGACCACGCCCTTGAAGACGCTAAAGAAGCCGGCCTAAATCCACCAGACTATGAAGTGGTAGGACAATGGGGGCTGATGGCACGCTATCGCCGCAGTACAGGCTTCCTGGGATGGCATAAATTTATCCTTGGCTGGTTGGACCCAACACGGACTGTCTATTTCGAACATGAAGGTAGCTGGTATGGCACTCTTACAAGCCACACAGCCGCATACGGGAATGCTCTTATTGTCATTCCCAAATCGCTCCGGACAAAAGCACGAACCGGGAGACCGTTGGATACGCCGGAAGTTGATCAGGTCTACGTGATTGAAATTGCTAATCCTGGTATCAAAAAAGATGTATACGATGATCAGCCATGCAGCGAGCGCTACGCTAATGAAAGCCTGGATGAAACCGGCGTACTTATTTACACGGTAGATGTACGCGCAGCTTCTGGTGCCATACCGATCCAACTCGTCAATGCAGATGCAGAACGCGCCGCTCAAAACACACGCGTTGACGAAGCAAAGGCAGCCGTTGCTACGGCTGAGGCGTCAGATCCTGAAGGCGATCATTACGAACTGGAGATGGTGGCGTACCGCGCCGGCCTTGACAAAAATCTATATCTCAGCGCCCCCTTTACAGAAGCAGCCGGTGACAATATCTACGAAGATGATTTCATCAAAGTAGAGATTGTCGCAAAACGGGGGAATCTTGGAAAAAACAGGGAATACACGGTCCATGTAACCCGCAAGAAAAAAACGGTAGAGCTTACCGCGTCCCTTTAGTAGCCAAATTAATTCAAGATGCATAAGACAGGCAGACAGCACGTACAACACGGGCTGTATGCCTGTTTTGATCTGTTTACCGGGTTAACATCATGGGCCGACTCACCACAACATCACCAATTTTTGCGCGATAGAAATAGTGCCCGTTAGGCAGGTCACCCCGGTCAAATCGGATTTGATGTGCCCCCGCCGGGTACGTAGCATCTGCCACGGTTGCAACGCGCCGGCCTAGCAGATCAAACACCTCCAATGCGACCTGTGTTGGACGAGACAACTGGACTGGAATCCACGTTTCGCCAGTAAAAGGATTTGGATAGTTTTGCCCCACACGAACACCACCAATTTCATCGGGGGCCTCGTTCGATACAGCATCTGCAATTTCACCTTCACGCCCCAGCAACCACAAAACGGTATTATTGAATAAAATCAGTCCGTCTGTAGCCGCCTGCGCGCCACCGTCTTCAGCGAAGAAAAAGCCGGCTCGACGGGCGGGTGCTGGTACCGATACCATCGCAGCCCCCTGCTCATAGGTATACAAAACCGGATTGCCCGTACTGCCCTCAAAGCGCCCCAGGACTACAGCCTGATCGGATGGTATCCCAAACGCCATGGGTGACGTGGTGCTGTATACCTCAATGCCACCCGATATTCCCTGAGCAATGGGATGACCCGTATCATCCAGCCAGAGCTGCTGACTGGTTGTAGTTGTGCCGTAATCGATGCTGGACTGGCTCCCCGTAAAATCAAGCATCGGGTATAGCGGCGCGTCCCATGTGAGCAAAGGTACTGCCGTTTCACGCCAGTCTGCCGCAAGCGCCTGCGCGTCGATCGAAGAAGAGACAACGATAAGGTCCCGCCCTGCCCCATCATCTGTTGTTACTGTGTTGTCATCCAGTACCTCCACCATCAATCCCAGATCAATCATTTGGTCGTGTGCCACCTGGTCAGCAGCATCCAGTGAGGCGACATCATCAACAACGAACAACACCCCATCACTTACTTCGCTACCACCCGAAAGTGATTCTACCGTGTAGCTCACGGAGCCCCAAATCTGAAACGCTTCATCAAATCCCATGTGAGCCGTAAGACCGTCCCTGGTGATGAAGTCGATGGACTCATCCGTGACGATCACCATGCCGTTTGAAGAGACCTCGCGGGTGACGCTGATTCGGAGGCAGTCAGCGGACCCTGCCGGCGTTATCAGCGTACCCCAACCGTCCACGGTTTGTGTTAGAGTAACCGTCTGGACAAAGGTACCGGTGGGTGTCGTTGTCGTTTCGGTATGGGTAGACGTCCAGGTATCTCCAAAACTCATCGGCAACGCATACAGTACTTCAGGGGGGACATTTTCCGACTGTGAAAAACCGGATATGAGGGCGCCGTGGAAGAGCAGCGCTGTACTGCTGACACTGTAAAAGCCATGAGCATCAGCCGGAAAACTGGGATTGGCAGCGACGGATGCGAGTTCAATGTAATCAGCGCCGGCATACGCGGCGATCGTACCGCCTGGCCCCGACGGACTAAAAGCCAGCACTTCTGTGGTTGCAGGATCGGGCGGATCGTATGTAAAGGGCCGGAGGTCGTACGTTTGATTGGCACCGGATTGCGCTGCTAACGCCTGTATGGCATTGGATTCTCCGAGAAAAGGCGTAGGTGATGCAGTGAAGGTTTCTGCGTTACGGACCTGCCCAATAACAGGCTGAAAATCCGTATCAGTAAAGGTAATTTGTGCATACGCCGGCGCACTAAAAGCTAGCAACGCCGAAATCGCGGTTAGCAAAATGGTTTTCATGATGTCTCCAAAATCTTACAAGGACGTCTCAAGGAGGGCTACCAGGCTGCATGGTGCACTTGAAACAATTGGTTGCACCATCTCCCCTCGTAGATGGGTAATTCCATTGCAATCGGGATCATCAATTGGTAAGATTATTTGTACGGTACGTACCTGTAGTAATTTTTCAGTGTGTAGTACATGGGTGATAGGACATGGGTGATGGCGAAGTAACCCGGTTATTGGTCGCCTGGCGAAAGGGAGACGAGCAGGCGCTTGACGCGCTTATGCCCAGCGTGTATGATGAACTGCGCCGGCTGGCCCACAGGCATCTCAACCAGGAGCGCAAAGATCACACGCTGAGTACAACGGACCTCGTCCATGAAGCCTATCTGAACCTGGTAGGTGGCGACCCGGTGGCTATCAACAACCGCAGCCACTTTTTTGCGATTGCCTCCCGCGTGATGCGCCGGCTGCTCATCTGGTATGCCCGTCGCAGGAACAGTGAAAAACGTGGTGGAGGAAAGCCGGGAGAATCACTCGATGCCGGCACCGTGTTAGCGGAGCAGCCCGTGGATGAACTGTTGGCACTGGATCAGGCCATGGGCCGGCTGGAATTGCTCGACCAGCGCCTATGCCGCGTGGTTGAATGCCGGTATTTTGGTGGGATGACCGTGGAAGAAACAGCAACAGCGCTCGCCATCTCTTCAGCTACCGTAAAGCGCGATTGGCGCACCGCACGTACCTGGCTCCGGCGCGAACTGACCGTAGATCATTCCACCGATCGCACACATGACGCCTGAACGTTGGGCACATATCCGTGAAGCGTTTGAGGCTGCATTGCCTTTAAACAGTGAAGAAAGAAAAACGTACCTGGACGAGGTGTGCAAAGACGATCAAGCAATGCAGGAAGAGGTGCAGTCCCTGTTGCGCAGTGAAGCAGATACCACACCGTTTCTCGACACGCCGATCGAAATGGAAGCTGTGTTTACAACGCTTTACACGGGTGATATGCCCGAAACAATTGGCCCTTATACATTGCTGGAAAAGCTTGGCCAGGGTGGCATGGGCACCGTATTTCTGGTGGAGCAGCACGGTGGCGTGCTGCAAAAACCATTGGCGCTGAAATTACTCGACCAACAACGGCTCGTGACCAGGTTTGAACAAGAGCAACACATCTTGCGCCACCTGAATCACCCGGGTATTGCGCGACTTGTCGATGCCGGCTTCACACCAGACTCCCTGAGCAGTACAGGCAAACGTCCGTACCTCGTCATGGAATACGTGGAAGGGACACCCATCGATCAATACTGCCGTACACACAACCTGTCAGTGCCTGCACGTTTGCAGCTCTTTATTCAGGTTTGTCAGGCGGTACAGTATGCACACGAAAACCTGGTCTTGCACCGCGACCTCAAACCATCCAACATTCTTGTTGCGCAATCGGGTAAGGGGCCCAAAGCAAAGTTACTGGATTTTGGTATCGCTAAACTACTGCATCCTGTCGAAAGCACAGAAACACCAATCACGCATACGGGCCACTATCTGCTTACACCCGAGTACGCCAGTCCCGAGCAGTTACGGGGTGCCCCGATTGCAACGACATCAGATGTATATGCGCTGGGTATTCTGCTATACAAATTGCTAACGGATGTAAGACCGTATGATGTACAGGGGAAGTCGCCTGTAGAAATCGAAGCCCTTGTAAGTGAAATCCTACCGCAACGTCCGAGCGAGGCGGTACCTAACGACCGCGTCCGCCGCCAGCTCAAAGGCGACCTGGACACGATCGTGCTCAAAGCGCTCCGCAAAGAACCCGACAGACGCTATCGGACGGTGGCTGACATGGCGGCAGACATCCAACGCCATCTGAACCATCAGCCTGTTGAAGCGCGGCCGGTTTCAGCCGGCTATAAATTCATCAAATTTGTCCGCCGGCATCGTACCGGCGTAGTTGGGTCGCTATTGATCGCACTAACCTTGCTGGGCGGCGTGATCGCAACGAGCATCCAAACGCGACAGGTTGAGCGACGTTCGCAGCAAATTCGGTTGTTGACTGCCGCCCTGCTTTCAGACGTGGACAGCGCCATTCGCGATTTACCCGGTGCCACAAAGGCGAGAGAGCAACTCGTCGCAACGGCGGTCGTGTTTCTCGACAGCCTTCAACAGGAAATGCCGGGCCATCAGTCCATCCAACTGGATATGGCAAAAGCATACGATCAGTTGGCACGGTTGCAGGGCGATCCGCACTACTCTAATCTTGGCTTGCTTTCGGAGGCAAAAAAGAGCTATCAGAAAGCGTTCGATATCCGCCGGCGTTTCTGGATCAAAGACTCTACCGATGCCGGCTTACGCCACGCAATGGCCGTAAGTCATGGGCATGTGGCCGTACTCGAATCGTGGACGGGCGACAACAAGCGCGCTATCACAGAATCATCGGAAGCACTGCGCCTGCTAAGGCAATTGCCTGCCCCCTTTTCAGTCGAGGCGCAATACGATCAGGCACGCATCCAGAGCGAACTCGGATGGTGGCTTATTTGGGACGGGCGGATTGAAGACGGGCTCCTGGCGCTAGGTGAAGCCATGCGGGTGTTGGAACGGATAACACCCGAACATCCAGAGCACCTCGACCTTCAACTGCAGCGATGGCGCAATTACTGGTACCAGGTAGATGGACTCAAGTTTACCGGACAAAACGACGCAGCGGTGGCGTTACTGATACAACAGGCTCAGCCCCATCTGGAGGCATTGGCACTTCGCTTTCCAACCAATCCGCGGGTGCAGTATGGGATGCACACGGTGCATTACTTCCTGGGCGAAATCCACCTTGCCCGTAATGCCCTGGACGACGCACGAACCTCGTTTGAGGCATCAGTGGCACACGCAGAGCATATGTTTGCAACCGATTCAACCAATCAAAAAGCCCATATTGCCATGGCGTTCGGCAATAGTGCGCTAGGGCTCTGGCATTTTGAGCAAGGGGACTATCAAGAAGCTATACCCTACCTGACCAGCACGGTGACCATGCGACACAAGCTGTTGTTACTAGACCTGGAAAACCAGGAAGCAGCAAATTCTTTGAGCACGACGTATCGGCTCTTATGTCGCACCTACTATCTCGATGGGCTATTGAACGAAGCAATCGATTCTTGCCAGGAGGCCATCCACTACATGAAACCCGTACTAAAGGGTATCCCTGTTAATGGCATTTCCTGGGGCAATCAGGGATTCAACCACGGCTGGTTGGCGCGTGCCTACCGGACAAAAGCTGTGCAGGAGCCTTCGCAGGAAATACAGATCACCTACCTGACGCGGGCACTGGAAAACTATGCCAGGAGTTTGGAGATTATGGAAACACTATATGCGCAACTTGCCGGCAACGACAGCGTGTGGGAGTTTTCGATGGATGCGCTCAGGGAGGAGCATGAGGAAGTGAAGCGCGCGTTGCAGTAGCTTGCTATTTCAGCGGCATGCAAGCCCGTGCTGGTAAAAAACAACGCACGCAACCAACATAGTGATTGCGTGCGTTGTTTTTATATGCGCTTTACCTTGGCGACGATCAAGCTACTTATTAATTCGAGGCAGTATTCTTTGTGATCTTCACCGTATACTCCCTGTTTTTTCCGGCTTGCCCGTGTGCTTTTAACACTTCAACCTTGATGTCGCTGCTATCATCGCCATAGACATTATTGCCGGCAGCAGTTGTATAGGGAGCAGCAGTTTGCTTATAGTCCGTTTCGCTATAATTCACAAGCTTCACAGGAAATCTACCAGTGCCTACGTTGGCATCTACAGTATAGATCAACACACCATCTCCTTCCAAATTATCATCTTCATACCTTACATCACATTCCTTGCTTGTGTAATTGCCTTTGATTGCCCGGCTCGCCTGTTCAACAACGTAGACAGCAGTAATTTTCCCGTCGATCACAGTTTTGGGAATCACCACCATTGACGTACCATAGTGTTCTTCGAGGTTAGTCAGCGTACCAATCCACTGTCCCGCTTCCAGTAAAACCATACGGGATTCATCTAACCACTCGAGCTTATTCCGGTGCCACCCAAGAAAGCTAGTTCCATTGAAAATATTATCCATGATATCCCATTGCCCCATAACAGAATAGCTCGGCACCGTTGTCTCCCCTTCCGGTGGAAATAAAGGATATAGATCGGGTAACCCCATCAGGTGCCCCATCTCGTGAATAGCATTCATAAAGCAGTTTGAATAGCTGTCATTACCAAAAGTGACTGCCCGATGAATCCTTCCTGTAAGTGCAAGATTCTCATTAAATGTATTTACTGGCGAGAGATTTATGCCAGGATACTGTGGATGGACAGGTTCTTCTGTTATCGCATCAGGCTGCTCTCTATATGCCACCTTTTCTTCCTCAGACATCGCCTCATATGCATCATAAAGCCCCTTTTGTTCATCATAGGTGATTTTGGCTTCGTTATAAGACGTAAGATCACTCGACTTGGATTTTGGAGCGACAATAAACGCCATGTCATACTTAGAAAAGTCATGTGTAGGGTAGTTGGCTAGTGCTGCTTTAACATAAGCCAGATGTCCTGCATAGGTATTAAAATTCCCTAGTTCATTTACATAGGGCGTGGTACTTGAACCAGCAAATGAATTATTCACACGTTTCCATCCGGAGATGTATTCCATCTCAAGTGTAGCTTTACCAAAAGACTGCTTCAACAAAAACTCATTCAAGTCATATTTCCCCAGCTTCCAACTTGCGTTTGACACAGTATTTTTGTGTGCATCGCTATCTTGTTCTGTTGCTTTAAGATCGGTGAAATCAACAAACACCATCACTCCTTTCAGCGTACGATCTACACGTAAATACTTTCCGTATTGATTATAACGCGTCGCTGCTTCTGTAAGACTAGGTTCTGATGATGTAGAATACTGTAATGCTGGTACAGCACGAATCTGGCTGCTCACAAGATCTTCAGGCTCTTTTTTGAATCCAACATACGTGTAAGCGTCTTTGTCACAATGCTGGTCCTCATCATAGAACACGTTCTCATCAACCGAAAAGGTTTGCCCGGTTGGCAACGTGCCGGCTATAAGTTGTTGTTCGCTGAAGTACATTTTGATGGCGTCTACCCTGTCGCCTTTCCAGCGGAAAGTCCAGTCACACCCAAGTTCAAGGTCCGTTTGATCCCAGTTTAAGGTGACCTTGGCTTTGCCTCGCCTGGCATCGGAGATCAATCTGAAAATGTTGCTTTCTACAGAAACACCGTACGTATTGCTGCCAAATTCCGCAGACTGGGTAAACGTAGCCTCTGGCGCCCGCATGCCGCCGCGAGGATTCAAGTGCATCTTAAACGTACCATTCACAATTGTACCGCCAGCCAGTGCTGCTTTCCCGGCCGTGTGCTCATAATCTTTCACGCTAATGGTACTCTGATAGCTGACATCCGGCAGTAAATCCAATGTGGAAGGTAAAACACGCATAGTACCTTTCAGAATGACGTTGTATTTATTCGTCTTAACCTTCGCATCACCAAACACATTGATTGAGCCTGCATAAAGGTCTTCGCCAAGCTCCAGGGTTGATGTACCCTTAAGCCCGCTGCCGATAGAAACATGCCCACGGATATTGAGCGGGCTAACGGTTTTCAGCGAAAAACTGCATCCATTTTGCTGCAAAACACCGAGCATTTTAGCAATGCGATCGCCCTCGTGCATGGTTTCGCTACCACAGCTTCTCTGTATCCAGGTATCAGCAACAATACGACTGCCTTCGCTACGACTAAATGCCGCCCTTCCTCCCATATCGCCTATTTCGACTTTCTCCGCAGTTACTTCGGTTTCCCCGATGTCAAGCGAAGAACCTTTGGTTGCAAAGAGATAACCTACCTCTAAATCGGCTTTCAGAATAAGTGTCGCTGGGTTTCCGGGTAGTGATTGGGCCAACATGATTTTATTTGCCTTCGGGTGGGCAACGTCGTACGTCACCGTATGACCAGCCATAATGCGCACCTCAACGCCGGCGGTGGGAATCTGTCCATCGGCCCAAATGGACGCGTCCGACCAGTTTCCTGATTTCTGGGAAGCCACAATGGCTACAGGTGGCTCGTTGCTATCTTCTCCCGATGGCGTAAAAAGCCATGAATGCATGAAAAACGGAAGGAAAAGGGTAACACTAAACAACTGTTTAAATGAATACATTGGAATGTGAGTTAATCGTTGACTGTTGCGATGAGTGGGCCTCCTAAACAAACGCACGCGTGTTGGAGCACTTTCAGCCGTTTGTGGAGCGTTTAAAATTTGTTTATAGGGATTTTCAGTATCACATTCTTTTGGCGAGATAAGGCTCATATTTTTTCTTGCACAACAATTTTGGCGCAGCAGATCAAAAAGTTGGCGCACGCAACCAAGAAAAGCATGGCACACACCCACGATATTGAGGAAAATCACAATCATTCTTCAAAATCATCATGCAAACAAATTCGCTTATAGACGCTACCCCTGCAATTTCAACTACGCGCGCAACTACTGTATTTCTATTTATAGCCGGCGCTTTGTTACTTGCCATCGGGACAGCCATCCTCTTTATTCCGCATGCTTTTCACGCCAGCAATGGTATTGTTTTGGATGCAAATCCAAACCTGCTCTCAGAAATCCGGGCACCGGGTGGTCTGCTTCTTGGCAGCGCCCTCATTATCATCGCCGGCGCGTTCCGGCCTTCGCTGCGCAATTTCGCCGTAAACCTGACCATCCTCGTCTACGGCACCTTTGGCCTCGCTCGGCTTGTCGGTTTTGTCCTGGATGGTATCCCCGCCAGTGGGATCGTTGCAGCAACCATTATAGAGCTTGTTGTAGCGTGCATTGGTGTGCTGTTTTTCAGGCAACAGTCCTGACTGAATTTGGTTGGATGTGTATCTCCTATTGGAGCCCAGGGAAGACCCGATACCTTCTGGAAAGGTATGCGTCACGAATCATCAGGCAAGCCTTCGATTACTCGAAACAGGCCTCCCCAGTTACCGTTGAAGTGGCCTCTCACGCTACCCAAACGCCCAACCATGTCTGCGTCTGATCAAGAATTGGCTGAACAAGCATCCGCAAACGGAGCCGCGCCGGCACCCGTGGACGCTGATGCTGCAGACCAGTCTGAATCAACAACGCAGATCGATGAAGACCTGCGCAGCGGCGAGCAGGAGCAGGGCATCACCAAGAAGTTCGGGACCTTCAGCGGGGTGATCCGCCCAACGATCCTCACCATTCTGGGGATCATGATGTACCTGCGCGAAGGCTGGGTTGTGGGCAATGCCGGCCTCTTCGGCGCGTTACTCATCATCTTCGCAGCGTATTTTATCACAGGCACCACAGCCCTCTCCCTCTCCTCCATCACCACCAACATCCGGCTCGGCGCCGGGGGCGTGTTTTCGATTGCAACGCAGAGCCTGGGGCTGGAGGTAGGGGGCAGTATCGGCATTCCGTTTTACCTGGCGCAGACGCTTTCTGCGGCCATGTACATGTACGGCTTTATGGAGGGCTGGCTGTTCATCTTTCCCGACCATCCGGCACCCGTCGTACTGCTATGCGTGTTTGCGCTCATTTTTGCCATCTCGTTTATAAGTACCACCCTAGCATTTCGCATCCAGGTGCTGGTCATGAGCGGCATTATTGTGGCGCTCACGTCGATCTTCCTCGGATTGAAATCTACGCCTACCCTACAGCAGCCCATTTTCTTTGGCGAATTTGCAGATGGCGATTTCTGGACGCTTTTTGCCGTCTTCTTCCCCGCCGCAACGGGTATCATGGTGGGCGCCAGCATGTCGGGCAATCTGAAAGAGCCGAGGAAAAGCATACCTATTGGCACCATCACTGCGTGGGGGCTTTCACTGCTTGTCTACATTGCGCTCGCGGTCTGGTACGCGCTGGTTGCAACCCCGGAAGAGTTGCGCACCAACTTCTCTATTGCCGTAGATCGCGCGTTCTGGGGGCCGGCCGTGCTTGTTGGGATATTGTCTTCCTGTTTCACAGCTGCGTTGAGCACGTTCGTGGCTTCGCCGCGCACCTTGCAAGCACTCGCACATCACAAAATTGCGCCGTTCTCGGAGTTCTTCGATAAAATGCATCAGGGTGAGCCGCGCAATGCCACGCTCGTTACGGGCGGCTTCATCCTGGTAGCACTGATGCTAGGCGACCTCAACGCCATTGCCCGCGTTGTGACCGTGTTCTTCTTGATGACCTACTTTGTCATCAACTTCATTCTCCTGATCGAGAAGCAGTTGAACCTTGTCAGCTTCCGCCCCACCTTCAAAGTATCTGCCGCCGTGCCTTTCATGGGGAGTCTGGCCTGTTTATCAGCCATCATCATTGTGAGTCCGTTTGTCGGCCTCGCCTGTATCCTCATCAGTATCGGCATTTATATATACCTGGACAGGCGAGCACTCGACAATCCCTATGAAACACTCAATACAGGCCTGTTCGGCTCGATTGCAAACTGGGCAGCCCGAAAGGTCGCTGTCGACCCTGATGCCACAACTTTGCGATCGTGGAAGCCCGATGTACTGTTTCCTGTCGAGCGGTTAACACAGCTGGAAGGCCACTTTGAGATGTTGCTTTCACTCGTGTATCCGCAGGGCTCGATTCAGGTGATTGGATTTCAGAAAGGCAAGCGAAACCGCGTGCTTCGTGGGTTAAAGCGTGTTGTGCAGGACATCAAAGAGGAACGGATTTTTGCTTCGGGTGCCATCATTCAGTCGGATGATTTTTTGAGTGGCCTGCGCACTTCAGCCGCTGTATTGCGCAGCTCGTTTTTCAAACCCAACATTCTGTTTGTCCCGATCCACGATAGAACGCAAGAAGAACTCGAAGGCATTGTTGGGATTGCAGAAGAGTACAACATGGGCCTTGTGTTTTACGCACCACATCGGGATACGGGCTTTGGCAAAACCCGCCAAGTAAACTTCTGGATACGCGACCAATCGCCCAACTGGCACCTTAGCTTCAAGTTGTCCAATATCGACTTGCCGCTGCTGCTTGTATACAAAATGGCAGAGAACTGGAAAACGAAAGCTGCGGGTGTTATCGCTGGTAACCGATGAAAAAGACCACCTGCCGGCGCGACACTACCTACAAGATTTGATGACGCTTTCCAGGATGCCGGAAGGCTACCAGATTCACATCGAGTCGGGCGAATTCAAAACCTTTCTCAAAAATGCCCCGCGGGCAGACATGAACGTATTTGGCCTGGGCGGTAAGGTAAACAAGGAGTTTATGGAGGCCTCTGTAAAATACACGGAAAGCGCGTGCCTCTTTATCCGAGACTCCGGACAGGAAAGTGCGCTGGTTTAACCAAAAACCTGGAGAATGTGCTTAAGCCACAGGTTCAGGCCTCACATCAGGTCCATCCTTCTAATCATGCCGCCCAAATGCGCGGTGTACAGCATGACGAGCGTGTTGGCAAGCAACAGCACAAGTACAATCCAGTAAATCCTGCGATCCGGTTGCTCTTCTTGCAGAATACTGGCCCAGCCCATAATCCCTACAAAGCCGGCGATCACCTGGATTACCATCGCCACCCTACCCCACAGCGCGTGGTCTTCCACCTGATCCTGCGGGAAGTCGCTTAGCACCTGCTTTGTCCAATCAGCCGTCTCCGGCCCCGTGTAGTACGCAATCCCCGCAATCGCTGCCAAAAAAATCAAACCGCTAAAGGTACCCTTCCAGGACTTGCTGTCCATGGGCTCTTTGCGATGCGCAAACACGCGATACGCCAAGATGGGCGTTCCGAGTACAGCAACATGTACGATAACGATATGAACCCAGTTGGCGAACATCTTTTAAGTACAAACCAATAAATCCAGAAAGATTTATTGGTTTGTAGTTGCAGGTTGCAAGTTAAAGGTTGAAGGTTCTTTATTGGCGGCTAGGAGGTTTTTTCGGCGCCGGTTCGGATGGCTTCTTTGGGGTCAATGCCCTGGTCTACCTGCTCGTAGTCCAATGTCGATCCACCCAGGCTGTGTGGAATCAAGTACACTACGATCATTACGACGGCGGCCAACGACACGGTCGACCGGCTCACACCCTCTTTCTTTTTGCGCTTAAAACCAATGATGGCCAGCGCTATTGCCCAGGCAAGCCACATGATAAGCATTTTATTATCGGTAAAGTCTCCTCCGTAAGGAAAGCCCGTCCAATACTCACCAAACGCGCTTTTCTGTACCAGTGGGCCCAGGATCATGCCGCCAAGCGTCATCGCAGAGAAGGCAGCGAGTGTCCATTTACGCATCCGGCCATCATCAATAATTGCGCTTAACGCAGCCCGGATACCAAAAATGATCGCAAGAATCATCATCAAGACATGCGGCACCAAAATGTAGTCAGAAACAGGGTCTTTGTACCGCAACACGATCTTTTCTGCCCGGTCCTCTGGAATGGTAAACGACTGACCACCGATGCTGCCCGTAATGTAATACTCCATTTTCCCAGCTGCCGGCTGCACAGGGAGTTGCGCTGTAAACTGGTTGTCTTGCCCCAGTTGGAAGACTTTGGTAGAAATGGAATCCTGCGTCAGGTAGCGTTTGTAGTGCAATGTTGCGGTGTAATCAGCGCCATTTATACTGGGCAATGCAATGTGCGCCCCGCCGGTTGTTTCATGCGAACGAAGCAACTCATATTTATAGCTTTCGCCGGCATGTTCCAGGTGGCCTTTGTACTCATAGGTGGGTCCTGTACTCCGTTGATAAATCATGGCAGCCAGTGCGATAAGGAAAGCTGCTCCCCAAACGGATATTGTCTTTACCATTGTTCTGTTGTTTAACCGATAAATATGCAACCAACCCCAAGGGCAGGTTTATGCCGGCGAGGAATCTCTTTTTATCGTCGCGAACCCGGCGTTTTGCCGAGCCAGGTAGGAAAACACGAAGCAAAACCGAGACTACATACATCACGTTGCTCCGGGGACAACTTCTGATGTATAGCAATAGATCCCCTTTTCACAGCGCTTTTCTCAAAATCCACGTTTAGAAAATACACAAGGGATATATTTGCCGGGCAACCGGGACACATGTTGCACTGGTGGTTGGCTACGAGACGTGCCACGGAATGGTTACTTTACAGACCCTAACAAACAGTCGTATGGCTAAAACGAGCACATAAATACTGCAGTAAATGCTTAAGTCACGTAGAAAAAACGTAGGGTTTAAGACAAGAACCCTTCAACGTGTTTGCCCGGCGGCTATCAGGATTTAAGCTCAAGAAAATTGGCGACAGTCCATGCAGATGCTGCCAACAACTGCAAGTAATCTCCCGGCTCAAAGGACCCATACACAAACACGGAAACCATCCATGATAAGCTGGCGATAAGCTGGCATGCCCACTGCATGCTTATTTTTTTCCTTTTGTTATGCTGAACCATTTCTTTTTGCATTAACACACACACTCCTCGCCACAACAGCTCAAATCATCCAGATAAAGCCCCTCACTACGATATTCCTCAAGAGGCGACGTATCCAGCCCTAATTCAGTACCAATGGCATTTGCCACGACGCCAAATCGCTGTCGGAATTTGTAAATAAAACAAAAGATGAGGTCGTCGTGACGCACCTGCGGCCCAACCAGGAACAGTCCCGGGGTTTTTGTTGATTCATCTCGCTCACTGAGTAAACAGTATGCATGTTCTTCGTGCCAATCAAACAAGTCGTTCACAAGGACGAGACTGCTTGTAAATCCAGTGGCCAGAACCGGCCGAGTTGCACTCCGAAAAGGTTTAGACTCCCCTTCGACAAACACCAGATAGGTATCCTCCTCAAACTTGACCTCGTTGACCGTTACCCCACCCTTTAGCGCAATCCCCTGATACACCATTTCTTCCTGCAACCGCTCTACCGTAAACGGCGACAGGTTCTCGCTAGGGTCGCTCGTGCTCTTATTCCATGTTCGCTCGCGGGCAAATACATGCACCAGCTTTCCCAATCGGCTCAGCTGTATTGCTGCATCGATGCCACTCTCATAGCCACCGATAATGCAAAACTTTTCACCTTCCACATTTTTCCAACTATCCACCTGGCTGTTGTGCAAACAGAGTTCTGCACCGGGGAAGGTGTTCATGTTCGGGTATTGAAATTCGCCGGCAGCCCAGATGACAAACCGGGACACAATCGGATCACCCTCAGCGACGTGGATCTCAAAGGACCCTTCAGCAGGAATGACGTTCTCCACATTGGTATGTTCGGTAACCTGTATTTCAAAGTGTTCACAGACCGCCCTTAAATACTCTGCGTACTCACTCCCCGTCGGATGTTCTCTGCGCAGCAAATAGGCAGGAGAAGTACCCGAGACAACCGCATTCAAATCCAGGTGCCCAAAAAAATTCGTGGTAAACGAGGGCGTAATGAACTGCATTTCTTTGGGCCACTTCGTAAACGTCGCGCCAATCTCGTCTCGCTCAAGGATAGTCATCCGCTCTACCCCCAATTCCTGCAGCATAGCCGCAACGCCAATCCCCGCCGGGCCGGCACCAACAATCACAACGTCGTAATGTATCATGCTTGAAAAGTAGGTTACTGATGCCTCAAATTAAGATGAAAGACGTGTACGTGAAAGCTAACCACCAGCAGCACTAGCTGGTTCGCTTGAGCCGATACCACAAGGATGCTCTCACACATCACATTCGATTGCCAACGCGCCATAAGTAAGGGCGTAGATGGCGCAACCCCGAATACGATGGTGTGTATAATAATACTCACTCAACAAACTAGCAATCGCAACCAAGTCCTGAAGCAGTACCCCGAAGGGTTCGTCCAGTTTTTACAGGCACGCCGGCTGCATCTAATTTGTTCTCACCCATCAGCGCTTCACCCAACAGTGCGATGTCCCATCCAATTTTTCACTAATACGTTTCGCTTACGCACGTGTCACACCATCCCCAGGCCCCTCCCACGTCCCTACCGCCCTCCCATCTTAAACGGGCAAACCAGTACGACTTTGGCGAAGCAATTCTTGGCCCCAGCACGCAGGCCATAATACGCTTCCTGGAGCAGGAGGGAAAATTAGAAAATCCATCGGACGTAGGGAAAACTGGTGATAGGCTATCGATCGCGGGCCTTCCTGGATCAGATTGAACTAACAAAACACGGGTTCAGCAAGTTCGATCAGCAGGAGGTAGCGCTGCTGCTCAGGGAGGCCGGATTTAAACAAGTGACCACTACGGTTATCCCAGAACCTGAGTCCATAATGCTGGATGGCCGTGAGATCGCACTCGAAGGGTTATTTACTGAAGGGATCAAGTAAGGTTGAGCAATCCCGGCAAAACAGATCGCACGTTGTGGCCCATGCCCCGGACAAATCGTATTTCAGGTGTACAAGGTGTACGCGCTACTTGGCTAAAAATCAGTTCACAAACTGTCAACAGGCAGCACGTGGACTTTTCTGGAACTGCGCATATAGTCTGGCGTCTTTCAGTCGCTAGAATCAAAAACGTATTCCATAAACAAGAACATCGTATATCCGCAGGTCTCAGCGACAGTACGTGTTCGTTGTATAGAACAAATGATGAACTCTGAAAACCCAATTACTGCGTCAGAAGTCACAGCTGCCCAGATCGCCTGGGGTGATGGCATTGTAGCCATCGGTGCAGCTTTCACGGCAAAAGACAATTACCGCGACGTTGCTGCAGATCACGTGCGTAAATTTTATAAGTTTGAAGAAGGCGCTACTGTTTTATTCAAACCAACGCTCGCATCAGAAAACCAGTTTCGCGGCAATTTTGAAGGCGCGCTAAGCTACTTTATTGGCACGGAAGGTACCGAGGACAAAGGCTTTGCTATTGCACCGTATACCAGCGTCCGATGGGAAAACACAGGGACAGTAATTTCTGCTGATGGCTCGATGGCTGTAGCCATGGGCAACTACTTTTTCACGGGTACAGACGGTAATGAGACCAAGGTTGAATACTCATTTGCATACACCAAAGATGCAAATGGCGACCTGAAAATTGTGCTCCACCACAGCTCGTTGCCCTATTCCCCCTGATGCTGCTCATGAGGAGAGCCTTTTACTCCTCCTAGTTCTTGAACAATCGCTTCCGTTGGGACAAATGACAAATCCCCCAACGGAAGCCATGCTTTGGGTGCACGCAGAAGTAATGGCTGAAGCAACAATTGGTTTGCACGTTTAACAGCATTCGGTACGGGCATACCAATATATTGACTTGTCCCCTATGCTTAGCTGCTACAGTCAATCAGGACTGTGCACGTAGGCCGTTGCAGGTACAACTTGTTTTGAGATGCCCGGGCCGGCGTAGCTAAGGCTGAGACTCTCCCCTCCGCCATGCTCAAAAAATTCGATACGGATGGGATGCAAACCGGCGTTGAGTGCTACCTCTCCGGCAACTTCATTCACGCCGTGCTCCCCATCATTGTCGATCAGGAGTTCTCCTCCAAGGTACATTTTACTTCCGTCGTCGGAGGCCAGGTAGAATGTATAAATCCCGTCTGCCGGCACGTCAACATACCCTGTATAGAGCAGGCCAAAATGTTCATCACGCTGGCGGACAGGAAATAAATCCAGCGTAGTTGCAATCCCTTCACTTATAGCGGTGAGCGCTTCAAAATTGGGTAGCATGGACCAGGCACCTTCATAGTAGGCATAACGCAATCCTGGCAAAATAGACGCGACTTGTTCGCTTGACCGGTAGGTTGCTCGCGTGAATGAAGCCTCAGCCACCTCGCTGGCCAACCCAGACGGCCAGAATGCTTTTGCTTTCAGTATTGTGGTCTCACGAACAGTAAAGGGTGTCCGATAGGCCTTCGATTGCGCCGTGGGTTCAGCGCCGTTGGTTGTATATCGAATTGTGGCTTCCGCGTCGTCGAGTGGCTCAAATACAATCGAGATGCCGTCGTTAAACAACCCTTGTTTGGTCACCAACGCCGGCGCTTCAGGACGTTCAAATCGTGCGCGACTCGACGTACTGATGCGAGCCAGCCCGTTGAAAGAGGCTGCGGTCAACAATACAGGTTCATCTATGGTCAGCGGGCCCGTGTACTCGGGAGATGAGGCTTTGGGAATCGAGCCATCCAGCGTATAACGAATGGTCACATGATCAGCACCTGTGGCGAGCGTTACCTGTTGCGGTTGCGTAAGCATTTTGCTGTCCACATCGATTTGCACCGTATTGGGTGAAGGCGGCAGGTCTTTTCTGAGCTCCATCAAATCGCGTAGCCGGCCTTCGGTGTCGTACATGGTTAACCGCAGTTGCTGATCGTGGATGTTGACCAGCGCATAGTGGTGCCCACGGTACACTTTGCGCGTGAACCAGCTGCGTGTTGGGCCAAAATCTTCAAGGTTGCCCCCACCACCACCGGCGAGCAAATGCACCACGCCGTTCTGGATATCGACCATGCCGGCATTGATCGGCATCGTGCGCTCATAGCCGTGGATATGCCCGAAGAAGACCATATCCACACCCAGTGCCTCGTACAACGGCAAAATTTGACGAACATCGAGGTCGCCCAGAGTAGTCGGCTCTTCCCACGCATTCCCGTAGTCGTTTTCTTCCATCGTATACGTCGGATGGTGGTGCGCAACAAATTTCCAGGTAGCGGTCGAATTACTCAATGCATCTTCCAGCCACTCATATTGTTCTCCCCCGGGCGCAAACGATTCCCGGCGCTGGTTGCTGTCGAGCATGAAGAACTCAGCATTCCCATAACGGAAAGAATAGTACGCCTCGGAGTTGGGCAGGACGTGGTAGCGACTGTACCAGAACAGGTCGGCTTCCCCATTGCCCGGTACAGGAAAGACAGGAATGCGACTGTTGAGCTGCGTCATCCCCACGAAGTATTCGTAATTCCATTCAAACTTGTGATCATGCATACCGCCGTCGGTCAGATCACCTACGTTGAGCATGAAGTTCGGACGTTCTCCCCAGATGAGTTGCGACAGCCGGCTGTTGATGTGGGGCCGCGCCTCTGTATCTCCTAAAATAGCAAAGGAGAACGGCGTACCATCATTTACCGCCGTTTGAAAAGAAAGCACGCCAGAATCGATATCCTCCCCATCTGCTGAAGCCACCACGCGGTAGAAATAAGAAGATTGCGGCTCCAGTCCATCCATGATCACTTCCTGAATTCGCCGGGGTGTATCCAGGGTGATACGGTTTTCGAGGGGCACCCGGTCGCCATATTCAACAATTGCCGTTGCCGGCCGATCGGTTTCCCACAGCAGATTGATGCTGGTTTCGGTAGCCATGTTCAGGTACGGGCCGGCGTTGAAATGAAACAAGTCTGGAAAGAGGATCCCATCGTTGACATACGCCTGCAACTGCTCAAACCGGCGTTCGATTGCTGCTTCCTCCAGGCTTGTTTTGTAGATGCGAATGTGTTTAACCAGATCGGACAACTGCATGTACGGCTCGTGGTTCATGAATGCCGCCATCTCCACATCGGTTAACGCTGGATATTGAATGGCGCCGTTTTCAAAGGCTGTATCTTCAACAAGATCACCATTCCAGTATAACTGCACGCGTTCGCCGTCGTACGTCAGCACGATATGATGCCAGTAGCTCTTCCAACCGCGCTGCACAGGTTTTTCGATGGTGTAAGGACCGCCTGATGCAGCATTAAGCGTGGCATAGATGCGATTGTCGTAGTAGCCCAATAACCACCCTGGCTTTGCCAATGCTTCTTTGCTACGCGCCGTAACAAACGCACCAAGAGGTTGATTAACGTGATCAACCAGCCACAGCTCTACGGTGAGCGCTTCTGTGGGGAGCAATGCCGGATCGAGCGCGTCTTCCACCCGCTCGGTGGGCTCCTCTCCAAAAAACGCCATAGGCAGACTTGAAATCCGGAGTGGGATAACCGCCGTTGCCGGCTTTTCAATAAATGGACCGGGGTAGTTAGCCGCCTGCTGGCCCAGCATGTTGTTAGGCCAAAGGACCCACTCTTTAACAAGGTCTTCTTCCTGGGCATTCGAGGAAGCTACATGCTGCAGGTTAAAAGCGGTAAAAAACAGAAACGAAATTAGTAAAAACGATCGGGGATGCATTGCTACGGTACAGGGTGGAACAGAGGTAGGTGGTATGCAGCAATATAGGCTCCTGTCGGGACGACCGGATTAACGAATTGTGTAGTTCATCAGGTATGCAATCGTACAAGCCAGCCATTTTGACGAAACAGGCAATGAAGTCGGCAACGAAACAGGCAACGAAACTGGTACAGACGTTGGCCGGCTCCTTAACATCATCAAAGCCAGTGACTTTACCGGGCACTTCGGCATCGCGTATGAAGGCACCCATTTTAGCGATTATGATGGTATAAAGCTGACAAAAGCCCTGCTTATTCGAGAAGGCAGAAAAGTCTAATAATGCCAGCATCCCGGGGCATTGCCAAAGTTAAGGCAAGCCGTACAGACGACAAGCGCCAATGCAGAGGATTTCGCACAATCCTCCGGTACTGAGATCTGGAGATAGCAGCGAGTAACTATACTAACCAGATTTTAACATTTGGTACCTGAATTCATTTGCCAGTCAACTGGGTGAGTATTATTATACACACTACAATACTGCATTGATTTAAGGCGTATCCAGGTAACAACACCTATACAGTATCCCACCGCGGCAACGCTTACAGCACTTGCGCGTTAAAAACTCAACCTTACCCAAAACGTCCTCATGAACGTTAGCACCAATCAAACCTCTCGAAACTGGATCCTCATAGCTGCCTTTGCTGTGACGTTTAGCTTGTGGAGTCCGGTGCGCGAGCATAAGCTTCCACCGGACACCCCGTGGCACTTGCTGATGCAATCAGATGACGCTTCTGATGCCGCAGTACCTTCAGACACCTTGCGGAGCCTAGAGGGAGAATCTATGATGCTCACCGGATTTATCTATCCTCTTGAGCAGGGAGACGAAAACCGTTTTCTGCTTTCTCCACACCCTCCAGGCTGTGCCTTCCACTCAACGAACGGACTTACCGCAATGGTTGAAGTATTCGCTGAAGAAGCCGTACCATATACGTTTGAGCCCATTGCCGTTCAAGGCGTGCTTGCGTTTGCGTCTTGGGAAGGCGGTATTACTTACCAGCTCCTTGAGGCCACGCTAGAAGAGCTACCCTGACAACAGGCGTCGCAAACCCAGAACCTTATAAAATTGCTACAATAGATTAGTTGAAGTACTATGCGTTTCCTGTCCAGTACCTTTGTTCTTTTACTCCTCTTTGTTGGCCTTACTGGCTGCGATGACCACGATCCTGCGATTGAGGCACTTGAGACGGAAGCGGTTGTATTGCATGATTCACTTTTAGCCATTGAAGGCCAGGTTTTTGCTTTCTTGGCCCAGGTAGATGCAGCTGAAGCAGGAGCATTTGCCGCCCCGGTTCTAGATTCAATTGAGGCCATTCGTACAGATCTCGAAGCATGGAGCGGCCACATGGTAGAGCCTCCCGGCGCACACCACGAGGACCATGATCATGACCATGACCACAGCCATGGTGAAGAACTCAACGTGACCCCGCAGCAAATGGTTGAATTGCAGCAAGCCCTGCTCGATGAAATTGCTGCGCTTCACATGCGTACTGAACAGCTCGATCTCGACGCATTACCGCCCGCCCCTGAAGAAAAGCCGTCAGAACATTCCCATGACCATTCCCATTCGCACTGATTCCAAGATCATTGCAGGCATCTCTGCACGTACAACCAATGCGCGTGAATCTGCACCTGATACAGCTTCCATACCCGGCTTGTGGTCGCGCTTTCTGGGAGAAAATATTGGTGAACAGATTTCAAATGAACAGGGTTCTCACACCGTGTATGGGGTGTATACGGATTACGAAAGCGATCATGCCGGCGCCTACACGTTGATCATTGGTAAAGAGATCGATGATGAAGCAAGCGCGCCCGAAGGCATGACACGCAAGAAGCTGCCGGCGGGATCGTACCTCAAGTTCGAACGTGCAGGCAAACTGCCAGAAGCGGTTGTTGAGACCTGGAAGGAAATATGGGCCTATTTTGAAGGCTCCACGGAGTACCAGCGAGCGTATACGGCTGATTACGAGGAGTACACCAGTGAAGAAGGGGTTGCTATATACATTGCTGTAGAACAGGATTAAGGGTTCAACGCTCAATAGGCCCCTTGCTGCTACTTCCGACAGCATCATCACGTGTGATTTCTCGTTTGGTTTTGACAATCCGGTGCCTGTGACCTAAGATGTGCGGCACGTGTATCTGGCATCAATCATCGTCTCCATGGTCACCGAACCGAATCAGTTATTTGCCCTTCTCGCCGGCGTGCTGGCGCTGGTCTTCTGGTTGAGCACCCTCGGCCCGTTCAAGAAACTCTTTGAATACATCCCGCCGCTGATCTGGGCCTACTTCGTACCGATGATACTGACTACAGTAGGCATTACCCCGGATTCCTCCGTGCTCTATGCGTGGATGTCGCGTTATCTGCTGCCCCTGTCGCTTTTTTTGCTGATGATTACGGTCGATTTACCGGCCATCCTGAGTTTGGGTAGAAAAGCCATCATCATGATGCTTGCAGGTACCGCCGGCATTGTTATTGGCGGTCCTATCGCCTTTATGGCCTTTGGTTCATTCCTGCCCGAAGATGCGTGGCAAGGACTCGCCACCCTATCAGGAAGCTGGATTGGCGGCACAGCCAACATGATCGCCATCAAAGAAAGCGTAGGCGCCTCCGATGCAATCCTGGGGCCGATTATTGTGGTAGATACAGTGGTTGGTTATGGCTGGGTTGGGATTTTGATCTTCATGAGCACCATCCAGCACAAGTTCGACAAGTGGGTCAAGGCCGACAATTCTGCCATAGAATCCGCCAACGAACGGCTGGCAGCAATAGACGACGAACGCCGGCCCTCTACCCTCAACGACCTTGTCTACATCCTCGGCCTGGGCATGGTGGCAACAATCATAGCCATCGCAATAGGTGACCGCCTGCCTTCCCTCGGCGACCCAACCATCATCAGCGCAACTACCTGGGCCATCTTGATTGTAGTTACCCTCGGCCTGGCCCTGTCCTGGACGCCCTTGCGAAAACTGGAGCGAGCGGGTGCCTCGCGTGTTGGATTTCTGGCGCTCTACCTCTTGCTCACTTCCATCGGCGCGCGCGCCGACCTGGCAGCTGTGCTGGAGGCTCCTTATTACATGCTCGCCGGCATCTTGTGGATCTCGATCCACGTCGCCATCCTGATGATCGTCGCCAAACTCATCCGGGCGCCGCTGTTTTTTGTAGCCACCGGCAGCGTGGCCAACATTGGAGGCGCCGCCAGCGCGCCCGTTGTCGCCAGCGTATACCACCCGGCCATGGCACCCGTTGGGTTGCTGATGGGTATCTCAGGCTACTTCCTTGGGATCTACGCAGCGTTAGCGTGCGCCTGGATATTGGGGCAGTTGGCAATGTAGCAAAGACGCATGCTTAATTCAGGCGCCTGTACGCACTCGGACTGGCTCCCGTTTTATTTTTGAAAAGCCGCGTAAAGCTTTGCGGGTATTCAAAGCCTAATCCATACGCGATCTCACTCACGGACGAATTAGAATTGAGGAGTATGCTTTTGGCTTTGTCTATGATCACATCGTTGATATGATCTTTGATGCCTTTTCCTGTCTCCTTCTTCAACAGATCGCTCAGGTAATTCGCCGACATGTTCATGGCCTCCCCAAAATAGCTTGCTGAAGGAATGCCATCGATAGCTAATTGATCAGCACCCAAATACGCTTTGAGTTTGGATTCAAATACCGATACAATGTCCTTGTTGAAGTTCGTTCGGGTATAGAACTGGCGATCATAGAACCGTGTGCAGTAATTCAGAAGCAATTCCAGATTGGATATGATCAGCCGCTGACTATGTCGGTCTATGTTTTGGCTGTACTCCTCTTTGATCTGGCTTACAACTTCTGCAATAAATGTTCGCTCTTTTTCGGACAAATGGAGTGCTTCGTTTACTTCATAAGAGAAGAAGTTATAGCTATCGATATGCTCTCCTAATGCAGACGTTCGAATCAGATCGGGATGAAACACCAACGTCCATCCCTTGCTGTTATCACTGACTTGCAGCTCTTCCTTTGAAGGTGGCGAAAAGACTTGGCCGGGACTCATAAACACCAAGGTGCCTTGCTCAAAATCATACGAGCTTCTCCCGTATCCAAGCTCTCCAGATCTACCATCTTTATAAAAAATGGTATACATAGCCGACGTAAATCGCATGTCAAACAATCGATCATCGATCTTCCCTTCCTGGAGCCCGTCTTTGTCTTCAATCAGGGAAATTAACGGATGACTTGGTGGTGCCAATCCGATCATCTGATGAAACTGCGAAATACTCTTTATTTGAAAGATGTCCTGCATAGATTTGCTCAACTACACGGTTCTTTGTAATGATCCGAGGCCTACCAGTTGTGCACTGACGTCAACCAATTTCCTGGCTGCTTCCAAATCATTTGCATGCGGATTGGGCGACTTCATCGGCCAGCCGCCTTTGCGGCATTCTTTATCGCGATAGAGCACGCTGTGCTGACTGAAGTAGGCACCCGAGTGGTTTGGCGCATCATCTGAAAGCAGCACGTGCAGCGAGGCCTGCGCAGATTCCTCGTTGCTGTTCGAGATCGAGCGGATTAAGGGTTGCATAATGCCCATTAACGCGTTCATAAATGCGCCGCCTCCTTTCCCAAAGTTAGACCGCGCCCAGCCCGGGTGAATCGAAGCTGTAGTCACACCCGTGCCTTTGAGCCGATCTGCAAGCTCCAGCGCGTATTGTACGCAGGCTACCTTTGCCTCACCATATGCTGCAAAGTTGTTGTACTTGCGGTTTTCAAAGTTGATGTCATCAAGATGCACTTTGTAGCGGTTCTTGGGGCTGCCGGCATGTACTACAGAAGAGAGGATCCCGATGCGCGAAGGCGCGCTCTTTTTGAGGATATCTAACAGCAGCTCGGTTAGCAAGAAATGACCAAAGTAGCTGATGCCAATGGTTTGCTCGATACCATCTTTGGTGTACTTGACCTCATTGCCCATGTTGACCATGCCGGCATTGCCCATCAGCCCATCGAGCCGATCATATTTTACAAGGAAGGCCTGCACAAAATCGCGAACGGTTTGCAGATCAGCCAGATCGCAATACATAACCTCGTAGCCACCTTTTAGTCCGGCAAAAGATGTGGCGGCTTCTTCGCCGGCCTCAATACGCCGGCACGCCATGACTACATGGCCGCCTTGTTTAACCAGTTGCCGTGTAGTTTCCAGTCCAACGCCCGAGTTGGCGCCGGTTACTATGTATACCTTGCCGCTGATGTCTTTAGCCAGGGTCGCCGGGTCACACCAGATTACGTTCTTGTTAGCCATTTTATACCTGCTTTGATTTAGCCAATGTTTACAGGTATAAAGGTATTCAGATTTTCAGCACCGCATTTAACCCTTTTCCAGATGTTTATAACACTTTCCTCGATTTGCCCTCAAATGTGTCTCACATGAGCTCACGCGCCACCCATTCGACTACAGCGACTCAACCATCCAACGCCGCCCTGCTTAACCACTCCAACGTAGCAAATATAGCCTCTTCTGTCCGGCTACCAATTCGCATGGTATCAAGGAGGTAAATGAAGTGATCCGCTTCTTTGCGGGTCACAACAACCGTAAAGGCTTTTACCGCCCTTAAATCTACAGCGGTGATCTTCACAACCAATTCCGCCTGCGCGCTATCAGACGCGGTGATGCTTTCAAAGCGTTCGGAGGTTTCAACAAGCATGGAATCAATAGCCGTTGCCCAGCCCTGGTCGAACGAGGTTACATCAAAGGATATGCGCGTCTGCGCGATGCTGTTTTGGGATAATAGCAGGCAGCATACGGCAATACATGTGGTAAGCACTTGTGTTTTCACGGATGCCCCCTTTTGATCATTTGCAGGTATGAAAGGTGTACGATGAAGCCAAAGGGCAGCATCGTTGATGCTACCCTTTATCAATGGCTCCAACCATCCGAGATATTTCGTTTGCGCTCAGGATAGCGCTTTGTATCGGTACATTTTGGATGTTTATGACAAAGCCTAATTTCCCGACGTAATCTGCGGTGCACCTGTTGCGTCGAGCGCAGCGCGGAGCGCCGGCACCGTTCCTGCAAACGCATCCAAATCGGCCTGTAATGCTGCAAGATCTTCGATCCCTTTATTCACGGCCGCCTCGTGTGTTGGCGTTGGACCATATGTGGTACTCAGGCCACGGAATCCAACGAACATGCGCGACTGCGGCGAAGGCGGATTGGGTTCGCCGACGCTGCCTTTAACAGAATAACCCTGCATCGCCTGCTCAATATCGAGCAACGTTTGACGCGCGGCATGAAGCTGCGTCACCAGGGCTGCATCAGGCTGCTCCGCCCGTGCATGTGCTGCTTGCATTGCGTCGATGAGGTCCTGATGATCTTCAAGCTCTTTGTTAAAGACGGCGAGATCTGCACGGAAGGCATCCATTTTCTCCCGGAACGCAATAATTGCCTCTGGTGAAGCGCCATCTAGCGTTGGCTCGTGCAAAGGCACGACGTTAAAGGTAACCGGATCGGTTAAGTCCGTCATAACGCCCTTGGACGTTTGGGTTACCGTAACCGTATACACGCCCGGCGTGACCAGAAAACCATTGTTGCTTGATGACTCACCCGGCTCTATCGGTGCCTTGTTGGTATGTCGCAGATTCCAGGCCACGCGATGCAACCCTTTCTTCGTGCTGCCTTTCACGCGGTTCACCACATCCCCATTGGCATCACGCACCACCAGCTCGATTTTGTCGGCCACTTCTTCACTTTCCGCTTCCAACGCATCCCAACCCGGGAATGGAATGTCACCGTCGCCGGCTTCTTTCTCTTGCGCTTTACGCTTGGCCTTCATGGATTCCCAGCTGTCTTTGAGATAGTAGGTAAAGACAGCGCCATAATCTGGATTGGGTGCTGTGTAATAATTAGAGCCGACCGAGTTGCCAACCACGTCGCGTGGCACATAAAGCAAGGCATCTTTCACCGGGAAGAGATGCGCATCTTGTGCAAGCAGCGACGCATTTATATCGCGAAGCGGCGAGTAGTCATCCAGAATAAAGAAGCTCCGGCCAAACGACGCACCCACCAGGTCGTTTTCGCGTTTTTGAATGGTGAGGTCCCGGAAAGAAATGGTGGGAAGGCCGCCTTTAAAGGCCATCCAGGCTTCTCCCCCGTCAACGGAGAATGACAGCCCAAATTCGTGCGCGAGGAATAACAGGTTTGGATTTACATGATCCTGTACAATGCGCCACATCAAGGTCCGCTCCGGTAAATCGTCAGCCAGGGATGTCCAGTTACGGCCACGGTTGGTACTCTTCAGTACATACGGATTCAAGTCGCCATACTTATGGTTATCCAATACAACGTACACCGTGTTTGCATCGTGTAAGTCGGCATAAATGTGGTTCACAAACGCCGTAGCCGGCACGCCGGGCATGCTGCCTACTTCGATGGCCCGCCAGCTAGCACCATCGTCTTCACTCACCTGAACCAACCCATCATCTGTGCCCACATAAAGCAAGCCGGGTACAAGCGCTGATTCGTCGAGCGAAGTAATGGTGTTGTATTTCGACATTGCAAACAGATCCCAGGCGTTATCCCAGCTCTGCGTACGCCCCATAATCGGCAAGGTCAACCGCTCTTGATTCCGCGTAAGATCATCCGATAGTTGCGTCCAGCTATCGCCGCGGTCGGTGGATTTCCAGACGTGCTGGGACCCGAAGTACAAGGTAGCCGGCGCATGCGGACTCACCTTGATCGGCGCATCCCAGTTAAACCGCTCAAACGTCCCATCGAGGGATTGTGGCTGGATATACACCTGCTCGCCCGTCACCCGATCAACGCGATGTAAGCCCCCTTGCTGGGTTTCAGCGTAGATGATGTTAGGATTGCCAGGCTCCACGGCTGACTGGTGCCCATCTGCCCCGAGTGTCTTGAACCAGTCAGCATTGCGAATGCCGTGGCGGTTGTCGGTCCGAGACGGTCCACCGTGTGAACCATTGTCCTGCGTGCCGCCATACACGTTGTAGAACGGCAGCGCGTCATCAACAGCCACTTTGTAATACTGGGTAAGGGCCAGGTTTTCGACAAACTTCCAGGTCGCTGCGTTATCAAACGATTCGTAAATCCCGCCATCGGTGCCCATCAGAATGTAGTTCGGGTCGTCTTCGCGGAAGGCAATGGCGTGGTTGTCGGAGTGTTTGTCGCTTTCGTTGAGCCGGCGAAACGTTTTGCCGTGGTCCTCTGAAATCTGCACCCGCACATCCATGAGGTAGAGCCGGCCTTCTGCATGCGGGGACGTGTACAGTTCCTGATAATAATGCGGCCCCGTTGCACCCGATACGGTATCCGACATTTTCTTCCATGAAGCACCGCGGTCGCTCGACATATACACCCCACCGCTCCTGCGGTCAAGCTCTATGGCTGCGTACAATTGGTCGGGGTTGTGATACGAAATGGCGAGACCAATTTTACCCAGGTTTGATTTGGGAATGCCTTTGGTAAGTTCAACCCAGGTCTCCCCCCCATCAGTGCTTTTGTGCAGACCAGAACCCGGGCCGCCACCCATGTACGCGGCTACGTTACGATGACGTTGCCAGGTGGCAGCGTACAACACATCGGGATCACGTGGATCGATCACCAGATCCGTAGCCCCCACCCACTCGTCATCGCCCAGGGTACGCGTCCATGTTTCGCCGCCGTCAACCGTTTTATAAATACCGCGCTCACCGCCGGCGCTCCAAAGCGGCCCCTGTGAAGCTACCCATACAACATCAGAGTTTTCTGGATGTACCACGATTTTGGAAATGTGCTCACTCGTTTTAAGGCCCAGATTTTTCCAGGACGCTCCACCATCCATACTTCTGTAGATCCCGTCTCCGTAGGCTACGTGGCGTCCGCCCACGTTTTCACCCGTTCCAACCCAAATGATGTGAGGGTTATTCGGGTCGATGGTGATGGCTCCAGTGGAATACGAACCCTGGCCTTCAAATATGGAATTCCAGGTTGTACCGGAGTTGGTTGTTTTCCATACACCACCTGAGCCAACAGCGATATACCAGACATTGTTGTTTTCCGGGTGGATGGCCATATCAGCAATACGCCCGGACGGAAATGCCGGCCCGATATTTCGAAATTCGAGCGCGCTAAAATCCAGGTCAGAAACCGCCGTGCCCCCATCCTGGGCAGCACTCGGAGAAGAGAGAAAAACGATACCAATAATAAAGAGGCCTAAAGCTTTCATAAGCGGCGGGGATACGTGATACAAAGACGCGTGGTGGACGCGTGAGAAACAGCAAAAGATACAATAAAAAATGGGTTTAAAAACCCATCAATCGACATGGCTTCCCAGTCCCCCTTCACGCAAAGGCAGGGCTTAGTATATCACCGCACATGGCGCAAACTGCGGCAATTCTGCCATCTTCTCCTGGGAAAACGCTTCATCACCAAACATCATTTCGTAATGGAAGTGCCGGATGCTGCCGTGGAAATCGCGTACACAATCCATGTAGTGAAGATGCTGCGTCACATCTGTTTGGGCGGTACGGGTGAGCCAGCGATCAATGAGTAGCGGAGGCGAGAACAACGCAATCACACCCATGTGTTGATCACGCTTTACAATGCCGTCGTAGAGCGCAGTTGACAAAGGCGCCGCTACCTGGTCTCCCACTTGCTGGAAAGCATAGTACCATTTCCATTCAAACCCCTCGTCCCCAACAGCCGTCTTTCCGATCCATTGCGGGTGTTCTTCCACAAACCGATCCATGGTGGCTTCGGGAGGCAGGTCCCACGCATCGTTCACGGTCTCCCTTTGGGTTAACAAAAGTTCACCGCCATCCGGCACCGCTACCAATTGCTCCGTTGCAAATTTTCCTATAACTGGGATCAGGGTCGTAAACAAGAGCCAAAGACCAAACAAGCTTGCTGCTGCTGTTACGCTCTCGATGTTTTTGCTGGTAATGAAGCGACAAACAAGCAGCCAAAAGACCACATATAAAAGAATTGCCAGCACGATGGGCAAGCCGGCCCCCAGTGTTGCAGATGATAACAGCAGCGCAATCAAAAACGGGATGATAACAGCTCCCAAAAGCAGCAACGCCCGGGCACTGGCGCGATGAAACAGCACGCTACCACTACGACTCGTTGCAGTGAGTAACTCCAGGCGCGCTTCCCTGCGCTCGCGCGCTTCCAGGTCAAAGAGCAAGCCGATCAACAACAGGGGCAATACAATTGAGATGAGGTAGGCAAAGTCTATTTTTCCCAGATAGGAAAGCTCGGGATTGCCGGGGTCGTTTTCATAAATCTGCCCCTCGAGCGCAAGCATGCGAACACGGTGTTTCCAGGGCAATTCATAGCGCGAACCCAACGCAACAAACGCCAGTTCAGATGGCGGGTCGTAGGTGAGGTGAAAAATGTAGTATGCTGCGCTTCCGGGATCACCCTGTGCAGGCATCACATAAGCCTGATCAGCGGCTGTTTCAGCCTTTAACATTTCCAGTTGAGCTTCCTGGTGCTCCACTGCGAGGATGCCATTAACAAGCGCAAGGCCCGACAGCAAAAACGCGATCAACAGCGTCCATCGCACAACGCTTTCTTTCAGGCAAAACCGAATTTCGCGTACTAAATCAGCCATTTTTCTCTCTAAAAAGTCGTTTTGTACCAGACACGCCAAAGAACGTGGCGCCCATCCACCAGAAAAACAAAATCAAGAGCTGCGGCAAGCTCTCCAACAGGCGATCAGAGGTAGCATTGGGCTGCCAGGGAAACGTTGCCAAAAGCCGCCAATTTTCTGCACTCACCCGCGCACGCTTGTTGCCTTCTTCGCCTTCGCTGCGTCGGATGTCATCAGCATACGACAGCTCATGCACGTGCAACTCGTTGAGCTTCTGCACAAAATCAAAGCGCAACGCCTCTGCGTCGCGCAGGAAGCGGTGGTGCTGTTTGAGGTCAGTGCTCGCCAGTTGAACAGAGAAAGCCTTGGCCGCAAGCGCCGGCGACAACGGACTCATCCAACGCACCAGGTTCGACTGCGCAAGCTCCTGCGCCATCCGTTCATCAGCAAATTCGTTCAGGATATCCGTCAGGGTGGCCTCGCTGTTACTGGCAACAATCCCGCGAAAGTTAACCGGCAGATCCTCGATATGCTCTACATTGTATTGTGCCAAAATCTGCGCGCGCAGCTGTTGAAACGCAGGGTCGTTTGCGTTATGCCCATCACCCTCTTCCCGTAAAGCACGGGTGACTTCCATGTCTTTCACAATTTTGCCATCCAAAGGCAGGGCTGTATTTGCGACCGTACCGGCCAGCCGGGGCATAATCACGCAGAGCAATATCCAACTGGCTAACAGCAGCGACAATGACAACGCAGAACGCCTTGTCCAGGCAGAAACGGCCGTGATCAGGCTCGACCAACAAACGAGGTAAAGCACGTATCCCAGTAAAAACACCACGACAATACCCACGCCTTCCCCTTGTAACACGGCTAAAATCAACGCAATACCAAGGGGTATCAACGCAACCAATGCAACGGTTGACAAAGCCAACGTTTTACCAAGCCACAACTCGATGGGCGAGACGGTGCTTGTAACCAGCAGATAGTCGGTTTTCCCCTCGCGTTCCCGTGAGATGGTTGCAAACCCGATGATAATCAAAAGCAGTGGCACCAGAATCTGGTAGGCAAACGCCGGCGTCAATTGCGCAAACGGTCCCGCCTGGGCAGCCGCGTATTGCGGCGAGAATACGGCCGAGTTTTGCCGGTGCCCTTCCAAAAACATGATGGTACCCGTGTGCACATCCACCCCCGGATCGATAATCGCCAGCGGTGCCGGCGCACGGAACACGTAGTGCCCATAATGCACCATCCGATGCGGGTGACGATCAGGCTGCTCTTTAAACGTATCTTCAGCGCTAGTCTGGAAGTTTTCCCGCAACGCACGCTCAGACTCAACCTGCACCACCGTAGAAATAGTTGAGGCAATGACAAGCAGTAACAATGCCAGCCCTGCAAGCACACCCAACCGGGAACGGCGCCAATAGCGCCATTCCTCTTTAGCAATAATCAGAACAGATTGCATGTTCATGAGCTGGTTACCAATTGACTATGTTCAGCAAACGTTTGATGCAAAGCTTCCGCCGAGATCTGGCCGCCTTCCGGCGCTTCAAACATGCCCACCATCTGCCCCTGCTGGAGCAATCCGACGCGACGTGCCACGTGGCAAGCACCATATACATCGTGGGTTACCATCAATACCGTTGTGCCGGCCTCGGACAGTTTCATCAGGATGGCGTTGAACTCATCTATAGCCACAGGATCGAGCCCAGAGGTTGGCTCATCCAGCAAAAGCACCGGCGTTTTGCGCAATACTGCAAGCGCAATGGCGACCTTTTGCCGCATCCCTTTTGAGTACGAATCGAGTCTACGCGACCTGGCTTCCCTGGCAAGGCTGACGGTGTCCAACGCGTGTTCAATCTCATCGGATGAGCGCTTAACGCCAGCCAGCGAGAGGAAATAGGCAAGGTTCTCTCGTGCAGAAAGATGCGCGTACAGGCTGGCAGCTTCGGGTAGATACGCCGTTTGCTGCCGGATAGCTGCTTTGTTCTCCTGTACATCGAGACCGTTGATGCTTACCGTGCCGGCGGTGGGTGTAATGAAGCCGAGGAAGGTCAATAGCGTGGTCGACTTGCCGGCGCCGTTCCCGCCGAGCAGCGCAAACACTTCGCCCGCCCCCACACTAAAGCTAACATCGTTGAGCACCTGCCGGCCACCGCGGTCAACACAAAGGCCCTGTGCTGTGAGTACTGATTTGTTCATATTGATCTACTTAAAACCAAAAAGATCAGTACAACCATCGCCCTGCACATACCGGCGAGCGATGGTTGTACGTCTTTGCACGGGTACTAGAATTTGTACGTGACGGTCAACAAGACATTTCGGGGAGCACCCGGTGCCAGTCTGAACTGGTTGAGTGCACCGGCCCAGTAGTTTTTGTCTGTGATGTTGTTCACCTTCAGGATCAACTGCAGGTTCGAGTTGACCGGGCGGTAATAAATCGCGCCATCCAGTACGGTATACTCTGGCAACAAGCAGACGGCCGTCTGCAGAATAAGCATACCATGAGTATTTGTCACCACTGTGCTGGAGACCGAGCCCAATACCAACGCCTTTCAACACCTCACCGGTGAAGTCATACCGTCCCCAGAAGTTAGCGCTGTGCCGAGGTGCAGCACCGATCCGCTCGCCCACAAATTCAGGGTCGCCATGCTCTAACACCTCCGTATCGGCAAACGAGTACGAGGCCAACAGTTGGAAGTTTGGTTGTACGTAGCCTGAAAAATCCAACTCAAATCCGCGGCTTTGCTGCTCACCGGTTTCGATCAGGTTTTCCAAATCGTACGGATCACCAGACAATACATTGCGTTGCGTGATGGCAAACAATGCCAGATTGCCTTTCAGTCTGCCGTTAAAAAACGAGCCTTTAAAACCAAGCTCTGTCAGGTCGCTTTCGAGTGGATCGAAGTTGCCCGGGGAAGCAGCCCAAAAGTGGCCTTCCGTGGCAGGAGAAAGCGTCACCGTATTGGTTTGCGGCTGGAAGCCTTCGAGGTAGGTCCCATAGACGCTCAGGTTTTGGGTGAGTGCATAGGTCAGACCTATACGAGGGATAAAGGCTTCGTCGTTAAACTCCTGCTCATTGCCATCAAAATCAAAGATGTCGGTGAACCACTCGTATCTAAGATTCAGCAAGGTGGAGAGCTTGCCGATTTTGAGTTGATTCTGTACGTAGATGCCGGCGGTTGTTGTCAGATTCGCCGGGATCTCAAACTCACCAAACACATAGTCTTTGGTCACCCGAATACCATTCGATGGGTTGGACAGATCAAAGTGTGGGACGTTGGGACGCGGCATCACAACCCCATCTACCGTCATGGTTTGGAAGGCATCTGGATTTGAAGGATCGAAGTTACCTACAGAGCCATCCGTTCTCAGGTAGCGGCGCGCGGTATTTTGTCCCCCACCAATGGTCCGCTCCCAGCGGCTGCCATCATACCCAATCAACACTTTGTTTTTGATGGTCTCATTTTCCAGGTCGAAGTTCAAAAACAGATTGATGTTGTCCGTATCCCAGAACTGCTGCCGCTCTACATAGCGCATAGCAGCAAGCGTTGGAATCGCGTTACCTTCGATGTCCACAGCGGCCCGGTTCTCCGTACGGTGCTCCGCGAGATCTTCATTCCAGGTCTGCTTCATGTACGACGCGTTGAAGTGCACGTTTTTGGCAAACGTCTTGGCAAAACTCGCCATCAACATGAGTTCGCGCGACTTGTAAAAGTCGTTAGACGCGCCCACATTGGTAGACCGGGATGTGCTGTTCAAATCAAATTCGCCGTTGATCCGGCCAAAAATGGGCTGCCCACGATCAAGATTTCCAACCCCGCTGCTGTAAATCATTTCTGCATTCAGCGCGGTGGTGCTGTTGGGCAAATAGCTAATGGAAGGTGTGATCAGGAACGCGTTGTTCTGCACCAGATCGCGGAACGATTGCGCTTCCTGAAATGCTGCGTTGAAGCGATAAAGCAGTGTTTTTTCACTATTGAGCGGCCCCGTAAAATCTGCCGCCCCCCGAATTGTGGAGAAACCACCAGTTGTCAACGACACTTCGCTTCTTGCTTCATCCAGCGGCTTTTTGGTTACAATATTTACCGTACCACCTGGATCTGCACTGGAGAAGGTAACTGAGGAGGGACCTTTGATGACTTCTACCCGCTCGATGTGGGAGGTGATCGGCTGGAGGAAGTAATACTGCCGGGTTCTCATCCCGTTAATGGATTGCCCATCCTCAGACTGGGTGATACCACGAATGTTAAAGTGGTTGTAATCGCCCGTGGAGGTCACGCTGCTTACAGCTTTTACAGCGTCGGCCAGTTGGAAGGCCTGCCGGTCGCTGATAAACTCTTTGGTCACCGACGCGATGGCCTGCGGCAACTCCCGGTTGCTGATGGCCACCTTGGTTGCAGAAAACGAATAATCGCTGTTGTAGTCCGTACGCGCGCGGCCTACAATCTCAACCGACTGCAGCAACAAGTTATCTTCTTCGAGGCGAATGTCGCCGAGGTTGGTCGTTGCGTCGATCTGCAAGGCGTTTTGGTAGGTAGCAAAACCCAGGAATCTAATTTCAAGATCGTACGCCCCGGCTGTCTCCACAACAATGGTGAAGTCGCCGTTGGCGTCGGTGGTGGTGCCCACCTGGCCGGCTTCATTGTCGAGGGTCACGGTGGCACCCTGTAAAAAGGCACCGTTGGGGTCGAGGACCGTGCCGGTCAACTCAAGTTGGGCGAACGCTTGGTTTGATACAAAAAGCGTTGCCAGGAGAAGTAGTAGTTTAAGTTTCATACCGATTTATTTCATGAAGGCCATCACAAACAGTGGTGTATTTGGCCAGTGGGTGATTGTAAAAAGGTGGATGTACGTGGTTGGTGGAAACGGCTTCTTTACACCAGACGCACTGTGGTGGCGTATGAGCAACGAGCTCGATACGTATGCGCGTGGAATAGCCAAAGGATTTTAAAAGGATCGAATCCGAAGTACCATCAAAAGGCTCCGGGCAAGATTACCTAGATCGATCTGATCAATTTGCACCATGCGTGTAACAGGACACGATCTGCTAGATTTCGACAGACATAGCGGCTGGAATCGACCAACTGAAGGCAGGCGGTGCTCTTAGGCGGGTTGGCAGGCGAAGGCGTAGATCAGGATGGAGAACTGTTGTTGGTTCGATACTTCCGGGCAGGAGTGCCGGCACAAGGGAAGCGTCAGTGGTAGCCGGGGCGACGAGCTGCGTTACAGCATCGCAATACGGACAAAGTTCGTCTTCAGCCGAATGGAAGACAGCGAGATGCTCCGTGCTGTCTTCAACTTCTTCATGATGATCGTGGCTGAATGCATGCAACACCGGATTCAACACCAAAGCCAGCGCAGCCCACAAGAGCAGCGTAGCAAAGCGGTATTGAATCGGGGGTGAGGGCATTTCGGGACATTATTAGCACAGCAGTGTGTATATTAATACATACCCTCTTAACTAGCAACAGCCAGGCGGTGCCCTCATCAAACCTTCAACAGATCGGTCAACTAAATATTAATTGTCAACGCTGATGGCTATTGGCTCTACCCACCCAGCAGCAACATAACCGCATCTACAGCTGCCATCGATTCTTCAGGATGCGGTCTTGTTTTCCCAAGCACGCGAAGACCGGTCATGGTTACATAGATGACGCGCGCGAGGGTTAGCAGGTCTTTATCGCTGGAAATTTGGCCGGCATCTACACCCTTCTGCAAGAAATCGCGCAAGATCGATTCCATGGCTTCTTTATGAGCGGCAATATCCTCTTTCAGCTTATCATCAAGTGGCAGGAGCTCCGTTGAGGTGTTAACAATGAAACACCCTTTGCAAGCAGGGTCTGCAAAATCATCGGACACAAGTTTCTCAAAGGCCATGCGCAGCCCAACCTTTACGTCTTCCTGGGTACGTAAAAAATCGACCAGGCCCTCCCTGTTGGAACGGCGATACAGTTCGAATGCACTGTAGTAGAGCTGCTTTTTCCCGCCGAAGGTATCGTAAAGGCTCGAACGGCTGATTCCCAGATAATCCACAAGGTCCTGCACCGAAGTATCGTAATACCCCCGCTCCCAAAAAAGCAGCATGGCCTTTTCGAGGACTTCGTTCTGATCGAATAATTTTACTTTTGGCATGGCAACGGTGCCTGCTTATCGATGGCATCGCGTTGCGCTTCTATTCATCCCTTCTGCGCCATCGTGTACAAACTAACATATACGGTTACTTATGGGTAGCACACCAAACTTGCAATTTTTTAAAAGGTTCGAAGCACGCTAACCTGACAGGCATTCATTCTCCAATTACAAATTCCACAGGGATGCGCTCCCCTTCCTTTTTGTATCGCAGACTGCCGGCTTTGTGATCAAACAGGCCATTGAGATTATTGCCGGCAGGATCTTCGAGCCGTGCATTTACCTGGAGCACATACGTCCCACTCACCCAGGGCTCCTCTGGCGCAAACATCCAGGCTGTCTCGTTTTCATCAAGCGTCACAGTGCCTGAAACAGGCGCTCCCGATGCAGTTGTCAGCGATATGCTGTTGTGCAGGGAGAGATAATCAACCACGTCTGAAAACCGGACGACAAAAGCAGAATGGCTCCGACTCTCTGGTATATCCAGCGTCCATCGATCTACTGCAGGAGGCAACCGGTCTTCCGCTGTTACATGGATCGCTTTACGGAAGGTATCCACCATCGCTACACCATGAACATCTTTTAATCCTTCCACCTCCAGGGTATACGAACGGCCGGCACGTAGCGCACGCCCATAGCGGCCATGCGCCTCCAATCCGGTTTTTACACGGGCTGGGTCGAAGAGCAGCGTAAGCTGGGTTTGGTCAGCGTTCCAAAGCTCGTACACATTGTTAAAAATGGCATTGGCAACCTCCCCACCCTCCTCATCGATAATACGGATTCGCTCCAGATTCCCGGTCGTGTTCATGGGCTGCGAAAACTGGACGTACATCCGCAGCAGGTTTTCCGGCAAGGCGTCGCGGGAAGGATAAAATTGCGTTATCCGGGGCGGCGAGCTCGATACAACAGCTCCTTCAATAAGGTGTTTGAACGAAGCGTCATCGATGGTTAAGAGGTACGACGTGTGGGTATCCAGTGGGAAAAGCGGAGCAAAAACCAACCCGCCACCGGGTACGGTAACCAGTTCTCCAGCAACAGCCGGCTCATTGGGCGCCTGCAGTGCTTCGTCCCATACATACAGCTTTACATCACCCTCGTCGGAAAGGCTCGAAGGCGTCCAATGGTCCAGATACACCACGCCATCCTGGACGCGGATCTCCACGTCGCTGCTTGCCGGCTGACAGGCGCTTAACCCTGTCAGTACCAACACGCCAAGCATACATAGCGCTGTTCGCATGGTTCTACTCCGTTTACCCCAGATCTAGCAGGCGCCCCGGGTGGACGCATATCAACGGCAGTCCACCCGGGGCATCCAACAACTGCTACCGGTTCATTTCACCTGACGTCAATTGAGGATATCCCTCAAGCGGCTTGATCATATCATGGAATTGTTTTGTCCCTGCCTGCGCTTCAGGATAGGCGTAGTCCGGGAAATCATATTCGCTGATGAAGTCGCTTAACCGGAAATACGCGCCTTTGAGTTGCGAAATCAGGTCAGCACCTCCGGTGTCGATATTTCTGCGGAGCACCGTGAGCATCATCTGGTTCTGGTTGTCGATGTGCATGACAGAAGAGGTCGGCACCGGGAAAATCTCAACGCCGGCCGGTCCCATTGTCATGCCCTGCAATCCGTTGCCGGCATTCGCTGCAGCCAGGTCTTTCATCGAAATCAAGCTTCCGCTGCGTTGCTTGTGCGTAATCAGCACCTTTTTGTCATAACTGCCATCGGGCTCCTGGGTCATGAACGAAATCATGTCGCTCGGTGCATTCCCATACCCTAACTCGGCAATCGTTTTTCCCTTCACATCGTTTTCTTCGCTCACGTCAGACACCGGTATCGTCACGAGGGGCGTACACGTGTAACTGGCAAGCAGCGTGGGAACGCCATCAACCTCATCAAACAGCATCGTTCGGATCGGCGCCCGGGTTTCGTTTTGGGTATGGACGGCATGGTAGATCTCGATGCTTCCAACTGCGCTTTGCGAACCATCAAACGGGTAAGGAATTTTGCGGAGCGTAGAGGCAAATTCGCCGTTCGTTAACCCGGCAACGTAGAGGTGTCCGCCGTGGTAGTCGAGGTCTGTAATGTTGAGTGTGCTGGCCGGCTTGTCGCCCCAAAACACAACTTCTTCAGAAGCTGGATTTGCAAGCACTACTGTCTGATGATCCGTCTCGGAAAGATCTAAAAAACGGATATCTCCAGAACCCGGACTCACAATCGCAATAACCGACTCAGCTTCGGGCTGGAGGCCGCGCTGCACTGCTACGTACGCTTCCTGACTCACCGGATGGATTTTCATGTCGTTAATCATAATATCCGTCACATTGAGTCCCAGCATGCTGGCAATCTTGCGATCCAGTCCCGGCATGTTAAACGGTACGGGATCTTCGAGCGCAACGCCTTCCGTTGTAATGGCGTGTACCGTCGCGGCTTTACTGTCGCCGACAAAAAGCACCTGCTCGGGCCCAAACGCTAGCACCGTTGCACCGGGCAGGGAAACATTGCTCAAATTGGCCGGCGCCGTCGCTGCATGCATAGACGGTTGCGTTTGATTCAGGCATCCCGAAAGGAGGACTACCAGCGCGGCCACGGAGGCTATGGACAAGCTATACTGTTTCATACATTTATGTGTCTTTGATGTTGAATTAGATGGTATTGGATTGATTAAAACTTAAAATGCAAGGTTGACGCGAAGTAAAAAATGGATTCCGCATCACCTGTTTCTGCCAGAAAAGAGCCGGCAACGAAGTAGGAAGAAACCAGGGAAAAAGACAGATTCCGGTTGATACCATAGTTGAGCAACAGGCCGATGGTATCGCCTATATGCTTTTCATCGATGTCCTCGACAGCCCTTGACTGAAAACGCGTCGGCGTGTACAACCCGTCTTCCACTGATGTGCGGTAGAAGAAGGCATACTCGAACTTCAGGATCAACGCGGGTATGGGGTAGACCGTTACAGAAGGATGAATGCTGAACAAATTGGCCGGCGTGTTGACAGCTGCCAGGCTGTAAATGCCCGGGTTTACAAACATGGGATTGAAGGTCTGTATCTCACTGTCCCCTTTTTCTGAATCTCCGCTCGACCAGTCGAATTTTAATCCGATGGAAGGATTCCAGGCTGTGCGTACGAGTTTATAATTCCAATCGGTCTCTATATTAAAAGCGCTTATGGTATTGTCCCCAAGCTCTCCAAATTGGTAGATGAGTTCGGTGTTGTATTGCCAGCGCTTTTGCAAAACACCGACGCGTCGTACCCCAATGGTATGCCTGGTTTCCGCCCCAAACACGTCGTTATATCGAGACGCATCAGATTCAAATCCGAGGTAATACAGCTCGGTATGATCATCCCGTTTAACCGACGAGATACTGGAATAAAGGCCCCATAAGGCTACATTGCCGGCGTCTTGATCGAACAAACTAAAGCGGTTGTCAAACGCACCAGACTGCACATTCACCTCTTTCCCGTAAAACGCCTGTAGTGCTGTCTGTTTATGTGAGAGCGTGACGTTGCCCAGATCAAACGAGCGCCGCATATTGGGACCATCCCGAATACCAACCAGCCGGCTCGCCCCCAAAGCCACTTCATTTCGCCCGAAGATAACCGTTGCATTAGTGGCTGCGCCAAGCGGAATATCCACTTCAACATACCCCTGGTGCAGGTCGATTTCATCCGACTGTGGAATGGCCTCCTCTCCCCCCTTGTAGCCACTATAGAGTTCGGCAAAGAACCGGACGTGTTGGCCAAAATGCAGACTGGAATGTACACTCAATCGCTGCGTGTAATACGATTGGTTGCCGGCGGTCCAGTTGCGGTTTGTAAAATGCTCGAAGCGAGGCCGATAGCTGCCTCCAAGCGTTACATACGACGCGCGGTTCTTTGTTAGCGGGATATACTTGATTCCATCGAGCAAGCCTTTCTCGTACGGCGACCCGGTTTCAGGCTTTAAATAGGCATAATCTTCAGAAGCACGCATCGTGTTTAACGGCGGAGGCGCTTGCTTCTCCCCCTCACCCACATCCTGCCCGTGTGCCTGGAAGAAAGGGCACCAGATCAGCATCAACAATAAACCGCTTTTCAACGCGCTATACCTGCTCTTGTTAGGAAACGTGGTCAAAATACCTTAATTCGGAACGATCATTCCGAATCAATATACAGAAACCGGAACGGTTATTCCAAATAAAGAATCTGTTACCACGTATCCCCTCCGATCCAGAAGGGCAATCGAATCAAATGCTTTCCTGACACCACGCTGTCAAATGCAAGAAAGCTTCACTACACGTATTAACGCTAGTGGTAAAATAGACACGTGCGATTGCATAGCGTAGGACTTCCAAGACACCCTTTACGACAGCCATAAGCACCAAAACGTGCAGCAGAGAGCGGCGACGGGATCAGTTCGTGCACTTTACAATTCTATAATATGCGAAACGTAAGGGAATTCGCTTGTCATATGCTTAACTGGGGCCATATGCCAGACATGCGGCAAATGGAAAAAGGAGATTAGACTACATGGAAAGATTGCGGTCCATTGTTCTTGCTTTGGTCGTTACAACAAACCTGCTTTTATGTGGGCATGCTTACGCACAAATTGATGCCATATCAGAAACGAGAAGCCCAATCGAGGACACCCTGGGTGCTGCCTCGCAAGCACGCCCCACCTACCGCGTGTTCTTGCTGGGCAACATCGGGAATGGATCTTCTGAGCAATCCACCCTCGTGCAGGACATGCTCGCCGCGCACCTCGCCGCCGCGGATTCTAACAGCGCCGTCGTTTTCCTCGGCGACAATACGCCCTGTTGCTCCTTCCCCGACTCTGCAAATGTAACGCAATCTGAAATTGCTGCCGGGCTTGCCAATTGGCTCAACGCACTCCAGGGATACGCCGGAGAGATTGTTTTCCTGCCAGGAAACACCGAATCAGGCAGTACCACCGAGCGCCGGCAGACACTGCAACATAAAGCTGAATTTATAGATCGCGCGCTTGGCCGGCGTGATGTCTTCCGTTTAACCGAAGGCTATCCGGGACCTGAGGTGCTGGAGCTCACCGATGGCCTTACGATGATTACGCTCAACACCCAGTGGTGGCTGGATTCAAAGCAACGGTACGGGGACACGGGTGAATACGACCTGAACGAGCCACTCGATTTCCTCACGGAATTGGAAGAGGTGTTGTACAAATATCGCAACGATCAACTGATCATGGTCGGGCACCATCCGTTGTTCTCCAATGGCAACTATGGGGGCAAGTTTTCGCTCTGGCAGCACCTTACCCCCCTGCCCGTTTTGGGGTCAGCCATGCCGCTCTATCGGCAGTTGGTTGGCAATCGGCAGGATCTTGCATCGTCGCGCTACCGCGTGTTTCGGCAAGAAATGCTGCAACTCCTGCGCATACAGCATAGCCTCATTTATGCCGCCGCACACGATCACAGCTTGCAATACTTCGCCAAGGACGATCGCCGGCGCGTGAAACACCACATCACAAGCGGATCCGCAAATCACGATGACCATGTATCCAAAGGACGCGGCGCCAGCTTTGTGTCGCGGGCGCACGGCTTCATGGAGGTGGCGTTTTATGAAGACGGAAGCGCCTGGTTAAATGCCTGGACGGGAGATGCCGACGCACCCAAAGGGAAGCGCGCTTACCGGACACAACTCGTGTTACCGAATGAACTGCAGGCAGCGCGCACAGAAGATGAGCGCCTTGTTGTGCCACCTGTGGAGGATTCGTCTGTAGTCATGCCCATCAATCCGCAATATGCAAAAACAGGGGGCATAGGCAGGTTCTTTCTAGGCCGGCAGTACCGCGAGCTGTGGGCAACGCCCGTAGAAGCCCCCGTGCTCGACTGGACTAAAGAAGCTGATGGATTGACCCCGATCAAAATAGGCGGACAATCTCAGTCAGTCACGCTTCGGATGTCGGGAGGCGATGGCAAGTATTACATGCTTCGCTCGATCGACAAGCGCCCTACCCGGTCGCTTTCTTCAGCCGCGCGCCGGACTTTTGCCGGCAGCATCATCCAGGACCAGGTGGCCATGCAGCATCCGTTTGGCGCGTTCCTCGTGCCGCACCTGGCCGGGCCGGCGGGTATTTTCCACACCAACCCCCGCCTGATGTACGTCCCGCCCGATCCAAAAGGTGACGTGCAAAACGAGGCACTGGTGGGGCAGGTTGTGCTTTTTGAAGAACGCGCCGACGAAGATGTGTCCGACATTGATAGCTTTGGCAATGCAACCAATGTGATCGGCTCAGCAAAACTCTTCAATGAAATTGATGGCGATAACGATCACCGCGTTGATCCTTACATGTTTGCCCGCGCGCGTCTATTTGACATGCTCATCGCAGACCACGACCGTACGCTGGACAATTTCCGATGGGGTGCGTTTGAGCCGTACGAATTGAATCCGGATCTCGAGGGTGATGCGCGCAAAGAAGGTAAAATCTATCTCCCCATACCGGTCGACAGAGACAAAGCGTTTAGCAAAAACGACGGCGTTTTCCCTACGTTGTATCGCGTACTAGCCGAGCCGGCGTGGCAATCGTTTGGGGAAGCGTATGGGTATCTCCGAGGCCTCAATAGAAAAGGCATACCGCTGGACCGCAGATTCTCTGCCGTCCTCGACCGGGCAGCCTGGGTTGGTATTGCAGACAGTATGCAGATTGCGCTTTCTGATGCCGTGATTGAGCAGGCAGTAAGGAGCTGGCCTGAACCGGTATTTGCCGAAGGAGGCGAAGAAATGATCCGCACGCTAAAAGCCCGGCGCGATCAACTGTCCACTGTAGCAGATCGGTATTACAACGTGCTGGCATCCGTGATCGATGTGGTGGGCAGCAACAAACACGAGGTGTTTCGCATCAACCGGATTGATGACGAAACCACGGAAGTGGTGATGTACAAGGCCAACAAAAAGGGGGAAATCCGCAAAGAGCTTTTCCGGCGAACGGTATTAACGGATGAAACAAACGAAATTCGTTTATACGGACAGGGCGGGAACGATCGGTTCGAAACGCAGGGTGAAGTCAATCGCGGACCCCGTATCATCATTGTAGGTGGGCCTGATGATGATGTTATCGTTGATGCTTCGATCGTTCATCAGGGGCCAAGAAAGACCCATGTGTACGATACGGTCCGTGGTACATCCATCGAGACAGGCCCTGAAACGAAGCAAAAACTAAGCACGGACATTGATGTCAACACGTACGAATTTGAAAGCTTCAAGCCCAACTTAACCCGACCGGTAACCTATTTTGGGAGCAACCGGGATGACGGCTTTTTCATTGGCGGCGGCTTCAAGCGGTCTGTACATGGTTTTCGCAAAACACCACATGCAGTCACCCACCAACTGATGGGCAACTTTGCTGCCGCAACGCAATCGTTCAATATCCAATACATCGGAAATGTAGTCGACGTGCTGGGTAGTTGGGACCTCAGCCTAAACGCTGCTTTTTTTAATCCCAACAACATTCGAAATTTCTACGGCCTCGGCAACGATACCCCGAATAATGCAACGTTCTCTCGCTTCTACCAGGCGCGTTTCTCTCGCTTTTTGGTGCAATCTGCGCTGCAGCGTTCGTTTGAGCAGGGTGTTGCCGTGTCGTTTGGGCCTACGTTTGAAATTACCGATACGCGTTTTGATGCGGGCAGATTTATCGGGCAGCCGCAGCCGGGAATTTCTCGGGGCTCTTTTGATCAACTGGTGTTTGCCGGCTTCAACGCAAGTGTAGATGTGGGCACCGTGGACAACGCTTTAAATCCACTGCAAGGCTTCCGCTTCAGCAGCTCGGTTGATCTCAATGTTGGTGTTGTCGAAACGGACGATACCTACGCAACGTTTGCCTCTGCCCTGTCGATCTACATGTCGCCCTCGCTTTCGCCACAGATTACGCTTGCGTTGCGCGCCGGCGGATCGCACAACATTGGCGAATTCCCTTTCTTTGCCTCCAGCACGCTTGGTGGCAACGCCAACTTACGCGGGTACCGCAGCACGCGCTTTGCCGGCCGCAGCAGCCTTTACCAGAATATAGAGGCCCGCATCGAGCTGATCGACTTTTCCGGCTACTTTGGCTACGGTACCCTCGGCCTAACGGGCTTCCTGGACAACGGGCGCGTCTGGACCGACGGCGAATCCTCACGTACCTGGCACCAGGGCTACGGCGGAGGCCTCTGGATCAGCGTATTCGATCAGCTCTTGCTCAACGGCCAAATCGGCTTCTCCGATGAAGAGACCAACTACACCGTTGGGTTAGGCTTTTTGTTTTGAGGTTTATCTTTCGAGTACCTAGGGGGCACGACCATCTCGCGGGTTATAGGGGGGCATGAACCCTGCCTGGATCTTGCATTGCAACCGTAACATTCAAACCATTGAGGTTGCCTATGTCTGCCATGAATCGCCGCTCGTTTCTACTCCTGGTCATCCCCGTTGCTGCCAGTGGGTGTGTAAGTACAGGTTATCCAGACAAGTCCCCTCCCCGGGAAGAAAAAACTGCTCCAGAGCACGAGGATGCTTCCGAAGAAAACAAGGGACCGTCAGACCATGCGGGAAGCAAACATCATGACCACCACCAGGCGCACCGGCGCCGGAAAGCGCGGAAACGCCAACTCGAGAAAGCGCGCAAACGCCGGTTAGAAGCAGCCCGCAAACGCCGGCGCCGACTCAAAGCAGCGCGCGATCGCCGGCGTAGGCGTAGCAGCTGTTGACGCATTCTGGGGTGTCAGCGGATCGGGATATAAGTTGCGGCCAACATTGCATCTTATAACAAGCATCCTATAGATTCAGGGTATCGCAAACATCATGCTAACCATCCCCCGGTCCAATGAAGTTTCTGAACGCCTTTGTCTTACTGCTGTTTGTAGCGCTCGTTCATCCGGTTTCCGCCCACAGCCAAACCCTTTTTGTTGAACCCGATGCCCCTCAATTGCGCGGTTTTGGAGCAGCCATGGCAATGGGAGATGGCGAGCTCTTCGTAGGCTCCCGCACTCCAGCCCGCATGATTCGGATTGAACACCCGCCCGGGGCCGTTTATGTGTTTGCCAAAGATGAAAACGGTGCGTGGAACGAGCATGCACAAATTGCCGCCTCAGATGGTGTTGTGGATGATAAGTTTGGCTTTACAGTCGACAGTAAAGATGCCATGCTTGTTGTCGGCGCGCCTGGCCAGGCAGCTGGCACAGGGGCTGCCTACGTATTCGAAAAAACGGAATACGACGAGTGGGTCGAAACCGGCCGCTTGACCGTCGCTGGCACCACACCAACAGATAACTTTGCCTACACGGTGGCTGTTGTGGGTGATTTCATCTTCGTGTCCGCCATTGAAAAAGACAATGGAGGCAGCGTATACGCGTTCCATAAAGCGGATGACGCGTGGACGCTCCACTCGGAGATTACGTCCAGTGACCTTCAGGCAGATGACGGCTTTGGAAGCCGCATCCTGGCAGATGGATCGACCGTTATGATCAGTGCCCCCGGGAAAAACGAGCGCAAAGGAGCCGTCTACATATTCAACCTAGACCCCGAAAGCGATACATGGGTTGAGGAGGCAACGCTTCAGACAACGGAAGGCGGAGACACTCCTACTTTTGGCTGGCGGATGGTGATGCATAACAACGACCTCTTCGTCGGTGCTCCCGGCTATGACGGCGCAGGTGCTGTACTGCGTTTCCAAAAAGATGGTGAGGGCTGGAAGCAAAATGAAGTGCTGTTGCCTTTTACCCGAACACAAAGATCGGGCTTTGGCTACAGGTTAGCTTCCGCAGCACACACCCTGCTGGTCGGGGAGTCTTCAAATTCCGAGGGAGGCGTCGTCTATGCGTATGATAGCGGGGAAAGCGGTGAGCGGTGGGAACGTGTAAGCAGAATCACGCCGGCTACCGATGGCATGGGGTCTGCCGGATTCAGCGACGACCTTGTCGCGCACGGCGATGTATTTGCCGCAGGCGCCCCTCAGTCTGACTTCCAGGAAGGCAAAGCTTTCATATTCACCTTCGATGAAGCTTCGCGTACCTGGAACGAGACCACCACCCTCTTTGGTGAAGTGGAACGGATCAGTTCTTCCATTGGTGAAGAAATCGACTGTGAAGAAGGGACAGCGTATGCTTTCAGCTGCGAGCAAGTCGACCTGGTTTCGTTTATCTCCGTCTCCGATATAAGCACCCGGCGCGGGGTCAACATGAATGACCTGTGGGGCTGGACAGATCCTGAAACGGGTGTTGAGTATGTGCTGGCCGGCAGAAATGACGGCACCGTCTTCATCGACATCAGCGATCCAACTGCTCCCGTTTATGTTGGCGAGCTACCTAAAACAGCCGCCTCGCCTCCAAGCGTCTGGCGTGATATCAAGGTATATAAAGACCACGCGTTCATCGTTGCGGATGGCGCCGGCCCGCACGGGATGCAGGTGTTTGATCTCAGCCAATTGCGCGATGCTGATCCTGATCAGATGCCAATCACGTATCCGGAATCTGCGCGCTACGACGAGATTTTCAGCGTACACAACATCGTAATCAACGAAGAAACCGGATTTGCCTATGCGGTGGGCAGCAGATCCGGTGGCACCACGTGTGGCGGCGGACTCCACATGATCAACATCCAGGAGCCCCTGAACCCAACCTTTGCCGGCTGTTTTGCGGATGCGTCGACAGGGCGCGCTAACACAGGCTATACGCACGATGCGCAGTGTGTCATTTACACAGGCCCCGACACGGAGCATCAGGGCAAAGAAATCTGCTTTAATGCAAGCGAAACGGCGTTGAGTATTGCAGATGTTTCGGATAAGACCAACCCCATCGCCCTGTCGCGTGCCGGCTACCCCAATGTCGGCTATTTGCACCAGGGCTGGCTTACCGAAGATCAGAAGTACTTCTTTATGAACGATGAGTTGGACGAATTACAGGGCAAAGCAGACAACACGCGCACGCTCATCTGGAATGTCGAAGACCTCGATGATCCGCAACTTGCCAAAGAGTTCTTCCTGAGTACCACGGCGTCCGATCATAACCTGTACATCCAGGACAACTTGATGTACCAGTCCAACTACATAAGCGGCCTCCGGGTGCTGGATATCTCCGACGTCGAAAACCCGAAAGAAGTAGGCTTCTTCGATACCGTTCCGATGGGCAAAGACGTACCGAGCTTTGGTGGCTCGTGGAGCAACTATCCCTTCTTCAAGAGTGGCATTATCGCCGTGACAAGCAACACAGAAGGCCTCTTTCTCTTGAGAAATAGCAAAGTGGATTTATAGCATCCGTCCATAACTTACCAATCGCGCGTACTGCACCCATGAAACGAAGAGACTTTCTGGCAACGTCTTCTGTAGCCGGCCTTGCGCTAGGCACCCACCCCAAACTCGCCGTAGAAACAGATGCTCCTCAGGCATCCCAACGTACGCCGCGCCAGATCCTGATTGCCGGCGGCAGATTCAGGACGTCGTTTATCCGCTACATGGCGGAGCTGACTGGCAAAGCACGTCCACGCCTGTGCTACCTGCCCACCGCATCAGCAGATCGCGATTCAGGGATTATCCGATGGTTCGAGTACTGCGCACCGCTGGATGTCACCCCGTTTGTCCAGCGAAGCTTCATCAGCAGCTACAGCATGCAGGAAAGCTGGGAAGAACGCTTTTTGTCGATGGACGGGATTGTTGTCTCCGGTGGCAATACGTTGAATCAGCAGGCGATCTGGAAAGCACAGGGTATTGACAAGGTGCTCAGAAAAGCCTGGGACGCCGGCGTTATTTTGGGCGGCGCCAGTGCCGGCTCGCTGTGCTGGTTCGAAAGCGGCACCACCGACTCGAGACCACAAGCACTCACCGAGATCGAATGCCTGGGCTTTCTTCGTGGCAGTCACTCCCCTCACTATGACGCAGAAGGACAGCGCCGGCCTACCTACCATCGGTTGATCCGCTCAGGGAAACTCAGCCCGGGGTATGCGTGCGACAACGACGCCGGCATCCACTTTGTCGACAACGAGGTCAAAAAGGTGGTTAAAACACGCGAAGAAGCCAGTGTTTATTACGTTGATCTGATCGATGGTGAAATTGTAGAACGTGAGCTTGAAGGCGAGATGATCGACTGATTGCAGTTTTGATTTAGCGTAATCTGCCAGCTCGAACGTCTACCTTACCATGGAGAGCTACTTAGATGATGATTTTGCTGAATTCATGGAGGCGTTTGACCAGACGCTGCAGCGGTTTGTGCGGTCGAAGGTATCAGCTGACGAGGCCGTACAAGACATAGTGCAGGACGTCTGGTTCGGATTCTTTCGCGCCCTCGACCGGGGCGCAATCATAGAAGATCCCGAAGCCTGGCTGTATCGATCTGCCCGCAACCGGGTGATTGATGTGTATCGAAAAATCCAGCCGGCCGGCCTGAATGAAGAGGAATTTGAGGGATTCGAAGACGACGAATCACCTGAAGAGGACCTGTATCAGAAAGAATTCTTCGATCAATTGGAAGCTGCGCTCAATGAATTGCCCGACAAGCAGCGCATTGTGTTTATGCGCAACGAAATTGACGGGGTAACCCTGCGGGAAATTGCTGAAGAGGAAAACGCAAATCTGAAGACCATCATCTCACGCAAACGGTACGCCGTAACCCGTCTGCGCGCTGCCCTGGGCGATTATTACGAAGAATTTTTGGGAGAATAAAGTAATGCTACGAGTCGTCCGTCTACCTGGACAAATAACACAAGAATCAAACACTGAAACAGCATGCGACATAGAGGTAAACACTGGAAACGACACGGCCTCGAAGGCTGGGAGCGCAAATTAAAAATGGCACGGGGCAGTTGGGGATACCGCCGACCCAAACACAACATCCCGGTCAACATCATCGAGCACGATGATCACATCGAGGTGCACGTACACGCCCTGACTTACGATCCGGACAACATCGACGTAACGGTGACAGACGGTGTGCTTTATATCTCTGGCACCCGAGAGCCGGAAGTAGATAAACCAAATTTCCTCGTGCAGGAATACCCGATCAAGTCGTTTGAGCGTTCGTTCGAGCTTGGCAGCCACCTCAACCTGGACAACATTCAGGCCCGGATGAAGGAAGGCGTGCTCATCGTTACGATTGCAAAAGACGAGAAAGCCAAAGGGCCAGATAAGACAATTAAAATTGAGTAATGGAAACAGTACCTCGGATAGATTACAGGCTGAATCTCCTTGTGGGGTTCAGCCTGTTTTGTTTTTTGCTGCGTTTGAGTTTTTACTGCGTTTCATTTTCAAGCATTCGGCAGCATGATGGTAAAGGTAGCGCCTTTGCCTTCTTCACTCTCACACGTTAAATCCCCGCCGTGTCCTTCAACTACAATTTCGTGGCTCAGACTTAACCCAAGTCCCGTGCCGGCACCCGAGGGTTTTGTTGTAAAAAAGGGGTCGAAGATTTTTGCACGTACGTCTTCCGGAATACCCGGCCCATTGTCCTGTACCCAAACGGCAACGTACTCTCCGTCTCTTCGCGAGCCAACCGTCATCTGGGGTTCATACCCTTCCTCGCCCGTTAACGCCCGTTCGTGGACCGCGTAAAAAGCGTTGGTCACGATGTTTAGAACGACACGGCCAATCTCCTCTTGGACAACCGCTACTTCTCCTATCCGTTCATCGTACGCACGACGAATGTTGACGTTGAAACTGGGTGTGCTGGCGCGCATCCCGTGATATCCCAATTTGACGTACTCTTCTACCAGTTCATTCAGGTCGACACCGCTCCGTTCTGCACGGCCTCTACGGGCGTGTTGCATCATGCTTAGTACAATACGGTCAGCACGCTTTCCGTGCTCGTTGATCTTGGCCGCGTTGAAGGTCAGATCGTCTATCAGATCCTGAATGTCAGGCATTACGTCAGCAACGGTTTGTTTGCTGTTATCTGATAACTCTTGCTTCAGATCATCCGCTATATCAATCGAGAGTTGGCTGAAGTTGTTAATGAAATTCAGCGGGTTTTTGAGCTCATGGGCGATGCCGGCGGTAAGCTGACTCAACGAAGCCATTTTCTCTTTTAACAGCAGTTGCTGCTGGGTGTCGCGTAGCTGCTGTAACGCCTGTTCCAGATCCTGATTCTTGACGTGCAGGTCTGCCTGTTGCTTCTCCAGCGACCGGGCCATTGAGCTAAACGAATGTGTAAGCGTACCGATCTCATCTTTCGAGACGCTCTTGACATGCACATTAAAATTACCGTCGGCCACTTTGCGCGCAGCGTTGACGAGTTGGCGCACCGGCACAATCACCAATCGCGCCAGCCAGCCGGCAATGATACCCGAAATCAATATGGTGAAGATGAGCAGGACGATGATCCGGTTGCGCGTGCCCGTGAACCTGGTTTCTGCTCGCCGGGCAGCTTCAGCGGCACGCGCTTCGTTGAGATGTACCAGGCCGGCCAGGTCTGCACTGAGTTCACCAAACACCTCCCCTGCTTCTCCATTGAGCAGTGCCAACGCGTCTTCGTTATCGAGGTCCAGATAGGTCAGCGAATGATCGAGGTACACGTCCCACAACGAATCGAGCCGGGCAGTAAGGCGGTTTTCTCTTTCTGAGAAAGGGTCCTCTTGCTCTGCCGTTTCTAATAATTCTGCATATACATCCCGATCCACATCGATGTCATCAATCAACACCAGCATCGTATCGATGTATACCTGCTTCTGCGTCGTTTGCGGCGCAAAGGCGTGTTGCAATTGCACGGTGCGCAGCGCCGAAGCATTGAGGTGAAAACGAGAGCTGAGTACCACCCGCTGAAGCCAGATCTCGTTAGTGTCATCAATCTCCGTACGCAGGGCTGCCATCTGAAAAATGGCAAAAACACTCACCGCAGCCATAAACAGGAGTACGATGCCAAACCCCAGGCTTTGTTTGGTACCCAGCTTTAAATCTCGAACGGTCATGGGCATAGCTACCCGTCCCCATGGTCTATCTCGATGAGCACCTTAACGTTGTTCGTTACCTTCGATGGATGCACAAACCCGATGGCCCCCGGCGTATTGGTAACGTGCTCCAACATCTCTTCCTCGGTCTGAAAAAACACAGGCGGATCCCCCTCGCCAGCAAGCTTGCGCTTCAGCCAAATGGACCGCATACGGGATGAGCTTTTTCCCAGATACTCATAAAACGAATCTTTGACGGGGCTTTTCAGCCGCAGGTCACTCACCACGACTTCCATTCTACTTGAAGGCCACGACAATTTGTCGCGCGTGTAGAAATCCAACAGGAGGTCTTTCGAGATGGATTCTACGGGGACATCCTGATGCGCGATCACGGTTACCTGTGCATAAACATCTCGTGCACAGCATAGGAGAACCACCAGCAATATTTCTTTCAATCGAAAGCGCATATTCAACTATGACAGTCCATCAAAACAGGACAGAAATCGCAAGTCCAAAAAAGTGAATGTTCTGGTTATCCGTAGTGCGAAACGTCTCTTCTTCAAGTTTAAATTTGACCGGTACATACGCATACTGCGCCTTCAGTGTGATGCGATCAAATCCATCTTCATCCTGCAACAAGCTGTAGCGGGCGCCCAGGGAAAACACCTCAATGGACTGGCGTTCCATCAAATTCGTAACTGGCAGAAGCTGCTCAAATTTTTCTTTCGTGTACCAGTAGCTTCCGTATACAAACAGGCGCTCGGTCATTTCATAGCCAAGCGTTCCGTAATAAAAAAAGCGTTCAAGGTCGATATAGGGATCAGTGCCATCAGGGAGCTGTCCCAGGTCTGCCGGTGCATCCACATCATAGAGGACGGTGATCAACTCGCCTTCAAAAGAGAACCCGTTATAATAAAAAGACACATCTGTCCCGATGCGCGTTTTTGCGACAGCCGCGAGGGACGGCTGATCGAGCAGTCTGAAAAAGTCAACCGATTCACGTGTCGCTGAAATACCGGCTTTCAGCCCCTCAACCCGAACCCCTATTCTTCCTCCCACAAGTACCGTCGTTGTCGTATCTACCCCCGTTTGTTGGCCAATGCCTTTGCGTTCATTATCCGACTGGCTGTTGATGTTGGGACTATTGCCCAGGTAGGTTGCATAATCCACTCTCGCATTCCCGAAGGGAAACGATCCGCTCGCCTGCACAAACGCGCGCTCAGGAATGAACTCTTCAAGGCTGACAAATTCAGCAAACGACTCTTCATAAATCAACGGACGAATCACGTAAGGCAACAGCGGCGTCCGGTTCTTGATTTCATTGAGGTGATTAAAAACAGGCACATGTAATCCCACCTTGAGGGTGAGCTTCTGATTGGCGCGGTACCGTACCCAGGCCTCATCCAGATCAAAAGAACCCCAGCGCCGGCTCGAGGAGAAGTTGTTGAGCACCTGAAAGTTGATGAAGGCGCGCCATTCGCGGGCAAAATCCTTCTGAAAAATCAAGTTGAGTTGCTGCACACTGAAAGAATTGGACCTGTTCAACCGCTGTGAGCTCTCATCGTGCCGAAACAGGACCTGAAAATAGCCAAACGTTTCAAGCGGCGACTCTTGTGACTGTCCCTTTGCGTCAGATAGACCGGACCACAGCACACAACACAGTACCAGATTAGCTAGATGCGCTGGATTAAATAATGGCTTCGATTCGAGTAATCTGCTAAGCAACCAGCGGTGTGCGCGAATCATGCAACTTGGTTATTTTCTTCGGGCTTGCGCCAGGACATTGAGCCCCAATATATGACTATTATCGTCCAGTTACACTGGAGATTTTCACAACAAGTAGATCTACACACAATGGCTAGCCAAATGACATAAACGACCTTTCATGAATGTATATCGATGGAAAATGTCGGCCGGGCCTTCTAAAGTCAACCTTAACCTTTTATTCGCCCCTGTACAAACTCAGGGGACCCCGTTTGTTTCTGAACCAGGACGCTCTGTTGACGACCATTAACCTGGCCGTATTCCAGTATAGCGCGGATTCTTTATCAAACCATATTATTAAGCGTCTCCACCTCCTGTTAGAATTTGTTAATATACCTGCAAGCAGTCATATGCAACGGTAATCTGCAACGGCAACCTGCAACGAGAACCCTCTCAACAATGACAAGAAGAGACCTTTTGAAGCACCTAGGGCTCGGATACACTGTGCTTGCTTTACCTTTGGCCTCCAAACACAGAGGAAAAGGTGCCAAAGATGCGTCGCTTACGTTTGGCGTGATTGCAGATGTGCATCAGGATATCATGCATGATGGCGTCGAGCGTATTGCTGCGTTTACATCTGAGATGAATCATCAGCAGGTAGACTTTATCGCACAGCTCGGTGATTTTTGCGTACCCAAATCTGAAAACGATTCATTTATGGACGCATGGCGCACCTTCAATGGGCCTCGATATCATGTGATCGGCAACCATGATACCGACGGCGGCTATGCCCGAGATCAAACCGTTGCATACTATGGCATGCCGGCGCGCTACTACAGCTTCGATCAAAAAGGCATCCATGTCGCTGTACTCGATGGCAATGATGCGGGTGGCGTATCCTCAGGCTACGCCAGGTATGTGGCCCAGGACCAGCTCGACTGGCTCAAAAGCGATTTAACAGCGACCGATCTTCCCTCCATCGTGTTTATCCATCAGCCCCTGGACAACCCAAGTGGCATCGATAACCGCCTGGCGGTGCGGTTGATTTTAGAGCAAATCAATGCAGCAGCCGGCTGGAATAAAGTTTTTGCCGTTTTTGCCGGGCACGCCCACGTCGATTACGCCAGGCAGCTAAACGGGATTTATTACATCTCGATTAACAGCGCGTCGTATCAATGGGTGGGTGGAAAGTATGAACACTTAAGTTATGCCCCGGACATCCACGAAAAGGCTCCCACGATCAAGTATACCTGCCCCTACAAAGAGCCCCTCTGGGCAACCGTCCATATAGACATCAAGAACGATGTGTTAGCAATACGCGGAAGAGAAACAGCATGGGTTGGGCCGGCGCCATCAGACCTGGGCGCTGATTTTGAACATGAGTACTGGGGATGGAATCCGCGTTTTAGCATCCCAAAAGTTTCTGACTGGCGCCTCCCCATCATCTTGCAACAGGGCGACCTAATCGACTAACACCCACCGGGCGAGCCCGTTTTACAGAGAGGGTTTGCCTGCAATCTTTTTATCCATCATGATTACGCAGACACCCAACATGCAGCTCAACATGGTAAAATATGCAACGATCCTGTGCTTTCTGATGGTGCTGCATCACTGCACCAGTCCTACCGCAACGTCGCAAGCGCTCAAGGTCATGACCTGGAATATTCTTCATGGCGGCCAGAATGAATCGCTGCCTGAAGATGGCAGGCCTATCATCATAGATGTCATCAAAGCATCCGGTGCCGACGTTGTCCTGATGATCGAAACCTACGGCTCAGCTCCTACGATTGCAGAAGCTTTGGGATTTAACTACGAGCTGTTATCCAGCAACTTATGCGTATTTAGCCGTTTCCCGATCACCAGGAAGCTGTTGTTTGCCGATCAGATCGACCCGTTCAATTTTGGCGGCGTTGAGGTATCGGTTGAAGGCAAACCGTTAATCCTGTTTGATACCTGGCTGCACTATTTACCCGATACGCGGCTCGTTCCCCTTGAGAAAAGCGAAGAAGAAATCCTTGCGTGGGAAAACGAAGGATCCAGAGATGAAGAAATCCAGGCCATCTTAAAAGCAATTGACCCTTTTATCGAAAACGCCGGCAATGTGCCCATTGTAATGGGAGGCGACTTTAACAGTCACTCACATTTGGACTGGACGGAAGACACCAGAAACCTGTTCAATCACGGCAATGCCGTTGTATCGTGGAGCATCTCCAAAGCAATGACAGAGGTTGGGTTTATTGATACGTTCCGTAGCGCCCACCCTGATCCCACAGAAACCCTGGGCATCACATGGAACGCAGCCAGAGATGCCGACGACAATCTCTCATTTACCCGCGAAGACCGGATTGATTACGTTTATAGCATGGGAGAAAAACTACGTATTGAAGCATCCACATCGCTTATTGCTCCACTCGGACAGGCGTTTAACTACCAGGATAAATCCTACCCTTTCTTCCCCTCCGATCATGGCTTCGTGTTAACTACGTTCCACTTAGACTAGGTTGTCTGTCGGGCGATGCTGGGGAATGCTATTCGCTTTTACCAGGCCCCGTTGAATACCTACCAATGCTGTTCTGGCATTGTTCTTTTGGCATAGTTCTTTTGGCATTGTTCTGTTCACATTGCAATACGCCAGGCATCAGTCCTGTCAGCAGGCGTATATTTTTACCGCCAGGAAACAGACCAACAGACAGCAATCAAAAAAATGCTGGTTATAGAATAGAGGAATTCTTAAAGGTATTAGGCCCTAAACCTTCAACCATTAACCTGCAATTTTCAACCACATTCGCATGACCAGGCGTGTACTCCAAATCGCAGCAAGTTTTCTGCTAATGCATGCACATACCGGGTTTGCGTTGCAGCAACAGCATCTCCAGGCATTGCACAAAGCCGACTCCCTCGTGCAGGCTGCGGTTCATGTTGATCAGCTCCCGGGCGCTGTGCTGCTTGTGGCGCAAGAAGGCGACATCGTTTTCCAAAAAGCCTACGGCCACGCAAAGCGGTATGCCTTCGGCGGAACGCAGTTAGCAGCGCCCGAACCAATGACCACGGCCCACCAGTTCGATTTGGCCTCGCTAACCAAAGTATTCGCCACCACGTTCGGTGTCATGATGCTGGTTGACGCCGGCGAGATCACACTGGACGACCCGGTACACCAGTACCTCCCCCTGTTCACCGGCCCAGGCAAAGACAGCGTTACAGTTCGTCATTTACTCACCCACACCTCAGGCCTTCACCCCTGGAAACCGCTGTATTATCACGCATCAACAGCTGAAGAGACCTACGCTTACATCAGCGCGCTCGCGCTAGCCACACCCGTTGGTAAAACGCGGCGCTACAGCGACCTCGGGTTTATGCTTCTTGGGTACCTGATCGAAGAGGTCTCCGGGCAATCCCTGGATGCCTTCATGCAAGCCAGACTGTATAATCGCCTCGGATTGCAGCAAACGGGTTTCATCCCAACGGAGGGGCCTTTTGCAGCAACTTCCCACGGCAATCCCTTTGAAAAACGCATGGTTGCTGATGATGACTTTGGGTATATATGCGACGAAATCCCGGAGTCCTTTACAGACTGGCGTGCTTATGTATTGCAGGGCGAAGTGAATGACGGGAATGCGTTTCATGCAAACGAAGGCGTCGCCGGCCACGCCGGCCTGTTCTCCACCGCAGAAGAACTCAACACGCTCCTCAGCTTGCTCCTGAACCATGGCGTCCATGAGGAGCAACAGCTTATAAGCAAGGATGTGATTGAAGCCTTTCTCACGCCCACCGAAACGGGTCAGGGCCTTGGCTGGGCGATGGCTGCCCCTGCGCTCCCTGTCGATACACCTCCCGCTGGCACATTCGGACACACCGGGTTTACGGGTACCTTTGCCGTCGGGGTGCCGAGTGCCGGCATCAGCATCGTGCTCCTGACCAACCGGCAACAAACCAACGTAGGCCCGGATGGCAGGTATATGTCGCTCACAAGCTTACGTAAATCTGTTGTTCGCGCAGTGCTTGAAATGGATAACGCGCGCTGAAAACGGAAATCACCAACTGATTAATCGCGCTTCGGTATCTTGTTAAGCGCCTCTTGCAAGTCTTCCAGCGATATGGGTTTACTGATAAAGTCATCCATGCCGGCTTCCATGCATCTTTCACGCGTACTTTTTTTGATGCTTGCGGTAATGCCGATCACGTAGGTCTGCCTGGATTCTTCCTCTAAGGCGCGGATTCTTTCCGTAGCTTCAACGCCATCCATCTGCGGCATACTGACATCCATTAAGATGAGATCGTACTTGTTTTTGCCCAATGCATGGATGGCCTCCTCCCCATTGGTCACATAATCTCCTGTGTGCCCCAGCAATTGTATATAACGCATGATCAGCTGGCTATTAATGGCGTTGTCTTCTGCAACGAGTATCTGAAAACGTCCTGATTCAGACACACGTCTATCCTTGTTTGTACCCACACCCGCTTTAGGATGCGTAAGCTGGAAGCTCTGTTCTAACACGCTGTAAAACAGTTGCCGCTTGATGGGTTTGTTCAGCATCGTTGGCGTGAAAGGCAGCGGCCTGTCAAGCAAGAATCCCAACCGCTGTAAAAAGATTATGCGCGTATGCTTGCTCAAATCAACAGCCATGTCCAGCAGCTCGCTGCGCGGCACATCAGACACGTCTAAATCAATGAGCACGGCATCATAGCTATTGTTCTGGCTGGCGAGCAAGCCGGGTAGCTCGCTATTGGATGAAACAAAGCGGAGTTTATTGTTCAGTGGCTCACACAGGTTTTGAATTTGCTTTTTGCATATAGCAGAGACCGCAGCAACCAGCAGATGTTTGTTTCTAATTTGATACGATGGGTTAAAGCTGGTGTCTTTTTCTTGAGCAACTTCCAGCTCAAGCGTAAAATGGAAAGAAGAACCTTTTCCCTCTTCACTCTCGACCCACATCATGCCGCCCATTGCGGAGCATAACCCTTTACAAATACTTAGCCCTAACCCGGTGCCACCGAAGCGCCTGGTGTTCGAAGAATCCACTTGAAAAAACAACTCAAATATTTTTTCAAACTGGTCTTTGGCAATGCCGATACCTGTATCCCTAACGACAACATGCAACGCGATGCTGCCGGCTTTCCGCTTTATGGTCTGATCGATAAAAGCATGGACCCCTATCTCACCATATTCTGTAAACTTGACGGCATTGCCCAACAGGTTAACCAGAATCTGCCCAATCCTACGTGCGTCACCCACCAGCAACTCAGGCACGTTTGGGTCAACAACAAAGCCAACCTCTAATCCTTTGCTCAAAGCTTTTAAAGAGATGACATCCAGTGCTTCTGAAAGGCAGGTATGAATTGAAAAAGGAAACCGGTTTAGCTGGACTTTGCCGGCGCCAATGGCTGAGTAATCAAGGATGTCATTGATGATGTCGAGTAACGCTTCACCGCTTGAACGGATGGTTTCGGTGTATTCCCGTTGCAATGGGTTGAGTGCCGTATCCAACAGCAAACTGGTAAACCCGATTACGCCGTTCATGGGCGTGCGAATCTCGTGGCTCATGGAAGCCAGAAAGTTGTCTTTTACAGCATTGGCTTTGCGCAATTCGTCATTTTTCAGCGCGAGCGCACTGTTTGCTTCTTCCAGTGCAGCGATATGTGTTGCGATATCTTTTTCAGCGCGGATGTGTTCGTTTGCGTGATAACGAAGCGCAATTTCTTTAACAACCAGTTCTGCTGCTTCGTTTATGAGCCGTTTATCTTCGGCAGTCCAGGTTCGCGGCTGGTTTTCAATAACACATAGCGAACCAATTGGCTCATTGTTGGGCGTTCTCAGGGGTGTCCCGAGGTAAGCCACAATGCCAAATCTGTTTTGTACTTCAGTTTTACAAACAAGGCCGCCATCTTTTACATTATTGATTGCATGACTCTTGTTTGTTACGACTACATTTTGGCAAAAAGAGTACATCGGTGAAGCCTCGCGTTCCCCACTGACAGGCCCATCCTGTGCAGACATGCTCAGAAAGAAATGACGATCTGAGTCTATCAACGTGACAAAAGCAAAACTTGTATTGAGCAGCTTACACGTGAATTCAGTAATGCGATCAAAGGCCCTATCCGGCTGCGAATCCAGTAATTTTGTTTGATACAAAGCCGCCAACCGCTTTGCATCCAGCACGACAAGGTCATGGCGTTGTTTATCAGCAACAGAAATACTCATTACGCAAAGTCCGAAAAGGATGTGAGGAGAAAGGCACAGGTGTTTTAGCCCTTATCCTATAGTCATCGCGGTTAACTGCCTGCCTCAGATTTGTACCATTAAAACGGGTTGCAGCCGGCTGACGGGAAGCAATTGCACTGATCAAATCAAGACCAACCTCTTCCCCGATCTATCGGCAATAAAAAATGGGTCAAACCTCCGCTGGAGACTTAACCCATTCTTTGGACTGCTTTGCGTTCCGAAAGTACTTAGCTAAACGTTGGCGTTAAGTGTACCGCGGCTACTGCTTCCCACAATGATTACAGTTTTCATTTTAGATTATTTGAAATTGAACATGCCGTTCGCGTGGGCCAGGCCTTCTGTTGGGATTTCCTGGATAACATCCCAGTGCTCTACAATAAGGCCATCTTTCATTCTGAACAAGTCGTAAAATGCTTGTTGCTTTCCACCCCATTCACCTTCACTTACAGTGAGCACGAAGTTACCCTCGCCCAATACCTTGTGGATTTTAGTGTACTTGAACATGTTGTTTTGCGCCGTCAGATATTCCACAGCTTCTACAATCCCGCTTAATCCATCTTTGATATCAGGATTGTGTTGATGGTATTGTTCGGCACTGATGTATTCTGTAATCTTATTCGGATTTTTGCCCATCAGGACATCTTCAACCAGAGACACAGCCAGCGCTTTGTTGGCATCGGTTTTGTCCAGGTCTTCTACAACTGTAGGACCATCCGTTTGTGTTCTTCCGCTGGCCGTTTCTGTAACCAACGTCGTCATTGCATCCCAGTGCTCAGCTACTTTGCCGTTTTCATCAACGCGGATGATGTCAAAGGCTACCATTTGATCGGCTCCGAAGGGCTTTGCATTTTTCCAAATGTTGTGCATGAATACATAATTGCCATCTTGAAACATTCTTATGTTTTCGGCATGGGTGCCGTGTTCTTTCAAGACGGGCAAGAGATCGATAAACGGTTCAAGACCCGTCGGAACGAACGGATTGTGCTGTATGTAATTGGCATTTGCCAATTCTCGCATTTTTGTGGTGTCTTGCTGCATAACGGCACTTAAAAACGTGCCTACAATTTGTTTTGTGTTCATATTGATAACTTGTGGTTGATTAAGCTCGCTTGCCGAGTTGGGTTGGTTTATGCCACAGGACACTAACATGCCTGATAGCAGAAATAAAGACAGCACCGTTCTCATTGATTTTGTCATTCGCTGAAAAGTTATTACTTTCACTATGCAAGCAATAATAAACAAATGACTTGCATGATGCAAGTAATAAATCGAAATACTTTCACCTTGCAAGCAATCATCAGTGAAAATTTACCACATGCAACAGGATTTCAGATGTAATTGCCCATTCACGTCCGCCCTTGACGTACTAGGCGATAAGTGGATATTAGTAATTGTAAAGCTAATGCTGGTCGAAAACAGAGATACCTTTAAAGACTTTACAGAAAGTGATGAAGCTATTGCGACTAACATTCTTTCAGCCAAGCTAAAACTGCTGGAGGAGGCAGGCATCATCATCAAAACGAAACGGCCGAATAATAAAAAGACTAATCTCTATCTGTTGACTGATAAGGGCCTGGCGTTAACCCCTGTACTTATAGAACTTGCTACCTGGAGTGATGGACACCTCAGAGATATCCACCCCTCTATCATGAATGGAGAAGCAATGGAATCGCTACGAAATGACAAAGTAGCTTTTGCGCGTGTATTGGAAGAAAGGTACAGGGAAAAACTGGCGACAACCCCGTATATAAAACCATAGCTCTCGAGTTAAGTGCAACGCATCTGCTCGTTTAAAGACTGCCTCACATATAGACGACCTTTTTGCGAACGCAATATGATGCTGCCCCTCCTGTGAGCGTCCCATCAATCCTGTCGGATGGCTGTGTTTGCTGTTAAAGGATACAGGTTTTTGGGGCTTGTTGCACTACACTGGCTTTAACATTACACTGGCTTTGTGTTTGATCACCGAGCTTGACCTGTCCAACAAAGCACTCAGCGGCTCCCTGGATGAGATAGGAAAAAAAGACACGTTTAAGAATCTCACCAGTCTGAAGCTAAATGGTAACCCAAGGCTTACGGGACTGATGCCAACGTCCTTCAGAAATCTCACACTTACGACTACGTTCAACTACGCCGGCACAGGCCTTTGTAGCCCTAACGTATTGAGCACATGGGAAGCCGGCATCCAACCCTTACTTCTTCCGGGCTGGTAGCTAACGGGAATGTTTGTCAATAGACACTAACGGGTGCCAAAATTCAAGGCGGCTGTTTTACCTTCCCTTGTAGCAGCCGCTTTTGGTGGGTCAAAAAATCGGGAAGCTTACACATACTGCCAAGGACATGAAAAAATTTAGCCGAAGACAATTTCTGCAAGGTAGCCTCACACTAAGCGCCGGTTTAATGATTACACCAACCAGCCAGCGCACATTAGCGACAAGAATCCATACCACACAACTCGAACCAGAGGGATTCTTTACACTCGGGCAGCGAAAAGACCATTGGTGGCTGATCACTCCTGAAGGAAAACCGTTTTTCACTATGGGTGTCAACCACATTGATCCTGCTACCCTACGTTATCCAGAAAACATACACATCTGGCGAGAGCAATACGGCGGGAGCACCATCCGATGGATCAAGGAATCTGTTGCGCCAAATTTAAAGTCATGGGGCTTCAACTCCGTTGGTTGGGTGCAGGAAGTGTCTGTGCGCCAGTGGCGGCATTCACGGTCGTTCACGGTTGACGAATACCGGGCGCTGGACATGCCGTACTGTCATATGCTCCCCTTTATGGAATCTCATCAATGGGAAAAACACACCGTACATTTCGATTTCAGGAGCAAAGAATGGGAAGAATGGTGCGACTATGTCGCAAGAGCCGAATGCGCGGCCCTGTATGACGATCCGAATCTGATCGGCTACTTCTATAGTGACTGTCCAACATGGATTCATGCGCGCCCCACGAATGTTTGGCGCGGACCTATTTTCGACCCGGACCTCCTTAACACAGCTGCCGGCCAGAAAGAACTGACCGAATTAGCGCATAGCTATTACAAAACCACGCACGACGCCATCAGGCGCTACGATCCACACCACCTGATTCTTGGTGATCGGTACGAGGCAAATGAACCGATTGCGATGGAGGTCATCAATGCTGCAAAACCGTATGTGGATGTGCTTTCCTTTCAGGATTTCCGCGACCCGGTGAATCACCTCCATACGTGGCACCAGAAAACTGGAAAACCGGTGCTGCTGGCCGACGCTGCCGGCATGAGGTGGCAAACTGCGCCAGGTGAGTTCACAAACAACCAGGGTACATGGTACGCGGAGACCCTTCTAGCGCTGTTCGAAAATCCGGGATGTATTGGCTTCCACCTCTGCGGCGCCTACCAGCGCAACCGCGCCCGCCGCTACGGACTCATCGATGAAATGGAGGAGCCCGACACAAAGAATGTTACGCTCATGCAGGAAGCGAATGAGAAAATCCGGCTATCGATGGAGCGTCAATTTTGACCTCTCTTATTTCTCTAACCATGCTTTAAAGGGTGTTACTTTCAATCGGCTTACCACTGGTTCTTCTTTTGTAGTCACGCTGAGCGCTATCAAAATCTTCCTGTTAAAGTATTGCTCAAACGAAATTACGGCCTTTCGATTGACCAACATTTGCCGGTTGATGCGAAAAAATTGATTGGCGTCGCAAACCGACTCGATATATTCGAGCTTTTTGAACAAGGGGTACTTCTTTCCTTCAAAGGTATACAGGCAAACCACTTCATTCTCCACGCTAAACAGGGCAATATCCTCAACGCGAATGACAACTGTTTTCTCTCTGAAATGGGTAAGAAATACTTTTTGGAATTGCTGCCTCTCCCCTGCTTCAACATAAATAGGTGAAGTATTTTTTCTATTTAAATTGTTCAGCAGCTTTTTATATTTCCGAAGCGCCTCGTGGATTTCTGACTCTTTAAATGGCTTCAATACATAATCGATGCCATTGTTTTTAATCGCCTGCAGCGTGTACTCATCATAAGCGGTACAAAACACAACGGGCACAACGACATCAATGTGCCTGAATATCTCAAAGCTTTGCCCATCAGCCAATTGGATATCAAAGAAGAGCAAATCTAGGTTCTGTTGATATTTATTCAGGTACTGAACCGCTTCGCCAATGGATTCTAATTTCTCCAGGACTATAAAATCGCTGTCCTGCTCTATGATTTCCTGCAGTAGCGCAGCCGTATGTGCTTCGTCCTCTACAATCAGTACATTCATTTAGACAGTGTCTGAAAAATAAGTTTTGCCGCATATGATCCTTCGCTATCGCTCAGGATACGGCTTTGTCTCTGCTAAATTTCGATTTTTCAGACAAAGCCTAGCTGATTAATTTTATCCTGACACTAAATTGCTCTGACGATTGCTCAACAATGACGCCGTTGTGCATATTCATCAACGCATACCTTTTTGCCAATCCGTCCAACCCATTCCCGGTAGACTCCCCTGCTGTAATTTTGGGTTGGATGTTATTTTTGACTACGATATACTCATCATCCGTATTGCTTATTTCGATACGCAACGGCATCCTGGACGTCATGCTGTTGTGCTTAAAGCAATTCTCAGCCACGATCTGCAAAGCAAAGGTGGGCAAAGAAAGAGCATAGAGGGAGATATCAATATTGATATCTACAAAAACAGCTTCTTCATTTCTGTTCTTCATCAAAAAAAGGTAAGCCTCCAATATGGACAACTCCTCAGATAAGGGAAGCGTAGTGCTTTCGTTATACTTAAGAGTCTGCCTGTAAAAACCTGACAGGCCAAGAATAAAATCTTCAGCATTGTCATGGCCTTGCCGCACCATCGCACGCAGCGTATTTAACGAATTAAACAGAAAGTGCGGGTCTATTTTTGCATGCAGTACCTTTAATTGCGCTTTATAGTGCTCCGTTTGAATTCGCTCTTTCTCTACTTGCAAGCGGGATATATTTTCCTGCACCCTAATCGAATATTGGATAACGAGGCATACAAACACACCAAGCAAGGGCCGTGTCAACTTGAAATAATTAACTAATTCGGCATTGCTTCGGACAATCAATAAGCCTATACATATCCCTGCACAACAGGCAGCTATTTTTAGTAAAAACCGCCAATCGTTAAACTTCCTTCTCAAATCCCAGAGATACCAAAGCAGGTACCACAAATTATAAAGCACAAAGGAAGACACAGCCCAAATGACGTAAACAGTAGGACTGCCGGAAAATGTTATCCGCTCATTTGTGAGGAAACTCAGTATCGGGAGTAGTATGGCCAGAACAGCCGGCAGTATCGTATTTATCTTCAGCTTCAAGATATTTGCATCCCGTTCTTCATTCATGCAGGTAGTTACATAAAGCAACTACCTGCATTTGTCTTGTAAAACAACAAGGGCTAGCTCCTTCGGAATCTTCTACAAAATCAATCGATGATTTTCTGGTATGAATTTTCCAATTCATCCTGAATCACAATAGCTACCCCTTCTGCGACTAATTCCAAATCAGTAGAGAGCACTTCGGTCACAAAGGTCCAGCCTGAAGGCAGATTGAGGCTGGTCCCCAGGGCCGGAAGATCGTCAATCGTTAAATCTGGGTTTACTTGCAGACTGTACGACTGCATCACGTATTCTTCTCCTTGCGGATTGACCAGTTTGTACACCTCATTGCCGGCTTCAAAAAGGTAGGTCGTGGATCGTTGCACCTCGCCTTCAATATAGCGATCATCAGACCGCTCCCCACTAATTTGTGCGGCCAGTCCCATTTGCAGGGTGCCGAACGTGGCTATTTTCTCAAAATCACCTCCGCCGCCATCATTATTTTGGGTACTGTTTACAAGCCAGTGTCTTGGCCCATTCAGAATCACATCCACCGCTCCCAGTTCGTTTTTCAAATCCTCTACATTAAGCGCAGACCATGCATCTTCTGGTGCCCCATTAAAACTCATCGAAACGTACACTTCGGTCACGAAGCCATCACCACATTCAAATACGGGAAGTACCTCAGCGTATCTGAAATTTCTTAGATCTGCGGGGAGCGCGAACATCTGGGTTCTTTGTTCGCTCTGTATCGGGCTATTGAAGTCTTCACACGAGGCTGTGGAAGTGTTCTCCCAATCCGTGGCGTAGAATTCCACGAGCCGGCGGGCAACCTCCTCGCCCTGGTCGCTCTGCAGGAAATGGCCGGCCTCTTCAAGCCTCACATGGGGTTTGCCCTCGGCCCCCGGCACATTATCTATGAGCGTTTGTTGTGCTTCGCAAGTACCCAGGGAGCCATTATCGTTTGCGCCCCATATGGTCAGAAAAGGCTTGGTGTAAGACATTAGCCCGGCCCACGCTTCCATGTTTACACCCGCCACTTCGTTAACCAACGCAGGGAATGTTCGCGTACCCGCCATATATGACCGACTTGGAAATGGTGCATTATAAGCAGCCTCTACATCTTCCGACAGATCAAACCACGTCAGGGCTTCCACCACTTCCGACGCTGTGTATGAGGCGCCCTTCATAGAATAGTAGGCCCATTCATCAAACTCGAAACTGCCGGCAATCAGCTCGCATCCATTATAGTAGGGTACCTGTTGGGCAGGGATATTCGCAAACGGAGAGGCCAGATCCTCAATGTCATCAGGATTATCAATGGGAGCCATAATCTGGAAGCCCGCCGGCACAACGGGCAGTTGCCCGTTGCCTACACTTATTGTTGCAAACCAGTCAGGATTAAGGCCAGCGACCCTTAGCCCAATGAGGCTGCCCCAGTCTTGTACAAACAGGTTAATATCGCTCAACCCGAGTTGCTGGATAAACCGCTCCAGACGGTCGGTGTGCCCCAGATAACTGTAGTCAGCAATGGCAACGGGCTTGTCAGAGCGCCCCATGCCCAGATGGTCCATGGCAATGACTCGATGTCCCGCATCAGCGAGGACGGGAATCATGGTTCGGTACAAATAAGACCAACTGGGCTGGCCATGAAGCAGGAGTACAAGCGGGCCATTGGCCGGCCCGTGTTCTACATACGCTTGCCGCAAACCGTCAATCTCAACGTAGCGGTGTGCATACGGCCAATCGGGTAATCCTTGAAAGTGTTCTTCGGGCGTTCTGACAAATTGTACGCCGGCAGCAGTCATAAGCGTATCAACCTGGCTGCCTTCCTGGTTTTCTTCAGGATTGTCATTCTCAGCCAGCATGTTGCTATCCTCGTCACAGGCAGACAAAAGGAGGATCGAGAGAATTAAAGCCGTTGTAAAAAATCGAAAAACCATTTTTTTCATTCGTGATTGGTTTGAAATGCCATGCAAATGAAACATGATTTCGACTGGTATGACGGGTCAAATGAAGTGGATTGAACATTTTGAGAGGTGAATTGAACATTGGCAATAGTGCCGGCGGTGGTGCAAAACAACCAATACTGCATCAAGTCCAGCACAGGCTCGGGCGTTTAAGAGACGTGCATGTCTGTCGGACAGCTGATGGTGCACAGGCAGATGATAGCAGGACTCTCCTATGCTCCGCATTGGAAGGCGCTTCGCGATAATGCCGCGTCCCTTGCTGCCTGCACCTGCCACATCCCAAACAAAAAAGGACACAAAGACCATGATGCTTTGTGTCCCAATGACGCATGTCAATCAATAAATATGCAAACCGTACCGAGGGCGGGTATTCTGTCTGGTCTACCGGGATCCACTAGAGAACCCTACTTTTATATTGCCACAACGTCGCCTTAGGATCAACCCGAGCGTGGTCAACACAAGCATTCAAACGACAAGCTTAATTCCTTTACCGCCCCTTTACTTTTCACATTTTCTCATGTAAATACGAAGTAGAAGCAGCCACCCTGCAATGGTCCTATCCATTTCTTCCCCCGCCAGCCCACCCGTTGTACGTTATGGAAACCTTTGCTTTCATCCTCATCGGAGTCTTCAGCGTTTTACTGATCTTGTTCTTCGTCATGATGTGGTACGTGTTAAAAAGCCGGCTCGCATCGTATCAAACCGGGGCCAGGTTAGCAGAAACGATGGGCTTAACACCCGTGAGCGAGGCAAGAAGACCATCGTTGGCGTGGTTTGAAGGCACCTACAAAAACAAACCTTTTGCGCTGAGAATTATAGGCAAGGAAGCCGGCACAGGCCTGCAAAACCGCCGTAGCTATATAACAGTACTTCGTTTAGCACCGGCTGTTGATGCCAAAAACCCACCGGGGTTTAAGGCTAAATATCACAAAAAAAACGGCGCCATCAGTGTGTATGATGTACAACAAGCACTCAAAAACGAAGAGGGGTTATCCGAAGGTGCAAGTACGGACTTTTGGGGATTTTGTTCACAAGGGATATACCACTGGATTTCACGACGGGGATTTGCGATTCAGTCCGGGTACCAGAGCGCTTGTATTCGGAGAACGCAATGCGCTGGACAATGAGTTTCTCTTTGGCAAAACCGTATTAGCAGACTCCCCCGTTGTGCTCGTCCACAACCACATACGCCCCAATCGATCTGCCAAAGAAGTACAGGTACTGCTTGATGAAATGCTCGATGTAGCCGAAGTGCTGGAAGCAGAATTTTGAATCTCGGGCCATACAGTCCGCTGGGAAAGCTGCCTTTATTCTTCCAGCCTTTGCCTTGTTGAGCCTTTCAATGCTTCGCTCATTTTCCAACCTTTTCAAGGCACCGGAAGGACTGCAACAAAATTTGGTTACCAAAAACTCGTAGGATTGTAGGATAGCTAAATTGTCCTTACCTGGCCTATTTGGTTTATAGTACTAATTCAACTATAATGAAATCACCAAGATTGATGGTATTGGTTTTTTATGATCGACAAGCTCCTTGATTAACATTACCCTAATAGGAGTATCACACGCCCAAAGCGAATTGCAGGTAGTATTATAGCTTTCCTCCAAAACCTCGATTGTATACAACCAGCTCTGATCTCTCTATTCCTACATATACACAGATTAAGGTGTAATATGGCCTGGCCAGTTTATCTGGATTAATTTATACCGGCCGCTGTGTATGGCTAATCCTTACGCCTAGATATCCCATCAGCCCTGGTTGATGACTCTTCGTCATCAATTCCACCGTTTTTCGTCTTCAGATTTAGCGCCCTAATCTTTGCGCATTGCAACCTGCAGTGTAATGGGCTTCTTGCGTTTTTCTGAATGGAGCACACTGTAGCCTTTCGTCACAGTCTAGAATCTATTTTATCCGACAATAAGCAGGAGCATTTATGCCACTATCGCCACGCGAGATTAAGTTCTTTACGCTGCGCAATATCCACAAATTACCTCAATACAAATTCCTATCACCACAAGAGCAATGGGCACTAAAAGTTGTTGGCCAGGTTTTGCCGTTTCGCGTTAACAATTATGTAGCCGATGAACTAATTGATTGGGACAACATTCCGAACGACCCTTTATTTCAATTGACCTTCTTGCAAGAAGGCATGCTGCCAGCAGAGGATTTTGCAATCATTTCAGATGCACTCCATCGTGAAGCCTCTAAAGAAGAGATGGCGGCACTGGTATCAAAGATCCGTTTTACCCTCAACCCCCACCCTGCCGGCCAGATGACCGCCAATGTACCGATTCTTGAGGAAGATATCGTTGCCGGCATTCAGCACAAGTATAAAGAAACGTGCCTTGTATTTCCTTCTAACGGCCAGACCTGCCATTCCTATTGCACATTCTGTTTTAGATGGCCGCAGTTTGTTGGCATGAGCGACTTGAAATTTGCGACGGATGAATCTCGTCGTTTTCAAGCTTATCTACGGGAGCATAAAGAAATAACAGATGTGTTATTTACGGGAGGCGATCCGATGATCATGTCTGCCCGCAACCTTAAGACCTATCTAGAACCATTACTTGAATCTGACTTTGATCATATTCAATCGATTCGTATCGGCACAAAATCTCTTGCGTACTGGCCCTATCGGTTTGTAACGGATAAAGATTCAGACGCCATCCTGCGTCTGTTCGAGGCTATTGTAGCATCTGGCAAACACCTCGCTTTGATGGGGCACGTTAATCACTGGAAAGAGCTTTCAACGCCTATTGCACACGAAGCGGTTCGACGTATTCGCGCAACGGGTGCCATAATCAGGACCCAATCGCCACTCATCAAACACATAAATGATGATCCTGAGATCTGGGCGCACATGTGGAAAGAACAAGTAAAACTTGGCTGTGTCCCGTATTACATGTTTATTGAACGTGATACTGGAGCCAGGCATTATTTTGCTGTTCCTTTGCACCAATCCTGGCAAATATTTCAGCAGGCATATCAGCAAGTTTCGGGCCTGGGGCGTACAGTGCGTGGTCCATCGATGTCTGCCTATGCCGGCAAAGTTGAGATTGTTGGTATCACAGAAATGGCTGGTGAAAAAGTCTTCGTCTTATCCTTTCTACAAGCACGTAATGCAGACATTGTGAGGCGACCATTTTTTGCCAAATATGATAGTGAAGCAATTTGGCTTACGGATCTAAAGCCCGCCTTTGGCAACAAACAATTCTTCTACGAACATGAAAAGGAGGGCCTTGTCTCTGTTTAAGCGTATTCCTTGCGAAGCACAAGATCCTTTTTATCGGATGACAATCCCGTCCATATAAATTCGAGGACCTTGAAGCACGCGCAATTCAGCGCTTTTACTACGGTACTAACATGAAATTTGAGTAATGCAAAAAATTACCCGGGCCAGATAATGGAAAAAGTAAAGTATGGAGATACCGTAGCGTTGCATTACATCGGAAAACTAAATAACGGCGACATTTTCGATGCTACAACAGCCAATCGACCACTTCGTGTTCTGTTGGGATCCGGAGTACAATTGCCTGCCTTCGAAAAATCCATTGTAGGGATGCGAGTAGGCACGATGAGAAAATTTGTCATACCTACTGACGATGCCTACGGGCCCAAAAACATAAAAAGTGCAAATGGAAACCACCCGTTAGCCGGCGAGGACCTAACGTTCGTCGTTCAGCTATTAGCTATCGTCTAGACCCGCCTTTTGGCAGTCTCTTCCTAGTCCATACAGTCCGCAATACCTATGTACAACCAACGCCAAAAATGGATGGTCGATCAGTATCTACTGGAAATAGGTAAGATCGCCCTTATTCCTGCTGAAGAAGAAGCAGTGTTAGCTCGGCGCATAAAAGATGGTGACGAGCAAGCACTGATTAGGCTAACGCGAGGTAACCTGCGGTTTGTTGTTTCAGTAGCCAAGAAATACCAGGGACAAGGGCTTCAATTAACCGATCTTATAAATGAAGGGAACTATGGATTGATCAAAGCTGCAAAACGCTTCGATGAAACGCGCGGTTTTAAGTTTATTTCATATGCCGTGTGGTGGATACGCCAGGCCATCTTGCAAGCGCTGTCTGAACAGAGTCGGGTTGTCCGTTTACCACTCAATCGTATCAATACCATTTCGAAAATTCGTACAAAAGGCGCTCGTTTATCCCAGAAATACGAACGTCCCGCAACAATCGAAGAACTTGCAGCTGAACTAGACCTGGATGTGGCGAAAATTAGAGAAGGCCTCACGTATACCGGCCGCCATCTTTCCATGGATGCCCCCATCTCGGACGAGGACAATAACAGTTTGTTAGATGTTATTGAAAGTAAAGTAGACGTCACACCTGATGAACTTATGCTTGCTGACTCTCTCAGGATCGACATAGCCCATGCATTACGCCAATTAAATCCAAGAGAAACGGAAATCACGCGACTTTACTTTGGTATTGGTCGAGAGCATCCCATGACACTCGAAGAAGTTGGCCAAAGATTCAATCTAACACGCGAACGGGTTCGCCAAATCAAAGAAAAGGCCCTTCGCAAACTGCGGCAGAAAGGCTGCAGTGAGACGTTACAAAAATATCTTTCCTAGCTTCCACCTTTCTCTGGTCTGCACTGGATAATGAGTTAAGCAACACAGGATAGAATACATGTGACTTAATTGCAGGCACGAACCTTCAAGGAAGAACTAGGGAAAGAAGAATCGAGGAGACGGTGGTATTTAATAGGTGTATTTACCTTTGTAAAAGTTGCTCTGCTATGGCTTCTGGATTATCTAGACATCATGTAGAAACCTCTTAAAAAGATGCTTCAATTGCAGACTAGAAGAACTCAGGACGAAACACTTGATAAAAATCTTCAACCGGACTCGAACGAAACCAGTACAAAGGCTCTAGCCCATTTTTCGCCTAAAAAAGGCGCTTTCTGACGAAAATGCAGTACTTTGGCTGACTAAGTAACTGATTCGCACCCTGACACTATCCCCAAACAAAAAGGACACAAAGGCCATAACCCCTTGCGTCCCAACAACTTAAAAATATCACCAAATATATAAAATGTACCGAGGGCGGGTATTCTCGCTAGTCTACTTGGGTCCACTGGCGTCTACTGGGTGCCCAAATTTGATATGATTTGAAGGATTTTAGTCATTTTTTAGGTACTGGGATCTACTGGAATCCACTAGTAGACCCTGACACTTTCCCTGACACTGGTTATCCGAAATTCACCGCCACAAACACTCTTTTCACATTTATAACTCAAAGCAAGCTAAAAATGTAGCTAATCACATATTGGTTGTCATTGCTTTCTATCACATTAAACAGTTGTTGGATATCGGACAGAGGCCCTTCACAAAGAAGTGAATATTGTTATGAACAATTTCATCCTTGCTTAGATCAAGTCCAGGGCAGGCTTTTCGACAGGCCCAAGATGACTCTGAGTAAGTAATGATACCATACGCCTAATTATCATCCGGACCTGGTGCTTCAACACAGGCATCACCAGAAGCGATCAGGCCTGACGGGGTGTAGTTAGCGCCTAAGCCAACTCCCCAGGTTTTAAAGGCTTCATCATCTGCCGGCGGGCATAGGCCGGTGCCTGAATAATCGAGCACTTTGACCTGTGAGCTGACTAGCGTAGCCGGCAGCGGGCCGGCCAGGCCTGGGTTACCGCTTAAGTTAATTTCTGTTAACGTGGATATCTGACTCAGGCTGGCAGGAACCGCACCGGTAAACTGGTTGCCCTTCAGATTGAGTTTTTCCAGGTATTGCAGTGTGTTGATACCCGCTGGAAGGCTGCCCACAAGCTTTTTGTCTTCCAGGTTCAATTCGGTAACAAAACCCGCGTTGTTGACCACAACATCGTCCCATTCCCATACAGGGGTTCTGGAAGACCAATGCTCTTTATCCTGCGAACTTTCATCTAATAGCGTTATGAGTACTTCACGCTCGTCTTTGTACGCTTGTATCTCCCTGTAATTCGGAGGTACTCCGGAAGGGGTTCTATCTGCTACAGGGGGCGCTGCGGCACAGGATTTAATGGTTCCTTTAGTAACATATCTGATGCCATCGAGAAACGTATTGAACTCCTCTACTGAAGGTACGCACAACTCGGTTCCACTAAATCTGAAAGTAGACAAGATTAAGCCTGTCATCGTTGCCGGTACAGTGGTGAGTGCATTATTATTTAAAGTAAGGTATTTAAATTGGCCAGGCTCCCAATCTCTCCAGGTGAGTGCATTATTATTTAAAGTAAGGTATTTTAAATTCAGGTGCCGGCAACGCGTTGAATGCATTACCCGCAGGCTCCCAATCTCTTCCGGCAATGTGAAGTGCTGTAGCCACAAGGCGTATTAAATTGGTCAAGTTCCCAATCTCTTCCGGCAACGCGGTGAGATTATTACCCCCTAACCAAAGGTATGTTAAATTGGCCAGGCTCCCAATTCTGCCGGCAACGCGGGAGTGCAGTAGCTCTTAAATCAATTGGCCAGGCTCCGCAATCTTGCCGGCAACGCGGTGAGTGCATTATTATTTAAAGTAAGGACTGTTAAATTGGCCAGGCTCTCAACTTCCGGCAACGCGGTGAGTGCATTTCTAGATAATTTAAGGCCTATAAATTGGCCGTCCCAATCTCTGCGGCAACGCGGTGAGATTATTATTATCTAAATCAAGGAGTGTTAAATTGGCCACAATCTCTGCCGGCAACGCGCCCTGTCTCTGTACGCAAGGTAAGCGAAGCAACCCTGCCTTTCTCTATGCCCACTCTGAGGGGTTTGTCGCTCATCCAGTTGTGTAAACCTGTCCAGTCTTTAACAATAGATGGCTTCAGCGCCTGCCGGTCTGTTCAGAGAGTAATAGTTGCTTCGGGCTGGACGTCCGTATTCGCTGCGTCAGTACCCGTTGCGTCAGTACCCGCAGCGTCAGTATCCGAGTTTGTTGCTCTGTGGTCGGGGGCGTTGGAAGCGTGCCTTCACAGACATCGGCTTCAGCTTGAGATCAACTTGTGAATCATGGTTCCTGTGCGAAGGCAGGCAAGGCGGCCAGTAGGATCAGGCAGCAAAAGGTAAGGGTACGGGTGTAAATCATTTGACTGTAGCGGTTAGGGGGGCAGCGCTATCTATGGATGGTTGCGAGATCAATCAGCATGGTACACAAAAATCATAAGCCTCCCTCACAGTCAGGTTGTTTGTTTCCTGTCACCACCCTGATGTTCTCCAGCCATGCCAGAAAGGAAGAGTCTGAATGGGCGCACAAGCCCGTTTCTTCATACCTCAGAGCATAAAGTGCGCCCAAGGATGCCAGGGAAGCGGGTAATGGCCCTGCCAGCCCCTGATTTCCATTTACAATCAGGTACTCAAGCTGCTGCAAGCCGCCAAAAGTAACAGGAATCTCCCCGTAAAAATCATTGTACGCTATATTTAATACTTTCAGCTCGCCGAATTCTCCGAACTCGTACGGAATGAAGCCCGATAGTTGATTGTTCTGAAGATACAGGTGATCCAGTTGGGCGAGGTTACCAATTTCCGGCGGGATATTTCCCCAGAACTGGTTATGGCTGAGGTCGAGATACCTTAAATTGGCAAGCTCACCAAGTTTGGAAGGGATTTCACCCTCCAGATTATTATGATTGACCGTCAAGGATCTCAGGTCAGGGAGATTGCCAATCGAATCTGGTAGCGGACCAGAAAAACTGTTTCTGCCTAGATGCAGCACCTGGAGGTTTGTGAGATTTTCAATCTCTGAAGGAATGGTACCGTATAACAAGTTATCAGCAATCTGGAGGTTAGGAAGTGAGTAGATCACAGGCGGTATTTCTCCTGTGAGGTTGTTACGATAGAGATCTGCTCTCAGATTTTGGAGGTAACCAATTTCTTCAGGGATGGGGCCGTTAAATTGATTCTCTTTATAGGTCGCTCCAGTATTTCGAGCTTGCCAATTGCTTCTCCAGGGAGATTTCCCTCCAGTGTATTGTGATGCAAATAGAGGACTGTAAGATTGACGAGATTGCCTATCGCGACCGGCAAATAGCCTTCAAACAAATTGTGTCCGAGTGTTAACCGCTCCAGTGCCGTCAGGTTAAATATCCAGGCCGGCAGTTCACCTTCCAGTTTGTTGTAATCCAGGTGTAGCTCTTTCATGTTTATGAGGTTACACATCGATGCCGGCACGGCACGGAGCTGGTTTTCCGCGAGGTGAACGTCCTCCAGCGCTACCAGCGCCCCCACTTCTTGCGGGATTTCTGTGAGGCTATTCCGGTGCACGTCTATTTTTCGTAGCGCGGTGAGGCTACCGATATTGGGTGGAAGAGCGCCTACGAGGTTCTTGTTTGGCAACAGCAGGTGCGTGACCCGGTTATTTTCTACGTGTACGCCGGCCCATTCATTTAATGGTTTGTCGCTCATCCAGTTGTGCGTGGTATACCTCACAGGCCAGTTCCAGCTATCCCCTCCGGTGGCGTTGTAAATGGCTTCCAGCGCCGCCCGGTCGGTGTCAAGCGAGCCTTCGATGGATGAGATAGGCTGACACTCCTGGGCTGTAGCGGAGGTAACCACCAGTAAAAGCAAGCAGGTAATATAAATGCGTAAGATCATGGGGTTGGTAGGTACAGTGTTTAACAGAGAACTAAGGTCGATGAACGAGTGAGGGCTATTAATTTTCATCCACTTCTGGTGCTTCAACACAGGCATCACCAGAAGCGATCAGGCCTGACGGGGTGTAGTTAGCGCCTAAGCCATCTCCCCAGGTTTTAAAGGCTTCATCATCTGCCGGCGGGCATAGGCCGGTGCCTGAATAATCGAGCACTTTGACCTGTGAGCTGACTAGCGTAGCCGGCAGCGGGCCGGCCAGGCCTGGGTTACCGCTTAAGTTAATTTCTGTTAACGTGGATATCTGACTCAGGCTGGCAGGAACCGCACCGGTAAACTGATTGCCTTTCAAGTTGATTTTTTCCAGGTGTTTCAGTGTGTTGATACCCGCTGGAAGGCTGCCCACAAGCGCTTTGTCTTGCAGGTTCAGCTCGGTAACAAAACACGCGTTGTTGACCACAACATCGTCCCATTCCCATACAGGGGTTCTGGAAGACCAATGCTCTTTTTCCTGCGAACTTTCATCTAATAGCGTTATGAGTACTTCACGCTCGTCTTTGTACGCTTGTATGTCCCTGTAATTCTCAGGTACTCCGCAAGGGGTTCTATCTGCTACAGGGGGCGCTGCGGCACAGGATTTAATGGTTCCTTTAGTAACATATCTGATGCCATCGAGAAACGTATTGAACTCCTCTACTGAAGGTACGCACAACTCGGTTCCACTAAATCTGAAAGTAGACAAGATTAAGCCTGTCATCGTTGCCGGTACAGTGGTGAGTGCATTATTATTTAAAGTAAGGTATTTTAAATTGGCCAGGCTCCCAATCTCTGCCGGCAACGCGGTGAGTGCAGTAGCACTTAAATCAAGGCGTATTAAATTGGTCAAGTTCCCAATCTCTTCCGGCAACGCGGTGAGTGCAGTATTATCTAAATAAAGGACTGTTAAATTGGCCAGGCTCCCAATCGCTTCCGGCAACGCGGTGAGTGCAGTATTATCTAAATGAAGGTCTGTTAAATTGGCCAGGCTCCCAATCGCTTCCGGCAACGCGGTGAGTGCAGTATTATCTAAATGAAGGACTGTTAAATTGGCCAGGCTCCCAATCGCTTCCGGCAACGCGGTGAGTGCATTATTATCTAAATAAAGGACTGTTAAATTGGTCAAGTTCCCAATCGCTTCCGGCACCTCGGTGAGTGCATTATTATATAAATAAAGGTGTGTTAAATTGGTCAAGTTCCCAATCGCTTCCGGCAACGCGGTGAGATCATTATCCCATAACCAAAGGTATGTTAAATTGGCCAGGCTCCCAATCTCTTCCGGCAACGCGGTGAGTGCATTATAACTTAAATAAAGGTGTGTTAAATTGGTCAAGTTCCCAATCGCTTCCGGCAACGCGGTGAGTGCATTACTAGATAAAGAAAGGCGTGTTAAATTGGCCAGGCTCCCAATCTCTGCCGGCAACGCGCCCTTCAAATTTCTTCCAACAAGGTTAAGTAAATTAACGCGATTATTTCGAACGCCTACCCCAGCCCATTCGCTGATAGGTTTGTCGCTCATCCAGTTGTGTAAACTGTGGCTGCCCCACGTCCAGTCTTTACCGCCGGTGGCACAATAGATGGCTTCCAGCGCCTGCCGGTCTGTTTCCAGAGAGTAGGCTACAGGTGGTTCGGGCTGATCAGTACCTGAGTCCGCTGCATCTGTACCTGAGTCCGTTGCGTCTGTACTTGCGTCCGCTGCATCTGTACCTGAGTCGTCAGTACCCGTTGCGTCAGTACCCGCAGCGTCAGTATCCGAGTTTGTTGCGTCTGTGGTCGGGGGCGTTGGAAGCGTAAACACGACGCCTTCACAGACATCGGCTTCAGCTTGAGATTCGGGTTCAACTTGTGAATCAGTTTCCTGTGCGAAGGCAGGCAAGGCGGCCAGTAGGATCAGGCAGCAAAGGATGCGGGTGTAAATCATTGGACAGTAGCGGTTAGAGAGGTCGACGTCTTTGTTACAAGATTTTTGTCTAAACGGGATCAAATTGGCGTAAAATGGTAATTTTCAGCATCAAGTTCAACTAACTTTGAGCTGAGACGAAAAGACATTTAGCTCGCCAAAAAACGGGCTTACACCCTGGCACCACACCCAAAAGGGCACAAAGGATTTCTGTCTTTTTGCCCCAGTGCGTCACGACTACTACCAAATACACAGAAATGTACCAAGGGCGAGACTTACTGAATCTATGCCCAATCAAGTTGAGTACATGGTTCAGCACAGGCTTCCCCGATCTGGTCGAGGACGGGTCTTGTCTCGCTGCTATACAAAAAACGACGTATCCAACAAGGTCACAGTCGCTATACGAATACGAGGGCGGGACTGCCCCAATCAAGTTGAGGACAGGCTTCACCGATCGAGCCGAGGACAAGCCTTCTCCCTGCTTGGTCGGAAATAAAATACGGGCTGAACCTCTTTCGGAGACTCAGCCCGTATTTTGTACCGAGGGCGGGACTCGAACCCGCACGTCCCGAAGGACAACGGATTTTAAGTCCGTTGCGTCTACCTATTCCGCCACCCCGGCAGGATGCGTCGCCAATAAACCAACCGCCCAGGGATCGGTTTCTGCTGACTGGCAAAACCGGCCAATTTTAATCGATACGCGGAAAATACGCCGGCAACCCCACAATTGCGCAATTCTTTAACGTCTGTTTAACGCCTTCGCAGGAACTAAAATCGGGCGTAACGCTTTGGATGATCCGTGCTACTATAGAGCCAGAGCAAGTGTCCACCCCAGTCTTCTTGCTCTTTTTTTGTAGGGTGCAGTTTTCTGGTATACAATTGGTTCTGCTCCTGATACCTCAACCAATACTACCGGCGCATCCAGTCTTGCACGTGCGGTTTGTTGCCCGAATGCCGGCGCAACAACCTCCCAAAATCCGACCGCCTAACTCTTTATCGCTAATCGACGTTAGATGATTTCTCTGCAATTGCTTCTTTTTGTGATTGGGCTGGTCGTGCTCTATTTCGGTGCTGAGTGGTTGGTTAAAGGCGCCGCAAGCCTCGCCCTTCACTACGGTATCCGTCCGATGATTGTCGGCATCACCATCGTGGCCCTCGCCACCTCCATGCCCGAGTTTGTGGTAAATTTTGTGGCTGCCCTCTCCGGAGAAGACAACCTCGCGCTTGGCAATATTGTCGGTTCAAACATCTGCAATATCGCGCTGATTCTCGGTATCTCGGCACTTGTCATCCCACTGACCGTCCAGCCCAGCACCCTACGCAAAGAATACCCGATCATGCTCGGCGTCATGGTGCTGTTTTATGTAATTTCGCTGGATGGGACCATCAGTCAGATCGACGGTGGCATTTTAATAGCCGGCCTCTTCGCCCTGTTTGCCTACCTTATTATAGATGCGCGCCGGCATGGCCCTACAGTCCAGCCAGAACCAAAAGAAGACGCTGAAGAAGACCTGAGCAGTACCATGCGTATCCTTTACGTCATCGGCGGCATGATTGGCCTCTCCGTTGGCGCCCGCGTGATGGTCAACGCTGCGGTCAACATTGCAGAAGCACTCGAAATCTCCCCCATCATCGTTGGCCTCACCGTAGTCGCCATCGGCACGAGCCTGCCTGAGCTTGCTGCGTCTGTGGCGTTTGCGATGAAGAAGCAGGTGGATATGTCGGTGGGCAACGTGCTCGGCAGCAACATGCTCAACGTGCTGTTTGTTGTCGGCCTCGTCTCGATGATTAATCCCCTCCAGGTAGATAGCGACTCCATCCAGGTCCATTTCCCTGTCATGCTCGCGTTCTGTGTCATTCTCCTCCCCTTCGCCTGGACCCAGTACCGCATTACGAGGATTGAAGGTTCGGTGCTCCTGGCCGGCTTCGTCGGGTACATCGTGTACCTGGTCATGCCTTATGTTTAGTTGAAGGTTGAAAGTTGCTGGTTGAAGGTTGTGTGATCAAGGCATTGCGCTAACCTTGAACCATACTGAGCCCCGCGAAGGATCTCTCCAGGGCTAGCACTGCGCTTCTTCAACGTCATTCTGAGCGAAGCCGAAGAATCTGGGCGAGCACCTCTTTTGCATCAACGCTGATGATGAGGCAAGCATTCTGGTCCCGGATCAAGCCAGGATGACGCAGAATGGGAATATCGAACACCGAACCAGGGGTGTTCAGAAAAAATCTTTATCCAATGTTGGTGCTCATGACCATTCCAGCAAGAGATACGCATCTTGTGCAGCAAGCAACTGCTTCATGGTGTAGGTTGCGTACGTTCATTTCTTTTACCCGAAAACAAAACAGGGCCCCAAAAGAAACGAACCAAAGAAAAGGGCACCACCAAATAAAACGCGCGCTTTTATCTCCTTTCGCGCAATTCCTCCTGAATTTTATTCAGGAAAACGCTTCGATAAAAGCTTCCAACGCACATCGCCACGCATTTGGTGGACATCCGCGCGCTTATTTGCTGAAAACGAATGTATCTCTGCTAGCAACTATTTTTCTGAACATCCCTGACACCGAACAAGGAATTTCGAATATCGAAGTAAACCCACTTTTAACCTGCAACCTGTAACTTTCAACCAAACCCGACGCAACTTGCAGGCTGGAAACCCGTTCGTAGGTTTATCGCCTTGCTAAAAGCTGGCGAAGCCGTTAATCCCCAAGATCTGTAGGCAAACATCCGGGTATGAGCCTTTCGTTTGGCATTTCTCCGCTTCTCCTCATTCCTTGCGTACTCGCAGCCCTTGGACTTGGTTACTGGGTCTATCTGAATACCGTCCCTACCCTTTCGCAGGCCAAGCGCCTTGGTCTTACCGCGCTCCGTACCCTTACGCTCAGCATTGTCCTCTTTCTGCTTTTCAAGCCGATGCTGCAAAACATCATCAACACCGAGCAGCCGCCGTTGCTGGCTGTGTTGATTGATGACAGCCAGAGCCTCGAAATTGCAATTGAAGAAGAAAGCGACACGCTGCGGATTAGCGAAGAGACGCGCGCAACCGTCCGGCGGTACGCAGCAGAGAATGTTGATGGGTCCGTCCGCTACTTCCGGTTTAGCGGCGACGTAAACCAGTTGGGCAGCAGCGACCCCGATTCGCTTCGGTTTGATGGAGAGCGTACCAACGTGGCCAATGCCCTTGCGTACGTGCGCGAACAGTACAAAGACGAAAACCTGCAAGGGGGTGTTGTTGATTTCAGATGGGCAGTATAATACCGGCCGCAATCCGGTGTATTTGGCGGAGCGGTATCCCGTGCCTATCCATACGGTTGTGGTGGGCGATACCACGCGCCGGCGTGACGTGCAGGTCCGCCGCATCGCCACAAACGACATCGCTTATGTAGACGATGAGTTGCCCGTCCAAGTCGGCATCCTGACTGAAGGCTTTGGCGGTGAGCGCATCACCGTATCGCTGTTTGAGAACGGTAACCTCCTCGGCCGGGAAACGGTCGATTTACCCGTCGGCAACGCTGAAATTCCTGTCGATCTCTTCCATACCCCAACCGAAGAAGGCCTGCACCGCTACACGGTGGGCATCACGCGCATCGACGGTGAGGCTACCTACAAAAACAATACGGCCTCGTTTGCTGTGCGGGTGTTGGAAAACAAGAAGCGCATCCTGCTCTTCGCAGCAGCGCCGGAGCCCGATGTTGCTGCGCTGCAACAGCTGCTGGCTGAAGATCCAGATATCGAAGTCTCCGCTTACGTCCAAAAAGGGCGCAATACGTTTTACGATCCGCAAATCCCGGACAGCCTCGGCGAATTTGACGCCGTCATCCTCGCCGGCTTCCCCGGTCGGTTTGCGAACGCAGCTGTTGTTGAGCAGGTAGCTCGGAGCATTGAGGCGGGCCTGCCGGCCTTCTTTCTGATGAGCCGGCAAACCGATCTGGGCACCATGCGAAAAATCTTCGCTGATGTGCTACCTGTCCAACCGCGCACCCTCCGCACCAACTTTGTCGAAAGCGTACTTGTCCCAACGGTAGAAGGCAAACAGCATCCGATTCTCCAGCAAGCAGATGCCCCCGCGGAAGGCTGGCTTACCCTTCCCCCGCTGCTGTTCAACGATACCCGCTGGCAAGCCGCCCCCGATGCACGCGTGCTCGCCACACACCAGGTACGCGGCATCCAGCTCGACGACCCGCTGCTGGTCATCCGCAATCAAAACAAACACCGTACCGCCATGCTGCTCGGCACCGGCACCTGGCGGTGGAAAAACCTCCCCGACGATCTGCAATCTTCAGCCCCGCTGTGGACCAACCTTTTCACCAATACCCTGCAGTGGATCACCACTAAAGAAGACGACCGACCTGTGCGTGTGGCACCGGTGGAAGATCTTTTTGCTGGCGGCGCTTCGATACAATTTGACGGGCAAGTGTACGACGAAAGTCTGAACCCGGTCGACGGCGCGGCGATAGAAATAGAGGTAACACAAGCCGATAGTATCCGGTACCCCTACAGCATGGAGCCTGTGGGCAATGGCCGGTATGTGCTCGACATTGGCGCACTGCCAGAAGGCACATACCGCTACACGGCGCGCGCGCGTCAGAATGATACTGTGCTGGGTACCGACGCCGGCTCTTTTGCCGTAGGCGCCCTCACGCTCGAGTTCAAAGAAACGCGCGCAAATAGCCAGTTGATGTACCAGATTGCCCAGCGTTCGGGCGGTGTTGTACTGGAAAAAGACACGCCGGCGGCACTAACCCGGCACTTAGCGGAGACTGAGACGTTTATGCCGGTTATATTCGAAGAGCGCGTTGAATCAGAACTCTGGCGGCGTTACCTCTTCTTTATCATTATCCTGGTTTTGTTAACGGCTGAATGGTTCATTCGCAAACGGAGTGGCATGGTATGACGCAACCTGAAGACCCATATACCAATTATGGAAGGTCCCCGTCGTCGCCTGTTGCCCTCGAATCTGTCCGTATTACGCTTGAGCTCTACCGATCTGGTAAATCTGGTATCCAGTATCAGAAGCTCCAACAGTTTGTCCAACCCATTCTCGCGCATTACCAGATCGAACTGGATGCAAGTTTTGCTGACGACGTAACGCCCGAGAATCTGGATGACATGACGCTGATGCTCGATATCTTCGAGACCGCCAGCATTTTGTGGGATTACTGTTGCCTTGCCCCCGACGCAAAATCAGGCGCATTCAAAAATTTGCAGGACAGCCTAATCGGCCCCCACCCCGAGCGCGAAGACCTCGTGCAATTTCCTATTCTGGTTGCTTCGATGGAAGAGCAATGGGAAGCGTTGTCCGAGGGCATGCAACACCAGGCAGCGCCGACTATCATGCCGATGGCCGATATGGGTCCTGATACCCCCGCTGTTTCCACCAATGGCGCTGCCCACTATGGGCCGGACCAACTTGACATTCCCGAGGCTTTTGCCCTTTTTTCGAGACCCCTTCTGGAAAACGACGCCTTGTTTGAAGACCCGGAGTCGTTGGACGATGTTATGTGCAAAGCGCAAGCGTACTGGGACCTTGCGCATCTGTCAGAAAAAGAGCAATCCAGTGTCATGCGCTCCGTGCTGAACAAATTTACATCAGCAGCCCAACACCTGGATGATCTTCATAATGAAGCGTTGGCGATGATCAAGCGTTTCCATGAGCTTTTTCCCGAGCGTAAGTAACGGTAAGTGGACGTTGCAATAAGAGCAGCAGGAAAGGCGGTGGGACACTATCTTGGAGGCGAACGCGCGTAGCTTAGTGACCATATGAAAGCAACTGTATCCGAACTGGCGCCCCCCGTCGATTTTGAATCGTTTCTCCTGACGTGCCGGCGCCACCTGCACCAGTATCCTGAAATCGGCTTTCAGGAATTTGAGACGTCGCGCTATATAAAAGAAACCCTTACCGCGCGCGGCCTGCGGGTCCACGGCCCGATTGCAACAACCGGTCTCTATGTAGATATCGAAGGCCTCGCAGACGGCACAGGCCGGACCATTGGGTACCGGGCAGATATCGATGCACTCCCTATCCAGGACGCCAAAACAGTCCCTTATGCGTCCAAACATCCGGGCGTAGCGCATTTGTGTGGGCATGATGTACACACAACGATGGCCATTGGAATCGCCCTGATGCTCAACGCACACCGCGATCAGTTTGCCGGTACCGTCCGCGTGTTCTTCCAACCCAACGAAGAAGGCAATCCGTCGGGCGCACCCGAGATGATAAAAGACGGTGTACTGGAAGGCCTCGAAGCAGCCTACGCAGTCCACGTCGACCCCAACCTCCCTACCGGACAATATGGCGTCAAAAAAGGCGCGTTCACCGCTGCTGCAGCGCGATTCAAAGTTGAAGTATCCAGCCCAAGCACAGGCCACTCTGCCCGTCCGCACGAGGCTGTTGATACCGTCTGGGCGGCCACACAAATTGCCAATCAGCTCTACCAGCTCGTCGGCCGGTTTACCGACCCGCGCGACGCGACAATCCTGACCATCTGCCGTTTCTTTGCCGGCGAAGCGTACAACGTCGTCCCGTCCTATGTGGAATTCGGCGGAACGATCCGCTGTACCACGATGGAAACGTTGCACCAAATGCAGGACCTCATCCGCAAGACAGCCGCCGCCGTTTGCCAGACGGCTGGTGGATCTGTAGATGTGAAGTTTGATATCGGCCTCCCCCCTGTTATCAACGATGGCCGGCTTGTAGACCACCTGATCGACAACATTGTAGACCACTGCGGCAAAGAAGCCGTCTACCACATCCCCCGCCCCAGCATGGGTGGCGAGGATTTTGCCAACTTCCAGCAGGTCATCCCCGGTGCCATGATCCGGGTTGGTACCTCCATCAACGCGGACACATCGTATCCCCTGCACGACGCCCATTTTGATGTAGATGAAGCAGCCATCGTGCCGGCGATCGAGCTCATGACGCGGGTGCTGATTAGTCATGTTAATGGCAATCCGTTAGAGGATTAAACGGAGTTCAAGTCTGTTTATGTGTTTTCGAGGTTTCGTGCTTCCGGATTTCGTGCTTCCGGGGTTTCGTGCTTCCGGGGTTTGAGGGTTCAGTTTGCCACAGCCTGGTCGCACGTTGATGGGCCGCTATACTCCTTTTACCATTAGCGTCATGCCGGACTTGATCCGGTATCCAGGGAACGATTGAGCAAAATTAGTCCTTTCTTAAGTTTTCTGGATCCTGAATCAAGTTCAGGATGACGTATAGGAGAAAATCGCGTAATTCTGGTCAAATTCAGCACTTTTAGAAATTAAGATATAGAGACAGAGTCAAGCTGGAGATAACACGGAATGAAGGGGTTAGGCTAAAAATCAACGCTATAGGCCGACGAAAACACGAAATCCCGAAAATCCGAAAACACAAACAAGAAAAGGGTATGCGGTCAGATTCGATTGCGTCTATGAGAGAAACTGTTGTACGCAAACCCGTTTTCTCGTGTCCGCTTCCTTCCGTCAGATTCAGATTCTTCTTGCTTTATTGCTCCTGAGCACACCTCAGGGTTGGGCAGCGCAGAGCGATCTGGTCATCAACGAAATCTTCTATGCGCCGGCTGATTCCAAACTGGAGTTTGTGGAGATACTGAATGCATCAGATCAACTCGTCGATCTTTGTACGCTATCGTTTGCTGATAGCCGGGATGAGCCAGTAACTCTTTGCGGAGACGTGGAGCAACATGTACCCCTCATGTTACCTCCCGGTAGCTTTGCCGTCATTGCCAGGGATTCAACCCTTTTGCGTCAAACCTTCCCCTTACTAGAAGGCATGCTGGTATCACCGGCGAGTTGGCCGGCGCTCAACAACAGCGGGGATACGGTTACCCTCTATGAAGATCAAACGATCATCGACCGTGTTGTTTACCTGCCGGCTTGGGGAGGCGCGCGGGTATCGCTTGAACGCATTGATCCAGCCGGCCCAAACGAAGCATTTAACTGGACCAGTGCCATAGCGCCGGCAGGCGCAACGCCGGGCTACCAGAATAGTGTCTTTTTTCCAGATCAAACACCTCCCGCTCTACTGCTCGCAGAACGGACAACTGCACAAACCCTCACACTCTTTTGGAATGAGCCCATCGCCGCGTCTTTGGTAGCACCATCAGCATTTGAAGTTGCCGGCTGGCTTCCAACGCAGGTTACTGCGCTAAATGACACCACCATGGTTTTACATTTTGACGTGTTGCCAGGCGACGCAACCACGCTCCACATTGAGACCGTCACAGATAGAACCGGCAATAGCACACGCGCTCAAGAACACCCCATTGCATTTCTCCCCGGGGCCGGCGACCTGCACATCAACGAAATCATGTTTGCCCCCGTTGCTGACCCCCATGACAACAGGCCAGACCAGCCAGAATATGTAGAACTCTACAACCACGCAGCTACACTGCTTTCCCTTCGTCACCTTACACTTGCCGGCGAACCCGACGACCGTAATGTAGCAGACTCGCTACAAGCAAAAACGCCCCTCCCCCGATTAGCGCCAGGCATGTATGCTGTGTACTTTGCTCCGGGCCGGCTGCTTCGTGATAAAGATACTTTCCTCGAAGCCTTCCCCAATCTGGCCACATCAGACCCCTTGCTACTTCCCGTACCGGCGGCATCCCTCGGTTTGCGCAATGAAGGTGACCGGGTAGCTATTGTGCAGGGGCACGTGATCATAGATGAGGTTGTCTATCAGCCAGACTGGCACCACCCACTGCTAGACGAAACCAGGGGCATTGCGCTCGAACGACGATCCCTGAATACACGTGCAGCGATGCCGGCAAACTGGACAAGCGCCATTGTCTCGGAAGGCGGTACCCCGGGAGCAGTTAACTCCGTCCGTCAGTCCGTTGCTGAAGCAAACCCGGCGGGGCAGCTCGTGATTAACCCAGACCTCTTTTCGCCCGATGGTGATGGCGTGGAAGATGTATTGAGCATCCAAATCGAAACAGAAAAAGCTTCCCAGGCCGGCGGCATAAAAGTCTATGATTTGGCCGGCCGGCGCGTGCGCACGATAGTAGAAACCACCCTATTTCAACAGCAGGAAATACGACTATGGGATGGCACCTCCGACAATGGCAGCAACCTGCCAGTTGGCGTATACATTGTTGTTGTAAACCTGCTAGACGTTTCAAGCGGAACGACGCAACTATTAAAGCAGCCCGTTATCCTGGCTCGCCAATTCAGATGAACAGACTTCAGGCATGGTCTATGTGCACTCAAGAAAAATGACAAATTGCCGATTACCTGAGGCATGAGGCGTTCTAGCAGCGTTGTTTTCAGGTAAGCGGCTTGAACCTTGTTCTTTGGACGATGCCCGAGCGTGGCCTTCGGATGACGGTTTTTGGGGAACAGCAACTTGTAACTTCTCGTTGTAGAAAAAACTACCCCAAAGCGGATTTTTGCTGTACTACTTCAACTAGTAAACAACTCGCGAAATAATGCCAGAGTCTGTAACGATTGAACGCTCCAATGCACCTGTTATATTAAGTGAACGTGCATCTGAAGAGGTCAGAAAGATCATGGAATCAAAGTCGATCCCTGATGGCTTCGGATTGCGTGTCGGCGTTCGTGGTGGGGGTTGCTCAGGCATGAGTTATATCCTTGGGTTTGACAAAATGCGCGATCAGGATCTGAAATTCAGTATCGATGATATCGTGCTCTATATTGACAAACGCCATGGTTTGTACCTGCATGGTACAACCATTGATTACCAGGACGGGCTTAATGCAAGAGGATTTACGTTTGAGAATCCGAATGCTGCCTCGACCTGTGGATGTGGCTCAAGTTTCGCTGCATAATCCCATCAGACGCGGTTTATTCACCTGATTGTACCGCTTTGGTGCTGGCTATGGTTGCTCCTGGAAGCTAGCCGGAAAAAAGGCTATATCTTTACCCTGAAGGGTAAGGAACAGCCTACGTAAGGTTCGGTTAACATTAATACTGTTCTGCTTCAATCAATTTGCAGTCCTGTATGGATCTAGTTAAGGTACATTTTTAACTGTACTGCTTAATCAGGACCAGGCTTTTGATCGAACTGTTCTTACAAAAGTACTCCAGCCAGACAGCATTCACGCAGCATTTACTTAGACAGCATTTACTGCTTTTTTTAACGAGCCCGTAAACCGGGGCACCCATTCGCTTAGAACGTGTAAGGCATGGAAGGGAATTTCTCAAACCGTGTACGTGACGTAATTTCTTACAGCCGAGAAGAAGCCATTCGTCTCGGTCACGACTACATTGGTACAGAGCATTTACTCCTAGGTATCATTCGAGAAGGTGAAGGCATTGCTGTAAAGATTCTCCGGAATCTCGGTTGTGATCTATTCAAGCTAAAAAAGGCTATAGAAGACACCGTTCGCAGCACTGGCGGCACCTTGACTGTCGGCAACATCCCATTAACCAAACAGGCAGAGAAAGTTTTAAAAATCACGTATCTGGAAGCAAAGCTGTATAAAAGTGATGTTATCGGTACCGAACATCTACTGCTCAGCCTCCTGCGTGACGACGAAAATATCGCTGCTCAGATCTTACAACAAGGCTTTTCGATCACCTATGATGCCGTTCGTGCAGAGCTGGATTCGATTATAAGCGGTAAAGCTTCATCTTCGGGTAGCAGTCGCACGGGAGGCCTCTCGTCCTCAGGATACGGAAAAGAGCGTAGTAAAATGGAAAAGAGCAAAACACCAGTATTAGATAACTTCGGCCGGGATCTCACCAAGTTGGCTGAAGAAAGCAAGCTCGACCCCATCGTTGGACGTGAACGCGAAATTGAGCGCGTAGCACAAGTGTTGAGCCGGCGTAAAAAGAACAATCCCGTTCTGATTGGTGAGCCCGGCGTTGGTAAAACTGCCATCGCTGAAGGACTGGCCATGCGCATCGTACAGCGCAAGGTAAGCCGGGTATTGTATGACAAGCGCATCGTTACGCTCGACCTCGCCGCCCTCGTTGCCGGTACCAAGTACCGGGGACAGTTTGAGGAGCGCATGAAAGCCGTAATGAATGAGCTCGAAAAAAGTCCGGATGTCATTCTGTTCATCGACGAGCTCCACACCATTGTTGGTGCCGGCGGCGCGTCAGGCAGCCTCGATGCATCCAACATGTTCAAACCTGCCCTCGCACGCGGTGAAATCCAGTGCGTTGGTGCAACCACACTCGACGAGTACCGCCAGTATATCGAAAAAGATGGCGCACTCGATCGACGTTTCCAGAAAATTATCGTCGACCCCTCTTCACTCGAAGAAACCGTCGACATCCTGCACAACATCAAGGAGAAGTACGAAGAGCATCACAATGTTCGCTACTCCGATGAAGGCATCGAGCTCGCTGTTCAGCTCAGCGACCGCTATATCACCGACAGATTTCTGCCGGACAAAGCGATCGACGTGATGGACGAAGCCGGCGCGCGCGTACACCTGTCCAACATCCGCGTTCCAAAAGAGATTGTTAAAATCGAGGAGCAGATTGAGCAGGTCCGCGAAGAGAAAAACCGCGTGGTGAAAAGCCAGCGTTTTGAAGAAGCCGCCCGCCTGCGCGACACCGAGAAAAAACTGCAGGAAGAACTCGAAGTCTCTAAGAAAGAGTGGGAGCGCAAAGCTGAAACGGAAGTCCACGACGTGAGTGCCCAGAGCATCGCAGAAGTGGTCGCCATGATGACCGGCATCCCAGTCGACAAAATTGCCGAGCCTGAAAGCGAGAAATTACTCGCAATGGAAGAAGAGCTTAAAGGCCGCGTAATTGGGCAGGATGAGCCTATTACGAAGCTTTCCAAAGCAATTCGCCGTACACGGGCTGGCCTTAAAGATCCAAAACGTCCAATCGGTTCGTTCATCTTCCTCGGCCCAACCGGGGTTGGTAAAACTGAACTGGCCAAGGTGCTCACCGAGTACCTCTTCGACTCGCAGGACTCCCTGATCCGCATCGACATGAGTGAGTACATGGAGAAATTCTCCGTGAGCCGGCTTGTAGGTGCGCCTCCGGGATACGTGGGATACGAAGAAGGCGGTCAGCTTACCGAAAAGGTGCGCCGTAAACCATACTCGGTTGTTCTCCTCGACGAAATCGAGAAAGCACACCCTGATGTATTCAATATCCTGCTTCAGGTACTTGATGACGGCATCCTCACCGACGGCCTCGGCCGGCGGGTAGACTTCCGGAATACCATCATCATCATGACGTCTAACATCGGCGCCCGGGATATCAAAAACCTCGGCAAAGGCATGGGCTTCTCCCAGGGAGATACCGATTTCAACTATGCCGCGATGAAGAGTACCGTTGAAGACGCACTCAAACGCGTATTCAATCCAGAATTCCTCAACCGTATCGATGACGTCATCGTATTCCACTCACTCGAGAAAGAGCACATCCATCAGATTATCGACCTGATGGCCAACGACCTCTTTGCGCGGGCCCGTGGTGTAGGTATCGAAGTTGAACTTACGCAGTCAGCCAAAGACTTCCTCGTTGAGAAAGGATACGATCCTAAATTCGGTGCGCGTCCGTTGCGTCGAGCAATCCAGAAGTATATCGAAGATCCTATGGCTGAAGCCATACTCGGTAACAATCTGGCCGATGGTGATACTATCTCCATCACACACGATGGCAAAGATGATACCCATGAGTTGACGATCGAAACGGTCAAGGCGACGCCTAAAAAGGCAACCAAAGCCAAAAAATCTTCTTCGTCCAGCAAGAAAGCTGCGTCAAAAGACAGTGGATCTGAAGATCCGCCGGCTGAAAAGCCACCAGCTGAAGCTGCTGAAGGTGGAAAAGAATAACAAGCTTCACTAGAAGAGCTTGATAAAAGGCCGGGCACAATGTCCGGCCTTTTTTATTGCCTGCTATTATTGCTTGTAACGCAGATCCCCTACTCTTTTACCGTCCCGCCCAACAGAACACCAAGGCCACCATCGATCCGGATGGCCTGGCCCGTGATGAACGCGGCTTCATCAGAGCACAGGTAAGCGATAAGGCCAGCCACTTCCTCCGGCCTGGCAATACGATTTGACAGATGCATCGCCGCTACCTCTTCATACAGCGCGTCAGCATCCCCCGACTGCTCAGCGGTCCAGCGGACCATGGGCGTATCTACTGTGCCCGGACACACAGCTACGGAGCGAATGGCCGGCGCAAAGTCCACCGCAATGCTGCGCGTTAAGCCCAGCATTGCCGTTTTACTCGTCGTATAAGGCGCTACGTTTTGTTGCGAATGCAAACTCTGCACACTCGCAACATTCACAACAATCCCCCGCCCTCTCCGCTGCATCGATGGGATAGCACTGCGCGCACATAAAAAGGCGCTTTTGAGATTTACGTTCAGCACATGATCCCATTCCTCAGGTGTTGTGGTCAACACCGTACCGTAGTGCTGGATGCCGGCGTTATTGATCAGTAGCTCGATTTCACCAAACTGCGCGACCACCTGCTCCACTGCGTGTTCCACGGCCCTGGCATCGGTAACGTCACATGGTATAAAGTGTCCATCAGGGCCGTCAAGTAGCACGGCGCCGGCAGGATCAACATCCAAAATGGCAACGCGTGCTCCTTCTGCGTGCAAGCGCGTGGCTGTAGCGCCACCGATACCTTTGGCCCCACCTGTCACCACCGCAACTTTTCCTTTTAATCGGTCCATGAACATCTAGAAGTCAGATTACCAGAGACGCCGCGATTTCTGATAGCGAGGATGATGGCGGAACGGATCTTTCGGCTCCTCTTTCATACGCATTCTCACAAAAAGCGCGATGATCACGCCGGCGAAAAATCCACCGATGTGCGCTGCATATGCCACACCGCCGGCGGTTTCGCCCGGTGCCACCAGCGAACCCCAACCGCTCACAAACTGCATAACAATCCACGCCCCTATAGCAATAATAGCAGGAATCGATACCATCGTCCACAGAAAAATAGCGTGTACGCGGTTTCGCGGGAAAAGCACCATATAGGCACCCAAGACCCCGGATATCGCCCCGGACGCACCAAGATTCGGAATAACACCAGACGGGTCCAGATAAATCTGCGCATACGTCGCCACAACGCCACTCAACAGATAAAAGAGCAGAAACCGGACGGCGCCAAATCGAACTTCCACGTTATCCCCAAATATCCAAAGATAGAGCAGGTTACCAAACAGGTGCATGTATCCCCCATGCATAAACATTGCAGAAAGAATCGTGAGATAGATTGGCGTAGGCCCTGGTGCCTGGGGGATGGCCTGGCGTTCGCCGTTGATCGTAATCGACTCAGGTGCTACCAGGTCGATGCCGTTCACTATTTCATAGGGAATGACGCTGTAGCCATACGTGAAATTAGGATTGTCGCCCGCCTGCTGCAACAGAAAGAAAACGGCGAGGTTGAGGATGATGAGTCCGATGGTAACCGGAGCAAACCCTTTCAAATCTTTGTCATCATCACTGATTGGAAACAGCATAGCGTCTTTTTATACCTGTTGTGTGGGCCGCTTCGCGTGCGTAGGTAATCCAGTGTACAAATAGCTGGTGAATAAAGCTGAACCAGCCGTGGCATAGTATACTTTTTAGTAACTTCTGCCGCCATACAATTCTGTATAATTTTCTATGTACCCGCCAAGTTATAACGGGCTTGGCTCAAAATAACGGGCATGATTCAAAAAATAGCCATAGTAGGCGTTGGACTAATCGGTGGATCGCTGGGACTGGCACTCAAAAAACATCGAAGCGAGCTTGAAATCTTTGGCTTTGACCAACCCGAAGTTCTTGACAAAGCCCTCGACAGAGGCGCTATTGATGTCCCTGCAGCAAGCCTGGAAGCCGCTGTCCGTGATGCTGATCTCGTGATTCTGGCTGTACCCATTGCCAAAATCCTGCTCCTGACATCAGAGATAGCACCGCTACTTAAAGCCGGCGCCATCGTAACCGACGTGGGTTCGGTTAAAAAGCCGGTTGTCTCACACGCGGCCAAGGTGTTACCAGAATCAGTCACCTTTATTGGTGGCCACCCGATGGCCGGCTCAGAAAAAAGCGGAGTCCACCACGCCGACCCCTTCCTTTTTGAAAACGCAACCTACGTGTTCTGCCCCCCCGAAGGCATGACCGAAGATACGTTTGCGGCAGCGTATGCCGGCTTACTCGATATTTTCCAGGCGATTGGTGCGCGCATCTTTGTCCTACCTGCAGAGCGCCACGACCGCATTGCGGCCGCTGTATCCCATCTCCCCCAGTTGCTTTCCGTGACCTTGATGAACTACGTCGCCCACCACCACGAAAGTGACGATGCATTTTTGCAGCTCGCTGCAGGTGGGTTCAGGGATATGACACGGATTGCTTCTTCTTCGTTTGAAATGTGGCGTGATATCCTGGTCGCAAACGAAGGCCCCATCCTCGATATGCTGGCCGGCTTTGCAACAGACCTGCAAAAGATGCGCAACCGCGTTTTTGGCAACGACCTCGAAGACCTCCAGCACAGCTTCCAACAAGCACGCATTGGCCGCGACCTGATCCCTAAACACTCAAAAGGCTTTCTCCATCCCCTCGCCGATGTGTACGTGTACGCAGAAGACAAACCGGGCTTCTTATATAAACTGATTGGCGTGCTGCACGAAGCCGAAATCGACATCAAAGACCTTGAGTTACTTAAAATCAGAGAAGGCCTGGAAGGCGTATTCAGGATCGGCTTTTCCAATCGAAAAACGTCGATGCAGGCCATTGCGGCTCTTGAGTCAGCAGGATATACAGCTTTTCAGATGTAAGATTTAGGGGTTACAAGTTGAAGGTTTCAAGTTGAAGGTATTTGTTTGAGGCCGTTGTGCTTTGTGATTTAATTTGTGATTGCTCGGGCGGTGGGTTTGTGACTGGCTATTGGCATACATGCAGGTTTTATCCCCGGTTTTATAAAGAAGAGGTGCAATTTTCTGTTCGATTCAGTACGTTTAAAAAGCTACTCCTGGAAACGCAAGCTATCCGCAAGAATATTCCGTGAGACGAACTGGTCAATAACGGATTTAACGTTATTATTTATTATATTTAAGTCGGATTAGTAGTATCGTTATCCTCTTTGAATACAAAACGTTAGAATATCCGTAACACCCGATTGATTCTGGTTTTCATCGGGTGTATTATCTTTAAGAAATAACAGTATTAGCAACATTCTGCGGTGGCAGTTCGCCGGCCCTCCCGATCCAACGCCACGCGCAATCCAGACAGCGCATAGACGCAGTATATAAGACACAGCGTAAAACACAGAGCATAAGACAACGCATGGACCCTCAAACACTCAAGACTACTCCTTTGCACGCTCAGCATGTTGAACTGGGGGCCCGTATGATGCCCTTCGGTGGATTCGATATGCCCGTACAGTACAGCGGCATCATCGACGAGCACATGGCGGTCCGCGAGGCAGCCGGCTTGTTTGATGTAAGCCATATGGGAGAATTTCTTGTTGATGGGCCTACCGCGCTTGATTCGATCCAGCGTATCGTAACCAACGACGCCAGCAAGCTCTACGATGGCCGCGCCATGTATACTGCCATGTGCATGCCCGACGGTGGGATCGTAGACGACCTGCTTGTCTATCGCCGTAGCGAATCAGCGTATATGCTGGTTGTTAATGCCTCCAATATTCAGAAAGACTGGGACTGGGTGTCACAGCACGTTCTCGAAGGTACCACCCTGCAAAACGTATCCGACGAGACGGCCCTGCTCGCCATACAGGGGCCTAAAGCATTTGACATCGTCCAGACACTGCTCGACGAATCCATTGCTGATCTGAAATTTTACCATTTTCTCGAACCGGCTTCCGGTGCGTTTCTGGGGCTAGACAGCGTGATCCTTTCTCACACGGGTTACACGGGTGAAAAAGGACTGGAGATCTATTGCAAAGCTGAAGACGCTGTAACGGTTTGGCAAGCGCTGCTCAAAGCCGGCGCAGCTTATGGCCTCAAGCCTGTTGGACTCGGTGCACGCGATACGCTGAGGCTGGAATCGGGCTTTTGCCTCTACGGCAACGATATCACCGACGAAACCTCTACGTATGAGGCAGGCCTCGGCTGGATCACGAAACTCAACAAAGGCGATTTTGTAGGAAAAACAGCGCTTGAGCGCATCAAGGCAGACGTACCTGATCGCAAACTGGTTGGCTTTGTCATGTCCGAACGCGGTATCCCCCGCACCGGAAATGCCATTGTAAACGCAGCAAACGAAGAGATTGGTGTTGTCACAAGTGGCACGCAATCCCCTATCCTGAGCAAAGGCATCGGCATGGGGTATGTGCCCAATGACAAACAGTACACCACACCGGGCAGCACCATCGGCATTAGCTCGCGAGGAAAGACCCGCGAAGCGATCATTACCAAGCCCCCTTTCCATAAATCCTGATTTAGGGAATGGCCAAACGAATAGCAAAAGTAACATCCACGCGGGGAGCCAATGCCCCGGTAATCAGCTATGAGCGCAAAAGCGAATTGCTGGGCCTTTTCATGATGGCCATAGCATTTTGCGTGATGCTTGCGCTTTTCAGCTACAAGCCGATCGACGACACCCTTGTGCAAAGCTATACCTTTGGGGAAGCGTTTGCACTCGAAAACAATCGGGCAGAAAACGCGCTGGGACTTGTTGGTGCCACCATAGCGTACTACCTGATTCCAAATTTCCTCGGCTTGTCTATCCTCATCTGGCCCCTGCTCATGATGGCGTGGGGATATCTGTTTCTGAGAAACCGGCACTCGCTCTACCTGCCCATGTACACCACGTTTGGCCTGATTGGCTCGTTTGAGCTGGCCTGCTTCTTTGGATGGTTTGGGACAACGTTCGATCTGAACACGTTGATACTAAGCGGGAACGCCGGCCTTGCCATGGCCGACTTTGCGATTCGGGCCCTTGGTGAAATCGGAAGTTTCTTCATTATTAGCGTATTGATTCTCATCACCGCGCTGCTGGTTGTCGACCGGGACTTTCAGAAATCGATGGATCGGCTTGAAGACGCTGCCCTCAATATCAAAGACCTGTTCACCGACTGGGGCACCATCATCCGGCGCGATGTCTTTGGCAATCGCAAGGAACGCAGAAAACTGCTCGAAGAGGAGCGTGCACGCCAACGCGGTATCGAAATTCCAGAAGAGCCTGAACCGAAGAAGAAAAAATCGGGTAGCAGCGCCAAGTCGGCTGCAACGCGTATCGCCTCGGTTGCCCAGGCCGCGCTCAACACAGCGACATCTACTGTCGGCTCCGTAAAATCAGAGCCAGCCCCTGCCCCACAGCCACAAGCACAGCAGGCACCTCCGCAATCAACTGGACCTAAATCTTCCGATGCTTTCAACCAGCAGCCGCCCGATGGTTACGCGGCTTCCCTGAATGATTACATCGCGCAGAACAAAACCAGGTCGGCCGGCGGCACCAACCCCGGCGCGACACCACAACCTGCACAACGCAGCAGCCTGAACCCCAATGCTATTAAGCAGGTGATTCAGCAGCAGGAAGCACCTCCAGGCGAGGTATCCATGAAAGTGCAGGAGCAGGTGAAAGAAGAGCGGGCCGAAAAAGTCACAAATTCAGCGGCAAATGTGCAGCTGCGTGAAATACGCTACCGCTACCCCTCTGTCGAGCTCCTCGATACAACAGAAGATCAAATGACGATCGACTACGCGGAGCTGGAAGAGAACAAACAAATTCTACTCGACAAACTGGCTACGTACAATATCCAGATTACGGATATTAACGCAATCGTGGGGCCAACCATTACTATGTACGAGCTGACGCCGGCACCCGGCATCAAAATCAGCCGCATCAAAGCCCTGGAAGATGACCTCGCCATGGCAATGGCCGCGCGTGGCATCCGTATGGTTGCGCCAATTCCTGGCAAATCAGCCGTCGGTGTTGAGATTCCAAACCGGCAACGTGAGCTCGTTCGTCTTCGCGACCTGATCGCCACCAAGAAGTTCAGGGATAACAAAATGCGGCTCCCCTTCCCGATGGGCAAAACCATTGAAGGGCACGTGTTCATTCAAGACATCACGAGCATGCCGCACCTTCTGATTGCTGGTGCAACAGGTGCAGGTAAATCGGTTTGTTTGAATACGCTGATCACTGGATTGGTCTACGCATGCCACCCGTCCAATCTGAAGTTTGTGATGATCGATCCGAAGAAGATCGAATTGCAGCAATATGGGCGGATTGTCGATCACTACATTGCTATTCCGGAAGAAGCTGAGGCGCCCATCGTAACCGACGTATCCCAGGCTCTCGGCGTACTGAAGAGCTGTGAGCGCGAGATGGAATTCAGGTACACCCTGTTGCAGAAAGCCATGGTCCGGAGTCTGCATGACTACAACTTGAAATTCAGAAATGGCGATCTGCCGGCTGAAGCAGGCCATCGTCACTTGCCTTACCTGGTTGTTGTGGTAGACGAGCTTGCTGACCTCATGCTCACCGCCGGCAAAGAAATTGAAGGCCCCATTGCCCGCCTCGCACAAATGGCTCGTGCTGTGGGTATTCACCTGATCCTCGCAACACAGCGCCCTTCCGTCGACGTAATTACCGGTCTGATTAAAGCCAACTTCCCGGCACGTATTGCCTTCCAGGTAGCGTCTAAAATTGACTCACGCACCATTCTTGATCAGAACGGCGCTGAAGGCCTCGTCGGAAACGGGGACATGCTGTACATGAAAGGCAGTAACCTGATTCGCCTGCAGGGACCGTTTATTTCTGTTGATGAAGTAGACTGCGTTACGGAGTACATTTCCGACCAGGCCGGCACAGGGCCGTATTTCCTGCCGTCCATCGAAGATTCGCCAGAGCTCAAGCTCGACGGCCAGCCCCAAAGCGAACTTGATGAGCTCTTCCCGCAGGCCGCGCGTATCATCGTGCAGACCCAGCAAGGCTCGGTATCGCTGCTACAGCGCAAACTGTCTATCGGCTATACGCGGTCAGCGCGCATTGTCGACCAGCTAGAACGTGTTGGTATCGTTGGTCCGTTTGAAGGATCCAAAGCACGTCAAGTACTGGTAGCAACAGAAGGTGAGTTAATGGAAATCCTGAACGGAGTAGTTTAATCCGAATGACTGCAGTACGCGTAAATGCCCATGTCCGTTGATCAATCATTTCCCCGACTCGGGATCATGGGCGGCGGTCAGTTGGGCCGCATGATGGCCATCGCGGCTATCCCAATGGGGATCGATATTAGATTCCTCTCCCCGACCTCTGATGGCCCCATGCAAGGCCTCGGTGAGCACGTTATTGGCGATTGGCACGACCCCGAAGTCTTACGCACGTTTGCCGCTGGCTGTACGTCGATTACTGTTGAAAGTGAATGGGCGCCGGCAGAAAATCTGCTCGACATAATACCAGCTGAGACGGGTCTTTGGCCGCATCCAGAGACGCTACTGAAGATCCGCAATAAAGGGATACAGAAAAAAACACTTGAAGCGGCAGGTTTACCCGTGCCGGCCTTCGCCTGCTGTGAAACCATTGAGCAAGCCAAAGAGGCCGCAGCCGGCTTCGGTTATCCCGTGCTGCTAAAACGCTACCTGGGGTCATACGATGGATACGGCAACGCCACAGTAAAAACGCATGAGGCCCTTGAAGCAGCGTGGCCCAAGCTCGCTGATGAATCAGGCCTTATGGTTGAGGCATGGGTCCCGTTTGTGCGCGAGCTATCTGTGCTTATTGCGCGTCGGCCTGGAGGAGAATATGTCATTTATCCGGTAGCCTACACAGAGCAGAAAGACCATCGGTGTCATGCCGTTGTGGTGCCGGCTGCTGTAAGCGATGCAACGGCTGCCAAGGCAACAGCCATCGGCCTCAAAGCCGTAGAGGCGGTGCAGGGTGTGGGCATTACCGCTGTAGAGTTATTTGAGCTTGCGGATGGTTCGGTGCTTGTCAATGAGTTGGCCCCCCGCCCCCACAACACGGGCCACTACTCTATCGAAGGCTGTTATGCCTCACAGTTTGAGAACCACGTACGCGCCGTACTTGACTTGCCGTTAGGCAATCCAGCACTCCGTCAGCCGGTTGCTGTGATGATCAATGTGCTAGGCCATCGGGAGTCTGTACCCGAAACCCATGGATATCAGGAAGCACTCCAGGTCCCGGGTGCAGCCATTCACATCTACGGTAAAACCGGCGTTCGACCCAAAAGAAAAATGGGGCACGTTACAACAACGGGTAAAGACCCCAAAGCAGTACGAGAGCTGGCTGAAAAGGCAGCCAATTTGATTCAACTTTAATCGAGTACCTTTATGTCCACCCCAGTGATTGGTATCGCGATGGGCAGTGAATCTGATCTGCCCGTTATGGAGGAAGCTGCAAAAATCCTCACCTCGTTCGAAGTACCTTTTGAAATGCGCGTCCTCTCTGCACACCGCACGCCCCAGGCGATGCAAACGTATGCTGAATCAGCACACGCGCGCGGCATTAAAGTAATCATCGCCGGCGCCGGCGGGGCAGCGCACTTGCCGGGTATGATTGCGGCAAGCACACCACTGCCAGTTATTGGTGTCCCCGTACCTACGCGCAACCTGAAAGGGATGGATTCGTTGCTGTCGATTGTGCAAATGCCGGGCGGAGTGCCAGTTGCAACCGTTGCGATTGGCGGCGCAAAAAACGCCGGCCTGTTAGCCCTGCAAATTTTAGCAACAGGCGACGCAGCTTTGATGGATAAAATTGCGACTTACAAGCAAGAGCTGATTACGCTTGTAGAGGGAATGGATGCGCGTGTGCAACAACATGGGAGCTCTATCAGCTAACCAGCGCAAATCCCTCTCATCCAGAGCCCTGTAGCAGGAAGATTGCTGAATGCGGATTGTTGATTGCAGCATGCTGATCTGCTTCAACCCTGTAACCCTAAGCCCCGCGAAGGCTCGCTACCCGAATGGCACCTCCGCCCCAATCCTGTCATTCTGAGCCTGCCGAAGAATCTGAGCGGCCACCTTGCTTTGCTATAGCAACGTACATAGCCAAACCTCTCTGGATACCGGATCAAGTCCGGCATGACGTGGGGAAGGCAGACCGCTCGACCTCTGTCACCCTGAGCCCCGCGAAGGATCGCTACCCGAATAACGCTGTGCTCGACCCATGTCATCCTGAGCGAAGCCGAAGGATCTGGGCGTGCACTGTGCATTGCTGCACCTACGCTCATAGCCAAGGCACTCTGGATACCGGATCAAGTCCGGCATGACCTGGGGAAGGCAGACCGCTCGACCTCTGTCACCCTGAGCCCGCGAAGGATCGCTACCCGAATGGCGCTGTGCTCGACCCATGTCATCCTGAGCGAAGCCGAAGGATCTGGGCGTGCACTGTGCATTGCTGCACCTACGCTCACAGCCAAGGCACTCTGGATACCGGATCAAGTCCGGCATGACGTGGGGAAGGCAGACCGCTCGACCTCTGTCACCCTGAGCCCCGCAAAGGGTCTCTTCCCGAATAGCGCTGTGCTCAACCCATGTCATCCTGAGCGAAGCCGAAGGATCTGGGCGTGCACTGTGCATTGCTGCACCTACGCTCACAGCCAAGGCACTCTGGATACCGGATCAAGTGCGGCATGACGTGGGGAAGGCAGACCGCTCGACCTCTGTCACCCTGAGCCCGCGAAGGGTCTCTTCCCGAATAGCGCTGCTCGACCCATGTCATCCTAAGCGAAGCCGAAGGATCTCTACCCGGAGGGCACTGCCTTAAAAGTCAAAGTTATCAGGGTCTGGTCCTACCCTTGTACCCTGGTCAAGATCTTCAATGGCCTGCATTTCCGCTGCTGATAACTCAAAATCGAAAATGTCAGCATTTGATGCAATACGGTGCTTTTTCACCGATTTAGGGATGGTAACGATGTCTTTCTGGTACATCCAGCGGAGGGTTACCTGCACGGCGTCTTTGCCGTGATTATTGCCAATAGCAACCAGTTCAGGGATATCGAGCACACGGCCTTTCATGATGGGACTCCAGGCTTCCAATTGTACCCCATTATTTTTACAAAAAGCCTGAAGTTCAGGTTGTTGCAAGCGTGGATGAAATTCAACCTGGTTAACCATCGGGACAATCGTGCCGGCATCGAGTACGTCCTGTAAGTGGTGCACAAGAAAATTACTCACGCCAATCGCCCGCACCCGTCCTTCGTTGTACATCGTTTCCAGCGCGCGCCAGGTATCAACATACTTGCCTTTAACCGGCCAGTGCACCAGGTACAGGTCGACATACTCCATACCCAGTTCGTCCAGGCTCTTTTCATAGGCACGCAGCGTCTCATCGTAGCCCTGGTCTGAATTCCATACTTTGGTGGTGACAAAAATATCATCCCGCGCAATCCCGGAAGCCTTAATCGCCTCTCCTACGCCGGCTTCGTTCGCATATACCTTTGCCGTATCGATGCTCTTATAACCTTCCTCAATTGCCCACTGGACGGCGTCCGTCACTTCCGCCCCTTCTTCCATTTTGAACACGCCGAGGCCAAATTTAGGAATCTCAACGCCATTATTGAGGCTGATTGTAGTGGCAAGTCCTTCGCTGGTTGTCATCTCTGATTACAGTTAAATGGTGGGTGCCATCAGGCAGATTTAATAACGTAGCAAACGACGATGCTAGCGTTAGTTGCTCACAATACGCGCAAAGCGTCGTTTACCTACTTTGATCACAAACGGTGCGCGATCCTGCACGTCAATTTCAGTGGCGGGATCACTTACCTTTTCACCGTCAATGGAAACCGCATTTTGCTGGATCAGCCGGCGCGCTTCACCATTTGATTTCGCAAGATTGGCTTCAGCCAACAGTTTGAAAAGTGGAATACTTGAACCATCATCCAGCGAGGGCGAGAATTCCTCAATATCTTCCGGGACACCACGGTTGATCACGGTGTTCTCAAAGTGTGCACGTGCCTGATCTGCAGTCTCTTTGTTGTAGTACATTTCAACAATTTTGTAGGCAAGATCGTGCTTGGCATTACGCGGGTCTTTTTCGGCGTATTCCTTGATGGCTGATAGTTCACTTGTGGGCACATTGGTGGCCAACTCGTAGTAGCGGTAGATCAACGCGTCAGAGATGGAAAGCGTCTTGCCATACATCTGTGCCGGTTCTTCCGAAATCCCGATGTAGTTATCAAGCGACTTCGACATTTTCTCCACGCCATCCGTCCCCTCAAGGATCGGCAACGTGATACAAACCTGGGGTTCGAGATCGGCGGCTTCCTGAATGGAGCGGCCAACGAGCAGGTTAAATTTCTGGTCGGTACCACCAAGCTCAATATCCGACTCGATGGCAACAGAGTCTTGCGCCTGTGCCAGCGGGTAGAGGAATTCGTGTACGCCGATGGCTTCGCCGTTTTTGTAGCGGCGCTCAAAATCGTCGCGCTCCAGCATACGGGCTACCGTGTACTTGCCGGCCAGCTGGATGACATCACGGAAGCTCATCTCACCCAACCACTCTGAGTTATAAACAATCCGTGTCCGCTCGGGATCAAGGATTTTGGTCGCCTGCTCAAAGTACGACTGCCCGTTCGCCCGCGTATCTTCCAGCGTAAGTGGCGGACGCGTTTTGGAGCGGCCACTTGGATCGCCAATCATACCCGTAAAATCCCCCACTATCAATACAGCCTGGTGGCCGAGGTCCTGGAACTGGCGTAGCTTACGGAGCACTACGGAGTGGCCGAGGTGCAAATCTGGCCGGCTCGGGTCACACCCCAGCTTTACAATTAACGGCTTGCCCGTTTTGTAGGACTTCTTGAGCTTCTCAACCAGCGCAGCCTCTGGCAAAATTTCTTCAACGCCGCGCTTGATGTGCGCCATTTGCTCTTCAACGGGTAAGAAAGCTGACATGTAACTACTAAATGTTTGAGGGTTGAACTTCCAGGGAAGGCTGTCGATCAGGTTATCGAATGCCTTCTTTCATGACGCGATCAAGTTTCCGCTTGGATTCCCGGTTAGCGATATCTGAACGCTTGTCATATAATTTCTTGCCTTTTGCAAGGCCAATTTCCAGCTTGACACGGCCCGACTTGAAATACATTTTCAGCGGGACGATGGTATATCCTTTTTGGTGGGACGCGGCATCCCATTTCTTCAATTCTCTGCGATGGAGCAACAATTTACGGGGGCGTAACGGATCGTGATTAAAGTGTCCGCCGTGCTTGAAGGGTGCAATGTGGCATTGCATCAGGATGAGTTCGCCCTTGGTAAAGCTACAAAAAGCTTCTTGCAGATTTGCTTTTCCCTCGCGTAACGACTTGACCTCGGTCCCCAATAAGGCAATACCCACTTCAAGGGTATCACTGATGTGATACTCGTGCCGTGCTTTGCGATTGGATGTTATGATTTTGATGCCGTCGCTCATTGGATCGGGCTAAAAATGGGCAAAACCCGTAACAGTTAGAGAATCGGGCCTTTTTCCGTATCGGCTTCTCCTTCCGGAACCTCGAAGAAGGGAAGCGGCGCCATGTCTTCTACCGCATCGTTGTAATACAAATAATCCTGAAACGAGGTGATACTGGCCGTCGCAAGGTCATCCAGCCTGTACCGCAAGCCTTCCAAATAGAATTTGTGGAAAACTTCAGGTAAATCCATTTCAGCAAGCCAGGCTTCGCCTTCGCGTTCGGTGTAGCGTGCGATCTCGCGTATGAGATTTACGGCTTTGCCACTCGCCTCGCCATCTCGCATCGCAAAAAGGCCCCAAACCATGGGATAGTGCGTGAGTTCGTACCAGTCCTGGCCAAGGTCGATGCTGGTACCAGCAAACGCTACTTCTTCCAGCGGCGTCTGGAGCAAGGTAGCCCCCAGGTCCTGCTTTTGTGCGGCAACAAACAAGTCGCCAGCAAACGGCTTGAACGAAGGCGACATGTTATAATGCTCCTTCAGGACAACTTTGGTAACAAGGGCTTCTTGCGCGAGATTGGGATCTATCCAGATTTCCTGGGCGGGTTCACCTATCCCTTTATGCAGGTTCAGCTTCAGGAACGGATAATTCCAGGAAGAAATGGCAACAGCCGGCAGCACATCGAATAGCTCGTGTTCGATAAACACGGACAAGGTGGGAAGCAACGCGATGTCCACAGATCCCCCAACGAGCAAATCCCGGAGCGTACGCCGGGATGCACGCTGGACAGTCAGGTTGTGCTGACTGGCCAGTTCTTCTGCTGCTTTTGCAAAGAAATCAAGGGCTGGTTCATCCCAAACAGCAACACGCATGATTCTGGTATGGGATTACTCCCGCAGGAAACTACCGGCGGGCCATGTTTTCTTTGATACGGGCGGCTTTACCACGGAGGTTGCGGAGATAATAGAGCTTGGCGCGGCGAACAATACCGCGGCGCACGCGCTCGATCTTAGCCAACTTCGGTGAGTGCAGAGGGAAAACACGTTCTACGCCGATACCGTTGGAAATTTTACGAACGGTAAACGTCTTGCGTGATCCTTCTCCCTGAATAGCAATCACAACACCCTGGAACTGCTGGATACGTTCCTTTTCCCCTTCGATTACGCGAACGTGTACATTTACTGTATCGCCAGGATCGAATTCAGGGACATCGTCACGCAGCTGCGTTGCTTCAATGATTCCCATAATGTCGTTTGCCATGGCTACCTCTTTATAAAATAGTTTTAAGTTTCTAGGTGATCGAAACGGTGTCTGCGACATTGCCACATTACCGTAACCAAAATCAAATGATGTCAAGCTTTTTTATCGTCCAGCATATCAGGCCGACGGCTTCGCGTTTTCTCTTCGCGTTGCTGCTCGCGCCAGGCGCTGATGGCGGTGTGATCTCCCGACAATAAAACGCGTGGCACCTCCATTTCCCTGAATGAAGCAGGCCGCGTATAAACGGGGGCACCCAACAGATTGTCCTGAAATGAATCAGAAAGCGCCGAGGCAGCATCTCCGAGTACACCTGGTACCAGCCGAACCAGCGCATCTACCAGCACAAGCGCCGGGAGTTCCCCACCACTGAGCACGTAGTCACCTACCGATATTTCTCGCGTAACGAGGGCGTCACGAACGCGCTGATCAATGCCTTTATAGTGGCCGGCAAGCAGTACAACATGCTTTTTCAGCGATAAGGCGTTGGCTATGGGTTGCGTGAACGTTTCCCCGTCTGGTGTCAGGAATATCACTTCATCTACAGGATGACCGCGCTGTTCTGCGCCTTCAATGATTTCTTCGAGGCAAGCAAAAATTGGCTCGGGTTTCATCACCATGCCGGCGCCACCACCGTACGGGTAATCGTCAATTTGACGGTGCTTGCCCGTTGCGTAAGCGCGGATATCGTGGACGTTAATTTCCACAAGGCCAGCCTTTTGCGCACGCAAAATAATGCTGTGCGAAAGGGGCCCCTCTACGATACCTGGCAACGCCGTTACAACATCAATGCGCACGGTTCTACCTGTTTATACATCAAGCAACCCTTCAATGGGCCGAATGACGATACGTTGGGCTTCAACATCAATTGTTTCAATGAACGCTGGCACAGCAGGAATCATGACATCCTTCTGCCCAGGCCGCTGTACGACGTACAGATGGTAAGCCGGCATCTCAAGTACTTCTTTGAGCGTGCCAACAGCCTCTCCTTCTTCCGTCTCTACATGACTACCAATGAGATCATGCAGATAAAACTCACCGTCCTCAAGAGGAGGAAGCTCTTCTTTCGTAGCAAATACAAATTGATGCCGCAAGGCATCAGCAGCGTCGCGCCCCTTTACGCCGGCAAAAGACATAAGGATAACGAGGCCTTTTTTTGTTTGCTGAAAACGGGCCTGCGTCACCTCGTAAGGCAACGTGGCTGTTTCATCTTTACCAATGAACACTTCATTCAGGTCAAGCAAACGCTCGGGGTCATCTGACTCCGGTAACACCTTCACTTCACCTACAACGCCGTGGCTGCGAATTACGCGGCCAATCATTAACAATACCCGTTCATCTGCTGCAGCCATTGTGCTTACCTACAAATGGATTGGGTTGTCAACAGTGTTTACGCGTCGTCTTTCTTTTCTTCAGTAGCTTCTTCGGCAGCAGGTGCTTCTTCAGCAGCAGGTGCTTCTTCAGCAGCAGCCTCTGGTGCGGCTTCTTCTGCGGCGGCTTCTGGTGCAGCTTCTTCTGCCGGCGCTTCTTCAGCGGCAGCTTCTGCCGGCGCTTCTTCAGCGGCAGCTTCCGGTGCAGCCTCTTCAGCAGCAGCTGAATCTTCAGCGTCTTTAGCAGCCTGTGCTTTGTTCGCTTCCGCTTGCTCTTCCTGCACTACTTCAGCAGCAGCTTCCTGCTCTTTTTCGCGCTCTTCAGCTGCTTTAGCTTTCGCTGCTTCAGCATCTGCTTTGGCCTTGGCTTCCGCTTCTGCTTTGGCCTTGGCTTCTTCTGCTTCAGCTTTTACAGCTGCTGCAGCTTCAGCTTCCAATACAGCGCGCTGGCGATCGGCTGCCGTGCTTTTCTTCGGCTTGCGATCTGCTCTGTTTTCCAGAAAAGAAGCTACTTCCGACTGAATTTCTTCTTCGCTCTTGCCTTTACGATGCAGGTGCAAGGCCAACATGAGGCCGCGATCTTTCAAAAGGCTCCGCACCGTGTCAGACGGCTGGGCGCCCTGCTGCAACCAGTAGAGTACGCGATCTTCCTGAAGGACGATGCGTGCTGGTTCTTCAACTGCATAATAACGGCCCAGGTCTTCAATGTACCGGCCGTCGCGAGGGCTGCGCGTGTCTGCTGCTACTACAGCGTATACTGGACGTTTTTTGCGCCCCATTCGGCGTAATCTGAGTTTAACTGCCACTTTTTACCTAAGTGTGTTGGTCTAATTGTTATTGCTACGTTTCTGCTTACTCCCCTACATTCTTCCACCCATGAGGCTGGACATATCAACCGATCGTCCTTTCCCCATCAGCTTCGACATCGTCTTCATCATCTTCTTCATTTCGCGAAACTGCTTGATCAGCTGATTTACATCGCGAACTTCCACCCCACTACCTTTGGCAATGCGACGACGTCGACTGCCATTTAACAACTCAGGACGCTTTCGTTCCTCAGGTGTCATAGAACTAATCATTGCTTCAATATGCTTGAACGCATCATCGTCGATATCAAGATCGCGAATCTGCTTTCCAACGCCTGGAATCATGCCCAAAAGATCTTTGAGCGATCCCATGCTTTTGATCCGCTGCAACTGCTCGTAGAAGTCTTCGAGATCAAAATCCTCTGAGCGGATTTTGCGCTGCAGTTTCTCCGCCTGCTTCTGGTCGAATTGCTCCTGTGCTTTCTCAACAAATGAAACCACATCCCCCATTCCCAAAATCCGCTGCGCCATACGCGTCGGATAAAACGGGGTCAGGGCGTCGAGCTTCTCACCAGTTGAAGCAAATTTGATAGGCTTGTTAACTACCGAGCGGATCGATAACGCAGCGCCGCCGCGCGTGTCACCGTCCAGCTTGGTCAGGATTACCCCGTCGTAGTCAAGCCGCTTGTTAAATTCGAGTGCCGTATTCACTGCATCCTGGCCTGTCATGCTGTCCACGACAAACAGGATTTCTGTTGGATCAACGGCTTTCTTTATGTTCTCCACCTCGGCCATCATCGTATCATCGATGTGCATGCGGCCGGCGGTGTCAATAATCAATACGTTTCTGGCGTTTTTCCGGGCTTCAGCCACGGCTTCGCGCGCCACGCGGACGGCGTCTTGCACCACGGTCCCATCTTCAACGACTGCGTGCACAGGCACATCGATGGAGCTGGCGAGGGTTTTCAACTGATCCACAGCTGCCGGCCGATAGACGTCGGCTGCTGCCAGCATCGGCGCAAGGCCTTTCCCCTTGAAGAACAACGCCAGCTTACCGCAAAACGTCGTTTTACCCGATCCCTGAAGACCGGCTACCAAAATAATAGTTGGCGGCTTGGGCGCCATCTGGACGTCGACCTGTTCCTCACCGAGAAAGTGAACCAGTTCGTCGTATACAATTTTCACAAGTTGCTGCCCGGGCGAAACCGAGGTGAGCACTTCGCTCCCCAACACCTTGTTCTTCACATTATCGGTGAACTCCTTCGCCACCTGGTAGTTGACATCTGCGTCCAGCAATGCACGACGAATCTCACGCATCGTCTCGGCGATGTTGAGTTCGTTAATGCGCGCCTGTCCACTAATGGACTTTAGTGCGCCTTCAAGCTTGTCTGTCAGATTCTCAAACATAAAATCCCGCGGTTCAACCTTTCGCAAAACAAGGAGTTAACGCCCGGCCTGTATCCAACCAGCAGTTGTATTCCTTCAATTCCTGCTTTTTGGGGCAGAATAGCTAATTTACCCCGCAAAAAATTGATCATCAAACGCCCAATACCCAACTTCGTTCTTTCCGAAGATGAAGATCTAGCGGTTTTTTTCTAGCATCACGCCCGTGCAATCAAAAAAACAACTACGAAAACGGTTAACAGCCGGCCGCCAGGCGCTGCCTGCAGCAGCTTTTTCCCAGATGAATACCGCCATTATGGACCAGCTTGCCAGGCTGCCCGAATTGCTGCAAGCAGGCACCATCCATTGCTTTTGGCCTATCAAGGGTAAACGTGAGTTAGACACCACTTCACTGATTAATATGTTGCAGACGCAGGGCAAAACGATTGTCTTGCCTGTGGTCCTCTCTTTTGAAGACCCACCTCGAATGGAACACCGCTGCTACGATACAGAAACCAACCTGAAAACAAATCGTTGGGGAATAAAGGAACCTGTACATGGAGCCCTTGTCGACCCGGTGCAATTGGATGCTGTCATCGTCCCTGCACTGGGCGTCGATTTCCGTGGGTATCGCCTCGGCTACGGCAAAGGCTTTTATGATGCGTTCCTGGCCAGGTGCAATTGCCCTTTTATATGCCCCCTGCCCAGCGATGGCCTTTTAGACGCCATGCCGGCTTTGCCTCATGATATCCCGGTCGATATCATTGTTACGGAAAAGGAGGTAATGCGCTTGCCTCACCCAAATGCCCAACGTGGTTCATCTGCCTGAATCCGTGCCCCGTGGCACCACTCAGGCCCGTTCCCTGCCCTGCGCCTTTGCTGCAATGCGGGACATTTTGTAACATGACGCCACAAAACCCGTACGCTTCTCAAGCTACAGGAAACAAGCAACATGAGAACACGCACACGAAAACGAGTTGAGGAAGAGTTGTCATCTTTTGAAGATGATGATCTAAACCTGGACCTTGAATCACTTTCTGACGAAGAACTGGAAAGCATTCTCTTTGAAGAAGAAGAACCCAAAGAAAGCGGAATCTGGAATCTGCCTACTATGGCCGGCCTTTCCATGATTCTTGTTGGGATCGTCTACATTCTCCAGGAGATGGGTCTCGGCCTCGGGTTACCAAGTGTTGCTGAAATTGCTGCTGCAATTCCTATTATAGCCGGCATTCTGATCATTCTACTCGGATTTGGCGCCTTATCGTGGCGGCCAAAGAAGAAAACAACCCGCAAGGTTAAGGTTGATCTGAAAGCGAAGAAGCCTAAAGTTAAGGTCGAGAAAAACTTCTACAATCCACCCAAAAGAAAGCTGCGTAAATCGCGCGACAAAAAAGTCAGCGGTGTTGCTTCTGGTATTGCAGAATACTTCAACATCGACCCGACGCTTGTCCGTATTGCCTTTGTGGTCGGCACCATCGCATCAGGTGGTCCATTCTTCCTTTCTTACATCCTGCTCGGAATGATCATGCCGAAGGAAGACGCGACTTCGTCGTCTACCAAAGAAGAACGCATTACGATCATAAGAGATAGCTAGGGCAAATGAGCAAACTGACTAAGTCGACGCACAACCGTATGGTTGCTGGCGTCTGTGGTGGACTGGCTGAATATTTCGACCTCGACCCTACCCTTGTACGCGTAGGTTATGTCCTCCTCGCCTTCCTGAGTGCCGCTTTTCCCGGCCTGATTCTATACTTAATCCTGTCTTTCGTCTTGCCCGAAGCCTAAATAGCTACAGCTATCAGGCTTCTTCGGCGCGCGTGCCAGCCGAAACGATACGCAGTGCCTCAGGATCCAGGTGTGCCTTGACCACACGGTTGACGTCATCCACGGATAGAGCAAAAACCTCCTCGGGAAACGTGTCGAGTCGGTTCTTATCAAACCCACGCTCCAGGCTCCTCAAAATGGTGCTTGCCAGGCCATTGGTTGTGCCCATCTGCACTTTGTAGGTCCCTGTAATTGTGGTTTTCTTCTCTTCAACCTCCGCTTCGCTCACGCCCTCGGCAACAAATTGCTTGACCAGGTTGTGCGTCGCTTCGATACCTTCCGCGAGTTTATCCTGACTCAGCGTGATACTGATTTGCCAATGCCCATCGTAATCATTGCTCACGCCGGGCAAACTTGAACCCACGCCATAGGTCAGCCCCATTTCATCGCGGATAATATCCATCAACCGTGAGGAGAAATTCCCACCCAAAATAAAGTTGCCCAGGTACAGTGCCGTAAAATCGGCATCGCCTCGCCGCAGTGCTACCGGGTGCCCCATTTTAACGTCAAGATTAAATTTATCGGCCATCGGCACATGGAGCATTTGCCCCTCCCCTTCTTTGGAAGACACAGCAAATGCCGGCGCAACATCGTGGGTTTGCCAGGCAGCGAAATGTTTGGCAACCGTTTGCTCAACCACGTCCAGATCTATGTCTCCCACAACAACCATGATGCAGCCTTTGGCGCCAAAATGCGTTGCGTGGTAAGCTTTGAGTTGCTCTACTTCCATACTTTGCAGCGCCTCCATTTCCTCTTCAGCAGGGAACGAGTAGTTCGGATGCGCTGGCGCATATAACATATCCCGCAACGCCTCGCTAGCCCGTGCGCCCGTGCGGTCTTTATTGCGCTGAATGGAAGCTGCAATACGCATCTGGGCTTTTTCAAATTCGTCTTGCGCCATCGCCGGCTCAAAGAGCTGTTCAGCAAATACGCCAAACACTTCTTCAAAGTCTTGCCACAACGTACGCCCTGAAAACCCGACACGAATCCCCCGCTGCTGGAATCGGACTTCCGCACCTTTGTTTTCGAGCACATCAGCAATAGCGAATTTGTCGCGATGCTTGGTGCCTTTATCTAGCAGCGACACAACCATGCTTTGTATCAACTCTTCGCCAGCAGCAAAGTCAGGATACGTAAAAAACGATCCTTGCCACGACACGACATTCTCAACTTCGCTTCGGAGCATCAAAAGCCGGCAATTTCCAATCTGGACGTCTTTGATGCGCGCTTCAAACGTTTTTGGCTCTACAGTAGTCTGCATAGATCAGGGCTATAAAGAAGGTAGATAGAGGAATAGGATACTTAAACGAACAGGGTATTTAGACGAACAGGAAATTTAGACAGGGATATACCAACCAACAGTACACTGAGTGGGCTGCAAGTATGCTTCCGCTACGCGCTGGATATCAACTGCCGTGATCGATTCGATTCGTGAGAGATATTCAGCATACAGCCGCCAGTCGCCAGCAGCAATGGCTTCGTTGAGCTGGGAGGCAATGGCATACGATCCATCGCGCCCAAATGCCTCTTGTGCTTTCAACAGATTTTTAGCACGATCCACTTCCGCTGTGCTCACCCCTTCTTCTCGAACGCGTTCGAGTTCTTGCTTGATGGCATCTTCAACAGTTTGATGGGCTACCTCGGGCGCGAGGAAACCATAGATAGCAAACAAGCCAGGATCACGAAAACGCGATGCAGATGCAAAGCTACTTGTGGTAAGTCCTTTGTCGGTGAGTGCACGATAGAGCCGGCTGCTTTTGCCCGTTGCCAGAATAACGGACAGCACATCAAGCACATCTGTATCTACGTGCAATCCTTCAGGCGTTTTATACGCCAGCATCAAAGCGCCCAATTCACCAGCACGATTTACAACAATACGCCGTTCACCCAACTGCGCCGGCTCCGATACCCGCACTTCAGGAATAGTATGCGGTGCTCGTGGAATGCTTCCAAAATGTTGTTCAACCAGTTCGAGCGCTTCATGGCGATCAAAATCCCCAATAATGGAGACCGTCGCATTGTCTGGCCAGTAGTACGTATCGTAAAAATGCCGCAACCCGGTAGATGTCGCGTGTTCGATGTCCGAACGCCAGCCAATTGTAGGATGATGATATGGATGTGCGATGTAGGCCGCGCTCCATACATCCTGATACAATTTCCGAATGGGCTCATTTTCCCCCCGATCAAACTCGTTCAGGATCACGGTCCGTTCGCTCTCCAGGTCATCTTCCGATATACGGGCACCGCGCATCCGATCTGCCTCGATATCGATGGCTAGCGCAAGGTGTTCTTTTGGCAGCAACTCGTAGTAGTTTGTGCGATCCACCCAGGTGGTTGCGTTCATCTGGGCCCCTACCCGCTGCAGCACGTTGAACACCGAAGTCTTCGCCTGTTTGTTGTAGCGCTCCGTGCCTTTAAACATCAGGTGCTCGAGGAAGTGCGTGGCACCGGTTAATCCGGTCGACTCGTGCCGACTTCCTACATGGTAGGTCACCATGAACGTGACTACGGGCGCTGCCTGTTGCTGCATGAGCAGCACCTGCAATCCATTTTTCTTGTGCACATAGTGCTCGATCCCGCCAAGTACCTCTGTAAACGTAAATGAATCCGGATGGACGCCCGGTGCTACTGCTGTGGTCATACGGCCTCGATTTGGTGTTGGGTCAAAGATTCTAACCGCAGGTCTGGATACCAGTTTCCCGATCTGGCTCCTCTTTTTTCTTGCACGTCAGCAATCAAAAAGCTGTCACGTTACGCGCCACCCAGGCGCATACAACCATGCGCTTTTGGCGCATATTTGCGCGGGCCAAAATCACTGGCACTATCCTTGAATGGCGAGCTAAAATAAGCAATAAATAAACTACTTATCTGAGGATTCCAGGGTTTAAATGCACTTTTCAGCTTAAAAAAACTGGCGCATGGCTGTACGCCAAAACACCCGGCAAATCCTGCATTATCGTTCTTGAAAGCACTTTAATAGCGCATTTTATCTCAAAAGTAACCCCTCTCGCACTTATGACTTGCTCCCGTGTCCCCTCCCATGCCCCAGTACTCAGCCTGAGGCTCATTTATAGACTTGCCTTTGTAATCCTCTTCTTTTTTAACCAACAGGCTCTGGCGCAGGGCGGCGCCTGGCTCGAGAACAACGGCCTTGTGGTCGTTGAAGCTGAAAACATCGACCTGACAGGTGATTGGGTTGTTGAGAGTAGCGATGCCGGCTTTACCGGTTCAGGATACATGCGCTGGGATGGCCCCGACTTCTTCGGCACACCGGGTAACGGGACAATTGCAATCCCGTTTAAAGTGAATACAGCGGGCCGGTATTATGTCAAACTCCGCATGTCGCACCTCGGAGCACCGGCAGGTGACCAGTGGAACGACTGCTGGATGAAAATGAACGAAAACGGCACGTTTGTTAAGGCTGTGCATCCCAGCACGCGCATCGCTGAAGGCTTCACCTTCCACACAACCCTCGAACCCAGCGGTGGCGTATTTGAGCCGCCGCTCTACGACATTCCGGCCGGTGAAAATACGTTGTACCTCTCAGGCAGGTCGTACAACCTGCGCGTCGACCGCATCCATATTTATAAAGAAGGTACGCCCGATCCTGAAAATCCGAACTCGCCCGAGTCCGCACGTGACGGTAGCGATGGAGGAGATGGCGGCGACGGTGGTGATGGAGGAGACGGCGGCGATGGAGGAGGCGGTGGCGGCGTCTATACGATTACCATCAACAACGGCACAGGCGGCGGCATTTATCCAACGGGTACCATTGTAAACATTGCTGCAAATACACCTGGAGAAGAAGAAGTCTTCGACCAGTGGACCGGTAGTACGCAGTATCTGGACAACGCCTTTTCGCCGCAAACGACCTTTACGGTACCCGGCTTTAATGCATCTGTGACCGCAACCTATCGTTCTTCGGCACTTCGTGATCCGGAGAACCCGGTAGCAGCTGTACCCGGGCTTTTTTACGAATACTATGAAGGCTTCCACAATTTCTTGCCGGATTTCGATGCACTGACCCCCATAACAACCGGGATAACGCCCGTTGTAGACATCTCAATGAACCAGCAGGAAGACGAGTTTTTATTCCGCTACCAGGGTTTTGTCGATGCACCTAGCGACGGGACATATACCTTTTACACCGCCTCTGATGACGGCAGCCAGTTGTTTATTGGCGACCTGTTGATTGTAGACAATGATAGCATCCAATCAGTACAGGAGCGCAGTGGTAGTATCGGACTTAAAGCCGGCAAACACGCCATTACGGTTACGTATTTTGAACGCTCAGGGGATCATGCAATGACCGTAAGCTGGGCCGGCCCCAATATCAACAAACAGCCTATCCCCGCCTCAGCCTATTTCAACGGCGGATCTGAAACAGGCGATGGCGCCTTACTCGGAGATGTATCCCTCAACGGTACCGTATCTGCCCTCGATGCAGCACAGGTATTGAGCCATGCGGTGGGGCAGATTCCGCTGGATGGCAACGCACTTGGGGTAGGCGATGTATCGGGCAACGGCGAGGTGTCTGCGTATGACGCTGCACTCATCTTGCAATATGTGGTCAGTATTATCCCATGTTTCCCCGCAGAAGCCGGCTGCAGTGTAACAGCGATAGTGCCGGCGGAAACAAACAGTCCAATGCGTAGGCGTTAGCACTGTCTCTCCTCTTGACATTTGCCCCGCAGTACTGCACCCATGAGAAGGTCTTGCTGCGGGGCATTTTTTATCATTATGCGTAATGCTCTTTTATTTCGTTTAACGGCCCTTCAACAGGCACATCCAATTCAAGCGAAAAATTGAACACAGAGCCACCGCCGGGCCGGCTCTCAAACCAAATCCTTCCCCCCATCAATTCTGTGAGTTGTTTGCAAATGGCCAGGCCTAAACCGGTGCCGCCATATTTCCGGCTGATGCTTGCGTCAACCTGGGTAAATGCATCGAAAAGGTTGGACTGTTTATCCAGCGGTATACCAATGCCCGTATCGGATACGCTAAACGTTAAACCACACGTGTCGTACCCGCTATCAGAAGGCCGGTAGTATGCTTGTTTGACGGAAACCCCGATGGTGCCCACCTGGGTAAACTTTTTGGCGTTGCCCACCAGATTAATGAGAATTTGCCGGATGCGCTTGGAATCAGCAATGAAGTGCGCCGGCACGTTTTCGTCTATATCCACGCGAAACTCCACTTTTTTGTGGTCTGCCAGCACGTTGAACGGCGTGATGATCGATTCAAGGAATGGTGCCAGCTCGAAAGCATGCAAATCCAATTCTAATTGTCCGGCATCCATTTTCGAGAAGTCGAGTACGTCATTGATTAGCGTAAGCAAGTGCGCGCCAGAAGAATCGATAACTGATGCCAGGTCTTTCTGCTCTTCATTCAGTGGCGTTTCTTTTAGCAACGAGCTCATACCAATAATACCGTTTAGGGGCGTGCGAATTTCGTGGCTCATGGTCGACAAAAACGTGCTTTTGGCACGAGCAGATTGTTCAGCATCTCTGAGCGCCATTTCCAATACGTGATTCTGGGCATCCAGTAGCACACTACTATTGGTGAGTTCATTGACGTATTCTTTTATGCGGACCTCAGCCGGCCTGAATACAAAAAACAATTCGAGTAGCAAAACGAAAAGCGTAACAACACCGATGATCATTTCACCTTTTCGCAATGCGTCTACCCGACTGATAGCGATGCTTTCATAGTCCTTTACTATCTGATCCATACCACGCAGAAATCGTCCCTCGTGCATGATAATCTGCGACAACGCCGCGCGCGCCTGGACTGAGTCAGCATGTAGCACTTCGCGTGCAGCCTCCTGCATAGAAATGAAAGGGGCCCTTATCTTGGTAAAGCCATTGCGGATGACATACGTATTGAGATGGGCAACATTAAGCGAGTCGCTTCCATATTGCAGCGTATGATGTGCTTCGAGCCACGTATCAAGACTCGTTTCCAGTTCGCGTCGTGCCGCTTTACGATCTGCCTCATGCTCGAGTAACAAGGAATGCGAAGCGGCTTTGGTAATTTTTTGGCTCAGCATGCGTTGCCGGCCCGCCAGGTTTATGATCTGGGCATCACTTTGCTGCTCATCTATCAAGGCATGTAAGAAATATTGAGACCCAATAGTCAGCAATGCAATCGCTCCAAGAGCCGGCAAATAGCGCCATTTTATGGCCATAGCAGTTGCAACATAGTATTATGTATACAACTAGATATCGACCATCTCTATCTAGTTTAAACCGTGCGATACCCTGATTCTCACGTAAATTCAAGCACGCCTGACACAACACCCTTGTTTTACCTCACTCGTTAAAGCAAGCCATCACATCTTCTGAGAAATACGGCGCCTGGTTCACCCAAAACATGTAACGCACGTTTAAGAAGTCTTGCGCAAACGCATGTAATAGCGGTACCATGTTTTTACGTGAAGCATCGCCACTATCTTTCGCCTCGCTATAATCCAGATCTGCACCTGTTTTCCCCGTGTAATTTCCATCTTGTATAGCAATCCCAAGGGGCACGGTGTACTCGCCTTCATGCATCAAGCGCAACGGATGGTTGAGTTGCGCTTTGCGCGTGATTATCAAATCTGGAGCGCCAAGGCCAACTCCAATTTCTTCCCCGTATGCGTAGATACTTCGCAAATACCCTTTATCATCCCAGGGCAGCCACTCACCCGGTACAAAGTTCGCATATTGCATCGTTATGGAGCGCGGAAACGCTTGTTTTAAAGCCAGCATGTTGGCTTTTAAGCCGGCTACGTATGCCTCTTCACTAAAACGGGGATCATCATCTGCCCTGATTTCAATCGCAGTTTCTTGCAAATTTATGCCTTCAATTTTGCCATCAAATGCTTCACCAAACGCGAGGAGAAACCGCGCAAACTCCTGCTGCACCTTCTCGCTCCAACGTTTGGCAACCCATCCACCGGGCTTGCCGTCAGCATAGTATTGCTTTACAGCCCCACCATCGTATGCGTCCGTAAGCAAGTACTGAGGTACTGCTTTATACTTTGGATAGAAGGTCACATCCTGTAGCTGCACAAACAGTTTTTTTCCGTGCTTTTGTAAATACGCTAAATCTTTCTCAATCATGGCGAAATCATAGCGTCCTTTCCGAGGCTCTAAGTCACGCCAGGAGTACATGATTTGTGCGCCAGCAAAGCGAGGATGTGTTAGAAACGGGTGATGTACTATCGCTTTTCTGTCTTTGGAGAAGTAAACAAAATGCTGCATACCATCAGCTTTAATGGGGCAAGCAGCATCAAGATAGGCTTTGTAAGCTTCGTTGTATTTATCTGCCGGATTTTCCCAATCCTGCGCCCAAACCGACCGGCTCAGAACGACAAAACATACGACAAAAAGAATGGCATACTGAAACAGGTTGTTTTGTACAAGCACAGTGCGCGTTCCGTCCTAAATCGTCAGAAGAAATTGATTGGCTGGGTATGCGAAAAAAACCCCAGACCTGCTATTTGCCGGCTCACTAAAATAAGCACGTGGCGCGTGATTTCCTCATTACCATTTTTTTTATGCTTTACGTCGCCTGAAGCTAAAACGGCAAGAAGGTATGTTCGCTTCATTGGAACCAGGGATGATGCACAAAAAGCTCTTTCTTTTAACATACGCGGCGGCCTTTCCGATACTGAACGAGACTGTATGCACTCGTATTTCCTGTCTCAATGTCCAACTTACTCACGCGCCTCGGTGCTTTGATAGATACATTCCTGCCTGAGGAATCGAGTATGCAGCGACGGGGCAGCCGTTTTCAGGCGAGATTGGTCACAGCCATTCTTCTCATTGCTATTCCTCCGGGCATTTGTTTAGGGGTCATCGACTTTCTGAGGGGTGCGCACGAATATGCAGCCATTACTGCCGGCTTTATGCTCTTTTGCCTGGTGGGCTTGTGGCTGATCAAGAGACACGGTAAGCACCAGTTGGTTGGTATCTTGTTTAACACAATCCCAGTCTTCACGCTTACACGAGCTGCATTCCAGGAATCGGGGCTGCTGTCTGCGTACATCCCGGTCTTGCTTATGCTGCCTACAACCGGTTTTCTCATGGGTGAACGACGCGGTGGCATACTGATATCCTTCGCGGTGTGCTGTGCCCTGACGCTCTTGCATATTTGGGGGCCCAACGAGCCACACGGTGTTCTTCGTTACTTTGTGCTCGTAGGTACGTTAGCCTTCTGGACAGGCTGCGTTTTAACGTTTTACAATTTCAATCGAAGTGCACTACGAGAGGTATCGAGAGCGAATAATCAGCTGGAGGTGGTAAATAACCAGCTCGAAGAGCAATCCAATCAACTACGTAAAACCCTTGAAGCCAACAAAGAAATTCTTGGTGTCACAGCGCACGACCTTAAAAACCCGCTAGGTGGCATTATCGGACTGGCAGAAATGGTACTATTGGATTGCAATGAAAAGCCGGAGCATGCGCTGATTAGTGTTGAGGAAAACCTGCCCATGTTACGTGATGAAGCAGAACGCATGCTACATATTGTCAAAGAAGTGCTCGACAAGCATCGCCTCGACGAAGCAACTACGTTGACCAAAAGCCGTGTGGCGCTCGATAACCTCATTGCAACTGTGCTACGCTGGAATGAAATACAGGCCAAAGAAAAGCAGATCAAGTTACACGTAGAAGCAGCCGTACCCGCTATCGTCAATGCAGACAGCTTTGCGATTCAGCGTGTAGTAGACAATTACATCTCCAATGCTATCAAGTACAGTCCATCTGGGACCAATGTTTGGGTGGTTATGGAGCCCCAAACGGTTGACAGCACGTGCGATTGGGCCACTGTAAAAGTATCCGTTCGTGATGAAGGGCCTGGATTAACCCCCGAAGACAAAGCCCTGGTATTTGGCAAAATGCAGCGCCTGAGCGCCAAACCCACAGGCGGAGAGCATTCAACCGGACTCGGCCTCTTCATCGTAAAGTCGCTCGTGGAAGCCCATGGTGGCGCTGTAGGAGTTGATAGCTGCCCGGGACAGGGCGCAACGTTTTGGTTCACGCTGCCAGTACATACACTGTCCTGACCACGAAAAGGCTAAAGACTTAAGTGCAAACAAATACATTCTGAAGGATTGATCTGTTTGCTGTTAAGAGACTGTTACAGGTTGAAGGTTTTGGCTTTTATCGTTCTGTTATACAACACAAGATTTATGTCCCCCCCTCTCAATATTTAATTGATTGTACGAAGAGCCTATATTGACGGGTTCTGGCGATTATTTTTCTCGCCAGTTTTGTGTTGTAATCTTGCCTTACCTCCAGTAGGACGGCGATTACAGGCCGTGTTGGCAACAAAAATCCCACACCATACAGCCGTCATTATGAACGTGTCAAAGTACTGGGCGTGTGGACAATCAGCTTACAAAATGCATAACGTGCCCTTTTCCCTGCTCATTGTCTACACGACCCAGATCACCCACGTTACGCGATTTTTCTTACCTCTACGTGCTGCAATGCTGAAATCGAATCTGCTCCGGCACAAAACATAGCTATCCGCAGGGCTTTGGTTGTCCGCTCGATGGTTTCAACAACCGCTTCAGCGGACTCCATTGCCGGCGCGAGGAACGGTGATGCCATGCCGGCCAGATCCGCCCCCATCGCGATGGCCTTCGCAACATCCAAACCGGTACGTACCCCACCACTTGCAATAACGGAAGCCCCCGGTATGGCTTTGCATTGCTGAATTGATTCAGGCGTTGGTATCCCCCAATGCGCAAACTGCGCATCCAGATCGGGTGCTTGTGCGCGGGCTGCTTCGATGCGTGCCCAGCTCGTGCCCCCTACCCCTGCCGTATCGAGGATGTGCATGCCGGCCGCCACAAGTTTGGCAGCCAGCGCACCTGAAATACCACTCCCTACTTCCTTGACAATGATGGGCACCGACAGCTTCGCTGCTATGTCTGCCATTTTCTCGAGCAGCCCTGTAAAGTTGCATTGCCCTTCTGGCTGAATAGCTTCTTGCAATGGATTCAAGTGCAAAACCAACGCATCAGCAGCTACCATGGCTACAGCCTGCTCACACTCCTTGAGTCCAAAGCCGTAGTTCAGCTGAACAGCCCCCAGGTTTGCAAGAATGGGCACCGTAGGCGCAAGTGAGCGAATCTCGAAGGTGTATGCCTGCTCAGGGGATTCTAAGGCTTTGCGTTGCGACCCAACCCCAAGGGCAATACCCGTCTGTTCAGCTGCTAAGGCAAGATTTTCATTGATCTGCCGCGCTGAATCAGTCCCGCCTGTCATGCAGGAAATCAACAAAGGCGACTGGAGCGTTTTGCCAAGAAAAGGCGTCGATAGGTCAATGGCATCAAGATCAATTTGTGGTAACGCGCAATGTGTCAAGGCGTAGTCATCAAAGTAATGATGTGTCGCCATGTCCTGCTGTTCCAACGCCAGCGCAATGTGTTCTGCCTTTCGATCCCTTGCCAATGCCACGTCTGCTTTAGTGTGTAATTCTCCTTTTATACACAGGGATTCCTCTCAGTAACCAGCAAAGCCAACGAGCCTTGAAAGCGACAACCAGGATTTACAAACAGCAACCTTTAACGGTAAACCTTCAACCCACTCAGTGTGCGTCCAGCCAGTTGTCTGCTACGTTCAGATCTACTTCGATGGGTACGTTTAGTGGTAGCGCCTTCACCATTTCCTCGATAACGAGTGGCTTGACCTGGTCCACCTCGGCTACGGGTACGGAAAAGACCAGCTCATCGTGTACTTGAAGAATCATTTTGCTAGTCAGTTGCTCAAGGCCCAGCCGGCGCTGGATACGCACCATCGCAATTTTGATCATATCAGCCTGTGTACCCTGGATCGGCATATTCACCGCAATGCGTTCCGCAGCAGAGCGCTCGTTCCGGTTTCGTGCATTGATCGCCGGCACATAGCGACGGCGGCCCAGCAGCGTCTCGGCGTAACCTTTTTCGCGTGCGTCTTCCACCTGCCGCGCCAAAAACTGGGAAACAGCCGGGTACGTTTTCTGATACTGCTCGATCAACGCTTGCGCCTCTTTAAACGGACACCGGAGCCGCTGCGCCAAACCGAAGCTCGAAATGCCATACGGGATACCGTAATTCACCTCCTTGGCTTTCCGACGCTGATCGCGGGTCACTTCTTCGATAGGCACTTTGAAGACCAGCGCTGCTGTAGCTGTGTGCACATCCTGCTTCTCTTCAAAAGCTTTGATCAGATTTTTATCCCCGCTCATATGGGCAAGAATGCGCAACTCGATCTGCACATAATCAGCCGCCATAAGCATGTTACCCGGCGTTGGGACAAACGCACGACGCACTTCACGCCCCTGCGGTGTACGAATGGGAATGTTCTGCAGGTTTGGCGAATTGGAAGACAGCCGGCCCGTTGCGGCTACCGTCTGGCTAAAATTGGTATGGATGCGGCCCGTCTCCGGATGAATCAGCTCACCGAGGCTATCTACATAGGTGCTCTTGAGCTTGGCAAGCTGCCGCCAGTCGAGGATGAGGGCCGGCAGCGGATGCTCTATTGCCAATTCTGATAGCACGTTCTCGCGCGTGGAAGGCTTGCCTTTGGGGGTTTTGGCGATTACTGGTAATTCGAGCTTTTCGAACAAAATGCGTCCCAACTGCTGGGTAGAGCCAATTTTAAATTCTTCGCCGGCCGCTTCGTAAATGTCTTTCTCGAATCGGTCGAGGTCGGCAGTGATTTTCTTCGACTGCTCAGCCAGCGTGTCAGCATCAACGCGGACACCGGTCATCTCAACGTCTACCAGTACATCAATCAAAGGGAATTCGATATCCCGTGCAATTTTGTCGAGCCCTTCTTTTGTCAACTCTTCTTCAAAGAGGCGGTACAACTGGTACGAGATGTCAGCGTCTTCTGCTGCATATGGACCGGCTTTGTCGATAGGCACATCGCGCATCGAAAGCTGGTCTTTACCCGTTCCGATCAAATCGGAGATGGGGACCATTTTGTAATTCAGGTACTTCCGCGCAACACCGTCTAGGCTGTGCTGATCGTCGGGGGCGAGCAGGTAATGGGCAACCATGGTATCAAAAAGTGGCCCCCGTACCCGCACACCGTGTCGGGCCAGTACGGTAATGTCGTACTTCAGATTGTGACCAACTTTTAGCCGACCGTCAGTCAGATGACGGCCAAGTTTTTCGAGTACAGTATCGGTGCTGGTGCCATCTGGAAGTGGTGTGGGTACATATACACCCTGGCCGGCTTCCCAGGAGAAGGAAAGGCCGACAAGCGACGCCATCATGGGATTAACCGACGTCGTTTCACTGTCGAACGCAATGGTCTGCGCACTATCCATTGTGGTGGCCAACGCATCCAGTGCTTCAGCATTTCTGATGATGGTGTAATCAGCGCCGGCAGAATCGATCTGCTTGAGCGGCGAATACGCACCAAAATCGAAGGAAAGTGCCCCCGTATCATCAGCCTTGGGTGCTGCAGCGGGCACAGACTCAGCTGTCGTTTCGGTTGGCGCAGGCGTCTCTCCATTTAGCTCAGCAGCTTTTCGCAGAAGTCGTTCGCGCAGGGAGCCAAACTCGAGCTCCGTGGCAATCATGTCGATGCGGGCTGTATCAGGCCGGCTTTGCTTGAGCTGGTGCCAGTCGAGATCCACTTCTACATCTGTTTTGATGGTCACCAGGGCCTTACTCAGCAACGCTTCTTTGCTCTGCGTTGTCAACCCTTCTTTGGCGCGTTTCCCTTTTACTTCGTCGACGTGGTCGAGCAGGTTCTCAACGGTGCCATATGTCTGGATGAGCTTCATCGCTCCTTTCTCACCGATCCCATGAACCCCCGGCACATTGTCAGCTTTGTCTCCCATCAGCGCAAGAATGTCGATAAACTGGATCGGGTCCAGGTCGTACTTTTCTTTGAATTTCGCGATGGTGATCGGATCAAACTCTTCGCCACGATATGCCGGCCGCAGCATGGTAATGTTATCGGTGATCAGTTGCTGGAAATCTTTATCCGGCGATACGATAACCACTTCTGCCCCATCAGCTTCTGCCTGCCGGGCTAAGGTACCAATCACGTCATCTGCTTCAACCCCTTCGCGCTCAATAACCGGAATATCGAGGGCAACGACCAGATCTTTGATAATGGGCAGATTGGCCAGCAGATCTTCGGGAGGCGGATCGCGGTGTGCCTTGTATTCGGGGTACATTTCATCCCTGAACGTCCCTCCTTCCCCCATCACGTCAAACACGACAGCGATGTGTTCAATACTATGGTCCTCGATCAGCTTGAGTAGCGCTGCCGTAAACCCATAGGTAGCAGAGGTATTCTGTCCTTTTGAGTTGATCAGCGGCCGGCTGATGAAGATGAAATGAGAGCGATACGCCAACGCCATGGCGTCGAGCAGAAAGAGGCGTTTGGGTTGTTCCAAAGCGAGAATTGGTTGCCGGGTTAGGAGGGCGAAGATCGAAGGAAATAGTCAACGACAGACGCGGTTGGAGAGTTTCGAATGCTGAATGAGGGTATTTCCCTCGATATTCAGAGTTCCTTGATCGATATTCGTTATTCAAGGGACTGCAAGCCCCGCCGAGATCCTTCGCAGGGCTCAAAATGACAGGATTGAAGCAGATCAGCATTCCCCATTCAACAATCCGCATTCAGCAATCCAAACTCGCCACTCTTTTTCCCGGAACCCCCTGTTCGTGCCTAGTTATAACCCGCAGTTTCAACTTCCTATCTGATATGACTTCCTCTCAAGAACAACAGCATTTCCCGAAGCGCGTGTTGGTTACTGGTGGCGCCGGCTTTATTGGCTCTAACTTCTTACTACACATGGTGCCCAAGTACCCGGAAATTTCTTTCTGGAACCTGGATGCACTCACCTACGCCGGCAACCTGCACAACCTTGCTTCGCTTGAAGCACACGACAACTACACCTTTGTAGAAGGTGACATCGCCGATCCTGAACTGGTACGCAGCCTCTTTGAGACGCACAACTTCACCTCGGTGGTTAACTTTGCGGCGGAATCCCACGTGGACCGTTCGATTCTCGACCCACTCACCTTTGTAAAAACCAACGTCCTCGGTACCGTTAACTTGCTCGACGCTGCACGCAAGCACTGGCAAGACGATGAGGACCGCCGGTTTTTCCACGTATCCACGGATGAAGTCTTTGGCTCACTGGGCAATGAAGGATTCTTTACGGAAACCACCCCGTATGATCCACGCTCCCCGTATTCAGCCTCAAAAGCTTCGAGCGACCATTTTGTACGTGCGTATGGCCACACGTACGGGTTACCTATTGTAATCTCGAATTGCTCAAACAACTACGGTCCATACCAATTTCCTGAAAAGCTCATTCCGCTGGTCATCATGAATGCGCTCAACAAAAAGCCCATTCCGATTTATGGCAAAGGCGACAATGTACGGGATTGGTTGCATGTGGTAGATCATTGCAAAGCCATCGACACAATCCTGCATTATGGCCCCAATGGCCGCACGTATAACATCGGTGGGGACAATGAGTGCACCAACCTCGAACTGGTGCATTTGCTGCTTGAACAGCTCGACGCTGCGGTTGGTCACGATGAAGGTACGTCGAAAGCGTTAATTACGTTTGTAAAAGACCGGGCCGGGCACGATTTTCGGTACGCGATGGACTTTAGCCGGCTCAACCAGGAGTTAAACTGGTCCCCTTCGTTCACCCTCGCAGAAGGATTGCGGGATACAGTAGACTGGTACCTGAACAACAGGCCATGGCTGGAGGCAGTAGCCAATCAGTCTTATCGCGAATACTATGCAAAACAGTACGAGCATCGGTAGAACCAACACACACGTATGAATTGGAATGACGACGTAATTGCGTCCTGTACGGTCAAGCCGCTAACAAAATATAGTGATGAACGCGGCTGGCTCGGGGAGTTTTTCAGGCACGACGAATTGCCGGCCCCCCTCCACCCCACCATGGGGTACCTGTCCCTCACAAAACCCGGTATTTCACGGGGTCCACACGAGCACGAACACCAGACCGACCTGTTTCTGTTTTTCAGCGGTACGTTCAAGCTCTACCTGTGGGATGACCGAAAGGACTCGCCGACGTACGGCAATCGGCAAATCATCGAGGTGGGTGAAGCAAACCCTACCATTGCGATTGTCCCCCCCAGGTGTGGTGCACGCGTACTGGAATGTAGGCGAAACAGAAGCCCTTGTGGTAAACTGCCCCAATAAACTTTATGCCGGCGAAGGCAAAAAAGAACCGGTCGACGAAATTCGGCACGAAGAACTCGAAAACTCACCATTCATCATGGAATAGCGGCGCACGTGAAACATGAAATTACTTCTTTTTGATATAGATGGTACCCTCCTCGTTTCCAAAGGCGCCGGCCGCAAAGCCATGCAGGCTGCGGTTAGAAAAATGACGGGCAAAACGGAGGTGTCGATTGAAGGCGTAGACTTCTCTGGCAGAACTGACCCGCAAATTATCAAAGACGTTTTTGTAACCAACGGATTTGAAGCGGACGATTGGGAATCCTGGATTGCTGATGCGCTAGAATCGTATGTGGAGGCCTTTACCGAAGCGTTCTCGCCAGATCAATTTATTTCGCTACCGGGTGTACATCAGCTAGTTGAGGAATTGCATGCGCAGCCCAACGTACAGCTCGCCATTTTAACCGGTAACCTCGAAAAAACGGCGTACCTCAAATTGAAAGGCATCGGACTGGAAGACTTCTTCCCCTTTGGCGCATTTGCCAGCGACCATGCTGACCGTTACCAGTTACCCCCCCATTGCTGTAGAACGCGCACTCAACCACACAGGGCGCCGCTATGAAGGAAAAGATGTGGTGATTATTGGCGACACCAAGCACGACATCCTCTGCGGCCGCTCCATTAACGTGATGTCGATTGCCGTCAGCACAGGCCACTACAATGCAGAAGATCTGCACATCCACAACCCGGATGTGCTCCTGGATGACTTGTCAGATACGGGGCGCGTTTCTTGAGCTTGTAGGGTAAACCCAAAGCCATGGTTACACTACGGTAAATTCTTGGCAAACTGGTGCAATTCGGAAAGCCGGAGCAACGCTTTGGTATCGCGCGGATCGCGCCAAAGCTCTCTGCCGGCTTCGCCGGAGAGATCATCTACGCGCTTAGCAATCAGACGTAAGCTGTAGTTTAGCTCCTCAGCATCCTGTCTGGAAAAGTTATCGATATCCTCGCCCAGGTACTGCTCTAGCAGCAGCCGCGCACGCGACGCGTGCCGGATGCCGGCTACGTACGACTCAAGCTCGTGATTTTCGATATAATCGAAGAAATGCAACCAGCGTCCTCCTCCACTTCCACCTTTATCGGTTCGAGATCTTTGGTTTTTCTTCCGCTGGCTCGGTTGTAAATCCAACCAGACAAAAACAGGCAAGTAAAGTTAAAAACAGCAATTTCATACCTAAGTACAGTCACGTTAATTTTGTAGAGTTATTCGTCATGCACGTTAAACCAAACGTAATGGAATCAGGCCAAAAAAACCTTCAACCTGTAACCTGCAACTTTCAACAGCAAACACAGCAATCCAACAGCATTGATGTGTTTGCACTTAGAGACCGGTCACAAGTAAAGAACTTTCATCATCGTTGATCAGCATCAGGACCACATCGTCAACACTCGATCCCATGCTGGTAGCGCGGCCCTTGCCGGTCGAAATAATCTGACTTTCACCTTCATTTCTCCTGCACCATCTACCTGGTGAAAAATGGAGCACGAGGTCCTGACGATCCACATTAATTGAAAAAGGCGTCTGTTGTGCTTCGTAGCGTTCCCTGAAATGTGTATGATGATTGGGCGAGAATATCTGTGCATCAAACGTCACTTCTTGGCCCGGCGTGTTGGAGGTAACCGTTACGCTGACTTTAGACTGATTTTCCAGCAAGTGCTCGGGAACGTCAACGCGGGTACGATCAACCATGTACAGATTTGTAATGGAGCCGGCTTTGTTGTATTCGACGTGAACAACAAAATCATCTCGAAAGTAGCTGTCCCAATACCGGGTGTTGATAGCTACCTCAAACGCCGGGCGGCCAATCAGGGCATGCACCGCATCACGAGACATGCCCAATCCTATACCTGACGCTGTCTTGCGCGCGAAAGCTCCGGTAAACATCACATTACTCAGTTGTGGTGTACCAGTTTCCAGCGTAAAACTGACCTCAACGCCGGCAAATGCACCATCGTTGTAGATGAACCGAAGGCCGGTCTCGTTTTCATCATACGCATGAGGTTCTCCAAGCAGATCAACAACCTCATTAGGAGAGAAAACCTACGTCAAGAGCGTCGAGGTTATCGCCAAAAGAGAAGCGGTCGTCAGCTGAAGCCTGGGTAGCTACCAAACAGAAAACCGCGCACAGCAATAGCCGCGCAGCAAACAAATTGTACATGCGTGTATCCGGTTGCGTGAAAAGCAGAAGTGAGTACTACAGATAGGTGTTATGATTTAATAAAAAACCATTCACCCTCAATTGCAAGGCGTACCAAATGTAACAAGCGTATAGATCCGTTCATGGCGTCAGTCTATACTTCGATTCTCCAGACTATTTGCTACACGGGACACCTGCTGCGCGATGTCTTCCTGCGTTTCCACTAATTGCTTGAGATAGCGAAAAAGCAATACCACAGCGTAGACAATGGCAACCCAGAATACAATGGTAAACAGGAAAAAAATACTGGTAAAACCAATCGGGACAATTTCCATAAGGCTGTTACCCAGACTAATGAATAAAGCAGATCCTTAAATATATCCGATCTTCTATGGCCCGCACAATAGACATTTTACCCCAAATACACGCTCATCGAAGAATAACGCGTTAGCGAGGTATAAACGTTGGGGTTTATGGCCCTAAGCTGCACACGCCACCGCCTCTACCTCTACCAACCAATCAGGCGACACAAGGCCGGCTACAAACACGGTTGTAATCGCCGGTCGCACGCCATCAAGCATCGCTTTTCTGACGGCGACCAGTCCGTCCATGTCTTCACGTCGTACCAGGAAGAAGGACATTTTCACAATATCGGTAAGCTCCATGTCGGCAGCCTTGAGCACCGAAGCCAAATTTTCGATAGCCTGCCGGCACTGGCCTTCAAAATCTTCAGCCAAATGGCCTTCCGGTGAAACGCCAACCTGGCCGGATACATGTAAGATCCTGCTGCCGGCCGGCGTCTCCACGCCATGTGCATAGATACCATGATACGGGGCATTCACAGGATACGGATCGTGTCGTTTGGATATAGGCATGTACTCAATCAGGTCATTCAAATTGAAAAGAAAAAACAGCTACCCTTACCTGCGTAATTTCCCCCTACAACAAGCAACCTCACTCCCAACTTTTCACACCTAACTCTTCATCTCTCACCCTCATATTCAAACAGCGTGTCAACCTGCCCCGAAACGGCAACCTTTCTTATCCGAGGCGATAATGGTGTCTGCACCCAAAATTTCCACCAGGGTTGTCCTCCTACTGTCGATTCCAGGACATAGACTTCACCATTGTACAGATCAATGCCATGCGGCGTCCACGAGCCTTCAGCTTCAAGGAAAGCCGAGACTTCGCCCGCAGGATCCACTTTTAGTACTTCCCTGTTTCCGAAATAAGCCAGATACGCGGTTCCATCTGCCGCAACAGCCATGTCAAAAATGATGTTGGCCCCTGAAAAAGGTAACCGTGGAGGGGCTGCGGCTTTCAGATTGGCAGCCCGCACTTCAACAGTGCCTGTTTGTAGATCTACAGCATAGAGCGTACCGCGCGACAAGACATAAAGCCGGCTATCTTCCCCCACCGTCAGCACCTCAATCCGTTCAAACGTTTTATCAACGGCAAGCGGGGTAACAGTACCTTCTGGCGAACGGACATATAGCGCATTTTCTACAGCGTAAATCACGCGCCCTGCGTCATCAACTGCAAATGTTTGCACGTGAAATGCTGTATCGTCGCGGGTAGGACCAACCACAAGCTCCCACGTGCCAGCAGCCATCTGCCAGAGGCTGGCTACAAATGCCCCTGTTGATCCATAACGTTCTCCAGCATAGAGCGCCCTGTTTGGGCTTCGCGCCAACACGATATCACTTGGTGAACGCTCAGAAGTCAACGATGCAGCTACGTCGTTATCACGCAACCGCCAAACACAGGCGTAGTGATTATCGCTAGAAAATGGGCATACAAACGTGAAGTACACGGTGCCGTCTTTATCGATGACAAGCCCGCCCCAGGGATGGGCAGCAACATCTGGTAATACAATAGCAGACACCAGGAAGCCGGCGAGGAGTACCGATCGTATGCGCTTAATCATCAGCCTTCGCGGGTTTCATACGTGAAAAGGGGAAGCCATTACATCCGGTGCGGGGCGTATCTTTTTGCGCGATGTTTACCGCAGCTGCAGCAGCTTCTGTGGGTGCATTGTATGCGGTCAAGCAGTAGGCCCAGGTATAAGGTGGCATACCTTCGAGCCGTATCCAGTCGATGCGCGTCCATAACCCACCATCGCTTACGTTGCCCTCGTCGTTTTGTGCAACCAGGTAGCCGGCTTCAGGATACCAGGCCACGATACGATACTTGTTATCGGGATGCTGCGTCCACATTACATCAGAGATGGTATACGCCACACCGTAATCATCGGTAAACGTGCCCGTTAATCCATCTGGCGCCTGCGCTGCCGGCTTGCTCGATGCACAGCCGGCTAAGAAAAGCAACATGCCGACCAACTGCACGGTCCTTACCCATTGATCGTTCGACATAGCCTGTATTTTTTTGAAAGACTTGGGCACAAAAACGAAAACACGAGACTCGAAAATACGGAATCGCGTTCAATTGGATTCGCGCTCAGAAAATACGTATTGTAGAGACACGCATCATCTCTTTGCCGCGCTGGCATACGTTTTCCTTTGATCTATCATGAACATACCTAATACATCGCGTTATTGGGCGTGGCTTGTTGCGTGCTTTACCCTCATGGCCGTCCTAACCTCGCTTGTGTGGATATACGCCACGGGCGGCTCCTTGAATGCGCAGAGCATCACGCGCACGCTGATTCCTGAGATACTGTTTTGGAATGTGTGGGTCTTGACTGCGCCCATGATTTTCTGGTTCTCGAGCCGTTTTTCCTATTCTGTTTCGCCCTTTTCCTGGAAATGGATCATTCACCTCCCCCTGGCGCTGTTATCGACCACCATTAACTTTGCCATTTACATGGGCCTCTTTAGCATCCATTTCCTGATAAGTGATGCGTTAGGGTATCCGCTGAGAGAAAACCTGCAAACGGAAATTGGCATTCGCGTACACGGCATTTACAGCATTGCTCTACCCCTGGGCAGCATCATCTATGGGCTGCTGGTTGTCCTTTCGCAAGTCCAAACCTATTACCAGCGCCTGCGAAGAGAAAAAGACCACTCGCATGCGCTCGAAAATCAGCTTGTGCAGGCACGTCGCGAAGCGCTCCAGATGCAACTGCATCCACACTTTCTCTACAACTCACTCAACACCATTTCTGCCACACTCCAAACCGACAGGCAGGCAGCAGACAGCATGCTCTCCAAACTGGGTGACTTTCTCCGCAATACACTTGATCACGCAGAAAAAACCGTTGTTACGCTAGCGGAAGAGATCGATTTTTCAGAACAGTACCTGCAAATAGAACAACACAGGTTCGAGGACCGGTTGCACATCGATATCGACATTGCTTCTGATGTAATGCAGGCGCGCGTGCCCTACCTGATTCTGCAGCCGCTGGTGGAGAATGCCGTGCGGCACGGCGTGGGCCGGCACATTGGGAAAGGGCGTATTGCCCTTTCGGCAACGCAGGAAGCCGGCCAACTGATCCTCACGGTATTCAACTCGGGGCCGGCTTTGGAATATGAGCTTACACATCAGGTAAATGGCTCAACAAACGGTGCAGATAAAGAAGCCGGCATTGGTCTGCAAAACACAAAAGACCGGCTCGCACTTTATTACGGCGACGCGGCCACGTTTCATCTCGAAAATGTACTCGAAGGCGGCGTGTGTGCCCGCATTCAACTCCCCCTTTCATTTACCGAAGCTGAAGCAATTCAGGCGGCGTGAACCGATGACAGAAAAAACAATCCGCGTTATTGTTGTTGATGACGAACCGCCGGCGCGACGTAAACTCACCGCCTGGCTTTCAGAAGATCCGGTGGTCGTCGTTGTAGCTGAATGCGCCAACGGTATCGAAGCCCTGGAAACACTGCAATCGCAACAGGTCGATGTCATGTTTCTCGATATCCAGATGCCGCAACTCAGCGGGTTTGATGTTGTTGCTAAATTACCAGAAAAACAGCGGCCACTTATCGTGTTTTCCACCGCATACGACCAGTATGCCGTAGATGCCTTTAAGCTGCACGCCATCGACTACCTGCTCAAGCCTTACGATCATCCGCGTTTTATGGACACGCTCGCCCGGGTTAAATCCAGCATGGCTACGCTCGATGTTCAGGCTATGCAAATGCAGCTCTCCCAATTACTCACCACACTGCACGAGCCAGCTGCGACGTATTTGCGCCATTTTACCGTGAAGCGACAAGATGCTGTCCAGCTGGTCAAAGTAGAAGACGTCGATTGGATTGCTGCGGACGGCAATTACGTAGTGCTCCACGCCGGCAAAACGCAGCATCTGATCCGTGACAACATCGGCAAAGTGGCCAGCCGGCTCGATCCTGCACAGTTCCCCCGTATCCACCGTTCTGCGATTGTAAACCTCGACCGTATCAAGGCTTTCTACCCTACCTCACATGGCGACTACACCGTAGTGCTCCAAAACGGTACCGAACTCCCCATGAGCCGTACCTACAAAAACAGGCTGCGCGATACCCATCAACTTGGCCTCTAAGGCAAACCAAACTAATCCTGCGGATTCATTTTGGTTTGGGTTGAAAGTTACAGGTTAAGGTTGAAAGTATTTTTCCCTGGGACATTAATCGGTCTGCAGTTTATCACGGGCTACTGCCAGTTGTACCAGCATAGGGCGGCTTGTACCATAATGCCATTTTCGAATGCCTGGTAGGGGTAGGTTGATAACGTTTTTGGCGCCCCGGGTGCCTCCACTTAAACGTTATCAGGATCATGTGCACGAGATATTTACTGCTACTATTCACCCTTTGCCTCGTTACCCCTACTACACAAGCCCAACAGGTTAGCTCGCTCGACCTCTCTGTTCAGCGCGACATCGATGGCTTGTATGTCGACAGCAGCGGCACCCTGTATGCCGCCGGCACCTTTAGCGGTTTCTCTGTCTTTAAAATTGAAGCCAACGGCGATGTATCAAATGCCGCCAATGGCCTCAGCGGCCCGATCCACATGACACGGTCTACAGACGGCAACCTCTACATCACCAACTTTAACTCCGGTTCGGTGAGCCAGGTTAACCAGGAAGGCAGGGTGAGCACGTTTGCCTCCGTGAAAGCCGGCCCCAGTGGCATTGTGTCAGATGCGGAGGGCAACCTGTATGTCTCGCACTACGGCACGGGCAATGGCACGGGCAACAGCGTGTCCAAAATTACGCCCGACGGTACCGTGACCGACTTCGCCATCGGAGGCACGCTGCGTGCTCCCGTAGGTACTGCGATAGACAAAGCGGGTAACCTGTACGTTGCAAACCTGTTCGACGGTCGGATTACCAAAATTACGCCGGATGGTACAGCATCGCTATTCAGTGAAGTGGCTGTGGCGCAACCGTTTTCTATCGGACACCTCGTGTGGGCTAAAGACAGGCTTTATGGTACCCACGTTGGGCAATCACGCATCTACAGTTTCGATTCCACTGGTACAGCTTCAGTGATTGCCGGCACAGGGGCTGAAGGCCTCAATGATGGCCCAGCGAGTAATGCGACCTTCACCTCACCAAACGGTATCGCGGCGTCACCTGGTGGAGATACCCTATACGTCGCGCAGGGCCTCGGTGCTACCGCGAAAATTCGCCTGGTTTTGCTCTCAACGGCCACCAGCGTTGAAGATGAAGTGAGCAAAGACACGGGTGACCTGCTACAAAACTACCCCAACCCATTCCAGCGGAGTACACGGATCCAGTACACGCTGGATACGCCGGCACACGTGCGCTTGAGCATTTACGATCTGCTGGGGCGAGAAATCAAGATACTGGTTGATAGCCAAAAGGCTGCCGGCACCCATGAAATTGCCTGGCATGCCGAAAACCGGGCAAAAGGCCTTTACTTTTATCGCATGGAAGCCGCTGGAAAAACCTACGTGCGATCCATGATCCTGCAGTAGTTCGAGATCCGCGGCAGCATCCATGGCTTTATGATGATGCGACCGGCCACCGCTGCTGCGGTTTGTGCAAGGATGGAAAAGGGGTCTCTTGAGACCCCTTTTCTTATATATTTAAGTTATATCGACGCGATCATCTCACTGAAGGCGCGCAATCATAGCGTCATATTGCGCGCGCATTTCAGGGTACGTTTTCCACCGTACGTTCTGCCCATCCCCTGCAAATCGAGGAACCACGTGTACGTGCAAATGGAAGACATCCTGCTGCCCGGCTGCGCCGGCACTGTGGACCAGTTGCGCATGCGCCATATTTAGCTTGCTACTGTACAAATCCACAACTTCTTTAACCGTCGCCGCGACAGCTTGCCAAACGGATGGTTCAATGTCGAAGATGTTGACGTAATGCGCGCGCGGTATCACAAGCGTGTGATACGGATTCACGGGATTGATATCCAAAAATGCATACGCCTCTGCCGTTTCAAGCACCTTCCAGGAAGGTGCCTCACCGTCTGCGATCTGGCAAAAAATACAGGGTTTCAGAGGTCGGCAGTGTACAAAAAAACGAAGCTACGCAGGTATACTGCGATACCTGCGTAGCCTAATGCTAAACCAAAGAACAAGATCTTATGGCGCTGACTATTGCTGGTCCTCTGCAGCGCGCTCTTCTTCCATAGCGCTGTAGGCGCCGCCTAATGCTGTGCCGATTGCGATGCCTACCCCAATACCGACAGCAATACTGCCAAGGGCGACACCAATCGCAGCGCCAATTCCTGTACCAAGTGCAATACCTAAACCAATTGCCTGTTCGCCTGCTTTCATCGTTGACCTCGTTAAATGTCCTGAATATCAGGTGGGCTATACGCAAGGCATACACATTCGTTACGTTGCCGTATGCGTTATCGGCCTACGTACAAGCAAATAAATATTGCGGGGGGACATAAATCTTGTGCTGTATAACAGAACGATAAAAGCCAAAACTTTCAACCTTTAACAGCACACAGACCAATCCTTCAGGATTTATTTGTTTGCAATTAGATACGCGGCCACTTCCTGCACAAACTCAATATAGTTCAGGTCTTCACCAGGTCTATCAGGGCTCTCCCCGATCCAGCAATGCGGTTTGCGCCGGCCGTAGGTCACGCGCGCGTCAGCACGTGGATTGGAGGCTTCGTTCAAGAATTCTTCCATCAGGTAAACCGCGTTATCCAGGTAATACGAATCCATATCCCCTGTTGCAATGTGGAGTTTACCCACCAGCTTCGGTCCTAACGTCTCCCAACGCGAGCGCAGTTGCTCGTGCAGGTCGTAGTTTTCTTTCCAGTAGGCGGCCGTTTCTTTGTCGATAGCGCCCGTCTCTGCATCCCAGATGGGCTGCGGGTAGCCGTTTTCGCCAACCGGACCGTACACAGCTTCCCAGATGGCCCACTGCCCTCCAGAACGACTGTTCGAACCCGTTGCCAGCTCCATGTAGTTTTCCTGCCGGACGGTTGAGCGGATATTACCGTCAAAGCTGCGCGCATTGGGACGCTCTACCTGATGCCACTCGTTGTTTGTGTAGTACGCATTGTCATCTTCGTATACGTTGATGATTTGATGGTAATTAAAATCAACAGCATCGGGGCACCATCCCCAGGCTCCACCAAAGTCATCCGGGTAGTAGATCTGCATGGCAAGGGCTTCCCATCCCCCCGTAGAGCCGCCGGCCAACAGGCGGGCATCACCTTCCGGAATCATCCGAAAACGCGATTCCAGGGCAGGGATCAGCTCTTCCATAATCGCATCACCGTATGGACCCAGGTTGGCAGAGTTCACGGAATACGATGTGTCGTAATACGGATTTGCATCACGGATCGACACAACGATCAGGTCGGGCGCTGCGTTCGACATCCAGTAGTCAGCAAAGCCGGCGCTACGCCCTCTGCCGGCATTGCCTGCGACAAAACTAAACGGCGCTCTACTACCCGGAAAATGCCCCTGCATGTAGAGCACAGGGTATTGTTTGTTCGGATGTTTGTCGTAGTCGGCCGGCAGCAAGACGTTGGCTCCGATATACATCGGTTGGCCCCAGAATGCGGAGAGCTTCTCGCTTTTGATTTTGACGTACTTCACGAGGTCCGTGTCTTCAGGATTGCCTTGCTGCAAGACCTCTCCCTCCTCTAAAGGACGTTCGGGTTGAATTACCGTATCAATCGTGAGCGCCAAAGTCGATGCCTGCGCAGGATCTACGGCAAGCTGCGTAACAGCGCTGTGGGCATTACCGGGTGCGCGCCACTGGTTCTGGCCAGCGCCCGAATTCAGGTGCATCGACACGGTGTGGCCATCCGAACGTTCGAACGTTGTGTACACGCTGAGCAAGGCCTGCACATGATAGGTATCAGGTGGCAAACTGCTGAAGTCTTCAAACGGAAATCCACGGAAGCCAGCTTCGCCAGGTTTGATGATCACTGTACTACCTGCCGTCAGGTTCTCCACATCTACACCCCAAAACGGCACGCCACTTACCCCTACTTGCCGCCTTGGCTCGCGCTCATCATCGCGGGATACGATGACAAACAATCTGCCATGAACCGGGGTTTGCAGCCCCAAAGCTGCAATGCCGTCGATTGCTTGCTCAGTGAGGGTCACTTCAAACTGCAATCCGTCACGTTCTGGTGACGCTGTGCAACCGGGCAACAATAAAATCAGACACAAAAAGAACCAGCAGGTACCTTTGGCAGCAGGACTAAACAGAGAAATCCGGGACATGAATCTGCTAACAATGAATGGGGACAATGTGACTGCAAGGTACAACTTGCCCACTACTCATGCATCTGGCTACTCAAGCATAGCGCTCCAACACTGCAGCAATTCCATGTGCGTAGCTACCGCCAAAAAGGTTCAGGTGATTAATCTGGTGATATAGATTGTAGATCGGCCGGCGCTCAAGGTAGCCAGTTTCGAGGGGCCAGGCAGCCGCATACGCGTCATAAAACGCGGCGTTAAAGCCGCCAAAGAGCGTGGTCATTGCGAGGTCTGTTTCCCGATCACCATAATAACAGGCCGGATCAAAAAGCACAGGCTCCCCTTCCACTGAAACCATGTAGTTACCGCCCCACAAATCTCCGTGTAGAAGCGATGCTGGAGGTTTAGCTGGCAGGAGATCAGGCAACTTGTTATAGAGGGCATCCAGGGCTTTGTCCCAACCCGATTGCCAGCGCCCATGCTGCCTCGCCAGTGCAACCTGCGGGGCAAGCCTGTACTGCTGGAAAAAAACCGGCCACGAATCATCCCATGTGTTAAGCTGGGGTGTACGGCCAATAAAATTGTCGATGGCAAACCCGTAAAGCGAGACTGTAGACTGGTGAAGTTGGGCAAGTCCAGCGCCTAAAGCTTCGTCAAAGCCAGCCGACCGTTTGCCCTGTGCAATCCATTCCGTTAGCAAAAAGCCCGGAGATGCTGACGATGAGGCGATCACGTGCGGGACGGTAAGCGTGTTCGTGTTGCGTAACGCCTGGAGGCCGGCAGCTTCCGGTGCAAATGTTCTTGCTACCGCGCCATCGCCCCATTTCAAGAAAAACGTACCATTTGCAGCTTCGAGTCGCGAGGCTTGCGCAATGCATCCGCCGCCGATTGCTGAGATCGATGCTACGGCTCCCGTAAAAGGAACGAGTTGCTGTATCAGCGCCTCATGCGTCACGCAACCGGTCCAACAGCACGCGTGATGTCCGGTCTACCATCTCAAATACCTGCTCAAACCCACGGGGGCCGCCATAGTAGGGATCGGGTACTTGCTGGTCGCCCGGCTCTGGGTCAAAAGCTCTAAACAGGTAAATTTTAGCTGTGTGTTTGTTGCCGGCGTCCATCTGTTTGATATGCGCCAGGTTGTCTTTGTCCATGGCCAGGATGATATCGTAATAGTCGAGGTCGCCATAGGTAAACTGTTGGGCAGACTGCCCTTCCATGGAGACACCATGTCGCACAGCCACCTCATTCATCCGACGATCAGGCGCCTGGCCGGCATGCCATCCGCCGGTGCCGGACGAGGCAATTTCGAAGGCGTCCAGTACGCCGGCTTCACGCGCCTGGTGACGAAACACGCCTTCTGCAAGCGGGCTCCTGCAAATGTTGCCCATACATACAAACATGACCCGCGTTAATTTATCTTCCATGTCGTCCAACCATTTCAAGCTTTAAGTTTTCCAGCAATACTGTATATTGCGCCCAGGCGCTTCTCGTGTACCAATCATCGAATAACCGGTTTCTGTATGGAGGCCTCAGGCAATACGAACGCAAATCTGCTCACCGTTGGTGACTTTGCCCGGCGGGCGCGGCAGTTTATTGAGTCGGAATTTAACCGCGTCTGGATCGAGGGAGAGATCTCAAACTTCAAACAATACAGCTCCGGCCACTGCTACTTCACGCTGAAAGACGCTGAGGCACAGATTCGCTGCGTGATGTGGCGAAACGCGGCCCGTGCGCTGTATTTTATGCCCCAAGATGGCATGCACGTCAGGCTGTTTGGCAAAGCTTCGTTTTACGAAAAACGGGGGGATTTTCAGGTCATTGCCCAATCGCTAAAACACGCCGGCGAGGGCACACTACAGCAAGCATTCGAAGCACTCAAAAACAAGCTTGCTACGGAAGGACTCTTCGACGACGCACACAAGCAGCCCAAACCCTACATCCCCGGCCGTGTTGGCATTATTACCTCTGGATCCGGAGCTGCCATCCAGGATATCCTGTCGATCCTGGGCCGGCGGTTTCCGCTGACCGAAGCACTGGTATGTCCGGTGCAAGTCCAGGGTGCCGGCTCCGCCCAATCGATTTGCGAAGCCCTCGAAGCATTTAACGCCATCCCGCTCGACGACCCGTTGCGCGCGGATCTTCTCATTGTTGGCCGCGGCGGCGGTTCACTGGAAGACCTGTGGTCGTTCAACGAAGAAACCGTAGCGCGGGCCATCTTCGCGTCAGAAATCCCTGTTATTAGCGCCGTAGGGCACGAATCCGATTTTACAATTGCAGATTATGTAGCCGACTATCGCGCCGCAACGCCGTCCATGGCTGCAGAAATAGCCGTCCCAAACCAGCAGGAAATCAAGGCCTTCCTGCAGGGAAGTCTGCGCAGAAGTGCGGACCGGTTGCTGCAACACATTGAGCAGCAAAAATTGCACATTCAATACCTGACCCAACGCCATGCGTTTAACAGGCCTGTTGATCAGCTGATGCAGCTAAAACAACGCGCCACGGAGCTGTTACTGCGGCTCGAACGTAGTGGTGTACAGTACCTGAAACACAAAAGGGAGCGCGTACAACAAGTGGAGCGACAGTTGGCGCTACTAGACCCCCGCCTTCCCTTGAAAAAAGGTTATGCTTTGGTAGAACAAGATGACACCCTCGTCCGTTCAGCAAAGCAACTCACACCCGAAAGCGTCGTAACACTACGCTTTCACGACGGCAGTAAATCTGCTGTCATCGATGATTAATGGAACTACCACACGGTTCACAATTATCGAAAGACTGGAATCGCTTCCAATAATGCGCTATCATATAGCGGCATTATCCCCACGAAAACGCATATGCATCTTATCCAGTGGTGCTAAATGCTTGTTTAACAGTCACTTACAAAAACAACTGGTTGTAACCGGCGTGGTCCGTGTAGTATAAAAGTACTTACAAGCGGCCGGAGACAACTTTTTATACCTTCATGGCAGAGATTCGACTTGAGCTGACCCCAAAATCCCGCTTTGATATCATTGATGTGACCAAGCACATCGAAACCCAACATGATAATTTCTTTGCGGAGTACAACAAGGCTGTGTATTGCTCTTACCACACAACAGCCGGATACCTGGAGCAGAGTTTGTGCGACAAGTTAGAACACAACTCAGACTCGGTTAAAAACTTTCTTTCCCCTTTCCAGGAGCTCTTCCCTCCACGTGCAAACTACCGCCACGACAATATGCTGCTTCGCAGCGAACTCACGGAAGAGCAGAAACTGGTAGAACCCCTGAATGGTGACTCACACCTTACCTACATCAGTTCAGGGTTGGAAAACTGCGTCACCTATCTGAATAAACCCAATACGCCGGTTTATTTTATTGATTTGGATGGGGTATGCGACGGACGCGCAAGAACCCGTAAAACCACCATTTACGGCTACAATAGCGAAGAACTCGTAAGCATCGTACCAATGTCGATTCCTGTGTCGGGACATCGCATCGATTCGGTGAACCTGCGCGACCCGCGGCTTGGCATTTTTGAACAACTTCAGGAAACGGTTAGAAAGTACGGCATCGAACGCGGACGCATCGAAATTGTACTTGCGCCTGAAGAAGATCACGTGGCGCTTACGGTCAATGAGTTTGAAACGCTGCTCATGCAGTACGATGTTGCGGATATCCTTGGCAATCCAATGCGCTTCATGGCGCAGAAGAGCTGGAATATGCTGCGTGACCCGAAAACGGTGCCCATCAAAATGCTGAACTACGCCAAGTACGACCTCGTGCACATTGTCAACAAAACGCTTGACAAGTTGAACATGAGTTCATCGATGGTGGGCCGTGGTATTCAACGCCTGCTGGCGAACAAGGCGGCCAAAGCACTGCGCATGAAGCGTGTTGTCAGCCTTCTGGTTTCTGAAGCACCCGGGCAAGAAGGTCCTGGCATCGTAAGCGGCACCTACCAGAGCCCAATTATGATCCAGTGGCACGCGAAGGCAAACAATACCCGCCGGCTCGAAGCTGCGATTTACCGGTTTATTTAGTCCCCGTCTTTTTTCCAAAGACAGGGACGTATCCTGAGCAAAGCGAAGACGCTCTGCCAATAATTTACCGTTTCAGAAACAGGTAAAGCCTCTTCACGCGGGTGTTGCCCAACACGTTTAGCTGGGAAGCCGCTAAGGTACGTTCGCTATTGCCTGAATTCACCAGCGAACGGCGTACAGGCATCGATGGGTTGACGCGTCGATCGCTCATCAAACGTTTCTTCGTACAGCCAACAATCGTCGTAAACCGAGCAGTAGCAAAAATTGAATTGAATTTGGGATATGGCGGCCTCAAGCGCCCCTGCAAGCGGCTCCTTTGCCGCATACGCCGGTATCTGATTATTCGCCGGCAATACCCGCCCGCCCATATGTGATTGCAGGCCGAACAGGGTCGAATCGGGCATGAGTTGCGATATTAGCCCATACCAATGCGGAAGCGGCTCGCCGTCAAACAAGAGCTGTATGCTCTCGATGCGTGCCGGCCCAATGCCCTGGTTGAACAACACAAACTGAAATCCCTCGCTGTTATAGCCTTTCCCAAACTCGAGATGTGGCCACACCTCTGCCCGTCGCTGCACCGATAGTTCCTGCTGCTGCGCCCGCATAATCGAAGCCTGATACAGCGAAACCCCCAACGCACAAACACCAACCATCACGGCAGCTGCAGCCACAAACATCTCGGGCTCAAATCGTCTTGGCTTTTGTGAATCTGGTTGCATGGCGTTTAAAGGAAAGTTGATGCTGGTAAGAACGGGTGCGTGGACACACCCCGATCATGATAAATCATATCGACCCTCTCAAGAGGGTATGGAGTTCGGATTGTCTAATTGGGCTGAGCTGCTCATTCAAGCTACTTACTGATCATCTTCTATGCCACAGAACCACATCCATCCCCTCTCGAGAGGGGTGGCCCCGACAACTTCGGGGTCGGGGTGTGTCCCGCACCCATAAGAACCAAGCCCCTCTTAAATTAACGAGCGCGACTGGCTTCCATCCACCGTAATACACGCACCAGTGATCAAGCTTGCCCGCTCTGAACAAAGAAAGGCAACCGTATCAGCCACTTCGTCTGCTTTACCAAAGCGACCCAATGGCAGGTTTTGGGCGATGAATTTTGCCATCCCTTCCGGATCCTCGATGCAGCGTCGGTCCCAGCTACCACCTGGGAAGCGAATCGAACCCGGGGCCACCGTATTTACACGGATACCGTCACCTGCAACTTCCAGTGCGAGGATCTTCGCCATACTAATCAAAGCCGACTTGGTTGTGTTGTATATGGACAGACCGGGGCCACCAGCCTCACGACCAAAAATGGAGGAGATAAAAACAATGGCACCTCCGCCGGCTTCCTTCATCGCAGGAATTGCAGCGCGACTGCAACGTACATGCCCCAGTAGATTCAGGTTGAGGATGTCGTCCCAATCCTGGTCCGTTGTTTCAGCGAGCGGCTTCCGACGGTTGCCGCCAGCATTGCCGACCAGCACATCTACGCGGCCATACACGTTGAGCGCCTCTTCAACCAGCGTTGCGCCGGCCGTTTCACTCGTTACATCCAGCACAACCGTATGTACTTCTGCCCCATCGCTGCGCAAAGCTGCAGCCGTTTCTTCGAGGGTTTCAGCACCACGTGCACTCAACACGAGTTTGGCGCCTTCAGCAGCAAGTGAATGTGCAATTGCTTTTCCAATACCACGGCTCCCTCCCACAACGAGGGCCACCTTACCGCGCAATCCTAAATCCATTGTATCTCTTGTTGATTTTCTTCGATTGTGTGCAGCAATGCAGTAAAAAGCCTGCGCCGGCTGCCTCCGCGGTAATATAGTGCTAATCCCTAATAATGGCCGTGGATTTTGCCGGGATGTAATAAGTTCTTCCTTATTTCTACAAACCCATGTTCAGCCGGCGGATTGTTCGAACAAAATAGATTTGCAGCGTTCAAAAATTGACAACCTGCACACCTATCCTATTGCACACAATGAGTGACGAAAAACCAACCTTCGAAGATCGCCTCCGTACACTGGAATCCATCGTAGATAAGCTGGAAACCGATATGCCGCCGCTTGCAGAGGCCCTGGCTTCATACGAGGAAGGCGTAACAATCGCCAAAGATTGCCTTGATGCATTGGAACAGGCTGAACTCCGCATCAAAACATTGAAGCTCGAAGAATAAGATTAAATCCCAAAAACATGGCCGCCCTCGGCACCCGGATATCCCTTCTGCTATGTCTGCTTTGCCTGCCAGCACAAGCTCAGGATAGCACTTTATCTGCTCGCGATTTGGTGGCCCAAGGCGACACACTTTACGCGCAGTTCGATAATAAACACGCGCTATTGCTTTACGAGGCAGCCCTTATGCGCGATTCCATGCGGTTTGACACCCGCATTAAACTGTCGCGCACCAGTTATGACTACGGTCTTGACCTTGTCGCAGAGGACAACATGGAGGATGCCTATGCTGCGTTTCAGGCCTCTATTCTGCATGCCCAGCATCTGGTTGACCACTTCCCGGATAGTGCACAGTCTCACTTTTTATTAGCGGCTACGATGGGCAACCTGGCACTGTTCAAGAATGGACGTGAAAAAATCATACTCGGACGGTTGGTCGCTGAACACAGTCAACAGGCCATTTCCCTCGACTCCTTGCTCGCCTATCCATATGTGTCGCTGGGTATTTATTACCGGGAATTGGCGAGTCTCAGTTGGGTCGAAAAAACATTGGCCAAGGTGTTCTTTGGCCGGCTCCCTAAAACGTCATTTGATGATGCTCTCAACCTGCTCCGTAAAGCTGCAGCACTCCGCCCCAACTTTCCATTTCTGCATTTCGAGTTGGGCAAAACGTTTATGATGCTTTCCGAAAAGGACAAGGCCCGCAGACACTTTGAAACGCTGGTAAACCTTCCACCGGAAACAACACAAGACCAGCGCAACCAAGCCTATGCCAGAGACCTCCTCACCAATTGGCAAGACCAATAACCTTCAACCAGCCTAAAGGTTAAACGTTAATCCCTCAAACGCAGCCGTACAGTTGACACTGACATCGGCCAATACGTCGCGTGCTTCGTCCTGGATGGCATCGATGGTATCATCCATCCGTTCTGGTGCGTGGTGAAAAAGCACCAGGTGTTTAACAGCCGCTTCGCGTGCGAGATAACAGGCCTGTAGCACTGTGCTGTGCCCCCATCCCTGCTTCTCCGGCATTTCTTCAGAAACATACATGGCGTCGTGTGAAAGTAAATCAGCACCTTCACAAAACGATACAAAATCATCGAAAGAGGTAACCGGCTCTTTGGGAGAGAGCTCATTGTCTGGCATGTGAACCATCACCCTTCCTTCATGCTCTACGCGATAGCCATATGCCCCACCCGGATGGTTTAGTTTCAGCCGGCTTATGTTGAATCCTTCGCTCCGAAGATATTTCATTGGCTGGCGTTTGATGCGTTGATAATCCGCCATGACCGACGAGGGGCGCATGGGGTAATGCACCCCGTCTAACATCGACAAGAGCGACCAGCGTTTCTTCTGATGCTTGTAATCGATCAGATGCACGCGCCGGCCCGATGCATAGAGTGGGCCGAAAAAGGGGAATCCATCCAGATGATCGCGATGCAAGTGGGTCAGGATAAAATAGATGTCCGTTACCTCATCCCCCAGCGCCTCTCCCAAAAGTCGCACGCCGCTGCCCGCATCGATAACAAGAAGCTTGTTACCAATTTGAACGCTGACACAGGAGGTATTCCCTCCATACTTCAGCGCCCGAGCGTCGGATATGGGGTAGGAGCCGCGTACGCCCCAGAACTTAACGATCATAATTTGAATCCGGAATACAACAGCCGGGCAGACGCCGGCTCATTCTTACCCACATTGGTGATCTATTGATTATTGAATTGCTACTGGTAACGGCCGACAACATCACGGAGGCACAGCCCCACTAAGACCTGCCTGTGAAAATACTACCCACGCATACACGCCTATAAACAGAAAGACGCCCAAAATAAGCCCAAGAATAAATACATTATACGATCTTCTGAGCAAGCTGAACTTCTTCTGCAGTACCGTTCCGAGGCCATAAATGTCCCGAATCATGTTCACATAGAGACTATCGGTATTCTGGAGCAATTCTTTCATACCGATCACAAAATCCTCTTCAGGCAAGCTCACAAAGTTGCCAAAGAATAGCAGGTTTTTGTTGTTACTTCGCACATCTTCGAGATTCAACACCTGGCTCGAAACACGGGGCCGGGCAGCCAAAACGGCAAGCGCCATTGACCCCAGGCACGTGAGTAGCAAAACAGCCGTTGGAATCAACAACCACGGGTTCGCATCAATTTTGGGAGAAATGGAAGCGAGAATAATCGAAATGATGATCCCGTTGATACTGATCATAATGTTGGCCTTAGCGTCTGCAAGCGCGCTCAGGTCCATATTTGTCCGATATGAAGTCCGAAACATGGTTTCAATACCACGCGACGTCCCCAACCCAGCTTTAGCTGTATCTTTCTTCTTTTTCTTCTTTTTCTTCTTTTTATCTGCCTCCCCATCCCCTACCGCTGTTTCATAAACAGCAGTCACGGTGCCTTCTGCCAGGGGTTCAGCTGATGAATCAAGTTCATCGTCCCCTGTGGCTTTTACTTCTTCTGACATAAACTGACTGTGGTCCTATAGTGACTAAACAAGGGCAACCGTACACACAATTGCCCTTACTTGGTTAGAGCTAAATTACCATCTAGCGTCCTCTGTTCCAACTTTGGGTAAAACTATCTGTGCGATTTCTGGTATTATACGCATCCTTGCCGACAGGATTTGCACACAGATTCACCCATCTTTTCCCGTTGAGCACACCCACCATGCTGGTATTTTATCCGTACACGTTCCTCAAAATTTTCGTCCTTACGCTGGGCCTTGCCGGCTGCTCGCCGTCCCCTCAACAGCAAGCTACCGATACCGCCGAACCACGCACAAATGACGCGCTTGCGACAGCAGAACATTTTGATGACGAGTCTAACGAAACACAACCGCAACGCATGGCTGCAGTACGTTCATCAGAAAATCACCCGGATGCACAACCTGTCCCGCAACCTAAAGGCTATACCTTCGATGCCCCCGACGCGGTCATCAAGCTCGATAAGAAGCTAAAAGAGATTTCTGGTCTCACGCTGCTCGACGACAAACATCTTGCTGCCGTTCAAGACGAAAAAGGGAAAATCTACGTCCTTAACGTAGAAAACGGAGAGATAAGCGATGACAAGCGTTTTGCCAAGGATGGCGATTTTGAAGGCATCGAATTAGCCGGCACGTTGCTCTATGCGCTACGTAGCGATGGCGATTTGTATGAAATCACGGAATGGGGTACGAAGGACGCCAACACAGAAAAATTCGAAACTCATTTGAGCACCAAAAATGACACAGAAGGTCTGACTTTCGATGCAAAAAACAACCGGCTGTTGGTCGTATGCAAAGAAGAGCCCGGAGCCGGTCTCAAGCAAGCCAGAGCTGTGTACGCTTTTGATCTGACAACAAAAAAAATGGGCAAAGATCCTGTACTTGTTGTTGATCTCAAAGCCGTTGAAGCCCTCACAGAAAAGAATAAACTAAACCGTATTGTCCGAAATCTGGCAGCGCCACTGACTAATCTGAGCGGTTTCAAGCCGGCTGCGATTGCTATCCACCCCATTACTGGACAGCTATTCATCATTTCTTCGGTGCGCAAGGTGTTGCTGGCTTATAACATGGACGGAACGCTGGAAGATGTCTGGTTGTTAGGGGAAGACGATTTCCGCCAGCCGGAAGGATTGGCATTTTTGCCCAATGGTGATTTATTTATTGCCAATGAGGGCGGCGGAGGCAGCGCTACCCTGATGCGCTTTAATTACCAATAAATACGCGCCCTGTAGTTTATACCACTTTTGCGTGTAAGCCTGGAAGCCATGTACTGTCAGCATGTGCGCCTATGAACCCCGGCATACAACCCAACACAACCACATTCCCTTTATCGACGGCATCCGTCATTGTACATGATAGACACCCGCTACTTTCTTGTTGTACTGCTTTTACTAACGGGCTGCGCAGGTGCGCGACCGTATGTTGCGGAGAAATACAAAGACTGGCAAGACAAAAAGACCCCTCCCGCTTCTGAATTAGAGTATCGCGTTTTCCTCGTGGGTGATGCAGGTGGCGCGCCGCAAGGAGGAACGTCGCTCGGCCTTGCGCTACTCAAGAAGCAACTCGACGAAGCCGACAAAGACGCCGCTGTCGTATTTGTGGGCGACAATGTGTATTGCTGCGGCTTGCCCGATTCTGCCGACGAAAATCGCGCATTTGCTGAACACAGGCTCGTAGCACAGCTTGAGGCTGTGGAAGATTTTAAGGGACGCGTTGTTTTTGCGCCGGGCAATCACGACTGGAACCACTCGAAACCCGGCGGCCTTGAGGCCATGGCACGCCAGGAAGCGTACGTTGAAGCTTATCTCGGTAAAAATGTATTCTTGCCTGACAATGGTTTCCCCGGCCCTGATGTCGTAAAACTCACGGATCGCGCGCGCATGGTGGTCATCGATACGGAGTGGTGGCTCTACCAGTACGAAAAAGGCCAGGGTGAATACGAAGACTATGACATTCAGAGTAAAAGCGATTTCCTGGTTGCTCTCAATGACGTAGTTCAGAAGTACGACAAAGAGGATTTACTGATTATTGGGCATCACCCAATTTATTCGAATAGCGAACATGGCGGCAGATTCCCGCTGAAGACGCACATTTTTCCGCTGACAGAACTGGCCCCCAAAGCATACGTACCGCTCCCGCTTCTCGGCTCCTTGGTACCCATTTTTGTCCGCTACATTGGATTTCGCCAGGACATTGCGCACCCGACGTATCGCGCGCTTACCAGTTCCCTGTTACGTGTTTTTGGAGAGCATGAATCTTTGATTTATGCGTCTGGACATGACCATAACCTGCAATATTTTCAGGATCTACACCACGACTACATTGTGACAGGCGGCGGCTCTCGGACGTCTTATGTGGCCCGTGGTGGCGCAGCCGGCTTTACGTACGAAACCCAGGGGTTCTCCACACTCAGCTATTACAAAGACGGCTCTATTTGGATGACGATGTGGGCAACAGATGAAGCCGGCGAAGGCGAGGTTGTTTTCCGTAAAGAGCTTAAAGGACCCGCGCGTGATGCTGTTGATGCCCAGGTACCAGATGATCCGGATATGGTATTTCCGGACTACTCGGACAGCACCTACGTCATTGCAGCAAATCCCAACTATAAAGCAAGCGGGCTGTATGAATTCCTGCTTGGTAAGCACAACAGAGAAATCTGGGCCCTCCCGGTTGAAGTCCCCTACCTCGACATGGGCAAAAAGGCCGGCGGCCTTACACCCGTTAAACGCGGGGGTGGCATGCAGACCTTCTCACTCCGCTTGCAAGGCGAAGATGGATTTGAATATGTCCTGCGCTCCATCGATAAAGACCCATCTGTATCTGTCCCCGAAGAATTACGGGAATCGTTTGTGACGGCGATTGTGCAGGATCAGATCGCCTCGATACACCCGTACGGTGCATTCATCATTCCAAAGCTTGCCGATGCAGCCGGCGTCTATCACACCACACCGCAGTTGGTCTATGTCCCCGACGACCCCAGACTCGGCGTATACCGCGAGAAATTTGGCAACCAGCTGATGATGTTTGAAATCCGACCAAGTGACGACATGTCCAGTATGTCGGCGTTCGGCAACTCGGAAGATGTGATTAGCGCCAGCAAGTTCTATCACGAAATCGAAGACGATAACGATAACCAACTCGACGTAGAGGCCTTCGTCAAAGTGCGGCTGTTCGACATGTTATTAAGTGACTGGGACAGGCACCGCTTGCAGTGGCGCTGGGCAGAGTTTGACGCCGAAGATGACAACGGCAAGCTTTATCGCCCTGTACCAAGAGACCGCGATTGGGCATTCAACAAATTTGATGGCGTCATGCCCTCCCTTGTACGCATCTCTTTTGACCCGAAATTCCAGGAATTTGCAGACGACTTTGGCAACCTGAAAGGGCTTACCAAGAATGGGCACTGGCAGGATCGCCGGCTAACAGCAACGGTAGCACGTACTACGTGGATTGAGAAAGCTGCCGAATTGCAAGAAAATCTTACAGATGAAATCATTGAAGCAGCCGTTCAGGATTGGCCACAATCCGTTATCGACTACCACGGCGATGAAATTGCAGCTACGCTCAAAGAACGGCGCGATAAATTACATGAGGTTGCAGAAGAATACTACGAGATCCTTGCGCGTTACGTTGATATTGTAGGCACAAACAAACACGAACGCTTTGCCGTCAATCGCATTAGCGAAGACGAAACAGAGCTGGTGGTCTACAAAACCAGTAAAAAGGGAGAGGTTCGTAAAGAGCTGTTCCGGCGGACCTTCTACACTGATGAAACGCGGGAAATCCGCCTGTTTGGACTGGGTGGTAACGATCAGTTTGACCTGGAGGGCCGTGTAAACACAGGCATCCTCGTGCGGGCCATTGGTGGCGTTGGTGATGATGTGTTTACGGACCACTCTGAAATTCTCGCAGGCGGCAATCGGGCTATTTTCTACGATACCCGTACCAGCAACGAAGCTACGGCCGGCCCCAACACCAAAGTTATTTTCTCCGACGATCCTGGCGTAAATGCCTACGATCAAAAAGACTACCTGCACGATGCAAAACTACCGCAGGTATTCTTTGGCCGCAACCAGGATGACGGCATTTTTCTGGGTGGTGGCATGAAGTTCGTCAAGCACGGATTCCGCAAAAAACCGTTTGCACGTTCCCAACGGATTGTGGGCAACTTTGCTGCGCTAACCCAGGCCTACAACCTTGTCTATGAAGGTGAATTTGTTAACACGTTCGGTAATTGGGACTTCGGCCTTGATGCGAATTTCCGGTCTCCCAACAACTTCCGAAACTTCTTTGGCTTGGGCAACGAAACTGTGAAAGACCAGGATGCAGAGTTCTTTCGGGCACAGCTCGCCACAGCCTTGTTTGCACCTTCAGTCAGACTCACCGATTATGCCGGCACCTCGCTGGAATTTGGCAGCTTCGTGCGTTACGTGAACGTGCGCAACGAAAACGACACGTTTATCAGTCAGGCCGGCATTGACGCCGGCAGTTTCAGGGACCAGGTGTTCTTTGGTTTTAAGAGCGAGGCCATTCTCGACTTTACAGATCACCCGGCGAATCCAAAACAAGGCTTCCTTTGGAATAATAATGCGGAAGTCAACATCGGACTCTCCAATTCGGACGAAGTGTATTCCAGCCTGGAATCCGCTCTTGCCTTTTACATGTCACCGTCGCATGCTCCCCAGATCACGCTGGCCCTGCGCGTTGGTGGCGCACACAACATTGGCGATTTCCCGTTCTACGACGCCAACACCATCGGCGGCCGGCGTACGGTTCGCGGGTGGCGAAGTAACCGGTTTGCAGGCCGCACCAGTCTGTTTACAAACGCAGAAGTACGCGCCAAGCTGTTTAACGTAAACTCGTATGTTGCTACAGGCGAGTTTGGCCTGCTAGGCTTCTTCGATAACGGCCGGGTTTGGACCGAGGCAGATGCTGTTACAGGACGTGTCTGGCACCAGGGATACGGCGGCGGCGTATGGATCAGCCTGTTCGACGCCTTCGTCATCAATGCCAGCATGGGTTTTTCAGAAGAAGACGAAATCTTCGACCTGAAGTTTGGCTTCCTGTATTGAGGGTACATCGGGACTTCGTGTTTCCAGAATTTCGTGATAGCGCCCCCGTTGACGGCCACAATCATTCAGCACTCGGCATTCGGCACTTAATCATCCTCACTGATTCCCGTTGTCCATGTCGGCGTGGATCAACCAGTGGCCTTCTTCATGTTGTTTTAAAGCCAAAATAAACTTCCCGGAATCCGGGGCGTCCTGCCTGGCGCGATAACCGCCAAGGATATAGGCAACAGTGCCTTCTACAGCTACATCTATTGCGCGTAAAAACAGTGGACCGCCTGAGTTTTTGTACGCCTCGGCGATGGCTTCACGCCCCTGAACGGCTGGTCTGCGTGGACGCATGATAAACCCATCTTCTGTGAACAGTGCGGCCAGCGCATCTGCATCGCGGTTTCGCCAATGCAACTCATAGTCACGGAGCACGCGTGCCAGTTCGTCCGGCAATGCAACCGAGGGGATGGCATGCGGAAACTCGGTTGTTGCATTCATTTTCTCCAACAAGAAAGCCTGCACGCGCGGCAAATCATCCGCATTTAGGAAATCAACGCCGGCCTGGTAGAGGGCCTGCCACACGGCTTCGTTATCCGATGTAGCCCAGAAGCGTATTTTTCGCCCTTCACTGTGGGCCAGCTCTACCGTCTCTTTAAGCTTTTGAGCCGTCTCAGCCGGTATTTCTCCCTGGCCAAACCACCGCGACAACTGCATCCAGTTGCTGCTCACCAGCGGCATGAATGAAACAGGCAGTGGTGGATCCAGTCCCAGGTCTTCAAGCCGGCCATCATAGGCTGCGAGTCGCATATTTTCCGCAAGCATCGTTTCGCGGTCCCGGTTACCAGATATGATCGCAGTTATGGGTCCAGGTACTGCAATGCCATCAATAAATTCGGTAAACATGTTGGGGTAGCCGGCCAAGACTTCGCGCAGCACGTTATAGGTAGCCGCAGCATCCGATTTTACATCGATTAACAGTACCAACGATTCTGGAAGGCCGTACACGCTGCCGCCATTGGCTTCGATTTGCGCTTTGAGCGGATCCAGATACATGCTTTGGATGGTCATCTCGGGGTCAACATCTTCCAAATCGTGGGCGACCAACAACGCGCCGTCAACCAGATGAATGTCCACTTCGATGCTACCAATCCCACGGTCAAGCGCTTCGATGAGTGGTCGCTCTTGCTCGTAATCGTTGTGTGCATGTGCACGCCACAAAGGAGTTACTTGAGATGCCTCCTGGGCGTATGCCATTTCGAATGAACAAAAGAGTAACGCAAGAATTATTACACCACGATAATGCACAAGATTTCTCATTAATTTACCTTTTTATGAGGTATGTTAAGCACCGCATTCTATCCTCTTGCCATCCCCCAATCAATTTGATTATAAACCCATGCCCAGCCGTCGTAAATTTATCAAGCAAGCATCTGCTGTTTCACTGGGTTTTGCCGGCCTGCATTCGTTTATGGGCTGCGCAAAAACAAACCCTGCACTACATCTCGAATCGTCACCGCTTGTAGCAGATCCTCTCAATATACTTAGCCTGCCCGAAGGCTTCTCATATAAAGTGATCTCCGAAGCCGGCAATCCGATGAGCGACGGTTTCAAGGTGCCATTCCTGCCCGATGGCATGGCTACGTTTGATGGACCGGGTGATCTCACCATCATCGTGCGTAACCACGAGGTGGGCATACGGCCAGGAGCAGGCGCATATGGGCCAGACAATGAGCTGTTTGCAAACATCGACCCGGCCCTCTTATACGATGCCGGATATGGCAAAACCCCTTCGCTGGGTGGTACCTCTACCATTGTATATGATACGAAAAAGCAGGAAGTGGTTCGGGAGTTTCTGAGCCTGGCCGGCACCATCCGCAACTGCGCAGGCGGCCCTACCCCCTGGAATAGCTGGATCACTTGCGAAGAGACCACAGAACGCGCAGGCGACAACACAGAAAAAGACCACGGCTATAACTTTGAAGTGCCAGCCACGCTGGAGCCAGCAATCGCAGCGCCTATTCCCCTCAAAGCCATGGGCCGCTTCAACCACGAGGCAGTCGCTGTCGACCCGGCTTCAGGTATTGTCTACCAAACGGAAGATCGGCACGATGGACTGATTTACCGCTTTATTCCGGACGTACCCGGTGAATTGGCACGCGGTGGCAAATTGCAGGCCCTGGCTGTTGTTGACCAGGACGGTATGGATACCCGCAACTGGAAAGCTGGATCACCTTCAGCGAAGATTGGCCAGCGCTTCGCTGTGCGCTGGATCGACCTGGACAATGTGGAAGCACCAGAAGACGATCTGCGCTACCGAGGCTATGCTGCAGGTGCTGCACGATTTGCCCGGGGTGAAGGTATGTGGTATGGCGACAAAACAATTTTCTTTGCCTGCACCAACGGCGGTGTTGCCAAGAAAGGACAGATCTGGAAATACGTCCCAAGTGAAGTTGAAGGTACGCCGGCAGAAAGCCAGACCCCCGGCTACCTCGAGTTGTTTGTTGAGCCTAACGACCGCGAGATTGTCGAAAATGCGGATAACCTGACCGTTGCACCCTGGGGCGACCTGTTTGTGTGTGAAGATGGCGATGGCAAGCAGAATCTGCTGCGCGTGACACCGGCTGGCGAAGTGATCCGCTTTGGTACAAACATGATCAGCGAGTCAGAATTTGCCGGCTCAACCTTCTCACCCGACGGCACCACCCTCTTTGTTAACATCCAGGGTAATGGCCTCACGCTCGCCATCACCGGCCCTTGGGACCAATACAACGGCTAATCGACGCGAAAAGCACCTACAAATCCTGACGGATTTGTAGGTGCGGTTGACAGGTTACAGGTTTAATGTCTCAGACCTTATGCCGTTAAACTTCCTAAGCTGTAACGAGCATTGAACCGGTTAGCACCAAAAAAACCTTCGACCTGTAACTTCAACTTTCAACCACAAACACATCAATCCGCAGGATTTATGTGTTTGCATTTAGACGTTGCCGCCGAGCAATTCGTACGACGCATATTGCGCGCGGGTGCGCTTGCGTCTTGACTTTACGTAGGTATTGCTGTGTTGGGCATCGATGATGCGCGCTTTTACGTTATCGCGTAACTGGATGTCCAGCATGCGTTTCATTTCGCGAAACAGCGTGCGGTTATAGATCGGAAACGCAACTTCGATGCGCCGGCTCAGATTGCGCTTCATCCAGTCTGCAGAAGCCAGGTACATGACGGGTTTGCCCGCGTTGTGGAACAGGTATACGCGTGCGTGTTCGAGGTACCGATCCACAATACTGGTCACCTCGATGTTTTCGCTTTGCCCGGGAATGCCGGGTATCAGCCGGCAAATGCCACGTACGACAATCCTGATTTTCACGCCGGCCTGACTTGCCTTGTAAAGGCGCATGATGATTTTCTCATCTTCCAGGCTGTTCATCTTTAACGTCATCTCCGCCTTTCGTCCGGCCTCTGCTTCTGCAATCTCCTGGTCGATGTACGCGTTGAATCGTTTGCGCATGTTGAACGGTGCTACCAGGAGGTGTTCAAACGACGGTTTCTTGCTTTTCCCATTCAGGAATTGAAATACCTTGCTGATCTCTTTGGTCAACCGTTCATCCGATGTCAGCAACGCTTCATCAACATAAATGCGTGCTGTTTTCTCGTTAAAGTTACCTGTGCCCAGATAGCAGTAGCGTACACGCTCCTCTCCTTCGCGGCGGACAACCATGGCAATTTTGGCGTGTACCTTTAGACCCGGCATACTATAGAGTACCTTTACGCCGGCTTCTTCCATTTGGGCGGCCCAATAAAGATTGGACTCTTCGTCGAATCGTGCTTTGACTTCGACAAACACCGTCACTTTTTTACCGGCTTTACGCGCGGCAATCAGCGCCTGGGTAATGGCAGATTTACTGGCGACCCGATATAGCGATGCCCAAATTTCTTCTACCTGTTCGTCTGCCGCCGCCTCCTCAAAAAACCGAATCACCGGGTTGTACGACTGAAAAGGGAAATGCAGCATCACATCCCGTTTTGCGATGACCTCCAGCATGGAGGGCGCCTCGTGCAGTTGTGGATGATCAAGCTGCGGCATCGGTTTGTACATCAGATGTTTCTTGTCGAACCGCGGGAAGCCGAACAAATCGTGCAGGTTGTGATACCTGCCGCCGAGGACCATGTCGGAGTTGTTGAGCTTGAGCTTCTCTTTCACCAGTGCTGCGAGTGCAAACGGCATGGACAAATCGTACAGGCAGCGCGTGGGCAAACCGGTATCGCGCTTTTTCAAACTCTTCCGGATCATCTCTACAAGATCGCCGGAAAACTCATCTTCCAAATAAAGGTCTGCATCACGCGACAATTTGATCGCATACGTGTTGCCCGTTTCTTTGTCGGGAAACACCTTGTTGATGTTGAAGCGAATCACATCTTCTATAAACATCACAAACCGCCGCCGGCCTGCTGCGGGCAACTCAACAAACCTTGGCAGCGAATCGGTCGGGACTTCCATCAACATATGGTCGGGTTCATCCGAATTGTCGCGCCAAATTTCGGTAGCCAGGTATACCGTCCGATTTTTGACGAAATAATCGTCAGCCATCGTTTGTAAAGCCACGGGTTCGAGATGCCCCGCGACTTCATCTTCAAAATATGTTTGTAGAAAGGCCTGTTGCGTTTCGGTGAGCGTTTGCTCGTTGAGCAAGAAGATGCCTTCTGCTTCGAGCGCTGGCAAGAGGCTGCGCCAGATGGCACCAAAACGTTCTTGTTGGGCCGTTACAATTTCATTGATTTGCCGCACGAGCCGGGCCGGGTTAAAATCCAGCTTTTTGACTGACTTTTTTTTCAGCCGCACCAGGCTGCGCATGGATGCAACGCGTACGCGGAAGAACTCATCGAGGTTGGAAGAATAGATAGCGAGAAAGGATAGTCGCTCGAGCAGCGGCACGTTGGGATCTTCTGCTTCCTGCAAAACGCGGGCGTTAAATGATAGCCAGCTAATCTCCCGATTCTCCAACGTGTATGCTTGTTCTTTTGCCATGCTAGTGTATAAGGTATGATTCTCTGGTGTGCATCTTTGGTTCAGATCAGCGCTCACGCTGCCGGCGAAATACAGCTTCCGCCCGGTCACAGGGCCCTCCTACTGGCGGGTTTGCTTTGCGAACCGTCACTTCGATGCCTAGCACCACAGCGTAATTATCAACAATCTCGTTTGCAATCAGGTACGCTAATTTCTCGATTAAATAAAATTTATTTTCAGTGACAATTTTCTTCACCACCTTGTACACAGCTTCATAGTCGATGGTCAGCGACAAGTCGTCTTCCAGCGCAGCGGCTTCAAAATCGACTTCCATCACGACATCTACCTCATAACGCCCACCAATACGGTGTTCTTCCTGCATAACGCCGTGGTGCGCGTAGAATACCGCATTTATCAATCGAACCGTACCAATCGACATAATCTGTCTCCTGTTAAAAATGTACTTGTAGCTTGCTTCACGGCCTGAGGGTAAGAAAAATAAGCCTCCTAAACAATGCCCGATACAAAATTGAAAAACGTGGCGTTAAGCGACAGGCGGATGACCGCAGGGCACATAGAAACCCCCAAAGCACTGTAGGTCAATTTGCCTAAACGTTATAGGCCTATGCGTATTTGGCGCACCCTCAACAAGCTATAGCCCATTTGTTTTTGCTTTTCGTAGCCCTACCATGGGTACATCTAAAAAAAGAAATCTGTCACTACTCCGTCTTTACTCTCCTCCTAATTCCAGTCGGATTTCTTGAGAATGTTCTGCTTTCGCTTTTTCGTTTAACATCCTTATCCCTGTACCCACGAGCATGTCTCTATTCTCTCTTTTATCAACTGCGGTTGCTGTTCCGTTAGCCGTAGTACTGGCTGCCTTTATGTGGTTTTTTATTCAGGCCCATTTGGCAGAGAAACGCAAGGGATCAAAAAGCCCTAAGAGAAAACCTATTAAAAAAATCGCCTATGATAAACCATCTGCTACAACACCTTTTATTTCCAGCATGAACCTTTCAGCCAGCATGCCCGTGCACCAGGATACGGTGGCGACGCTGGCTACGGCATACACAGCCAACAGTTCAGATACGTTGAGTTACCAGCCGCTGTCTACGTTTCTGGGGAGCAGCAGCCTGGAGCAAAACAATCTACCCAATACCGCCAGCAGCGAACTGGCTACGCTGATGCCTGAGCCGACAACCATCGAGTTCGACATCAAAGACATACCTGGCATCAACAGCGCCATGGAAAAGGAGTTGTTCGAGTTGGGCTACACTTCTGTAGAACAAATTGCCCGTTGGGGCCGCGCAGATGTGCGTGCGGTATCCGCAACCCTGGGTATCGATCAGCAAAAAATTGAAGACGAGTGGATTGCGGGGGCCCGCCTCATCCTATCAATAAGATGAGGCGATTTTCTCGGCCAGTTTGCTCTCCGGAATAGCTGTCAACGCGCGAAGCGAAGCGACCCGGGCGTCAATGTCTTTACGTTCGATGGCAAGCAACTGGTGAGGACCAAACTGCTCAACCGTAAACGAAGCGAGCGCCGTACCGAATACAACAGCACGCTTAAACGTAGCGTCATCAAACGAGGGATACTGTGAGAGGTAGCCAACGAAGCCTCCCATAAACGTGTCGCCTGCGCCCGTTGGATCCTGGATGGCTTCCAGGGGAAAGGCCGGCAACGCAAAGAGCGAATCGCGATCTACAACCATTGCGCCGTGTTCGCCTTTCTTGATCACCAATACACGCGGCCCCATATCAAGGATTTTTTGTGCCGCCTTGAGCAAGTTGAATTCACCGGCCAGTTGCCGCACTTCTTCGTCGTTGATCATCAGACAGTCAATTTTACGCAACGTAGCGCGTAAGCTGTCGAGTGTGTGATCAATCCAGAAGTTCATCGTATCGCAAACCACCAGTTGAGGCGATGTCATTTGCTCAAGCACGCTCGACTGCAGCGTGGGGTCGATATTCCCCAGGCAAACGATGCGGCTGTCTTTGTACGGCATCGGTACCACGGGATCGAACGTTTCGAGTACGTTTAGATGTGTATACAGTGTATCGCGACCGTTAAAGTCGTCGTGATACTTGCCGGCCCACGCAAACGTTTTGCCCTGCTGCTGCACTTCTAGACCCGCCAGGTTGATGCCACGTGTATCGAGCAGATCGATATAATCCTGCGGGAAGTCGTTGCCTACTACAGCAACAAGCCGCACATCTTCACAAAAAAAACGGGACGCCAACGCGATATAGGTTGCACTACCACCCAGCACTTGCTCCGCGGATCCTGCAGGGGTCTCAATCGAATCAAACGCAACAGTGCCTACTGCTAAAATACTCATACCATTTAGAATTTAATGAATCGGAGAGCTGTGTGAAGGTTACACAAACAAGCCCTGTTCCAGATTAATAACGCGTGCGGATCCAGTCGCTTATGCGCTTGAATACAAATGCGCTGAACACCGTCTTTGCTGATTGTAGCAGCGATTCGTAAAGCGAGGATGCTTCACTTTTCTGCTTTTTCACCGACTTGGACAGATCTGTAGCTGCCACCTGCAAAGAATCGGCTGCGCGTTCAGCAGCGTCTGAGAAAGAAGAAATGAGCTCGCTGGTTTTCTCGTTGGCAACATGGCCAAGATCGCCTGCGCGCTGATTGATCAAATCGCCCAGCGAACCGGCACGGTCATAGATAGAGCCGCGCGCTGCACGGACGCGATCCGCCATTTGCTCACCGGCAGACGCTGCCTGTGCCGAGAAGCGATCCACTGCATCACCAGCAAATTGACGTGTAGCGTTGGAAAGGTGGCTAGACTTTTCACGCGCCCGCTGTGAGAAACTTGGCGGCGGGGGTGGCTCAAGTGCTTTGGTAAGCGCTCGTCCGACAAACATGCCAGCACCAACAGCCATAAAAAACGCCAACCCAGGATTGTCTTTAACCCAGGTTTTAGCAGCTTCACCAGCTTCTTCCAAATCAATTTTGTTGATTTCGCTTCTGAGCCGGTCGCTTGTTTGCTTGAGGTCTATTCGTGCCTGTTCGTATGCTTCACGTAATTCATTCAGCATTTCACCGGTCTCTTGTGCCTCTGCTGCTTCTGCCCCTGCCTGGTCTGTCGTTGGTTCTTGTTTTTTAGCCATGGCTGTGTCTATTGGTGTCCTTTCGGAAATTTTGATCGATAAATAAGTGTTATTTTTAGCGTAGGTCTTTTATATTAAGGACTTACCATACGGTTAATCCTTTTCAGACTGGTTATGCTATTATCGGCGTAACAACACTCCAATGAATACCCCAAACCCGAATCCACTCAACATGGCAGCGGTCTGGTTCTCTTCGACCCATTCCCGGGCCTGGTCTACAAGATCTGCGTATTCACCATTAATGGTACGATCTGTGCCGTTTCTGTGCGTCGAGCCGGCGTGATGATTGCCGGCGCCGTTGGTTTCCCCGTACGTTTTATGGTCAGAAGAAGCGGTACCCGATTTTGATTTTGCCATCTTTTCCTGTCTCAGGTTGAGTGCGACTTTTTCCAGTGTCCTGTTTCTTTTACCTGTACCCTGCCTGGCATGCCCACAGTACACCACAAAAGGCGATGTATAAAACCAGGATTACCTTGGGTACCACGAAATAATAATAATTATGCTGCAGCCTCAACCCGGTGTCTATGTGACAAGATCCGGACGATGCAATTTAAGCTGCTATCAGGACGTTTTAGGCATGAGAATAGTTTATGATTTGCTTCATCACAAGTCTGCAACGAAAACATTTAACGCCTTTAAAACGTTGAGTCTACCCATCTTCAACCATTCATTGCCCAAATGGATGCATCCCTATAATTCATTTATGGCTAAAATCTCTCTAAACGTTTTTCTGGCCCTGTTGCTGCTTTGTATTGGCTTCTCACAGCCTGCATTTGCACAGATGCCCCCTGAGAACGGTGATCGGGTGTTTGCAGAAGCTTTTAAACTGCACACGGATCAACTGTTTGAGCAGGCCAACCATGCGTTTGATAAATTCCGCCGGCAATACCCCCAGCACATCAACGCCCCCGAAGCACTGTATTACCAGGCTGAATCTTCGCTGGTGCTCGGCCGCGAAGACGAAGCCGTCTACCTGTTCAACCAGTTTCAGGACAGCTACCCTTCCCATCCCCTTTCTTTTGAGGCACGACTGGCACTGGGCAAATACTATTATGCAGCCGGCCAACACGATAAAGCCATTAACACCCTCGCACGGGTTGTCCAGAAAAATCCTCCCGACGAAGTAGCAGCCCGCGCACTCTACTGGATGGGTGAATCTGCGCTCAATCTGAACAACCTCGGTGAAGCAGTTGGCTACTTTGAACGCGCAGCCATTGAGTACCCGGAAACAACCACGGCCCCAATCGCGCTGTACGCCGTTGCCGCGACCCAGGTGCGCCAGGAAAATCCGGAAGCTGCGGTCCGCTTTTTTGAATTGCTGTCTGCCCGCTACCCGCAATCACCCTATACGCAGAACCTGGGACTCACCCTCGCTGAAGTGTATTACGAGTTAGGCGACTACCGCCGCTCGATCGACGAAGTAAAACGCCGGCTACCTAACCTGAGCGGCCCCGCGCTCGATCGTGCTAACTTTCTCCTTGCAGAATCACACAATCAGCTTCGCGAAAGCGATCAGGCCATTGTGTACTACCGGCGCTTTACCGAAAACAATCAGGACAGCCCTTTTTATCGCAATGCGCTGTACGGCCTTGCCTGGAATTACCATTCTGAAGGTGCTTACCAGTGGGCAGCTGAGCATTTTGGTCAGGTACTGCAGCAACGCGAGCAAGACGAGCTTGCCGCAAACTCAGCCTACTACCGCGCGGTAAACACCAAGCTGGCCGGCCAGCCTTTTGAAGCGCTCAACATGTACAAGGACGCTGCGGCGCAGTATCCCAAAAATGTGATCTCTGACCAGATCATGTTTGAGCTCGGCATGACGGCTTATGAATTGCGCAGATGGGAAGAAGCGCGCGATGCGTTTACACGGGTTATCAACGAATTCCCGGCTTCCAATCGCCGCGGTGAGTCGTTCTTCCGCCGGGGTAGCGCTTACATCGCAATGGGTGATTTCGATGCTGCGCTGAGTAATTTCGACCGGGCCATCGCGCTTGATGCAGCACCTGCATCGCTCAAGCAGGAAGTGATCTTTCAGAAAGCCTGGTTGCAGTACCGTAGCGGTAATTATGCAGCGTCCGCGCCGGCCTTCATGGAACTCTTCCAGAAAAATGCCTCTACCGAAGTGGGTGGCGAAGCGCTCTTCTGGGCTGCAGAAAGCTACCATCAGTTGGGCGACTTGCTCCGCGCTTCACAGCTGTTTCGCCAGTATCTACGCGGTTACAGTGGCGGCAAACAGGCAGACGCCGCGCATTATGCGCTTGGCTGGACACACTTCAAGCAAGGCAACTACGAGTCGGCCATCAGCGAATTTCGCCAATTCCTGAGCCAGTATAGAAACGTGGACGAGTTTGTCCCCTACCGCACCGACGCCCTGCTCCGTATGGCAGACAGTTACTATGCACTGAAGCGGTATCCGGAGGCTATCCAAACGTATGCGCGCATTGGCGGCGAAGATGGCAATGATTACGCCCTCTACCAGGTTGGGCAAGCCTATTATAATGCCGGCGAAGGCTTTGAAGCCATCACTACGTTCCGCCGGCTCTTGCGTGACTTCCCGGAGAGTGATTGGGTTGAAGAGTCGCAGTACAACCTTGGGTACCTCTACTTCCAAAACCAAAATTACCAGGAAGCCATCGGCGAATACCAGAAGCTGATCCGCGACTATCCACGCGATCCGCTGGCAGCCAAAGCACAGTATGGCATTGGGGATGCCCAGTTCAACGCCGGCAACATGGAAGAAGCCGTTGAGGCCTACCGTACGGTGTTGCAACAATACCCCAACAGTCCGTTTTCTTCTGACGCAGCGGCAGGTATTCAAACAGCCCTGATTGTACTGGGTGATGAAGAACGCGCCAGCGAAATCATCGAGTCCTTTGCCGGCGACAGCAACTCCAACGCGCTGGCTGACGAGATGCGATTCCGTCAGGCCGAGGTGAAATATCAGACCGGCCAGATCGACGAAGCACTGCTCGATTTCCAGCGCTTCGTGCGCAACTCCGAGAATACACAGTTGCTCCCCGATGCCTACTTCTATCTCGGTTCGATTTTCTCAGAACGTAATCGCCCGCAGGAAGCAGAAGCATACCTCAAACGCATCGTGACGCGACATCCGAATAGCGATCGCAATGCAGAAGCAACCCGTAAGCTCGGCGACCTGCTCCTTGCACAAAACAGGAGCCAGGAAGCACTCGACACGTTCAAAAGCCTGGAAAGCCTTCAAACTGACAATCAGCAACTCGTTGCAGAAGCACGGTACGGCCAGGCCAAAGCCTTGCTACAGCTTGGCCGGCAGGCTGAAGCTGAGCGGTTGTTGAATGAACTTACCCAGGCTGGCGGCGATCCGTCGCAATTGGGTCCTGTGCAGTTGGGCCTCGCGCGCGTCTATGAAAGCGAAGGCCGCACACAGGATGCCGTCCAGATGTATCGAAACGTGGTAGAGCAAAACCTGGATGCTACCGGAGCAGAAGCACTCTATCGCCTCGGCCAGTTGCTGGTGAACCAGGGCCAGGACCGCGCGGCACTCGAAGAGCTTGGTCGCATGTCGGTACTCTACGCCGGCTACTCCGACTGGGTCGCACAGGGCTACCTTGCCCAGGCCAAGGCATTCCGTAACCTCGGTCAGCGCGGCGACGCGTTACAGCTCTACAACCGTATTATCGAAGAATACAGTGGCACCCCGTTCGCAGATTTGGCAGCAAAAGAGAAAGCTTCCCTCTAATATGAAATACTCAACATCCCTTTTGCCCTACGCGTTGTTGTTTGCAGGTTGTTTGCTGGTAAGCTTGGCAACCGTTGCGCCGGCCCAGGCCCAGCAGCGCGACACAACGGGCACCCTGCTCCCCGACATCTCGCCCCGCGAAGTTGAAATTCGTGGCGAGTTGCAGATTGCCTTCCCGTCGCTCATCCGGCAGCCGCTCATCGGTTTCAATCCGCCGCCGCGGGTACCCGAACTACCGGAAGGCCGGAAGCCGTTTATTGAAGACTATAAACTAGCCAGCGCAGACCTGCCCAATACGCCGCTTGGCCAACCCGATCCCCCATCGGTCAGCTCGCTGGGCGACTTACAGCCATTGCGCGGTGAGTTTGAAGCAAGCGCCGGCCGCTACCTGAGCCGCATCATTCGCGCACGGCTTTCAGCATCGCTCAACAACAAAAGCGCGCTGTACAGCCGAATCGACTACCAGGGGACCGAAGGCTTCTTCCTTGAAGATGACTCCCGATTCCCCGATCTCCGCAACCCGTTTGACGGGCTTTATGCGGTGCTCGGCTACCAGTCGGTTGGTGCGCGTACGGGCTGGGGCATCGAATTGGACGGCAATGTGGATTCGTATACGTTGTTCGGGACCAACATTCTCGAAAACGATTCGATCTCCACGCAAGTTGTGTTACCGGACCGGAACGGCCTGGCCGGCAATGCTGAATTTTGGATTAGATCACAGGGTGAAGCTTCGATTGATACAGAATTCCGTCTCAAATATGGCGGTACGCGGTATCAAACTGATTTATTCGATAATGCCCTCAACGCATTACCGCGTCTGGATCAGAAAGAAAAACGGCTTACAACGGTATTTAACCTGGGTGTACCGTTTAGTGTTGGTGATTTTTTGGTGCGTACCGAACTGTCTGGCGCCGGCCTCGACGATGATTCAGTATTTGATTTCTCAACCTATTACTTAAATGTAGGCTCTGGTTTCAAGATAGAATTTAGTCCTACGTTTAATATCCAGCTGGTTGGCCGCTACCTGGGCACCTCCTATGTAGACGCCGGCCAGGACGAATTCAGAAGTTACCTGAGTGCCGACGCACAGATTAACTTATACCCTGCACCGGGCGTCTCTATTTTTGCGCGGAACGAACCAGGGCTGGATCGCAATACCATGTGGGAAGTCTTCCGCCAGAATCCGTATGTATCCGACATGCTGCAGTTGCAGTCAAGCATCCGCCCAATCGATGCGGAAGCTGGATTTACACTTTTCAAAGGCAATGTACAGATGTCTGTAAAAGCCGGCTTCGTGCAATCGCCCAACTTCCTGTTCTTTGAATCGGAAGCTGATCAGCCTGGTGTTACTGGATACAACTATCGCCGTGGAATCTTTGCGTACAACTACGCAGACGTCGAAATCCTGCATGCAGACGGTGACATTTCCATTTCTTTCCCAAGCGGCATCCACGCCAAGTTTGGCGTTTCGGTACGCGAAGCACAGCTGACGGACACCGAGGTAAACGTACCCTACTATTCCCCCATCGTCAGCGAAAACCTGATTTCATATACCTTCGCAGAGAAGCGGATGATGCTTCAGCTGCTAACCACCTATCATAGCAGCCGTAACCGTAATCGGTTCGACAACTCCAAAGTTGACGACTACTTCGATATGGATCTGAGCTACTCGTACAAACTGCATCCGGGCCTTGGGATGATTGTACGACTTGAAAACATTGTGGGTAGCCGGCTTGAGCATTGGGAGCATTACCAGGAAGCGCCGTTTACCGTCTCGGCCGGCCTTCGTGTGTTCTGGTAATGTAGTTTTACATGATTTAAGTGGATGATTCATTGCGCCTCAAATTGTAACGCTCCGGAAACAATTTGAGGCGCAATGCCTTTATTAATGCCAACTTTGATTCTTCAAAGGCTTGTACATATCTTATTTCAAGACCGAGATAAATTCTACAGAGACGTAAATTTGGTACCGTTCTTGCATCTCTCTGTGCTTCTCCCTAATGGCGCTTATACCCCGGAAGTCTTATGACTACGACTACTTTAGACCAACTGAAAGAGACGCTAGCAGATGTTGTCCGTGAGGCGTTGGCTAATGGACAAGATGTGCAGCTCCCGGGTTTGGGTACGCTACGTGTAGTACACAAACCAAGCGAAATGATAGAAGATGATAACGGTCAAATCGTTATGCGCCCCCCGCGGGATGAAGTGATTTTCGAACCTGAAAACGCCTGACCCGCCCTTCTCTTCTCCATTATTAGCTGACAACCTATACCAGGCATGCCAATGCTCCTCATCGAAGAACTCGCTAAGCAACTTGACTTGCCGACGGACGATGTAAACAACGCGCTCGAAGAGCTCGTATCAACTATTAAATCCGACCTAGACAATAATAAGCCGGCGCAGCTTCCCGGCGTAGGTACATTCGAAAAGGATAACGGTGTACTATCCTTCGAACCTACCGAAACCCTGGCCATGGCCGTAAACAACCGTTACGCGGCCCTCGACACAGAAATGATCCAACTTGGGTTTGAAGAGCCCGAGTTCTCGCTTTCTGAAAACTTGCAGGAAGGGAACGACCAAGAGATAGACCAGTCTCTCATCGACCATATAATCGCCGATGATATGATGATCGCTGATGACATGAATGCGACGGGTCTGTTTACTGATAGTGACGATTCCAATCCTCAACCTGACCCCATCGAAGGCTTTGATCCATTTGAAGGCGATCTGCTCGAACCAGCTTTAGAAAATCAAAATTCACCCACGCCCGACGCTACCACGCCCGAAACTGAGGTGGAACCCGCATCCATGAAAGAAGAAGATCCAAATTCAACCAATCCACCGAACAACGATCCTCTCGGATCCGATACGGAATGGAGTCCTTTCTTTGAAGAACTTGAAGGCGAAGAATTCGATATCGATAACACGATCGACTTGAGCGCCGAGGACTGGCAGGCTGATGTCCCTGCACCACCCCCCTCGCCTTTTGCCTCATCTTCTGACTCATCCAATACCAATGCGGATGACCTGTATTTTGACGTAGATGCCGATCCCGACGACACGCTTTTTGCCCCTGCCGGCAGCATCGACGTAGAAAATCCAAACAACGAAGACATGTCCTGGGCCACTGCCCCACTGGATGATGTCACTGACTTTTTTGAAGACGATCCATCTATGAGTTCGTCGTTTGGTGAAGAAACTGACGCCCTCTCCGCTATGTCGGCCGAGGACGAGTTCTTCTCACCAGTGAGTGGGGCCGCCAACGCAACGCCCGACGACACCTTGTTTGCCCCGTCTGAGCCTATCTATTCAGAAGATGCCTCTACGGAAGCAGACGACACCATTTTCCTTGCGCCTGACCAGACGGTACAGGCCGGCGCCGCAGATCCAAACGCTGCGTTTGCACCGCCACCGCCTGCCGGCGAAGCACAGCCCGATGCGGCTCCTGCACCGCCACCACGCTCACGCAACCCGTACGCGTATCGTGACGAGCGTAAAAAATCTACGTCTTCCTTCCCCTGGGTGGCTGCCCTGATCGGCATTCTCCTGGTTACTGGAGGAGGAGTAGCATTCATGCAAGGCTGGATTCCGCTACCATTTGGTAATTCAGATGCACCGGCTACAACAAATAACGCAGCCACGCCGCCGCCTGTTGAAACGCAGCCGGCACCAGCCAACATAGATCCACAGCCACAGCCTGCAACGGCTGGTGGTGAGATCTCAACTGAAAATACAACGCCGGAGGAAACGGTCACACCACCACCACCTGCACCCGCTATGCAGCGCATACCCATTGACCGCTCACGCGGTGGCTGGACAGTCGTTGTGACTTCCAAGGAGCAACGTATTGAGGCTGCACGAATAATGGATAATTTTGTAGATTTGTTTGGCAGTTCTCAGGTAGCAGTTGATATATTACCAACCAACGATTTTGAGAACACGCGGTATCGTGTTGGCATTGGTCAGTTCTCTACTCGGGATGCAGCAAGCAGCTTTATGAGTAGCAGCAGAACCAGCCTACCAGAAGATGCTTGGATTTTGAGGATTGAATAGTTTCGTATGACCAAACTTGCTGTTTCTCTGCTGCACATGGATGTAGCGCGCCCCCAGGATATTTCAGCTTTTCCTGCCCAGGACTCATTACTTACCAGCGCCCCCGCCGAAGTTGGTACCCCCCTGATCGAGATTATTCTCCAGGGCGGTTGGGTCATGATTCCACTCGGTTTGCTGTCTGTCTTGGCGATTTACCTGTTTATCGAGCGCCTTGCTACGCTCCGTGCCGCACAATCCGACCCCTACCAGCTCACCGACCGTATCCGTCGATACATTCAGGTAAGCGATGTTCGTGGCGCCATTGGGTTTTGTGATGCACAAGACAATCCGATTTCACGCATTCTGAAGCGTGGGCTTGAACGGCTAGGCCGGCCCATCTCAGAAATCCAGGATGCCGTACAGGCAGCAGGCAAACACGAAGCGTTTGAACTGGAAAAACGAACGGACATGCTCGCCAGTATCGCGAGTATCGCACCGATGCTTGGCTTTCTCGGCACCGTAATCGGTATGATCGAGGCCTTCCAGGAAATCCAGAACCTGCAAGGTAATGTCAACCCAAGCGTGCTGGCCGGGGGTATTTGGGAAGCGTTGATCACAACAGCCACCGGACTGCTTGTAGGCATTGTGGCGATTTTCTTCTACAACTTCCTGATCAACCGCATCAACCGCCAGGTCAACAATATGGAGCGGTCCGCCACCGACTTCATCGACCTGCTCCAGGAGCCCGTTCCGTCTCGCGCAGAAGGCGCATACTAATCCAGCCCGCCCAACGCGATGTCTTTTCAATTTTCTTCTTCGAAAAAGCCGTTAAACGTGTTTAGCGCAGCGGGTCTGACGGACATCGTTTTGCTGCTACTCATCTTTTTCCTGCTCACTTCGAGCTTCATCCCGCAGTTTGGTATTCGGGTGAACCTGCCCAATGCGGATGCATCTGCGCCGGCTGACCCGAACTACGTTACCGTGGTGATCACAGATGACGGCCGCTATTTTGTAGAGCAGGACCAGGTGAGCGAAGAAGCCCTGCTCGATGCCATCATTGCAGCCAAAGGCCAGCGTACTGCTCTCCTTCTCCGCGCTGATGAAGCGGCAACCATCAACCAATTTGCGGCTGTAGGTAACGTTGCCAAAGCCCTGAACCTGTCTTTCTCCATGGCCACAGAGCGCGGCCGGCGATAACCACCGGCTTCAACTAGTTGCCCTGGCTTTTTCGCGGCCCCAGTCTCCCCCCTTTCGATTCTTTTCGGCCCTGCGGCATCCAGTAGGTACAGGGCGTTGAATGTCTTGCGTTAGATTTCTATACTGACACCAGCGCACCCGCGCATCGACCTTGAACGGTCGAATTGCGTCACCCTTTCCTCCACCGCCGGCATGCCTCGCGTATCACCCTCTACGCTGTACCGCGCCTGTTATGGTAAGTACGCCATTGCAGCAGTCAATGTGTTTTGCATGGAACAGGTCCTCGGCTTATTCGAGGCAGCCCACCGCGCACAGGCACCGTTTATTGTCGCAATCACGCCTTATGCTCGGGACTATGCTCCCCCTGTTATGTTCGAGCAGATGATACAGGCAGCGGCAACAGCGTATCCTGAAGCGGTATTTGCTACACACCTGGACCATGGCAACATCTCGCATTGCGAGGATGCCATTGCATCTGGCTGGTACACCTCCGTGATGATCGACGCGTCGCACGATCCTTACGATCAAAACGTTGCGCATACCAGCCGGATTGTCAAGCAAGCGCATGCAAAAGGCCTGGTGGTTGAAGCTGAATTGGGCGTTCTGAGTGGTGTTGAAGATGACCTGGTTGTCGCGGCAGGAGACGCCAGTTACACTAACCCTGATCAGTGTGTAGACTTTGTAACCCAAACAGGCTGCGACAGTCTGGCCGTTGCTGTTGGTACAAGTCATGGTGCTTACAAATTTGCCGGCGATCAGGGCTTGCAATTCGGCATCCTTGAAGCTATCCAACAACGTTTGCCGGGTTTTCCGTTGGTGCTCCATGGTGGATCTAATGTAGATGTGTCGGAAATTGCTCGTATAAACAAAGCCGGCGGTCAGTTACAAACCGGCGCAAAGGGCGTTGCCCACGACGAAATCAGGCGCGCCATTACATACGGCATCTGCAAAGTAAACGTAGCAACAGATACGCGGATCTTGTGGACCCGTGTTCACCGGGAGAAGCTTCAGGGATCATCCGGATAATATCGACCTGGTTGTACCAGGAAAAACCTACATGGCAGCATACGCTGAGCTTGATTGAAAGCAAGTTTGAACTGTTTGGCGCACGCGGCAAAGCCCCTGCCCTACAGCAAACGTTGCGCGCTTCAGCCTAGGCTTTGTCTGAAAAATTCAAAATTATTAGAGACAAAGCCGTATCCTGAGCTGCCTCAAACTAGCCCTCCTGGCCTGCATCCATTTAACCCAAGCTGTATCCAAAATTATGGTCCAAACGCTGCAAAACTATATTGCCGGCAACTGGCGCACGAGCCAGGGCAACGATATCATAAATGTTGAAAATCCGGCCACGCAAGACAAACTGGCGTACGTCCCGGTTGGCAAACCCAAAGATGTCGACACCGTGGTTGCGGCTGCAAAAAAAGCGTATCCCGATTGGCGCAATACGCCGGCCAACGAACGCATCCAGTACCTCTTCAAACTCAAGCAACTGCTTGAAGAAAACGTGCGGGAGATTGCCAAGACGATTACCATCGAGTCTGGCAAAACCTTCAAAGAATCGATGGGCGAGATGCGGCGTGCTATTGAAAACGTCGAGGTAGCCTGCGGTATTCCGCTCATGATGCAGAGCGAGTTCTCCGAAGACATCGCGCGTGGCATCGACGAGTACATGATCCGGCAGCCTCTTGGTGTTTGCGCAGCAATTTGTCCCATTCAACTTCCCGGGCATGATTACCTTCTGGTTTCTGCCATACGCCATTGCCTGCGGTAACACCTTCATCGTCAAGCCTTCCGAGAAGGTGCCATTAACCATGGCAAAGATCTTTGAACTCATCGACCAGACAGGCATCCCCCCTGGTGTTGTGAACATGATTCACGGCGCACAGGACGTCGCAAACGGTCTGCTCGAACATCCAGACGTCAAAGCCATCAGCTTTGTTGGCTCAACGCACGTAGCCAGACATATCTACCAAAAAGCAGCAGCACACGGCAAACGCGTGCAGGCGCAGGGTGGCGCAAAAAACCCGATCCTTGTACTGCCCGATGCTGACCTCGATACAACCACAAAAATTGTCACTGACAGCGTATATGGGTGCGCAGGCCAGCGGTGTCTCGCGGCCTCTATCGTCGTTACTGTCGGGGCAGCACAAATCCTTTCACGGAGCAACTCATAGCAGCGACCCGCGAACGGGTAACTGGCTTTGGGCTCGACGAAGGCGTCGAAATGGGCCCCGTAATCACGCCTGAAAGCAAAAACCGAATTGAAGCGCTCATCGAGCAAGGTATCGCCGAAGGAGCCTCTCCGGTACTCGATGGACGCAAGGCAGCTATTAAAGGATATGAACACGGCAACTTTGTACAGCCCACCATCCTCGAAAATGTGCCCCTGGATGGTAAAATTATGCAAACAGAAATCTTCGGCCCAGTGATGAGCCTCATCCATGTTGATACTATCGAAGAGGCCATCCATTTTGTAAATAGCGGCCGATATGGGAATATGGCCTGTTTATTCACCAGTAGCGGTGCCAATGCTCGCAAGTTCAGACACGAAGCGGAGGCCGGCAACATCGGCATCAACATTGGTGTAGCGGCCCCGATGGCACAATTCCCTTTCTCGGGGTGGAAAGAAAGCTTCTTCGGCGACTTGCATGGCCAGAGCCGGCACGCAGTAGAGTTCTTTACCCAAACCAAAGTTGTTGTAGAACGCTGGCTCAAAGACTGGAGCCGTAAATTCTAGTACCCCACTTTTTTGATTCAGACAAAATGATTCAGATAGCGAATGCCCCCTGCTCATGGGGCGTCATTGAGAACCTCGAAGGCGAGCGTTTCGGGTATAAAAACGTGCTCACCGAAATGCAAGAAGCCGGCTATGCCGGGACGGAGTTGGGCGACTGGGGCTTCATGCCAACAGACCCCGCAAAACTCGCCGCTGAACTGAAACACCATAACCTGCAATTATTAGGGCTCCTGGGTAAGCGTGCGCCTGTATGATGCTGCCTACCACGATGCCGGCATTGCGCAAGCCGTAAAAACGGCACAACTGATGGCTGAAGTTGGCGGTCAGGCTTGCTTTGTTATTATTGGCGATGACCACAGCACCATCCCCGATCGCTCCAACTTCTCCGGTCGCATTCAAGCCCGAACACGCTTTGGATGAAGCCGGCTGGGACATCTATACCAGCGGCGCCATGCGCGTGGCTGAAGCGGTAAAGCGTGAAACAGGACTGCGCTCCTTGATTCACCATCATGGGGCCACCTACGTAGAAACACCGGCTGAAATCGACGAATTTATGCGACGCACCGATCCTGGCCTCGTTGGTCTGTGCTTCGACACAGGGCACTGCGCATTAGGCGGCGGCGACCCTGTAAGCGTATTGAAAAAGCATCGCGACCGGATTTGGCACGTCCACTTCAAAGACTTCAATCCTGAGATTGTGGAAGAAGCCAACGTTGCCGGCTGGGATTACCAGGCCATGATCGGCCGCGGCCTGTTCCCCGAACTGGGCCAGGGCAATGTCGACTTTGCCGGCGTACTCAGAACACTCCAAGAGCTTGATTACGACGACTGGATCGTAGTCGAGCAAGACGTCCTGCCAGGCATGGGTACGCCAAGAGACAGCGCGATTCGAAATCGGGCGTTTTTGAAAGGCCTGGCGGTCTGATTCATTTGAACCGCAGAATATCGAGCAAGGAATATCGAATTTCGAGGTGCAATAAACTTCGATATTCGATATTCCTGGCTCGATATTCGATATTCAAATCCATTACTGGACCATGCAAAACGTAAAAACAGGCATTGTCGGGCTTGGCCGGCTTGGGCAGCGGTATGCTGAAAACCTCCGATTCAAAATACCTCAGGCTGAACTGATTGCGGCGTGTAGCATCAACCCAAAAGAATTACAGTTTGCCAGGGAGACGCTTGGCCTAAGGTCGGTTTATGACAACCTGGAAGCCATGCTCTCCAAAGAGCAGCTGGACGCGTTGTTTGTCATCAGTTCTACCGACCAGCACGCGCCGCACATGGTCCAGGGCCTCGAAGCCGGTCTGCATGTGTTTTGCGAGAAGCCCCTCGCCCTTAACCTGGACGCCTGCGCTGAAGTTGTGCGCGTAGCTGCTGCGCGACCCGATCAGTTTGCCGTCGTCGGCTTTGCACGCCGGTTTGATCCGAGTTACGCGTACGCCAAGCAGAAAGTAGACGCCGGCGCCATTGGCAAACCATTTCTGGTCAAGTCACAAACCATCGATATCGATGCCACCGCCAAATTTCAGATTGAGTTTGTCAAAACCAGCGGCGGGTTGTTTCAAGACTTCAACGTACACGACATCGACCTGGCACGCTGGTTCTTGGGCAGCAACATTAAAACCGTATTCGCGACAGGAGGCTCATTCAAACATCCCGAGTTTGCAGCCGCCGGCGATGCAGACAACGTCCTTTCTACCTGTGTGCTGGAGAACGGTACCATGGCCACCCTGCACGCCTCGCGTACCGCGCAACACGGCCACGATACGTTTACCGAGATAGTGGGCACTGAAGGCACATTGCGCATTGGGAGGCCGGCGTCGATGCACCTGGTGGAAATCAGCGATAAACACGGCGTCCGTAAAGAGTGCGCACAAACGTTCTACGATCGATTCAAAGAAGGCTTCCTACTGCAGACACAGGACTTCATTGATTGCATCATCGAAGAACGAACACCTGAACTTCAGTTGGAAGATGCCATCGAAGCGACTAAAGCCGCCATTGCGCTAACGCGATCGTTTCGGGAAAAGCAGTTGTGTGAGGTGTAAATTGTGCTGTTTCAGGATATAGAAAGACGTAAACTTCAGACTGTGGCGTAATGAGATGGAGGCCAACGAGCTAAGCGGAATACCATTTCGCCCCTACAAGCCAACTGACCGCGACGCTTGCTTGCGGCTGATTGACGAAAACACACCGGCTTTTTTTGCGCCAAACGAACGCGCGGATTACACAGCGTACCTCGATGGCCCGCCCAAGCACTACTGGGTTCTGCCCCATGAACAAGAAATCATGGCAGCCTTCGGATTTAGCACGCAGGGCACTAGAGGCCGTATCCAATGGATTATGACCAGCGATAAAACCCGCGGTACCGGAATAGGCCGGCGCATGATGCGGCTTGTTATCCAGATTGCTGAGGAAGCTACCATCGTGCATATCGACATTGCCGCAAGCCAACTCTCTGCGCCTTTTTTTGCACGCTATGGCGCAAAAGAGAAAGGCATCATCCCCGATGGCTGGGGGCCTGGTCTCGATCGGGTAGACATGGTTTTGACGCTGTAAAACGGTTCAATTCATAATCAGAGGAGCTATCTGATTTTCCAGCGTCTCGTGTACCGCCAATACAGCGACTTGCGCAACAACAACCAGGTCGGGATTTGCCACAATGGCTTCCTGAAAGCTGTCGGGTATGGAAGCAAGTGCAGTTTCAGCGGTACTTAGTTCATCCAAAAAACGTAGATTGAGCGCTTCATCCTGTTGGGCGATAAACTCAGCAACCCCTTCGCCTCCAATATTTCCATAATCGCCGGTATACACGTTTCTTATCCCCCGGATATTGTTCACAAAGTCGTTCGTGGAGTTTTGGCTGAATCGAGATTCTGCACCAAACACATTTTGTGTTGCGAGCGGTGTTTCAATTTTTGAATTGGCCAACGCGTCAGCAAGAGCAATCATGCTTTGCACGATCTCGCGGACGGCAGCCTGCTCGCTTGGGTAGGTACTCCCTGCCCCACCGGCGCCGGCTAGATTCGCTGCGTAATTCCCTCCACCGGCCACCCAGGCTTCAAGTAAAGTCTCTGCGTCATCTTTAAGCACTTCCGTAGCCGCTACCAGGTAGGCAATCTCCCGCTGTGTGAAGTCTAATGGCTCTTTCTCGCCATCAGCGCCATACAATAAAAACTCGATGGTGTGGAAGCCTTTTTGATTTCCCGGCAATCCAGCGACATAATCGACAGATAAAACAACGGGACGCGCCATTACTTCATCAAGGTCAGCTTGTGTGATCGGCCACGTATCCATCGCCCCTGCCAGTCCCTGGGTGGCCACCGGCCCAATCAAAAAGCCTTCCGAAGCCTCCCATGGGGCGCGTGCCGCAACCCAGGCATTGCGTGCAGCATTAAGGTTGGACGGCGTGCTACTCCCCGCATACTCGGTCACTGCCAGGCGTAGCTCTGTAGCTGCCTCACTGTAATCGTCGTAGGTGGCCGTTATGACATTGGTCGCGATATTGGAAAGTAGCGGGCCAAAGGGCGAGACTTCTGGATCATCACTGGAATCACAAGAACTCAGTACGAGCACAAGTAAAACAGATAGCACTCTAACCATAACAGATTGTAATAAACGCTTAGGACTGGAAATTATCCCCCTTGACCACCACAAACCAACACGTGTTTGGGGATACGCTACACATCAAAATAGGGAGAAATTCGAATAAATCTATAGGGAAGACCTGTTGACAACTGCGCCCTGTGTATCATCATGTTAACATTTGAGCAAGTGGCTATCCATATTTGATCCTCTGAGCTAATTGGAATAAGTTCAGAGCACTCCTGTATTCATAAAGCCAGACGTACTCCATGAACACCCCTCGCCTGCCTGCACCTTTCATCGTTTTGTTACTGGTGCTTGTTAATTTCAGTTGTGCACCAGAAGCTGAACTGCCGCCACCAAACATTGTATGGATTACAGCAGAAGACATGAGCCCGGTGCTCGGTTACCTGGGGGATTCGTATGCGATTACACCAAATCTCGATGCACTTGCAAAAGAAAGCATCATCTACTCGCACGCCTTTGCGACTTCGCCGGTGTGCTCTCCTTCTCGGGCAGCGCTGATTAACGGGGTGATGGCCTCTGTGCAGGGGGCGCACCAAATGCGTTCAGCCTATCCACTACCTGACGAATGGGACGGGTTTCCAGCGCTGCTTCGCGAAGCCGGCTACTATACCACCAACAACGTCAAAACCGACTACAACTCTGGTCGCGCTGAAACCATCATCGCGGCATCATGGAATGAGAACAGCGATACAGCCGACTGGCGTGGCCGGCAGGAAAACCAGCCGTTTTTCGCCGTCTTCAACCACATGGTCTCGCACCAATCGCGTAGCATGGTGTGGCCGTATGATACGTTTCAAGAAGAGGTCCAAAGCCAGCTTACACCAGAACAAATCCACGACCCAGCCGCAGCGCCTGTACCACCGTACTATCCCGACACGCCACTCATCCGCCAAACCATCGCCCGCTTTTACGACTGTGTAACCGTCATGGACAAACAGGCAGGTGAGATCCTCGCACAATTGGAAGCAGATGGCTTATTGGAAGATACCATTATCTTCTTTTATTCCGATCATGGCACAGGCTTGCCACGCCACAAACGCGCACTCCTGGATTCTGGCATGCACGTGCCGCTGCTTGTACGGTTTCCGGAGAAGTACCGCCACCTTGCCCCACTCGACGCCGGCGTCACAACCGACCGACTGGTGAACTTCGCCGACTTTGGCCCCACCGTACTCAGTCTTGCGGGCCTGGACATCCCGGAATATATGGAAGGCGTCCCCTTCCTGGGCCCTGCCATGGGTGCGCAACATCAGTATGTCTTTGGCCATCGCGACCGCATTGACGAAGCCATCGACCTTTCACGCTCGGTCCGCGATCAGCGATACCACTACGTCCGGCACTACATGCCCCACATGAGCTACAACCAGCAAACAGCCTGGCCCGACCAGGGTGAGATTCGCCATGCGTTTTATGCGATGGCCGGCAAAGACGCCATGACACCTGCCCAGGCTCACTTTGCCGGCCCTGACAAACCCATGGAAGAATTGTATGACGCGTTTGAGGATCCCCAACATGTAAACAATCTGGCAGATGATCCGGCCTTCGCGGCTATAAAAGAACGGCTCAGCACAGCATTAAATGAGCACATGGTTGATCATTTTGATCTGGGCTTTATCCCGGAAATCGAAATGGCTACCCAGGCAGCCGGCGTAGCGCCGTACGATTGGGCCAGATCAGGTGCGTACGATATTGAAGCACACATGGCCGCTGCCGAAAACGTCGGCACCGATAACTTCGCAGCTTTTGATGAGGCGCTCGCTAGCCCCCTACCCGGTGTTCGCTACTGGGGTGCCGTAGGCTATACCGCAGCAACTTCACTCTCCCGTGATGCCGTAGGCACGCTGCGGCAAGCGCTAAGCGATACTTCGCCGATTGTACGCATCGAGGCAGCCACGGCACTACTCAAACACCGCCAGCCCGCTGGCGCCCTCGAAACCCTCACTAATTTGTTGATGGACAACAATGAGATGGTGATCCTCTACGCCGCACGCGCCATCGAACTGGCCGGCCCTAACGCAAGTGCCGCCCGCGCCGACATGCAGGTCCTGCATGATAAATACAAAAGCGTAACCACAGACCCGGGATTATTTATCGGGTTTGCCACCTCCGGCTACCTGAATCGGGTTAAAGGTTGAAGGTTAAAAGTTTAAGGTGCTCTTACATTTAACCTTCAACTTTAAACCTTCAACCCCTATACATGACGCGCCAGATTTTGCCTTTTACCGAATCGCTAATATAAAGGGTGCCGTCGGGGCCTTGGGCGAGTCCTGTTGGGCGATGTTTCGCGTCACCGGGGCTTTTGATGACCGAGGCACCTTTGAAGCCATCAGCAAAGACTTCAGTTTCTTGCGAGAAGCTATCGCCATCTGCTGGAATAAAAGCTACCTGATACCCTTGCTGCCCACGCATGTCGCTGCGATTCCAGGAGCCATGGAACGCAACCAACGCGCCACCCTGGTAGCGTTCAGGGAAATGGTCGCCCTGGACAATGACCAGGTCGTTGGGACCATAGTGGCCAGGAAAAGTCACCAGGGGATCGTCGTAAGCACTACATCCTTCCGTGGAACGGCCATCGCCGCCATATTCAGGTGCCCGTACACGTTTGCCCAACAGTTGATCGTAGTAACAGTAAGGCCACCCCAGATTCGCGCCTTCACGGACTTTGAAGAACTCTTCCGCCGGCAGATCGGCGCTTTGCGCTTCAGTGTAGTAATCGCTCCAAAGCGTATACAGCAGGTCCCGGCCATGCTGCGTGGCATAGAGTGCACTGGTGTTATGATTCCAGGCAATGCCCAGGGCGTTGCGAATGCCCGTAGCATATTTGTAGCCATCAGCCAAAAAATCCTGGTTCGGACGTACCGCACTGAAGCGCCAGATGGCTGCTTGTTGTTCGAGTTCGGGACACGGGTCCATTCCCATCTTGGAATCACCGGCCTCCCTACACACATTTGAGGGTGCGCCTACATTTACGTACAGATTCCCGGCATTATCGAATGCAAACGGCTTTGCCGCATGACTACGCTGCTCCGGGAAACCTGTAACCAGCATTTCTGCCTGGGCAGTGGGCACGAGTTCGCCGGCTTGCAGCGGAAAACGTACGATTGCATCACGTGCCCCGAAATACAGGTGATCCTCGTATAAACCAATCCCGGTGCCCTGATAATCGCCAAATCGTTCAACAACATCTACGCGTCCATCCCCCGTCGTATCACGCAACGCTGCAATCCCACCGGGTTCCTGTCCCCTCGCTCGCATCGCTACATAAATGTCACCCGTTTCATCAATCACCATATGCCGGGCATACCCGATACTGTCAACAATCACAAACGCACAAAATCCGTCGGGAAGCATCAGGCCCCCATTGTCGGGATCACACCTGTATTGTTCAGCTACATTGGGTGTAGCATGGGGAGCACATCCGGTTAGATAAAGACCTGTTATAAAAACAAGGGACAGCGCTGCTAAGGTACGACAGACCAGGCAAGGTACGTGGTCAAGGTACTTCATCGTGTGTTCTTCGAGTGGAAAAGAAATAGTAGAAGTGCTTGCGTGCTGATCGTATGGATAATATGCCAAAGTAGCTTACCTGTCAATGGTTTTCTGGTGCAATAAACCAGAGAAAGCAATCAACTATTGATGCACACAATATTGCGTGCAGGTACTGCGTTATACTTCCAGATCACACTGGTCAGGGCCCCTCTCCAGCACTTCCATACTTCTAAACAGGAGGGTACAATGTTACGCATTTCCCTGAATGCGCTTGTCCTGACGGCCGGCGCACTCTTTCTTTCCTATATAACTCTGCAATACTTCGATACCCGTAAAGTGGGTGACAACAATCCAGAAAGCAACATTGGCTTTGTCACCAGCATCAGCCATCCCGTCCTGCTGGGCGGCACCACACAACGTACGTTCATTAAAATCGATTTGAACGGATTCAAGTTGGACAGGGATATCCCCAAAACGCCAGTCAATGTTGCTATCGTACTGGATAAATCCGGCTCAATGAATGGCGAAAAAATGCTACAGGCCAAACACGCTGCGATCCAGGCCGTCTCTCGGCTTAGCGAAGGCGATGTGGTCTCGATCATCACGTACGATAACGCAGCCCAGGTGCTGCTGCCGGCCACAGAGGTCTCCCGTCTCGATAACATCGAACAGGAAATTAACCGCATTACAGCCGGCGGAGGCACCGCGTTGTATGACGGTGTCGTTTCCGGCGCAAACCAGATTCGGGAGTTTCTTGCAGGTAACCGCGTTAATCGTGTGATCCTGCTTTCCGACGGACAGGCCAATCACGGTCCCGACACCCCTGATGCCCTCGGCGCACTAGGTGCCTCATTGATTCGCGACGGTATTTCGGTTTCTACCATTGGCCTTGGACTCGGGTACAACGAAGACCTCATGGTTTCGCTGGCGATGCGCAGCGATGGCAACCATCATTTTGTCGAGCATGCAGATATGTTGGCCGGCATGTTCAACCAGGAATTTGGCGACGTGCTTTCCGTTGTTGCCCAGGATGTAAACGTATCTATCAAACTCGCGCCGGGCATCCGCCCTGTACGTGTACTGGGACGCGATGCTTCGATTGATGGACACCAGGTAAATGTGAACCTCAACCAGCTCTACAGTGAGCAGCAAAAATATGTATTGCTTGAGGTAGAAACATCAGACAAACAAACCGAAGGCACCCATAAAATAGCTGATGTGGACGTGTCGTATGCGAACATGCTGACCCAAATACAGGAACGGCATGCACAAAGCATTACGGCGTCATTCACCAATTCGCTCGCAGAAGTTGAAGCAGCAGTCGATAAAGAAACTATGGTTTCTGCCGTTGAGCAACGCGCTGTTCTTAATGAAGAGGAAGCTATTCAGCTTCGCGACCGCGGACTGCAAGCGGAGGCAGAAGCACTACTCCAGGAAAATGCCGTCTATCTTGAAGAAAGCGCAGCAATATATGACGCGCAGGTGCTCTTAAAGAAAGCGCAGGCCAGCCGTGGCGTTGCGTCAAGTCTGGACGAATCGTCCTGGCGCTCCCAGCGCAAACAGTTGCGCTCCGACCATTACAAGGTCAAAACGCAGCAGAAGAACTAAGGGCAAACGATGCTCGTTTGCTGTTGAAAGTTGCAAGTTTAAGGTTAAATGAGTTTTGCTTGTCCCGCAGTAATCAGGCCATGCGCATCGTCGTGTGGCCTGCTTTTGTATATCGTACGGCTGTAACACATTATGCTGTTGCAGGTACGTAGATCATGGCAGCAACAAAGTAAAATTGTATATTTGACCTCAACACCCCGGGCTGCCGGCTCCGTACACACAAACCCACCTGTTTATGCCACCTGTTGATGATCCGTTATCCAGCCAGGGCGACACGCTTGTCATCCTGGACCATCTCAGTGGTTACCACCGGGGCACGCGCGACACGCTGATGTCGGATGACGTTAAAATTGGCTCTTCCGCTGATGTCGATATCCACTTCCCTGCCGCCAAGGTCCCTAACGTTGCACCACTGCATGCCCACCTGTACAAAGCCGACAACGGATTCCATATCAAGGCCTCTGAAAACACCAGGGTGCTGGTCAACGACAAACTCATTGATGATGCCCACTTGTTCACGGGCGACCTGATCCAGTTGGGCGACGAAGGCCCGCTCTTGCGATTTCGCCTGTACCAGGAAACCAAGCGCTCGTACAAATCGGTACGCGAGGCCGTAACCGATTGTATCGATTGCGCAAAAAAAGAAAGCGGAAACCCTATTGGCCGTACCATCGCGCTCTTGCGTGGCCTTCCTGCCCAAATGCCCCAGCTCTCGCCGCTGACCCGGACGTTTATGCTGGCCGCAATGGTCGTGCTGCTCGGCGCTGTCGGTGTGCTAACCTGGCAAACCACACAGTTGAGCCAGGTCGTTGATGAACAAGCTATGCAACTCGATGACATTAATGCCCTGTGGGCTTCATCGGAAGAAGCGATGCCTATGCCTGAACCCATGACAGACGACGGGCTGGCAGCGTTGCGTGATTCGTTGTTGATGCAACTGGAAGCTGCGCAAGCACGCATTGAGGTACTCGAACTCCAGCAGGATGCCGGCCAACGCGTCATCGCCGCCGCCTCCCAATCCGTCATTTTCCTGCAGGGCGCTTATGGGTTTGTGGATGACGACGGTGTGCCGCTCCGCGTTCAGGTTGACGAAAACGGCAATGCCCTGCTCGACGAAAACGGCAACCCACAAATCCTGATTGGCGGCAATGGTCCTCGCGCTGAGCTGTTTTACACGGGTACCGGGTTTGTTGTAGATCAGGATACGCTCATTCTCACCAACCGGCACGTTGCCATCCCGTGGGAATACGACGAAACAGCTCGCGCAATGATGGCGCGTGCCTTAGTGCCACAAATGTACCGATTGATTGGGTACTTGCCGGGCATTAAAACACCATTTGATGTTTCACTGGTCAACGCAAGCGACAACGCTGATGTCGCGGTGTTGCGTTTTGAACAACCCCCTGCCGGCAAGACGGGCTTACCCCTCAGCAATCGCGTACCGGCACCTGGTGAAGAAGTCATTGTGATGGGCTACCCTACTGGCATCCGGGCACTGCTTGCGCGCACGAACCAAACGTTTGTGAACGAGCTTATTGCAGAAACCCAGATGAACTTCTGGGCGACGGCGCAACGCATGGCAGAAGCCGGCTTCATCACCCCCCTCTCCACACGCGGCATAGTAGGCCAGGTAACCGATGCGCGCATTGTGTACGACGCGGGCACTACCCACGGGGGCAGCGGCGGGCCGGTGCTTGGCCTCGATGGCATTGTCTATGCAGTCAATGCAGCTATTCTGCCCGATTTTGAAGGCTCCAACCTCGGCGTGCCCGCTTCTGAAGCCCACGTGTTATTGGATCGCATACCGTAGTACAAATCGATGGTTTTCATCAGCGGCTGTCAACTGGTACGATAAGCCATAACAGTCCCTTAATACGCGTTTACCCGCACATATAACGCGCTGGACTGCTTCTGCTTCTATCGTTCAACCCCTAAGCTAGCCATGAAGCACTTCCTCACATTATGCATGTTGGTAGGACTCTGCTTGCCTGCCAATGCACAAGAATTCACCCTGCCCATCACGTTTACAGCAGGTGCTCAATCGACCACGCTGACCATTGGTACGCACCCGAATGGCTCCGACAACTTCGATCTAGACCTCGATGTACTGGCACCTCCTGCGCCGCCATCAGCCACAATTAACGCCTGGTCTTCGATAAACAACGAAAATTACCAGACCGACTACAGAGATACCTCGGAAATGGAAAAGCTGTACTCGATCAGTTTTCAGGCTGATCCAGGCAGCGACATCACTCTTTCGTGGGATCAAGCGCCACTCGCGGCACTTGGTGTGTTTGAAATTACAGATGACGTCACCGGCACGCAGTTTGGCCCAGTAGATATGACGGCGACAAACAGCTTCAGCTTGTCAGAAGCCGGCGGCCAGCTTAACACCGGGTTGCGTATCCGTGTGCTGTTAGGCAATGTGGGCGTTAGCAACGAAGATGCTGCGATCGTCCCGGATGGCCTCGCGCTCGCTCAGAATTATCCAAACCCGTTTGTTGACAACACTGAAATTTCCTTCACCACCGATGCAGTTGCCCATACGCAACTGGTGGTCTACAACGTGCTTGGGCAAGAATTGGCCGTCTTGCTGGATGCGACACTCCCAGCAGGCCGGCACAGCCGCACCTGGGTTGCTGGAGACCTGCCTGCCGGCATTTATTTCTACCGCGTAATACAGGCAAACGGCATATCGCGCACGGGCCGCATGCTACTGATGAAGTAAACAGAAATCACGCACCCTCAAGCGAAGGCTCAACCTGCTTTTCTTTAAGGACGCGCGCCAGTTCGTCGATCGGCGGGTTCTTCATCACCTTATCCCCTACCACAACCATCGGAAACTTGAGTTTGCCGCCATTCATGGCGATCACTGCTTCTTTAGCACGTTCATCTTGTTCGATGTTGTGGAACGTATACGGGTAGCCCTTTCTTCTGAAATACACCTGGAAGCCACCGGTCAACAAACACCAATCGGCACCATAAAGGTGAATGTCGTTTTCCGAAAAACTACCAGAAGAAATAGCGCTGCCATCATCAAGGGGTGGGTTATGCCCAGAGAAGAGCAAGGCACACGCAGCAAAGTCGCGCGCCTCACCTTTCAGCGTCAACTGATCATCCAGTTGCAGTACCAGTTGGCTGTCTGGCCGATTCACTTCCATGTCGCCACGGGTAACACGCAGCACCTCGAGGCCCTTGCCTGTGAAGTGCACATCTTCCAGCGTTTTCCCGATGATTGGTGCATTTTCACGGAGAGTAACGGTCCGTGTGTCGAGTGCCCCACGCAGCATGGCACCAATCGGTGCCAGGTGACTGCTGCCGTTTTCCGGGTCGCGCAGGCACAGGTAGCCGTTTTGTTTTACGACGCTCAGGCAGTGTTCAATCTCAGCCGGCGCTATCTGGTAGTCGCGCAACATCTGCCCAAACAGTTGGGCAACAATTTCGTGGTCATCCGCCAGGACAAGGTCGGTGCCGGCGTGCAAAAGGTGCTCGGCCGGCGCGTAGGTGCGCGAACGGGTAATGATGCGTACCGTTGGATTTAGCGTCCGCACCACACTGGCCACCCGGTGCGCCATCTCTGGATCATCATCCGCAACAAACAACATTTTGGCGTACCCCACACGGACATGCCGAAGCGCATTTTGCCGCGTAGGATCACCTCGAAACACAGGGATCCCCTGCTCTTCCGCCTGCCGGGCGCGCGTTGGACTCAGCGTAACCACAATTTGCGGGACTTGCGCAGCTTTGAGTAATCCGGAAAATGCACGTGCAGTTGCACCGTATCCCGCCAGAACCACGTGGTTCTGGAGGTTATGATGTTCATCCGATACCGGAGCCTCCTCTACTCCCTCTTGCCCATCCATTTCTGAGGCTTCCTCATCCGACGTATCCGATTGCATCCGCGCAACAAGCCTTTGTCCGAGTTGAGACAAAAACGGAGTTAAGACCATCAGGACAACCGTCACAGCGATAAAGGTCTTGGAGCCCGTCCCTTCCATGCCGGCTGGATACAGACTCAGTTCACGCCCGGCTCGCTCCAGTACAAACGAAAATTCCCCAACCTGGCCCAGAAAAAAACCCGTAGTCACGGCGGTAGACATACTGTACCCCAGCACCCTCAGACTAAACGCAGTTGCAAGAAACTTCAAGACAAGCACCAGCACAACAACCCCAAGGACGAGCGGCAAATTCGTAAACAGAAATGCAGGGTCCAACAACATACCTACGGACACAAAGAAGGTCGCTGAGAAGAGAATCTGCAAAGGTAGAATCTCTCCAAACGCGTGTTCGGAGAATCGACTCTCAGATACAATCAAACCCGCAAGGAACGCACCGAGTTCGAGGCTAACACCTGCAAGACTTGCCAGCAATGCCATCCCAAAACAAATGGCGATCAGTGCCAGCAAAAAGAGTTCTTGCGAACAGGTTTTGGCCACACGCTCAAGCACAATGGGCATCACCCTGCGCGCCCCAAAGAGTGCAACAACAATAATCAGCACAGCTTTGCCGAGGGCAAGGAAAATGTCGCTTGGATTGCTAACTTCGCCGGCAAGCATCGGTATGAGCAGCACCATGACAATGATAGAGAGGTCCTGAAAGATCAGGATACCGAGCGATGCCTGTCCGGGCTCCGTATTGGTTTCGCCTTTACTGGCGAGCAGCTTGAGGACAATCGCTGTGGAAGATAACGCTACCAGAAAGCCTGTAAAGAGGCCGGCTTGCCAGGGTACGCCAAAGCCCATTAAGATGAGGAGCGTCACGCCTGTGGTTATCAAAACCTGCAACATACCACCGCCAAACACAAGCCGTTTGATGCGAACCAGCTTGTCGAGGCTAAACTCGATACCAATGGTAAAAAGTAACAGGATGACGCCAATCTGCGCGGTAGCATCCACAAGCTCCTGGTTGGCCACCAGCCCGAGGGCATTGGGGCCAATGACAACACCTGTAAACAAAAAGCCCACGATGGGCACGAGTTTGAGTCGGTAACCGACGTAGGCGATGAAGGCCGCCAGCACAAGCAAAATGGCGACTTCAGCGAAAAAAGGTGGGATAGCGGCAGCGAGATAAAACATAACAAAGACAGCCGTGAATTAATCGGGTTGGGTTTGTACATTGGATCCCGATTATTTTGCAAAGTTGCAAGTGGGCGCTCTAAAAATTCCAGGTAAAACACGCCAGGTAGAAAATTCGAAGCTGCAGGACCTGCACATGCCTTTAGGTGTCTCTGAGAACACGCCGGCTACTGTCTTTATGCTGCCCGATCTGGTTGCCGCTTCACTGCTGTGGTGCTTGTAATTTGGCGCCTCATTCACCCGTGAAATTCCCTTCAACATCGGTATGATTACACACGATGATTTGCAGTCCATCCAGGTTTTTGAAGATCTGGATGCCGCAGCGCTTACCTGGCTCCAGGAATACATGGAAGAACTTACGCTGGCTACGGGTGATCCGCTTACGCAGTCTGGCGATCCGGCAGAGTGGATGTACGTCCTTTTTGAAGGACAGATCAGATTTGAAGCGCGGCAAGAGAACGGCACGCTTGCCGTATTCATGACCGAGACCGGTCAGGTGAGTGGTATGCTCCCCCATTCGCGCATGACCGTATTCAGAGCCGCCTCCGTTGCCACAATGCCAACCCGCATAGGCCGGCTCCATAAACAGCACTTCCCCGAAATGCTTGCCACGATTCCGGCACTGGAGAGTCGGTTTGCCCACATTATGCTCGATCGTACGCGCGCCAATGCGCATGTACAGGTCCAGCAGGAAAAACTCGCTGCACTCGGCACGATGGCGGCCGGCCTCGCTCACGAGCTCAACAACCCGGCCTCAGCTGCCAAACGCGCAGCGCAGCAAATGGTGGAAACGCTGAAGATGTTTAATGCCCTCTCATCGGGCATGTTACAACCCATCATGTTCAAAGACGGCTCGGGCACCGGACATCCATTCCAAGCTGTTATTGATGTCATCGAAGGGGAATCACCAGACCATGACGCGCTGACGGCCAGCGAATTGGAAGACGATCTGGCTGACTTGCTTGACGAATATGAACTCCCAGCCTCATGGGATGCTGCCGCGATGCTCGTCAGCATGGGCTTCACCCGCGACTTTCTCGAGTCCTTCTCAGAAGCGCTTAACGAGGACCAGGTGGGTAGCTTTTTGAGTTGGTTAACCCAAAGCTGCGAAATGCGGATGCTCAGCAATGAACTCGCACTGAGCACAACACGGATTTCAGATCTTGTCCAGGCCATGAAGGCGTATTCCTACATGGACAAGGCGAATGAAAAAAGTGAAACCGATGTACATGAAGGGATCAGCAACACGCTGACAATTCTCAACCACAAACTGAAGCGCAAAGCGATCGAAGTGGTAAAAGAATTTGGCGAGATACCTGAAGTCCAGGCTTATGGCGGTGAACTTAACCAGGTTTGGACAAACTTGCTGGACAATGCCATTGCCGCTGTACCAGAAACTGGTGGGCGCATCATACTCCGCAGCCGGTATCAACCAAAACTGGAGAGCATTGAGGTGGAGGTTGTTGATAATGGATCAGGCATTCCAGACGAAATCAAAGACCGCATCTTTGAACCCTTTTTCACTACCAAAGATACGGGAGAAGGTACGGGCCTCGGCCTGGACATCTCCTACCGCATCGTTACGGCGCGGCATGGCGGCGCTTTGTCCTTTATTTCTGAACCCGGTGCAACCTGTTTCCAGGTTCGCCTCCCCGTAAGCTGAACCCAGAGCAAAAACAATAATTCTTGTTTTTGCTCTCGCAGGTTGAACGTTGCAGATTGAAAGTTCAAGCCGTCATGACAAGAACTTTTATCCGGCAGCAGTAAATGAATCTATACCACAGGAAGCCTTGAGTAAAAAAACAAAACCCGTCATTCTGGCTGTTGATGATGATCCCGCGGTACTCCGTGCCGTCTCGCAAGACCTGCGCCGGCGCTATGGCGATACCTACCGTATACTTCGCGCCAATTCTGGTGCAGAGGCCCTGGATGCCCTCAAAAAGCTGCACGACCGGGACGACCCGGTTGCCCTCATTGTAACCGACCAACGCATGCCACTCATGGACGGTGTAGGCATGCTGGGCGATTCCATGAAACTGTTTCCGGATACGAAGCGCGCCCTGCTTACAGCGTATGCGGATACCGACGCGGCCATCGCCGCAATCAACGAATCGAAGGTAGACTATTACCTGATGAAGCCGTGGGATCCGCCGGAGCAACGCCTCTACCCCATCATCGATGATTTGTTGGCTGACTGGCAACTTCTTTACCGCCCGGGTTTTGGCGGTATTCGTGTTATTGGAGACAGGTGGTCAGCGGCATCGCACGAAGTGAAAGATTTCCTCGCGCGTAACCAGATTCCGTATACGTTTACTGACATTGAGAAAAGTGCAGAAGCCCGCACAATGGCCGCTGAGGCATCTTCTGGTGACGGTGCGCCGGCATTGCCGTTGGTCATATTGCCTGATGGCGAACGCCTGGTAAGCCCATCAGCTGCCGCTGTAGCAGAGAAGCTGGGCCTCCGGGTACACGCAGATCAGGCTTTTTATGACCTGGCTATTGTAGGCGGTGGGCCGGCCGGCCTAGCTGCTGCGGTATATGGCGCCTCTGAAGGACTGCGCACGGTGCTCATCGAAGAATCAGCCACGGGCGGCCAGGCCGGCACCTCGAGCCGCATCGAAAATTATCTCGGCTTCCCTGTTGGGTTGTCGGGTGCTGACCTGGCACGACGCGCGACGGCACAGGCGCAGCGGTTTGGCGTCGAAATCCTCACGCCGCAGTCTGTCGCCGGCCTGGAAGTAGATGGCCCGTACAAAAAACTGGCATTGAAAGACGGCAGTTCGCTGAGCTGTCATGCGCTCATGCTGTCGATGGGTGTGAGCTGGCGGAAGCTGCCGGCAGAAGGTGCAGATGCGCTCACAAGCCGGGGCATCTATTACGGCGCAGCGATGACCGAAGCGCTTAACTGTCGCAATGAGCAGGTCTATATTATTGGCGCCGGCAACTCAGCCGGCCAGGCAGCCATGTTCTTCTGCGAATACGCCAACAACGTGACCATGCTTGTGCGCGGCGACAGCCTGGCGAGCAAAATGAGTCATTACCTCGTTAGTCGCATTGAAGAGAAAGAAAATATCGAGGTCAAAACGCACACGACGGTTGAACGCTGTATCGGCGAAGACCGGCTGGAAAAACTGATCCTGCGTAACAGCCAGACCAACGAAGAAGTCGAGGTGCCGGCGCACTTCCTCTTTGTGTTTATCGGCGCCGTACCCCGCACCGACTGGCTCGGTGATGCGGTTGCCTGTGATTCGCGCGGGTTTGTGATCACTGGCAGCGAATTGAGTAAAGAAACGCATCTCCAATCCTGGCCCCTGGAGCGCGAGCCGTACCTGCTGGAAACCAATGTGCCGGGCATTTTTGCCGCCGGCGACATCCGAAGCGGCTCCGTCAAGCGCGTAGCTTCGGCCGTTGGTGAAGGCTCCGTATCAGTGCATTTTATTCATCGGTTTCTGGCTTCGTTGTAGGGAATTTAGGGTTCTCGTGTTTTCGGGATTTAGTGTTTTCGTGGATTGATAGGGATGATGCGCTATATCCCCCAATTCGTCTTCCCCAGCTTGACTGGGGATCCACAGGCCTGGCAAATCGCATCAATATTTTTGTAAAGGAACCCACCATTCGAGCATATGCCTATCTAGAAAAGTGCCCCCTCGTACCCTAAACACCCATTGCTTAATTAATTTGCCAAAAGCGATTGCCGATGGGTTTTGTTTTTTCTATTATCAAGCCTTCTCGGAATTCGCATAGGTACCGCATAGCCGGCTCCCCTGCTTGCGCATCATCCCCCTCTGCATGCCAGGCAATCTGCTGCACGACCCCTTGCTATGTGAGTTGTGTCCCCGTGAGTTGCATTCCCCATTAATGTACAGCTGAGGCGTATGGGCTGTACGCGTACCTTCCATTCTTAAGACCAAAGTAAACTATGTACTTTCGCGTATTGGCGCTTTTTGCGCCAGGGATATTTCTATGTACTGCTCTTCTCAGCACACCCTCTTTTGCCCAGGATGCCTGTATCAATGGTATGGCAGACGGATATGAGTGTGAAGCAGTAGACCTCCAGGCCTTCCTCAGCATTACCGAAATGGGTGGCTCTTCGACAACGGAGGCCAATGACATTTGGGGCTGGACCGACATGACGACGGGCAAAGAATACGCCATCGTTGGCCTCACTACGGGCACCGCCTTCGTTGATATCAGTGATGCAACAGCCCCGATTTACCTGGGTAGCCTGGCCACACATACCTTCTCGTCTACCTGGCGTGATATCAAGGTATTCAACGATCACGCCTTCATTGTAAGTGAAGCCTCCGGACACGGGATGCAGATCTTTGACCTGACCGAATTACGCAACGTCAACAATCCGCCAGCTACCTTTTCCAACACCGCCCATTACGACGGCTTTGGCAATGCGCACAACCTCGTCATCAACGAAGGTTCGGGCTTTGCTTACAGCGTGGGCAGCAACACCTGCGCTGGCGGCCTGCACATGGTTGACATCAACAACCCAACAAGCCCGCAAGATGCCGGCTGTTTCTCCAGCGATGGCTATACCCATGATGCTCAGTGCGTCATGTACACAGGTCCAGACACGGAGCACAACGGCAAAGAGATCTGCGTAAACTCTAACGAGGACACCATTACGATCGTAGATGCCTCGAATAAGAGCAATGTCGTCCAGCTTTCACGCGAAGGCTATCCAAATAGCGCCTATGTGCACCAGGGCTGGTTCTCGGAAGATCAGCGGTACTTCTATCAAAACGACGAACTCGACGAAGGCGGCAGCAATACGCGCACAATTATCTGGGATCTGGAAGATCTTGACGACCCGTTCCTGACAAGCGACTACTTCGGCCCCACAACGGCTATCGACCATAACCTGTATGTTTTGGGAGATTACGTGTACGAGTCAAACTATACCGCCGGCCTGCGCATCCTCGACATTAGCAATCCGGAAACACCCGTTCAGGTAGGCTATTTTGACACTTACCCGTTGAACAACAATGCCTCGTTTAACGGCGCATGGAGCAATTACCCGTATTTTGCCAGCGGCAACGTGGTTGTGAGTAGCATCGAAGACGGCCTGTTCATCGTTAAGCCAAATCTTGATGGCGGCGGCAACAGCGCACCAATGGCAAACTTTACCAACAGCTGTACGCTGCTCTCGTGTGACTTCACGGATGCCAGTACGGATAGCGACGGCAGCATCGTTTCCTGGAGCTGGGACTTTGGCGATGGCAGTTCATCGAGCGCACAGAACCCGAGCCATACCTACAGCAGCAATGGCACCTACTCAGTCATGCTGACAGTTACCGATGATCTAGGCGCTTCTGATACGCAAACCCTTGCTGTAACGGTCAACGACGGCACCAGCAGTGGCACCATGCATATTACCTCTATCACCACAGCAACTATTCGCGGCGGCGGCGGCGGAACAGTGGAAGCTACGGTCACCATAGAAGACGACAATGGTAACAACGTCGGTGATGCGACAGTAACCGGTACATTCAGCGGCGACTTGTCGGGTACGGATACAGGCGTCACCAACAGCAGTGGTCAGGCGGTTCTTACTTCGGATGATTTCTCCAACCGGCCCTTCGACCTTGGCATCTGCGTCGATAACGTGACGCATGCCTCGCTCACCTACGATCCACTCGCGAATACCGACCCGGATTTTGCCTGTGAAGCCGGCGGCAACATCGCACCAACCGCAAGCTTCAGCTTCTCTACCACCCTCTTTACAACTACGTTTACTGACGCAAGTAGCGATAGCGACGGCAGCATCGTTTCCTGGAGTTGGACCTTTGGTGATGGCAACACATCCACTGCCCAGAATCCATCGCATACCTATGCGGCTGCCGGCAACTACACCGTCACCCTCACCGTCACAGACGACATGGGTGCTACGGGATCAACAAGTCAAACAGTGACCATCAGTGATGGTACGGGCGGCGGCACGATGCACATTGAAAGCATCACAACGGCCATTACCCGCAGTGGTAGCGAGCGATTTGTCGAGGCAACCTTCCTCATCCACGACGACACAGGCAGCCCCGTTGCTACCGTGACCATCGATGGTACCTTTGAAGGTGATCTTTCCGGCTTCGACACGGGCGTAACAGATGGCAATGGAATTGCTGTACTCCAGTCAAACAGCTTCACGTCACGTCCGTTTGACCTGGGTATTTGTGCCGACAATGTGACGCATGCCAGCCTCACCTACGATCCTTCGCAAAATACCGATCCGGACTACGACTGTAGTGGTAGCGCTGCACCATCAGCCATCAACACCGACCGCCGCGATGCATTCCAAATCAGCGGTATACCAACGGAGTTCAGCATCAATCAGAACTACCCGAACCCGTTTAATCCGACCACGATGATCGAGTTTGGTGTACCTGAGGCTGCACACGTCTCGATCAAGGTGTTCAACTCGCTGGGCCAGGAAATGGCTACGCTTGTTGATGAGACCCGCGATGCTGGGTATCACACCGTTTCATTCGATGCCACGGAGTTGAGCGCCGGCGTATACCTCTACGTCATGGAAACCGCTAACTACTCCGTCACTAAACGGATGACGCTTTTGAAATAAGCAACACGGATTCTATAGTGATGCTATACTGATCCTATCAGAAAAGGGCCATGGCGCTGTGCGCTGTGGCCCTTTTCTGGTATTAGGATTCGTCATGCCCAACTTGATTCGGTCTCTATATCACAATTAACATCATCTGTTCAAAAGGGACACCGTGCCCGTTTTTTCGCGCTACGTCATGCCGGACTTGATCCGGTATCCAGAGAACGATTGGGAAAATTAGCCCGTTTAAAGATGTCTGGATTCTGGATCAAGTCCAGAATGACGGTTTGCTTAGTTGTGATATAGAGACTGAACTGGATTGGGCATCCACCAGTATGGTGTATGCAATGCAAAATGATGATGGTGCGGGTTGCTATGCCTGTGGATCCCAAGTCAAGCTGGGGATGACGGTGTAGTTGGCTTCGCCTGGCGCCCTTACTGTATCGTAGCAATTTGTGCTTTCAGTTGACGCGCTTGACTCGCCAGGCTGGTTGAAATGTTCTTGCGCATTTCGAGGTAGCGATAGTATTGCTGCGCAAGGATATACTGTTCATCGAACACCTGTTGGTACGCGGGTGCCCCGGCTGGCGGGAGGCTCCGATACCGCTCCCCCAGTTGCACCAGCTTTTCTTCTACATACATGACCCGCTGGATCGCCTGCGCAAATGAGGTCAGGGGCATATAGAAATCTAATGAGAAAACATCGTATCCCTCACGGGTAAACACAAAGTTGATAACATCTATCGGATATTGTGGCGAGGCGTAGTACGTTTCATAGAACGCAGGAATTTCGTTGTTTTCCAGTTGAAGTCGAAATTCCTCGTTTGCGATAGCATGCCGCTGTGCAAATCCCTCAAAAAGCTCCTCATAGTGATCCAATCCCACTTGCATCAACGCCGCGACGCGTTCAATTTCTGCCTCTGTTTTTTGCTGTTCTTTGTAGTCTGTAAAAAGGAAGGCCAGATAAACACCTAGAAAGACAATGACCAATTCGAGTAGTAGGCGGACGGGGTTAATGGCTTTTATTTGGTCTACAAAACGACGCATTATAGAGAACTTTTGCGGCACAGGAACGGCAGAAAAAAAGAAAGCACGCTTGCGTTAACAAACGTGCTTTCACAGGTAAAATACTACAAGCGGGATCAGGCCACAACAGTCATCACTCCTTTCATCAGGCTGTAGTGCCCAGGGAAGGTGCAAATGAACGGGTATTCGCCTGGCTCGGGTGCTGTAAATTCGACAACAACACGATCGCCTGCTGCTGCAAGTGGCGTATAGAAAAGTACACTGGCATCATCCGGGATGTACTCGCTATCCGCGCCGGCCTGAACCGCTGCAATGCCGATGGCATTAATGTCAGCGTCAGGAGCCAAAATTACAATGTTGTGCTGCATGGCTTCCATCGTTGCAATGTTGTCCATCACGAGGGTGACCGTGGTGCCAGCTTTCACTGTAAATGCGTCGGTAGCATACTGCATTTGGTTGTCAACAGGCTGAATTACAATTTCGCCTTCGCTTGCTGCCGTGGTTTCTTCCATGGGTTCAGCAGCCTCTGAAGATTCAGCGGGTGTGGCCGGCTCGCTTGCACATGCCGACAGCATGCAAAAAGCCAGAAGGAGTAAGAAGGAATAGCGCATATCTATATACCAACATTGAGAATTTAAGGGTGGTAAACGGCGAGCGCGTTTGCATTAAGGAACGCGTTCTGGGTCACATTTTCGACCTGATATAAAGATTAGGTAATCCAGTTCCATTTCGCTGTAAGGGAGTCATGAAGACTTAGCGAGTTTATAGGCGATTCCTGCCTGTTTAGCCACATTTAGCACGCTTTGGCTTCCATAAACACTGCAAAATATATTTGTTGGTCCGTGTTGACATCTCTTTTCCTGACACAAAACCCTAACAGAAAGCTGTACGATTTCTCCCGGCATCAGCACGCGCCAACGACCGGCTGCCAATAGAGATGTCGCGTTAGCCGGCCGGCATCAAGTGCAATGGGATGCCACAACAGATGTTGGCACACGGGTAGCAAGTGGGATCTACCTTTACAGGCTTCGGGCTGGCACATTTGAAATGACTAGGCGGATGGCCCTGATGAAATAGCGAGTCAATCAGCGGTCGCTTCAGGTGCCCCGTCGCGTTGTGCCCATTGCCGGGAAAAGGCAGCGCCGAAGAAAAGCACAGCACCCGAAAAGTAAATCCACACCAGGATTACGGTGAGGGAACTGGCTGCTCCAAAAGCAGAGCCAAAGTTGCTGTTGCTGATGTAGTAACTCATCAACTCTTTGCCAAGCGTAAACCCGATAGCCGTCACCAGCGCGCCGGCGATGACATTAGCCCACGACACAGTCAGATCAGGCAATGCCTTGAATAAGATGGCAATAAGCAGCATAGTGATCAGGAAGAAGAGCAAAAACTGCGCACCAGCCATCATATGGGTAACAATGGATTCTGCCACAACCTGATCTATTTGCCGATTAATGAAGGCAACTAACGCCCTGGACACGAGCGAAAGCATAAGCAGGAAACCCATCCCCAACACCACAAGGAATGAAAGGAGCCGCTTTTTAATAAAGCGTTTGAACCCGCCTCTCGTTGCAGCATGGTCTATGCCCCATACCTCGTTCAACGCAACCTGCAGTTGGGAGAAGGCGCCTGTTGCACCAAAGAGCAGCGCAAGTACCCCACCGGTTGTAGCTAACGTGATGTCAGTAGCCTGGGAACGAACGTGGTTGATCATAGCCTCAATGGTGCCGGCCGTCTCTTCCCCCAGATATGCTCCCAACGTCTCAAGTACCTGCCGTTGTACATGTTGCGCATCAAATGCAACACTGGCGACAGAGAGGGTAATGAGCAATAAACCCGGCAACGCAAAAACGGTGTAGTATGCAAACGCCGCAGACTTCTGCAAGCCACGCTGCTCCCAGAATGCCTCGGGCCGTTTGTTTCAGCAGCGTAAACAGTGTAAGAAGGGATTTGAACATCCAGGCATTCGGATTTACAGCAAGCTTCGGCAGTCGAGATGTGGCAACATCGCAAAGTTTTTTTTCATGTGCCACTACTTTGGAAGAGAACGTGCGCCTTATCCAGCCTACACGCATCTCCGGGATGCGACGATGTGCGTTCGTTTTGTGTAGCCTCTCCTACCCTGTCAAGGCGTGCATCGATAAAGAATAGCATCCCGCGATCCAATGCCGGCAGCAAGAGTCGCTCGTCGGGTGTAAGCGTGTTGAAGCCCATGAAGCTATACAGATTGGCAAACAGGATCTCAAACAACGCAAAACCACGCAACGCATCCAACACGACAAGCCGCTCTGAGCCTGTGGTGGGTTTTATTCTTGCCTCTGAAACGCTCCCGTTTGTCATTTGCTAATGGCCATGTCGTACCGGGAATACCCGATTTGCGCCCACACCAGTATACCTTCATCCAGGATCGCAGTATTTTTGAACCCATGATTCCTCAGTTTCCTGACGACTCGCCCAGATGCAGCATGCGGACAGGCGCAATATACTATAATCCAGGTACTGTCGTTCGGGATATCATCTACAAAGGCTTCCGGCTCTTCGTAATACGGAACAGGCGCTGCGCCTGGAATATGCATCTGACGCCAGGCCACGGTAGACCGCGCATCGAGTAAGACAAACCGCAAACTGTCTTGCAACGCCTGATTCACCTGCACAGCGGAGACGTAGAGCCCATCTCGCAATTCAAAATTAGGAGCCGGCCTGTCGGCATTTAGTACGTATTCTTCGGGCGTAGGTACAGTAACCGAATCTGGTTTCGGCACATCCCAACCAGAAGCGCGGCTCCGGAGAAAGGCCGTGACGGCATCAATTTCATCATCACTAAGGATATCTTTATACGCTTGCATCGGCGTTCCATCTCGTCCTTCAGCAATGGCGTACCGTAAAAAACCGTCGGTTGCTGTGGCAAGCAACATGGGGTTACCGAGCGCGGGTGCCGATATGCCCTCTCCTTTTTCACCATGGCACGATGCACAAGATGCTGCATAGATTTCAGCACCCAGCGCCACATCACCAGGCACGGGGTCCCGAGATATTTTAACGCCTTCTTCGACGCCGGCTTCTTCATAAAGCCACTTGAGCAACAGTTCGATTTCAATGTACTCCAGGGGTCCACCCTGCTCTTCATAATAGCCAGCCATCGCGGTATTTGCCCGACCGTATTGAATCGTGTAGCGCAGGAAATTGGTACCCTCTGCAGAAGCCAGCAACGAGTGAGAACGAAGCGACGGTGCAAAATCGTTGGCATACCCCTGACGGTCGTCTCCATGACACAGCGCGCAGTACTTGGTGTACATCTCCCGGGCATAGGCCTGCGCCGTACTATCGAGCGTTGAACCCGGATTGAGGCTAAACTTCGCAGCCAACTCTGCTTGTGCTTCGGATTCCTGCTTGAATCCTAGCTGCACACCGTAAGCATAATCGCGCAACACAGTCAAATGCGCTGATGAAGAATCTCCGATCAGTGCACCCTCCGGTAAACGTTCACTCAGGTATGCATACGTGGCCCTGAAATCTGCAACGTCAAAGCGCAGGCCAACGATGCCCTCGCCTCGTTGCTCGATGAAGTGTGCTAGCTCGTCCTCTGGTGTCTTAGGTGCGGTAACATGCAGTTCTTGATTTCGCTTAAGCTTGAAACGAACGAGGTGTTCTTCAGCATCGTTTTCAAGTTCAACGAGCCCCATCCGTAGAAAGGCCTCACGGGTGGCTTCCAAGTCCTGAACTGCTAATTGTATAGCTGCCATCCCAACAACGCCGTTCGGATGACTGGAATACTCCCTGCGAAACGTATGAAAGGTATTCCACTCGTGCATGCTATCGTACGCAAACGTGGCGCTTTCCACAAAGGCTGGCAGATGCGAAGCCGGCGGAATGCCTTGAAACGCTACGCTGAACTTCTGACTGCTGTCCGGTGTCCAGGCAGATGACCGGGACGACAGATTGGCAGTCCAATATGATTGAACCGAATCCATTTCAAATCCTCGCGAAGACAACCACATATGCGTGCTATCCACAGAAGAACTGGACAACGTGTAGTACCGCACGCCTTCGTGCTTCTGCAAATAATCTAACAGCAGTGCATTATTATCAGCTACAGAAATGGTGTCATTTTCGGTAACCAGGTCGATGGCTGAGAGGTCAGGCAACCCGATTGACAGGCTCTTTGTGCCTTCAAACATCCCTTCACCGACAGCAAGTTTATTTCGGATTAAGAACCCCAGCGTATCAGCAAAATAGTCTGTAGCACGGCCTAGATTGTTGACGTACAAAGTCGCGTTATTGATACCGAAGCCCTGTCCCATCAATGACGGCGGCCTAACAAAGTCCTTTGATTGACCTGATGTGCAGGCGGAAAGGCCACCGAGCATGCATCCGAACATGACGCATGCGGATAGCATGTGCCATGCGCGTTTTTGCAGTGTATTAGTATGGCGTGATGGGTTTCCAGTCATTTCATTTCTACCATGTGGCGATTGAACATCTTTTCCAATGGCGCCTTTTTCAAATCCCGACCAATAAACACCAGCTTGCCCTCACGGCTTTCCCCTTCCCAGGGGCTGCCATCGGTAGCGATAAACGCACTTCTGGCAGATTGGAGAATGACCCGATTGGGATAATCCGGGATGGCGATAAATCCTTTGACCCTGTATATCTGATCGCGAAAAAGATGAACGATGCGATTGAGATCAAGGGTTAAGTGATCCAGGTCCAGTGGGTTCGGAAAGGTGAGGGTTAAGGTGGTTATTTTGTGGCTGTTGTTTATCCCCTCTCCATCGTTTGGGGTCTCACCGAATTCATGCTGATGATGAGTCGGTGTTAATTGCTCTACCGTTTCTGGTTTGATGGTACCGACGTCAAGGATTTTATCTACAGCAAAGGCACCTTGCTGCCCAACGAGTACAGGCGCATTGGGGTTAATCCCTTTCAGTACACCAGCAACGCGGTCCACATCGGTTTGTGAAACCGTATCAGCCTTGTTGACGAGTAGCACATCAGCGATGGCTATCTGGCGAAGCGCCTCCTCTGCTTCTACAAGCCAGTCTTCTACCTGCAGTGCATCAACAAGACAAATCACCTGCTGAAGCTCAAAGACGCGTTCTACGGCGGGATACTGCAGAAACACCTGGACAATAGAGCCAGGATCAGCTATACCAGTAGTTTCAATGACCAGTCGATCGTATTGGTCTGTTCGCGTGCTCGCCTCTTCCAGGATGTCGAGCAACCCGTCGGCAAGCGAACAACAGAGGCATCCGGCACTCAACTCCACCACTTCTTCTACGCCATCCATCACCAATGCGCCGTCGACATTCGTCGCACCACACTCGTTTTCGATAACAAAGATGCGCTCATCCGATTGTTCACGGATGAAGTGATTCAAAAACGTCGTTTTGCCGGCCCCCAGAAAACCCGTAATCAGGTGAACGGGGACCCTTTTGCGTGTGCTGCTCTCCATAGTAGTGGGGTTACGGGGTGCACCAGATACCGGGTGCGCTTACGCAGCAGTAAAGAACTCATGCTCTTCCCAGGCACCGGCACCTTGCGCGAGTTCAGCCTCTGACATCAAACATTTATTCAGTGCATCGGTCAGTGCTTCGGGATCCATCTCATTTCCAATAAACACAATTTCCTGCCGGCGATCACCAGTAACGCTGTCCCATACGCGCATGGCTTCATCACGCATATAAGGATCGTCGGGCCAGTATTCTTTCGGCACATCAGCCCACCAGTTTCCTACCGCGTTCCAGTTCCTAAAGCGACCAGCCTGACTCCAAACCAACATCATTTGGGGCAAAGAGGCGATCCAGAATACACCTTTCGAGCGCAAAACACCCGGCCACTTACTCTTGAAAAACTCATGCAGGCGATCTGGATTGAAAGGCAGACGGGCGCGGTAAACAAAACTAGAAATACCGTACTCTTCTGTCTCTGGCGTGTGCGTACCACGCATTTCCTGCAGCCAGCCGGCAGACTCAGACGCTATATCAAAATCGAAGAGCCCAGTACCCACAACTTCATTCAGCGGCACATTGGAATATTCGGTTTCATGTATCTTCGCCCTTGGATTCAACCGCTTGAGCGTTTGGCGGACAAGGTCTTTCTCTTCCTTTGTTACCGTTTCGACTTTGTTGAGCAAAATCACATCGGCAAACTCAACCTGGTCGATCAACAATTCAGCAATGGTACGCGTATCGTCTTCGCCCACTTCGATGCCCCTGTCTTTCAAGCTTTCGATGGAGCGCAACTGATCAAAAAAGCCACTTGCATCAACCACCGAAACCATTGTATCCAGTGAGGCCCAGTCGGCCAACGACATGCCGTCTTCAGCTTCAAACGTGAACGTTTCAGCGACCGGCAACGGCTCACTAATCCCGCTCGACTCAATCAGCAAATAGTCGAACGCACGCTCTTTTGCCAGTTTTTGGACTTCAATCAAGAGATCTTCGCGGAGCGTACAGCAAATACACCCGTTCGACATTTCTACGAGGCGTTCATCTGTGCGACGCAGGGCCGACTCACCCGATTGCACCAGCGCGGCATCTACGTTAATCTCACTCATGTCGTTGACGATTACAGCAACCCGAAGGCCTTCGCGATTCGCGAGGATACGATTCAACAGGGTCGTTTTGCCGGCTCCCAGAAAGCCGGATAGCACGGTAACAGGTAGCGGTGTGAAGGGCTGTTCTTGGCTCATTACGTTATGTTGTGACATTGATCAAAATGGTGTGACAGGTCACGTCAATCTGCAAACAGACGGTGCACTTACGCTTCTTGTTTCTGCTCGGCACGCAACACGTGATCCCAAAAGGTCGGATGGTCCAAACGCAGGAGAATCGATGGTCCGTTGAGGGCAGCATCCGGTGTGCGATGCAACAGGCCTTCGGGGCCCCCGCGGAATACGGACACGTCCCAGGTATTTAAAAACCTGATCGCGGACGGATCGATGAGGATTTCTTCATTCGACGCGCCGGCAGCATATGCCGCGCGATTGGCCGCACGATCAGGCACATATTCTGTACCCTGGCCGGCATAGGTAACAAGGGCACGCAACGGCACACTGTCGATATGATAACGCCGGCATCCACGCTCTGTACCAAGGAAAAAACCTACAGCTTCAGCTTCAAGCGTATCACAAAAGATACTGCAAACCTCAGCCATGTCCGACAACCAGCGATCATAAAAGGGATCTTCCTGCAAATGCTCCGGAATATCTCCTTCGAGAATGTAGGTAATATCATCGAGCGCAGATTCGTTAAACACCTGCCCAACAAGTCCAAAGGGTGTCTGCATTAATTCCTTGAAAAACGCATGCCCTCCTGCTATCGGCTCACGATTCACAACGGCCAATTGTTCTTCCCGTTTTACAAAGCCAGGCAGGGTCTGTAAGTCTTCTGTCTGAAATATTTGCATCTGTTTTCTATTACTAACACGGGTGAAGGTTACTGCTCTTGTTTGCCCAGCGGCACTTGTAGGCGCAAAATGAGACTTCTCCCCGGATCGTCTATGAAATACCGAAAACGGCTCAGGTAATCCCGATAAGAGGTGTTAAACGCGTTGTGCAGTTCCAGGCTAAACCGCACGGGTGCACGCATCATAAAGGTGGTAGAAAAACCGAAATTGAACAATGCGTATGCATCCGGTGGAGGTGCATAATCAGCACCTTCTGGTATGCGATCCTGTTTCTGGACAAATACCCCTTCCAAATCAATATGCGTGTCGTGCATTCGCTTGCTTTGTGGCAGATTAAAGGTTGCATTTAGCGAAGCACGGTCTGCCGGCATGTTAATGAGAGGCCCATCAGTATCCAGATTGTCTCCTCGAACAGCCGCTAATGTTGCCTCAAGCGTCAACCACGAAAAGAGATCATGTTCGAGCGAGGAATCAAAACCACGCAGACGCGCATCCGCCTGTTGATACAGGAACGACGGGAATGCTCCGCGAATGGTAACACGTGGCATTTCCTCAGGGAAAAGGAAAATGAATCCATCGAACCGGTTGTTGTAGGCGCTGAGTTCCAAGCGCGTACGCTCACTTTCGTGTCGCAAGGTCGCATCGAGCCCAACGCTTCGTTCCGGGCCGAGTGCATCATTTCCTTTTTCAAATTGGGCGGTCCCATGATGCACGCCAAAATTGTACAGTTCGTTTACACCTGGAGGACGCCACCCGGTACCCAGGTTTGCACCGAGCGACCAATTTGGAGAAAACTGCCAGATGGTCCCGATGACACCGGAAAGGCTCGCATAGTCGCTAATGCGCTTCACAAAATCACCACGGCTACCAAATTCCCTGGGCCATGCACGGATCCAGCGATAATCGAAGCGGGCGCCGGCTTCAACCGTCAAGTTATCTTTAACCCAGGTTTCTCGCGCAAACAGCCCTCCAGAAAAGGCTCTGAAGTTGGGTATTAAAAAACCGGATGCGGCATTTTTGTTCAGCTGGTTCATCCCGCTGATGCCAATGACGCCAAAGAATCCGTTTACGGGTTTGTGGTGGAATTTTAATTCCAGCGTGTTTGTAACCAACGTAAGATCAAAAGCAGCCCGTTCCGTAGCCAGCGAATCGCTCGATCGTGAGTGCGCATCAAATTCCTGGCGATCATTCACCTGGAAGCCATATTGCGCTTCAAACCAGCTACCTGAATCTAGCCGATAGTCACCATGTAGGGACACAAGGTTGTGCGTAACGCGTTGTTTTGGGGGCCTGATGTCGTATCCAAACTCTGCTTCAAAACTGGGCCGGCCCCGCTCGATGGCACGCAACAAGTCGTTGTTGTTGCCGATATGCGCACCACTAAAAATGCCCAGCTCTGTACTGAATCTGCTGTACATTGCAACCATATTTACGCGATCGCGTCGCAGTCCTACCGAAGCAGATCCGTTAAACTCCTTGAATGCAGAGTTATTTATAACGTAATCAGGGGTATGTGAGTCACCTGCTTTACGATAACTGCTTTGCACGCGCCATCCCAGTCCACGTACGCCACGCGCCACACCCTCCAAATACACTGATCCAGCGCCTTGCATGTTATTTGTAAACCCGTTTGTCGAGAGGAAGCCGCTGACAGTCTGACCGGGTAAATAGGGCAGATCCAGCGGATCCAACCGAATAACACCTCCAATGGCACCGATGCCATACTCAACGCCGGCAACCCCTTTGATTACCTGGATTTTAACCGGTGCAAATGGATCAATTTCTGGTGCGTGGTCACCGCCCCACTGCTGGCCCTCGTGCGACACACCTGCATTCAGTACCACAACACGCTGGCTATGAAGGCCGCGAACAACAGGTTTAGAAATAGAAGGACCTGTTTGCAATGCGGTTACGCCGGCCAACGACTCAAGCGTTTCACCCAACGTCTGCCCCCTAAGCTCCATGAGTTCCTCCGGATCCAGGGTAGACACCGCTCGTTGATTTCGGGTGAGCGCCGTTGCACGGTCCTCCGCAATAATCACTTCGTCATTCTCCAACACATCGGTTGTCAGCACCACGTCCCGGACAACCGGTACATCATCAACCCTGATGGTAATCGATTCTGTTTCGAACCCCAGGTAACTGTACGTAAAGATGTGCTCACCAGCCGGCAGGCCTTCTACGGTGTACCGTCCTGCCTCATTTGTAATCACACCGCGTTCCAACTGTGGAAGCGCCACATGGACCCCAGGCAGTCCACGGCCTTCTGCATCCCGCACCGTGCCTTCCACCGACTGTGCATGGGCGTTGTGCACCATACAGGAAAGGCATATACAAAGCAAGAATAATGCGGGCCGATACAAAAGGCCACAATTGCATGTTAGAGACATAATACCTGGTTGTGAAACCTGAGATTGAGGGAATTTCCCTCGTTGCCAAACGATGGCACAGTTAGCCCAAGTGCATGGACTGTTGATGGATCACGTTTAATGTACCCCCATCTCGATCATCCAAACCAACAGGATTATACTTCAGCACAATCGAAGAAGATGGACCGGCAGGGCGGCCGGCATCAGGGAGAGTTGTAACGTGTCAAACCAGGTACGGTGGAGCCCGTAACCGAACGGACGAGCTAAGGCGAAGAGCTGCGTAGGACCCGGCTAAAATGGCAGCCTGCGTGTTTACAGCGAGTGTCGATGTATACTGGCGAGACGCGGTATCAGCAATTTGGACCACCGCTTCACAGAAAGGACACAAGTCCGTTATAGTCCATTCGTTCAGCGAAACCACGTCGGACGCCGCATCATGACAAGCATCGTCATAATGACTGAGCGCATGCCATACCGGATTGAATACCAATACGCTTGTTGCCAAGAGCAACAACAAAGCAAATCGATATCGATTGGGGTAGGCGATCATGCGAGCAAATATCAAAGACGTACAAGTGTGTATAATAATACACACAAATTAAAATTTCAACGAAGATGAATATACGCAGCAATGGCCTTTTGGTTAACTATTTGTTAACGCAAAAGAGCGTCAAATCACCCCGCTCCAAATAGTTAACTGCGACTTATACTGTGTACATATGGTGGGTTAAACGACCTATAACATATGTTACAATAACAATTACCAGTGCGTTTTCACGGACGATCACGCATCGGTATAACTTTCAAAATGATGAAAAACCTTTATTCTTTTGTTTTGTTAGCCGCTTTTGCGATCACCATTACTGCTTGTGAGCAGCCAGACGCCGATGCTCCTGCCGAGGCTTCTGCATCGACCAGCAGTTCTATGAGCGCAATCACTATGGATGAAGTTACCGCAGCCCAGCAAGCCTGGGGTGATGGTATCGTTGCCATTGGTGCTGCTTTCACTGAAGATGGCGATTACCGTGCCCTGGCCGGCGATCATGTGCGCGAATTCTACCACTACGTAGATGGCGCAACCATCCTGTTCAAGCCAACGCTCGCTTCTGTCGACCAGTTTCGGGGTACCTTTGAAGAAGCTTTGAGCTACTTCGTTGGCACGGAAGGATCTGAGGACAAAGGTTTTGCTATTGCTCCTTATACTTCTGTTCGCTGGGAAAATGAAGGTACCGTAATTTCTGAAGATGGCGCCATGGCGATGGCCATGGGTAACTACTTCTTCACCGGTACCGACGGAAACGAAACCAAAGTAGAGTACTCATTCGGATATGCTAAAGACGCCAATGGCGATCTGAAGATTGTACTGCACCACAGTTCACTGCCTTACGCTCCGTGAACGCACTAAAGACAGGAAGCCTGCTGAAGCCTTGATCTAGAGGTGATTCGGTTTGCTGTCTTTGTATAGATCTGCAGTTTTAATGTGCTACGTTTAAAGAGGGGTCTGCCTGGCAGTCCCCTCTTTTTTTAGATGAACTGCCGAAAAGTGACATCAACAGGCATGTAAAGCCGGATCCTTGTGTGGTACCAAAATACAAAGATCATGTGTATAACAGCAGCTACCAGTGTACTTATTGTGCGTCTTCTTATGCCTGTTTGGTAATGGTCTTTTTTGCACCATTTTGCCAGGCGATTACATCCCAGCACTTTCTTTACAATCCTTTACAAATCCTTAAAATTTTTCGGTTAAAAACCGCTAGATACGGCGATTACTTAAGGAACTGAATTACGTTTATTTAGATTAAATCAAAATAACAATCGTTTCGTTAGCCTGTTACGACCTCTTTCCCAACAACATTATCGCGCAATGATGCATATTGCACGATTTTAACTTTTTAGATCAATGAAGAACCTTTATTCTCTTTCTTTAATTGTTGCTATTGCTTTCACCATCAGCGCTTGCCAGCAGTCTACAGATGTAACAGATACATCTGATGTGCCTGTGACGCAAACTTCAATGAGCGTTGACAACCCGGTGATGAATCCGATTACCGCCAACGAAGTGGCTGCTGCCCAGCAGGCATGGGGTGATGGTATTGTCGCTATCGGCGCTTCCTTTACTGCAAAAGAAGACTATCGCGCTGTGGCAGCGGATCATGTACGTAAGTTCTACTTCTACGAAGATGGTGCAACTGTTCTCTTCAAGCCAACACTTGCTTCCGAAGACCAATTCCGTGGTGATTTTGACCAGGCTTTGAGCTACTTCGTTGGTACCGAGGGATCTGAAGATAAAGGTTTCGCCATTGCGCCTTATACCAATGTACGCTGGGAGAACGAAGGCACGGTGATCTCAGGCGATGGCGCCATGGCAATGGCCATGGGTAACTACTTCTTCACCGGCACCGACGGTAACGAAACCAAAGTAGAGTACTCATTCGGCTACACAAGAGACGCCAGTGGCATGCTGAAAATCACGCTCCATCACAGCTCACTGCCCTTTTCACCTTGATTCAACTCGGTAAGAGTTGAGGCTAGACGTTGCATGCGTTAACGCGATAGCATGAGGCAAAGCGCCTCCCCTATCAATTAAACAGATTGTTATAAGAAGGAAGCGAGGAGTGTTGCCTGTTGGCAACCTTCTCGCTTTTCTGGTTTAGGGTGGAGTTTATTCATGCACACTGCGTTTATCTCCGCAGTATGCTAACGCCTGCTATTCTTCCCAACCATCCGACCAAACAATCAGCCAAATATATTCATCTGGTCCAGAGAATGGTGTAGGTTCGACAAAAAAGGCGTAGTGCCGCACACCAGAAAACCAGTTCAGCTCTGTTGTACGAATGTATACATCGCGGTTGATTGAAACGCGTTCTGGTCTGTCCTCTGTTAAGGCAATGATGAGGTTTGCAAGCGCCGTAGCCGCTGGCCCAAATTCGCCGGCGAAGCGTGATTGTAACAGAACAGGAATAAGGGCGCCGCGCCGGCGCTCGAATTTTGTACGTGAACTACCAGGTGACGGTAGCGCCTCATGCAATGCATCCATAATGCGCGTCTGCGTACGCAGTCCCATCGAGCTATTCTGGCTACTCCAAAAACGGACACTATCCGGATTTTCGATACGGTACAAAGCAATTTGCGGGGGCGTCTGAGAAGAACCACTGTGGGAGCTGAAGTGCTCTAGAAATACAGAAAGGATTTCCCCATGCGCATGACCATTCACCGCCCCCAGTTGCTGCGCCACCTGGAGCGTAGCTGCTACGGAGACAGACTTAGGATTTACCCCCTCGGCAATGGCAGTAAATGCAGTGGCAAATGCGCCGGCCGTCTCGGTTGGCACTTCGATGTCAGGTCCAGGATCTCGGGATACAACTTCAGCTTCCAAGACGGGTGCATCCTGCCCTGCATCAAGAATTTCTGCTGTGATTTCAAAGTCGAGTATGGCCCGATCATTTCGTCCGATGCGGCCCGTGTCTGCAACCTCAACGCTTATGGTTCGCGTGTAGGAACGTCCCGCCTCAATGGTCATGGGCACCAGGTGCCGGCTGCTTACAGCCCTGTCATCCTGGGCAAAGTCCTTTTCAATGACCGATACCCACCAGACATCGGTTACCAACGCTCCTTCTTTTGCCTCATACGCTCCAATGACGCGCGCCGCCTGCATGCTTTCGCCGAGGCCAAGCGAGGATCCAAAACGGGTGAGGCCTGCCGGTGTATTGAAATAGAAAGTCCAGTCGTTTCCTACAGCTTCCCCGCTGTAATGCACGCGATCCACGCGATAAACAACGTAGCGTCCCATAGTAAAGTCACGATTTGATTGGCACAGGTACGAGGTGGTAGAATCTAGGGTGGAATTCGATAAAAATGAGCGTGTTCTGAGGAATTAACAATAGCGCAACATACCAGGCACTTCTTCAACGATAGACAAAAACAAAACACCAAGACGAAGCGCAAGGACCAAGCGCAAAGACAAACCAGACACTATTGATGTCCCCTGGCGCTGTATGTAAATGTTAATTCGATTACCTAATATGCTATACGTGATTCGATAAGACATGCCAACTCGGCAAGCTATCCATTCCCAATTTCCTGGCCAGCTCACATACCAAGATTCAACTGTTACTATGGCTCGCACATGTTTTTATCTCTTCCTACCACTCTTACTACAAGCCGCTTGCCAGGCAGACATTCCCGAAGAAGCAACCGCTACTGATGAGCGTGCACCGGAAGCGACGTCCTTGCTGGGCACCCCACTATATAAACCAGAAATATCAGCGGAAAGGATGGAAAAGCTCCAGGCCGACTACGACGCAGCGCAAGCTGCATATCAAGCCAACCCGAACGATGCAGACAACATCATTTGGCTGGGCCGGCGGGCTGGTTACCTGTGGCAGTACCAGGAAGCCGTGGCACACTTCACGGAAGGCATCGAAAAAGCACCCGGATGACGCACGGATGTATCGCCACCGCGGCCATCGCTATATCACGCTGCGCGAATTCGACAAGGCCATTGCCGACTTCAACAAAGCGGTGGAGCTCATTGAAGGCACAGACGACATTGTTGAACCCGATGGCGCCCCCAATGCAGCCGGCATTCCTACCAGCACGCTACATACAAACATCTGGTATCACCTCGGACTGGCGCATTACCTCAAAGGCGACTTTGCAGCTGCGCTGCTGGCATATGAAGGCCTGCCTTACTGCATCAAAAAACAACGACATGCGCGTGGCAACGACGGATTGGCTTTACATGACGCTGCGCCGGCTTGGTAACGACGAAGCGGCTGTCGAAGTACTAGAACCCATCACGGCAGATTTAGAGTTGATCGAAAACTTTGTGTACCACCGCCGGCTGATGATGTACAAAGGAGAACAAACGCCTGAATCGCTCTTAGCTGCTGAAGAAGGTGACGACCGTTCCTTGAATCTGGCAACACAAGGCTACGGCGTGGGCAATTGGTACCTGTACAACAACCAACCCGAGCAGGCCAAAGCCATTTTTGAAGAAGTGCTGCAAGGCGACTACTGGGCCGCGTTTGGGTTTATTGCGGCGGAGGCTGAGTTGCTGCGGATGCAGGAGGCCAGATAAGAGCAAATACAAGCCTCTAAAAAATTGCTGTACTACAGCTCTTTTATTTTGATATTCCGGAACGCAATCCCCTGCCCCTCCGCTTGTAGTCCGATGTAGCCTTCAGTCAACGGTGTACCATCGACCTTGAGTGCAGGGTCAAATCGATGGGCGACCCCCCCCAATTTGCGGGTTTGTGTATTGTAAAACGGTATCGCCATTAACCTTGTGGATGACCAGCGAGTCCTCGTAGACAATCAAGTCGCCGCTGACCCACACATCCCACGGATAGGTTGCAGAAGAGGATGAAATGCAGTGTCTTGGGTCAAGCTCACCCTCAAAATGCACATCTGTGCCGGGTGAACACATGTTGCCTGTTGGGCGGGGTTGCCCGTCGCCGGCATCGGCCAACATTTGGTATTCAACCGAAATGGGCCAGTCCTGCTCCTTCAGGATGGTTGTCGGATCCTGCGAGTGAAACATGATCCCGCTGTTGCGATAGGTGTAGTCGGGAGCATCTTCGAGCCACTGGTCTGTGAACCGGTACTCGAATGTCAGATGGAATGAGGAAAAGGGTTGTTCATAAAAAAGGTGTCCATAGCGTTCTTCGAAGGCACCATAGCCGTCGTAGTTTACCTCGATACTCCCATCAACAACTCTGAAGGTATTGGCATAGTTATCACCCACTTCATGATGATGGAATTTTGGCGTCCACCCTGTCAGGTCTGTGCCGTTAAAGAGTACCTGCCACTGATCAGCAGCCTCGGCTTTTGGAGGCTCAACATCAGCACTACACGCATTAGCGATAAAGATGATAACTACGGCAAGCAAGAGGGTGGGCTTCATGTGTTTTCCAGGGGTTGTTACGCTGCTTTGCATCGCAAGGTACGCAAAAGTGATATACTAATGTCCTGCAGTACCACCAAACTACCGTTCTCCTCCTCCGTCATATCCAACTTGATTGGATATCCACATGGATAGCAGAACAGTGATGCGAGTCCTTTCTGATCAACCGGCTCATACCTGTGGATACCGGATCAAGTCTGGCATGACGAGGGAGCGAGAGTAAGGCATACTGATTACAATTACCCACCAGCCTCCCCCCACTTCCGGTCGAGCGCACGGTACTGAATGGCTTCCGCCAGATGCGCTGTTTCTATGGCATCTGCGCCGGCTAAATCAGCGATGGTCCGAGAGACTTTCAAAATCCTGTCGTATGCCCGAGCGCTCAACCCAAGCCGCTGCAGCGCCATTTTCATAAGCTGTAGTCCGTCATCGTTGAGCTTGCAGTGTTTACGTACAAGCCGGCTCATCATTTGCGCATTGCAGTGTACTTCAGGATGCGCGCTGAACCGAGCCTGTTGCACATCGCGTGCCGCTACCACGCGGGCACGAACCACAGCAGACGACTCGCCGTCTTGCCGGCTACTCAATTCATCAAACGGCACAGCTGTCACCTCGATATGCATATCAATTCGGTCGAGCAAAGGACCGCTGATACGCCCGAGGTAACGCTGAACTTGCACGGGAGAACACGAACACGGCCTTGCCGGATCTGATAAAAAGCCACAAGGACAGGGATTAGCACTACAGATCAAAATTATCCGGGCCGGAAACGTCACCGAGAAACGCGCCCGGCTGATGGTGATTTGCCCTTCTTCAAGCGGCTGACGTAATACCTCCAACACCTGTCGTTTGAATTCAGGCAGTTCATCGAGGAAGAGCACACCATTGTGAGCCGCAGAAATTTCGCCGGGACGCGGGTGTACGCCGCCGCCACAGAGGCCGGCATCCGAGATTGTATGATGCGGCGCCCGAAACGGACGCTCTTGCACCAACCCATACCCATCAGTTAGCCGGCCGCCTACAGAGTACACCCGCGTGGTCTCCAGCGCTTCCGCTGTTGTAAGTGGTGGAAGAATGGTTGCAAACCTGCGCGCCAGCATGGTTTTGCCGGCACCAGGCGGACCAATCATCAGCACATTGTGTCCCCCTGCTGCAGCCACCTCAAGGGCGCGCTTGGCATTTGCCTGTCCACGCACATCAGCCAGGTCGATCCCAGCGACGATTCCCTGTTGTTTATTTAATGATTCTCGCTGATAAACCGGCGGCGCTTTTTTATGCCCCAACACAACGCGATACGCCTCACTCAGCGTCTCAACCGGGTATACATCAATACCTTCAACCACCGCAGCCTCGGCGGCATTTGCTACAGGCACCACCACTGCTTGCTTTTTGTCCTGCACTGCGCGCATCGCCATCGACAGGGCACCTCGAATCGGTCGCACGCCGCCTTCCAGCGACAACTCGCCCGTGATCACAAACTGATCTAACCGTTCCTGCTGTACATCACGGTCCACGGCAGCGATGAGCCCAATCGCGATGGGTAAATCAAACGCAGCGCCTTCTTTTCTGACATCCGCCGGCGCCAGATTCACTGTTACTACCCCTCGCGGCCGGGGCAACGCATTGGTGCGCAATGCAGAGAGGATGCGATCGCGGCTCTCCCTCACCGCACCATCGGGCAGCCCAACAACGGTGTACTTGGGGGTGCCGCCCCGGGCATAGGTTTCTATTTCTATCGGCAGCGCATCCACGCCAAGGATGGTACTGCTCCAAACGTGTGAAAGCATAAAGGCAGGTGCTACGGGTTGTTTCTCCCATAGACACCTGCCTCTGTCCATGCGTACCCTAAAAAATAGGGCCGGCGTGTGCTCACCACGCCGGCCTTTTTTGGTTACACGCCCTTCCCGAACGTTTTACCAAAGGTCCCTTTGCGAACCGGCCTACCGTTTCGGTCTGCCCGCCGGTTGATCATTTGCTCCATGATGTCGTCCGCCAGGCGGTCTTCATCATCTAATACCGCTTCATCCGGCACATCGTCCTGGATGACGTCTTCTGTCAACGCATCGCGGTGGATGTAAATCGTAGGCGTCTCCAGTTCTGTTTGATTCATTGTTGCATCTTCGGCTGCCGTTAGATCTGGCTTTTCTTCGATGTCTAGTTCGGCAGTTGCCAGCGCATCAGATTCGGCAGCGATTGCCTCTTCGTCAGTTTCAGCTTCTTCAACGTCGCGTTCAACTACAACATCTTCAGCAAGTGCATCGGCCTCAGGCAGTTCCTCTTCATCCTCATCACGTTGGTTGCCGGCAAGCAACTCGTTGTACGTAATGAGCGCCGGATCAACAAAGTAGTCAGCGACTACCTGTGGTTCTTCTGGCTGGGTTGCGACCGATTCATCCTCAGCCGGCGCATCTTCAGGATGCGGCTCGGGTTTGGCCTCTTCTTTCGCAAATTCAGCCAGACTCGCAGCATCTGCATACGCTTTCAGCTCGCGGTCGTCCACAAACTCAATCGGACTGTCTTCATCTTTGGCTTCTTCTTTTTTACGAATTTCGTCGAAGAGATCTGTCTGGTTTTCAGCAACCACTGGCACTTCTTCAGTTGCATCATCTGCCGTTTCATCATCTGATTCAGCTTCAAGGGCAGCTTCGAATGCGTCTTCAGCATCAAGCATGTCACGCTCCCAAGCGAGCGCTTCATCTGCATCAGAACTGTCAGCCTCTTCATCATCATATCCCCAATACATGTTCACCTCGTCGTCTGTGTCTTCTGACTGGTTATCTTCCGATTCCAGTGCATCCGGGGTCGCGACGGTGTCCACTTCCGTTTCACCGTATGAGGGGTATTTGTTTACACGATCCAGAAAAGCTACAGCATCTGTGATGTCTTCGTCAGCTATCTCTTCTTCTGCAGCATCTTCTGCATCAGCCATTACGTCAGCGCCATTCAGGTTGTCCGCAGCATCCGTTTCATCTTCCCATGGAAGTAGCGTATCCGGTTCTTCAGATACTTCCGCAGGGGTGGCGAATTCTGATATCGCCGGCGCTTCAGCAAACATCGTTTCATCATCAGCTACTGATTGGTTGAGGGGGCCTTCTTCGCTTGTCGTGTCCTGCTGTTCAGCCAGGTGTTGATCTACAGAATCATCCTGTGTGCGCTCCGAAAGCAGATTCTCCACCGGGTTCACTTCTTCCTCGTCGTCCATAGCTTTCGCCGCGACAACGGCTCCACCCATTGCTGCACCTGCCGCCAAAGCCGGCGCAACACGGTTTTCAGTTGGTGCAGATTCGAGTTCACCAGCAAAGGCGCCGTCTCCATCCGGCAACTGTTCGTAGCGAATCGTATCAGCAAACACAGGCTGACGCGGGATATCTACCACCTGCCCGCTCACAACCAGGTCGGTATAAGCAAGGCGTTCGCGGTCGATTTTTTCCTGCAGGTCGCGGTAGTTCATGCGCACTTTGGCCATGAGCGACTCCACCTGCTTGGCGTCAGCATCTTTTACATCAAAGCGATGCCGAATCAGGTCGTGTTTGTATTGCAGGGCAAGCTGCTCGTTTTTGTTGGCCGCGAGTTTGGCTTCCGCCTCTTTTTTGGCCGTCACAGCAATTAATACATCGCTGCCCTGGAATCTCTGCTGGCGCAGATCTTCCGAAATATTCTCCAACTGCCGGGCAATTTCTTCGCCCGTACGCTGGCTGAATTCCAGTTCGTTTTGAACCTCGAGAAGTTCGATTTTAATGGCGTTTACTTCCTGCATCGCCTGCTCGTATTCCTGCTCAACAGGCTCCATCATCCGCTTAATTTCTGCCTTCTCTTCTTCAAGCTGCTCAATTTTCATTTTGAACAGGTTGTAGATTTTCCGGCTGTCGCGGCGCTTGATGTCTTCGTTGCGCACCACGCTGTACGTGTTCACACACCAGTCTTCAAAGCGTAGCGGACTCATCTGCGTCCGGCCGTCGAGGCTCTGCTCAGGCTCCGCAATCCATTTATTGAGATGGCCGGCGAGGTATTCCCGGTACAGGTCCTGCAACTTCTCGTTATAGTAAATCCGTACACTGCGCGGCTGGAATAACTTAAGCAACACAAGCGCGGCAAAAATGAATGCGAGGAAAGCTGTAATCGCTGTTTTAGCCGTCTGATATTCCTGGTTCTCCATCAACCCGGCCAACACCGCTTCGCGGGTACGCACGCCGTCGTCAACCAGGTCGATGTTGTGCACGTCAGCAAACTCATCTACCGTTAGTGACTGGACGGTCTGCGCCATGACGGCTTTGTCTTGCAACAGCGCTGCACGCTCATCCTGCAAACGGTTGATGTTTAGCTGCATGGCGCGGGTAACGGGGCCAAATCCGTAGTTACCTGATGAGCCGTTGCCGGCGGTTTCTTCGATCAACTCGGCTTCACGCACAAGAATCAGCGAGTCGACCGCAGCAATTTCTTCATCTTTGGCAATCATCATTGAGTCGCTCACCATAGACACGGTAGCCATATTGCGGCGCTCAATTTCGTTGTCGATGTCTTGCTTGAACACAATTTGTGCGAGAAATGGCGCAGAGATGCTCAACGACACAAATACGATGGCCACACGGCCAAGCATCCCCACACCAAGACGCGTGTTGTCGACCCAGCGCTCGGTTTCTTTTTTGAGGATGATTTTGTCGTAATACGAGCGAGAAAGATCCATCGTCACAAAGCTCACGTCGATCACCCAGATGATCAGAAACATGAAAATAAACGTGACGGCAGCGGCGATATAGCCGAGTATTTCTTTGCCAAAGAGCGAGCCCAGATAGCCCCATGCAATGGCTTCAGAGGTGGCCATAACCAGAATGACGAGGTGGATACAGATAATCCAATAGTTGGCCCCCGGGGTGAGGAGGTTGTTTTTGTAGGGTTTTATCGAAAACAGGTTATTGCGTCCCTGGCTCTCAAAACCGGTGCGCGGTAGCGCTGCTTGCGTTTCCATTGGGAGATTGGTTTTCAGTTTGTGGTTTCGCCCGTCCGGGTGAGGGTAGCAGGCGTTGTGCTGCTATATTCTGAAGGCGATAATTTTTTTGCCGAGGCAAGAGGATTTGATTGTCGAATGCCGATTTTCGATTTTCGAATGGGTTGGGAATGGTGATATTTTCAGTGTGGCATCCCACCCAATGCAAGCGTCGCTTAAGGAATACCGCACTGCCTTTTCATGACATCCCCTCACGTCATCCCAGACTTGATCCGGGATTCAGGGTGCCTTAACTCAGGGTAGCACTGCGTGTTGTGCTCACCCAGATCCTTCGGCTTCGCTCAGGATGACGTGGGTTGGGGACGGTGCCACTCTTTAAGAGATCCTTCGCACTGCTCAGGATGACGTGGGTTAGGCGCAGTACCATCCCCCATACGTCATCCCGAACTTGATTCGGGATCCAGAGTGCCTTAATTCAGGGTAGCAGTTAGGCTGCGTGTTGTGCCCGCCCAGATCCTTCGGCTTCGCTCAAGATGACATGGGTAAGGCACTTTGCCATTCTTGAAGAGATCCTTCGCATGGCTCAGGATGACATGGGTGAAGCAGGATGACATGGTGAAAGCATGTTGCCATTCCCCACCCATTCGACACTCGGCATTCGATAATAAAAAAGGGCCCGCGCTATCAATCAGCGCAGACCCGGAGTGGAAGGTAGACTCTATGAACCGCAGAATATCGAGCAAGGAATTTCGAATGTCGAAGGTTAAGTCACTTCGATATTCGAACATTCCTTGTTCGGTCTTCGATACTCAATGCATGCCTTTCCAGTCGCTATCGGTCAGCACCGGAATGTCTTCCTGGTGTGCCGGCATTATACCTTTTGTATCTGCCTGCCAGTCGTTATCCAGCGCTACCGAAACGCGGTCGTTGTGGATGAGGACGGGGCCGTTGTAGCGATGCTCGCGTGGACCGTTTTCGAGTTTCAGGACACCGCGTGGGCAAACCGCTGCGCACACGCCGCAACCTACGCACGATGAGCGGACGATATTCTGTCCGCGCTGCGCGTACCAGCGCACGTCGATGCCCATTTCGCAATAGGTAGAGCAGTTACCGCAAGAAATACATTGGCCGCCATTCGTGGTGATGCGGAAAGCGAGAGAACCACTTCTGCAACATCCCGAGCGTGGCCGCCATCGGGCAGCCAAAGCGGCACCATACGCGGTTACCAAAAATCGGATAGAAACCAGTGCCTACCACGCCGGCAAAGATCAACCCGATAAAAAAGCCATACCATTTAGAGAACGAAGCGGATGCCTGCCCCGAGTACCGCCCCGCTTGTGGCGGAGTTTGTCCAGAGCAAAGCCGTGGTCGCTACTACAAAGACAACTACACCGTGGATAATGTACCTTTCAAATTTCCAGGCTTTGACCGAATTATCGGAAAGATGGCGGAACGGATCGCCCAGCGTCTCAGCCAATCCCCCACAACCACACACCCAGGAGCAGTACCATCTTTTGCCATAAAAGAAGGTGAGGATAGGCGTGGCGAGGAAGAACATCAAGCCGCCCCAGAACACCATAAATACGCCAAGTTTGCCAGAGCCAGAAAGCCAGTCGATGGTCCCGGGCCAGAGGTAATCGTATTTGAGGGGCCAGAAGTACGAGAAGTAGAACTCCGGCTGGTTGAACATGACCAGCAGCGAGGGAATCAGGAACGCAAACCCGAGTTGGAAGAACATCACTGAAATGGTGCGCAGAATCTGGTACTTGTTGTGGCGATACTTGTAAAGCATCCGCACGCCCATGATCAATACAGCCAGCGTGTAGAGTGTGCCGTACATGAACCACTTGTCGGCCGGCTGATTGCGCAGTAGCTGACTCAACGGCTCAAAAATGGTTACGAAGTTAGCCAGCCACGCGTCTTTCCAGTAGAGAATGATGTAGAAACCGGTAAAGACAATGCCGAGGGTCCACCCCACCAGGCCGCGGACGCCGGCCATGGCGGAGTTTAGCCACACGCCATCGTTGTTGATGCCGGCAGGCCGGTTTAGGTAGCGCTGGAAGTAGATGAACGCGCCGGCGGTAATGGCCGCGAGTCCACCCCAGAACATGAGGGCCGGCTGGTCGATACCTATCCCCCAGATGGCGACCACCCAGGTAAGTAAACCAAGGCCGAGGATAACCATCCCTACCCGCTCCATCGCCGTAAACTTGGCGGTCGGGCTTGTCAATTGAAACGTAACGTCGTATCGCTGCATGGTGTTATAGGTCGTAAAAAATTGTAGGGAGGGTTTATCCGAAAATGTTTGCCAAGACACCCTTCTTAGGTGCCATTTGTACGGGGTTGCCAGGGTTCTGACGGTTGTATGTCGCCACCAACTCCGGCTCGTATTTCTTGTAGAACTCGGGGTCAAAGTTGGCCTCAGCCAGATGCGTCAGCACGTAATCGATGGTCCGCTTTTCGAGGAGCCACTTCTCGCACAGGGCGTGGCGGAATCGTACGCCGAGCAGGTTGAAGCCCACCACCTGCTGGTTGTCTTTGCGGTAGTTGATCCGAATAAGTTCTTTTTTGCGATCGCTGGTCCAGAGCAACGTCTCGATGCCTTCTTCGGGTTTGGCTGAGATGGTGCCGTAAGTCTGGTATTCAATCGAGAAGAACTTGGCCGAGTTGAAGAAAAGCGGTGGATTGTACCGCTGCTGCACGCCACAAATGGTGCGGGCAACGGTTTTCCCCTGGTGCCGGCCGGTGTACCAAAGCTGGTCGATCCGGCGGTATCCGATGCCGTCTTCCCTGAATTCTGCGCAGTCGCCGATGGCGAATACATCGGACAGGTTTGTCTGCAGGAATTCGTTAACCAAGACGCCACGGTTGGTCTCAATATCGGAAGCTTCTACAATACCAATGTTTGGCGTCACGCCAGTTGTAAGCCCAAGGAATTGACAGTCAAGTTCTTCGTCTTTACTCGTAATCACCGCACGAACGCGCCCATTAGCATCACCCAGCGCTTCTTTCAATTCGGTCTGCAGTTGCAGATCCACGTGGTGATCGCGGATTTCCTGGTTGATGATCTGCGCTTCTTCTATCGGAAAGAGGTGCTCGAAGTAGTTGGTTTCGCGCACCAAAAATGTAACGGGTATGTTACGTGAATGCAGCATTTCCACCATTTCGATCCCGATGAGTCCCCCACCAACAACCACGGCGCGGTTGATATCTTTGGTAAAGGTCTCCATTTGTTCGAGATCGGGAATGCCGTAAAGCCCCTGCACCCCTTTGAGGTCTTGCCCAGGCCATCCGAAGAACCGCGACTTTGAACCTGTAGCGATGATCAGCACATCGTAGTTGACCCCGTTGCCTTTTTCAAGGCTGAGGGTTTTGCTGCCGGCATCAATCCCAGTCACGCGGTCGTGAATCAGGTCGATCCGGTTTTTCTCCCAGAAATGGTCCTCGTAGGGTTTGGTATCCTGGTACCGCATGTGCCCCATGTAGATGTACATGAGCGCGGTGCGGGAGAAAAAGTGCTTCGTCTCAGCGGAGATGATGGTGATGTTGAAATCGCTCCACTTGCGGATATACCGGGCGGCCGTTACGCCGGCGATCCCGTTTCCGATGATAACTACGTTTTTAGACATGGGCTGCTGCTTAAACAAAAAGGTCGGTGGCAAGATAAGGCATGCTTGCGCGTCTACAAAGATAGTGGTCGGGAATTGCCAGATCGTTACAGGATAGGAGGGTCGAATTTCGATTTTCGATTGCCGAATGTGTGAGGGATTGTGCCAAGCTGGTACCAAGGTTCAGGCCTCCCCAACCTGTCATGTTGAGCCCCACACAGGCTCTCTGTATGCCTTTTGTTGCCCTTAGTAAACGTCATTCTGAGCATGCGAAGGATCTGGGCAAGCACAACGCGCATTATCACACTCATGAACTTCATCTAAGCCTGTGGATCCCGAATCAAGTAGCCGGGATGACGTGCTAGTCTAGGGTGATTCCCAGCCCAATCGACATTCCAATCGGCATTCGACACTAAATCTCCTCCCAGACAGAACAACACCGCCCCCAACGATTATCACTCTTCACCCAAACAACCACCCCGCTCCCCGTGACCTACGGCATCACCGGAAATATCACCAAGCAGGAAATCTGGCAGCCCAATCGGGACCCTTGTCGCCTGGTTGTTAAAAGAAAGCATCCCCTTTGTGCTGGAAACAGCGGTTGCCTCAGGACTCGTAAAACGCGAATTGCTCAGCAGCGAGCACGCAACGCAGTACGGCAATCCGAATTTGCCGCAAGCCTCCGACGTGATTCTTTCATTCGGCGGAGACGGCACGCTGCTTTCGACGGCGCATAATGTCGGCGCACACCAAACACCAATTCTAGGCGTGAATTTCGGCCGGCTTGGGTTTCTTGCAGATACAGAGGTAAGCAATCTCAACGACACCATCCGGCGACTGGAAAAGGGTGCGTACCGTATAGAAGAGCGGATGGTACTCGAAGCCCGATTTGAAGGCAAAGATGGTCCAGAGGTCCACTGGGCCCTCAACGACTTTGTACTGGAGCGGAGCTTGATGCCACAGTTGATATCAGTGGAAGTCTGCGTAGACGGCGCCCCGCTGACAACCTACTGGGCAGATGGCTTGATCATCTCCACCCCCACCGGCTCCACAGCTTACGCGCTCTCGGTAGGCGGCCCGATCCTCGCGCCAGGGAGTGATGTGATGGTTCTCACCCCGATCGCCCCGCACACGTTGACGGTGCGGCCGCTGGTGTTGCCGGCGTCCGCGATCATCACCGCCGACGTACAGGCCAACAACTTCGTCTTCGCCGCTGACGGCCGCAGCACCAGCTTCGAAGGCACCAGCCCCCAGTTCTCCATCAAGCGCGCCCAGCATAGTGTCAGGCTGATTAAGTTGCCTGAACAGGATTACTTTCCAGACGCTAAGGTCGAAGCTTCGCTGGAGCGGAAGATGAGAATGCCGAGTGTCGAATGCCGATTTTCGAGTGGGTTGGGCATTGCGGCATCTTTAATCCATGTCATCCTGAGCCATGCGAAGGATCTCTTGCAGAATAGCACCAAGCCTAAACCATGTCATCCCGAGCAAAGCCGAGGAATCTGGGCAAGCAACATGCCCTACAAAGCACTACCCATCCTCCAAAGCTTCCTCCCCTAAACCCCAAGAAATTCAACACTCGGCATTCGACACTCGGCATTCCCCCATCCTTCTCGTAGAAACTTCATAAAGACCTTAATTTTTTCCGGATCATTTATGAGCGCAGTGGCTATAAGCGTAACATTTTTCAGTCCTCAGCTGGTCAGGTAGCTCAGTTGGTAGAGCAATGGACTGAAAATCCATGTGTCGGCGGTTCGATTCCGCCCCTGACCACACGCGAACGCCCAATATCGGCCAAAATGGCTTGTATTGGGCGTTTTTATTTTTTGCGGGTGTGATTTTGGGTGTGAAATATTTAAAAGCCTTGAAGAATGAACTACCACCCGGCAAGCTACGCAGTCTCTTTCTCATTCTTCAATATTGCAAAACACACTTAACTACTGCTTATATAAGCGTTCATACTTGTCGCCTTTGCCTTGGCGTTCCAGATACTTACGTAACTGTTACTCACTTCCATGCCGCTCCACCGTATCAACATAATAGCTTCTCGACCAAAATTGGCCACCCCATAGTGTAGCCACCCCATCGCACATGCTTAAAAACTCTTGCGCTGTAGCTCGGAACCGATTGAACCAAAAATGAAACTGATCCCGATCCGTGCCTATCTCCCAAAACGATATCGCGTTGTGCAACGAACGCTCCAGACAAATCTCCTTCAACATTTGATCTGCATCCTTTAAGAAGCACCGATGTATCTTCAGGTACACGAAGTGATAGGTCAAAACAGAGACTTCTGACTTCTATAGAAAAACTTATCTCTTCCTTAGAGTTTAAGCACCGAAAATTTCACAAAGCAAGCTCCGGGGAACGAATCCTTAACGAGATTTGATTCCCATCTATAAGCTTCACCAGACTACAGCAAATACAAGTTAGAAGCCATTAGGAAGTACTCTGACCAACAAATATCTTTTATATCAGAGTAATTTGAAGTGAAACCAGTACATATAATTAATTACCCATATATTTTGACAGCTTAATTACTCACTCTCATTCACTATGTCTAATCACCAACGCCCCCCCTTTGTTGATTCGTTAAAGAAACTGCTTGCGACAGCTACTGGGATCATTGCTGGAGTTACCGTAATTATACAATTCATTAAACTTTGGCAAGGTAATCAAGGGCTTGTTACAATAGTGCTGCTTGCGTTGTCTTTGGTAGTGCTTTGGGGGTTTCTTTGGTATGTTTATTCAAAGCAAGATTTGGGTCCAACCCGTGGATTCTGGAATCGCGTCAGAGAACCTGTTCCCGTTTATTCGACTAGACTGAGGGCTATCGCATTATGGGGTATATTTATACTACCAATAGGAATTTTATTAACGTTAGGTTACATACTATGGCCAAGATCAGACTATGATACTAACAAAGTTGAAATTTTAATCGCGCGCATAGAACGCGAAGACCAACCTGAACCAGTATTTACATCTCGAATAATTGAAGAGTTGAACAATCTTGCTTCAGAGGATATCAAAATTGAAGTCTTGAATAGACACATATCAGTCATTGAAGGAGGCAAGACACTAGCAAGAGAAATTGGAAAGGAATATGAAGTGGATATTGTGGTATGGGGTTATCATATTTCAGACCTTGAGATAGTTGCTACAGCTGAACTAGTAACCACTATTGATATACCACTTTTTAATACAGGCTCTAATACCCTTAAGAATAGTTATCAATTTCGGCGTCCAATAGAAGCAATAGATATACATTACAAGATTGGCGAAGATTTAGCGTATCAATCCTCACTTCTATGCGCATGGATATACCTTGCCAAAGACGAAACAGATACTGCTCTGCGTTTTTTCAATAAAGCACGAGAACTAGGTCTAGATCGCCCTCTTACAAAGGGTTTTTTAATAGCGATGATGACTCGTGCTACTTTACTCAATAGTTTTGACGAATCACTTGCCGCTATTAATGAAGTCATACGCCTGGACTCTACGTATGCCGAAGCTTACTTCCTTAGGTCCGCACTTGGGTTCGATACTTCATATTACATGGAAGGCGATATCGACCTAAATCTAGAGGAATTATCTCTTGAAGACACCCTTGATCAAATAGAAAAATTGATAGCTCAGGGAATTCAGAATAATATTACTGATATTGAAAAGGGTCTTTTTTTTGATAGCCGGTCATCTTTCGGCTATGCTATCTTAGGCTCTTTTAGATATTTTCTTGGCGATACAACTAACAGTTTTTTGAATTTAAAACAGGCGATAAAACTAGATACGACTTCATCCGGCTTCGCACAAAGCATACGTGGATTGACCTATAGCATAGCTGGGAAACATCAAGAAGCTCTAGCCGATTTCAATTCCGTCTTAAATGACAATCCCAACAGTTTAGTTTTTTTCCTTAGAGCTCAAACGTACTCAAGACTTAATGAGTTAGACAATGCTATAAACGACTACACAGAAGCTATTCGGCTGTATCCAAACTATGCTGATGCCTATATAGAAAGAGGTCTGATCTATCAAACGTATGCTTCTTACGAGCCACTGGATGACTATCTTAACAAAGCAATCTCTGATTATAGTAGAGCTATAGAAATAGATCCTGAAAACCATGAATATTACCGAATTCGTGGCTCTGCATATAATTCAATATATGAGTGGTTCGACAAAGCTTCCGCAGATTTCGAGATGGCTGATGAATTACATGATAAATATCATAAATATAGATGATTATTCATTTTTCATAGAGTTGCAAAATTGAGATTAAAGCGACTCTTTCATTGAGAAAATAACTAAGTCTAAAGACATGACACCCTTTTCACCTTACAATGTGATTTTGTGTGTGATATCTTTCTCCTAGTCATATTAAATTATTCGCCCCAATTTCCCTAGAATAAAAGTCCAAGCGTATTCACCCACTGGGTTTTAATCGCTCTTTTGCGACTGGGATCCGTTTTCTGAGTAAAACAGACGCTTTGTCAAGATGCACCAAGAACCTGGCTTCATATTCTTTGTACTTGCTGTCATCCCTAAGTATCTCTAAAATTTCAAGTGCTTTGATTTTTCTCCAGGCACGAGCAGGGATATCTTTTTCTAAAATTTCTTCACCCTTTAGAGCTTCAGCCTGAATTCGTTTCTTCTCCTCCTCATCTGCACCCTGAAGTACAGATATTAATTTGTAATTATCACGATACTCCAGTAAAAGGTCTTTTATGAATCTGCTCATTTTATCTATATGAGGTTTCAACTCCTTTTTTAAGTCTTGAAACTCAGGATCTAACGCCCTTTTGATGTTATGAAGTGTTACAACTCCACCAATAAGCTCGCGCATTTGCTCACCATAAGTTTTGGCAGTGCGATGGGCTTCAATTAACAATCTGGCTTTCTCCACCCTATCATAGACAGACTTTAAATCGGCCAATATATTCCTGTAAAACGCTAGCTTCTCGTTTTCTTTTTGTCTATCGATATCACGTTGCTTATCAAGAGCTCGTCTCTCATCGTCTAGCTCTTTCTCTACCTGTTGCCGAGCTATATCTCGTTCTTTCAATATCCACTGGAGTCCTCCACCAATTACAGTTAACAATGAAAGAGAGGCGCCTATCTTCCCCATTTCAATCAATAACTCATTAGGAAGGGTATCTCCAAAGGTCAACCACAGCATGCCTCCCCAAAGCAAAAAGCCAAACAAAAAACTTATTAGCAAAATCACTAAAATAGATCGACTAGTATGCATACTGTTTAGTATTTGATAATTGAGGATAAAATCCGAGCAGGTTTATTTCAGAATGATTAATTCCCGGATTTCTGTAATTCCCTTTGTATAGCTTTCTCTATCTGCCCTTGGGTTATCCTATTCTCTTTACCATTCGCAACAAGTTGTAAGCACAAATAATGCACGACATTTGTTATTTCTGAACCAGTCAATTCATGTTTACGGGCAACTTGTGATAAGTCTAGACTGGATGAAAAGTACATCTTAACTTCTTCCGGAAACGATTTATTCCATAACTGATAACGCTCACCTACAGCCGGCTTAGGGAAATAGATCATCGACTGGAATCGCCTTGCAAAGGCATCATCTATATTTTGCTTAAGGTTTGATGCCAGGATCGTTAAGCCGTCATAGTCTTCTACCCTCTGAAGTAAATACGATACTTCCTGGTTAGCATATCTATCGTGTGCATCGCGAACGCCAGTTCGTTTACCAAAAAGCGCATCTGCTTCGTCAAAAAACAATATCCAGTTTTTGCTCGTAGCGCGATCAAAGAGCTGCCCCAGGTTTTTCTCTGTCTCACCGATATATTTTGACACCACCATAGACAGATCTACACGATAAACTTCTTTGCCCGTGGCCTTGCCCAACAACGCTGCTGTCAATGTTTTGCCAGTACCAGGGGGACCATAAAACAAAGCCCGATAGCCAGGTTTAACCCGTTTTCCCATCCCCCATTCTGTCAGCAAATACTGGCCATGCTGAACCCAGGACTCCAGGTCTCGAACTTGTTCGATTGTCCGAGACGTTAGCACTAAATCATCCCAACTCATTTGGGTTGTAATTACCTTCGCTGGAAAAGTAAAACTGAAGGCGGGAGGATGAATGTACCCTGTTGTTATCAAGTCAACATATTCGTGGTGCATCAAGAGCCGGCCACTGAGCCGAGGCTCGCCTTTCAATGCTGGCTCTAGATAGATGATGTGTTCTGCAAACAACCAATACGAAAGCGAAAGCACCGTAGCTACACCACTCTGGCGATGCTGGAGGTTATCTTGCGCCAACAAAAATAGCGCAGTCTCTCCAGTGGGCAATATCCCTCTATGCTGCGTTCCTCTAATGCCCCCTAGTTGAGGAAAATCGCCTTCTCCCAACAAACGAATGAACATTTCATCGAGTGCAACCGGATAAATCTCGGGCATCAAACATAATGCAATGAGTAAGCAATCCTGTTCTTGCAGCTCATGTTTTGGAAAAAACGGCTGAAGCTGCTTCTTAAATGCTCGAAAAGAAGCTTTCAGTTGATTCACCGTGTCTTCACCAGACTGACCACCGACAACATGGACACGTATCCACGCTTCAACGAAGACGATAAAATTTGAAAAAGAAGGCGGTGAAGAACGGTCGGAATTCATGGCGTTTGAGATAAGCTGGCAAGTCTGATTTCAATTCAATCAGTAGATCGCATTGACTGCGCCTTGTCACGTAGCTGATTGGCGTAATTACTAGCAAGCTGTTCAATCCAATCCGCCAATGCGTCCAATTGGCCAGCCCGATCTCCCGATTCTTTTGGTTTTGCTCGCGCTCCGTTTGAGAACGGAGCACCTGTGCTCTCCTCTCGCAACTCAACCTCGCGACGCAGCTTATCGACCCGCTCTTTAGCAGCATTCATAGCCCCTTCGTCTCCTCTTACGACCCCTTTTAACATGTTACCTAACTCTTGAAAAGCCTGCGTAAGTGCTGCCGCATTGTCCTTTATAGCTTTTTGTTGTTCTTCAGGCAGTTCTCCCAGTGCTTCATTCAATTTATTAGTAAGTGTATGCTCCGGCGGCGTATTTGAAGTATCGTTTGATGATGCGTCATTTTTTTTAGCCTCCTGTTTCTTAGCTAAAAACCCCAACAGCTTGTTTTTTGCCTCCGTGAATACTTCATTCATTTGACCACTTAGAAATGCCTTGGCTTCGTCACGTGATACTTCAAACTGCAGCACTGACGCTTCATCTACTTCCATCTGTCGGCCGACCACGGTGCGAAGGATGAAGTCACCATCTGATAAATCTTCTATATCAGGAATGATGAAGTGGCGAGTTCGGTCCTGAGTAGACCATACTGTCTCATTCATTTTGAAACTAGCTCAATCTAAATTTTGTTTACCAGATGTCTGTTTAATTCTTCCAGTTCTTCTAAAATCTGGCCATGCGAATTCCCCCTGCTTACCATAAACATAAAGGCTTCGACTAACTCAACAATATTAAATCTATTGTTGGACATAAATTTTGCAATCGCTGGGTCATGATCTCTTTTGCATAATTTTAATATATAGCCCCACTAACATCACCTTCAGGCAACCCACCCTAAATCGATCATATATCCAGTTGGATCTACCACCCAACCTTACGACTCCAACATCAGGCTTTCTAAACAAAGAATTTCTTCCCCAAAAAGATAGTTCGTTCTCTACTTTCCCGTTAACAATAACTGGATCTAGATTTGAAAAATGGTTCTTTAAAACTGCCCATCCCCTTGGGATACGAGTGGCATAAGTTTATTGTATATCTTAACGTTTACCAGGTCTTGGATGCGAGTGGATCTCAGGGTTTTCTGCAGCCCCTGTTAGCTCGGCCCTCAGCCACTTGGTCTTCTTGCCATTGGCGTAGCCAACAACTTCACCATGTTCCATATACGCGTGATAAGTTCCTCCACCTTTGTCTCGAAGATCTCCTTCCAATAGTGTAGTTCGTTCCAATTTTTCCACGTCAGCCGCTGTCATGCTATGCAAAAATTGTCCAGCACCTTTTTCGTTACTGGAGATTCTTCGTTCTTCTTCAGATGTCCCTTTCCAATGCTTACCTCCATCATATGAACGTGGAGGAATATGTGATGCTTTGTCAACTAGCTCAGCAATAGCGCTGTGTGGTGGAGTTCCTAGAGCTTGATCGAACAGCTGTTCAATATCTTGTACGTTATAACGTTTTCCATATTCTTGAATTGCTCGAGCTAGCGCATCAAATCCTGTGCGAATTGAAGGAATAAGGTTGAACCCTTTGGTTACTCCAGCTCCTGAGTTCAACCGTTCTTCGGGTGACATCTTAGCCAGCTCTTGTTCAGCCTGATTTTCTAAAAATTCTGCTGCTCCACTAAGATTTCCTAGATCATCCGATTGTCTTTCAAGTCCTTCAATCTGTTCGGCAAGTTCTGATCCTTCACTTTCCGCAAATTCGGTTTCTAACTTGGCAATCCTTTGATTTATTTGAATTCGCACTTGATTGATTTTGTACGATAATAATTCACGATTGGAAGCAAGTTCAATTCTGGGCTCTGGGGAAAAAACAATATACAATGTGTGCGATGCACCAGCCATCGTTAAAGATTCTTCCTCGCTTTGAATCAAACTATCTCCATCACTCGACTTTTTCCCTTTGTCTTTTTCTCCTACACCAAGCGCACTCAACAACGCCTTCGCCTGCTTCACTAAAAATCCTATCACTCTATCCAAAATTCCCTCAATCCAATCCTGCAGTCCTCGGATCAAATCAGCAATGGCATCTGGGAGCCCGCCTAGACCTATATAATCGGCAAGGAAGTCAATTACTGGGGAGATTAGTTTGGCAAGTGCTCCCTCAACGGCTTTTGCCATGCCGGCTGTGTTGCCATTCAGAATATCAGTGATCCCATTAACCACCGTTTCAATCAGGCTAAAGATGCGCGCTGCATTTTGGAAGATCCATTTTAACACACGATAAATGGCTTCAATGGCTTGGGCAATCGCCCCGACAGGATTAAAGAGGAGGGCAATTCGTACAGATACCGCTTTGATCAGCGCCTCAATCATATAATCAACAGCAGCTTCCAGAACCATATCCAGGATATTCTTCGGGTTCAGCTGCTCTTTGATCATTTCGAAGATGCCCTCGGGCCCCATCTCAATCAGCGTGCTCACAATTTCGAAGGCCTTCTCGATTAGCGCTACATTTTCTTCTCCGATGTGCTTGGCTAGGAGCTTGCGAATTCGCGCCCAGGAAATGCCCATCAATTGCAAGAAGAATGTAATAACACTCTTGAGCGAGAAGTCGCTTGGAATTTCAACGCCAACGGAGCCAAGCCCCGAGAAAAGCCACTCCAACAATCCATCTAAAAGATGACCTGCAATATTGTCAAAGAATCGCTGGAAACCATCACCGATTGCTTTAAGCAGGTTCTCTGCAAAACTTAATGGGTCATCTGCAATGCGTTCGATCGCCTCTCCGATCTTTTTCACCACAGCCCAGAATGCAGGTGGCGAAATGCCAACAAGTTCAAGCAGCCCATCGATAATAAACTTGACAGGGTCTTCTACAAAGTCACTGATAGCATCTGCAATCTTACCAATGAGCCCCTTCGCTGCTTCGCGCAGTGCATGAACTTCCTGACGTACATCTTGAACCGATTGTGCAGCACGCTGGGTGAGTTCGCGATTGAAGTCCTGTTGCGCTTCAGAAACTTCATTTTGCAGCCCATTCAGTCGCTTGTTGAAGGTCGCTTGTTCTTGAGCAGCCCATTCTTTCAGGTCTTCGGGAAGATCGCTAAAGAGTTTATCTATATCTTTGCGCGCCTTTTCAATAATGGCTTCGCAAGTGGCAATAACTCCGTTAACCTGGGTTGAGATATCAGTGATCAACGTGCATACTTCATCGCCGAAAGTTTTTTCAGCGACATCGTATTCATCTGTCACCCAGTCTGGTAATCCAGTCAGCGCATCCCAGGCACCCAGCAAGGCAACCGCCTACACCAGAATGGCGTTCATCAACCCAGTCAGATACTTTCTTGAGGCGTTGTTTAAACTTAACCGAAGAAACGGCTACACCTTTGTCCCACTTATCCATCGCCGTTTTATTCAGCGGACCAAGCTGCTCTCGAACCAGTTTTTGGGCATCTCCAAAAATGCGTTTCGCTTCTTCGCTTATAGACTTACGGGTCTTCTGCTCTGAACCCACCATGCCCTCTTGCTGGCTACGACTGCCAGACACGCTCGAAGCGCGAGATTGCTTGAGCGCAGCAAGGGCTGATGCTTGCAAAGCAGCCATGTCTGCTTCCGAGTTGGCGAGTGCCTTTTGACTCTTTGCAAGAACCTTTGATGGCTCCTCTGCTGCCGTCTTCTCCAACTCGGTTTTCGATTCAGCAGCTTGTGCCAGTGGCCCACTGCTCTGCGCCTTTGACGCTTCCTGCGCTGCTTCCGTACGCATCCCAGCTTCTTCCATATCACTCTCCGCATTTTCAGTATCAGCATTGAGTGAAATATCCTCTTCAGACACGGCATCAGGTGTAGCGCCAGCTGCTCCGATTGCAGGTGTTTCACCCATCGGTGGGGTAGCCTCCATTTCAGTGGGCTCGAGCGACGGCGTACCTTCAGGCTTCTGATCGAGTGCAGCATACCCGCTTTCAACTGCCTGTGTATTGCTATTAATCAAGGTATTCAGTTCGCCGCCCGCCTGCTTAGCCATCTCCTCTGGTTCTGCATCTACCAATGAATCTTCATCGGGTGGACGCTTGTCCCGGATGACTTGGCGAATACGCTCACAGAGTTCCAGGATTTCGGGGCTTGGCTGGGGCTGTTCGTCTAGTTCTGCGACAAGTTCATTCTCGGCTCTCGCCTGTGTCTCTTCAACAGGTTCTTCAACATTTGCACGTGCTTCAGCTACTTCTTCTTCTGCAGCCGGCACATTGGCAGCAATCTTGCCACTTGTAGCCGCTTTACCTTTAGCTCGGGTTTCTCGTTGCTTTGCTTCAGCTTCTAAGGCGCCTTGCTTCTCTTCATATCGCACCTCCATTTGCAACGAAGCCTCTGAAGCTTTTCTCGCACCTCCGCCACCACTTTCACCTACTATTTCATTTCCGCCAGATGCTGACTCTTTCGCAGAGGCTGCTCCTTCTTTTACTGGCAATTCTTCCTTTCCTAGATCTGTTCCATTCTGTCCTATGCCTCCTTCGACAAATTCCAACGGTAATGCAACACCACTACCTTCCATAGAGGTTGCGGAAATTGCAGATGCCTGCCCAATGGTCTTTGATGCGTTCGCGCCAGATCCATTTTCTTGTAATGCAGGCGGCTTCGGCTCAACTAAAGGAATTTTGGAAATGAATGGCTTCTCTGGCTCCACGGCTTGTGCGCCAACCTTTTGAATAAAAGGACGATTATTCCTCTTGGGTGTACTGGAAGGGCGAGATTTTGGGGAGGCCTGGCGCATTTTTTATTGACATCCTTAACCTACATCCAATTAACGGATATCAACTTGTCCAGCCAGGGAAACGATATTATGCCGACTCCCCAGGGCATTGACTCTAGAAACAAATCTTGGGCCTGTGTTTCGACCCGTATTTGCCAGCCTGTTCCATTAGTAGTGAGCCGGCCGAGACGATTTATCAATAGCGATCTAAGTCCTTCAACTTCCAACTTTCGTACACTATCCCAATGTCTCATTACAGATTGCAACATCACATCTGCTTCATCAAACATGAGCGTACTTGGTTGTAGAATAGCATCCAGCGGATCGTTAACTGGCCATCCACATATTATTTTATTTAATACCAATTCGTATTCTGGGCACACCTCTGATCGTTCTCCATTGACCAGATATTGAAGCAAATAAATCGCTTGCTGGCAGGTATGACTATTGATAAATTGATGCTCTTTTGTCAGCCCTACATTTTCGAAGAGATTAGGAAGAAAAGGATGGAGCAGCAGTAGGCCAGCATTATCAATGTAAATTCCCTCTTTAGTCTCCAGTTTTTTTTCTTCATGGTATGCTGCACGTTCAACGTTCATCTCACGGCTAGGCGCTTGCCTGGCACTAGTGGGCCCATCTTTTAGCAGCACAATGTTTTTGTAGAAAAGCTCATCGTGAAGCTCCTCTGAGGCCTCCATAGCCTGAAGTACTTCATTAGCCAGTTTAAACACCTCTTCTTCAACACTACGAGTGAAATTTACACGGTCATTGGATGCTGAAATTATCCATACAATCCACTTCTCCCACAACCGATCAATGAATAAAGGATACTTAGCTACAAACTGTCTCAACCCGTCAACAGATCTCAAGTGTTTTTCGGGCGGACGTACCCACTGCTTTTTCGATTGTGGTACGAGTAACTTTGCAAAGTTCACATAATTCCTTTTTGGAATGCGGCTTAACAACCGCCTCAGTGCACCCGAGCTTCCAACAATTAAGTCACTCATTCTGGCTTTAAGAACTAGCTCAATCGTATCTCTTTGGACAATCTCCTCCCAAAAAACACCCACTAGTTTTTTGTCTCCCCACCAGGGGATGTATCCATGTTCAAGAAAAAAGAGAAAAACCTCTTCTTCGCGTGCAGAAAGTTGTATGCCGTGATATGCTAAAGCCTTGTCTTTTTTTTCTTGATCGTTTATTGTTTCCCAATGTCCAGCCAACTGCTTTTCTAGTGCACGTTCCACCTCAGCTAAAACCAGATCCACCCATTGAGTTTGCAGATTGTCCAACGTAATGTGGCCCAGGTCGATCGAAAGTTCTTCTAAGCGAATCCATTGGTTTGGATGGACCAGAGAAGAAAACAGCGTATCTAACCTGGGATGTAAAGCATCCTGGCAAAGCCGGCTAACACGCTCCTGCAATGGATGGATGCCCTTAGCACTCGTTAGTGTGAGCGAAATCTCCTCTAGGTGAATTATGTGTGTTTGATTCATTTCAGAAATGGGAGCGTACTGGTATTTGTATTAACATTCCCTTAAATTGAGTACACTGAAGCCAGGGTATTCAAGGCGAGCCATGCTCAACGCGATTACTCTGGCTTATTTTATTTCAATGCCCTTTCCCGGCTTAGTTTTTGACACATGCAATGATGCTCGTAATGCATTCGCACCCGAGTGCTTGACCATCTCTGGATCTACGTCTATGTTTTCTCCGACAACCCATATATCAAGATCGCTATTTCTCTTTTTGCCGGTAACCATCTCCCTTAGCAAAGAGAGCTTTGGATCTGTCGAATCATCTACCCAAGTCCCCCTTACCCAACTCCCGGTCAAATACAGCCTTGCATCTGGATATTTTGCTTTAACACTATCCTTTATTTCACTTAGTTGAATTTGAACCTTTTCAGGTAAATCATTGAACTTTTCTATTTTTCTGTCAGCACCTATGGCATTCCAAATTGCCTCTGCGCTACGCGTCGAAATCGGAGTACCACTAGTTGTTGCAAAATCGAGTACTATTTCTCGATTCGATGCAGCAGAAATTATTTCACTACTACTCGAAGCCAAATGTGCATGTAGACGTGCATAAGGACTTCTTCCTGACAGCGTAACCCCTTCGGCACAAAGGTCGTGCTCTTGTACGAGCTCAATGATAGAGCGATCAGAAAGCGGGTCATCTAATTCTCCCATAACAGAGTTATCCAAGGCCGGAATTGCGCTGTAGCGATGCCTTTCATATATCACTGTTCTGTCTTCCAAAAAGCGTTGGAACACTACCCGAAAGCTAGATTGTGCATAATGACTCAACATTAAATGTTGTCTATTATTCGGATTTACTTCAAAGTACAAGCCCTCAGGATATTCTAAATTTAATTTATCAGCGATAAGTTGTAATACCTCTGTATTATTATCTTGGGCTTCTTCGATCTCTTCCCGTTTTATTACTATCTCTTTCGGCGCCCCGGCCTCATTCACAAAAATTTGTCCATCTAAGTCATAGTGAAGTATTCTAAAAATGTAATCGACATTACTTATGACTCCTACGATGAATTGAGTTGAATCTGCCCAGACATACCCTACCGAGTCGACCTTTCCTTCATCAGGCAAGTCGCATGGCTTTTCACCATCACAGATGTTATAATTCGTCGTGTTTACCACGTCGTAGGCCGTACCCCGTACAGAACTACGCTGACCTATTGTTATCACCTCCTTGTAAGTTCCGCTCGAAGGAATGGTAATATATTCAAGCCTTGAAAGAACGCCCCCTCCTCCAATGGTACTCACTCGGATATTCATGCTAAAATCCTGGCATGCATATCGTTTCACATTTAGGATACCGTCTAGATTTTGGCCGCCATGTATTGTTTCTATTTCAACTTCAAAGATATCGTGCTTGACTAGTTTGTTAATCTGTTCTGAGATATATCCCCCGACATCAAACGTATCAAACTCCGCAGGGCTTAACTGGGCAAAAGGTAACGGATCAAATACGTAAGGATTATCCTCTGTCGCAAAACTTACTCCATCAACCTGCAAGTTTGTAATCTGAAATTCTAGAATGAAGAGTGGTGCTGTTGGGCCTGTATTGTTGGGATTTTCAAATAGTTGGAAAAAAAACAGTAAGGATCCCAAATATTCAGTCGCATATTGAATTTCTTCAACATCGCCGTCGCAAGGTTTATCGCATACCGGCTCAAAACATCCACAAGCATAGGGCAGAAAGAAATCTGCCACGACGGTACCTGGTGAAATTTCCTGAGCAACTGTTGTAGAGGTCAGCACACCAGGGCTAGTCTGTACAAAATCGATAAAAGATTCGGTTACTAGTTCAGCCTGGAAGTCAGAAACGCCGACTTGACGGAGAGACTCAGAAAACTGATCTGGCGTTATTTCAACGGCAGGTTCTGTACCTGAAGGTGCACCTAAGGTAAATAATGACGCTGTAGGATTAGTTGAAATTCCCCTTAAAAACGCCTCACGTCCTCTCTTAGGTTTTAAGAGTCGGCCATCCGACAGAATCAAATAAAATTCTTCAGTTGGCCCAATAAACACTGTTGTAATAATCTCAGCATCGCCTAAAGTACCGGTTGTAAGGTCAAGCGTAAATTGACCTATATCCTTTACTACTCTATTATCAACAAACGACAACTCAAGGACGTATGTGCCGGGGAAAATCCGTTGAAAAGAGAATAAATCAGTAGATCCTATTTGATTATGGGCGCTATTGGGACTTAAAGAAATATCGCCCGCCCTTTGGCCTTTAATCTTATTTGAAGTAATTCTCAAATCAGGCGGAGCTTTTCCAACTGAATGAAAAGAATAGATGAGTCCATGTGATTTAAGAGACGTACTTCGACTGGATGGCAATCCTCCAAAAACATCGACCTCATATTCACTCGGCTCACCAGTAATGCCAAGTTTAGGTACAATCAAGAGAAAATGCGTAAAGCCCTTCCTAGCGTTAACTTCTTGTAAAAGCACCTTGCCCCGAACAGCAGTTCTAAATTCCAAATCTCTCCCAACAGGAATGGTAAGGATTTCGATTTTTCGACTCGCGGTGAACTTTCCTAGAGACTCATTAATTGTAAATCCAATTTCTTCCTGATCGGTAAGGTTGACCACAAATAGGTTTCTTAGGTCGGGTTGCACGGGATCAGCTGGCGTTTCATCGGAAGGGCCTGATCCTTCGGCGCTTTCTCTTTTCTTCGACAAAATGACAAACGTGCCCCCTTCTGGTACTCCACCACGATGTTGGATACCGGGATACTTTTCTAGAAAGCGCGTCCAATCTGGAGTATCTAACTCTAAACTCAGAATGTTAAAGGGAAGACGTCTTGAGCTTCTGATTCTATTTAAAACAGGCAGTATAAGGTCTATTGAGACGCCAACATGCCCTTCAATTCGGAAAAAATCGTAAGGCTCTAGGTCGAATCCTAAAGGGTCAATAACAGCGGGTATGGAGCTGTAATTGGTAGCATCGTATCCGAGTGTTTGATCTTCCTTTCTGGCCCTTTGCTTTTGGGGATCCCAAACTTTATGAAGAGGAGCAACAGCATTAAATGGGTAGTAGTACGGAATCGCCTTCTCTGATAGTTTATGCTTACCATGCCGGCTTGGTGTAATGCGGATGGACGATTCAACTTCACTTCCCGAAGGCGGATCAGGCACTTTAAATCGTTGAAGGAGGTGTATTATTCTGCGAAATAACAAACGTACCTCGTCCTTAACCCCCGCATCTTCGTTGTGGATCGGTGCATGTTGGAAATAATGACGTAACGTTGACGGATCTTTGTCTTCCTCTACAAGCGCTTTTCCAAGCATTAAGTGCTTCGGGAAGGCATTTGTATCAGGGCAACAAATAACAGAGAGCTCGAATATCCGATCACGAAATTCAGAGTAGCCACCAATCAAATCACACAAATAATCGAAATAATATTGGATACCGGCAGGATTGGAAATACCAAGACCTGTATACTGATCCTCTAAAGTCTGCCGGATATCTGTCGGCAATGGCCTGGTAGGGTCTGCGTAAATCGGTGCAAATATGTTAATAAGCTCAGTCAAGGCCGTGGCCAGACTAGAAACTGTGCGCTCTTTTACAGCACGGTATCGATCAGAAATTTGTTCAAAAGTAGCAAGCCCTGACGCAGGGACATCGAAGCGGGGCAAAAAAACGTCTGGCAGCATCAGATCTCCCCGCAAATGCTTTCGGATATCATCTTCGGTGTTAGAATCCGGTAGTCCTTCTGCCTTTTTTATGATTTCAAGCAGGTCGCTGGTTTTGACGAGTAGCTTTCGAATGCGTCCTCTTGTTTCGCTCCCCAAATCGTCGCAATCATCTGCAATACAATTTTTGAGATTAATCAGGGGAGATTCTAAAAACAGAAGTACAGACTTATCTGAAGCAAAGGTGCGATCTAGAACCTCAATACCCTGCGCTGCTACATCTTCGGCAGCAAACTCATTTATATTTAGGAGTTCCCATAGATCATATTGTAGCTGGGTATCATTCGTTAATACAGAATAAAACGGTTCATAAAAACTTGTCTGTTCATCGTTGGTGGCAAGTGGATCGTGCAGTTTGTCCGGCAGGGCATAGGGTTTGTAATGAGTCAGTTGGCAATCTTCGATATGAATTAAATACCCCAGCGTAGTGATTCCACATCCACTAGAAATATTGATCTCGAAAGGATCTTGACCGAGAGGGGTAGTATCTAGCTGTAATCCGCAAACGATTCCAACTCCAATGAGATGCGTTCTCGTTAATCGGTTTTGTTGATCCAGGTAATTAAACAGCTCATTTAACTTGTCAGCTGTTAATACCTGATTACTTTCAAATACCGGGTATGTCAATGGTAAGGAAGTCATCGCATTAAGGATTTAATTCACCAAGACTAGTCTGACCTAATCGAATGGGATTCGCATTGCCGCTCTCTTCACAATCGTGTAGGGTGGCAATTGGATATACGGTCCTTAGTTGGCTGAGAATGTTGATAAAAGCATCCAATTTGTCGCTTATGAGCGCATCATCTTGAAAGTGTGGTAATGGCTGCTGAGCTTCCAACCATTCACAATATGCCGACTGAAACTCGCTCATCTGGTCTTCACTAATCCAGCAAAACTTTAACGCAATGTGGGCAGGTGCTTCGAGCCTGGCTGTACGTTCGAAGTAGCGTCTAAAGTTGGCATCTTTAAAACGAGGTGGCCATGCCGGCATGGCCAGGGTCAATTGGAAAGAGTAAGGATCCTCTTCGCCGCACATTGCGCAGTCTTCGGGCAAACATACAGGAAGCAATGTATCAGTTTTTGACTTTGGCCGAAGCAAAAGATGCTCTACGAGAAAGATTGCCTCATCATCAAATTTCTCAATGAGGGCATCGATTTCGGCATCCCGCAAGGCAGCAGTGGCAAAATAATAGAATTGATGCGCAATGGGAGTACCGTCTTCGTCTAATAATCGGAAGTAGTGCTTGTTGGACGATTTGGTTTGGATTTTCTCGTAGTTATTTACATCAAGCGCCAATTGCCTGGCATGTTCAGCCGCGAGAAGCGCTCGTCTGCGAGAGCTATATGTTTCTAGACTTGTAAGTGCTATCCTTCGCTCATTAGTCACATCCAAAAAACGAAATCGATAGCGGGTTTCTGTGGTCGGTCCACTGTCCCCATCGGTCTCAGTTGACATTTCTACAACAGGGTCGATTTTAGTCTCAAGAAGCAGGATGGTCCGCTGTTCAACCGATTCAATGCCAAGCAATAGGGCCAACCTACGTTGGTAGCCAGAGATGTTTTCTGTATTCCAAACATCTGGTTCAAGCGTTCCGCTACCTCTTTCTTTTGTCTTCCTATAGTTAAAGGCTTTCCCTCTCCCAGCGCTAAGTTCAGGATAGCTCTTAAGGAAGTTCATTTTGTCCTGGATCAGCGCATTAGCCCCTTTTCGCTGACCTTGCAAATTGAAAAGAACAAGTGCGTAGTCACTAAACTGCTCTCCAAAACGCCCGAGCAGGTGATCTAAAAAACGGTTTCGGCGATCCAGAAACGTTTGTTCAGGCTCTACCAGCAACTGCCATGCTTTTTGAATGGAAGCAGAAGCTCCCGTGGGCCCACGTAAAACGTCCTCGATTTCAGCATCAACAGTGAATAATTCTTGGACATGTTTGATATCCTGAACGTATTGAGCGAAGTATGTTTGCTCAACGTCTGTGTGAAAAGAAAAGAGATCTTTGAATCGAGCAAGCTGGGATAAATAGTTTGCCAGCAGCTGATCAAAAAACAGCAAAAAGGCTTTCAGTTGTTTGGCCTGTGCCTGGCGAGGTAGAGAGGCACTATTTGGCAGGCCAAACTGCCCCACAGCATAAGTTGGTGGCAATTCGTTTTGTATAGAAGTGTAGTTGGCAAAGTCCCCATAGGCCCCCTTCGGAACAGAAAGATCATTCTCATGCCCAGTGAGCTTGTTACTATTGGACAAATTATCGAGAAAGGTCAAAGTGTCTCTGACTTCTTCCTGTCTGGGCAAAAAAGGAAGATCGTCCTTAAAAAACAGGAATCTTGACCGTTCCAGACTTAAGGCTGGTCTATGTCCAGTTGAAACCGATAAACACCAGGGCACGTTTGAGAAGCCAGGAACCGGCACCCCATCATTATCAAATTTGGTCATCAGGAGATTTTTGACACCCAGCACACCGTCGATATCCATGATGATGCTTATAATATCAGAAGCGTAGATGTGCGAGCGAAGCTGTGCAGTTCGCAGTTCATCGTCATCAATGAAGCCATGCTCTAATACTGGCCCGTTAAAAATGCTTTCTGCCGGCACATCATTGTCCAGCATTTCTTTTAGCGAATAGAATCGAATTTTGGGTTGTAAATAAGCCTCAATTTCCAAATAAACGCGGGCCAATATTTCTTCGATGTCCGCCTCTCGCACAACTTCAATGTCCACACAAATCGACACCTCCTCTACATCTACTTTGCGAACCGTACGGATATCCTCACAAAGATTTCGATTGGCATGCAGTCGCTCCCAAATCCGATCAACAATAGCAGTAATCTCCCCCATTTTCCCTTGAAACTGGGCGATGAAGGAGGCTGAATCAATTCTTTCTATCAGCACCTGAAGTGCATCGCGAAAAGCCGGCTCATTTGGTGGGTTTTTATCCGGCGGATCAACAACAAACCAACGAGATGCAAACGTAAAACTTTCGTTCTGATCGTTTAAGCCTTTAAAGGTGATAGTAAGATCAATTTCCCAGATCTCTTGATCGATTTGCCGAACCAGTTCGATGCGATCTACTCCGATTGCGAAGGTCGAAATTTTGGCTTCAATCCACCCTCTCGGAATACGCTCCCAGGTGGGCAGATTTACCCTGAACCTGGCACCAAACAACGGGCCTTCCCACACTACAAACTCTTGAAAATCGGCATTTAAATCTCCATAGGCATCACTTGTATCAAATTCCAACAAGACATCGAACAACCCTCGCATAAGAACAGGATGTACTGTTTCATCTGGGGTTAGGAGATCCTCATCACATTTGGCGTAGAGTGGAATTTCCGGGCTTATATTTTCTGTAAGGAGCCATGCGTTATTGACCCCTTCGATATTGTTTTCTGCATCTATATCAATTAACAGTTTGCGATAGTCGAGCTCTGTTAGTGGACAATTGGTTAAAATTTCCCGCGCCGTAAAGAAATCAGGATTGGGCTGGCCATTAGCTTGGCTGACCAGGTCTTGAATTGAAAAGTCCGTGCGATATCCGAGGTCAACGATAGCATAACATAAGGCCTCAAGAATGGTGATGCCCGGATCGTGAATATTGTAATCGGTCCATAACTTATGACCCAGTTGCTCAATGTATCGTAGCCCATTCTCTTTCAACAGCTCGTAGTTCTGGCTGGGCAACAATGAGGGATCCTTTGTGATGACATATTCAAGTTCCATGAATCAACACCCCTCCGCATCCTTGATGTTATGTTGACCACTTGAGACCAGCACCGAGCGGGCGGTTGTTGCCACGGCTTCCTCGACTACATTTGAAATTGCATTGCCTTCTTCGGGAAAGTGAAGCAGCTTAAAGTCTGTCAGGAAGTCCACATAGGGACGTTCTTCTATAAAATCGATTATCGAAGATGCCCGCCAGCTACCGCCGAATGAGATGTCAAAACTTTCGCTAAAGGCCCACGGTGATAAAAACCGCAACAAGTCGTTGTTCAAAATCACCTTATAAGCGGCTGCATCGAATCCTTCATGAAACTTAACACTGAAGTCTGTCCTTACTTCTTCAAATCGTGCATTCGCAACATGTAACCGTACAAAACTTGAAACCCTTTGCTCGAGAAAAACGCGAATTTTAGCCAGCGTATCCAGGGTTGTAAATGGTTTAAGTACGGGCTTCTCCGATACGGTATTTCGTCTCGCGATGGGGATGATCAAAACATGACCAGGTGCTCGCTCAGCGTAAATCGAAGCACTACCATCCTCGCCTGCATCCAATTGTGCATGGCTGATGCATTTTACTCGATACACCTCCGGAAACGCTTGCAACACCAGTCGTTCATAATCCCAAATTGCAACTCCCCGGTCCTTGTGACGCAAGCGCTCGCTCACCCGCGTGTAGAACGAAACAGCCGCTTCTTTTCCTCTGCCACCAAACGAAGGATATGGCTGGTCTAATTTCTTTATACCAGAAATTCGCCTTTGTAATTTTGAAATAGTTTTGGCGGGAAGTGGTGTATTTAGAAACTCTGGGTCGTTTCCTTGATCTTTGAATTCGGCGAGCGCCGCTTGTGTATGTACCGCAACAAGCTCATTAACTGCCTCGCGTTCACGCGTAATCGAAGCTCTTAACCAGGTTAATCCAGAAGGGAGTAAGTTATGCTCGGTAGACGCATCGGCCGGCATGTCAAACCGAATAACCCCAGAACGAAGCAGTTGCCCCGTTGCGTCTACAACAGGATCTATCGAAAATTCTTTCCAATTATTATCAGAGAGATAGGACCATGTGATATGATCGTCTGGTTTGAGTACTAACGGATTTGCCGTTCCTTCTTCAGTTTGAAATAACAAAGCCAATTTTTGGCGAGGTAAAAGATCCCGAATCCCGAAATAACATTCTGCTATTGTATCTTTTTGAGTGGACGGATCTGAAAATTGAGGTAGAAACGATTCAGAATTCAAAAGAACAGCTTTATTTTCAGAGGCAAATCTTAGGACTTCCTCCGAATGGCAACAAATGAAAGAAAGCAATACCTGCATTATCCTCAGTCGTACTAGCCTCAGCTCTATAATCAATACTTATGGTATCAATTTCAGGGGAATACGGAGTTGATATATTTTCTGTTCGGTTTCCATCTGACTGATTTGCTTTATCTATAAGATCCTCTATCGCCAACTTTCTGTACAGCTCATGGCCAAAATTTTGCTGTAAAAGTAACCTGAAATAGCCATTACGCTCCCGTGCATTGAAATTTTGGGTTTGTACAAAATCTGCTGGTATAACATCTCCACTCTCAAAAGGAATGACTAAGCTAATTTTCTCGGACCTTCCCATCGTGAGCAATAAATAGTAGAAATAAAAAACAAAGATCCTCGTTAAGGCCTCCTGTTCATCCAGTCCAGCAAACTTAATTTCATCAGAGATCTCAGCATAAAAATTCTTAAGCGTCTCAGCTTTGTAATAAGAATCAGCATCGGAATTAAATAAATCATCAAATTCGAATAAAAATGAATTCTGATCTCTGCCTTTCCAAGTGCCTGAGATAAGGAATTCCACATGAACGAGTGGAATTTTGAGGGTATTGAGTACGAAATCCCTTGTTATATCGAAAAAACCTAAAGAATCACTTATTTCTCTAAAAAAAAGTCTATCTAATTGATTTTGTGCGCTCTTGGGTAAGCCTTTCCAGAGAATGTGTAATTCAGCGTTTTTGACTCGTTTTTGGAAAATTTCTTTACTACCAATGATCAGACTATCCCCTGCCTCAGGCTCTAAACCAAATGGATAAAAAGGATTTGCAGGATCTTGAGGACCAAACTTATTCGTTATCGCAAGATCTTTTACTCCCTCTACTTCTACCCTTATATCAATGGACGTGAGTTTTAACGGCCGGAATATGCCATATAAATGAGCCTTTGCAAGGACAATTCTTGCCATAGGATGACGCGTTTCAAACGTGCCACCATGAATCAACGCATCGTAGGGCAAAACGGCTGGGTCATCAAAGGAAAGTTCTCCTTTGAATTCGAGCTTATAGGAAAGTGTTTGGGAGGGCTGTCCATTATTAATGAAAGTCGACGATGGGTCTTTGGTAGCTGAGATGTCCAGACTACCTAGAGCAAACCATCCCTCAGCGGTAGTCAATGCCAGTGAAAAAGCATTTTCCAACCCATTCTCTGGTATCGGAGCTATTTGGTTTACGGGCAGAATGATGTTCTTCAAACACTACCGTAATTTCGACGACGCGCCGGCCTTCCTTCAAAAATAGATGATTCGACGCAACGGCAAATCCAATTTCACCCGTATGTTCGACGCCAAGGGCAAATGGGTGCCAGGAGGGGACTTCATCTTTTTCAAAAGCACCACCTTGTCCGTCTTTCGAGTTTGCGATGGATGCATAATACACGGCATCGTCAATCCGAACGGCTTGAATCTGTTCAACCTGCGCCTCATTTACGGAGATGTTTTCGGCCAATTCATAACTGACTGGGTGACCTTTTGCATCTTTGCCGGCCTTCAACAACACCTGACCTTTCTCCAGCGCAACATCAGATTGATTGACCGTCGGCTCGAAGATCACGTGCACCTGATCTGCACTTGGACTTTTCTCTTTTAGCTGAAGCACCTCCCGGTAGTAAAAATCAAGATGCTTGCGTGTCAAGGTATTAAGATGGTCCTGCGAATTCCGAAATAGCTTCAAAAAAGCTAGAAATAGTGCATTATTGGGCCCATGATCTGGCCAGGTGCTTTCCTCTTCAAGGGCCAATGTCTCGTTAAGCAATTGGCCGGCCTGTTGAATGACCTGCACGTAGCTACGCAATATGCCTTCAATGGCACTGGTTAACAAATTAAACGTCGCAGCCCGGAAGAGTTGAATTTCTACATCAGAGGATAAGTCTCCGAACAAAGTGGCATCGGGGACAATGCCGGCCAGGAAATTAGGCCACGTAGTTTCGTTGTTAATCCAGAGCGGAGAAAGTCCGCGCTGAAGAACTTCTTGCGTCAACTGCAGCGGCACAGGAATAATAAAATCTTCATCAGAAGGCACAGCCTCACTGCTTTCATCAATGAGCCCCACCTGGACACCAGCCTTATAGTATGAAAGTAGACGTTGCAATCGAGCCTTTAGACGTGATTGAATTTGAAGGCGGATAAATTCCTTCAATCCGGTTTCGTCTGGTAGCAAACGGGCATTTCGATCCAAAATGCTTACCAACGTGAATACAAAATCAAAAACAAACTTGAAATGTATTTTCAGCACGTTTTCATTAGCAATTGTCCCTTGCCGCAGAATAGTAAGCAAGGCATCTCTGAACTGCTGAAAACGGGCCCCTTCCTGAGCAGCCAGTGTAGCGATGATGGTAGAAACATCTTTTTCTACAAAAGCGGTCCAATCCCCTTCTCTGAGATTTTGCAAATTATAGAATTGGAGAAACGAAGCATAGGCTTTTTGAAACAGAATTAGATCAGCAAAGGATCGTTCGTCGATTTGAACATAGTTCTCTTCAAGTGCATAAGGGAATCGCTGATTTTGATGCGTTCCACTGCGCCGCAAAGGATGATGATATGTAGCCCGATCCGTCATCTGATGGATTCAGTCTTTTCTTCGACATAGAAGGGATACACAAAATTCAAACGAGAATTGGTGCTCAACACACGATACTCGATATGAACATCTACCCGCCCTTCAGTGACTACCGTATCCTCCAAATCAACGGATACGACTTCAATACGAGGTTCAAACAACGCAATAGCTGTTTCAATCTGATCCTGCATCGAGGTTAGCAGAGTCACCGTTATTGGTTCAAACAACAACGCATCCATGTTGATACCAAATCGGGGCCGTAATAATCGCTCTCCTGGCCTCGTAGAGAGTAGGATCTCAAGGCTCTGTTCAATATCGATCAAGTCTTTTGCAATAGCGGCTTGGCCCGTTACCCGGTCAAAAACCGGAGGGAATGTCCACCCTTTGCCTAAATATGGGGGCTGTTGCATTATCCTCCTATCATTACGGTGCCTGCACCGCCTGCGATGATGCCTCCATGCTGTGTCATATCACCTAATCGGGCAGCCGGCATCGAGTTTATCAAAACAGTAGCAGATCCCTGCGCAATGCCGTCGGGCGGCCCCACACAAATGGCTATATCGCCAACCTTTGCCGCAGGCATCCCTTCAATAAGGACTGTGGGAGGTCCTCCAGGAGCAATTGGGCCTCCTACATGTGGAATAAGGCCCGTAATCATGGGGCAAGAATGAAAATCGCCGACGCGTGCTGCTGGGGGCATAACTTTTACGGGCTAGTTTATCATTACAGTGGATCCTTTCACAACCGTGTTCGCAGAAGAAGTAAAGTCCGCACCTGCCCCACCATTCACTACAGCTTTGCTATCTGCATTTATATTTATGTTGGTAGCACTCATGTTAATTTCATCAGCTGCCTCAATTGTCAAGTTGGATGCACTCTTAATCGTATTCCTGAGTCGTTCAAGAGAATAGAATTACTGTTTTCATCTTCCAGCTGGATGCCTTTTTCGGCTTCGTTTAGTGTAATCAGATTCCCTTTCGGTGTCTTCAGTGTGATAGAGAGCAGTTCATCGTTAAAGAGCAGGCTCAGATTTTCACGGAGATACAAATCCCTTTTGGGGATTTGCAGCTTCTGCCTTTACTGGCGCTGGATGTGCTGCACTGTGTAACATCCCAAGAATAACAGGGTCACGAGGATCGTTTTGTATGAACCCGACAATCACTTCATCGTCGACCTCGGGTCTAAAAAATGCACCCCCGCTCCACTCCTGCGTCAAAGGCGGAGACGCGAGCCCATATGCCTTGATCAGCGCCATCTATGATCGGCAAACGAACCTGGACCCGGTCTTCCCCATCTGGGTCATCTTCAATCTGAGTTACCACGCCGATCTGTAGTCCCGGGACTGCAGGCACCAAACCACTTGCTCTAGGATAGCTCGTGTCGAAATTCTCTGAATACCATGTTGGAGACAGTCCAAATTGAAGATCCATTACCCAGACACCTTCTGTCAGTGTATGCTGAACACCACACACATAAAGCTGGCCATTAAACCGATCCCCAACACCCTCAATAACAACAGTTTGTCCAGGTGTTATCCGAGAAGTACCAAAAAAACGAGCACGCCCGGTTATCTTAGCCAGTCGCGTTTTGAGCAGTGTCGCGTCAGCCCATGATTGCAGTTCTTCGGCATCAACTTGGCCACTATGCAGAAGATCAAATTGTGGAATTTGGATGCCGTCCGCAATTTCGGTGTTGCTCAAGTTGCCGGCTTCTTGTAATCCTGGCTCTTGACCTTCAATTTCAATGACTTCTTGCCGCTGAGTAATCCATGCGAGTGCCCTGACGGCCTGGTATTGGTTACGACCATCCATTTCTAAATCTAACTCCAATACTTCCCTGCCATAGGCAACACTGAAAGCCGGCTCTGCATCGAAATCAGGTGGCGCCAACGAAATTTCTCCGTTTATAGCCTTACAGACCCACCCATTCATTTCTGTCCTGGTTATCAAAAAATCCCAGTCTGAAGCGTGAAACTGCACCATACCAGGATGTGCGTAGTCTGATGCAGCTACATTCGCTCTCAACCCGTATTCTTGGATAATCTCCTCGAGAATATCCGTATCCGACGTGTCTGTAAAATAGCGACGCTTTACGCCGATGCTCATGCGAAATGCAGCATCTCTGGCTTTGATAATGATGTGAGAAGAACCGTCTTGACGAATACGAAGCTTTTGCGTGTGAATAATTCCCTTAAATACAAGATCCTCATCGGATGCATTGCCTAGAAATAGTTCGATTTCTTTACCCGGTAGGAAGAGATCAGAGTTACTGGCTGGGAAATCTTGCTCAGCGGCACCTCCATCGATCAACACGATATGGGCATAGGGAATGTGGTTGAGCATCTGGTTAATAGTAATGCTCGATGGGCGATATTCTTTCGACACCTCAGTGCCGTCCACCTTAATTGTGTGAGAAACAACATCACTACCCACATCAGCTAATATGTTACTGAGCGTTTCCATCCGTACCTATTTTTTGACAGGGGGAAACCGAAGCTGTTGTCCCACGCGTAGCTTTCGAAAATTAACGAGACCATTCGCCTTTGCAACCTGAAAAAAATACAGGGATCGTTATAAATGCGATAGGCCATCAACGGTAATTTATCGCTAGCGGCTACCGTGCGGATATGCGTGAGATCCGGCGAATTATCTCGCTGTTTTGCGAGCATTTCTTTAATCTCTTGCGTTCCTTCAAACTCTACACTGAGTTTTGCCCGGCTAGGAATCCCACTCGGCCGAAAAAGCGTGTATTCTATACTTAAGTTCGTTAACCGCCCTTTGAAAACCATGTCGCCCCATAGCAGACGAACAGTATTGGGCCGATGAATGTCTCCTTTATGTTCGAAGATTAAGCTTTTGAACCGATCTATATCTTCGTTCACCCCCTTCATCATATCAGGCTCGGTCAACTCTTCAACCATCCGACCTCCTTCCTGCTTAACAAGAGGGACTATCCCGCTGCGATCAAAAATGAGATCCATAGACAGCTTGTCTGGATACGTCTTATTTTGTTTTTGCTGCCTGTTTGACGTTCCGCTCGCCTGATTCTCATCAAGCGAAATTGTGTGCGACAACGAGTAAGTCTCAGGATTAACCTGGACATACATGTGCCCCTCAACTTCTGCTGTGCTCTCATCCTTTTTGAGGGATTCGATCCGCAAATGGTCTATAGTTTGGGGATCTGGCATTAGCGTTCTTTTTTCAATTCCTGGATGTCGGCTACAGCCTCAATAACCTGTGCTATGAGCGTTGCCTGATCCATATGCTGGTTTTGGTGGGGTACACGTTTTTTCACCTTCTCCTTTTTCGCAGTTGGCTTCTCGTCAATAGTCGCTTTAATGTGTAGCGTTCGTATTTCCAATGGCATCCTGAACCTCAAAAAATTAAATGGTTAAGCGCCTGAAATATTGATAGGTCAACGTCATCGTTTCGATCGCCACTGAGTTTTCCTGTGCATTCAAGTCAGACAATTGCCAGCCCTTTGGGACAGCTCGATACAATTGCCAGGCAGCCAAGGGTTTTTGATCCATGCCTCGCCCCATCAATGTGATTATTACCGTTTTCGGGCTAAACATGAAATTTTCCAACGCCATGTTTACCCAATCCTTGATGAGCGCAGACTTCACCATAATCCCTCTTTTCAGCGTAATGTCGGAATAGGAAGTCCGCGTCGGAAGCTGATGGGAGAAGTAATTCTGCCTCCTTCATTGAGACTCTCGAACTCAACCGAAGCAGACAATCCCGACACCTGTTGAAAATCCTAATTCAGTATCAAATCCTGAAATTTCAACTTTGAATAAATGACTTAATGGCGGATAATTTCTGCTCATGACACTGCCTAATTATTACTGTACTACTTTCAATCCTTCGTGCGAAGTGTGAGCGTTTGAATCTCTGTTTCATTACTTGTTGAATTCAAATCATCAAACGTGATTTTAATTGGCCAGGCTCGCTCGAGGGTCCAGGTAATTACCGGCTCATTTTATTGTTGAGCAGCTCGATGGTAACTGTTTGCCGTGGACCTATTGCGGAACTCAAGTTATTGTCATCAAATTCTGCACGGCCTTCATTTGTCTTATTCCACCAATTCCAAAGAGCAACATCATTCCCATTGAGGACACCCTTTTTCAGGGTAACCTCACCAAGCGTCTGCATGCCAGGCTGAAGCGTTACATTCTGTAGTCTCATGTTTCCTTCGCGGTATTCGACCACTTCGGTTGTCACTTCGAGTCCTGTCACTTCTGTGAAGCGACAGTTTCGTCTAATCCTTCCCATGAAACACGGAAGCCGATATTTTAGCAGGGGATAATCCATAACCAATGCGATTAAGTGTTCAAGTGAATAAATCAGGCTTCAGCCAGTTTGTGCATAAAGCGGAGAATGATAAATTCGGCTGGTCGAACGGCTGCCAACCAATATTTACAATCAATTTACCTTCGAGAATATCCTCAGGCGTCATGGTTTCACCCAGGCCTATTTGGACAAAAAAGGCTTCATCAGGCTTGCACCAAAGAGGGCACCCGAGCGCCATTGATTCAACAAAAAGTTGGTAATCATCGCGCGAATTCGCGTCCATGTATTGATATCGTTCGGTTCAAAAACGAAAGGCTCTAATGCCTCCTGAATCGATTCTTCCACAAAGATGAAGTAGCGCCGTACCGAGACGTACCGCCATTCGTTACTATTGCCGTCTAAAGTGCGGGCACCCCAGACGAGCGTCCCTTTATTAACAAAACTTCTTATAGCGTTTACTGATTTGCCCGACGGGTGCACATTCATCGACTCCTGATCCTGGTCATCGATCAAGAAGGAGGGGCTGGAGATTCCGGTTAGGCTCACATTTGCCGGCGCCTTGAAAACACCTCGCGAATCATCGACCAAGTTATAAATACCTGCAATAGCTCCAGAAGGAGGTTGTGTGCGCAGCTGCCCAAGTATGTTTGCATAAACCTGGCTAAGTACTGGATCAGAAACAAATAAAACGTTCTCCACTTCCGTCTCAAGCTCAATAAGTTTACTAAGCGTGTTGGACAAGGCTGCCAGAATTAGATTTGGGATCTGGTACTCCTCAAGGTCAGCATATACATCAAAAGCATCAGCTGCAGGATCGATAACACTTGTATCCGCAAGATTATCTTTGGCCTTATTCAACGTTGCATCATTTTTCAGCCCTTGATTCAGATCTTTGGCATCCTCCGACTCAGGATCATAATTCGTTATCACACCAACCATCGCATTTAAAAAATCAAGGATTTTGTCTCGAATGTCATCTCTTTGTGAAGCATCTGTCGCAGTCGTGAACTGATCAGTAAGGTTTTGATAAAAAACATCTGCCAGCAATTGAAAATTTTGGCGCCGGAGATACTGCGCCAATTTAGAAGGCGCTTCACCCACATTATTTGACGGGCCCGCAAGCGATTCGAGGTCGTCAGACGACCAAACACCACTACTCTCAATTTGCCTGTAAATATCCTCTAAAAGCTCATCAACGGCACTCATTTGTATTTGACCACTCCCGGTTTCCTGAAGATAGCTTTCTAAATCAAGGGGATATTGATTAGCGAGATCTGCAAAAACAATGAGTTTAGGCACTATTGCTTCTACCAAGCTACTCAATTCTTCCTTCGACTGCCGCCTTTAAAACTTCATCGGGTGCGGTGATATAATCGCTTGTGTCACCCGCCGAGATATTTGTTACGGTGGTACCTAACCAATAATTCGCAGCTTCATCACCTATAAACGCAGCGCCGTATGCATCTTTAACAGTCTGATCAGGATTATTGATTATGTTTGGACTGGTATCAGATGTAATCGCTAACTCAAACTCGACGAGCTTAACCAGGTGAGCTTGCAGGTCTTCCTGCAATTGGTCTACCTCTTTTTTGAGCTCTCCTTGAACAGGATCATCACCATTCGATAGCCTAGCTAAACCACTAGCAAGACCTTTAAAAACATTCAATAACTCTGTTATTTTCGCTGCATACGCTGCATCACTTTCATTAAGCTTAACAAGATCATTTAGTAACTTGTCAACTAATCCAAAAACCAGGATCATCGATGCATAAGCTCCCAAATAAACTGTGCTTTAGTGTTGGTTCGGGATCACTGCCACCATTCAAAATAAGCCATACCGAATCCGGTATAACCTCCATAACCTTTTCCAGGTCAGATTGAGATCTGTATCACTTGGGTCATTTTCTGCATTGCTTTTTGCAATGCCCGCAAATTGAATGATGGGCTTAATGATATTTTGTGCCAGTTCTTCAATCTTATTTTCTACAACAGACTTGTTCGGACCACCTCCAGGTTTTAAATAATCCGTAGCATCGTCTGGTATACTTGCACCAACATCTGCAGCATTGAGCCAGTCATTTGGGTCATTAAAATTTCCAGTACCGTCGCCAGCAAAGATGGAAGTATAGTCCTGTATTACATCGCTATCCGGGCGCTCAATAATCGCTGGTGTTGCACTCAAATCTGGTGATGTGATTTTTTTTTCGAATGCAACTAATGCGTTAATATGTGCCTTTACGGCGTCTCTGGTAGTATTGTGCTCAGATTCTAATGCGGCAGAGATGGAATTTGCAGGTTTCTGAAGATCGACAAAGTTTGCTATTAGTTGTTTGAATGTTACCAATAGTTCTGAAACACGATCTCCGTAATCGCTGCTAGCCGAAGCAGTACCTCTAAGTGTCTTTAAAAGGTCGCCAATGTATCCTAAAGGAGGGTTGAGATATAACTCTTTGAATTTCTCACTCTTTTCTGGATCAGTAACAGAATCTGGGGCAAAAATTTCAGTCCATACCGAATCTGGAATGATAGCCAGTGCTCCTGCCAGATTCGAAGAAGCGATCGAATCGTTGAGCACAAGTTGATATAACTTCAGCTGGTACGTGTTAGTCGTTTGCAACCATGGGTGATAGACTGCACCTCTATCCAAGAAGTTAACGCCAATATTCTGCCGAAAAGCACCTATGTTATCTTCTGAATTTTCCTCATGGTATCCTTCCATAATATCCATGATGGTAAATCGATCTTTTAGATCACTACACTGAAGTATAGCGGCTTTTTGCAAATCACCAAAAGCGGCATAGTTTGGTGATTTGTCCAGATGCTGTAGGGCAACACCATCTGGGAATACTAGAAGTGTTGGATCATCCCATTCCTCTAACACCTTGAGGCCGCCTATCAGCTTCAAAACATCAATATTTTCTGAGTAATCCCCTACAGAAACGATATAGCATCGGCCCCCACCATTTTCATAGAACAACTCTATCGCTTCGTACAGGAAATATCGTTTTCCAATAGAGACTGATTGCAGTATACCTTCTTCCAGATTAACCGCATATGATATAGGGATGTAAGCCCCTCCAAATTGAGCCACAAACTCTGGCAGGCTGTTTATTTCAGTTGGAACGTTTTTAAGATCCTGCGTCGATTTCTCAGTGTACCCGATAAAAGCCGGTATGGCTGTTGGCAGCGGCACGATGGAGCCAGGTAACGTTGGGACCTCCTCTATATAAACTCCAGGCGTTTTGAGCGTTTGCATGATAGCTGGGTGTTTAGAATTCTGGGTAGATTAATGGTATGTATCAGGCACGTATCATCAAGTGGGAGAATCTGAGAATGATGAACTCAGCCGGCCGAACCACGGCCATTGCAATTTCCACAATCATGCGCCCCTCATTGATGTCTTGAGGCGTCATCGTTTCGCCTAATCCAACACGTACTCGGAAGGCTTTATCAGGCGCATCTCCCTGTAAAGCGCCGGCTTGCCATTGATTGAGGAGGAAGTTGGTTATCATCCCTTCACTTTCGTCCACGTGTTTATATCGTTAGGTTCGAAGACAAATCTTTCTGATGCCTTCTTGGTGGATTCCTCAACAAAAATGAAAAACCTGCGGACGGAGATGTATTTCCATTCATTGTTGTTTCCATCTAACGTACGCCCACCCCATACGAGATCACCTTTGTTCTTAAAGGTGCGAATTGCGTTGATGGACTTACCTGAAGCATGAACGTTGAGTTGCTCTTGCTGTCTGTCATTGATTCGAACCAGTGGTCGCACAATGCCAGTTAAGCTCACATTTGCAGGGGCTTTGAATACGCCTCTTGTGTTATCCACATTGGCGTAGATGCCGGCCATAACACTACTGGGACCAATCGGCACACGGTATCGACTAAGAATGCTTATCGCTTCCCTGTATAACGTATTGTACACAGCACCATTTGTATGGAAAAGCGACCGATCTTCGAAGTACTCTTTTTTGCTAACTGTTACGCCAAGAGGTAGCGTCTTACTATCCAGTGACGCGTCTGATAGATCGTAGAATAGCCGCAGCTCTCCTGCAGGAATATCATTGCCATGTCTGTCCTTAAGGGTAACCCCTGTAACGCCAATCTCTTCTTCGTTATAAACAAACGACAAAGAAGACTCCAGATGGGGATAGTACACCGCGCCATAGGAAAGATTGTTCGTGCCTATGCCTTGCCGAAACCGATCGATATGCGACTGCAGATTACCGCTTTGAATGGTATCCATGATCGTAAATCGATCCTGAAGTTCTGCACATTGCTGGAGCGCAAGCTTATACAGGTCATAAAAAGGTGTAGCGTTGCCTTGGTCATTATCAATATCATCAGAAGCAACCATTTCGATTGCTTCAGGAATCACAAGAAGCGTAGGCTCATCCACTTTACGGATTTTCATGATCCCGTTAGCAAGATCATCCTTTTGCGGCATAGCAGAAGCATCCGAGTATGTACCTACGGAAACGATATAACAGGGCCCCCCTCCGTTTTGGAAAAACAGCTCCAGTGCATAGTACAGGCGGTAGTGACTGTGCTCGACTGTCCCAAAAGGTTCGGCTTTTAATCGAAGGGTATCATCCGGCAATGCTTCCAATTGCAACGCCTTGTACTTCTCCATAAAAGGCCCGCCAAACCGTTCCCGATATTCCAACATGGACTTTATTTGAGTGGGCTCAAGGGCAAGGCTCCTGCCTCGATATTCCGCTTTTTCGGTATAACCAATGAAAGCGGGAATCGCTGTTTCGACAGGAACCACCGATGATGGCAGGGTACTTTTTTCTTCGACAATGACGCCAGGCGTCGCATAGAGTCCACTCATAATTTTGGCATATATCCTTTAAGAGGAATTGGATTGATCGAGCAAACTTGGATGGACAGTGGTAAAAACATCCGTATACCACCCATCTTGCTCAAGCCTTATTCTATCCGGTACGGGATTGGGCAATGAAGGCAGCGACTCGTCCATTTGTAAATCAGGCCCAGGAACAATCGTAAGTTCTTTATTTCCTTCTTCCCCGATGCACTTAAGTCCTAAGAACTGATTTGACCGTAGGAATGGAAGTGGTTCAGATGTATTTATCACCACGGGTGTAGTCGGCAATGTGCTATTTGAGCCATTGCTAACCGCAGAGGAGAAGAGTCTATATTGCAATCTTGCAATACGATTTTTCCACCAGATTCTGAAAACTGGATTAGAATCCCTGATCAGCGATTCGAGCGGCTCTCCTTCACCCGGATCTCTCACGTCTAACAGGCGAAACTCACTTGTTGTGTTGGCAGGGTTGTGGTGTAATTCCAGTATCGCGAATGGTCTGATTCCAGGAGATAGATCGAGATAAAAGGTTTTAGTGAAGGCTAGATCTTCCATCTTATTGCCCGCCTCATCTTCGAATGAAACCAGCAAGGAGTATATACCCGGCTTCATTGTAGCTGGAATGGTTTTCCACGCTACATTCACACCTTTTAATGGGTCCTCTTGTGGGTTCGACGACTCTATCGTTACCACGTCTAATCCAGGAACGGTTATCCCATCTCTCAGGAGCTCTGCATGTATTTTTTTCACATCCTCCAGCCGACTACCAACCCTGTCCACAACTGAAATAAAAAAGGGCAGCTGTTTATAAGGAAGCTGATCATTCTTTGAAATATAGGCCTTTCGTTGGATCTTCCTCCAATAGTCATTCGAATTTGTATCCCCGGATGGCAAGCTTTCGGTCCTATTAGACCTTATTGCTTCAAAGAGCTTGTCTTTAGTCACATTTAATGCTAACTCGCCGGCACGATACTCCCTTTGGGGGTCATGAACAGCAATTTTTCGAGAGAGATATGGAACCGCCTCAGTTTCGACAGCGCTATCGTGTTCATTGCTAAAATAATAGAAATCGGTACCACCCGAGGCTAAAGTATAATTGAGAAACAGAGGGTCTGTAACTTGAATTTTAAAGCGAAGCACGAAAGGATCGGCAAAAGGAATGGCAGGAGCCACGTACCGATCATCACCGCCAATTTTAGTTTTTCTACTTTTGCTGCAACGAAAAAACCCTGACTAGTTGGTTTAAAAATTAGCTTGAAACGAGATAACAGCTGAGTTGTATCCGGTGTTGGCGATATGATTAAAAACGTTTTGACATTGTATCTTTGCTGCAATTGGATTTGCAGTGGTTCATCTAATTCGTCGTAAGGAAGGTCTCCCCAACTCGAATAGCTAGTGTTTTCCCCAGGTCTAAGGGTAGATTCTCCAGGTCCATAAGCGCTATTCAGAAAATAGCTATGCCAGACCTCAAAGCGGAAGAGTTCGCGATATGAAATAGAGGCAGGCATTATTAGGAGAGATGGGATAATTCTTGTGATATATCCACAATCGCGCGTCCCTCTCCTTTCGGCCGTTGCATTTCCAGGCGAACGAGCCTTGCTTTGTACATCACAAATGGGAACTGCCGACCTCCCAATGATCCCCACAAATCGTTGATTTGTTCAAAGTTTAGTGTATGCAGGTCCATTGAGATGCACATATCCAACAAATCCGTGCGATCAGACAAACTATCGGGTAGCGCGATCTGGGAAAAAATGATGTCTCGATTGGCCTGAAAGAATTCAACAACCCTAGACAGTCGTCCTAAGCTGGTTTGGTAAGTCTCCTGATCAGAAGAGTTACCCGGGCAAGAAAACAGTAAAAACAGGTTTAAATGAACAGGCCAATTTTGATACCGAACCCTATTATCACTTGTTATTCGATAATCAGGACCATTGCGAAGCACAGTCTCTTCAGCAAGATTAACCAATGTAAGAAACACTTTGCCATTTGCCGTTCCAAAATCGTCAGAAGAAAGGACAGCTACGTTGCGGGTCTCCACAATCTCTGTCATCTCATCCTGTCTGACATATCGATTGAGTTGATCGGCCAAGACTGTGAGCGTTTCTTCGATCATACCTGGTGACGTGTACGATTTCCTGGATTGGGCGAACGAATAAGTTCAACCTAGACTATTGAAACGCTACAATCATTCAGTAATCAACTAACGGTCGCATTCATACAACGATCGGCAACTTCAAGAAACGATCGGTCCCAGTCTCTTCAATTGCTCCAAAAAGTTTTTCTCCTGCGCCTAGCAACAGGAACAATTGAACCATCGCGCATCAACAACGAACCATCCATTCCATATTTTCGGACATGAATCAGGTTGATAAGGTGGGATTTATGAGGAGAGAAAAAATTATAGGGTTGAAGCATCTCCCTAAAAAACCGATGTGATACGAACTCACCATTTTATTGGACAAATTCGAGACGATTTGGGTTACTCTTTGAATTCCTTCGCAGCGAATAATCTCCTGAGTCATCATAAACTCGAAACCTCTTTCTGTAGGTATCTGAACAATGTTGCTCGGTGCAGATTGTTTTACAAGATTGCTAAGCATCCGAGAAATTGAACATTGTTCTTGGCGGAATTGGATCCATCGCTGTGCATTTCGGACCAAAGGAATTAACTCAGACTCTTCTACTGGCTTTGGTAAAAAACCGCTGATTTCAAACACAAAAGGATCCGGATGACAATCTCTTGGCTTATCCAGTATGAACGTTTCTGTGTTTTGAATTTTTCCCGGTGATAAAGTATTTAGCCGGACAGCCGACTCCCAATCAACAAACATCAACTCGGGAGGATGAGTGTTAAAAATATTAAATGCTTCATTCACTGTCGAGACGGAACCAACGATCTCAATTCTTGGAAAATACTTACGTAGTTGTAATTGTAGTTTTTGACCGGCCAAGAAATCGTTATCAATCAATAGTGTAGTAATCATTGGCACTCTGGTTAACTGTCAAAATTCTTACCACCGGTACTACTTAAAGTGGACCTGGAAACTTCTCATCAAAAGTCACGAAATATTCTGGTTCAGTTGAGGTTAGATTATAAAAAAGATCATATCAAATATTGTTTTGCATATTCAAGCCTCTATAATTCCATAGAATTATATTCAATACCCTAGGACATATCTATCGCAATTCTGCGCAAATACCTACCACTCACCCATCCTCTGACACCACATCCATCTTCTCCTAATTCATGTACAACTTCAACAAAATTCCAGTAAAGATGGGTATTTAGGATAATAACCTGAGTATCAGGTGGAAGTGGACTGGATTCCAGTGTTTCAAACTCAGTTCCGGGCCCTAACCGGATGTTCAGAGATGTTGTGGTCTCATAAACGTCCTCTTCGTCTTCCTCTCTACCCATTACCATTGACCGAAAGCTTTCCATTGGGAATGCCGGTCCAGGGTCTATTTTTCGAATAGGAGAAACATCATCATGTCCAATCACATCAAGTAAATCATACTTGTGGACAAGAGCTATTGCGACTTTAGCTGCTACCTGAAGCTGTATGGTTGTAAATGAATGCCAACCAGAAGGATTTGTATGATGCTTATGTGTTGCAACCACAACATCTTCTTCAGGATATTCTCCATTAAACCATGAATACCATTTATCAGAACGTTTGGTAAGTCTACCTGCATTGTCCAACTCTATCCCAATTGAGAATTTACTCATTCCCTTCCGCCCTTTCCACTCACTTTTCCCAGCATGCCAGGCTTTGCGATCAAATCGAACAAGTTGAGTAACGTCTCCATCTCGCCCTATTACGATATGTGCTGATGCCCGAGCCCTTTTGTCTGTCAGCCAGTCAATGGAAGATTCTGCACTTCGGCCAGCCGTATAATGCATAATCAAGTATCTAGGATTAAAGGCTCCTCCTTGATTAGGGCTCTTGATGTACGATACACGTTCACCATCTTCTGTCTCCAAATGATGGTTTCGAATTTTGAACTTGGATGAGTCGAACATTTAGTTCAGTAAACTTTTCAGGTGGGATCGAGCAGGATATTGATACGATAGCTAGCACGCTTACCGCTTATTACAATGGCAGGCACTTGTATTGTCACTTTACTTCATCCCCTGCAGATTCAGATGAGAATCAATTTAGGACGGAGGTATACCCTGTCTTTAGAACGAAACAGATGGTGCTAAGAGTTGCAGGTTGCCAGCCACTTATTTAGAACAAAACGCTTTTACTCAAAAAACTTAGCCCAGCAAATAAGCCTATGCTTAAACTAAGAAATTTGCAAGGAAAATATCAATATGAAGCACCTATGACCACATTAACATTATAACCCTACAAGGACTTTTAAATAATCATATCTGACAAAAAACCGAATCATTTTATAGCAAATAAGAGTATAAACTTTGACAAAAATTTTTAGTTATTTCTACTGGTTCTAATTGGTAGAAACTAATTTATAGAGAGATAGAATGAGGAGAAAGGGGATGTTAAAAAGCGGACCTAAACGTAAGCCGACTCAACGAGACAAAGATCTACAAATCACAGCTGAGCTCTACCTAGCCGGCCGCAACCAATACGAGATTGCCGAAATAATCGGCGTCTCCCAAGGGACCATTTCCAACGACCTAAAAGCCATTCGTGTCATGTGGCGTGAACGAGCAGTCATCGCCTTTTCTGAACGAAAAGCAGAGGAATTGGCCCGTTTGGACAAGCTTGAGCGGGAATACTGGCAGGCTTGGGAGCGGTCAATCAAACCGGCAAAGTCAAAATCTAAGAAGGTAAAAACCTTCGCAGATTCACTGGATTCTACCGAGACCGCCTTACCATCAATTTTAATATCGTTACGTGATCCGGGTGACAGAAGCGTAAGCAAGTTCGATAACTTCTACTACAAGCTCCTCCCCTTCTGCGCTCAAAGAAGCTACCTCCCATTTGACAGGATACGCATCGGTAACTCCCCATACGGCAACTGGTATCCCCTCATGATTGATCAGCGATACAGTCATATTTTTTATTTGGATTTGTGTAGCCAGGCCGGCCTCCAGAGAATCCCTGCACCATTTGACAAGCACCGATTTTTTTGGCAACAAGCCGCGCTTTAAAATCAAATTAGCTTGCTTTATGGCTCGGGGCAACTGATGCAGGAATCTGTTATCACCTCCGTTTGCGACAGGCGCCGTATCCGGTGTAGCCTGTATTCCAGACACTTCCTGAAATACTGCTTCCGTGCAGCATTTGCTTCGTCAACCATCGACACTTGAAAATAAAAGGCAGTAGGCTGTACGTGTTCATCCATGGCGTTCAATTAGTAAGGCATGTAGCCAATGATAATACAGCATTTTCTCCAGCGATGGCTCGTTATAGTCATAGACGATCACGGCTACCTTGCGGGCGCAAACGGGCCGGCCTTTTCCGCCTTAACAGTTGGCGCCTAATTTCAAGCCATCCAACTGTTCTTTTCGTCTGCTGCTTTTACGTGTCAAAACCAGAAAGCAGATATGTTGATCCTTTCCCCTTTGCACATTGTACGAATAATCGGACGTGGCTATATACCTTCGACCGGTAAATGCGTCGTAACTGTTTCTGCTTAACAGTTTCTGCGTAACTATTTTGCGTACCATTGTTACATACCTGAAGAGATTCTTCGCTCCGTACAGGATGACGGTCACGAAGCAGATTAACAATCCTGAATCAACAACCAACAATCCGCAATCAACATGTCCATAGATCCCCGCGTAAAGGTAGGACACATCCACCTCAAAGTTGCTGACCTGGAGCGATCTGTTGCTTTCTATCGGGATGTCCTCGGATTTGAAATCACAACGCGTTACGGTACTGATGCTGTTTTCCTCAGCGCCGGCGGCTACCATCACCATATCGGCTTAAACACCTGGCAGAGCAAAAACGGACAGCCACCAGCACCGGGTACAACGGGCCTCTTTCATGTGGCGTTTTTGTATCCAACGCGAGCGCTACTCGGCTAAGCGCTAAAGCTAAAAGGTGTCCTTGAAGCGGGTATACCTCTCGATGGCGCTGCAGACCACGGCGTGAGCGAAGCACTGTATTTACGCGACCCTGATGAAAATGGAGTAGAGCTCTACTGGGACAAACCAGAGCATGTATGGCCTAAAAACGAGAAAGGCGAACTAACCATGTTTACCCGGCCACTTGATCTTGACAGTTTGCTACAAACGCTCTCTGAATCACAAGGCTGAATCTGTCCATTCATCACGAACCTGGCGAATAATGCTTCCCAAAACTTCTGTGTTTTGTGCAACAAGTCTCGATGGATTTATTGCCCGTCCAGACGGCAACATCGACTGGCTCAATGAAGCCAGCGGCGTGGTCCCAGAAGGCGAAGACTGTGGCTACGCTGCGTTTATGTCTACGATAGATGCGCTTGTTATGGGGCGCAACACATTTGAGCAGGTGCTTACGTTTGGTGCCTGGCCGTATGGTGACAAGCCTGTCATTGTGTTAAGCAGTAAACCGCTGGAATTACCAGATCACCTGCCTGATACAGTGCTGCACGCCTCAGGCAGTCCGACCGAATTACTCGCTCATTTTGCTATGCAAGGCTTCAAACACCTGTACATCGATGGCGGTGCAACGGTACAGCGTTTTATGGCCGCCGGCTGCATCGACAAAATCATCATTACCCTTATCCCCATCATGCTGGGTGCCGGGATTCCTCTCTTTGGCGCACTCCCTGAAGATGTGCACCTCAAGTGCCTATCCATTAAACACTATGATTTTGGGTTTGTCCAACTTCATTATGAAGTGCAAAAACCCTAAGGCTTCAGTCAGCAACCATTCAACCCGCCAGGGGACGCATTACATAATCTTAGCCTCAATTCTAGAACGGGATCACGCAATCCCTAAGACTCGAAAACACAATCTATAGTGGGCCGGGGAAACTATTACTCATCTTTCTGAAGCGTAAATGTCTTATTTCCTAATCACTTTACGCCATTAGGGTGAAGACCTCTGTGTTTTACATAAAGACCCATGCAAACAAGTACAGCATCGGATAAATCCGTCTATCGTCTGCTCGATGAATGGTTTAGCGCGCAAGGATTTGAAGTTGAAGCTGCTGGCGCACTCATCAGTAGCCGGCAATGGAAAGGCGAGCTACATGGCAGAACCGTGACCGTCTGCTGTTCGCCGCGCACCAAGACAAAATATTACGGCGAAGATGTATCGCGGCAACACTATGATGGCCACGAGTTGACCATTGAACTTCCGACCACACAGTTCACCCGCCTCGCAATAGTGCCGAATAACGCACCTTCGTTTGGGGGTGCAGAGCGCTTTTTACTAAAGCGTGTAGGGATGCAGCATTTTGACCCGGCAGATGAAGCGTACGATGGACTTAAAATACATGTTCACGATCCTGCTTGGGCTGCGGGATACCTGGTCCAGCCGGCGGTAAAAACACATGTACGTGATGCCATTCCGCCTGACGAAACATCCATTTCTTTGAGCCTGCAACCCGAATCGCTGTTTTTTAGGATGCGGCGCACCCTGAATGCGCTGACGCCAAACCGCGTTGAAAAGCGGCTCGCTGCACTGTGCGCACTGGCAGATTTGGTCGACGCCATGCCGGCACCATCAACGCCCGCACACCGCACAAAGCTGGAAAAATCAATGGCCGACAACCCGATCAAATCGGTCTTGCTCTTTTTTGGCGGCTTAATCGCTCTGTGTATCCTCATCGCCCTCCATTCCCATCGTCCTCATCAAGTTCGGCCTTGAAGATGTTTGGATTTACGGCGTACTGCTCATTGTGGCCTGGTGGTTCTTTAAGAAGGAGGAAACGTGGCAACTAAATCGATCACAGCGTCCCAGCTTCGCTGGCAAAAAGGGGGCAGCTACATTTTGATCTTCCTTGGCCTTGCCTTGTTTGGATTTGGTGTCACGTTCATCAATGATGCCCGGGAAAGCGCAAGCTGGCCGGTTGTAGAAGGAACTGTACAAAACATCGCGGTGAGCCGGCATGTAGGATCCCATGCAAAAAAACGGAAAGGAGTACCCCGAACAACACGGTACTTCTATTCTGTGAATTACTTGTACACCGTAGACGGCAATACCCATCGAGGGCAGCAATTTTCGTTGGGAGATGGCAAACGCGCCGGCGATTTATACGAAGACATGGCAACAGCTCGCGCAGCGGGGAATGCTGCGTATCCGTCAGGTAGCATCGTTTTGGTGTATTACAACCCGGAAAATGTCGAGCGCGCCGTGCTGTCTGCAGGCGCCAACTGGGGTAGCTACATGCCGGCCATCCTAGGGCTTTTGTTCTTCGGATTTGGTGCACTCCTTCTCAGGCTTACTGCCAGGCTGTCACCCGTGGCACAGGAGGGCTGAGTCCCGGGACCAAGGAGGCCTTAGCGCGGCATAGTAATTTGGCGATGAGTAGTGCTCGCCCAGATCCTTCGGCTTCGCTCAGGATGACACTGGTTGGGCACAATGCCATTCTTCAAGAGATCCTTCGCACGGCTCAGGATGACATGGACAAGAAATAGCGCCATTCCTCACAAATTCGAAATCGACACTCGAAAATCGAAAATCAAAACACCAGCAGTTTCCTCGAAAGCATCACGCCTTCCGCCCGGAGCCGGTACACATACACGCCGGCAGCCAGCGCGTTGCCTTGATCATCTTTGCCGTCCCAGAACAGCACCTGAGTGCCGGCGGGCTGGAAGCCGCGGAGTAAAGACGCGACCTTGCGTCCGCGTAAATCAAACACTTCTACAGCGATATTCGCGCCGCCTTCAGGTAACGTGTACGAGATATTGACAGACTCACGAAACGGATTGGGATAACTTGGTGCAAGCGCAAACCCAGTAGCCTCAGCCGGCTGCTCCGTAGACACGCTTGCTGTTTCATTCGGATCAAACGCAATACTCCGTGGCACCATAAGCCCCCTTCCGTGATCGTACGGATGTAATTGCCGTCTGCGTCGAACTCAACCATTAAATCGTTGCTGAACGAGGTTGAAAACATGTGACCGTTTTCGTCAAACGCGACCCCCTGGGGAGCGCGTAAATCGGGGTGCGTAATTTCTCCCAGCACAGCACCCGATGTATCAAATTTAACAATGTTGTTGGAGCTCCCGCCGGAGATATAAAGCACATCGTCATTGTCGCGCGCGATGCTCATAGGACTAAGAAGTCCCCCGCCGGTGAACGACTTGATAAACTGCTCATCCGGTGTGAATTTCAAAATTGTCGCTGTGATAGCGCTGGACACGTAGATGTATCCTTCTGAATCAAACGCTACGCAATTTGTACCATTGAGCCCCATGCCGGAGAAGGAACGCAGGTATTCGCCATCCAGACTAAAAACCACCACCTGATCGTTGTTGTAACTTCCCACATACAGCTCATTATCGGGCGAAATGGCCATACCTGTTGGGCCATCCAATTCCGGATGTGCAAATTTGGTCTGCATTTGATCTTGCTTGTCAAACGCATAAATCTCGTCAGAATTCTGGCTGGCGACATAGATCTGGTTGTTCGGCCCAAACACGACACCGCGGCTACCGGAAATCCCTGTCGCAGTAAACGAATGGGAGAAGGTCCCGGTTGAATCATAGACAGCTATGGTGCCATTGCCAAAACTGGAGACATAAATATTGCCGGTACTCAGCGGTGGGAGACGTGGTACAGCCGGCTGATTGATAACCCATAAGGTTGTAATAAAAAGAACAATGCCAAGAAGTTGAACGGATCGCTTTAGCGTTGTTTGCATGTGATCGTGATAAATTGAGAAGCTAAGAAAGAGAAGGGGAAACTCCAGCGTACAAACAGAATACACGTTGCCCCAAGATAGGGACAGCGTGCTGCTGTTGTCCGTGACACAGGTCACATAACCTTAAATCCTGTGTCCCTTTTCAGTTTCATCGATCATCAATTGCTTAACACCCATGTCGCCCAATACCTACCAAAAGCTTGCCTCGCGTACACTCACAGCCAAACCTGAAAAAGCACTGGATGACAACGAATCCATGCTGGTCTGGAATGCGCTGGGATTGCTCGGCGAAGCCGGCGAAGTCGGTGAATACGTAAAAAAAGCCGTATTCCACCGCCATACACTTAATCGTGATAAGCTGAAAAAGGAACTGGGTGATGTCTTATGGTACCTTGCTGCGCTGTGCACGAATCTTGACCTTGAATTGGAAGAGGTCATGGCCGCGAACATTGAAAAGCTTGCGGAACGGTATCCAGATGGGTTTTCGTCGGAGGCAAGCATTAACCGCTCCTCTTCCTCATAATGCTCGCCTTACAAGGTTAATCGCATGGCGCAGCGGTCCCAATCCAGGGTGTTTTCTGCTTTTTCTTTTTGCAAGATAGTGGATAGAGCCGGCCCCATTTGTGTTGACTCAACCTCCTCGAACCCGAGCCGGCGATAAAACGGACCATTCCAGGGCACCTCACAAAACGTCGTTAACGTTACGCATTCGCTACCGTGCAGCCGCCCCCATTGTTTAACCTGTTCGATCAGTGCACGGCCAATCCCCTGCCGGCCGTAATCAGGTAATACATCTATTTCAAAGAGATGTGCTTGCGCATCCACCCAACCAGCAAGCGCAAAACCGATTATCAATCCCTCAGCATCTACCGCAACCCAGAGACACTCTTCGCTAATTCCTGCCTGGATGGTCGCCGGCGGCAGGTGAACGGGTGCGCCTTCAAGAGGCGGAAAGCCAATGGTCAGGAAAAGCGCACTGGCTGCCACTTCCACAGCAACAATCGCAGCTTCGTCTTCAGGTCGGGCAAGGCGGATGGTGTAGGGCAAGGAGGAGTGAGGAGTGAGGAGTGAGGAGTGAGGAGTGAGGAGTGAGGAGTGAGGAGTGAGGAGTGAGGAGTGAGGGAATTCACTTCGAAATTCGGTGTTCCTTGTTCGATATTCGATATTCAAGCCCGGTGCCAGCCTGGCAGAGATCCTTCGCAGAGCTCAGGATGACGGGCCTTAAGCCGATCCACATTCAACAATCCACATTCAACAATCCACATTCAACAATCCACATTCAACAATCCACATTCAACAATCCACATTCAACAATCCACATTCAACAATCCACATCCAACAATCCACATCCAACAATCCACATTCAACAATCCACATTCAACAATCCACATTCAACAATCCAAAACCCTATCTCCTACCGCAACCTCTCCATCTCCTTGCGGCACCAGATGCACACCAAACCCTACCCCGCCTCTGGGGAGCCGGCGGTATGTGGCCAGGGTTCGCAAGGGTTCCTGACGCTTATGATGCGTAAAGGTAACGGGGTCGATGGTCGTAAAAACGCAGCGTTCACACCGCTGGCTCACCCGATACGCCTGACCGCTGATGGTGACGTGTTGCCAGGTATCTTCGGCAAATGCATCACATCCCTTCACCACAATATTGGGACGAAAGTGCTGCATCGTTATGGGCGATTCGAGCCGGCTATTCAGGTCTTCAAGCGAAGCTTCAGAGATGAGTAAAATGGGGCATTGATCGGCATAGCTAACCTCATCATCTGGCTCACCACCGTGCCGTTCGAGTACAGGACGGTGAATGGTCTCATCCATAAACACCAGGTGACATGGCCGGCCCAGGTAGGCAGATAACCAGGCATCAATGGCTTCACTACTTCCTAATCCCTGCGTTTCCCGATCAAAAACACCAACTCGTTGCGTCTCTCCCTGTCCGGTATCCAGACGAATGGAGGTATGTGTCATTGTATCAGTAAGCTGTACCCCCATCGCATCCAACGACGCCTGCAGCCCCAATAGATGTGGTACTTCGCGTGCAGTGATAATCTGCCCATCCGGATCTACAATAGCATAGCGCCGATCGTGCGCCAACCCGCGCCTTGTAATCCGACTCTTGTTGACAGCAAGTCCGGTGGTTGACTTGACGGGATAAATGTGCAGTGAAGAAATGGTTACCATGGCAGAACGTTGTTTGCGTGGAGAGCAAACTTTATTCACAGCCTGGATTTGTGTTTCCAGTCGCTAATGTCGCGCTGCCAGTCAGGTGAGTTTGCTTTCGAGCCACTCTAGTGCTTTTTCGCGATTGTAAAACACTTTCATATTCCAGGTAACCTCTTCGTGAAACGACTGAAGGTACTTTGAAGCCACATCGGTAAATTTGGTATTCAGTACTACAGCCATTGCGTGCAGGTTATCCATTTCCGAAAAGTATGATTCGGCCTCAGCAGTATACGAGTGCGGTGTGCGCTCATTGAGTAAGAGACCATAGTGTGCCGGCATCAATTCGTCGAGGACTTCTTCACATTCGATGGCCATATCGATGTCAACCTGTACCTCTTCGTTGATAAAAATCTCGGCAAGATTGGCATTGATCATTTTGACAGTGCCGAACTGGAACTGCGTCTCGGGATGTATAAGGTCTTGCATAGCTGCTGCAGGATTTGGAACGGTACATTCTTTACGGGTATCGGCAGTTAGTATTCAAACACAAGCCAATGCTCGGAATTTTGCCAGTTCTCACACACGCGAAGCCCGAACCATACCCCTAAAGCAGCGTTCTAATTTTTCGTGTAAAGCATTGTTTTTGCCTTGCATCCGGCAAAAAGTAGTTCGATCTTTAGAATAGGCTTACGGACATACCGTAAAATTGTAGCACGCCCGCACGAATCGCATGAAAAGCATCTTTCTCACCTGTTTGCTCCTGCTCGGTCTTTCCGGGTGCGACCTCTTTAATCTGAGCGACGAAACCGACTTATTAACCGGTCGATGGACCAGCAACGTAGTACCGCAAGCCGGCGACTGTTGCCACCTCGACCTCACCCTTGATAGCAACAAAGGGGACATTCTGGGCTCCGGTACCATTTCGACACCGGGACAACGTGTAGGCGATAGCGATCAGTTTACTGTAGAAGTGACGGGTTCATTGATTCAAGAACGGATCAGTCTGACCCTGAATAGCGAATACAACCCGGGAACGATTGAGGGCAATGTCCGCCGCAATTTTAATGGCAACGACATTGTCATCCAGGTTAATTTCAACGGATTTGGCTACTCAGGGCGCGACATCATCCTGTTTCCTCGCTAACCGTATTAAGCCGCTCTGGAGCTACCCGCGAGCCTGTAGGTAGTTTTCCCCTCACTCTACCGACGAGATAATCCTACCTCAAACGTCTTATACCGCCCTGTTGGCTCGAGCGGCGACACCACAATTTTCTCCACGCGCGCCAGCGAAGGCCCTTGCTTGATCAGGTGCAACATTTGCTTGACTCGCTCGCTTGACCCCTCAATATGTGCTTTTACGGCTCCATCAGGCAGATTTGACACTTCTCCTTTTAAGCCAAGCAGCATCGCATGCCGGCGTGTAAAAGCGCGAAATCCTACGCCTTGCACGCGTCCTTTGACAAGTACTGAAACCGCTTTCTGAAACTCTTGGGGTGCATTTGCCGGCATAATTCTGCTATTTGTTTGCTATTTGGATGAAACAAAAGCCGATCCTGGACTGGCTACAAAGTAGCAAATACTAACCAAGAATCAGATACTAAAGACTGATATTGCCCGGCGCATTTGAATGCGCCATTGGAGATGTAGCGACGAGCAAAAGGTGCCTTTCGTTGAGCCCGTCTACTGTGTAGGTTCTGTCAAGACACTAAAAAATGTTCAATCTGTCAAGTTCTATGTTTGGACTAATTGAAAGGTGGGCGGCACTGGAACCACAGTGGTGCCGTCTTGGCGAAAAAAAGATCAGTTTTGGACCTCAAGGTGACGATGATTGGATCGAATGGGATTGGGAATACCTGCCCTGGCGAGAATCAGGTTCACTACAAATGGCGGTAATTGAAGCCATCGATGCCCGCAACTGGTCTTGGACACGCAACAGCGACGGCACAATTACCGTGGGTAGTCCAGCCGCGCTCCACAGTATCATCATCTCAGGGAGAAATTTCACCCTAGACCTACTCAATGCCTACGTACAACGCCTGGAAATGGAGGTAAATCTACTCACAACAGAATAGGCATCACGCATAGGCAACCGTTTCTCCCTCAACATACTTGCTCACTCATTTGGCATATTGGATTTTATCCAGTATGCCTTTTTTGTTTTGTATATTGCCCAGCCATCACCCTGCTGCCTGAATAAAAATGACCAAAAAAGGAAGAGGGACCATCACAAAGTGACGATCCCTCATTCCCATGATCAGTACTGCAAGCACCCTTTTGTGTCGCGTATCACAGCTTTGTTACAGTAAAAAAATATATTTTTTTCGGATCGAGGTGTTTTTTTGACCAAAACTCAGTTTTGGGGCTAATTAAGCCGTTTTTACGCAAAAAAAATTATGAAAAAAGTGTCATGAAACCTGTAATCACAGGATCAAACGGCTTTATTGGCTCCATGCTACGTAACGAACTCGTGGATCAAGGAGCTGATGTACGATGCCTTGTTCGGTCTAATCCAGGCAGTCAATCGTTTGAAGCCGGCTACACCACCTTTGGGATCGATTACAACAGCGAAGAGAGTCTTGTTGCCTGTGGCGCTTTGCATGACGCAACCCACGTTTTTCATGTCGCGGGTGTCACAAAGCACCTGACCCTTGAAGGCTTCAGGCAAGGCAATGTTACGCCCACAAAAAACCTGCTTGGCGCGCTGCAGCAAGTGAACCCGAACCTGTCGCGATTCATCCTGATTTCCTCACAAGCTGCCGCTGGCCCGGCGTCTTCCGAACGGAAACCCAAAACCGAAGCAGATGTCCCTGCACCAATCGAAGATTATGGCCGCTCAAAACTTGAAGCTGAACAGCTACTCACCGATGGTAACCTCCCCTTCCCCTACACCATTATCCGGCCGGCGGCTGTCTACGGTCCACGCGATGTAGATTTCCTCGCGCTCTTTAAGCAGTTAAAAAACGGGCTGGGTATTTATCCCGGCAATAAAAACAGCTTTGTTTCTACTATATACGTGGATGACCTGGTAACGGGTATTTTGGATGCTGCGCAACATCAGGCAGCGAGTAATCAGGCATATTTCCTTGCCAACGAAGTTGCTGTTTCCTGGCAACAGATCTACCAACACATTGCTGCAATCTGGCCCAGCCGGCTTCGCGAACTCAATCTCCCGTTTGGCATCATTGCTGCAATAGCTAAACTAGGTGACCTGTACTCGAAGGTAACCGGAAAAATTACAGTCCTGAACAGTAAGAAAATTGAACTTGCACGGCCCAAGTACTGGGTGTGCACGGCTGAACAGGCAAGACGCGACTTTGGTTTTTCGCCGCAAACACCCCTTTCAACGGGCCTTAAAGAGACTTTTGACTGGTACAAAGCATCGGGATGGCTCTAACTACATCGCTACTATATTAGGTGTACAGCATTGGGTTTAAAGCGCGCGTTGCGTACTTTTCAGGCATAGCCCAGGTTGAGCAAAACTTAATGACATACGTACCAATACATTGAACCTGTAACTTGCACCCTGCAACAGCAAACATATGATCGGTTGATCTTCGTTTTTTGTTGAGCTTCCTTTATCCCCTACTTTTTGCTTCATGGCACCCAACCCCTCGGAAAAACAAAGCCGGCGTCAATTCATCGTAAAGAGCACGTCGCCGCTTGCTGCCCTTTGGCTGCAAAGTTGTGCCGGATCGCGGGGTACCACTACGGCCGGCCCTTCACCCAGACGAACGCCAGGCAACGATCATCCTCTTTTGGGGCTTACTTTTCCGAATGAAACCTTTGTATCGCGCGAAATGCGCATTGAGGATGTTGAAACACCAGTTTGGCTTGCTGAAGGCGGCAAGAACTGGCATCAAAAAGGTGCATTCCCCTACACGTACCGGGTTGATACCAACGCAACATCGGTATCATGGGCTGATGCCCGGGGCAAGTTACACCCACCACCGCCTGGGCTGCGTTCAAGTGTTCCCCTGGGTGGTCTCGGTACGGGTACCGTTGAATTGCGTGCTGATGGCCGGCTCGCCAACTGGCAACTTTTCAACAATTCGCCCGGCAATGGCAGCAAAATAGCCATCGATGAAGCATTTTTCGCCATCCGCACCCAGCAGGTCGGTCGCGAACCCCATGCGGTCACCTTGCGGACCCACCCGCCGGAAAAATTGCCGGCCGTGCGGACCCTCGGTTATGCAAGTGCCTTCCCCGTCACCCGATTACGCCCTGTTGATGACGCCCTGCCCTTATCCGTTTCGCTCCATGCACACGGACTGGTAGACCTGGTCAATCCCGACCAGGCAGCCCGGCCGGCTGTAGTTTTCAGCTTTCAGTTGCACAACCCTACCCGAGAGCCCATTGAAACCGCCGTGATGTTCAACCTGCCAAATTTTCTATCTGGCACATTCAGAACAGAGCGCGGTCTCGTCTTGTCGCGTAGTGGCAAAGATGCCATGGCAGGCGAGCTCTGTGTTGGCTTTTCAAGTAGTCTCTCCGTCTCAAGCATGGTCTCTGCAGATTTAGAAGCACTTTGGGAGACGTTTAGTAAACAGGGCCACTTTGAAGGCAGCACGTCCATGGGACTGTTTGAACATGGCGCCATTGCTTCTAACCTGACAATAGCACCCGGTGGATCGCGCGCAGTAACGATGGTGCTATCCTGGCGTTTCCCAAATCGGTTTATTGGTATCCCGAGTGTGGGCAATGCATATGCGCGCCAATACCCATCAGCCAGTAGTATTAGTGACCGGGTCATCAACGACTTACCCGCAAGTTGGCGCGCCGCCCGGGCCTGGAATGATTTATTCACACGCACAAGTCTACCCGAATCGCTAAAACAAGGATTGCGCAACAGCACCGCGCAACTCTATAAAACCACGTTTTGTTCAGCTGACGGTCGCTGGCGCATGTGGGATGCGTTTGCTGATGCCGGCCTGGCCTCGCTCGACACGATGCTGTACCGCGCCTTCCCGCTCCTGCTGCTAAACCATACGATTTTGAAAAGCGTCTTGCGTGCCTACGCGTTCACGCAGCATGGCTCTGGCCGCATCAACGATACACTAGGTGATGGTAGCCGGCTCCCCATGGATGCCTCGCCGGCTCCTGTCAAGAGCACCTCAAATGCGGCATTCTTTATCCTGACAGCAGCGTACGTAGACTTCACCGGCGATCTTGCTTTTCTCAAAGAGATGTGGCCGCATTTGCAGAAGGCACTGCAATGGCAATTATCGATTACCACACCGGAAGGGCTGCCCTCTAACTTGCCAGCCCTGCACGACTGGCAATTTGATGAGGAAGGTATCCTGCTCCACGATGCCCTGCTACACCTTGCCGGCCTGCAGGGTCTTTCCAGGATGGCAACGTTACTTGACCGCGAGACTGATGTTGAACAAGCTGCCGTCACCCTCAAAGTGGGGCTCAAAGGCTTACACGTACTACTCGGCGATCCATCGGGCTTCAAACTGTCAACGGCAAGAACATCTCGATCGACATCTTCCGAACGTAATGTGCTACTTGGCCTGATCTGGGTAGACTTTATGGGCCTGGCTGACGCCTTGGATCCAGCACAGCGCGTGGCTTTACTCGAACGCATCGATGACACAAATCAGCCAGCGATCGCCCTGGAAAATGCCGGCTCCAATCGGGATGAGACCCTTGCACCCGCGATGGTAATGAATTGGGCTGCCGCATCAATTCAAAGCGGCCGGCGTACTTCCGATGCGCTTGCGCCATTAGAGCGGCTTTTGACACACCAGTCAAATACCCTGGCAGATGCGTGGGGATTTTACGAACGCCTCACTGTTGCGGAAGGCCGGCCCCATAGCACACCCAATCACGCCAGCCACCTTGCCATCTGGTTTGTTGTGATGGCATTAACAGGACAGCACTATGATGGTGTGACGCAAACGCTGCGCTTTACCCCCCGGATAGGCAATGGCAGTAGCCTCCCTTTTTTCACACCAACTGCAGCGGGTTTATTGAGCATCCAGAAGTCGGGCCGCTACACGCTCGAGGTCCTGGCCGGCCGCTTGGAGCTCCGACAGCTCGAAATTGGCCCTGATGTATTGTACCGGGATATCCTGTTGGAAGAGGGTCAGGTAGCACGCTTTACGAGCTGAGTGCGCTTTAGAAAAACGCTGAACATTTTTATTGTACGTAGATGTCGGATTACACCAAAGACTTTGGGCCGTTTGACGGCCACACCTGGATCAACTGCGCGCATCAGGGGCCTATCCCACGCGTTGCTGCAGAGGCAGCTACAGAGGCTATCCGATGGAAACAGCAGCCATTTGAGATAACAGCGGAAAAGTTCGCCAATGTACCGGGCACGCTCAAACGCCGGCTGTGCCAACTCATTCGTGCCAAGGAGGATGAGCTCATCCTCGCCAACAGCGCATCGTATGGGATGCATCTCCTGGCAAACGGCCTGCCACTTGAAGCGGGTGATGAAGTATTACTAACTGCCGGCGACTTTCCCTCCGTCATTATGCCCTGGTTGGGGCTGGAGAAAAAAGGCATTAAGGTGCGGTTTGTTGAGCCCCGAAACCATGTCCTTTCGCCGGAAGAACTACAAGCAGCACTTTCGCCAAAGACGCGGGTCTTCTGCGCAACATGGGTGCACTCCTTCTCAGGCCGCGCCATCGACATCGAGGCCATGGGCACCCTGTGTCGTAACCACAACGTACTTTTCATCGCCAACACCACCCAAGCCATAGGCAGCAGGCAACTCCACGTCGATGAAACTCCGGTGGATGCCATCACAAACGTGGGACACAAGTGGCTGTGCGGCCCCTATGGCACGGGCTTTTGCTGGATTCGCCAACCTGTAATGGAAACCATGCAATACAACCAGGCCTACTGGCTGTCGCTCCAAACGGCTGAAGATCTGGGGAAAGCCACGCAACAAATCAAGTTACCGAATACGCCGCCAACGAGTAAACGCTACGATTCCTTTGGCACAGCCAATTTTTTCAATTACGTTCCCTGGTCAGCTTCGCTCGCGTACCTGCTTGATATTGGAGTTGATGTGATCACGCAGCACAACCAAACCCTCGTGCAATACCTGATCGACAATATAAATTGTGACAAATACCAGCTCCTCAGCCCGGCAAGCGGGATTTCACGTTCTAGCCTCACCTTACTCTCACACAAAGACCCCACAAACAACCTGGCAATCTATAACCATTTAAAGGCTAAAAACGTACACATTGCCTTCAGAAGAGGGAATTTGCGTGTTTCTCCCCACCTCTACAACACAGAAGAGGACATGGCCAAATTACTGACCCTACTGGATGCCGTGGGCTAGGCCTTTGTCAACAAATTGCCACAAAGTCGACACAAAATTGCTTCAATTGCGCCTCAAGTTGAGAACCTATGCGCCTGTGGAGTATAGGATATCCCAGACTGCTGCCGTATTCTTAGGCACACTCAAACAAAATCGGGATCTGAAATCCAATGAAATCAAACGCTAACGTAAATATCGAGAGATTGGAGACCGCGTTACGAACGTTACGTGAAGCAAACGGTAAGCTAAAACTGCAGGTTAAAGCTTTGGATACCGCCCTTCAGCGTTTGCACTCTACCATGAATCGTGTATACAGCAAGCATGGCGCGCCCTTTGGCTCTGACATCGAGGCCATGCGGATCTGGCACAAATACCGCCAGTTTACCACACAGAATTAGGTATACTTCTGTCGCCCAGCTTGACCCATCTGGTTCAGAAAAGTCCATCGCCTCTTCCCAATTGGGAAGGGGCTTTTTTGTATTAATGCCGAGTGGGTCAGGCCAAAACTCACTTCAACTACGTGTTTACCCCAGCATCCCCAGCTTGACTGGGGATCCACCCGCCTGGTAATCACCCCACGGCTTTTGCCCCGTGGCTTATAGCATACCAATGGCTGCCCAATCCAGTTCTGTCTCTCTATATCACAACTAAGCAAACCGTCATTCTGGACTTGATCCAGAATCCAGACATCTTTAAACGGGCTAATTTGCCCAATCTTTCTCTGGATACCGGATCAAGTCCGGCATGACGTAGCCGGAAAAAACGGGCACGGTGTCCCTTTTGAATCGATGATGTTAATTGTGATATAGAGACCGAATCCAGTTGGGCATGACGAGAACTCAGAAACACAAAAACCCAAAAGCACCAAAACACGAGAACCCGAAACCCCAAAAACACAATAACCCGAAGAACCCAACCACCTTCCCACGCTCCATTTTAAATCCCAATACTATATATTGGATCTGCCTCGTATTTCTGCCAACTACTTCCGAACAAAACCGTGCGCAACTCCAAAATCAGTCAACCCGTCTCGCGTCGTGATTTCCTGAAAACAACGGCAACGGCTACTGGACTATCCATGTCCCCACTCATGCAATCTGAAAACTTTGCGTATGGCGCGGGCTCAGATGTGATCAAGGTAGGTCTCGTTGGTAGCGGTGGCCGGGGTACAGGTGCAGCAAGAGACTGTGCTGTTTCGGCTGAAGGCGTTGAAATTGTAGCCATGGCCGATCTATTTCGGGACCGCCTTGAAGCCCGACGCGAACCATTAAAGGAGGCCATTGGCGACAACTACAAAGTGACCGACAACCGCTGCTACAGCGGGTTTGATGCGTACAAAGAACTCATCGATAGCGACATCGACCTCGTAATTTTGGCAACACCGCCGGGATTTCGACCGCAACATTTCAAATATGCAGTAGAAGCCGGCAAACACGTGTTTATGGAAAAGCCGGCCAGCGTAGATCCTGCCGGCGCCCGCTCCATTATTGAATCGGGAGATATTGCAACACAAAAAGGCCTCTCTGTCGTTGCCGGTACCCTGTATCGCCGGCAAGACAGCTTCGTCGAAGGGGTCAAGCGTATTCATGCAGGGCGCATTGGCGATATTGTGTCGGCCAGCGAATATTATCTAACAGGCCCCATCTGGCTACGCCCTCGCAAACCGGGCATGTCAGACATGGAATGGCAGTGCCGCAACTGGTATTATTTCACCTGGCTCTCCGGCGATCAGATTGTAGAACAGTTTGTGCACAATCTTGACGTAATCAACTGGGTGATGCAGGGCCCTCCTGTAAGCTGCATCGGCTCGGGCGGCCGAACACAGCGGGTTGATCCGAACTACGGCCACATTTACGACAACTTCAGCATCGAATACGTCTATGAAAACGGCGTCCGCGTAACAGCCATGTGCCGGCAAATGGAGAACTGCTACACCCGCGTCTCCAACCGCATAATCGGTACAAAAGGCATCGCCGACTTGAATCCTGATCACTCGGTAATCACCTCGCACAAAGGGAAAGTCGAGTTTGAGTTTCCGGAAAAAGGTAACAATGGTTACATCCAGGAGCACACCGACCTGATCAACAGCATCAGAGAAAACAAACCGCTTAATGAAGCCCGGCAAATTGCATACAGCACCCTCACTGCTGTCATGGGACGCGAAGCATGTTATACAGGCCAGGAAATTACCTGGGACCAGATTATGAATTCCACCCAGAACCTGGTACCAGAAAACATGTCGTTTACGTCGATGCCACCGCATGCCGTAGCGGTACCCGGCGTGACACAAATTGACCGTACATACGCTTCCATGTAAATGTTGATGCTGTAACCAACTCGCAAACGCGGAATAGGCACCCTCCCCCGTTTCCACCATCCCAACTTGCCATGCAACGTAGAACCTTCCTTAGCCGTACGGCGGGCGCCCTGCTCGTATCTCCGTGGATATGGACAAAAAACCCGGCTCCCGGGCAATCTCGTCATCTATTCAAAAAAGCGGTCAAATTTGGGATGATCCAGGAGGACATGTCGATCCTGGAAAAATTTAGGCTCCTCCGTAATCTCGGCTATGACGGGGTGGAACTGGACAGCCCGAGCAATCTGGATGAACAGGAAGTCATCGATGCAAAAAATGCGTCAGGATTGCCCATCCATGGCGTGGTCGATTCAGTACACTGGAAGCAAACCCTGTCCCACCCGGATTCGGCCGTTCGCGATGAAGGACGTGCTGGGTTAGAGCACGCCTTACGGCAAGCGAAAGCGTACGGTGCCTCCACGGTACTGCTGGTACCAGCGGTTGTCAATAAAGAGGTGTCCTACGCAGATGCATATACGCGTTCACAGGCAGAAATCAGAAAAGTGCTCCCCCTCGCCAAAGAGATGGGGGTCAAAATTGCGCTGGAAAACGTGTGGAATAACTTCTTATTGAGCCCCCTCGAATATGCGCGCTACATCGATGAATTTGAAAGTCCGTGGGTCGGGGCGTACTTCGATGTGGGCAATATCGTCAACTATGGCTGGCCAGAGCATTGGATACGCACCCTAGGATCGCGCATTCTCAAACTGGACATCAAAGAGTTCAGCCGCAAAAAACGCGACGACGAGGGCCTATGGAAAGGCTTTGCCGTCCCGCTCGGCGAAGGCGACTGTGACTGGCCGGCTGTACGCAAAGCCCTGGCTGATGTAGGCTACATTGGTTGGGCAACTGCCGAAATCAGAGGCGGAGATACGGAAAGGCTCAAAGAGATCATCCAGCGCATGAATACCATACTACCCGAGTAGAGTTTTTTTCGTGTTTACGGGTTTTCGTGCTTCCGTTCTTCGATTTACCAACCCAAATTCCTCACTCCAAACTCCTGACACTCCTCCGCACCATCCCGGGGGCCTCAGGCCCGTAGTTGCAGAGTAAATCTAGCGCGGATGTGCCGGGGTAGAAACCCTCAAAATGCTGGCGATATGGCGGTTCCTGCACGTGCAAAGCCGCTACAGGAATTGGGGATGCTGCCAGTTGGTGGGTATCTTCTGCCGGCACAACCAGCGTCTTAGCCGGCATCACTTCGAGTATCGCTTCAAGGGATGCGGGGCAACCTGCAAGCGCAGAAGCGCGCACCACCGAGCACTGAACCTGGTACATTTCCTGTATCATCTTAACCGATTGGCACGTAACGTCTGAGAGGTGTATCCAGTCCGCATTGTAGAGTTCAGCTATACTACTTTCAACAAATCCAAAAAAAGGAGATTGGCTGTAGTTGAAACTAATTGACCGTAAATGTTTTGATCGCCAGTGAACGCGGTTATCAATTACCGTCTCGTTGATGGGATGACCGTGCTGCCGGCCTTGCAGGGGAATGGACAACCAATGGGTCCCCTGCGGTGTGCGCACGCGGGCACGATTTTGATAGGACTGCCGACTGTACTGAAAGGTATCTGCCAGTACAAATACATCCACCGATTGCATCAACGCCACATAGTGCAAACGTGGCAGATATTCCGGCGGCCGAATGGCTATCCGGCCAATATCAGATTTCATACGAGACGTAGCTTAGGAAACGGAACACAAACCTGCCTGGATGACGAACTATCTCATCTACTTTATAGTGGGGTGCCACATGGTGATCACCCTCATTTTTTTATCAAACCTGTATTATTTGTGGAGAAGGAAAACACAATCCAGGTCTAATGGGCGCATATCTACCATCCAGCCCCTCGTTTCGATCCTTGTCCCTGCCCGCAATGAAGCAGAAAACCTCCAGCGCCTTCTTCCCAGTATTCTAGCACAACGATTCAGCAATTTCCAGCTTATTGTTTACGATGATGCATCCGAAGATGAGACCTGGCAGGTCATCCAGTCGTTTTGTGACGAGCGGATTTGTGCCATACGTGGGGCAGGACCTCCGGAGGGTTGGACGGGCAAAGTACACGCATTGCATCAGGCGGCGCGCCATGTGCAAGGCGAAGTGATGCTGTTCCTTGATGCCGACACAACCCTGACAGATCCAGATGCGCTTAGCCGGCTCGTTGCCGCACATCAGGCACTTCCCTCAAAGAGCGTGTTAACCAGCATGCCTCACTACCGTGGCAAAGGACTGACGCTCATCAGCCTGGCTACCCACTCAATTCTTGCTTCGATTCCCTGGCTTTTTGTCAGACGCCTCCCCTTCTCTTCACTCGGTGTGCTCAACGGCCAGTGCTGGATGATCGATACAAAAACCTACCGCACGTACGAGCCTCATGCACAGGTGGCCGGCGAAATCTTAGAGGATGTCCTTATTGGCCGATACTTGAAAAAGCAGGGTATTTCGCCCGCGCTGGTCGATGTACAGGGTGAGGTTACCGTGCATATGTACGACAGCTTCGCTGAAGCATGGCGCGGGTTCAGGAAAAATGTCTACTTATTAATGGGTAACAACCCGCTCCTGTTTTCAGGCATTTTCATGCTGTTTGCTACGATTTTTGTAGCGCCGGTATTCCTGGAGCCCCGCTTGCTATTTCTTGTTTACTTCAATAAGCTTCTTACCGATCAGCGAAGCGGTTTTTCGTTCACTATTTCTATGATTGCTCCGCTTTGCTACGTCCTTGGTTCGACTTTACAAATAGACTCTGCCTGGAATCATCTTACGGGCCGCGTCACATGGAAAGGGCGTCCGGTTGTATCTACCTGATGCTTTTCATGAATCCTACTCCGTTCGCAGCATGAACCTACATACAATTTGTATCCTGCTATTCAGCATTGCGTTGCTGGGTGGCTGCTCGTCTTCTAAGAAAAAAAATCAGCAACCTGAGTCGATGAAGGAGGACATGGCCGAAACAGAAAAGCCGGCGCCTCCTGTGGCACCGGCGCCAGGTACCGTACACGTTACAGCCGAAGTGCTCAACCTGGAAGCTGTTGAAAACGGATTCCATTGCCAGTTAAAAATTGTATCTGCAGATGCCTACGGCTCCAACACAAAGCCACTCCCCGAAGGCACAGAAATTGTCGCGTCTCTCAGCAAAGACGTGATGGCAGCAGCGCAGCAAAATGATGAGGAAACGGCTGCCATGAAAGCCGGCACAACCCAGTACCTTACGCTGCGATACCAGCGGGTGCCCGATATGCCCGGCGTGACAGCCATGCCCTGGCGCGTTCTTTCTATTCGATAGATTTGCAAACCAAGAAATCCTGTTTGATTTATTGGTTTGTGTTGAAGGTTGCAGGTTAAAAGTTGAAGGTTGTTTGCCTTTTACTATCAGATTTTCCTTAGCAAACCCTCACAATTTATTTTACCCACGCGCTGTCCGAAAAATAAAAATCATACAATGACAGCGCCTTGTCCTGGGCCAATGCACAGGATCTCATATATAAACTTGTTTTTCATACACTGCCCATTTTAAAGATGAAAAATTCCGATCTGCGACGCATTCTCTATCCTTCCGTTGTACTGGGTCTTGCGCTATTGATTGCATTTTTTGCATGGCCACACGAAGAGCCTGCAGAACAGTACGAAACAGCGGTACTGCAAGAAAAAAAGGCGCGTAAACAGGAAACGCGTAAAGCCCGCGCAGCCTATTTCCATCGCATGTTACGCGACCCTGCAACAGGTCAAATCCCAGCAGGTATTCGTCGCCTCGAACTAAAACACGCGGCGACTATGCCGAAGCGAATCGACGGCGCCTTCAAAAGCGGCGCGATGCCGCAGTTCTCGTGGAGCGAAGCCGGCCCCAATGACGTTGCCGGCCGCACGCGCGCTGTTGCGGTAGACGTTACCAACGCCAACACAATCATCGCCGGCGGTGTCTCCGGTGGTATATGGAAGTCAACAAACGGCGGCTCAACCTGGACGCTCAAGTCTGATCCGGAAGATGGTGCAGGCATTACCTACATCGCACAGGATACCCGTACCGGGAATACCAGCACCTGGTATGCTACTACCGGCGAATTTGCCGGCTCCAATTCCGACCGCGGCTTTCGCGCGTTTTATTACGGCCAGGGTATCCTTCGCTCCACTGATAACGGCGAAACCTGGCAGGTCTTTGCGCCGGTTGGCCCCAACCCAACCAGTTTTGACTCACCGTACGACTACATGTCCAAAGTACTTGTGAGTCCAACAACAGGGACAATCTTCGTGGCGAGCAACGGCTTTGGCGTGCAGCGCTCTACAGGTAATTTACTCAGCTTTACATCGGTACTCGGACGCCAAATCAATACCATGTGGGCCGACTTTGATATTGCCTCGAATGGTAATCTCGTAGCGGTCATCTCAGATGGCTTCACAGCAAGCACAGTAGAATCTCCGGGCGTATATACCTCAACAAATGATGGGGTCACCTGGACAAACATTACCCCAACCAGTTTTCCAGCAACCCCCGACCGTTCGGTCATTGCCATTGCACCATCCAATCCCGATGTGGCCTACATGATGACCTTCACCGGTAATGTATCCAATGCCAACAATGCGTTTGGTGACACAGAAGAAGTATTTCTGTACAAATTTGATCTCGGTGCGGGTACCAGTCAGGACCTCACCGCCAATCTGCCTGATTTTGGCGGCCAGGTGGGCGATGTATACACCCAGCGAGGCTATAATATGGTCATTGCTGTAAGTCCCGCCGATGAAAACCTCGTCTTTATTGGCGGCACGAACCTCTACGTATCCAGAGATGGCTTTGCTACACGCCCCAACAGTTCCGTTGCAAGCTGGGTGGGTGGATATGCCACGGCAAACAACATTTCCCAGTACAACAATCAGCACCCGGACCAGCACGCGTTATTTTTTGACAGATCCAATCCCAATGCGCTTTGGGCAGCGCACGATGGCGGCTTGAGCTTTATTGATGACGTCTCAATAAGCGGTGCCTTTCCATGGGAGAACAAAAACAGCGGCTACAACGTGACGCAGTTCTACCACGTGGCCCTGCCGGCTGATGCCAACGACGACCGCCTCCTTGGTGGTACACAGGACAATGGCAGCCCTTTCTTTAGCTACGACCCGAACACCTCGTCTACAAGCCCATCCGATGATGTAACCTCAGGTGATGGCGCGTTTGCCTTCCTCGGGGAAAACTATGCGATTGGCTCAACGCAGAACGGCGATATCTCAGCCTACCGCTACAATGGCAGCGGTGACTTGCAGTTTGTGGCTGAAATTACGCCGGCTGGTGCCAACAACCAGTTGTTTATCAACCCATTTGTTACAGATCCGATAGACGAAACAATTATCTACTATCCATCAGGCAATTCACTCTGGCGTCGCAATGCAGGGAGCATTGCCAACGTGCAATGGGCGCAACTTGCCAGCTTGCAGATTAGTGGCACATACGACTACACTGCACTCGACGCGGCTGTAAGTAATGGCACAACCACGCTGTATCTCGCCGCATCAGGTAACGACGTAGCGCCGCAGGTCTATCGGTTTGAAAATGCAGGGACGTCAACAAGCGCGCCGGTAAACGTGTCCATTAATGGTGCCCCATCCGATGGGTATATCCATAGCATTGCAGTGAATCCAAACAATGCAAATGAAGTACTCGTTGCCATGTCGAACTACAACGTTGTGGGACTCTACCACACGTCAAATGGGGGTTCATCCTGGACGGCAGTGGAAGGCAACCTGACCGGCAGCGCATCTGTCCCGGGTCCATCGCTACGTTCCGTTGAGATTGTACCATTAAATGCAGATACAGGCTACCTGGTGGGTACCAGTACCGGATTCTTTTCTACCATCTCCCTCAACGGCAGCAACACAACCTGGCAACAGGAATCTGCTGATATGGTCGGTAATGTGATTATAGAGTCGATTACATCACGGACTTCTGACGGACGCGTAGCGCTTGCCACACACGGACGAGGGATCTTCATTGGCATGCCGCTTAACCCGGTTTCGAATGAGGATGAGGCAGCCGTGCCGGCCCTGTTCGATCTCGACCAAAACTACCCGAACCCATTCAACCCAAGCACTAACATCAGTTTCACATTGGTTCAGCCAAGCCAGGTAACGCTGAAAGTGTACGATGTAACAGGCAAAGAAGTCCGCACCTTGTTGACCGGCGCTTCAAAAGCGAGCGGCTCCCACCAGGTGAGTTTTGACGCAACCGGACTGCCAAGCGGGTCGTACATGTACCAGTTGGAAGCTGTCTCGCTCGCTTCCTCCGAGACCATCCATAAAGAAAGTAAAGTGATGGTGTTAACGCGTTAACGATAGAACCTGTTTGCACGACTCACTTTTTGCATCAGAAGGGGACGCACAACGCGTCCCCTTTTCTTTTCTCAAGCTGCACACCAATACTTATTTTGCGCTATTTTAGGGGCAATTGAACTACCACGCCCAAAGGACGTGGATTCTTCTTTCATCGAAACGAACCTAACCCGCAAGCGGAATAGGACTTACAGTTTCTCCAGAAGCTAACCGGGTAGTCCCTACCCTTAAAATATTACGAGCAGCGTTAACATCACGATCATGCACAGCGCCACAACCGCCGTCTACAGGCGGCGGACAAGTCCAGCTTCGAACCTGCAAAGGCATCTCATCCTTTACGGCTCCGCAGTCGCTACAGGTTTTGCTTGTCGGAATCCATTGGTCGATAGCAACAAGCTGCCCGCCGTACCACTTGCACTTGTATGCCAGTTGCCGGCGAAGCTCGAACCAGCTTACATCCGAAATAGCACGCGAGAGCTTTCGGTTTCTAACCATATTGGAAACCTGCAAGGTTTCGATGCAGATTGTGCCGTACGCACGAACAAGGGATGTAGTGAGTTTGTGGCTCCAGTCCTGCCTCTGGTCTCTCACCCTGGCGTGAACCTTCGCAACCTTGATGCGCTGTCTGTGCCAGTTGCCAGAGCCCTTTACCTTGCGAGAAAGCTTGCGGCTCTCTCTGGCAAGTTTTTTCAGGCTTTGCTTGAGGTACTTCGGGTTATCGTGCTTCGCGCCGTCGCTCGTAATGACGGCATGTGTCAAGCCCATATCAAGTCCAACGGCCTTGGTTCTCGGCGCGTAAGAGTTGGGCTCAAACTTAACCTTGAAGACGATGTGATACCGACCGGCAGCGTCCTTGGTGATTGTGATACTCGAAACCTCGGGCGATTCTCTATCGCCAATTGGCAGATCACGGCTCCAACGAATAGCAAGGGGTTTCGCCTGCTTTGGCAGGTATATGCGTGGCTGGCTTATATCGCCACGCAAGCGAAATCCCGACTTGGTGAACTCGGCAGATTGCCTGGATCTGCGGCTCTTAAATTTTGGGTAAGCAGACCGCTTATCAAAGAAGTTGCGAAACGCTGTTTGCAAATGCCTGAGACTCTGCTGAAGTGGGACGCTGGAAACATCATTCAGCCAGTTGTAAGACGCCTCCTTTTTCCAACTGGTCAGCAGCGCAGCGCTTTGGTTATAGGTAAGCCCTTTGCCAGTTTCCTCGTAGGCTTTCTTACGAGCCTCAAGCGCCTTGTTGTATACAACACGCACACAGCCGAATGTCTGAGCAAGATATTCTTTTTGCTCGGTCGTAGGATAGAAGCGGTATTTGTAGCCAGCCACAACCATACATATTTCACACATGTACACAAGAAAAGTTCTCGGCATAGCCTAACGAAACATTACCGTGCCCATAGGACACGGTTTTCCACAGAGAAATAAAGCCTACCATTGATTATGAGTCCTTCTTATGCCATTGTCGGCATCCTGATCATTGCACTGGGTGCCTTTGTGGTTTACCAGAACCCGCTGCCGTTTATCATCACCATGGGTATGTTCGAAATCAGAGCCTCGGTAGGTGTGGTGTGCGTTTCCGCTTTTGGGCTGGGTTTGTTAGTGGGCATCGTGGCCATGCTGACACGCGATGTCCCCCGGATGCGCCGGCTCCGCGCAATTGATGGCGATGGCTGATGCCGGCCACCAGGTAAAATGTGACGCGCAATCCTTGGTTTTTTAGCACAAAAATTAATATTGCGCTTCTTTTTTTTGGTATAAAAATCTTAATTTATAAGGACTTACACCGTTTTTAGAACCGCCGGTTTAATATATTGTCTCTTTAAACACAATCCTGCTACCAGAAATCTTATGCGTACTATCCTCGCTTTTCTACTGGCCCTGATTACTGTTCTTTTCGCGCTGGAAAACCAGAGCTCGATGAGCCTGAACCTGGGACCCTATGAAATTAACGGATCCACCGCGATCATCTTGATCGGTACGTTCATCTTTGGCGTGATTACCGGCGTACTTGCGATGTCGCCGAGCCACTACAAGCGATACAGACAGGTTAAATCTCTGGCTGACTAAGTGTTGGCTGACTAAGCCGGATGTATCCTTGTTACCCCAAGCGCTCCTCCCCCAACACGCCACAATAGCCATTGCGACGCCGGCGAGTCCACCACGCGACCTTGCCGCTTATGAAGCAGGGATTGCCTACCTGGCCGGACTCGGATTTTCGGTCAAACACGCCCCGCTCCCTCCGCCACATCATAGGTATCTCAACGGCACCGATGAACAACGCGCAGCCGCTTTCAACGCCCTGCTTTCTGATCCAGACATCGATGCCATTTTCTGCACCCGCGGTGGGTATGGTACGTCGCGCATGCTCTCGCTTCTTGATTACGAAGCAGCACGGATCTCCCCAAAGCTGCTCGTAGGCTATAGCGACATCACAGCCCTGCAGCTTGCACTGTACAAAGAGGCCGCCTGGCGTAGCCTCTCAGGCCCGATGGTTGCCGTTGAATGGGGAACGCTCGACCCGCGGTGCGAAGAACAGTTTTGGACGATTGCGACCGCGACAGAAGCGTTTACCCTCGCCAATGTGACAGGCGATCCTTTGCTCTGCATGCATGCCGGCGAGCACACGGGCCCACTCCTGGGTGGTAACCTGGCTGTATTGACACGCCTGGTGGGTACACCGTATTTGCCAAACTTGCAGGGCGCCGTTCTTTTTTTGGAAGATGTGAACGAGCCTGCCTACAAAGTCGATGCAATGCTCAGCCAACTAAAACTGAGTGGTATATGGGAAAACCTGGGTGGCCTGATCCTCGGTGCGTTTACCGATGACGACCATCCCGAAAGCACGCCGGCCGAAATTGATGAGGTTTTTCGGGATTATTGCAAGAATGTCGATTTTCCTGTTGCATCGGGGCTTAGATATGGTCATATTCCGGTGAAAAATGCGATGCCTGTTGGCGTCGAAGCCAGGTTGCGCGTCACCCCGACCCAAACCGAACTACAGATACTCGAACCACTGGTGACGCACAACAACCGAACATCCGCAAATCGCACATAACCATGAGTAAGTCCCCTTTACGCATTGCAGTCTTTGCGTCGGGTAGCGGTACAAATCTGGAAGCCATTCTACAAGCAATAGAAAGCGGCACGCTCCAGGATGTCAATGTCACAGCTGTAATAAGTAATAAAGCAAGTGCTAAGGCACTGGATCGTGCAGCATCGCGGGGCATTGCAACGGCGGTGCTCAACCCGGGAAGCTTTGCTGATGAAACAGCTTACGTAGCAGCACTCAACGAAGTCTTTGTCAAACAAGACGTGAACTTTGTGACGCTGGCCGGCTACCTCAAGAAAATACCGCTGCCTGTTGTTCGGCAATTCCAGGACCGCATGCTCAATATCCATCCGTCACTGCTTCCAGCTTTTGGTGGCAAAGGCATGTACGGGTCAAAGATTCACCAGGCAGCCCTGGATCGCGGCGTACGTTGGACAGGTGTCACGGTGCATTTTGTGGATGAAGCGTATGATACAGGCCCCATAATGCTGCAACGCACCGTACCAGTGTATCAAACCGACACCGTTGAAAGCCTCGCAGCACGCGTATTGGCTGTAGAGCATCAGATTTTCCCTGAGGCCTTGCGCCTTGTTGCTGAAGGCCGCGTAACGGTACATGATCGCAAAGTATCCATCGACCCACTCATTCCCAACGCGCAGTAAACACAACCACTGTTTAAAGAAAATACTGCCTATAAAGGACACAGCTCCCTAACAACAGACATGATCAAAGAAAAGGACTTACCACAACCAGCAGATCGATATCCGGTCCGGCGTGCCCTGCTTTCTGTATCTGATAAAACAGGCCTTGTGGCTTTTGCGCAAAAACTGCACGCGCAGGGTGTCGAAATGATTTCTACCGGCGGTACAGCGCGTGCCATTAAAGAAGCCGGCCTGCCCGTGAAGTCGGTGTCTGAAATCACCCAATTCCCGGAAATCCTCGACGGGCGCGTGAAAACGCTGCATCCAGCCATCCATGGCGGATTGCTTTCGCGCAAAAATGATCCGGAAGACCTGGCGCAATTGAAAGCACACAACATTGAGGGGATTGACCTTGTGGTGGTGAATCTCTACCCGTTCCAGCAAGCCATCAGCAAAGCAGACGTATCGATCGGTTTCGCCATTGAAAACATTGATATTGGTGGCCCAACAATGATTCGTGCCGCAGCGAAGAATTTCTTCTTTGTAGGCGTTGTCACGTCGCCGGCCGACTATGACCAGGTTGCTGAAGAACTGGCCAACAACAACGGCACGCTGTCCATGGCTGTGCGCCAGGAGCTAGCAGCCAAAGCGTTTGCCCACACGGCACAATACGACACAGCCATCGCGGCTTATTTTGCAAAAGAGACACCTGATGCCAGCGGACAGCCGGCGCATTTTGCGGTGACCCTCCCCCGCGTACAAACGCTACGTTACGGAGAAAACCCGCACCAGAAGGGAGCATTCTACGGCGATCCAGGCGAACTCTTTGAGCAACTACACGGCAAAGCGCTCTCCTTCAACAACCTGATCGACCTCAGCGCAGCGCTTTATTTGATCGAAGAGTTCAACGATGCACCGCCAACCTGCGCCATCCTCAAGCACACAAATCCGTGTGGGGTCGCAAGCGCTGACACGTTGCATGAAGCCTACAGCAACGCCTTTGCCACAGACCGTCAATCGCCCTTTGGCGGCATTGTGGTTGTAAACAGGCCACTCGATATGGCATCGGCTGAAGCCATCAACAGCATCTTTACAGAGATCATTATTGCCCCTGAATTTGAAGAAGGTGTGCTGGATTTCTTGATGAAGAAGAAAAATCGCCGATTAATTAAATCACTGCAGACTGCAATCCCTGGTGCACAAGTAGATATCAGGTCAATAGCGGGCGGCATGCTGGTCCAGGATCGCGATGGCCCGCTGCCTCCCTTCGATGCATTCCGGTCGCAGGTTGAAGTGGTTACAACCCGTCAACCGAGCGAACAGGAATGGTTTGATCTCATATTTGGCTGGCGCGTGGTAAAACACGTCAAGAGCAATGCGATCGTTTACACAAGGAATGCAGCTACGCTGGGCATCGGTGCCGGCCAAATGAGCCGCATCGATTCTTCTGAAATCGCTGTTCAAAAAGGCCGTAAGTCGGAACTTGACTTTACCGAATCAGTGGTAGCCTCGGATGCATTTTTTCCATTTGCAGATGGCCTCGTAGAGGCGGCAAAAAATGGAGCCCGAGCCGCCATTCAACCGGGAGGATCCGTGCGCGACGAGGAGGTCATTAAGGCGGCCAACGAACATGGCATGGCCATGGTGTTTACCGGGAAGCGGCATTTCAGACACTAGTGCAAACCAATAAATCCTATCGGATTGATTGATTTGCTGTTACAGGTTAAAGGTTGCAGGTTGAAGGTTTTGTCCTTTTCCTTTTGGCATACGAGAACGACTTGTTTGTCTATGCTAGCAGGCTAAAAGAGCAGGTACCGTGCACGCCTCGTGAAAATGCTGTACTTTCTCCTGAACTTCACGATTTAGTTAAACGCACACATACATGCCGTTTTTCAAGCTCTCCCACGATGTTGCTATAGATTTGGGTACAGCCAACACGCTGATCCATATCGCCGGCGAAGGCATTGTTTTAAATGAACCCAGCATCGTTGCTGTCGACCGATCTACGCGTCAGGATATTGCGATCGGCTTTGAAGCACAGCAGATGCACGAACGCACCCACCCCCAGATCGAAACCATTCGTCCCCTCAAAGACGGCGTTATTGCTGATTTTGAGGTCGCAGAACAAATGATCCGGGGCCTTATCCGCAAGGTGCAACGCAACTGGTACAATTCGATCCGCCGCATGGTGGTCTGTGTACCGAGCGGTATTACCGGTGTTGAAGAACGCGCAGTGCGTGAGTCGGCAGAGCGTGCCGGCGCCAAGCAAGTTTACCTCATCAAAGAACCCATGGCTGCTGCCATTGGTATCGGCATGAACGTCGACGAGCCTGTTGGTAACATGGTTGTCGACATCGGTGGCGGCACAACAGAAATTGCAGTTATTGCCCTCTCCGGTATCGTGATTGATGAGTCCATTCGCGTAGGTGGCGATGAACTCGACAATACCATCCTGCAGTACTTCAAGCGCAACCACAACCTCTTGATTGGTCTTCGTACAGCAGAGCGCATCAAGTGTGAAATTGGTAGCGCGGTGGAGCTCGATCCTGAACTGGAAATTTCGGTGAAAGGACGCGACCTTGTGAGTGGTATCCCAAAAATTCGCTCGATCACCTCGGAAGACGTACGGGATGCCCTGAACGAGCCAATCGGCCAGATTGCAGCCGCTGTATTACATTGCCTGGAGCGCACGCCCCCCGAACTTGGTTCAGACATCCTGGAACGCGGGATTATGCTTACGGGCGGCGGTGCCATGCTGAAAGGCCTCGACACCCTGATCCGCAATCGCGCTGAAATCCCGGTATACATCGCGGAAGATCCGCTCACGGCTGTTGTGCGTGGTACGGGGAAAGTGCTCGAAAACATCGAGACCTTCCAGAAAGTATTGACGTAACGTGCGCGAACAATCTGCACTTGTAATCTGCACTTGTAATCTGTGCTGCCTATCTATGCTTAGTATCCTGGATGGATCTTGAACCATATTGCGCCGGCGTGGGTGTAAAAGCTACATTTGCAGCTACAATTACTGCTACAATTGCAACCGTTATCACCTTCCATGGCTAGCAGGCAACTGCGCAGGTTACTGAAATGGATTTTCGTCAATGGGCTCGAATCAGGGACTGGGTACTCCTCCTCAGTTTGATTTCGATTTCGCTGGTTGTGATGCTTACCCAGAACCTGACTATCGTCAGGACACTCCGCGCTGCGTCGCTTGAAATTACGGGACGTGTGGAAAGCTCACTCAGCTGGATCGGCCGTTATTTCCATGCCCTCGAAGAAAACGATATTCTGCGGGCCGAGAACATCGAACTTTCCAGTCAACTGGCGCGCTCACGAGAAGCTGACATTGAAAACCTGCGCCTTCGCCGCCTCGTGGGGTTTGTAGATACGGTCGCGTACAACCTGGAGCCGGCGCGGATTATCGAAAAGGAAATTACCCAGCAGAAAAACTACCTTGCCCTCAACAAAGGCAGCGCACACGGCGTCAAGGAAGGTATGGGTGTGCTCGATGAGCGAGGCATTTTAGGCAAAGTGATCCAGGTAAGCGAGAATTACGCGCAGGTCATGTCTTACCTCAACATGGATTTCCGCGTGCCGGCCAAAGTGCAGCCGGCGCAGGCACAAGGCATCGTACGCTGGGAAGGCATTGATCGAGGCCGGCTGCTGCTGGAGCATGTCATCAAAACAGAATCTGTGCAACAGGGCAACCTGGTTGTTACGAGCGGATACAGTAGCGTCTTTCCTCCAGGATACCCGATCGGCATTGTTGAAGATGTTGTGCCACAAACCGGAAAGAACCAGCTCCTCGTGTACATCAAACCCACTTCCCCCATTGACGTCGTAGAACACGCATTTGTGGTGCTAGAAGAAGCTCCTCCAGAACGTCTGGAGTTAGAAACACCGGAGTAGGAAACTGGTACCTACCGTGTATATTTACACGATAATTGGTACACTACAGCGTTTGTGTACCTCGTTTCAATGGTCTCGTCAACTACTATGTGTACGCCTTCCCGTCCGATCTGCCGATTCGCCGGTCTTCTCCTCTGCCTTTGCCTGATGCTGCCAGCCATGCTACAGGCACAGCCCATCACCAAATCCCGTGAAGCGCTGCAGGCCCGCATCCATGAGTTGCTGAATGATGAGCAATACAAAAATGCAAACTGGGGTGTCAAGGTCATCGATCTGGCAACAAAAGACGTAATTTTTGCGCGGCATACCAACAAGAGCATGATGCCGGCGTCAAACGCCAAGCTCTACACAACCGCCGCGGCCCTCGACTTGCTCGGCCCCGACTTTCGCTACGAGACCATCCTCTATACCGACGGTGCGGTTGAAGATGGCGTGTTGAACGGTAATCTCATCATTCGCGGCTCAGGCGATCCAACCATCGGCGACCGCTATGCTGAAGAAGACCCGACGCTCATTTTTCGAAACTGGGCTACAGCCCTTAAAGACCTGGGCATTCGCCAGATTACGGGCGATATTATTGGCGACGACGATTTATTTGACGATCTAAGCCTGGGATACGGGTGGAGTTGGGACGACGAGCCGTACTACTACTCGGCTGAAATAAGCGCCCTCACGTTTTACGACAACAGCATTCGGTTTATTCTGGAGGGGCAGCAGGAAGGCATGCCGGCAAAACTACGCTGGGATCCCTTCAACACGGATTATGTGGATGTTGTAAACCGTACGGTCACCGTCCACCCTGATTCCAGCGATGACATCGACTACAGCCGGCCGCGTAACTTCAATACCATTGAGGCGATCAGTGAAATCTACCCGGCAGAAATCGACACATCGTACATCACGGTATCAAATCCAACCAAGTACTTCACCCACGTGCTGCGTGAAGTGCTGGTACAGGAAGGCATCGTTGTGATAGGCCGGCCGGTGGACGTAGACGACTTGTCCATCAAACCGGAAAAAAGAATGCTGGAGCAACTCCTCATTCACCGCTCTCCTCCGCTTTCCGAAATGATTGTGATCCTCAACAAGGAAAGTCAGAACCTGTATGCCGAGCTCCTCATCCGCACACTGGGCATTCACGCCCCGGTGCCCGGTCTCGAACCCGATGACTCCTCAGCTGAACGCGGCGTGATGTCAGCACGCGAGACATACGGGCGCGCCCTCGTAGACACGAGCCGCATCAAGCTCCTCGACGGTTCAGGCTTATCGCGCATGAACCTGGTCACAGCCGACATGACGGCCAATCTCCTCACGTACATGTGGGATCACCCGAACCGTGCTGTACAACAGGCTTATTACGACTCACTCCCGATAGGCGGTGTTGATGGCACGCTCGAAGACCGCTTCCGCAGAAGCCCTACGTACCGGAACGTACGTGCCAAAACAGGCACCTTGACGGGCGCGAGTTCGCTCAGTGGTTATGTATCCAGCGCAGCCGGCACCCCGCTGCTGTTTGTGATTATGTGCAACAACTACACGGTTAAAACTTCAGCAGTCCGCCGCACGCAGAATGCGCTGGTCACGCTGTTGGCGCGCTATGAGCTTTAGGTTTTGTTAAAAAAAGCCTCTTGCAACACGCTATCCTCAATCTTTTTCTCAACGATTGATCCTGGTTAGAGACATTCCCCTATACACCATTCTTTCCCTGTACTTGTCTTGTCTGGAAAGCTCACCAATTGCAAGTGCTACTCTATTTCTTATTTCATTCCGTGCAGTATCACCATCTGTACGTCTTGAGCCGATATAGTCCACAGAATAAACATACTCATTGTACACGATAACTTCTCCCCATGTAGGGTTAATCCAGTCAGAAGAAACAATAGTATACTCACCTACCCAATCAATATCCCAATCATTCCTCCTAGCCTTTATGAGGAATTTTCTTTGGTCAGGAATAAACCGATAAGAAAATTCAACACTCGTATTATTTGACTCGATTAAAGGCTTCAAATCCCCAAAAAAAGACTTTAGCGTACTTTGCTTTTGCGCATTTTCAGATTGGTATAAGCCAATTTTCAGTTCTATCAATTCGAATGGCTGGATTATTGGAAAGGGGTCATCCAATGACCCTAGCCGAACAACTGGCTCCCAACCAGGAGGCTCAGGGCACGTAGTTGTACAGCCAGTACAAACAATTACTCCCCAAACTACCAACAAGTAAACAGATTTAATTTTCATGAATGCACATCGTAGTAACATCTTCCGAGGCTGTAACATGTTTTTTACCAATGCGATGTGTAAACATCGTGTATCATGCGGTTACTTCGTGCAGGGTAACACACAGGATATAGTTACTCACGTATAGAAAAACAGCGCGACACAGCACATATCGCACGTTCATCAGATAACAACATATCTTACCAAGTAAACCAAAGCACGCTTAAGCAAGTCCTTTATTTGGTGGCAGAACTCACAACACCATTTGATGCTAAAGTTGCGGCGGGAATATCAACAGTTGCTTACAACAGCAACGATAGGAGGACCTTGTCTCTATTAAAGAATACCAGCACAAAAGAACAGATTGTATAGCGTAATTACGTCATTTTAGCCGTGAATGAGGTTGAACGGCCTTTGCATCACCTTGGCCGGCACTTGCACGCAATTGAATGGAAGCATGGAGGGATGCCCTGCTAGTTTTGGCGAACTACATTCATTTATCAACCACTACTTCCATGAAACTGCTGATTTGTTTTGCCCTTGGTTTCCTCACTGTTTCTCCCCTGCTGGCTCAGAACACCATCAGTCCCCCTATGCACCCTGATCACTGGGAGGTGCCTGATGAGCGCGCTTCGTTTATCACACACAAAGGTGTCCCGGCCCTGCAGGTTACCCCCAACCCGAATGCCCTCTTTGCCGCACCGGGCCAGGTTGTATTGAAAGACTTCGCCTTCACAGAGGGCACCATCGAATTCGACGTCGAACTCACCGATTTTTTCCTCTCCACGTTTTACTTCAGGCGGCAAGACGCAACGGATGCGGAGTTGTTCTATCTCCGAACGTATCGTGCTGATGATCCGACCGGGCCAGATGCCATCCAATACACAGCACTCACCAAAGGGGTAGCACTTTGGGATCTGCATCCCCGTTACCAGGCGCCGGCACAGATTTATAAAGATGGCTGGAATCATATCAAGCTGGTCATTTCCGGTGCGCGCATGCAGGTGTATGTTAACGATATGACCATGCCGGCACTCAGCATCCCACAGCTTGCCGGTCCCTCAGGCGCCGGTAGTCTTGCGTTTGAAGGCGGTGGTATTTTTGCCAACCTGGTGATCAAACCTGGTGCAACCGAAACCCTACCTCCAGAGGCAGCCTACGACCCCGTAGTGGATGATCCACGCTACTTACATACCTGGCAGGTTAGCGAACCGTTTGTACTCCCTCCCGGCCAGGAACTGGTCAGTGCGATGCTCTTCCGGGCACACAGCGATCATTTGCCCGACAGTGCGGCGGTTTGGCGCAGTATCACAACAGAGCGTGATGGCTTGCTCAACCTGAGTCGGCAATTTGGCCGATCTACTGACCGCCGCGCTGTGTGGCTCAAAAAACTGATTCACGCTGAAGAAGCCGGCTCGCGCATGCTGCATCTAGGGTTCAGCGATGAAGTATGGGTTATGCTCAATGGCAGGTTGGTTTATGTAGATAAAAACCTGTATTCCCACCCTATCGCAAAAGATGCCTTTGGACAGATTGCCGTAGATGACGCCTCCTTTGCCCTGCCTTTGCAAGAAGGCGAAAATGAACTCCTCATAGGCGTAGCCAACAGCTTCTTCGGATGGGCCATCATGGCGAGGTTTGACAATATAGACGGTCTACAACTCTAGCTGGACCGCCCCCGCCCCTGCGGGGGCATTCTATTTTTCTCAACAAAGGCAGCAGTTACGAAGCCCTGTCGGTATATCAAAAAATCGAACCTAAACCGGGACTCATTACAAAAATTGCGACACTTCTTTTTTTGCAGAACTCTTTGCATGCCTTTCTCGTGTAAGACAGCCCTAATTTTTTTAATTGTAGTCTGAACAGGTGGTGATTATGGATTTTACCAGTGAGCGAAAGATTCATGCAACAACCGTCCTCGGCGTTCGCCACAACGGACAGGTGGCGCTGGGTTCTGACGGACAGGCTACGATGGGCAACACCGTAATGAAGCACAAGGCCCAAAAAGTGCGTGCATTACATGGTGGAAAAATTCTCGCCGGCTTTGCAGGTTCTACAGCTGACGCCTTTACGCTTTTTGAACGGTTCGAAGAAAAGCTGCAACAATATGGCGGCAATGTGACCCGTGCAGCTGTTGAGTTAGCCAAAGATTGGCGCACCGATCGCTACCTCAGACGCCTCGAAGCCTTGCTTGCTGTCGCCTCAGAGGAACGACTTTTGCTGATTAGTGGCACTGGCGATGTTATTGAACCCGATGACAACATCGTCGCAATTGGCTCCGGTGGCTCCTTTGCGTTAGCAGCCACACGAGCGCTTGTAAAATATGGTGACAATCTTTCAGCAAGAGAGATAGTAGAGGAAGGACTTTCTATTGCAGCTGATATTTGTATTTATACGAACCATCATATAAATATTCTGGAACTTCAGTCCCCTGAAGCCAACTAATTCGCCGTTCAGGCAGCCTTTGCACGGTCAAACGGCAAATTCCTACTATCAGTTACGGGCCATACCGTTCTCAAATTTCACGTCTGCTCCCCGCACTTCTCGTGTAGCTACTACACCTGTTAATTACTTATTGAACTAATGAAATTAGTGTAACAGACTTTTCAAATGAATCATAGCAGATACGACAAGAACCGATTGTGGAGGCAGGAAAACCTGACCGCCGTTCTTGTAGATTACCAAAATTTGTACAACCTTCTGTCGCAAAGGCTGTCCGATGATACACACCCCGATGAGTTCATCATCGACATGCTTGAAGAGTTAAATCGTTACCTCCAGGGAAAAGACCTCTTTCAACTCGCCATTTCTAACGCCTACGCAGACTTTGGCGCCCTCCAGGGAGATGGCCTTTTTATACAGAAATCTTTGTACCAGCAGGGCCTGACGCCTAAATTTGTCTCCGCCGGCATCGACCCGGCAGCGCCGTCCATGCAGTTGTGCCTGGATGCTGGCGACCTGATCTATACGCGTCCCGACATTGATTCCTACGTACTTATTTCAGGCAACAGTGTACAGGTCCCTCTCGTGCAACTCCTGAAAGGGCACGGGAAGAATATGCTTGTGGTAACGCTGGAGACGCATGAAGAGCTGGAGCGGATGCACCTGTTCGGCCACGAAACCTTTCTCAACGCTGGCGACTTGTTGAGCGAAGGTGCACGCCGCCAACTTGGTAACATCTCCAAAAACAGCGATGCCGTACGCAACGGCACCTTTGGCCGCCGCGTAGCCCGCGCCTCATTCACGGTGCAGCGGGATGTAGAATACCAGGAAGTAACCGATAGCATCGCGTACGAAACATTGCGCGTCATCGAAGAACATTTCGGTCAATACGACGAGGTTTACCTGACACCACTGTTACGAAAACTCTCCGATTCTTTGGACGATCATCTCAACGATCCCAAGTCCATTATCAACAAGCTGGAAGATGCCGGCGCCGTTTGGCTCGAAAAAAGACGAGGCTTCCCGTACGACTATACCGTACTGCTGGTCGATGCTGAACACCCGGACGTAGTACAAATCCGGGAAGAAATTGAGCAGCGCAATCCGGCTGAGTTCGGGGATGGCTACACGGCGGGCGACTCGTATCCGGACGAAAAAGTCGACTTTAAAGGCGGCGAAGCTGTATTTGATGAAACGGCACCGTATCCCTCCGGCGACGGCGGGAAATTGGCGGACGAACCAGCAGACTCCCTCGGTTCAGAGAATGATTTGAACAAGGAGTAAGAATCCAATATCCCCCCTTGGCGTGTAAGTACGCCAGGATGATTACTATCTATTCAAGATGAAGGAAGAATTGACGCCCCGCCAGATTGTAGCGGAACTAGACAAATACATCATTGGGCAGAACGAAGCCAAGAAAAGCGTAGCCATTGCACTCCGTAATCGCTGGCGTCGGCAGAATACTCCTGCTGAGATCCAGGACGAGATCATGCCCAATAACATCATTATGATTGGGCCAACCGGCGTGGGTAAAACAGAAATTGCCCGCCGGCTTGCCAAACTCTCCGGGGCGCCCTTCATCAAGGTTGAAGCAACCAAATTTACCGAAGTTGGCTACGTCGGACGCGATGTCGATAGCATGATCCGTGATCTCACAGACATTGCCATCAACATCGTCCGCGAAGAATTTACAGAAGGCGTACAGGAACGCGCCCGCGAACAGGCACAAGAGCGCATCCTCGACATCCTCATTCCGCCGGTCAAAAAGACAACCGGGGACATGATTCCTGGACCAGGCTTCGTCATGCAGCAAAACGATAAGGCTGACGACGACAGCGAGCCTTCTTCTGAAGCAGAATTGCGCGAACGGACACGTAACAAGTTTAGAGAAAAACTCGGCCGCGGCGAACTCGACGAGCGTGAAGTTGAAATCGAAGTCTCTTCCGACCAGACGCCGATGATGCAGGTCTTTGGTCCGATGGGAATTGAAGAAATGGGGATGAACATCCAGGAGCTGTTTGGTAACCTGGGCGGCAAAAAGCGCAAAAAACGCCGGATGCCGATCTCGGAAGCACGCGAATTGCTCACGCAGGAAGAAGCGCAGAAGCTTATCGACATGGACAAGGTGACCAAAGAGGCCATGACCCGCGTCGAGCAAGCCGGCATCGTGTTCATTGACGAAATCGACAAAGTAGCCGCCCGTTCAGGCAAAGGCGGTGGGCCTGATGTATCCCGCGAAGGCGTTCAGCGCGACCTCCTCCCTATCGTGGAAGGCTCCAACGTCATGACCAAATACGGGATGGTCAAAACAGACCATATCCTGTTTATTGCCAGTGGCGCGTTTCACATTGCCAAACCAAGCGACCTCATTCCCGAACTTCAGGGCCGCTTCCCGATCCGCGTTGAGCTAAACAACCTCAACGAAGAAGACTTCTACAAAATCCTTACCATCCCGAAAAACGCATTACTCAAGCAATACGCCGCGTTACTGGAGGCGGAGGGAGTCAACATCACCTTCGCAGATGAAGCGGTGAAAGAAATTGCCGGCATCGCTGCTAAAGTGAATGCTGAAGTGGAAAACATTGGCGCACGCCGGCTGCATACCATCCTGACCACCCTCCTGGAAGAGATCCTGTTCGACGTACCCGATAACGCATCATTTTCCGAATTCGAGGTAACGGCAAACATGGTACAGGAGCAACTCGGCACCGTTGCTGAAAATAGAGACCTGAGTCAGTATATTCTGTAAAGTAACCAAATATATTTATTTGGTTGTTGTTGAAAGTTGAAGGTTTTTTGCCTTTAGATTTTTTGCAATCAGCTAAATACTACTGTCTTTACACCAATCCTGGTCTTTCCAGACGCCTTCGTGCCATCTGTATCACCCGCCTATACGTTATCTGTTTACAATGTAAACGACGCAGCAGGCATTGCACGTTGGCAGCACCTGAGTGGCACTTCTCCCCAGCACTCTCCTTTCACTAACCTGATTTTTGCCGGCTGCCTTTCTCAGCGATTTGCAATCAATCTACAGGTATGGCTGGTTGCAGATCATAAGCGCGACGTGGCCGGGATGCTCGTTTTTCACCAAACTCAAGGGCCATTCCATCGCATAACAGTCCCTGCGTTTATGCCCTATACGTCGGTCCTCTTAGCAGACGAAGACGTACAACAGGATGCGTTGACGTTCCTGACGAACCAACTGGCAACCCGTTTCGACGATGCCAGACTCCATCTTCACCCAACAATCCAGGACATTCGTCCGTTTACGTGGGCCGGCTGGCAAACCACCCCGTACTACACCTATACACTGGACCTCCTTTCATTGGACAATTCATTTTCGTCGTGGTCGAACGGAACGCGACGCAATTTCAATAAAAACAAAGACGCTTATTCATTATCAGAGACGCCTCAGGCGCTTCAAACTGTAGTTACCCTGTGTGCTTCAGGGTATGAGCGTAATGGCCGGCAATTCCCTATTCTTCCTGAGAAACTCGTTTCTCTTGCTAGCGATTTGCAGGCCAAATCGATGGTACGATGTTTTACCGTCGTTAATGAAGCGGGGACCACCGAAGCCGGCCTCGCCGTGCTCCACCATGGCACACAGGCCTACTACTGGATCGCAGGGAGCAATCCGGGGCCAGCGATGACCGTGCTCTTGGGTAAAACGCTGCCGAAACTACAGGCGGCCGGCATTGAGACCTTCGATTTTGTAGGCGCCAACACACCGGGTATTGCCGAGTTCAAACGTAGATTTGGTGCTATATTGACGCCCTACTTTGGTGTCACCCACACCCCAAATCAATTGCTCAACACGTTGCTTCGCGCCAAACGCCTGATTTCGGGTTAGCCCAGTTTATGGAAACGCCAACCGCACATACTACCTTGCGCAGCAACGTACCCTACCTCGTGCTGCTATTTCTGGGGTATGGCCTTTATCTGTTACGGTTCGGCTATGACTACGGTGTAAGTGATCAGGATGAGTTCATCCCCTTTCTCTATAGCCTGATTAATCCCGCTTATTTCCAGAACGACTGGTTTGTACAGACACAGCTTTCAGCTTTCAGCGTGCGTACGTACTTCGTGTATGTGTTACGGGGCCTCAGCGTTGTTTTCCCGGTGTGGCTCTCCGTGTTGCTCGTCTATCTCGCAAGCTGGACGGGCATTGTCACGGCTGTGTACAGCCTGGCGTATACCCTCATCAACAACAGGCTTTCCGCGTTGGTTGGGACAACGCTCGTTTGTGTATTTACACCATTCTGGACGCTCGGTGGTAATGATCTGCTGCATCACGTCCTGGTGCCGAGCATGACAGCCTGGGCGTTTGCGCTCTGGACGTTTGTATTTTATTTGAGAGGTCAGTACAAAGCAGCGGCTGTCCTTGCCGGCATCGCAACCCTGTTTCAAGCACTTGTAGGCCTCCAGGTGATGCTTCTTGTAGGCGGTATGCTGTGCATCAAGCTATTTCAACTGCAACAGGGTCGACAGGAGTTCTTCATGCAGATGCTGGCTAGTGCTGGCGTGTATGTGCTTGTAGCAGCGCCGGCGCTAGTACCGCTATTCTACCAGCAGTTCACTGCTTCTGGCGAATCTCTGTCAGACACCATTTCTGAAACCATCTCGCCTACCTCTAAGCTGTTCTACATTATGGCGCAGTTCAGAAATCCACATCATTATCTTTTTAATGCGTTCGATAAAATCCGGCTTGTCAAGTTTTTTGTGGTCCTGCTTGCAGGGTATCTCGTGTTGTTGGCGCGGGAAAAAGATACATCGTCGATCAACACGAGCTTTTTCAATGACATGCTTGCGCTCGTGACTGGTATCTGCATCGTAGCGTATGTGGGTACGGAAGTCGCACAAAACCTGACCATTGCCAAACTGCAATTATTCAAAATGACGCTCTTAATCAAAGCATTGATGGTCATGTTGATTGCAGATGCCTTGATTCGCGTACTCCCAGACAGCGCCACACGCCGACTCGATCAGCTCTGTTTTACGCAACCTGCGTATCTAGCCGGCCTGTTTGTGATCGGCTTGGTTACCGTACTGCTTGTGCAACCAGACAGACTCTCCAATAAAGTCTACCCCTGGCGTGCCAGCGAAAACCCCGAAATTGAGCTCGCACAGTGGGCCTCAAGAAATACGTTGCCGGCGGAGGTATTCGCTGTGCCGCCTTCGTGGTCTGCCTTCAGGAGCCATGCACGCCGAGCCATTGTCATCAACCACAAAGCTTTTCCCTACAACGATGCTGACATCAGGACCTGGTTTGAGCGGTTGCAAGACATGGCGCCACTCCAACTCCCTGACCAGACAGACGCCACGCTGTTAAAAACCCTCGACCTCAAATACAATACGCTCACACCGACGGCCCTGGAAGAACTCGGCTTTACCTATTCGTTCGACTACATCATCCGTAACACACCGCTCCCTATTTCCTCCTCAATGGCAGTTGTACATGAAGCACAGGGCTGGTTTGTGTATAAATTGTCCGCACAGCGGCTGGCGCTCCAATGATGTCGTCTCTACGCAACTTGTTCGATCGCCTGACGAAGGGCAGCGGATTCATCAAAGCCGTTTCGACGCTCCTCTCCGGCACATTTATCGCCTTGTTGATCTCGTATGGCGCCCAACCGATTTTGTCGAGACTCTATACGCCCGAAGCGTTTGGCCTACTCGACGCACTGGTTGCCATTATCGCCCTGCTTGTGCCGTTTGCAACACTACGGTATGAAGATGCCCTGATGTTACCGGAAGAAGACGAGGAAGCACTGGGCCTATTGGGGCTAACCTTTATCCTGGTGCTGCTCACTACCGGAATTTGCGTGCTGTTGTGGTTTTTTCGAGATGTATTGCTCGCGTTGATGCCGGCCACCTCTTTCAAACAATCCGCACTGTTACCCCACCTGATATGGATTCCACCCGCACTGGCTGCCATTCGCTTTGCCAAGCTGAATGAACTCTGGCTGAATCGTAAGAAAGCCTACGGTGCAATATCGTCTGGCCAGGTTGCGCAGACCGGTGTAATGGCCGTTACTCGCATTGTACTTGCACAGCTTACTAACCGGGCATTGCCGATCGGACTTATTGGCGGGTACGTAGCCGGCTACCTTGCCAGTACGTTCTGGTATCTACGACAAATTTTGCGTGTGCAAGGGGCGTTTTTCAAAGGCATCTTTAACGGTGCATACATCCGCCATGCAGTTGGACGTTACAAGCGATTTCCGCTGTTTGCGATGCCGTCGACGTTGTTGAACACACTGCAATCGCGGCTTCCCGTATTGCTATTGCTCGTCTTTTTTGATGCGACCATCGTAGGCTATTACGGTCGTGCGTTTGCGCTGTTTGCGGTACCGCTTAGCCTGATCGGCTACGCCATCTCCCAGGTCTTTTTTGTAGAAGGGGCGGATGCCATGCGTAACCAGACACTATCCGCGTTAACAACCAAGGTACACAGCCGGCTCATCACGATAGGCCTCTTCCCTACTCTCGCTCTGATGCTAACCGGCCCCGAAGTGGTGACCCTTTTCCTTGGGGCACAGTGGGAAACAGCCGGCCTGTATCTACGCTGGCTTGCGCCCTGGTTTTTCCTCGCCAGCATCGCCTCACCACTCACGCGGATTTTTGACCTCCTCGAAAAACAGCGCATCGAATTTGTAACCAGCACAGCAATCTTTTTGCTGCAGTTCACCCTCTTCCTCTACGGCTGCCTGACGGGCGATATCTGGCAGGCTATCCTGTACCTTGCCGTTGGCGGATCGTTGGCGCGCGTGCTACACATCATCGTGATGTTATACCTGGCAGGTACACCAGCAAAAGCCGCGTTAACACCCTACGTCAAACAATTCTTGATCGCCCCTGCCGTTTTTGATCCTTCTCTATGGCGTAAGCACGTTGGACATGCCCTGGCTGACTGCGGCTACCCTGGCTGTCACAGGCCTTGGCTTCCTCGCAGCAATGTACCGCAGCCTTGTGGGTGGTCCTTCTACTGATAGCCAATCCACACAGCAATAGTCAGCGCAATGCAACCCGCAATGACCAGTTGAATGGCGAGGGGCCAGATAAACTTGAACCACCGGGAATACGGGATGCCGGCAATCCCCAGAATACCCATCAATACAGGCCCCGTTGGGATGATCATGTTCATAAAACCATCCCCCATCTGATACGCGGTAACTGCAATTTGTCGGGAAAGACCGACGATGTCAGCGATAGGGGCCATGAGCGGCATCGTCACGTACGCCTGGCCGGAGCCTGAAGGAATAAAGAAGTTGAAGATGCTCTGGATGACGAGCATACCGCTTGCTGCTACTTCGGCGCCGGCGCTTTCCAGCGGGGTGGCGAGACCATTTACGATGGTGTGCATCACCTGCCCATCCGTCAAAACGATTTCGATGGCACGGGCAAAACCGATGAGTAACGCCGTGCCAGTCAGCTCTGCTGCGCCCGCAGTAAACGAGCGCGCAATTTTATCCAGCGGCATACCGGCAACCAATCCGACTACGACTGCCAGCACCACAAACACGGCACCCAATTCGACAAAGTACCAGCCATGTGAGATAATGCCCCACACCAGGAGCGCAAGCGTTGCCATGCTAATCCAGAGAATCGTCATGTGCCGGCCCGTGAGCTCAACCGATGCCTCTTCCTGTGGCAGTTGTGCTTCCGGCACGTCGTGTACCAGGGAAGCCGATGGCTCCAGGCGCACTTTTTTGGCGTAGCGCCACATGTGGAAGAATCCAATCAAAAAGAAGGGCAGCGAAATTGCTAGCCGGTATTCGATGCCTGAAATCAGCGGCACGCCGGCAACTTCTTGTGCCACAAGCACCGTAAACGGATTCAAAGCTGCTACCCCGTATCCAATACCAGAACCAATCACCAGAATCCCCGCTGCAGTAATCGCATCCATTCGCATCCCCACACACAACGTAAGCAGAATGACCGTGAGCGGGATAAACTCTTCAGACATACCAATTGTCGATGCCCCGGCAGCCACCACGAACATCCCAATAAAAATCAACCACGCCGGCCGGTTACCAAACTTGCGCAAGAGGCGCGCAAGGGCAGCATCGATGCTCCCCGTTGTGCGGATCACAGCCAGCGATCCGCCAATCAGAAACACAAAGAATATGATCCCCTGCGCCGCCTCAAGACCTCGGGGAATGACCGTTGCAATGGTCCAGATCGGCTGCCGCTCGACATTATCTACATGTTTAAACGTCCCCGGCACAACCACTTCCCGGTTGTGGTCATTGGTAACCATATCAAACGAACCCGCCGGCAAAACCCACGTGAGCCCGTAGGCAACCACAATCATGATGAACAACAGAACGAGGGTATGCGGGACTTTAAAACGAGACGACATAGATGCTTTCGACAGGATGGTACGCGTACTGAGGGTGATTAACGTCCTGCCAGTATACAAAGCTTTTCTAGATTTTTCATCGTAGCGCATCTTTTTGCCGAACTATGTCGTAGCACGACTTACACTATGTCAAAAATCGACATAGCCTTCACCCTCCTTCCAACTTCCCCGACACGCCACGGTACATCATGATTCCCAAAGCACTTGTTGCGGCATCGATCAAACCGTTTGTGCTCACCATCCTTGCCGCTGGTGACAACTACGGGTACGCCATCATTCAACGCGTCCAACAACTCACTGCAAACCAGATCAAATGGACAACCAGTACCCTCTACCCGGTGCTGCACAGCATGGAAAACAAAGGACTCGTGGAGAGCTATTGGCAGGCATCTGAGGGTGGACCGCGTCGCAAATATTACCACCTTACAGCTCAAGGCCACCACATGCTTGCTCAGGAGAAACAGCAATGGCTGGATGTACACACCGCACTCATGAAACTATGGTCGCCTGCTCCAGGCCTCCTGCCAACCTGAGGACATCATGTTTGATCTGGACAAATCCCTTGCGGCCTGGCGCCAGGCGTACAACAAGCAACAGGCATTCTCTGCTGATGATCTAGACGAGTTGGAGCAACATGTACGGGATCAGGTAGCTGCTCTAACAAACGGCGGGATGGCGCCGGCTGATGCATTCAACCAGGCCATGCGCGAGATGGGTGGTCAGGAAAACGCGATCCGTGAATACGACAAAGTGTTCTGGGCGAAAGCCCGGCGAGAAAACCGTTTGCAATCTGTACTCCAATGGCGGTTGGGCATGCTCAAAAACTACATGTTTGTGGCGCTACGCACGATGCGCAAACAAAAAGTGTACACAGCGCTGAATATCGTAGGCCTGGCCGTGGGTATTGCCTGTTTTGTACTCATCATACGGTTTGTCCAGTACGAGTTTTCGTTTGATCGCTTCTTTCCAGCACACGAAGATATTTACCGTATCACGAAGCAGACCCCCGGGGATGTGTATTTGGGCACGGATCATTTTGCGCTGACACAGGCCCCTCTAGCCTCTGTAATGATGGCTGAATTGCCAGAAGTATCATATGCCACCTCCTTCGAATACAGTGATGCGCTGCTGCAAGCGGGAGACGACGTGTTTTCCTCACGCGGTATCGCAGCTGATCCGCATTACTTCGATGTGTTTTCGATCCCCTTGCTAGCCGGCAATGCTTCAACCGTGCTCACAGCTCCAAACAGTATCGTTCTAACGCAATCACTTGCACAAAAGCTATTTGGCGCTACTGACCCTATTGGCAAGGCAATCACGCTTGACAACCAGGCCATTTACCGTGTGACCGGGCTCATGGCCGACGTACCGGACAATGCCTCTGTGCACTACAGCTTCGTTTCATCTATTGTTACAGATGCTTATTACAACGCACAACTCGAAGAGAATCGGTGGAACAGCAACTATTTGTATACTTTTTTCCGAGTAGTGCCTCACACAGCGATTGATGCGCTACAAAAGAAATTGCCGGCCCTGGCGGATGCCTACATCTACGCCGGCGACAACGACACGCCCGTATCGCAACGGCAGCGGTTTTACATCCAGTCGCTGGCAGATGTACACCTGAACTCCTTTGCCAATTTTGATGTAGGCCGGCACGGCAGCCGTACCCGAGTATTCCTCTTTCTTGCCATCGGATGCATCATTTTACTGCTTGCGTGCATCAACTACGTGAACTTGGCCGTTGCCCGATCCATCAAACGCGCTGCTGAAGTTGGACTCCGTAAAACGGTTGGTGCGGAGAAGTCGCAGTTGATCTGGCAATTCCTGGGAGAGTCTTTGCTTATGACGAGTATCGCACTTTGCCTTGCGCTCGTACTTACCCACCTGCTCCTCCCCTATTTCTCGGACCTTGTAAGCCGGCAACTGACACTCAACTACATCCTTGAACCGTGGATTATCCCGGCCTTATTCGGCTTGACTATGGTAGTGGCGCTATTGGCCGGCAGCTATCCTGCGCTTCGTATGGCTGCGCTTCCTCCGTTGCACACGCTCAAACGAAAACAAGCGTTCAGCAAACAAAAGCTTGGCTTGCAGCAGATGCTCATCATCGGTCAGTTTACCGCCTCCATTGTGCTCGTAACCTGCGGCTACGTCATCTACCAGCAACTTGAATTTGTACAGCGCAAAGCCCTGGGCTACAATCGGTCCCACGTCCTCAGTGTTGCCATTCAAAACAACAATCAAGCGCTTAAAGAGAACCGAAAACAGGTGCAAACAGCGCTTCTGCAGCACAGTACTGTTGCAGCTGTTACAGCCTCCCACTCGCTACCCACCAACATCACAATGAAGCAGACAATCACGAACTGGCCGGAGAGTCTACCGGAAGCCTCCCTGCCCATCCATGTCAATGCCGTAGACTATGGGTTTACGTCGGTATTTGGGATGCGCATTGTTGCCGGCCGGCCTTTTTCCCCCGCTTTTGCAACGGATTTAGCGTCAGCAGCCATCATCAATGAAACAACGGCACGTACACTCGGCTGGCAACCGGAAGAAGCAGTCGGCAAGACGTTCCGGCACGACCGCCGCGAGCGCACTGTTGTGGGCGTTGTGCAAGACTTCCACATGCATTCGATGCACCACGCCATTAAACCCCTGCTGTTTCACCTCAACGATGGTAGTCGAATCAAATACATTTCGGTAAAACTCAATCCCGGGAATGTCGAAGCCAGCCTGGCAGCCGTCCGTGAAACTGTCCAGCAAGCATCCCCAAACCCCTTCGAATACAGCTTTTTGGATACGAGCTTCAACAACCTGTATGAAGAAGAGCAACAGTTAGGCGCCACGTTCAACTTTTTCACCCTGCTTGCCTTTCTGATTGCTGCGCTGGGCCTTTTTGGCCAGGCGGCTTACGCAGCTGAGCAGCGCACCAAAGAAATTGGTGTACGTAAAGTATTGGGGGCTTCATCAAGTAACATCGTCTTTATGCTTTCAAAAGAGTTTACGCGACTGGTGTTGTTTGCCTCCATCATAGCGATACCCATTGCGTACCTGGCTTCTACCCGCTGGCTGGAACGTTTTGTCTACCGGATTGATGTCGGAGTAGGGACTTTCCTGATTGCTACGGGCCTGGCACTCTGTATTGCTGTCCTATCTGTTGGCTACCAATCATTGCGCGCGGCGATGCGGCAACCGGCCCAAAGCCTGCGCTTTGATTAGACTAAAAAAAGCAGCCAATAAAAAATTTGACAATAAAAAAGCAGCGCCTTTGTGCAGGACGCTGCTTTAAATGTTGTAGCCGGCAAGCGACTTACTTGATCGAACGGAATGTATTTGGCAATCCGTTACCAATTGGCGATTGATCGTACGCCGGGCGTTCTGGGCCATTTTCAGCCGTTGCGTCGGTGCCACAGAACTTTGTGTAAGCATTTACAAGGTCCATCGCAATGGCGTTAGCAGAACGACCTTCGATGTGACGACGCTCGAGTACAAACACAGGGTCACCATCTTTCAACAAGGCCATAAACGGAGATGATGGCGGAATGCCGCGCATGTATTCGCGGGCGCGGGCAGTTGCTTCGAGGTCCTGGCCGGCAAATACGGTAACGTAACGGTCAGGCTGCACCTCTGTTTGCATCGCCATGGCTACTGCAGGTCGTGCGTTGGCTGCTGCACAACCACATACCGAGTTTACAATGAGGAGCGTAGTTTCTGTTTCAGCTGCCTCAAATGCCTCGTCAACAGCTGTCATGTCGCGGAGTTCAGCAACACCGAGACGCGTAAGTTCTTCCCGCATGGGGTGCACGAGTGCTTCGGGGTACGGCATATCTTCCCTATCTATTTAATCTGTTACAGGTGTATTCCAAATCGTAAATGCTGCGCCTGACGAAAGGTTCACTGCGGTTACACGCACCAGCAGTAGCAGCAAATTCAATTTAGGAACGGCCCCATCAAAGGCTTTGATCCCGTTATCGACGGGACAAATGACGGAGCTCTTTTTCCATGTCTTCTTTGGTCAAATCCCAGTCTTCGCCGTCTTTGGCGAGATCTGGAATGTAGTCGTCAGCCACGTCGCGTACACGGTCGCCGATATCTTTCCCGGCGCTCTGAATGCGTTCGTTGACTTTGTTTAACTGTGCTTCGACCTGTTCGAGTTTTTCTTCTGCCGTTTTCAACTGGGTGCGGGCTTCCTGTTTCAAACGACGGCGTAAAGCTTTACCAGACTGCGGCGCCATCATCATGCCGGCACATAAACCGGCGGTAAAAGCTGCTGCAACGGTAACGATATGTGAAAATCTGTTGTTCATGATGGAATCAAATCGTTTCTGTTGGCATATCCAATATACTGAAACTTCTTGCTTTTGACCTGTTCTACGTTCACGGCCCCCATTTTCATACCAAGAACTGGTTAATTTTTGTCATTTCACTTCAAGTGGCCGTTTTAGTATCCAAATGTATCGTTTAAGTAAGGCGCGTGTCGTAAAAAATAGTAAAACGGCTCACTACAATGCGGTTTCCATTGTTTGGGTGGGACTTTTCCTCCTGGCTGGTATGCTGTTTTCAGGATGTGTCGCAACCAAACCGGCGTCGAAGCCTTTGCAAGTTGTGGCAAACGAAGCTGCCACTCCCCAACGAGCGGAAAGATTGCGTGCAGAAGCGGCCGATTGGGCCGGCACACCGCACGAATGGGGCGGCACAACGCGCGATGGAATCGACTGCTCTGCGTTTGTACAAACGGTTTATAAAGACCTGTTCACCGTCAACCTGCCCCGCACAACCCTTCTGCAGGCAAAAGAAGGCCAGCCGGTACTTCTGAACCAGCTCACAGTGGGCGACCTGCTCTTTTATCGCATCGATAGCAATACCAGGCATGTAGGTATTTATGTGGGAGAAGACGAATTTATGCACGCATCGAAAAGTGAAGGCGTAACCATAACATCCATCGAAGACCCTTACTGGGAAAATCGTTTCTGGACCGTGCGTCGCATCCTTGCGCCGGTAGCAGATTCGTCGCTTGTCCCCGCTGGCGAGCCCGGCCATGATCGCGCGCGCGCTGGTTGGTAGTACCATTCAGCCGACAAGCCGTATGCATCTCTTCGCACAAATCCTGTTCTTCATTTGTTAACAAAGGGATCTAAACCCCGTATTTGAGCGTCTAACGGCGGTTTATTACGACACCTGTATTATTTCGTCTGATATCAACTATATTCTTGGGCACACGCTTCGTGTGCTAAAGTTATCCACGACACGTATACCTACCAGTAGCGTTTAACCGTGTAGATATTCTATGGGCAATCAACCTATCTATTTGACCGAAGAAGGCCTCAAAAAATTAAAAGATGAGCTGCACTTTCTGAAGTCTGTCGAACGTCCCCGTATTTCTCAGGCCATTGCTGATGCCAGAGCACAGGGTGACCTGTCTGAAAATGCTGAATACGACGCTGCAAAAGACGCCCAAGGCTTGCTTGAAGCCCGTATTGCCAAAATGGAGTCTGAGATTTCTGAAGCCCGGCTGATTGATGATTCCAAAATCGACAGCTCCAAAGCATTCATTCTCAGTACCGTTCGGGTCAAAAATAAGAAGAACAAAAAAGAACACACCTACACATTGGTTGCGCAGCCCGAAGCCGACATCATGCAGGGCAAAATCTCTGTTGATAGCCCAATTGGCAAAGGCTTGTTAGGCAAATCAGTAGGCGATGTTGCTGAAATCAAAGTCCCCGCCGGCATGATCTCCCTCGAAATCCTGGAAATCACGCGCTAACCTACCATCCTTTAGTACATAACCGGTCCAGCGCTACCCTTTCTGGCAGTTCCACCCAAACTCTGGAAAAGCTTTTGTCCGAATTAGTAGACCTGCGCAGCGACACCATCACCCGCCCAACATCTGGCATGCGTAAAGCTATTGCCGAGGCCGTTGTTGGCGATGACGTTTATGGCGAAGATCCAACCGTAGCAGCGCTCGAGTCTCGTGTTGCCACGCTCTTGAATAAAGAGGCTGCAGTGTACATCCCATCCGGCACGATGGGCAACCAGTTGGGGCTGCTGGTGCACACCCAGCGCGCAACCGAGGTGATTGTAGAGCGCAGCTGCCATATCGTGAACCACGAAGGCGCCGCCGGCTCCTGGCTTTCAGGCATCCAATTGCTCCCGCTCACAGGCGACCGCGGCATCCTCTACCCCGACGATATCAAGAACAATCTACGTGCAGGGCAATACGGTGCCCCATCCACGAGCCTTATTTGCCTCGAGAATACGCACAATCTTGCCGGCGGACGCGTCCAGCCGCTCGACGTGCTCAAAGAAATCCGTGCCCTCGCGCTTGATCGCGGCATTCCGATGCATCTTGATGGCGCCCGGCTCTGGAATGCAGCTGCAGCATCGGGCCTGCCCGAATATGCCTTTACGGATTATTTCGACACCGTCACCGTATGTCTTTCCAAAGGTTTGGGTGCCCCGGTAGGTTCGGTACTGGCTGGAAGCCGCGAGCACATAGCCCGAGCACGCCACTACCGCAGCCGACTTGGTGGCAGCATGCGACAGGCCGGCATTCTGGCGGCAGCGGGTCTCTATGCAATCGATAACCACCGCAAGCGCTTACCCGAAGATCATGCACGCGCCAAAGCGCTTGCTGCTGCCCTCAATGCAACGCCATCCTTCTCCGTGGACCCGGAGGATATCGAATCCAACATTGTTTTTTTCCACGTAGCCGATCATGCTGCCGTTGAAGCTGCTGCGGCCTTGAAAGCAGAAGGCATCCTGGTAAGCGCCACGGCTACAGATACCATTCGCGCCGTGACGCACCTGGAAATTACAGATGCGTCGCTTAATACCGTGCGATCTATACTCAATACGTCCTTTACCACCCCGATCACTGCCTAAGCCAGCCGAGCCCATGCGTACCGCGCCGGTAGATACCTCTTACAAAACCCCACATAATTCCGCGTTGATGATGGACATTGCGCGTCGCTACGGGACGCCCACCTATGTGTACGATGCATCCATCATTCGCCGGCAATGCCAGTTGCTCAAAAAGCACCTCAAGCACGTGCCGACCAAGTTGCTTTATGCGATGAAAGCCAACTCGCATCCGGCTATCTTGCGCATCATCAAATCAGAGGGCATTGGTATCGACGCCGTTTCGCCAGCAGAGCTATTTCTCGCGCAACAAGTAGGGTTTGCGCCGGAAGACATCCTCTACACCGCCAACAACATGACGGATGAAGAGATGCACGCAGTGGCTGAGGCAGGTGTGCTCTTGAATCTGGGCGAGTTGTCCCGTGTGGAGCGATTTGGTAAAGCATTCCCAGGTGCGGACGTTTGTGTGCGCCTGAATCCCCAAATTGGATCGGGACACCACGAGCATGTCATCACAGCCGGCAAAGCAACCAAGTTCGGTATTCCAGTTAATGAAGCAGAGCAAATTCTGGAGACGGCGGCAAAAAACAACCTTAAAATTATCGGCCTGCATCAGCATATTGGCAGTGGCATTCCGTCGATGGATATGCTCGCCCAGGCCATTGAAGTAATTTTGCAGACTGCACAATACTTCCCGGACCTCAAAATCCTTAACCTGGGTGGCGGCTTCAGCATCCCCTACCGGCCTGAAGACGTGCCCATCGATTTTGAGAATTTCCAGCAGACCATCGTAGAGATCCTGCGCTCACACGAAGCAACACGCAATCGACAGGGCTTAACCTACTGGTTTGAACCGGGGCGATTCCTCGTGGCCGAATCGGGTACCCTGCTTGTGACAGCCAACACGGTGAAAGAAGCCAACAACAAAACATTTGCCGGCACCGATTCGGGCATGAACCAGTTGGTACGGCCGTCCGTGTACGGCGCGTATCATGAAATTTACAACCTCTCGAACCCCGAGGGCTACAGGCGCCCGTACGAGGTTGTAGGCAATATTTGTGAATCGGGCGACGTGTTTGCCAAAAACCGGCTCGTACAAGAAATTAGCGAAAACGACATCCTCGCCATCATGGATACAGGAGCTTATGGTATGTCGATGGCGTCCTTGTACAACCTGCGCCCCTTGCCGGCCGAAGTGCTAATTGAGGCAGACGGCACCCTTAATGTGATTCGCGAGCGCGTTTCGGAGACAGATCTGATCAAGGCTATGTTTGGCGCGCACCTACCCTAAGGCTAAGGCCATCGCGCTTACCGGATCGTGATACGCAGTGCAGGAAGCCCGCTTACGACAGCTTCCAACTGATCCCCGTGATGCACCGCCGCAACACCTTCTGGTGTTCCGGTATACAACAGGTCGCCTGGTAATAGTGTAAAAATGCGCGAGCAGTAGGCAATGAGTGCCGGCAGGTTGAAGATCATATCCTGCGTGTTGCCGCTCTGGCGTATTTCGCCATTGACGGTTAATTGGATGTCGAGATTGTGCGGATCCTGCACTGCGGAAGCCGGCACCAGGTCGCCCAACGGGGCAAACGTGTCAAACCCTTTGGCAACCGACCACGGATGTCCTTTCTTCTTGGCTGCTGCCTGGATGTCACGCGCAGTCATGTCCAATCCAACGCCATAGCCACATACGTGCCCCATCGCATCACCTGTAGCGATATCTTTTCCTCCTTTGCCAATAACCGCAACCAGTTCTACTTCATGATGCACCTCAACAGATTGCGGCGGCAAAACAACAGCATCTCCACTCCTCACCAATGCGGTAGATGGCTTTAGAAATACCATTGGGACTTCAGGAACCTTGCTCTTCATTTCAGCGGCATGCGCTGCATAATTACGCCCGATACAGAAAATGCGGGGCGAATGAATCAGGGTATCATTATGGGGTAAAGCAATACGTGGATCTACAGACATCTTGTCACGATTTACACAATTGAAGCGGAAACACTGCGGCTATTTGAGGTTATAAGGCCCTCTGTGAAAAATTTGAAGTTATTCTTAACTCTCGCGTCGGTAACCAGCCCGGCGCACACAAGAAGAGCAAATGTACGCAATTATTGAAGTAGCTGACAAACAGTTTAAGGTCAGCAAAGACGATACAATTTTTGTCCCTTTGATGGACGCCAAGGTAGATGCCGCCGTTACCATTGAGGACGTGCTGCTGATCTCTGATAAAGGCAAAGTGAAAGTTGGTGAGCCAACGATCAAAGGTGCAAAAGTAAAAGCCAAAGTGCTCGAGCACGTAAAGGCAGACAAAGTACTCGTCTTCAAGAAAAAGCGCAGAAAGCGTTTTAAGGTAAAGCGTGGCCATCGCCAGCAGTATACCAAGCTTCAGATTAGCTCTTTGACCGGTGGATCTGCAAAAGCTTCTACAGCGAAAAAAGCCGACGACGCGCCGGCTGCAGCAAAACCAAAAGCCGCACCAAAGCCTAAAGCAGCAGCAAAACCGAAAGCTGAAGCAAAGCCTAAAGCAGCAGCAAAAAAGGCAGCGCCTAAGAAAGCTGCACCAAAGAAGGCTGCCCCTAAAAAAGCGGCTGAACCAAAGTCAGAAGACGGGGACGCATAGGTTAACTGGCGTACCTTCAACACAACATTTAAGCAGTAACACAAAATCGAGTTAAGGTCATGGCACATAAGAAAGGTGTAGGTTCTACCAAAAACGGTCGCGATTCCAACGCCAAGATGCTTGGCGTAAAAGTATTCGGTGGTTCTTTTGTCAAATCTGGTGGCATCATTGTTCGCCAGCGCGGCACAAAGTTTCACCCTGGCGACAACGTATCACGTGGTGGCGACGACACACTCTTCGCGACAACTACAGGTACCGTCCGCTTCACACGCGGTCGTGGCAACCGGAAGTTCATTCACGTTGATCCAGTTGCTGCATAACGCACTGCCGTTACAGTATTTTAGGGCTTCTGTTCATCACAGGAGCCCTTTTTTATTTGATTTACCACCCGTTCGTTTGTTGTTGATTGCCCATGCTGTCTTTGCGCGATGCATATGAGTTGCCTGCTCATCCGGATACGCCGGATACGATAGAATTCCGGGCCTTTACGCATGGCCTGATGCCGGCAACGGTCCCAACTATGATGCAGCATTTCACCAACGACTGGCAAACGCACGGTGTGGACGCATGGAATAACGTCGCAAATCACTGGCGTCCCCATACAGACGAAAAGGTAGGCTGGTGGTCCTTACCTGTATACCTGGGCGACTACTTTATCGCCCCACTGATCGGCGCTAAAGCCGGCACGTGCATCATGCAACCCAATGTCCACTGGACTGTCCAGTGCTTGCTTTCATGCCGCGAACTCTTTGACGAAAAGAGAAAAGTTATCCTTACTGAAGCAGAATTTCCTTCCGTAAGCTTCAGCCTGCATCAGTGGGCCGACATCCACCAGCTAGAAATTCAGCAAATTCCATTGGTTAACAACTGCGTCGATCAGGCTGCTATTTTGGAGGCTATTGATGCAGATACAGCCCTTGTTATCCTGAGCCATGTGGGCTTTACAACGGGCGAGAAGTTGCCGGATGCCTTCATCGAAGCTGTATCAAAAGCGACCCATACGTATGGCGGTGTGTTTGCCCTCGATGGCTATCATAGCATCGGCGCCCGTACTGCCGATGTTGAAGCGCTTGGCGTAGACGTGTACTTTGGTGGCCTGCTGAAAGAAGGATCGGGGTCTTCGGGCAACGCATACCTCTACATAAAAGAAGGACGCGTGCTCACCCCGCGCCTTACCGGATGGTTTGGCGACGCGGCACCGTTTGCGTTTGGCCAGTCTCCCCTACCCCATCCCGACATGCGGATGCGGTTTTTGGGCGGCACAACGGCCGTTGCGGCCCTGTATCACGCGGTTGAAGGGGTGAAAATCTTGCTCAATGCCGGCCTCGGTACCGTACGGGAAGATGTTATGGCCAAAACGGACCTGTGCATCGAAGCAATCGACCAACTCGGTATTCCGTTACGTTCACCACGGGCCGCTGCACAACGTAGCGCCATGGTGATCATGGAAATACCACAGGCTGATCGCATGGCCCACTACCTGAAAACGAAAGGTGTTTACGTAGATAGTCGGCAAGAGCGCTACCTCAGGCTAGCGCCCTTCGTCTGGAATACACCTGAAGAAATCACGCGCGCTTTTGGGCACATTGAAGAAGCCCTGCGAGGTAATCGCTATCAACGCATTTCTTTACCCAAAGCCGGCGGCCCCGTAACCTGACCGCCCCAATATCCGACCACGCATCAGCCTGCTGCGCCTTGGCAGGTTTATTGCATTTGTGTTGACGTCGGTGCGCCAGGGTCCTTTCCCCCGCACCCAAGCACTTCTCTGAATTCCTTTCTCAGCATTTCACTTGCGCCGTTTTTAAGCTTATGACCCGGGTTATGTCATCCCAATCTACCCTCTGTCTTGCCATGATTGTGCGAGACGAAGAAACCAATCTGCTCGAATGGCTCCCGCGTGTTCGTCACTATCTGGATGAGCTTGTGGTTGTTGATACGGGCAGCCGAGATGGTACCATTCCATTGCTGCTTTCTCTTGATGCGATGGTACTCGAACAGGCCTGGGCGCACGATTTTGCGCTGCACCGCAACTACGGCTTGCAGCACGTCAAATCAGACTGGGTGCTTATCCTCGATGCAGACGAGCGACTCGACGAGATGGGCTGGCGTATGATTCGTAAGCTGATTGAAAATCCGGCACTGCTGGCATATGCCTTTCAGGTAAAAAACTACCATAGCCAGAATGATTTGTCGAGTTTCGACATCATGCACTCGTACCGCCTCTTCCGAAACGGACACAACATTCAATACGCCGGCATGGTGCACAACCAGCTTGCGGAGTCCATTGAAGCCGCGTCTCACGCGTCCGGGCTCGCTGTAGAACGGGCGCCCCTTACGATCGAGCATTTTGGCTATGCATTGTCTGAACAGGGCATGCGCGCCAAACAGCACCGCATTTACACGATGCTCAAAAAGCAGCTCAAGTTGACCCCGGACGATGCATATTATCAGCACCATCTGCTCAACATTTGTCTGGCCATGGGCAACTTTGCGGAAGCTAAAGCGACCTGTAAACGACTGGACTTTGATCGCCTGCGGCCGGAATTGCGGGTACAAGCCTATTACAAGGCAGCGCAGGTGGCGATGAAAGAAAATGCGTTCAAGGACTCACGCGCGTATGTACACAAAGCCCTTCAGATAACGCCAAACGCATCATTTCTGCATTACCTCCGCAGCAACATCATGTATCAGATGCATCGGTACAACGAAGGGTTACGCGCAGCATACAAAGCACTGGAGCTGGCAAGCACAGAGTCAGAAGAGGGAAAAACCCTGCACTTGCCGCTCGACGAATGTTATTACAACGTAGGAATGGGCTACTTGCTGCTTGGTGAGTACGATACCGCGGTTGAACTATTGAACAAAGCACTGACGTTCAATCCGCACAACACGATGGTTTTGCAATACATCGAGTGGTTGGAATCGCACCAGGACACAAAGCCGGCAGCAAAACCAGCACAGCAATCAGCCGGCATGCGTCAGGATACCTACAGCGATGCGTACCAGCAGGTGCCAGCAAGTTCGTAATCAAGCAGTGACGATTATTGAGGGGTACAAATCACCCGGTACCCCAATCTACCCCAACGCCTCAACTTTGATGTCGGATATATGCAGGTTAAGCGCATGATTCACACGCATGCCTACAATACCCTCCGTCTGTAATTCCGTACGCGGTAAACGCGTTACTTCGATATCGTTAATGAGGAAAACAACCTCGTTTTCTTCAGCGCGGATCTTCAACTTGTTCAGCACTGACGAATCTTCCGGGTTTGTATACCGCTTGATCGCAGCATTTGCGGTCCATCCGTTGATCGTGCTTGTTTCTTCACCACTCCGCCGCTTGATCAGGTATTCGCCACTGTTTCGAATTAAGAAGTAATCATACGCTTGTGCTTCGCCCTGCAGTTCTTCACCGCCAAACAACATCCCGAATGCTTCCTGACGCTCACCGGGATTGAACAGGTGTACATCGAGTTGCGCCTCAAAATTACCAGACGCGGTGCTGTTCGGATGGTAGAAAATGCCGGCAGGTCCTGTTGTCACATGCCATCCAGGTGACATGTTGACGAAGTAGACATCAGACGAGTCAGGATTGGCACCAATAACAACGTCATCGTTTGGCTGATCAAGCCGTACCAACCAGTCGGTTGGCACCACAAGGTTGCCGTCTTTGGGGTTGTAAGGATCGGGAGCGGCTGTTTCTGCTACATCAGCTGTTTCTGCTTCTGCTGCTTCAGGGGTTGGCTGACAGCCAAAAACGAAGGCGATAAGCGCCAACGTCAACAAACTACGTTTCATACCAGTTTACGAGAAAGTTGTAGAGATGCCAGCAAGATAGGCATTTTACAGACTTCTACGTACTCCTAAAGCGAAAAAGCCCTGGCAGGAATTGCTCCTGCCAGGGCTTTTAAAAGCGATTAACGCGGGACTTACTTGCCGGCAATTGCCAGAGAAATTCCCGTCGTTGACCAGTGCATATTGAGCGTGCCAGCGTCTCCATCTACAGCGTAGAGGAGTACTTCCTGGGAATCAATTGTCTTAGGCTCTACTTCCACGCGCAGGGCATCTTCGCCTTTGTCGTAGTCGTAAGCGCCCCACTGGTTAGGGACTTTGTTAAAGATGGCCGTCCATGGACCTTCCTCCTGTGGAATGAGGAAGAACGAGTAGATACCTTTTGCAAGGTCCTGGCCATTTACTGTTACGTCACCGCTGAAAGTAACCGTAGTTGCTTCATTGGCACCTGCCCGCCATACGCGGCCCCACTTCTCGAGTCCACCGAATACCTGGCGGCCTTTTACGTGTGGCGCACCGTAGGTAACACGGACTTTAACGTCGCCAACCATGCCGGTAGCTTCAGCATTTTTGCTTTTCTGTTTGGAGTCATCTCCACGCTGCTGGGCGGTAGCAGTACCAACCATAAGCAGCATTGCAAAAGCTGCAACGAAGAATCTGAAGAGGTTCTTTTTCATGAGATAAGAATACGTTCTGTGATAGTCTATTTTTGATAGCAATGGGTTGCAGTACAGGTGGGATGTACGACGGTAGCTTCTGCGGGTTCTTCAAACGCGCAAAAATATCAAAAAACGACGTTTTGAACCGTTCAGGCCGCCAAAACCTCTTCAGATTCGGCTGTTTGGGGCGTATACGTTTGCATAATCTCATGCAACGCTTCGCGAGCGATCATCCGATTTGTTTCGATGTAAGCCGACTCTTCCACTAGCGGGGTCACAGGTGCTGTTAAAGCATCCATGATTCCTTCTGCATCGTTTGCATACGAGAAGTGGCCTTCCTTTAGATAATGCCAGAAGAGCCCTCGGCCAGTAGGATGGATGATCAGCGACGGCACATTAAACCGCAATGCTTCTACGGCAATGGCTGACCATTGGGTGACGTGTCGCTGGCAATGCTTCAAAAGTGGATACAAAGGAAGCAGGCTGGCTTGCTCGACATTCACATTTTCAATGTGCAATTCTTCCAGTGCGGCTTCAAGTTTTTCAATTTTCTGACGCTGCCTGGGGTGTAGACGGATCAACCAATACCAGTCGGGAGGTGCCTTGCGCATAGCCTCTACGATGGTACTGGGAATCGTTCTGTCATCTTGCTGTAAGGACACGAGCACTACTTTCTGTGATGCTTGCAGCCCTTCGAGAAACGCATAATCTTCAGCTTCAAGGCTGTAGCCGGCTGGCTCCTGGTCGAGCCATTTGGCAAGCCACAGGTGTCCACCAATCAGTGGGCGCGGGCTAGCCACGCTCATCTCCTGGCGAATGTGTTCAACAGCGGGCTTGCCCCAATTCCAGCATATATCTGGAATCATTTCATAGCCGTTTTCAGGGGCATTTGCCCAAAATGAATACATGCCATGATAACGACCTTGTACATCTGACTGGATATCAACTGTAACGATACCCATAGATTTGGCAGCTGCCACCAGCGCCATCCCCAGGTTATCGTAGTAGTTGTTCAGCATCACCACACGCGGACGAATCGCCGCCAGGGTTTCTTTAAAGTACCTGATATAATGCAGCAACCGCTCCCCTTCCATCATTAAGTACTCCTCTGTCAGGGCAAGGTCAAAACGAGTGCCGGCTAACAGTTGCGTTAATACGCTTCCCTTATGAATGCGCTCGATGGTTGAGGTTTTCTGAAAAGCAGCAATGACGCTGCGCTGCGCATCGCAACGGAGATAGTCGAGGGAATCAAAAAAGTAGGTATGCTGAAATCGTGGTAGCGTCTCCTCGGTTCGGTCCGTGATAAGCTCCAGCTTGAGGAATGTGTATTTCGTTTTTATTAAGTCGACAAACGGATCGATGAGCCGGTTATAATGCCGGCCACCAAAAACGTCCTGGTGGTCTGATTCTCGGGAGAATAGCAGCATATCGACGGCCCCGTAATCTTTCAGTTGCGCCAGGTTATTCCGATGACGTTTGGCGTGCTCCAGGTAGGGAGCATAGAAATCGGGCCGAAAAAATCCCTGGGAAAGTTCGTGGGCAAGCCGCCTCAAACCAATAGCTGCCGGCGGCGCATATTTATTAGGATGCAACAGGCGTTGCCACAACTGCATCCGTACAAAAGGCCAGAGGTGTAATCCCTTATACCTTATGGATGTAACATCCATGGCGTTCTCTATCGCCAGGATGCGTTCGATTGTCGTCTTGTAATCCATATCGTTCAGGCGTTCTACCAAAATGGCCTGTACCGGCACGAGCCGGCAGCAGCAAGTACTCGCTGCAAGGACCTGGTAACACAGCGCCGGGTGTGCAATACCGACGCTGGCTGCATCCAGGATGCGTGAACCAAAAAAACGGGCCCCGATGTGTGATTTAGGGCGTGTGGACAATCAACTTGAAACGTCTGTTTTTGCCCATGTTGCGTCTATCTGTGTTCTTTTCCTCGCACAGCCTGTCCTGAACCATGTGCTCAACTTGATTGGGCATCTATTCAGGAATGCGCTGCAACGCGCCTCGAAAAACGCCTTGATAGTCGCAAAATTGATCCAAAACATTTCTTTCACTACTAATTGTCCACACGCCCTGGTACAAATCTGTTGAAGGGTTCAGGGTGGCCCAATGTATTTTGACCATGTTCTTATTCAGAACGAGATCACGCTTGAGTGAGATAAGACCAAAGAATACGCCAACCTAAAAAAAGCCGATTTTGAGCCCAAAAACCTGCATCTGTGGGTAATTGCCCTTGTACTTATTGCCCCATGAGGGAAAGATTAACCGCACCTGCTTCTTAGCTTGCAAAGCTTCTGGCAACCAGGCCCTGGTGCAGAAGTAGCCCGGCTCGCCCTAACATCACTCAACTGGTGCCGCTTCGCGTATGGTGGTGTGCGGGCACGCCATACACCGTTGTATGCGGTGGCACATCTCTCACCACAACACTCCCCGCTCCTACCACACTATGTTCTCCGATTTGAATTCCCTGAATAATGGAAGCTCCCGTACCTATGTGTGCGCCCTCTCCCACACGAACACCTCCTGATAAACTGGCGCCCGTTGCGACATGCACGTGCGGTCCTACTATGCAATCGTGATCCAGAGCGACTCGCGTGTTGACAATGGTATTGGCCCCAATATGACACCCGGGTTGAACAACCGCTCCAGCCATTATTTGCCCGCCCTGATCGAGCATCACATCGCGCGCCACAATTGCGTCAGGATGTACAACCGTTACAAACCGATAGCCGTGTGTTTTCCAAAGTCTGAACTGGTCCACCCGAAGCGTACATGTGCCTACAGAACCAAAACCATTTACGAGTTCAACATCGGTGGGTGGGTATTGCGGAACGGCATCCGGGTGTGCATTACCCAGTTGTTTAACGCCGGCGAGGTTCATAATGGCGGGATCATCATCCACAAAACCTGTGATCGGCAGTCCCAGGCGATGTAAAACATCCAGCAGGACTCTTGCGTGCCCACCTCCGCCAAGAACCAGTATCGAACGCATGGTAGCATTACATGTTAGTTTCCTTGTTCATGCGCAAGATACGGAATCATACTGCCAACAAATGCTACATTGCGTATGCAGCTCAGGCCGGGACTTCGCTCAGGGATTCAGCGTGCGTTTCTGAAGCCTCCGGCATCAGATAACGAGCAATGATGGGTGAAATTTTCTCCACTTCAGCAGGACTGATACAAAGTGAAGAAATCATATCTACAATTTCCTCTTTTGCGACAAAATCAGCTGATAATGGAATGGCAAGCAACGCTTCATAAAGGCTGTCGTACTCGTACCCCATTTGCGCTATCACGTCTCGTCCAACCAGGGTAAGCATGATTTCAGCGAGCAGTCGGTAGGTAGGGTAACTGAAGGTTTCCTTCCACTTATCCAGGCTGTTCGGCACAGGCCGGCTATGACTTTTCACGCCCACAGGATCTCCCATACGTCCTTTAGGCGGAGCCTGCAATGCATAATCCAGCATTTGCTGTTCTGTTGGTATCTCCAGCGCGGCACATAGTTTATCGAGTTCGGTTTCTGGAGACGAAACAAACTTCTCGTAGTGCAGCACTATTGCCTGCCCATTCAACGTTGCAAGTCCATCCACAAGCAAAGCCGGCGCACGCAGCAAATCTTCCCGATGCAACTGCAGTCGCTGCCAGTTTTTGCCTACCCAGGTCCGCAGCACCGAGCTCAATACTGCCAGCGGATTCCGCAGTAAAATGATGATTTTAGCATCTGGAAACACTTCGGATAACTCGCCAAGGATATAGTAATACCGCGGCGTTTTATCGAGAAAGTGATTGGCTTCAACATTCGCCAGCGCCCCTCGATAAAGGGTTGAGGCCATTGCTTGAATGGCCTGTACGTAATCTTTACGGCCATTGGGCAACGCTTCCATAAAATCATCAAGTGCATCGTTGGCCAGCGTGGCGTTGTAAGCCGTCTGCACACCCTGCCGCCTTAATGCAAAGATCGGGTGCAACATGACCCACGGTTCAGCAAGCGTGTGAATATCCGAATGACCGGAGAGGACACGTTGCAACAGCGTTGAGCCTGCGCGTGGCTGCGAGACGAGATAAATCAGGTTAGGATGCGATGACAGGGTAGCCATAGCTTCGGGAGCTACTCCGGTCTTCGTTTCCGTCGTAGTTTCGATCGTAGTTTCGGTCGTAGAATCGATCGTAGTCTCGACCGGATCAGGAAGAGCGCGCTCCTCTGTAACAGCTTGCGCAACCCGGTAGCCCAGGCTACTTAAACGCTGACCAAGTTGAACGTGTATTGCGGACAGGTGCTCACTGCTTAAATCAGTTTTCCAACCACCAATTTGCCCAGATCTGAAGGTACTCGACTGCCCAAAAAGGTTTGCAATGATATGCGTGACAGTTTCATCAGCCAGTTCGCTACCCAGGAATTTAGCAAATCCACGAATACAGGCGATTTGCTTCTCAAGCGATCCGCCTCCCTTTTCACCAACCAGGTCTTCAAATTTGATCAGGTGTACATGCTCATCATCTGCCCATCGGGCAATGCTTTCAAACCGCTCACCAATAGACGGCAAGGTAATCTCGGGTAATTCTACACCAGAAATGGAGGCGAAGAATTGAGCGTCTGTGGAAAGCGTAGTATAGTGCGCATGGAGCGGATGATTGGGCGTTTCATGGATGTACCGCGCATGACTCAACACAACATCGCCTGGATGCCGGACAATCATGGCGACTTTATAGCCATTCTTACCCAGATAGGAGGAAAAAATGGGTGAATACGGTATATGCGCAGAGGCAAACTCACCAGGCTTCAACCGACCAAGCGGCATGGCTAGCCGAGGCAAAGGTACAGCAACGGGCATATCCACCCCAACCGGCACGGTCATTTCTCCTGGCTGCACGCGGCCGCCTCCCAGTGTAGAGTGTCCCAGATGCATACCTGTATTTTTCATACCGGGCAGCATCGTCAAAAGCCTTGTCAACAAATTAGTGCCTGACTTGGGCAGACTGTTAACAAGCACGCGTGGTAACATTTCTTCGTTGGAATTCACAAGTTTCCTCTAGCTAAAAAGTTGACCATGTAGCGCATTGTTGGATACGGATAACGCCGGCACCACAAATGCTGCCAATCCACACCAGCATCATAGCATGGCTATTGACTGACTCGTCAAAGTTGGATGTTTTACGATACCACACACCTTGTCCACCTGGTCTTCTGTCAAGTCTGGAAAGAGTGGTAAACAAAGGACTTGCTCAGCAGCCTGTTGCGCGATGGGCACCTGATCTGCTGTCGGTAACGTCCTGTACATGGGAAAACTGCTGATCAGGGGATAAAAATACCGACGCCCCATAATGTCTTGCTCACGCAGCGCGTTGTACAGATCATCCCGCGAAAGCCCGTATATGGCTTCGTCCACAAAAATGGGAAAGTAGGAGTAGTTGTGTTTGACATCGGGCATATCAGATAAAATCCGAATCCCCGGTAGCCCTGCAAGGCGCTCACGATACCACCCGGTGATCCGTTTGCGCTTCTGGATGTTTTCTTTCACGTATTTGAGCTGCAACAACCCATACGCCGCCTGCACCTCATTCATTTTTGCATTAATGCCGGGGGCAACTACCGTCGTTTCATTGGCGATACCAAAGTTCTTCAGGAAATCGATCCTCTTTTTCAACTTTGGGTCATTCGTGATGATGGCGCCACCTTCCAGGGTTGTAAAGACTTTGGTAGCGTGAAAGCTCAAGACAGAAAGCTCTCCAAAATTAAGAACACTCTCCCCTCGAATACTGACATCGAACGCATGGCATGCATCGTAAATAACCTTTAGCCCATACGTATCTGCCAGGTATTGGATTTTGTTGAGTTCGCATGGATAACCGTACACGTGCACAGGCAAAATCGCAGTCGTGTTTTTAGTTATCAGAAACTCGATTTTCTCCGGGCTAATATTGAACGTAAGGGGATCAATATCACAGAACACGGGGGTGATCTCGTTCCAGTGGAGCGCGTGCGAAGTCGCAACAAAAGAATACGGCGTAGTAATCACTTCTCCGGAGATGCGCAACGCCTGCAAGGAGACCAACAGCGCCAATGTGCCATTTGAAAAAAGGCTTACATGCTTTACACCCAGGTACTCAGCTAGCGCGGCTTCGAGTTGCTGATGAAACTCACCGTTATTTGTCAGCCATTTATTTGCCCAAATCTTCTCCAGATAAACGACAAACTCGTCTAGCGGCGGCATACTGGGCTGCGTAACATAAATTTTGCTGCTCTGCATAAAACTACCCCTCAATAGAGATGTGCTACTGTTTCGGGGTAGCGTATAAAACGGTCTCTTCGCGATGAATTGTGTAGTGGTCCAGATAGAATGCGTATCCCGAATAAATCTGATTGATTAAGGTCGGGATGGTATAGAAATCATCTTTCTTGTGATAAACACAGATGGCAAGCTTGGGCTTGTATTGCTGAATTGTTGTTTTTGCGCCCAGCAGTGCGTTCACCTCAGCCCCTTCGATATCCATTTTGATGTAGTCTACGCGCGGCAGGCCCTCTTCGGCAACCATATCGTCAATCGCCTTTGTTTTCACTTTGAGAGACGCCGGCTCGGTGCTGCCACCCGAGACAAAAGAATTGTCCGAAGTGCTCACCGGCGTTTCACCAGGCGTAACAAAAGAGGCAGGCCCCCGGTCAGCAAAACTTAGCGATTCGCCTGAAGTTTGCCACACCGGATGCGGTATAATCTTGACCCGTTTGGCCAACTCGGGATTTAGTGCGTGGTTCTTTTTCAACACCTCAAGATTCGCCGGCACAAACTCAAATCCATACACGCGCCCCGCTTCTCCTACAGCGTGCGCAAATTGGAGCGATACTTCGCCATTGCAACATCCGGCGTCAATGCAAATGTCCCCCTTCTCGGGTTGAATCATCGGGCCTCTTGTATAAAAATACTGCTTCAGTATAAACTGAGCCATGACCATCAATGCATTCCCGTACAACTTCATATTGTACTCTGGAATATGGTACAACCCTAATTTGTGATCGTACCACTGCACTGCATCTTTTTCAACCAGATACTTATCATCAATTGAGTGATACGCCTCCCAAAACGCCGGCGTATTTTGCGGCAGCTTGACATGATGATGATCCAGAACATCATACTCTAGCAACTTTACCATCAATGCCTTTGAGTAATCATCCTCAAGCAAATCAAAAGCATGCTCATACTTATTGAGGTCTTTCATGATTGCGTACATCCAGCGGACGGCATTTTCTACCATGAAGTTTTTCTCGCGCGGATGATTATCCGAGAATCTCAGATGATCCCAGTTGTTTTTTTCAATCTTATGGATGGACTGGAAAAAATCGATTAAAAAAGTCTCGGTGAACGCACTCATTGTTTTACCTATGGTTGATTTGCCTTCGTCTCCCAAAACCAAATTGAGTGCCAACAAAAAAAAGGTCCGATTGCAGCTAAAACGAACACTTTTGCATAACTCCCCCCCTGCAAAAGCACCCGTAATTATTTTCTAGACCCGGGAAATAATTACCACAAAAACGCATCGAAAAATCCTGGCTTTTTCAAACCTGATGCAGCGTGCTCAACTTCTCGGCCCCACCTAAAACCCTTTGCATAAAGCCCAACCAAATCCCAACGCATCCCCAACGATTCACACCTCCATTTCTCCCACCTTGCAGGAAATAATTTCCCTCCCATGGCAAATTGAAAATTTGCTTTCCGGCAATTGTCAGTCGGACAGCGGTTTTTCCGAAGGTGTGTAGCCCGGAATACCTTTTGCCATCGACAGATTTCAAATCATCTCTCTTTCTCCCCCTTGCATTCTGAGTGCACTCAACAGCAAGCTTTCATGCCCAAGATTCTTCACCTCATCGAGAATTTAGATGACCGTATAGCCCGGTCTCTGGTACCTGCCACAGCATATTCCGTCATGTTACACCAATACGATCACACCTTCGTGGTCGCGGGCATGGCTACACCCAGTGCTTTACGTACTGCACAGGAAGCTGACATTGAAGTGGTTGTTACCCCCGAAGCGACATCACTGCAACTGATGCTTTCAAACGCCGACATTGTCCAGATTGCTTACCGCAATACACCACGCATCAATGCATTACTACGCGGCACGCTCCCCCCGATGCGGCTCGCCATCTGGAGTCATGTACATGGCACAACGGCACCTCACCTGCTCCCCCGACACATCTGCAAAATGGCGGATATCTGTATCGATGGCAGGCATATTAAAGATCCACACTTAAATCACCTGCAGCTGATCACATCCGACGAACTGGATACTGTCAACCAGGAGATGGCCGGCACAGGCTTCTTACACAACATCGTGCCGTCCCCAGACTTCAGTATGCTTGCGGATTATGTGCCCGAAGCCCATACAGCCTTCAATATTGGCTTTGCAGCACATCCAACGATCAATTGTTTGCATCCAGAATTCGCCTCGATTAACGAAAAAATTCAGCTTCCCGGTGCCCAGTTACTGATCCTTGGTGACAGCGAATACCTGGCACAGCAAACCAGCGAAAGCTCAATTGCCGACAGGTACGTTTTTCTTCCGACTGACGCCAGCACATTATCGTTGATGAAGCAACTGGACGTTTTTGGCTGCCCCTTTGGTGCAGAAGGTAGCGAAGATGCACAGGCTTATATCCAACTGGCTATGTATGCAGGCATTCCTGTTGTTGTTTTTGACCCTTCACATGTGCAAGGCCTCATCAAACACAATGAGACTGGCTTCCATGCCCAGTCGGCAGAGGACTATGTTCGTACGATTGAGTTTCTGCACAACAATCCCCAGGAACGCACCCGGATTGGCTTAAATGCCTCTATTTTTGCAAAAACACATCTTGGTGCCCGAAACGTTGCGCATGAATTGCACAAGGTATATGCGCTGCTTCAGGCGCAGCCGAAAACACATCACGCCTGGGGGCAAAGGCCGCAAGCTACCCCTGTATCTACTCCAGAAGCAACGCCCCCTCTTTCACATCAACTTGTCGAGGCACTCGATGGTGAAGGCCTGGCCTTTGAAATAAGCCTGAGCCATCCAGAGATTCAGCAGCAAATTTCAGCAGAGCGATCGATTGCCACAGCAACCCCAGCGATGGCGGCGTATATCGAACGCTATGCACGCTGTGCCACGTCAGATCCACACATCCAACTTTGGTCTGGCTTGTCGCTTGAGAAAGACAAACCCGATGCCGCCATTTCAGCATTTGCGGCTGCCATAGAGCACGGTTTTAGTCATTGGCGGGCTCAATGGTACCTCGCGAGGACGCTCAACAATGTGGGCAAGACGGAAGAATCACGGAGGATTTATGAGGGACTACGCCTCGCTAACCCAGAATTTAATGAAATAACAGGTGACACTTTGTTTGATCAACCAGTAAGACCCCCGCTTCAGATGACCATCCCCGGCATCAAGCCAACCGCAAATATGGATGCAACGGACGAAGCAGCGACAGGACAAGAAGGCACCACCGAGCAAGATACCATGGATACACCGCCCGTCATAAGGGTCTCAGCCATTGTATCTACCTATGCCTCGGAATCATTTATCGATGGCTGCCTGCACAACCTCGTGAGTCAATCGCTCTTCCAGAAAGGTGAGCTGGAAATTATCGTCATAGACGCAGCAAGCCCCGAAAACGAGAAAGACATTATTGAGCGTTATCAGGAGAACTTTAACAATATTGTATACCTGCGAACGCCAGCTCGTGAAGGCTTATATGCCAGTTGGAATCGGGGCATAAAGCTCGCGAAAGGCGACTACATTACGAGCGCAAATACTGACGACCGGCACCGAAAAGATGCGCTTGAAATACTGGCAAACTACTTAGATGCGCATCCTGAATTTGCGTTGCTTTATCCCGGGCAGATCGACACCTCGGTACCCAACGAAACGTTCGAAACGAGTAGCTCACAAAAACGCCTGAATTGGCCCACGTATTCGTATGCAGAGCTGGAACGGCATTGTATCATCGGTTCTCAGCCGATGTGGCGCAAAGCCATGCACGACAAATATGGCTATTTCCGAGAAGATTTTGTATCGGCGGGTGACTATGAATTCTGGCTAAGAATGGGCCGGCATGAAAACTTCTTCCGCTATCCGGAAACGCTTGGGCTTTATTTCAGAAACCCTGCCGGCATCGAACATGGCAACAAGCATTCGGAAAACGAAACGCTGCAAATCTGGCAAGAATACGGCATGTTTGATCGGGGCATTCCGGTCATTTTGGGTGGTCGTGTTATCCAAAAAGCCAGAACTCCTGCATTCTCATCTCCAACAAGCACCGCCTCTCCAACCCGGCAACCTTTCGATTTCTACATCCAGAAATTTGAAACAGCCATCGTAGAAAACAATCTGCCTGCGGCTATGGAGGTGGCAGAAGCCACCATCAAGTATTACGGTGAACTGCCATACCCGCAGATCCTCAGAGCCATCGTATTAACCAGGCAAGGGCATTACGCGGATGCACTGGAGGCGTTGAATCAATCTATACAAATTGACGAAACGCCAGAAGCACTCATGGAATTGATTCAGTTGTCCATCGCAAGCGGACAGGAAGAAGAAGCGCTGCGAACCACGGTATACATTGAGCAAAAATACCCAGACTGGAAGGATAAGCTGCAAGATATCAAACAGACGCTGCTCCGGGACAATACGACACAGGTACGGGGCCAGGCTCGACTTGATGATCTAGACTACTCCATTACCTCTTTTGCCAATCTCAAAAATCAGTTTGAGGAACTCCTACACCTGAAAGATATTGGCCGGGCAGAGCAGCTCGCGAAGGCAGCCATTCTCAAATTCCCCGAAAATCACGAAGCCTGGGTACTCAAAGCAACCAGCGACCGGCTCAACGGAGCATTCCTCGAGGCACAGGAAGCCATACAGCAATCATTGCTGATTGAAGACAGTCCAGAAGCCCTCATCGAGCTTTATGAAGTGTCGCAGGCTTTAGGAGATGAAGAAGAAGCGCAAAACATTGCAAGTATGTTTGATATGGCCTATCCCGAGCACGCTTCTTCTTTCAGCCATCTCTTCCCGGATGCAATAATTAAAACAGCCGAGTAAGCGGATCAGGTGATACCCGTTGTTCTGCTGAGATGGCATAACAGCCTTTGTGTCACGTAGCGGCAAAGCAACAGCATCAATCCTAACGAATCAATGTTATCCAAAAGGCAGGTTTGAACATGGCGAACTGCGCAACACATACGGGAGGATATGCCAGCAAACAGTATGCAGAATCGTTCACCCAGCATGGGGCAGTTCAACATCTGCCGGCAAGCGATAGCTGGGTAATCCAGCGGCACATCGAGGATTCGCCTTATAAAGACGCGATTGGATGTTATCCTTTGTTCAGTTGCGCCAACTGGGACATGCTCGAGGAAGATATAAACAGCTTTGCTGAAGATATCATTGCTTTTTCGCTCGTAACTGACCCGTTCTCTCAATTTGATGCACACCAATTGCAGGCACTTTTCCCTGATGTTTGTAAACCTTTCAAATCGCATTTCATCCTCGATCTCGACCTTGATCTGCGTAAGGTTGTCAGGTCAAACCATCTACGAAACGCAAAAAAAGCGCGTAAAACATTACACATCACGTACGTGGATGAGCCAGCAACATGCCTGCAAAACTGGATCACCTTATATGACCATTTGATCGAGCGCCACGAAATCGAGGGTATTGCTCGCTTTTCACATTATGCGTTTGCCAAACAATTTGATACCCCTGGCCTGCACGTTTACCAGGCAAGTCTAGGTGGCGAAATTGTAGGGATGGTCTTGTTCTACCAGATGGGTGAAACGGTTTACTATCACCTGGGCGCATACAGTCCGACTGGGTACGCGCACCGCGCTTCGTTTGGGATTTTCTGGCAAGCAATAGTAGACTTCAAATCAAGGCATGCGCGATGGCTTAACCTGGGAAGTGGTGCCGGCCTCTCGGAATCAGAAGAAAATGGACTTGTACGGTTTAAAAAGGGATGGGCATCGGACACGCGCACTGCGTGGTTTTGCGGCAAAATCCTCAACCAGCCCATCTACACCCAGCTAACAAGCCAGGCTGCACAGCACCAGTCAACATTTTTCCCTGCGTACAGAAGCAGACTTTAACCACAACCCTTATGACGACAAACGAACAACTCAAACACATCCTGTCCGACATGTTTAGTGTCCCGGCAGACAACATTGCCGGCACGTTTTCAATGCAGGACACAGACGCATGGGATTCCCTGAAGCACATGGAGCTCATCATTTCTTTGGAATCAGAATTTGGCGTGCAATTCACCGCTGATGAAATCACAGAAATGCTGAATTTCGAAAAGATTGAAAGCATCCTGAATAAAAAAGGTGTGCTTACGTAATGGAATTTGCGGGTAAAAACTGCATTGTCACGGGCGGTGCCAATGGCATTGGCCGGGCGCTCACCGCGCGCTTGCTTGAAGCAGGCGCCAACGTAGCTGTGCTCGACATCGACGCAGCTGGCATGGAAGCCGCACAACAGCAGTTTCCCGAGCTGGATGTGTATAGCTGTGACTTAACAGATGCAGAAGCCGTCGCGGAGGTGGTCGAAGCATACTACCAAAAATGCGGATCGATTGACATCCTCGTGAACAACGCCGGCGTCTTATTCAATAGCCCGTTGGTGCATTATGGCCCCGGCGGGATCGTTAAGCATGATATAGCCGATTGGAAGAAAATAATCGATATAAACTTGAGTGCCCTCTTTTATGCCGGCGTTAATGTAGCCGAAAAAATGTTGGCAAATCGAACGCGCGGGCTCATTGTCAATATCAGTTCGGTTTGCGCATCAGGTAACCGCGGGCAATCTGCGTACTCAGCCGCAAAAGCAGGTGTAAACGCCTTAACGGCCACATGGGCCAAAGAGCTGGGCATCATGGGTACCCGGGTCATTGGTATTGCACCAGGATATACCAGCACTGAAAGCACGCACAATGTGCTAAGTGAAGCATCTCTCAAAGAAATCAAAAAAGACATTCCATTGCGCCGACTCGGCAAAACGGAAGAAATTGTTGAAGGCATTCTCGCCGCGATGCGCAATGATTTCTTCCACGGCAAAGTCCTCGAACTCGATGGCGGTCTTATTCTCTAGCCTATGTACAGCTACAACCTGGGTCTAAAATTTGGCCAAATAGCCAATGCATATCCCGACGAACGTGCGCTCGTTTTTCCAGACGGAGAAGCGTTCAGCTATAGCGAACTCGACGCGTTGTCCAACCAAATTGCACAGCTCCTGTCGACACGTGGTGTAAAAGCGCGAGATGTAATCGGTATTGCCGGCAACAAACATGTCTACACGTTTGCTGCCATGCTTGCCGCCTTGAAAATCGGCGCCGTGTATTGCATGCTCGATCCAGGCAGTCCACTTGAGCGCATCTACAAAATTCTTGGCACCTGCGCACCCAAATTGGTATTTGCGGAGCAGCACATCATAAACGGGCTTCAAACCTTCGATATTGACTCGTCGATCATCTTCATTCCTTCAGAGGAAACAGCCTGGCAAACGGCCCTGGCAGGTATTCCTTCTGCCCCCATCGAAGCTTCGCCCAAAAACACGGTCGAAATTACAGCCACTTCTCCAGCGTACATTATGTTCACCTCGGGCTCAACAGGCAATCCGAAAGGCGCTGTGATCACACACGGAGGTGTACTCAACCTGATCGCATGGAGCAAAAAAACATTTGGCAATGGGCCGGGTGAAGTCCTTACCAATGTCAACCCGCTGTACTTCGACAACTCAGTATTTGATTTTTATTCCGCGCTGTTTACCGGTGCCAGTCTTGTGCCTTTCTCCAAGGCACAGGTAACCAACCCGGCGGTGCTACTCGACTTTATCGACCAGACGGGATGTACGCAATGGTTTTCTGTGCCCTCGATGTTGATTTATCTGCAGACCATGCGCGCCCTCACGCCAGCGCGCTTCACATCGATCAGGCGCGTAATATTTGGCGGTGAAGGCTACCCCAAGGCAACCCTGCAGAAATTGTATGCGCAGTACAAAGACCGCATCGATTTCCATAACGTGTACGGTCCAACCGAATGTACCTGCATCTGCTCAACATACCTGATCAGCGATACAGATTTTGAGGACCTGAACGGGTTTCCTCCATTGGGCAGCATGATCGAAAACTTCGACTACCTGATTGTCGATGAACAAGGCGTCGAGGTAGGTCCGGATGAGTTCGGCGAACTCTGTCTCCTTGGTCCTAATGTAGGCCTTGGTTACTACAACGAAAAAAGGCTCACTGAACGCAGTTTTGTACAAAACCCGCAACACAATCGATATCCCGAAGTGATGTACAAAACAGGAGACCTCGTCAAGTATGCATCCGCAGACGATAAGGTGCACATTCGAGGGCGGGTTGACAACCAGATCAAACACATGGGGTATCGCATCGAGCTGGAAGAAGTCGAAACTGCGCTCAATCAGATCGACTATGTCGCACAAGCAGCTGTTGTTCATGGCCAATTCAGAGGCCTGAGCCGGATGGTGGCAGCCGTCATCACAACCGACAAAATCGACGACAAGCAACTACGGGCCGACCTCGGCCAGATCATTCCGGGCTATATGATCCCCAATGCATTTCATACGCTGGATAGCCTGCCGAAAAACGCCAATGGCAAAGTAGACAGGAAAAAAATTACCGAGATGTATTTCGGATAAACCGGCCCTTCTTAACGCAGCGGTTTTTACACACATGGCGAAGGTTGTAATTTTTGGCATCGGCAAAATTGCCGACGAAGCCTACTTCTATCTCACAAATGACAGCGCACATGAAATTGTGGGCTTTACGGTCGATGAAGCATTTGTCGACCGCGAATCGATGTTTGGTAAACCTGTTATCCCGTTTGAAAAGATTACCGAACACTACCCCCCTTCTGCATACCATATGTTTGTTGCCCTTGGTTATCAGGGATTGAATACATTGCGTGCTACCAAATATCAGCAAGCAAAGGCCAAGGGGTACCGCTTTGTCAGTTACATCAGTTCAAAAGCCGGCAATTTTGGGGATATAGAAGTTGGCGAAAATTGCTTCATCCTGGATAACACGACCCTGCAACCCTTTAGCAAGGTAGGCAACAACGTTACCATTTGGAGCAACAACATCATTGGCCATCATTCGACGATTGAAGACCACTGCTACATCGCCGGCCACGTCAGTATAGCCGGCCATACAACCGTTGGTGCACATACGTTTGTTGGCATCAATGCACTAATCGGACATGGCATTCGGGTAGGCCAGAAAAACCTCATTGGCGCCGGCGCCATTGTGACCAAAAGTACGGAAGACGAAAGTGTCTATATCGTCCCTGACACACCCAAATTCCGCCTTGACAGCACCTCTTTTGTAAAAATGACGAGACTATGAGCTCGTTTGCATCCATGTATATGACCAGGCTGCATAACAACGAATACGACCAGCTAGCTGGTACAGGCTTCAGCGCATCCTTTGCGGAGTTTGCGTTGATTAATGCTGTGGTAGAGCAAATCCAGGAGGGCGAAGTGTATGTATCAGCAGACAAAAGTCCGCTGGCCTTTGTCAAAAACAAGTTTGGCTTTTCACAACTTAGCTACTCGAAACAACACGCATTTGATGCGTCGGCCTTTTTGTCCTTTCTGGGCGATGCAGAACATCGCAAGGGCTATTACTTGATGTACGACCCGCCGGCTGCATTGCTGGAATTGGCTCCCAAAGCACAGCTGGAGTACCTGAAAATCCGCCAAAGAGAGCAGTTCAAATACTTGCATCACGATGCTGACCAGCTGCTCTCAATTCGTGAACAGCTGGCACCTTCTTACCGCCTGGTTAACCTTACCGGGGTGCAGGAGAAAGACATCACGGCATTACAACTTGATATTGGGTCGCGATTTTGGAAATCGTGGCAGCAGTTTCAACAACTTGGCATTGGGTATGGCATTGTTGAGCCCGGTGAAGGTCGCATCGTTGCGGTTTGCTATTCGGCCTGCGTTGCCGGCGGCGTTGCAGAAATTGACGTCGCAACCCATAGCGATTTTCGAGGCAAAGCATTGGCTTCCGTGGCTGTAGCCGCTTTTCTGGAAGCATGCATCAACCAGCAAATCATCCCGAACTGGGATTGCTTCACCAGCAACATTCCGTCGTTGAAGCTCGCCCGGAAATTCAATTTTATACCGCAGAAAACCTACAAGCTTCTGTCATTTAACCTGAACTGACAACCATGAAGAACAAATACAGCTCGTATTATCGGAGCCCCATCGACGGCACCCCGATGCAACTGGAAATACACGAAGCGCAGGATGGTAAGATACTTTCGGGCCAGTTCACAACAGCGGACGGCGAAACCTTTGAAATCAGCGAGGGCCTTCCCGATTTGACCTGGCCTAAAGCGCTCGCAGCTATCGATCAGGAGACGCGCGAAACCTATGACCGGCTTGCAGCAGAGTATGACAAATTTGCGGACTTCCCATTTCGCACGTTCAAATGCAGTGAAGCTGACATTCGCGAAAAAATGACAGACCAGCTTAGCATCCGCCCTGATGCCGTGGTTTTGGAAATTGGCGCGGGTGACGGCAGAGGGTCTGAGCACATTGCCCGGCGGTTAGATGAACGGGGCAAATTATTCATTCAAGAACTATCGCCGGCTTTTCTGGCCAAAGCCATTGAACGGCTGGCACCATACGAAGAACAGGTAGCCATTGAATATTCAATTGCCAATGCTGTACACCTTTCTTTTGCCGACAACACCTTTGATGCCGCACATCATTTTGGTGGGATCAACACATTTTCAGATCCTGCACACTGCTTGCAAGAAATGGCACGCGTCGTAAAACCGGGTGGTAAAATTGTCGTTGGTGATGAAAGCATGGGGCCATGGCTCAGGGAATCGCAGTTCGGCAAAATCATGATGAACTCGAATCCGCTACTCAAATACGAAATCCCCTTTACAGACCTCCCGGTAGATGCTCGAGATGTGAAGGTAGAGTGGATCATGATGGGTGCTTTCTTTGTGCTCGAGTTTACCGTTGGCGAAGGCGAACCGGAGCCTGATTACCATATCCCGATTCCCAGTGAACGCGGAGGCACCCACTGGTCCAGATACTTTGGCCACCTGGAAGGCATCAGCGAAGAAACAAAAGTATTGGCTTACAAGGCCCGCAAACAAAGCAACAAAAGCATGCACGAATGGCTGGATGAAGTTGTAAGCGAGGCAGCCACTAAAGTATTAAACGGAGAAGGTGTCTAATGAAAGGTTATACGTGGTCCAAGCAGGGCAAACTCTTTGATCCTACACTACACAAAACGCCCTGGATGCAGCACTATGCGCAAAACCCTAACGTCCTCGAACTGGAAGATCGGTTGCGTATTTTCTTCACGACACGTCCTGAACGCGGAGCTGATGGCAGTTGTGTCAGCGTAACCGCTTATGCCGACTTTACCAAGGAAGCGCCGTTCGAACTAATCTCGGTATGCAAAGAACCTGTGCTTGAACTGGGGAATGCCGGCGACTTTGATGAGTTTGGTATTATGCCAGGATCCTTGATCCAAATGCCCGATCCCAAGGAGGTCTGGCTTTATTATGTCGGCTGGACGCGCCTAACTACCGTACCTTACAAATGGTCGATTGGCCTCGCTAAAAGCATGGATGGGGGGACAACCTTTTCTCGCTATGCAACGGGCCCGGTGCTCGGCCCCTCTCCTAAAGATCCATACCTGCAAGCCTGCCCGCGTGTCATCCGAAAGCCCGACGATACCTACTTCATGTGGTACAACACAGGCACGGGGTGGAATTATGAAAATGGGCACCATGAATCTGTATATATCACGCAGACAGCCCTTTCTTCCAACGGCATTGATTGGCAGTTGACAGGCGATACGCCCATTCCTTCGGTTGTGGATAAGGAATGTCAAACCAGTGCCAGTTATGTCAATCACGGCGACGGGCATCACCTGTATTTTTCTTACCGCTATGGGCTCGATTTCAGGCGTCGGGAAAAAGGCTATCGCATTGGTTATGCGTACTCCAATGATTTCGAAAACTGGAGCCGCGACGATGCACACGTTGGCATCTCGATCTCGGAAGAAGGCTGGGATTCAGAAATGATTTGTTACCCGCATGTTGTTACGATAAACGGCGAGGTATACATGTTTTATTGTGGCAACAACTTTGGTCAGGAAGGCTTCGGTTATGCAAAGCTGACCAAACAGGATGAGGGTGTATGATGAGCGAAGAACAACTCCTTGCGCCGGCTGTCAATCACGACACCTTTGCGGATCAATACAAAAAGAAGCAGCAGCAACATATCTATCCAACAGAATGGATTGTGCGCACCCTGCTTGGCTCGTACCCCGAGCTAAAGCTGGATAAGAACGCTTACGACGGCGCCAAAATGTTGGATGTCGGATTTGGCGACGGACGTAATTTCCCCCTGCTAAACAATTGCGGTTTCGATATTCATGGCGTCGAAACCAATGCCGAAATCATAGAAACCGTATCAAGTAGAATGGCGGCCATGCAGATTCCTGTCCAGCTAAAAACAGGAAGTAATGCTCAACTCCCCTATCAGGATAATACTTTCGATTTTATTCTGGCCTCCTTCTCGTGGTATTACCTCGAAAGAGGTACCCGATTTGAAGACAATCTACGATCGTACTGCAGGGTTCTAAAACCCGGTGGGTGGGTCATTGCCACCCTGGCAGCGGAAGACACCTTTATCTTCAAAAATGGCATCGAAAAAGGAGCCGGACACATAGAAATAACCAATGATGTCTTCGGTATGCGCAATGGTGAGGTACTCAAGTGTTTCTATACAAAAGAAGATGTGTTACAAACCATGACACCCGTATTTGATAACATTGGTATTGGGTACAGTTCAAATGACTATTACGGGTTACCGATTAGCTATTTCATGTTTACAGGCCAATACCGGGGCTAACAACCAATTCTTATCATGAGCAATTCACCCCAAATTAGCGTATCCATTGTTAACTACAACTTTGAAAAGTACATCGGGCTATGCATAGAGAGTATCCTTAACCAAACCCTGCTACCGTCCGAAATTATCATTACAGATGATTGCTCGTCCGACAGAAGCTGGGAAATCATCGAAGCGTATAAAAACAAATTCCCCACGCTCATTAAAGCCGTCCGTCAACCGGAAAACAAAGGTCCATACTACAACGGTACGCTTGGCTATAAAATGGCAAGTGGCGATTACCTGAGCGCCATTGACGGAGATGATACCTGGCATCCGCAAAAGCTTGAACGTGAGTGGAAGGCGCTTCAACGCAACACCAATACCAAAATTGCCTACTCCAATGTCCAGATCATCGACCCGGAAGGAACTGAAATTACGCGCTGGGTAAAGCCAGAAGATCCTGCTCCTCCTCAAGGCGATGTATTTGCAAGGGTGTTTGGCAAGCAGTTCTTTTCAGGTAGAAAATCGGTGTTCAGAAATGAGTTGATTGATCGTTGTGTGTACGACGAATTTGTACACGATCACAATGTACCCATACATCTCGACTGGGACTTTAAAATTCGTACAACGGCGGTATACGAAGTTGGATACACCAATGAAGCGCTCGTGCAATACCGGGACCATGGCGGTGGTATTAGCAAAACCGACCCCATGAAAATGTATCAATCTGCCAACTATGTTATCTCTAAAAACCTGCCCTTGCTGCAAGGCCGGCCACCAGAAGACATTGCAATGGTACTAAATGGCACGAACGAATTGCTGAGAATCCTGGGCGCCAAGGCGAATATGGAATCGGTTCAGCAGTATGCACTCGCCAATACACCCCAAACTCCAGCGATGCAAAGCTAGCCGGCCGAGCCGGTTATATGCTCGACGCCTCAGTTGATCACGAACCGGAGTCAAACAACATAAAAAAAGTAAGCACGGCCGCACTGGTTGCAATGAGCAGCGTAGTGCGGCCTATTTTTTTGGAAATCATGTAGCCGCTCAATCCGATAGCACCAAGGAGGCTATAAATCCCTATTGCAAACGTAAGTATCCCACTAACCCGCATGTAGTTGTAGGATGCCAGCGGTATTGGATTGTCGGGGTGCCCGAAGACAACCATCCCTGTAAATCCCAGCACTGCCACAATGAAGGCAGCAGCCGACGTAGCCAGTACCACAATCATTTTTGTGCGCGGCCCTTCGGTTTGACGGATTGCAAGTAATGTCCCCAAAAACGTAGCAGAGAAACCGCCAAGAAATGCGGAGACAAAAGCAAGCTGCTCTGCCAGCAAGGTCATATAGTCCAGAGAAATTTCTTGCATAAAAAAAGCCCGATGTTGCACCAGATGCGAGTGCACCTAATTAACAACATCGGGCTGGAATTCTGCAAGGGGTACTGCAGAGACCGGATCAGGTGGCCGGCGTTGCGATTTTTGCTTCAACCGCACCTGCTGGCTTTTTCGCTGCTTCTGCGACGGCAGCCGGCGGTTTGGCCTGCACCAATTGGTCTACCTTGTTTTGCAACGCGCCTTTCTCGAACATTGGCGTTTTAATGTCGTGCATTTTCTCTTTGGGTAGCCCCGAAAGAATTTTGCGGACTTGCGTCACCTGGTCAAAGAGCGCATAGTTCGATTCGATGAAGTTGCGATACGCTACCGAGCTGTATGCATTGGACGTTACCATGCCGACAGCTTCATCGATGGTATTGAACAGAATTTGCTCGGGCCAGATGCGTGTAGAGAAGGGAAAATTATGGACGATCGGTTTGATACCCATGGCCATCGCTTCCGCAATAGAATACCCGAAGCTTTCATGCATGCTGGTTGAAATAAGGAAGTTTTTGTCGGCTAACCAGCTCGTGATATTGTCTTGCCAGCCATCAAACTGGATATGATCACCCAGACCCATTTCGCGGATGGTGTGGTCCCAGTACATTTTCACCAGGGAGTCCTGGAATTTGCCGGCGATGTGCAACTTGTACCGCGAATCAAAACGGACCAGCTTCTCGATGATCTGCAACAACATCATCGGATTTTTGCGCATATGGATATACCCCACACTCGCAACGTTGAAACCATGGCCACGCGGTGCAAACGTAATTTTGTCGGTAGCAACGCCGTTGTTTACCACGGCAACCTGTACCCGATCTTCGATGCCGGGCACGGTCTGCCGTAAAATGGTAATCAGGTGATCTGTAACCAGCATTAACACATCCACGTGCTCCCACTGGACTTTACCCGGGATGTCTGTAAACGCCTCATACCGATGCAGGCGGCAGACAATCGGTTTGCGCTTGGAGATTTCGAGGCGTGTGGCATACATCACGAGTTCATCGCACCACTCAAACCAGCAAATATCGGCGTCTTCCATCGCCGGCTCCAACTGGTCAACGGCATCGATAACAACGCGCTCTACGTCGTAAAACGGATTGAGCCCTTCCACCAGATCTGAAAGAAACTGATCAAAGCCGCGGCGTACAAAAATCTTTAATTTCTTGCGGGTGCCACTGCCACCTGAGTGCACCTGCGCCATGGTATCGAGGTGTTTGCCGGCGAGTTGCTCCATCTGACCAGGCTGCGCCACATCACGGGCTTTGTTGTACCACTCGAGTGCGTAAGGAAAGTCTTCTTTCTTCTCGTAGAGGCTTCCCAGGAGGTATAGTACCTCAAACTGATCGGGCGAAATCTGTTGGGCAGAAAAAAGGTGTTGCTCAGCGGTTTCAGTATCATCACGCTCCAGGCAGACGATTGAGTTTAGCAAGTAATACAATACGTCCAGTCCAAACTTCTTCTCGTACACGGCGAGCAAGGCTTCTGCCTCATCCAGTTGCCCTGCTTGAATACGTTTCTTGATCTCCTCTTTCGCGAGGAACTGATTCTGATCCATGATTTGCCTCAGTGATGAAATGTCCTACTTAAGGGTGTTCTTTTCCTTGGTAGCCGTTGGATATGTCGGTTTCCGGCCTTTATCTCGATAAATCAAATGCTATTCCAATCGGAACGGGGCCGAACGCGGGGGGGTTGCCATCCGACAAGCCATAAAAACTCCTCGGGCAAGATGCGCTTCATGTTTTGCAAAAAGTCGAATGCCATCTTCTGCTCACCAACCAACTGCGGCTTGCGGCTGCCATCAAGCAACGAAGCCATCATGTTGGCCGCCTCCTGACCTTTACCATACGATTGCTGCAATACGGCCCCACGGTTACGCAGGATGTTCTGAAAAATTGCAGTACGCAGCTGCCCCATCCGGAAAAGGTAATAGGCCCCGACGAACATCGACACGAGATGCATCACAATTTTGTCGAGGGCATAGCCAGATTTCGCTGACAAGGAGTTTTTCTGAATAAGTCGCATGTACATCCCCCGTTCTTCCACAAATACCTTCCGGTCGGGATACCGGGCACAAAGCCTTGCGAGAAATGTGTAGTCTTCGCTCACCTTGAAAAACGCATCGGGGTAAATACCTTTGATGTCGTCGGTCCGAAAAACAGAGCCCACACCGAGCGCACGCATCTCTCCTGTTTTTACAAGGAAGGTCAGCAATTCGCGCCCCGTTTTACCGTGAAACTGTTTGCGGTCGTATTGCAGGCGGTGCGCCAGTTGCTCATTAAATGCAACGACGGCCGGCATCGTCGTGAACAAGACATTTTTGTGCTGCGCCAGACGCTGACTGGAACGCGACAAGAACGCAGACGCATCGGTCATAAAGTCGTCGTCATCACAAAACGTCAGGCAAGCTGTTTCCGTCGTTTTGATGCCGGTAGAACGGGCAAAAGCCGGCCCCTTATTATCGACGTAGCTCAGGATGTCTACGTGCTGATGTGCTTCGGTAAGCTGCTGGAGGTGTTGCAGCATGTCCTGCGCAGGACCATCGGCCACGAGCTTGAGCCTGAGTCCCTGCCAGAGCCCTTCGTCCATATAATGCTGGAGATACTTGATGCGGTCGTAAAACGGCATCACAACAGTAACGTCTTCGACGGCCAGATCTTTAATGGCTGGCGTTGTCGTCACACGCGGGGCAAGAGTAGTGGTCAACATGAATTGTCTGTGCTTAGCATGATAAGATGCACGTCAACAGACAAATTTCTTGCCGCTGGAACAACGCCGCGATCGGAGCCCAATCTCACCGATCCGGGGCCTCAAGTCGGGCAATTTCTGCCCCGGCGAATGGAAAATAAATTCCCCGCTGGCACAGGGAATGATGGCAATCGATGCCCCATCTGCTACGATCTTTCATACCTCTCAAGACCAGCATCGCAAGCCATACAATCGCGCTAAATCACCCAAAAGAAGCGTTTATCCTTCTTTTTAGAATGCTCGCTTGCTTGCACATAATCTGCGTGACCAGTCTGTCCTTGGCAAGTCCTTTGTTGGAAGACGTGACAACCTAACTACAGAAAACAATGCTACTCCGATTAGAAAACAGTTACAACTCAATGGCTGCCAACATGCGGCACCTTGAGCGTATTGCCAACAACCTGGCAAATGCCAACACGGTGGGATACCGGCAGGATCGGATCTTTACCGAAGTTCTTAATGAAGAAATTGATGCAGAGGGTGGCCCGATGAGTACCCGCCAGATGCAGCAATGGGCGGATCACCGGGCTGGTAGCCTTGAAGCAACAGGCAATCCGCTCGACGTAGCAATCGACGGAGACGGCTTCTTTGTGCTGAATAATCTGGAAACTGGCGAGTCCCAGTATACGCGGGCCGGCCGATTTCTTATTAATGAAGACGGCGCACTTCAAACCCCCAAAGGCCTCATTGTAGAAGGCGCTTCGGGCCAGATCGATTTTCCACCCGAAGGCGGCGATATCGAAATCCGTAAAAATGGTGACGTAATGCTGAACGGGGAATTGATGGGCACGATCCGAATCGTGCAGTTCGACAACCCCGAGCAATTGCAGCGTGTCGACGACTCCTCTTTTACTGCCAACGGACAATTTGCTCAGGACATTGACGAACCCTCTCTACTTCAGGGGCAGGTTGAAATGAGCAATGTCAACGCACTGGCAGCCATGACAGAGCTTATCGAAAACTCGCGGCTTTTTGAATCACAGCAAAAAGCGATGCGGACCATTGACCAGTACCTGCAGCGTGCATCGCGTGAACTCGCAAGGTTCTAGCGCCTTACCCTGCACTGCACTTCTTCTTATGCTATAACCTCAAGACCAATTTAACTTCATGTTAAGAGCACTTCGAACCGGCGCACTGGGTATGATGGCCCAGCAGAGAGGCGTCGACAACATTGCAAACAACCTTGCAAATGCCAACACCACAGGCTTCAAGCGTGCAACGATCGTGTTCAACGACCTTTTGTACCAAACCGTATCTGCACCAGGTGAAGGCCAAAATTCTGGCGCTGCTGAACCAGCAACCCTGCAGATGGGGCACGGCGCTACAGCCATTGCAACCGTCCGCAACTTCCTTCAGGGCAGCTTTACAGAGACAAGCAATCCGCTAGATATTGCAATTAACGGCGAAGGCTTCTTGCAAGTCGCCAAACCAGACGGCACCGTAGCCTATACGCGCGACGGCACGCTGACACTGAGTTCGGAGGGGACCATCGTGACCCAGGGTGGCCTCCCTCTCGAACCAGAAATTTCAATTCCGCCAGACGCTTCACGGGTAACCATCAGTCAAGATGGTACGGTTGAAGCCCTTATCGAGGGTGATGCTTTACCTGTGGTACTCGGTCAGATCGAACTGGCACGCTTCAACAACACAGCCGGCCTTCAGGCCATTGGTGGCAACCTGTACATGGAGTCTGCTGCGAGCGGCGAGCCCATTATCAGTTCTGCCGGCGAAAATGGACTTGGCGTCATCCGCCAGGGCTTTGTTGAAAGCTCCAACGTAGCCGTTGTTCAAGAGATGGTGAATCTCATCACCGCACAACGTGCATACGAGGTCAATTCGAAGGTGGTCACTACAGCCGACCAGATGCTGTCACAGGCCAACCAGATCAAGCGATAATCTGAGGCATAACCGGCCATCTGTCTGATACAGGTGGCTGGCGATGCTAACGATCTCCATACCTGTCAGCGCGTGCTTTCAATGCATTTCCCGATTCATAATGCATTTTCAGATTTACAATGCATTTCCTGATTTACATAGCCTTTTTGTTGCTTGCCCCGGCCCCCCTGCTCCCCGCAGATGAGCCAACGCTTCAGGACCAGATCCTGGAAGCAGCACACAAGTCGCTTGCCACCCGGTACCCCGATGCAGCGGCGCACATGGACGTGCGCCTGCTACGCACTGGTGGACAGCTAAACGAAAACCAGGTGTTGCAGCTGCATTTCCCAACCTCGACAGCGCTTCCCCGAGCGCATGTCCAGGTAAAGGTGCACCAGCAAACGGCCGGCAAGGATGGCAGGAAACAGGTTGGGCAATGCTTTATGTCGCACACTTCGACTCTGTGGGCATCGCAACGCGAACCCTCAGGAAAGAAGACGCTGTGACAGTTAGCGACATTCGGTTTATGTGGATCGAAACAACGCGATATCGCGGCGAGCCACTCACGCCGGCAAAGCTGAACGCTTTAACAGCTGGTGGCGACATCTTTGCAAATCGGCATCTCAGCGAAGACCGCGCACTACGCGCAGACGACCTTCGCCCTGCGCTCGATGTTGCGCTTGGCACATCGGTCATCATGACCTACGAACGCAACCAGTTTCCTCCTCGAATTCACCTGCAAAGCAAGAAAAGCCGGCTTCATCGGCGATGAAATCAAGCTTTTTGCTCCTGCAACCAACAAAACATACCGCGCCCGCATCACAGGTCCGGGCAAAGCGGTATGGCTCGAAACGCTCGAATAAATATGACAAGAAGTTTTAACATCTCCTGGGTGATAGGCCTAACGCTCCTCTTTATAGCGATCGCGTTGCTCATTAGCGCCCGGCCGGTAGCAGCCCAACAGTCGCTGTTTGCAGACATTACGGCCTTCCGTGTTGGCGACGCTATTACCATCCAGTTGGCAGAACGTACCTCAGCCCAGCGAAAAAGCGGCTGGGAGCGCTCAACAAGCTCCAATTTGGGTGGCGGCAGCAGCGTAAACGGTGCGGAAGATATCAGCGGCAGTTTTGGTGTCAATGCTACGTTTAACAACCAGGCGCAGAAAGAAAACGAGTCGGTGCAACGTGACCTGTTGCAAGGCACGATGACAGCGCTTGTTGTAGACATCGATTCGCTCGCCGGCAACCTCGTCATAGCAGGTGAGCGCTCGCTGCATGTAAACGGCGAAACACACATCCTCAAAGTGCAGGGTTCGGTCCGGCCATTCGATGTAAGTCGCAACAATACCATTCTCTCTTATCAATTGGCCAACGCCATTATCGAATACAAAAAAGCAGGAGGCATCAGACGTGCACTCATGGGGCCTGGCGCCCTCGCCGGCGTAGCGACCTTGCTTGTTGTAGGTGCAGCCATCGCAGTAGGATCTAATTAAAACATTATGTACAGATACAGCTATTTCATGCTTGCGCTGCTCCTCAGCCTGCTGCCAGCCCAGAGTTACGGCCAGGACGGAGACGTCGTACGACTTAAAGAACTCATTCACATCGAACAGGCTTCGCCCATGCAGCTCACGGGTTACGGGCTTGTGGTGGGACTGGACAGAACGGGTGATCGGGCGCGAGGCAACCGTGGCGCGCCCCATACCATTTCGAGCATCACCAATATGCTCCAGCGCTTTGGCATTACCGTAGATGCACAACTGCTTACATCTCGAAATGCAGCAGCCGTGATTATCACGGCCAGCATTGATGCATTCAGCAGCAACGGAAGTACACTCGACGTCACCGTTTCGGCATTGGGTGATGCGCGTTCTTTGTCGGGCGGTGTGTTGATCCAGTCTCCCCTCGTCGATCCGGCTACAGGTGCCGTGTATGCCATGGCGCAAGGCCCGGTATCTACAGGTGCCATTCTGGCTTCCAGCCAGGGCACGTCGGTACAAATCAATCACACAAATACGGGCCGCATCCCCAACGGGGCTGTCGTATCACGCACGATTCCGATCGACCTGACGAACGCGGCCAATCTGAATCTCGTGATGAACGAGCCTGATTTCACCAATGTCACGCGCGTTGCTGAAGCCATTAACAACACGTATGCGGGTGCGGCCACGGTTACGCACGCCGGCCTCATCAGCCTTGCTGTACCTGCGGGTGGTGATGGAGTACCGGCGCTGATGGCGTCATTGGAAGAAATGACCGTGGAAATCGACGTCCCGGCACGGGTGGTTGTCAACGAAAGATCTGGCATTATTGTAGCCGGCGGTAACGTAAAAATCAACGAAGTACTCGTCACCTATGGCAGCATTGTCATCGCAACACAGACCGATCCGTTTGTCTCACAACCCAATCCGTTTGGACAGGGTGAGACCGTGGTAGGCGCAGCCGGCCAGGCCTCTATCGAGGAAGATGGGACCAAATCAGTTGTCCTTGGCCCCAATGCGGATGTAAACCAGCTCGCGGCTGCTTTGAACGACCTGGGGCTTACGTCTCGGGATGTCATTGGCATCTTCCAGGCCATCGATCGTGCCGGCGCTTTGCAAGGCGAACTCGTCATTCTATAACACAGCATACCATGGACATTTCAGCACTTCAACAGGCACCAACTGTTAACCAACGACAAAGCACACCGCAGCCTCAAACACCAGAGGAAGCCGCAAAAACCTTCGAAAAGGTACTCGTTGAGCAGTTTGTCAACGTTATGACCGAGCAACTCTTCAAATCCAATCTCGCCGGTGAAGACGGTCCGGGATGGATGAAAGCGTATGGTGACACCCAGCGCCGCGTCATGACGGAGGTACTCAGTGAGCACCTGGTCGACAACGGCACGTTCAACATTTCTTCCCTTGTGCTCGAGCAATGGCAGCGGCAACAGTAGCCTGTCCCCAACTGCGCACGCCGGCTTGCATATGATCCCTATTGCGCGCGTGCCCGACGCAGCACATCACTATCAAATTCAATTCAGGAATCATGGATAAAAAAGAAAAACGAGCTACGATCAAGGCCCTTGCCGAGCAGCTTGCTGTCGGATTGCAAGGAGAGCGCGAAGCCCTGAATGGCATTAAACTGCACGTGGACCGCCAGCTTAGTGCATTGCGCCAGCAAGATCGCGAGCTTATCGAAGACACAACCCTGCTCACGAGCCAGGAAATCAATACGCTGCAAAAGCTCCGCAATCAGCGGGACCAGATCATTAGTAAAATGGCACGCCTGCTCAATCTGAGCAAGGACAAACAGAAGCTCAAGTCACTGGTGATTGCTCTTGCAACCGAGTTGCCCGACCGGGAACTGAAAGCACAGCTTGCCGAATTGGCGGCTGAATTGCCGGAAGACGCCGCCTCGGTAAAAGAGAGCTGCAAAGAACTGGCGTATTCGCTTCAGTATGCACTCCACCTCGGCCAGTCGCTGATCGAGGCCATTCATGGAGCCACCTCTCCCCCGCCGGTGCAAATCTACACCGCAAACGGCAATAAAAAATTGTCTTCCAACCGTCGGATGATGATCAACAAAGTTGGTTGATCTCCACATCCTGCATCTAAACTACTATAGGTATCATGAGCATTAATCAACTCATTGAATTAACCCGACGGTCGTTTGAGGCGAGCACTGCAGCCATCAATACCATTGGGCAAAACATTGCAAACGAGCAAACCGAAGGGTATCGTCGCCGGCGGGTTACGCTGCGCGCAGACGCGATTACAAGCGATGGCACCCAAATTCAGGTCCCGGGCAATACGAGCCTTGGCCTCGGAGTATCGGTGCAAAGCATTGATAGCATCCGGGATCAGTTGCTGGCCTCTTCAGCATGGGAAGCACGCGCCGGCCTCGGTGCTGCAGACGAAGAGTCGCGCCTCCTGGCTGCTGTCGAAAACCTGCTTCCGGTCAACGTGGACGGCTCACTTTCGGACGTGTTAAACCGATTTTGGAATGCATGGAGCGATCTCGCAAATAACCCGGAAGACATCGGCGTTCGCCAAACGCTACTGGCCCGTGGCAACGCATTGGCTGGCACGCTAAATCGTATTGGCGCCGACCTCGACCGGCTCAATGGACAGATTGTAAACGACCTGGACGCAGCGGTTAATGAGTTCAACACCAAGCTGCAGCGCGTTGCGGAACTCAACGTAAGCATCCAGGCCGGCCGGGCAAACGGAGCCCCCGATCTGGTTGCAGAAGATGAACGCGCCCGGCTCGTATCCGAGCTCTCCGAACTTGCACCAGTTCATGTCGAAGTAACGGAACTGGAAACATACAACATCACGGTTAACGGCGTAACCGTTGTGCAGGGTCGCGACTTTGAGCCGCTGACACTCGAACACGCTACCCAATCCGCCAACGCTTACCTATGAAACCTCAGGGCTCAGTTTCAATGCGCCAGCAGGTGATGACGGTCGTATTGGCGCTTTGCTCCGCACTGTAAATTCCACGTTGGCCGACACGCGCCAAAATCTGGATACGCTTGCTGCATCGCTGGTTGATCGTATCAACACCCTGCACGCGGGCGGTTATGGCCTCGATGGTAACACGGGACGGAATTTCTTCGATCCGACAGGCCTGGCGGCCGGCACCATTACAATATCAGCAGATATTGCAGAAGCACGCTTCATTGCAGCATCTGATAACCCGGATGCAACGGCCATTGGCGATAACGACATTGCTTCAGCGATTCTCGACGAACGCACTGCTGTGCAGGTAGCACTCAACGATCAGACATTTGAGAACTTCTCAATCTCGATTGTGAGTAACGTAGGCAGCCAGTTAGAATCGGCCAACGCCCAGTTTGAAGGCCACCAGGCTGTTGTGAATTATCTCGACGCCCTTGAGCGCGGCGCTTCCGGCGTTTCGGTCAACGAGGAGTTAACCAACCTGATTCAATTCCAGCAATCCTTTGCGGCCGCAGCGCGCGTACTCAATACCGCGCAGAGCATGTTCGATACCCTGCTGGCACTCTAATTCAGTGCATAGATAGGTCCGTTCAACACCACGCCAGCAGGCTTGCATGCCTGCACTAACTACAATTCAACATGGACTCAACACCACTTTCTCGCGCAGCAAGCCTGTCGCAGGCTTCCATTACAGACAGCCTGAACCCAAACTGCGCGAGCTCGCGCAAACGCAAGAACGGCTGAGTACAGGCCGGCGCGTAAACCGTCCTTCCGACGACGCCAGTGCTTTTCAGAAAGCACGGCAGTTGGAAGTACTCGAAAAGCGCTATGAGCAATACAACCGTTCAATTACAGATGCCCGCGCCTGGCTCGACAATACCCAGGAGAATCTTGACCTGGTAACCGATGTGTTTGCGGAAGCCTATGACCTGGGTGTACGCTCAACAAACTCAACACTGACTGAAACCGAGCGGGACGAAATTGCAACGGCACTCGAAGGCCTGCTCGAAAATATTGTTGAGTTGCTCAATTCCAAAGCCGGCGAAGAGTACCTTTATTCGGGTACGCGTACAGCCGTCAGACCTTTTGCCATCGACCCTGCAGACCCGGCAGGTGATGCCGCCAATGTGGTGTACTACGGCAACAACGACACCGTCGCCCGACAGATTGGCCCGGACGCAAACCTGAACGTCAATATCGACGGCACCCGTGCCATTAGCGTCGACCAGGACCGCGATGGGACGGCTGATTTCACGGCAACGGAAAGCATCCAGGACATGATCAATGCCCTGCGTGCCAATGACATCGACGCCATGAAAACAGGCATCGATCGGATTGAAGCGAGCCGCGATCACTTCATTAATCTGGGTTCGGAAGTAGGTAGTGTTGTGAACCGCCTTGACCTCTCTGAAAGCCAATTGGCGGAAGCTTCGCTTGCCTTAGCCCGCCAGCGTTCTGATGAAGAGGAAATAGACCTGGCAGAGGCGCTGCTAGAATTCCAGCGTGCCCAAACCAACCTTCAAACATCCCTGCAGCTTACGGCAACCGTACTGCAGGAAACAACGCTGCTAAACTTCATCTAGCAACATCCCTGGTTTTGTAACCAGGCGTTCTGCCCCGACTTCTCGGCTTTATCGCCGGTCATTCTGGCCATATTGATAGCACATATCATCATGATCAATTCCCTTTCTCTCGAGCCTCAACATTCTTTTCTGGCCAACTACAAAATCCCCGTTGTAGCGCCAGGTGCCGCAGTGAAAACCCCAAAACAGCCGGCAACTCCCCTCACGTCGTTGCAGCAGAAAATGGCAGATCCACGCGCTCGTTCGTTGCGCATGATCTTGAGCAGCGGCAACAACATGGCGGATGTCGAAAAGGCTGAAATAAAAACGGGGCTCGCCGTATCGATGTGGCAGGCCGGCAAAAGCGAGCAAGCAATCAAGCTTGCTGATCAGTCGCTCGTGCTCTTCGCCAACCAGTGGATTGCGCACTGCATCAAAATTGATGTGATGATGGCGCGGCACAAGTACGAAGAAGCGTACGAATACCTGATGGGGATCAAAGTCTCAGGCCGGCCCGTGTCGTGGGACCATGCGTTATCCAAAAAAGAAATCCACCGCTGTGCCGCTTCCTGTAAATGGCGGCTAAAAGCCTGGGAAGACGTTGAGAAGCACTTGAAAATCGCCTACCCCAAAGGCGTCAAGTCTATGCCGACCGGATTGCAGGAAGACTGGTTCAGGCTCGCCCTCTACCGGCATAATCCTGACAATGCCGCAGAAGCAGCGGCACTGCTGGCCGGCAGCAACACCCTCGAGTTTACCGATGCGTTGCTGCAAACCCTCGTACAACAGGGTTGGTCGGGCAAAGCGTTGCCCATTTACCGGCGCGTATACGCAAAGCAGCCACGCAACGAGCTGCTCCGCCGGCGACTGGTGGCCCTGTGTATCCGCGAAGGCGAAATCGAAGAGGCCCGCAAGTTGACAGAGTCGGGTGCGCTGAATTTGAATCCGTGAGGAGTGAGTTTTCCTTCGCTATTCGGTGTTCCTTGTCAAGGGTGTTCAGAAAAATCTTTATCCAATGTTGGCGCTCATGGCCATTCCAGCAAGGAATACACATCTTGTGCAGTAAGCTACTGCTCCCTGGTGTAGGTTGCGTACGTTCATTTCTTTTGCTTGCCCAAAAGAAACGAACCAAAGAAAAGGGCACCACCAAATAAAACGCGCGCTTTTATCTCCTTCCGCGCAAATCCTCCTGAACTTTATTCAGGAAAACGCTTCGATAAAAGCATCCACCACACATCGCCACGCATTTGGTGGACATCCGCGCGCTGATTTGCTTAAAAGCGAAAGCATCCTTGCTAGCTACTATTTTTCTGAACACCCCTGGTTCCTTGTTCGGTGTTCGATATTCAAGCCCGGTGCCAGCCTGGCAGAGATCCTTCGCAGGGCTCAGGATGACGGGAATGAAGCAAATCAGCATTCCCAAATCTACAATCCGCAATCAAGGGGCTGCAAGCCCCGAAGCGATCTTGCGCACGGCTAAGGATGACATGGGTGATGAATACTGCTAATCCTAATACAATCGAAAATCGGCAATCGACACGAACATAAGCTCGCTTATGTGACTGATGAAATAAAATCGGCAATCCACTCCCCGTTTTCGCGTCGCGCAAAAAAACCAATCAATTTTTTAAGCACTGCCTTTAGTCGTCACCCCGCCCGACGATATAGAGTCCAGGGCAGATGATTCCCGCGATTTACTTCGAAGCGATAACCGATTTGTAAAAAAAGGCCGCTTGGGGAATTGTCACCCGGACCCAAAACCCACGCCTGACCTGTTGATGGCCGGCACACGTTACCACCCATTCATTGTGCGCAAGGCAAACGCTTTTGCAATCACGAATTCAAGTACATGTGCACCATTTTAAGGCCTCAGGCAACACCACACAGGTATCAGTCATCACTGTAAACCCATAACCATACGCGGTGATCAGGTCCCACAACCCACGCTTCTGCATGCCTAGGAACGCTTAAGCAACTGTTGATAAACCCTGACCCTGTATACGCCGACCAACTGCCGGTATTCTGGCCACAATCGTTTGTATTTGAAAAGCAATTGCTTTTTGCATCATCGGTTTAACCAGTGGATCCGTACATCCCTGCTTTCGCACGGCAGGCGCATGTTTCCGAAGGTTGTGAGACGCTACAAAGACGTATGATTGTATCAAATGCCTCTGCAGGGCGCGCGATACACACCTGGCGCTTACGATGAGATACCTGTCCCACCAAGCGTGCGAAACGCTCGCACCGCTTGCCGGCGATCCCATCGCCAATTGCCATCAGGATTGCTCGCACCAGTCCCGTTGTGCAAATTCATCTACCAAGCCAAAATATTCGGAGGAAGAATCATGGCATTTGGAGATTTGACTCGTGTAAACACGAACATCCAGTCAATGCAGTCTCTTTACGAACTGCAGCGTTCAAACTCAGAGCTCGGCGTTCGTCAGTTGCGTCTTGCAACCGGCTCTCGCATCAACTCTGCAGAAGATGATTCAGCTGGATTCTCAATCTCTATGAAACTCGAATCTCGGGTTCGTGGACAGGCGCAGGCACTCGCCAACATTGGTGATGCCAAAGCGATGCTGGGTATCGCTGAGGGTGGCCTGACAACCATTCAGGAAATCCTGATGACGATGAAAGAAAAAGTAATCCAGGGTGCTAATGACACACTGGGTAGCTTTGAGCGTCGTCTGATCGACAACCAGCTGAATGCGCTGTCTTCAGAGATTAACTCTATCGTGAGCAGCTCTACGTTTAACGGCGTATCTGTATTCACAAGTGGCGCTTTCAGCTTCCAGGTTGGTTCTGCAGACGCAGACACCTTCTCTGTAACGGTAGGTGCCCTCTCTACGGGCGCTCTGAGCGTAAGCTCTACCGATGTTAGCGTTATTTCTGCAACCTCAGCTAACACAACGCTGGGTAACATCGACACCGCAATCAACACGATTGCCAGTACATTGGGCAGCCTTGGTGATAACCAGGCAGCACTCTCTTTCAAAGCTGACAACCTGAACATCAACATGATCAACCAGGATGCAGCACGGAGCCGGATCGCAGATGCCGACTTCGCGAAAGAGCAGATCGAAATCGTGAAACTGCAGATCCTGCAGCAGACCGGTGTAGCTGCCATATCGCAGGCTAACCTTGCTCCTCAGGTTGTACTCTCCCTCCTGTAGGACAAGCAGACCTTTCTGTAAGCACAAAAAGCCGTGCTCGGGATTCCCCGGGCGCGGCTTTTTTAGTGAGGAGTGAGGAGTGAGGAGTGAGGAGTGAGGAGTGAGGAGTGAGGAGTGAGGAGTGAGGAGTGAGGAGTGAGGAGTGAGGAGTGAGGAGTGAGGAGTGATTGAATTTGCCCTCGATATTCGGGGTTCCTTGCTCGATATTCGATATTCAAGCCCGGTGCGAGCCTGGCAGAGATCCTTCGCGTGGCTCAGAATGACAGGAATGGTGCAGATCAGCAATCAAAAATCAACAATCCGAATTCAGCAATCAAGGGGCTCTTCTTTCCCGTATTGCCGGCAACATATGCCGCATTAAACTGGCAAATACGGACGTATTTCTTGATCACGAAGCATTGAAATTGCCTTTAAAAACCATCAAATAGCGCAATTCGAAAGTAACAATTCTTTTTTGTAAGCCAATCCTTAAGTCTCCCCTGGTGGCTCCGATACAGAGTGCAGAGCTAAAATTCTCTACGCCAGAACTTTATATGTTAAACCATTCCAGAAATAACCATGGGAGCATTTGGAGATCTTGCTCGAATTAACACCAACGTCCAGTCATTGGATGCCTTGAATCGCCTTTACCGGACCAACGGTTCATTGGGAATGCGGCAGTTGCGCCTGGCAACAGGCAGCCGGATTAACCGAGCAGAAGACGATTCAGCGGGGTATTCGATTTCAAGAAAGCTTGAATCGCGGTTACGCGGCCAAGCACAAGCACTCGCAAACATTGGTGATGCTAAGAGCATGCTAAACGTTGCTGAAGGAAGCCTTAACACGATTATGGACATCCTCGGCACAATGAAAGAGAAAATCATCCAGGGTGGCAACGACACGCTGGGTAGCGATGAGCGGACACTTATCAAGTCTCAACTCAACGCGCTGTCAACCGAGATCAACTCGATTATCAGCAGTACCCTCTTCATTAGCAGAAGCATCTTTACCTCGTCTGCATTGACGTTTATGGTAGGTCCTTCGAGTAACAACCTATTCTCAGTTTCAGTTGGCGCACTCGACTCAGCTAGTCTGGGCGTGGCATCAACAAGTCTGAACGTTTCATCCGCGGCTTCGGCAACGTCGTCACTGGGTGGGATAGATCGGTCGATCCAAACCATAGCCAGCCTGATGGCCGGCCTCGGCAACGCTCAGAAAGCTTTGTCTTTCAGAGAGGAAAACGTTTCAACCCAGATCATCAGCAATGAATCAGCTAGAAGTAGAATTGCGGACGCCGACTTTGCCAAGGAGCAAATGGAGATCGCTAAGCTGCAGATCTTGCAGCAAACAGGGATTAATGCGCTTGTCAATTCGAACCTGGCGCCCCAGGCTATCCTCGCTCTCCTCCAGTAGGGAGCTCGCACAGGAATCAGCCTTACCTGATGTAAATAACCCTTTAAAACATAAAAGGCAGCACGCAAACGAATCTCGCAATGACCGTTGCGTGCTGCCACAGGCGGAGAGTCCGCCGAGAAGATGAGTCCGGTTAGTGCTCGCACCACTTACCAGACTCCGAACTCCTCAGCCAATAACCAACACAATCGGAGGAAGGATCATGGCATTCGGAGATTTAACACGCGTAAACACCAACATCCAGTCGATGCAATCGCTGTTAGAGTTGCAAAAATCTAACGCGGACCTTGGCTCGCGTCAGTTGCGCCTCGCAACGGGACGTCGCATAAATCGTGCCGAGGATGATTCAGCTGGTTTTTCCATCTCCATGAAGCTCGAGTCTCGGGTTCGTGGACAGGCTCAGGCCCTTGCCAACATCGGTGATGCAAAGGCAATGCTGAGCGTGGCAGAGGGTGGCCTGACAACGATTCAGGAAATCCTCTTCACGATGAAAGAGAAGGTGATTCAGGGTGCAAACGACACACTGGGCAGCTTTGAGCGTCGTCTTGTGGACAACCAGTTGAACGCACTCTCTACAGAGATCAATTCCATTATCAGCAGCTCTACGTTTAACGGCGTAACTGTGTTCTCATCTGGTGCATTCAGCTTCCAGGTAGGCGCTTCTGATTCGGATACGTTCGCTGTAACTGTTGGTGCCCTTTCTACAGGCGCCCTGAGCGTAGGCTCAGCAAGCCTGGACGTTTCGTCATCTACTGCGGCGAATACTTCGCTTACCAACATCGACAACGCAATCAATACGATTGCAAGCACCCTGGGTAGCCTTGGTGATAACCAGAAAGCTCTTACCTTCAAAGAAGAGAATCTGAATATCAACATGATTAACCAGGATTCAGCACGCAGCCGTATTCTCGATGCTGATTTTGCCAAAGAGCAGATCGAAATCGTGAAACTGCAGATCTTGCAGCAGACGGGTGTTGCGGCTATTTCACAGGCCAATCTCGCTCCACAGGTCGTACTGTCATTGCTCTAGTCGAGCAATGGACGTCCCTAAGGAACGGTTCTGGCGTACATGTTCTCATGGTGGGGGCGTACCTAAAAAGCGTAAAACCGCTCTCTGGTCAATCCAGAGAGCGGTTTTTTTGTGGTGTACGCGTCGGGTCGGACGTGCCGGCTACGGGATGTACTTGCCTATTCGCTTATGTATTCGCAGGGGTTGCACGCAGGCCAGGCATCCCTCATAGAGGCCGTATCAGGTGGCCTCAGCCAGTTCTTTTTCTGCATGTACAAACGCGGCCTGCAGATGAGCAATGTATGATTTGACTTTTTCGCCGTCGGTGTCTCCCGACGCGATCATGTCATCAAAGATCTTCGCGTGTTCATCCATCCCCACCCCACGACACGCACGCGCCAAATGCTGGATCAGTACAGGAGGATTAATCACAAAGCGAATGTGGCTGTCTGCCGAGTCGTTCACATTGTATGCCTGTAGTAACATCAGCATGCCTTCCTGAATCGAACGGCTACGCAATAAAGCAACGCCTGTCAGGTAGTACCCCACAGGTTCTTTGGGGTTGATACGCAGCATCTCGTTGCAATGAATAAGCGTGTTCGGCATGTCATTCAATCGCAGGCATGTCTGCGCGCCTAGCAGACGCGTGTAGAACGCATTTTCCACGGTCAGCTTATCGTAATCAATCGCATTGAAGAGCTCAGCGGCTTCTTCATTCCGGCGCATGATATAGTAGATAAGTCCGAGCTGGTAGGCATAGTATGCACGGTATACCTCATCGCGTGGATTCTCGTACTCGTAGGTCAGAAGTTCGATACGGGTCTGATACTTCTTGACCATGTCCTCTTCCGACAGCGCGTAGCCAGTATGAATGATCTGCGCATCCAAACGAACCACGTGCCGGCCCGTTTTCTCAGCATGCGCCATAATCGATTCCATTACCTGGTTATGGACACTGCCGTGGTACCTGATATCTGGATGATTACGCAGAATGCGTTCCTGCCAGAATAGATCGGCACTCACCACATTACTGTCTCCCAACAGGTTCTTTACCGGAAGAATCAGAGCAGCGATATCCAGAAGCCCCAGGCTGTTCCGGATGCGTTTCCAGGCTTCAGGATCTTCAATGTATTCGTCGCCATCGAGGATAAGAATGTAGTCGCATGTAGCAAGCGAGAGGCTATGATTTCTTGCTACGGCAAACGAACCGGGCCATTCAATTTCATCAAATACATCGGCGTACTGACGAGCAATTTCAATGGTGCGATCGGTTGAGCCCGTATCGACAACCACAATCTGATCCACGTGAGGCCGTGCCAGCGAAAGGCATTTCCCGAGGTTTTCCTCCTCGTTCTTGACGATCATGCACAGCGACAACGTAGGCGATTGCGGCCCATTATGTGGCGATTTTTGCTGATCGAGTTGTAACTCTTTTGATTGTTCTAACATCGCAGGAATAGTTGAAAGCGTTACTAAAGTTGCCAGATTTAAGCACAGTATGGCGCCTAACGGCTTTCGAATATCTGAGTGGTGTTATGATGCACGCGCAGCACTCATTTCGCGGGTATGCTCCAGCGCTGCCTGGTAAAAGCGTTCAGCGGCAGACTCCTGGTCGAACGTACGGCAGGCTTCAGCAGCCATGTAGTACACCTGGGCACGATCCACTTCAAAATCGCCCGGCGCAACATCTTCATGGACCCCATCAATAAGCTCTGCGGCATAAATGAGCATTTCGGCTGCTGTCCGGAAATGTCCCTGTGCCCACATGGCCTGGCCGGCGAGGTGATGAATCAAGGGTTCATTGGACGCCAGATCCAGTGCTGCATCGGCATGATAGAGGGCGTCATTGTAGCGCTCTTGCAAGATGCAGAGCTGAAGGGCCAGGACGCGCGCTGCTAGCGCATCGTCTGGTTCGATTTCGTGCAGCGCCTCATAATCCAGGGATTCAAACAGGTTTTTTGCTTCCTCTAAATTTCCTGCCTCAAGCGTCTGCTGTGCCTGCTCAAATGCTCGGAGAACATCGTTTTCACGATCTTCCATGTCGTTCACCATTTTAAAGTCAAAATTGTTTTTCTGAAGTGCCCGCCAACCCGGGGCAGCCTGACTGCCAGAGACAGATCAGGCACTCTGCATCCGAGAAAGCCTAAAGTGTACCAAATCAGACATGCCGGCTTTTTGAACACCACCTCCCTCCCCAGAACACCTCAAAGTATGCCTGTTTATGAACTGCATACGGCATTTAAGGACGCGCTGATATAGACGATAGCATACACAACGGTCGAAGCGCAGAATGCGTATTTAGGGTGGAAAAGCCGGCCATGCATGGAAAATACTTCCGAGCAAACCCGGCTTTCGGTTTGCCCTTTCCAGTACGTCCTTCTCCCGCAGCATTGACCCCAATCATCATCCATCATTAACGGCTATGTTTACAAACCAAGCTGCACAACAATACCAGCGTCAGGATGTGCTTTCTGCCTCTCCTTCACAACTGGTAACCAAACTTTATGACCTGGCTATCCTCGCTTGCAATAACGAGGATCGCATGAAACTCCGGAAGGTCCTGATTGAGCTCATTTCCTCTCTCAATTTTGAGGAAGGCGGTGACATCGCAATCCGGCTTTCTCAGATTTATGAGTTCTGCATGCGTGAAAGCGTGTCAGGTGACCTAAACCAGATTTCAGAAATGCTCGGCGACTTGCGCGACACCTGGAAAGAAAGCCTCCAGACGGCGCAGCCGGCCTAGTTCAAAACCAGTAGCCCACATCTCCTTTCACCCCAACTTCTCGTTCACCGCAGGTATGATCTGCATTGTTCTTTGTATTGAATCGAACACGTCTGAACACACAATGCCTCCGTGCCCTCGTTGCATGCCTGTACTTCCCAATTGACGAGATAAACCTAAACCCCTATACATCATGTTACTCGGTTCTTCTGCATCCGCTTTCCGCGAAAGCGATCCGTATGAAATCCTGATCCAGCAGTTGCTGGTCCTGGAAAGTCAGCCCCGTGTCAACCTCGAGACCAGCAAGTTCAATCTTGAACGCGACAAAAGCGTACTCAACGATCTGGACAGTCGGGTTTCGGCATTCGATACGGTCCTGGATTCTTTCCTGGATCCACTGACACACCCGTTTAACAGCCGGACAGTTAACCTGAGCGATACAACCGGATTCAGCGCCCAGGCATCGGACAGCGCTGTCTTTGGTTCACATTCGCTGCAGGTTACCCGCCTGGCCTCAACCGACACGCGGCTTTCCGATCGGTACACGGCGTCCAATACAGACATCGTAACAGCTCTTGGCGCCGGCACCAAGTCGTTTAGCATCAGCGTTTCAAACCCTACGGACGCAGATCCAGACAACCGCGAAACAATTAATGTATCGGTAGACATCTCCAACAGCGACGACGAAACTGTCCTTCAGGAAGTAGCCTCCGCAATCAATGCCGCGATGAACAGTGCATACGATGCGGATACCATCGAAGGCGACAGCCGCGCTTCTGCGTCGGTCGTCAACGAAACGTCGGATTCAGCCAGGCTCTCGATTCGCGCCGGCGACACGGGCTACGCGAGCCGTATCAATTTTGAGTCGGATACCGACGGCCTCCTCTCCTATCTTGGCGTCAGCAACGCAAGTGTCGTTTCAGGGGCCACAGGTGGCCAGGCTTCTGTTGTAGGTACGAGTGAGGACACTTCTGACCTCACCAGTCAGTTTGATCTCGATGGCCTGACGCTTTACCGAAACTCCAATTCGGTTACAGACGCCATTACAGGCGTGACACTAACCCTCAACGAAACGATGACGGCGCCAATTGACTTCAGCGTTGTCTCGGACTCCTCTACCATTGAGGCAGACATTGAGGACTTCATCGACAAGTACAACGATATCCTCAGCCACATTAAAGACCGTGCAGAAGTAGATGGCGACACGGGCGACCGCGGTACGTTTGCCGGTGACACAACCTTTACGTCACTCCGCTTTAACATGCGAGCCGACGTGATTTCCGAGGTAGCTGACCAGCCAGCAGATGCACCAACGCAGATCACGGAACTTGGTATCGAAGTGAACTCAGACGGTTCGCTGCGTCTGGATGACGCCGACGCGTTGATCCAGGCAATCGAAGCTGATCCAGAGAATGTGCGCACACTTTTTGCAGGCGACGATGGTATTGCCACGCGACTTAGCAACCGCATTTCAGATTACCTGGGCTTTGGCGGATTTATTCAGTCTCGCGAAGCCAATATTGATACCCGCATCCGCACAATCGATGGGCGTATCACGCGTTTCGATGAAAACCTCTCGCGTCGCGAGGAGCAGCTTCGGGGCGAATTTGCCAGGTTGCAGGAAGCGATTACCTTATTTGAAGGTCAGCAGGCAAGCCTCTTCGCATTCGGTTAATAAGTGATGCAGCAAGCTTACGCACGCCGTAAACACACTGCAAAAGACCTATTGGAGAGGCAGCACGGCAATCCGTTCTTCTCTTTCTCAAAAGACCATAGATCACAAGGCTGATCTGTGGTCTTTTCATATCAGCTGGCCAATCATTTTAAGCACTTCTACGAGTTATGGACAAAACGCTGAAAGCCATTTACAATTTAGGCGAACAGATGCAAGCAGCCCTTGATGCAGATGACCTGGGCATGTTTTACAAGCTTGTTGATGAACGCGAGGTCCTTGTCAAACAACTCAAGCCGCAACAGGAACAGGCATTCTCGCCCGAAGACACTGCAACCCTTGAGGCACAGTTTAACGCAATCATGGGAGCACTCAATGGCAAGGAGCTCAAGATGATGGAGCAGCTGCGGCAACTCGACAAATTCAGAAAGGCAGACCGGTCGTATAACACGGCCACGCAACGCCGGCGCTTCATTAATGATAAGCTTACCGGCTAAACAATACCCCACCGCCGCACAACGCATTGGCCGCGCGGATCAGGAAAGCGACCGCTTATTACAGCAGCCCGTAATGCACCATCCGGGTGCACACAGCACTCAAAAAACGCAAGCGCTGCGCGCCATTAGATTACACCGCCCCCAGTAGTTCGGCATATATTGTGCACACTCACCAGTAAGTCATGATTCGTGTGTGCAATTACACGTTTCGTATCCTTTAAGCCTTGCACGAGGAACACCAGGCAGGAAAGAACATCCCAATGATGGCAAGTCTTGCCCTTTTCCAGACTTAAGTGCAAACAAAAAAAGCCGATACCAAGCCTGTTTTTGCAGCAGCACCTAATTAAGCGATTTCAAAACAGTTCCATGAATATAGGTGACATTACAAACGGCGGCCTCTCGACCTCGAAGCACCTAAAAAGCCGTAACCTTGAATCTGTAAATGGTCCGGATACACGGATTGCGCCGCGCACTGACTTGCCTGAAGAGCGCCAGGAGCCGCGCGACAGTGTGGCCATTTCCGAGGAAGCACGTCAAGCACTGGCTGAAAACCAGAAACGACTGCAGGAGCTGGAAAAAGCCCGCGAAGCACTGAATGAAATACCACAACTCAGTGCCGAGCGCAAGCGCCAGATACAAGAAAGGATTGACGCTGCATATTACTCAAAACCAGAAATCCTGGACAAAATTGCATCGCGTATTGCGCGCGACATCGGAGAGTTCAAACGCTAAACTTTCCCTGTACCAAACAGCCTTTTTGAAAGGGCCGGCAACACTGTCGGCCCTTTTCTTTTTGGGCCAAGTCTTTACCCAGCACTCATCCACGCAACAAACACAGACACTTAACACCAAATACCTATATACTTGATATTTAATAACTTAGCCTATCTATACCAGCTCGTTTTCTACTATGAAAGCCACGTCATACCGGACTTGCTCCGGCATGACGTGGAGGGAAAAAAAGTGCACGGCTTCCCTTTCCTCCGGAGCCCTATATCAAATTAGCAGCATAAAAAAACAGGCAACCCCATCGTAGGATTGCCTGCAGATAAAATCGCTCAATGTATACAGACGTTCAGAACGCCACCGCAATAGGCCGGCTAATTCAACAGCCCGGTGTCTCTGTAGCGACGCAGCTTGTTTCGAATAGTCCGCGCGCTAATCCCCAGTTTTTCAGCTGCACGCTGCTGGTTATTGTTTGTATCTGCCAGCGCTTTCATAATCATGACGCGCTCCATGTCATCGATGGTTTGCGGAACGCGCTTGCCGCTAACAACATCACCTTCCCCGCCTGGCTCAGCATCGTTGAAGAAGTCGTTGAACACGTCTTCAATTTTGATGATCTCGCGGTCTGCAGATAAAATTACGCCACGGTGAATAACGTTTTCCAACTGGCGCACGTTGCCTGGCCAGGGGAAATCAGCAAGCTTGGCAGCCAGTTCAGAGTCGATCTGCTTTTCAGGCAGCTCATACAACGTTGTGTACTTGTTGACGAAGTGCGACACCAGCTGTGGCACATCAGAAAGCCGATCGCGCAAAGCCGGCACCGAAAGCGGAAATACAGACAACCGGTGCAATAAGTCTTCCCTGAAAATCCCTTCCTGAATAGCTTCATTCAGATTGCGGTTACTTGTTGCAATCACACGAACATTTACCTTTTTGATATCGGAAGAGCCAATTTTCTGAAATTCACTCTCTTGTAAGACACGCAACAACTTGGCCTGGACCACTAGATCGATCTCAGTGATCTCATCAAGAAGTAACGTGCCGTTGTTAGCAACTTCAAATGCACCGGTCATGTCATCAATTGCGCCAGTAAAGGCACCTTTCCGGTGACCAAACAAATGACTCTCCACCAACTCTTTAGGCAGATTGGCGCAATTCAACGTGATGTACGGCCCGTTTGCCCGATCGCTCATTTGGTGAATCAGCTTAGCAAGGATTTCTTTACCCGTTCCACTCTCCCCCTGAATAAATACCGGCGCCTTGTTTTTACTTACTCTTGGCAGAAGCTGCTTGAGTTTCTTGATACGCGGATGTTCACCAACATAGGTAACTGTTTTGCCACGCGACTTGCTTTTACGAGACCGCGGATGTGCTACCTCTGGTAAATCTTCGTCTTTGGTAGCCAGGCATTTTTGCACCCGCTCAACCAACTCGGTAGTTGAAAAGGGCTTTGGTATATAGTCTATTGCTCCATTTTTCATCGAGCGAACCGCATGCTGCACATTTGAGTGTGCAGTAATCATGATGACCTTAATACCCGGATTCTCCTTGCGGATATACGACAGCAGTTCAAGCCCATCAATGTCGGGCATCATGAAGTCCGTGACGACAAGATCAAACGCTGTTTTCTTGATTGCTTCTATTGCCTGTGTTGCATCCGAGCAACACGTCACCTTCATTCCGTGACGCGCAAACAGTCGTTCAAATAATCCGTGTAGTAAGTGCTCATCATCAACGAATAGAATTTGTGCCTTTTGCTCCATTAAATAATACAGTGAGCTAGAGAGTTATGGGGACAACCACGGTACGTGAACCAGAAATAAACAGAGGTATATATCGAAGAAGGGCCTAACCAACTGGTTCAGAGTTGTACGTGTCGAAATGCATAATGCCTGATGATCAAATCTTATACCAACACATCTACTATCCATCAGGCTTTGGTCAAGATCAGGCGCCTTCTTACTGAAGAAGTCCCGTTGTGTTCTGGCATTTTATTTAAGAAAGTTGGCAATATGGCCGAAAACCGAAGATCTGGATCTCACAAAAAAAAGAAGCCATTTTTTGTATCCCCCGCCCCCCAACTCCTGCCTTCAATTTTCAGATCTGTGCTCCTCCTCGCCGGCTCGGCAATTATTTCCCGGGACCGTTTCTTTTTCCTATGAACACCCCTTTTTTTTCGCCAGGTTTAACCCTACTGAAAAACAGCCGATATTTATCTTCTATTCTCTACCCAAACTCCCCTCCTGCCTCTTTTTGCGCGATTTGGCGCGATCACACCTCTTCTACCGCCACTCCCTGCGCTCTAAGCTTCCCATTAAATTCAGGGCTAATCGAGGCGTTTGCACACTTAAAGCCCCCATGCAAAATACACGTCGTTTGTGGTGGCACGATGGTTGAAACTGCCTGAGATCGCAATCAATAATGCGGAAACTCAAGCAATAAAATGATTGAAACAGAACGTATAACCCTGCTGGGCAATGCACTCAAAGCCTACAACTGGCGCTTAAAAGCATTAACCAGCAACCTGGCCAACATGGACACGCCTGGTTACCAGCGTATGTCAGTCAGGTTCGAAGAGACGCTCCAGGAAGTACGGCACGCTGTACCCGGACTGCGTAACACAACTGAAATTCAGCCGCGCATGAAAGTCGGCGAAACAGGCCCGGTGCTGGAAGATGAATTGATGAACCTGGCCGACACGCAGATGCGCACACAATTCAGCACCAAAACCCTTCATGATCATTTCCAGATGCTCCGCACAAGTATCACGGGCAGACAGTAACCTTTCACCTCTATAAACTCTGGTTATGTTAATCAATAAACACACATTCTCTGCTTATCAAACGGTAGCCCGCGGCCTTGAGGCCCAGCGTATTGCAATCAGTACAACAACTGAAAACATTGCAAACGCATCTACTACGCGAACAGCAGACGGCGGCCCCTACGCCTTGAAGCGCAGCCTCCACGAGGTACCCGATGCGCGCTACAAACGCTTTGAGAACATCCTCAACCAGATGCAAAGCGATATGGATGTGAGCAACAATCGCCACTTCGAAGGCACCTCGTTACGCCGGCGCCTTGCCGACAATGAGATGGGTCCTCTTACGACCGTGGAGGCAAATCAAAACTTCCGTTCAGAATACGACCCTTCACATCCTCATTCGGATGAAAATGGGTACGTGTTGTATCCCGACATTAACGTTGTAGAGGAAATGGCAAGGCTTATTTCGGCCAATCGGATTTACGAAGCCAATCTTTCTGCTTTTCAAACAGCCAAGGAAATGACCAAAAAGACGCTGGAAATCTGATCCCGGCGCTTTTCTTTCCGCCAAGCACGCAATACGTCAAACGTAATTCAGTATCGCCCTTTTACTATGAGCAATACGATTAATCCTCTCGGCGCTTCCGGATCCAGACCTTTCGCGCTCCGTTCAACCTTCCGACCTGGAAGAAGACGGCAGGCCGGCCATGACGCCAACACGGTCGATCTGCCGTCTCCACCGGCACACCCGTAAACAAAGATGCGGCCGACAGACTGTTACTGCCCAGGACAAGGTCAACAAAACGATCGCCCGGGAGCCAGCCAGTACGGCTGACCCCGGGCACGCGCCGATTTGGCCCATCACTCGAAGGTGCTATCGACCGCACAGAGGAATAAAGGCGCTGAAGCAGCCCGGCCAACCGCAACCGCTAGAAGGACTGTCAGCTGATGAACAACAACTGATCTACAGGTATTTCCCGGCCTCCCCAAGCCTCGAACTCAGGCTTTACAAGCCAGACATGTCTACCAACAAAGTTGACCCTGGCTCTGTAGGCTCTCGGGTTGACCTCAGAGGCTAATACCAACTTTTTACATCACATCCGATTATGACTATTTCAGATATACAGCAACTCCAGGTGACCAACCTGCTGCAACTCGATGACCGGGATGCACTACCCCAGATTCAGTATCCCGATGCCCCGGGTGCAGAACGCTTTCCGGAACGCCTTTACTTTGCCATCGACCAGGTTGACCAGGCACAAACAGAAGCCAGCAACCAGGTTGAATCTTTCATTGCCGGCGAACAGGAAAACCTGCACGAAGTGATGATCAAGCTCAACCAGGCCAAAACGTCGTTCCAGCTCATGGTTGAAGTTCGCAACAAAATGATGGAAGCGTACCAGGAACTGTTCAGAATGCAGATTTAATGGCTGGCTTGACAATCCTGCAAGCCTAACACATTTTCACAGCAGCAAATACTGGTTTTTCATAGCCAGTATTTGCTGCACACGTACACAGGGGTTGCAACAGCATAGCACACAGGCCATCGTACAGCCCATTACGCTGGTACACGCAACACAAAGCACATCAACGATCACGCGTAGATCAAGTCGAATCGTGGAATGGAGAACTTTTTAGATAATCTGAAGGCATTTTTTAACCGGCTGTCAACACAGCAAAGGCTGGGTATCGGGCTGGTTGTAGGCGTTGCGCTCATCTGTCTGATTAGTATCGGATACTGGGCCCAGCAAACCGAATACGCCCTCCTCTTTGGTAATCTGTCTGAATCGTCAGCAAGCCAGGTCGTGGAAACCCTTGGGCTGAAAATATAGATTACCAGCTGAAAGAAGGGGGGACAACCATTTACGTCCCAAGTGACAAGGTTTACGACCTGCGACTACGCTTTGCCGGGGAAGGCATCGTATCAGACGGTTCTTCCGGGTATGAAATCTTTGACCAGAACACCCTGGGCATGACAGATTTTATGCAGAAACTCAACCTGCGCCGCGCACTGGAAGGCGAACTGGCGCGCACCATCTTCAAACATCTCCCAGGTTGAAGCCGCGGGTACACCTCGTTATACCAGAACGATCTCCCTTTCGGGAGACCCAAACCGAAGCCACCGCATCGGTTGTGCTCGATCTCAAGTCCGGCTCACGACTTGTCGCTGGGGCATATCGAAGGCATGATTGCCCTCGTTTCAGGTGCTGTAGAAGGCCTGGGGCCTGCAGATGTAAACATCCTGGACACCAACGGCAACATGCTTGTCGGACCCCGATGCCGGCGACTGCAGATACGCGGCTAACATCCAACCAGCTTCGGCTTCAGGCTGAAAAAGAAGCAGCATCTTGCTGAAAAAGCACAGTCGCTGCTCGATCAGATGCTGGGTGCAATGGCAATTCCGTCATTCGAGTAAACCTCGAACTGGATTTTTCACGCTCAATCAAGGAAAGCAATACCATTGATCCCGGAAAGCCAGACGGTAATTGCCGAAGAACGCCTGCAAGAAGAAGGAGATGCGGACAATGCAAGCTCTTCTGTACGAAATTACGAAGTGAGCCGTTCGGTTCAAACCGTCGAGAAATCGGTTGGTGACATATCGTACCTCTCGGTATCTGTAATTCTCGACTACAAGGAAGAGGCCCAACACGCCAGCAGATGGCAGAAGCCGGCCCAGTCCTATATCCCCTATCCCGAAGAAGAAGTCACAAAAATCGAAAACCTCGTCAAAGAGTCTGTAGGCTGGCGGGCCGACCGCGGTGACGGTTTTGCAATCAGCCAGTTGATGTTTGATACTTCCACAGAAGACACCATGACAGCACAGTTTGCTACGCAGCAAAGACGCGACAGCAAACAGAAATGTACATCCGTTACGGGCTGATGATTCTGGCGCTCGGCCTCGCCGGCTGGCTGATCAAATCTGCCATGCAGAAAGCCAAAGAATCAGTGGCACAACCAGCCACGCAAGGATCAGCACGCATGCTGGAAGGCCGGCTCCAGGTGAACGAGTCGGGTGAGCTTACCGGCAATGCACCTACAGCTTATTGCCGGCCCCAATGGCACCATGATTCCGGTACCGCAAAACCAGGAAGGCGATGACCTGATTCTGCTCGACGATTTCTACACGAGCAAACTCTCTCCGGAAGCCAAGGCAAAACTGAAAGCCAAGCAAAAAATGCTGGAAGAGATGAAGCAGTCCATTATGGCGGATCCGCAGGAAGCTGCAGATTTGATCAGAAGCTGGCTTGCCTCTGACAACATCGAGGAGCCCGAAGAAGAAGAAACTGAAGCTGCTCTCTAGAACGGTTTTAAACTAAACAAAGATTATGGCTGCTGTAGCAGAGAAGGAACTCAAAGACGAAACACTCAACGCCACCGAAGGCGGCAAAGAAGAAAACGCCGAATCCTCTGAGATGTCAGAGGAAGAAGTCCAGGAAGAGCTCAGGAAACTCTCGGGAGCACAAAAAGCTGCTATTTTCCTGATAGCCATTGGCTCCAAGTCGGCAAGCGCCATTTTGCGCTGCATGGAAGATGATGAAGTAGAAACGATCTCCGTGCAGATTGCAAGTATGCGCAATATGCGGAGTGAAATTGTAGAGGCTGTCATCCTCGAATTCCGCGACCTTGGCTGGGCCGCTAACTTTATGGCACAGGGCGGCGTTGCCTATGCCCGTACCGCTCTGGCAGAGGCACTCGGTCCACGCCGTGCTGAAGAGATCATGATGCGCGTCGAGGCCGCTATGGAGGTGTCAGCTTTCCATCTGCTCCAGACAGTGGAAACGAGCCAACTGATCAGCTTCTTGCAGAACGAGCATCCCCAAACCGCTGCGTTGATCCTTGCGCATTTGAATCCACGAAAATCAGCTGAAGTGATTGCCAAGCCTGGACCAGGAAATTCAGAACGAAATCATTTACAGGCTCTGCACGATGGGTAAAACCTCGCCGGCACTCCTCAACGACATCGAAGAGGTTATCAGGTCGCAGGTCGGCACCCTCTTTGGTGGCGAGCTCAGTGCAGCCGGCGGCATCGAATCTGTTGCCATGATTCTAAACCTGACCAGCAAATCTGCAGAGAAAGCCATTCTCGAGTCACTGGCACAACGTGATGCAGAGATTGCAATCTCGGTCAAAAACCTCATGTTTGTATTCGACGACCTGGTGGCTGTATCCGATCGTGACCTGCAACGCATTCTGGTAGAAGTTGAGCAACGCGACCTTGCCCTTGGGTTGAAAGGATCTTCTGAAGAATTGAAAGCCAAGCTCTTGGGCAACATTAGCCAGCGTGCCGCAGAAGCGATCCTTGAAGAAATTGATCTGATGGGACCTGTCCGCGTCAGCGACGTCGAGGAAGCACAGCGACGCATCCTCGAAATTGCACAAACGCTCGAAGAGCAGGAAGAAATCACGCTCGCACGTGGCGGCGAGGACTCCATGATGGTTTAATCCATGATGGTTTAATCCAGGATGGTTTAATCCAGGATGGTTTAATCCAGGATGGTTAACCCTACACATCGTCCTTTTTAATGTATTGCGTCCCCGGGTACTGCCCAATTACAGACTGCCCAATTACAGACAGTTGCAACCCAATTACAGAATGTCATGGCAAATTATCTTCTCAAGAAAGATTCACTTGGTATTGAGCCGGCTGAGTTCGAGGATCTGAGCAATTCCAAAACGCGCGTTGTGCGCGCTTACAAACACGGCAGAAAATCCAACGAAGAGGTTACGGCGCATCCATTGGCAAAAAACCTCATTCGCCAGGGTACAGCGCGCGCTGAACCACAACCTGTTGAAATCTTTGTGTCTTCCCTGTTCGATGGCGACGCCTATCCAGAACCAGAAGAACCTGATGAAGAAGCCCTCATTGAAGCCGCCAAAGTAGCGGAGCTAAAAGCAGCGTGGGATGCGACCTGGCAAACCAGGCTTGATGCGGCCGTAGAACGCACCAGTGCAGAAGCCTATGCCCGTGGCTATTCCGAAGCCCAGGAAGCTTTGAAAGAAGAAGTTCGGCAAGAAAAGGATGCTTTTATCGAGGCGCTCAATACATTGAAAGGTACCTGGGAAAGCTTTATCAATCGGAGCGAAACCTTGCTGCTTGAAATAGCACTTGAGGTAGCGCATTTTCTGGTTGATGCACCTTTACCTGAACGCTTTTCGAAGACAACAGAAAGTGCACTTCTAGAGGCCCTTGAGGTCCTTTCGCGAGACGTCCCTATTCGGCTCTCGCTAAATCCAGTCGATTTTCTACGACTACAGGAATCAGGGCTGACCAATCACCTGGAGGACCAGTTTGCAACCTTGCGATGGGATCCTCAACCAACCCTCAAAGAAGGCAACTGGATTATCCAAACCCCGCGGCAAGCCATTCGGCGTGTATCGGAAGAGTTGCTGGCCAGCCTCCGCGACCGTTTTGGGTTAAATGAAAATACACAACGTGACCTGGTTCCACGGCAAAAACCTCAGAAACGTGAGTCGGGACAAATACCGCCGGTGACCAACATTGCAGTAACCACCACAATGATGGCAGAGCAGCAGGAAATTGATCTGTCGTCACCCATGTCATTTACAACAGCAACGTCAACCGCAGCAAACACCCTCCGTTCGTTAGAACCGGAGGAGGAAAGCGCTCCCGTTGGACAAGATCCTGCCTCGAGCGAACAGGAATCGGCATAAGCCGGCCTAACGCTTACAACAAACGATGCATGTAACACGCAATACAATACATGCATCGCGCGGCAGCGGGTTGACGATCATATTTGTCGCACACGATCATGCACTACATACAGCACTGCCTGGAAAGTATCCGCAGTAATCCGCCGCGCACGTTGAATTTCGGCAAGGTACAGTCCGTTATCGGCCTGCTGGTGGAAGCCAGTGAGGTGAATGCAGCCGTTGGCGAATTGTGTTTTATCTACGAAGGCAACGACCCGCAATGCCGGCGCATCAAGGCCGAGGTTGTTGGGGTCCGCGGCAATACATCCATTTTGATGCCCATGGAAACAACTGTGGGCCTAAAAGCCGGCTGTCTTGTCGAGCGCTCATCCATCCCCCTTACCATTCAGGTGGGTGAAGCCTTGCTGGGCCGCGTTATCGATGCAAACGGACACCCGATTGACAACAAGGGGCCCATTCTGCTCGACAAAGTACAGCGCGTGCATCGCGAGCCCCCCTCCCCCATGGAACGCAGCATGATTAACACACCGCTTCCTACTGGGACCAAAGCCATTGACGCATTTCTAACGCTTGGCAAGGGGCAGCGTATTGGTATTTTCTCGGGATCGGGCGTTGGTAAAAGTACACTTCTCGGTATGATCGCTCGAAATGCCCAGGCTGACGTCAACGTAATCGGGCTTATTGGTGAACGTGGTCGCGAGGTACAGGAATTTATTGTCGACAACCTTGGCCCGGAAGGACTCAAACGATCCGTAGTCGTTGCAGTTACAGGCGACCAGGCTGCCATGCACCGTGTCAAGGGTGCAAGCATCACAATGGCCATCGCAGAATTTTTCCGGGATCTTGGAAAAGATGTCCTGCTCATGATGGACTCTGTCACGCGTGTCGCCATGGCGCAGCGTGAAATTGGACTGGCCATCGGAGAGCCTCCAACAACGCGCGGGTACACGCCGAGTGTTTTTGCCATGCTCCCGCGGTTGCTAGAGCGCGCGGGTCCGGGCGCCAAGGGTACCATCACGGGGATCTTCACTGTGTTGATTGATAACGACGACATGAATGACCCGGTTGGGGACGCCGTGCGTGGTATTTTGGATGGCCATATTGTGCTTTCCAGAAAGCTCGCGCAGGCTAACCATTATCCGGCAATTGATGTTTTAGAGAGCGTTAGCCGGCTTATGCCGCGCATCAGTTCCCCTGAAGAACAGGCCATTGCGCATCGGTGCCGGCGGCTGCTGGCCACGTATCGCGGATCCGAAGATCTGATCCGGATCGGTGCCTATGAAAGCGGTACAGATCCAGAAACAGACCTTGCCATTAAGGCCAACAGCACAATCAACAATTTCCTGCAACAGAGCGTCGATGAAAAGATCACAGCCGATCCATCGAAAGTTCTGACGCAACTCTTGCAAACATCCCTCGCTGCCAGGTAACCATAGCGTTACGATTTGGCGAGGCATTTGCTCTTAGACAGAATGTGATTCTAGTGACGCCGTAACGTTGACTTATCACCCTATGTCAAGAAAAAAATTTCGTTTTTCGTTAGCCAGCATTCTCAAGCTTCGGCAACATCAAACTGAGCAGAAAAAGCAGGACCTCGCGAAGAAAATGCGGGACCGCAAGTCTCAGGAAAGAGAGGTTGACGAAGCCAGAGAACACCTGGCAGATATATCGAATCAAGTTGAAGATAAACAAGGGCTTACAGTCAAGTCTTTAAAGCGCCGGCAAGCCTTTCATGATGAAGCCCGGACAGCCCTGCACAGAGCAAATGAACGCCTGGAAGATTTGATTCTGGAAGAGCAAATGACACGCGCTGATCTCATTCAAAAGAAAAGCGCTGAAGAAGCTTTGCAGAGTTTACACGACCAGGAAAAAGCAAATCATATGCGCGGGATGGAAACCGCAGAAAACAAACAAATCGAAGAACAGGCGCTCGAAAATTACCGCCGTAAAAAATTCGTTCATAAACAATGAAGAAAGCCATTATCGCCACGCTGGCAACCATTTCCTTTTTTCTCGTCGGCATCTTTGCCACGTACATGGCCATCCCCAAATTTTCGCCTGATATGGCCGAGCGCGCGCAATGGCGGGCAGACAGTATTCGAATGGTTAAAGACGGCACGTTTCCCGACTCGTTGCTGAATCCAGAGGATCATAACATGATCGACACGTCCCTTCTCTCGCGCCCGCTGAACACCATGCTGGTTGGACTGCGTGATTCGTTAAGCCAAATGCACTCATCACTTGATACCGAGATGGAAAGCAAAGAAGCCCTGATGGCAAAAGTGAAAAGCATGGAAGAGCGGTGGGAAGCCCTTCAGGCAAAGTACGATGAAGCAAAACTGATGAGCGGCACGCTCGCAAAACTGGAAGACAACGAACTTTCGGCGCTCCTCGAGAGCCTCGATGCAGATGTGATTGAATCGCTTTACATCGAAGCATCTGCAAGAAACCGTACCCGGCTCCTCCAAATGATGCCGGCCGACAAAGCAGCCAGCCTCGTCAATACCCTGACCGCACCAGGCGTAGCATTTTCCGCAACTGCACCGCAGACAGGTGGCCTCCCGAATCAGTAAACCAACCTGCGCGCAGATATAAAACCCCAAATCTTATGGCCAACGTTTCTTCTGTAGACAACAACTTGCCAGCACTCCAGGCCAGCTCCGAGCCCTCAGCTGGTACGGACAACAACGCCGTCATTCCCTTTGGTCAATGGCTTGCCCAGGAAAACGAGCCTCGGGATGTCCCGCGGCCTATTCGATTCAAAGAACAGGCAAACCAGGAGAACGATAGCAAAAAGCCGGCTCCTGCATCCAAAAACAAAAAGCTATTTGCTGAACAGTTAGAAAAACCGGCAAAGCAAACGCGAAGCCTGTTTCGCGCCAAAACAGCAACGAACGGTCAGCAAAATCAGGTAAATGGAAAACCGGATACAACGCAGGCAAGCGGAAAACTAACGGCTGCCCAGGCGCGCACAACCAAAACTTCGGTTGCCTTTAAGGCGGCACCTGCAACGGGCCAAGCCAGCACTGATTCCGCCCCATTACAGGTGGGCAAAGCCGTAACAACTGAACGCAGCACAACCAAACAAGGCAAAACTGCTAGCACCAGGGCAACTGTCAACACCAAAGGAGCGGCAGCAAACCAAATGCTGTCAACAAAAGCTGCATCAACTGGCAAAGCCACACAGGCAGCTGCTACTGCAACAACACAACCGGATGCACTGACAAAACTGAAAACGGATGTAAAGGCCATCTTCAATAGCCTTACGCCGCTGAAAACAACAACGCCCTCCAAAACTTCAACCATGCGGGCGTTTGATCAGCCGAATCAACCAAAACAGCCAACGGTAACGCTGTCTACAGATAAAGTAAAACCAATTCGTCTGACAACAGAGCCTGTCATTAAAGCGACCGCAACCAAAGAGGGCAAGACAACCCTCGAACACCTGAAGGCGCGTAAAACCGTTCGACTGGGCTCTAACAATGCAACGCAGCAGACCGAAACGCAGGTCATCCTCCGCGATACTGATGCCACTGCAAAAGCGGAAAACGCCGGCAAGAAAGGTGCAACCGCAGGCAAAACTCTCGGCGACCGCGCGACGCAAGTCCTGACAGCTACAGAAAATCTCGAAAAGCCGGGACGCGCTGGCAAAAAAGCACGCGGCCGGAAAGCAAAAAAAGCGCAGCGGGTGCAGCAAGGCCGGCAACAGCATTTGCCAACGGCAGCACAAGACCCAACGGCTATGCTCAAAGATGCTGAAGCGGTCCGCGAAGGGACGCAACTCCAGCAAGCAGCAATGCAAGGCCAGGGCATCGATGGCAGTCAGACGGATAGTGCTTCAGCTGATAGCAACGCAAACAACTTGATGGCCCGCAGCGAAACCGGCGCCCAGGTATCTACAAGCAAAAGTACCGCAAAGGCATCACAAGCTTATGCCTCGCGCTCGCTTTCATGGCTGAAGGCACTTTCGGATAAAACCGGTCAGATGAGCCGGCAAGATCCTAACTGGAAAGTGCTTGAAATGAAGCTCGATCGCGGTGATGGGCAAATGACAATCAAGGTATCTCGCGAAGACGACCGCGTATCAATTTCTGTTCAGTTCTCCGATGACACGGTACGGGCACAAGCGGAATCGCAGTCAGCGCATATCCTTGAAAGCCTCAAAGAACAGTATGGTGACGATGTCGCCTTCTCGTTTGCGGATGAACAGAAATCAGCATTTTCGTCCACAATGGACGAGCGGGCAACACGCCGGCGCAGATTGCGCGCTGCGGTGGTTGCAAAAGAAAATGCCGTGCAAACAGAGAGGTATGCACGGTCTAACCCGGATCAGCACATCTGGATCGGGTAACCCTTTACCCCAAGTAACCTACACCCCAAAAAAATGGATGGAATTACAGGCATAACCGGCGATTCGTCAAGCGCGCTCGGGGCCCTGAATCAGACCGGCGAAGTGCTAGGGCAGGAGGATTTCCTCCTACTCCTGGTTACGCAGCTGAGCAATCAGGATCCGCTCAATCCTATGGATGGGCAGGAGTTTGCTGCACAGTTGGCGCAGTTCTCTTCGCTTGAGCAATTGATTACGATTGGCGACACGCTGGACCAAAGTAACGCAGTCAATGGACTGCTCGCACAAAGCATGAACTCTGGCGTTGCGGCCGGCCTGATCGGCAAAGAAGTTGAAGCAGAAGGCGTCGACCTCTTTGTTAGCGAAGGCAAGCCGTCTGATGTGAGCTTTGAACTTGGTGAGGCTGCAACAACCGTTGCGATCGACATCAAAAACGAAGCCGGCCAGATTGTACGTACCGTAGACCTTGGTCAACGCGGCAGAGGTGAACATGCCTTTAGCTGGGATGGCAAAGATGTTGACGGCAACGACGTGCCAAACGGCAAATACTCGGTAGAAATCAGGGCGGAGGATAGCGCAGGCAACAACGTTGATACACGTACCTTCATGAAAGGCCTCGTGGATAAAATTACGTTCGGACCTGAAGGAATCCTCGTCTGGATGGGCCAGACGTCCATCCCACTCGGCAACGTACGCAGCGTGGGCGGCGCAGAGTAACATCCAACGTAAAACCAGAGTTTACGATGAATATTCGCGACTTATCAAACCGGATACCAGCGAGCCAACCGGCTGTTCATGAGCAGTCGAGCCCGGCTACCGCACCACTACGACGGCAAGCTCCACTTGCCCGGTTTGATCAAACCCTCGAACAGGTACAGCAGCATCTCGATCAGCAGGCACAGGTTGTGCGGTTGTCGGCGCATGCGGTACAGCGGTTATCAGAGCGGAATATCTCATTTACAAATCAGGAACGCATTGATCTAGGTCAGGCCATATCCCTGTTAAACAACAAGGGCGCTCGCAACGCCTTGATTGTCAGGCAGGATGCGGCTTTTGTGGTCAATGTCCCGAATCGGACCATGGTCACAGCCATAAGCCAGCAGGAGCTGCAACAACGCGTCTTCACGCAAATCGACAGCACCATGCTGATATAGGTTAAAGGTTCAAAGTTTAATGTTAAAGGTTCTTTCTCGCACAAGATTAAAAAAACCTTCAACTTTCAACCTTAAACCTTCAACTCATCTTCAACCCTCGGTGGGCCCTGGCCGTCGCACAGGCATAGGACACCGGTACACGGCTGAACGACAGACGCCGTGATAAAACCGACAATACATTATGATTCGTTCTCTTGGTAATGGGGTTTCAGGCCTCAACAATCACCAGATTAAAATGGATGTTGTGGGTAACAACATCGCCAACGTCAACACCATCGCGTTCAAAAAAGGCCGCGTGACGTTCAATGAAGTCCTGGCGCAGGAATTCCTCGCTTCGGGCAGAACGCCAGGTGGTGAGCCAACCAACCCTTCGTTCGTAGGTCTCGGTATGCACGTGGGCACGATCGATCAGACCTGGACGCAAGGTCCTCTGGAAAGCACAAACATTCCAACGGACTTCGCCATTAACGGCGATGGCTTCTTCGTTGCACGTCGTGGTGCAGAATTTCTCCTGAGCCGCGCCGGCAACTTCGTGTTGAGCAAAAACGGTAACCTGATCAGCTCAAGCGGTCTCCCAATCCAGGGCTTCCCGATTGACGAGGTAACAGGCCAGGCTGACCTGACGCAGCTGGAATCGATCAGCATTGACCTGAATGCAAAAGCAGACCCGGTCTTCACCTCAGGCCTCACGTTGGCAGGTAACATTGACTCAGCCCTTTCAGACAATGGCGGTGTCACGCCAGACAACCATGCGTTCACCAGCTTCGTTTACGACGAAAAAGGGGCAAAACATAACGTAACGTTCGATTTCACAAAATCGAGCGCTGACGGTGTAACGCCTTCAACCTTCGACGTGACCGTGACCAGTGACGCCACACTGCAGCCCTTTGGTGCTGCACCAACAACGTTCACCGTTGCTTTTGCAACAGACGGTACACTGGAATCTGTTGACGGTGTTGCCGTTACAGATCCGGCATTCACAGCACCTGTACTCAACTGGGATACCGGTTTTGTGAATGAAACAGGTACCGATACATTATCCATTGATCTTTCAGGACTCACGCAGTTCAGAGAAAGCTCATCTGCCCTCGTTTCTGACCAGAATGGCAAGCCTTCCGGTCAGTTTGTTGGCTTCCGGACAACCAACGAAGGGGTTATCCAGATGGACTTCGACTCGGGGCATACGGTAGATGTATTCCAGATTGCGCTGGGTAAAGTAGCCAACAACGGCGGCCTCACCCAGAAAGGTGAGAATGTGTATAGCGCAACCAGCGTATCGGGCGAACTGCAGTTTGGCCGTGCCGGCAGCGAAATTACATCAGCCATCATTTCGGGTACGCTCGAAATGAGTAACGTTGAACTCGCAACCGAATTCAGCGACATGATCAAAACCCAGCGTGGTTTCCAGGCCTCAGCCCGAGTCATCAGAACCTCGGACGAAATCCTATCTGAAACCATCAACTTGAAGCGATAAGCTGACGCGTTAATCCGCGCACGTTATTGCTCGTTATACCTTGCGTATACAACCAGGTCCTGCATGCCTTCGGGTATGCAGGGCTTTTTTTTGTCGTAAAATCGCCGATACCAAGCACGCAATCCGCTATCATCAAGTTGATCGCGTTCAACGGGGCGCAGAACATGAAGCACATCGACAGAGCGAGCCGCCCACCCGGTAGCTGCGACAGGTTACATCCCATCGATTTTGAAATCCTTCGCGAAGTGATCCATGAACACGCCGGCATTTTCTTTCAGGACAGCCGGAAGCACATCTTACAAACCCGCGTAGCAGCACGACTTAATGCCCTTCGCATCGATTATTTCGAAGAATATATCGACTTTATTGCCGCCCCAGGCAACTACAGCGAAATCTTACGGCTCGTTGACGCCGTCACACACACCGAAACCGCCTTTTTTCGGACGGCCGAGCAGTTTCGATGCCTGAAAGAGCAGCTTATCCCCCATCTGGTAGCACAGCGCGACGAACCCGTCCGCATTTGGAGCGCAGCCTGCGCCTCGGGCGAAGAAGCGTATAGTCTCGCTATGCTGATTGACGAAATGCTGCCTAGCCAGACGCGCCGACCCGAAATTATCGCATCGGACATCAACACCAATGCGCTTTACACCGCCGAACTAGGCTTGTATAGCGAACGCGCAGTGGAAAGCGTGCCGGCCGAGCTACTGGTACGTTACTTCGATGCGGTGCCTGAAGGCTACCGCATCAGGGAGCAGCTCGTTGATATGGTTACGTTCAAACGCATCAATCTGGCAAATCGTACAGATATGATGCGACTACACAGCCTGGACCTGATTTTATGCAGAAATGTGTTGCAAGCCTTCTCACAGGACACACGCCAGAAAACGCTTCAGTCGATCTACAACGCGATGAACGATAATGCCTATTTGATGATCGGGGCAACGGAAACTTTGTACGGCCTTGCGCACCCATTCATCGAACTAAACATGGGGTATACACGGCTCTATCAAAAGTGTGCATAAGCGTAACTACAACTGCGCTCAAACGCGTGTTTCATACAAGAAAAGCGGTCGTTTTTCAATCAGAAAATTACCAGGGCTGCCCCCCCTGCCCCAATATTGCAATTACCTTAAAAACCCCGGGTTAAAGGGCTTAATCTTCACTGTTGGCAACCGATATAAGAAACAGCTTTTAAGCATTTTCAGAACTTTCTCGTTGAATAATCACAACCAAATGCGGTAACATTTTCCTTGTCCTTGCACTGATATTTTCCGATAAACTCCCGACACCGGGGTTGGAGAAACAGCGCACACAGAAGGATTCAGGTTTTTGTGAACCGGCCGCATAAGGTATTCTCAGATTCTTGCCGACATGGAGAAATCAACCTTAGCTGGTATAGGTACAGGTATCCTCCTGATCTACGGTGCCATTTTCATGGGTACCGGATGGATGACGTTCTTTGACCCTGCGTCTTTGCTCCTCGTAATCGGTGGTACAGCTGCTGGTATGATGGTAACCTTTACCTTCGACGAGCTAAAAAACGTCCCAGCGGTCTTTAAAGGATTTATGGGCTTCCAGGTACCAAATTACAGCACCTACATCGATACCTTTGGCGAGCTGTCTAAAATTGCACGCCGGGAAGGATTGTTGGCACTGGATCGCCAGATTGAAGAAATCGATGACACTTTTCTTCGTTTTGGTCTTGAAATGGCCGTAGACGGAATTGATGAGCGAGAAATCAGCGATTTGATGGAGCAGAACGTGGAAACAGAGATGAAGCTGCATAACTTCTGCGCCAAATTCTTCAACGCTGCCGGTACAGCATGTCCTGCTTTCGGGATGATTGGCACGCTCATTGGTCTTATCCAGATGATGGGTAATCTTTCAGACCCTTCTCAGATTGGTGCCGGTATGGCCGTTGCCCTTGTAACAACGTTCTACGGTGCACTCATTTCAAACCTGATGTTGCTTCCGTTTGCAGCGAAGAAGAAAAATCAGATCATAGCTCTTTCTCAAGCCAGAGAAATTGTTAAAACCGGCGTTCTCGGTATTGTGCGCGGCGACAGCCCAAGCATGATTCAGAAGCGACTCCAGTTGTATCTGACCGAAGAAGAACTTAACGCTGAAGCTGAAACAGCTGAAGTAGGCGCTGCCTGATAAGCAGCATCGTCTACGATCCGGCCTTCGCCGGCAGCGGGAGCACCTTTCAGGAAGCATACTGCCGCCGGCAACTACAGACCGCCAGACGCACAACTAAACCTGAGCTGAAGCAATGGCTGCAGAAGAAGAAGATGATGAACCAACAGCCCCTTTCTGGCTGACGACATATAGCGACATGGTTACCCTGCTATTGACGTTCTTTGTAATGATCGTGGCAATGTCGGAAATCAAGAAGGCGAACCTCATGGAAGCCATGAGTTACTTCCAGGGACGTACCAGTGTGTTCCAAAACTCACAGCCCGTCCCTGCAGTACCGCAGCCTTCAAAAGATACCGAGTCACAAAACAAAGGTCGGCAGGTTGAGACCTTGATGAACTTCATAGAAAGTGAAAACCTCCAGGACAAGGTGCAGATCAACTATGAAGAAGACGCAATGCACATTGTCATTACCGACGAAGTAATGTTTCCGACGGGAAGCACCGCGCTGCAGGAAACGGCGCGCAAGGTACTTGCCCTCGTTGCACAAGCATCCCCTGATTCCACTGAATCAATCACGGTAATTGGACACACCGACAATGTACCAATCCGCACGGCCACATACCCGTCGAACTGGGAACTCTCAGCTGCACGCGCAGCCTCTGTTGTTCGTTTTCTGATTGACCAGGACAACAGCCTTTCTCCAGAAAAATACCAGGCAATTGGTAAAGGAGAATTTGAGCCAGTGGAACCCAACGACACCCGGGAAGGACGCGCAAGAAATCGAAGAATCGAACTTCTAATCAACTGGAAATCATGGCAGAATCAGACGCCGTCGTCGAAGGAGCGGAGCCTACCGGCCCCGTAGAAGACGCAGAAGGCAAAAAAGATACATCGTTATTCTTACTCATCCTGATCCCGCTGATGGTCATATCGGCGGTAGGTGGTGGGTTCCTTGCGTATTCACAGTATCCCATGTTGGTAGAAATTGCTGAAACCATCAATGGAAGCGGTGAAGAAGAGGAAGAAGAAGAGCCCATTGAATTTGGTGAATTCATGGAGCTGTCGAACATCATCGTGAATCCGGCTGACTCAGAAGGCCGGCGCCTGTTGATGCTCAGCGTTGGCATGGAAACAGCCGAATCAAGCATACTCGAAACGGTCACCGCCCGAGAAATGGTTGTGCGAGACACAATCATCAAAATTCTTGGCACAAGAACTGTAGATGAGCTCGCCAACATCGAATCACGTACCGCGCTGAAAGATGAAATCAGGCTTGCCGTAAATGGCATTCTGACCGAAGGCGAGATCAACCGCATGTACTTCACACAATACGTCCTGCAGTAGCCCTCAAATCACCCAACTCGTTTCTCTCTGACCGACACCCCAGGAAAGCGTTCATGGCTAAACAACTAAACCAACAAGAGATCGATGCACTGATCGGCGCTGGAGACGACGTCCAGACGCAGCGGCTTGCCAACGATCCGCTGCAAAAGTTTGCGCAGGCCAACCAGGAAAAACTGGTCTATACGTACAACTTTAAACGCCCCCGTCTATTCTCCCAGGATCAGATGCGGGTCCTGAACCAGGTACACGAAGCGTTTGCGCGCGACCTGTCCGTTTACCTCTCTGCGCAACTGCGCACCATCGTAGACATCACGCTGACTGCGCTTGATCAGGTGTTGTACTCGGAGTTTGTTATCTCCAGTGCACCACCTTCAGCATTGTTTGTCATAGACATCGCTGAAACCAGGCACCAGGCAGTTATCGAACTCGATCCACGGTTTGTTATTTTCACCGTCGAGAAACTCTTCGGCGGCTCGGGCGAATTTCTGAAGCGGCCCCGTGAAACATCGCAAATCGAACAGCGCATTATGGCCAAAGTCATGACCCGCGCCTATGAAGAACTCGAAAGTGCCTGGGAGCAGGTTACTGAACTCAAATTCAACGAGTCCTCGTTCGAATCAAATGCCGAGTTCGTACAGATCATCCCCGGCTCGGAGCCGGCCATCGTTGCCACGTTCGAAGTAACGGTTTACGATCAGCGTTCCTTCATCAACATCTGCTACCCGTATCTGTTGATGGAAGACGCGCTCGACAAAACCGGCATGACCCAACTCATGGCCACGGCCACAACAGATACCCCTCCCGAACAACGTGAAAGCTACGAATCTGCCATCCGAACGATGGATGTGGAGATGCGCGCTGAACTCGGGCATACCAATCTACTCTTAAGCGATCTGATGCGCCTCGAAGAAGGAGATGTCATTTTGCTTAATCAACGAAAAGATGAACCGATAAAGGTTTATATAGGCGATGAAGTCAAATTGAAGGCTGCTCCGGGCAAAGCCGGCAATCGCCGTGCACTTCGCGTAATGAATGTTCTCAACATCGACACCCCAATTAAGGAAGATGAGTCAGTCTAAGTTACAGGTCTATACCGCAGAAGCTAACCCAATCCTGGAGGCGTATTTCAACACGCTCCTCGGACAGGAAGCGAAGCTTTCCATGGGGACAGCTACGGAGACCACCCTCGATCAAATTACATCGGATGCCGCAACGTCGTTCTCTATCGTAGGCGCACCCGAAAACGCAGATCCGTTTGTCGTACTTCTCAATCCAGAGTGGATTCCTGTCATCTCCAGCGCAATGGTTGGCCGGGAAATGACCGCTTTTGAAGAAGGCGTCTTTGACCTTGCCGGCCAGATGATTTCGCAGAGCTACGATACGTTGCAGGCAGAGCATACGGCATGTTCAAACTTCCCGGCGTTCCAGGCCCAGCCACACGCGCCAGGTACCTGGACACCCGACGAAGCTATGCCGGCCGCGTTCTGGCAGCTCAGCTTTGAGCTTACCGTCAACGAGAAAGCACTCAAAGGTAACCTCTTCCTCGCATCCTCGCTTGTTGCACTACTGCCAGATGGCACCGCTGCACCCGCAGCACAGCCTGCTGCGCCGGCAGAAGATATTGGCGTTTCAAATGCCAACTTCCCGGATTTTGGGCGCGAGCAGCTCAATCAAGATGGCCCTGGTAATTTTGATCTACTCGCGGAAGTGGAGCTGAACGTCACAGTTGAACTTGGTCGTCGTAAAATTCCACTTTCGGAAGTACTCAAACTGACAACAGGCAGCGTCATTGAGCTCGAGAAACTGGTGGGTGAACCACTTGAGATTTTCGCTAATGGCCGGCTCATCGCCGAAGGCGAAGCGGTAGTAATCGAAGAGCAATTCGGCATTCGTATTACAAATCTGGCCTCTACAAAATTGCGCGCCAAAGCCCTCGCATAAAGGGCATCCGGGACCCGTTTCCCAACCTGTCGAGTGGCAAGAAATTCGCAGGAGTTGCGTGCAGGTACACAATCGTTCCTTTTGGCGTGTGCCTCACATCAACTCCTGAATTTTCTGCCTCAACATGCGCAAGATCTTCCCTTTTTCCAGGCGAAAGGATAAACCCCGCGATACGGGAAACCAACTCTTCAAACGTTCGATCACACTGGGTGCAGCCCTGCTGCTTTTATGGGTGGCCTTAACGGTTATGCCCAAACCAAGCGAGGCGAACGAACCCGTTGTCATTTCTGACGAAGCCGGCACAGTAGCCACAACGGCTACGCTCTCCTCCACCGCAGAGGGCATTGCATGGGACCTTGGTAAAGTAACGGCAGGTCTCTTGCTGGCCGGCCTCCTTGGATTTGCCGTCTACTGGCAGAAGAAACACACCAAGCAGCAGCTACACGTTGGCAATCTGAATACCCTTGGCAAACTCCAGCTGGGCCCTGGCCAGTTGGTGCACCTCGTCCAGTGTGGTGAAGAAGCCTTGCTCGTCGGGACCAGCAATAACCAGATCACACTACTGCACCACTTCCCCAATAATACCCTGGCAACACCAGCACCCAACACCGAAGCCATGGGTACTGTGCCTGCTCCAACCTACAGCAGCCCAAGCACAACGGCTGCAAACAACGATAATTTTGGCGTTCTACTCCAACAGCAACATCTCCTTTCTACCGCAACGCTGGATGTCATCACAAAAGATGGCATCGCCCCCGACGTGATGAGGAAAGATGTCATCAATAAAAACATCAACAACAAAGACGCCCTCAAGCCAATACCCCAATCATGACCAACCGCTTCTGCCGCACCAGCTTGCTGCTGGTTTTCTTGCTAGGTATTGTGGCCTTTGTACGGGTAGATGCTGCCATTGCGCAGGGACAACCCGCACAGCCAACTCCTTCATTCAATATCCTTCCCCAAATCCAGGTAGGCCAGGATGACGAGGAGTATGCACTACCCATCCAGCTGATCTTGTTGATGACGGTGCTATCGCTGGCGCCGGCTATTGTCATCATGACCACAAGCTTCACACGCCTCGTGGTGGTGTTTGGTCTGCTACGTACAGCGCTTGGGACCCAGCAAGCACCGCCAAGTCAGCTTATTTCCGGCCTCGCTATTTTCCTGACCTTCTTCATTATGTATCCGGTGCTGAGTGAGATTCACGATGATGCCCTGATGCCATACATCGCCGGCGATATTTCGCAGCAAGAAGCGTTCGACAAGTCAGCTGCCCCTCTGAAAAAGTTCATGCTTACGCAAACACGTGACAAGGATCTCACGCTGTTCATGGACCTTGCTCAGATCGATATATTCAACTCAACAGATGATGTACCCATGTACGTCCTCATCCCCGCATACGTGATCAGCGAGTTACGCATTGCCTTTCAGATAGGATTTATGATTTTTCTCCCCTTCTTGATTGTCGACCTCGTTGTTGCCAGTGTCTTGATGGGGATGGGGATGATGATGCTTCCGCCGATTATGGTTTCGCTGCCCCTCAAGTTACTGCTTTTCATTCTAGCTGACGGCTGGTATCTGATCGTCGAATCAGTTGTCCGAGGCTATTTCGGCGGTTGACGGCGCTTAATACAGCGCTCAATACACGGCAACACACAGCATTTCTTTCACAAGCTATTTTACTACCACAAGGTACAAATCATGAATACTGACGTAGCCCTTTTCTGGGTACAGGAAGCAATCCAAACCGCCATTATGATCATTGGTCCCCTGTTGGGTACCGCGCTCGTGGTGGGTCTGATTGTTAGTCTGTTCCAGGCAATCACGTCTATCCAGGAAATGACGCTTGCTTTTATCCCTAAAATCCTGGCGATCGCCCTGATCCTGCTTTTCTTTTCCTCCTGGATGCTCGAGGTGTTAACCGACTTCACAACCAACGTGATGAATTTTATCCCCCAGGTATCGCGTTAATCCGTAGCCTTTCCCTTCCCGTTTTTTAACCCTGTGCAGGCACCTGCCTGCTGCATGATGTGTCTATTCTAGATCCCGAATACATTCTTTATGCATTCCTGGTTTTTGTACGAATCGGGGGGTTGATATCGGCTGCACCCTATTTTGAGCAGAAGTTTGTCCCGGCCAGAATCAAGGTATTGTTTGCCCTGTCGGTAGCCTACGTGCTTGTGGGTCTTGTTCCTCGGCCCGAGGGCTTGCCTGTTACAGAACCGGTGGCGCTCGCATACTATGTGATTGTTGAGTTGTTGACGGGTGTTACCATCGGATTTGCCGCGCGGTTTGTGTTTTTTGCCATTCGGTTTGCCGGCGAATTTATCGGTTTCCAGATGGCCATTAGCATCTCCCAGGTCATTAGTCCGGCAGACGGCCAGGCGTCCAACCCGATCAGTAACTTGCTCATGATGACCTTCACGCTCGTCTTCCTGTTACTGGACGGGCATCATCATCTGTTTCGGGCGCTTGTCTTGTCGTACGATGTCATTCCACTCACAGGCGCAACCCTGTCTACACCGGGTAACCTGATGCTGAGCTGGACCGGCGAACTCTTTGTGATTGCGATCCGCCTCGCGGCTCCCTTCATGATCACCATTTTCCTCGTCGATATGACGCTGGGCATTTTTGCACGCGTGGCCCCTCAAACAGAAATCTTCTCGATGAGCCTTTCGCTGAAACTGGTGGTTGGCTCTTTCTTGCTTTTCCTCTACATGAAAAACTTCTTCCCGGTGATGCCAGACCTCATTGAACAGATGGGCGAAGACTTACTGGAAATGATAGAAGCCATGACACCCATTTAAGCACTGGCCCCACTACGCAACATCAATTTCAATTCTCGAATGGCTCGCTGCCCTAAACCTGAGGCACCATGAGTGACAAAGACGAACGCACCGAAGACCCCACTGCGCGAAAGATTAGCCAGGCGCGCAGTGAGGGTCAAGTATTCCGGTCTCAGGAAGTCCTTTCCGTAGGTATGCTCCTAATTGGGGTAACGGTTCTGGCCTTCGGGACACCCTGGGGCATAGAAAAGCTGCAAAATATTATGTCCTCCCTTTTGCTGGCGTCAAACACAACAGAATTAGACGTTTCGTCCTTTCAATCCCTGGTCATGTCGCTGGGCTTCCAGGTCGTGCTTGTATTGCTGCCTTTAATGGGCGTGCTGATGATATCCGGGATACTGCTCAACGTGGTGCAGTTCGGCTGGAATTTCACGTTCAAGCCGCTCATGCCCAAAGCCTCGAAAATCAATCCTATATCCGGGTTTAAGCGCATTTTCTCGGTGCAGGGGCTCTTTCAGTTCTTCAAGTCTTTTATGAAAATCATCATCGTGTTGCCGGTAGCCTACCTGCATATCGAAGGACTGATAGAAGAAATTGTTGTGCTTCACTCTCAGCAAATGGAATCGATTTTTGCGATTGCCGGCGGCTGGATTGTAGGGCTCTTTCTAAAGGTTATCCTCGTCCTGATTGTACTGACCTTGATCGACTTCGCGTACGAGAAATGGAAGTTCAAGGAAGACTTGAAGATGACGAAGCAGGAAGTTCGCGACGAGCGCAAACAGACCGACGGTGACCCCAAAATCAAAAAAGAACGGTTCAAGCTCGCCTTACGCCTGTTACGCCGGCCGCGCCTGGATCACGCGGTACTCAAATCGGACGTTGTGGTCACCAACCCGACGCACTACGCCGTTGCTTTGAAATACGAAGCAGAGGTTGCGCCTGCGCCCCGCGTTATGGTGAAAGGGATTCGTAAACGGGCCCTTCGCATCAGAAGTCTGGCGCTCGAAAACAACATTCCGGTCATCGAAGACCCACCCTTGGCGCGGGCTTTGTATAGGAGTGTATCGGAAGAACAGGAAATTCCTGAAGAACTTTATCCGGCAGTCGCTACAATCCTCGCGGCAATTTACAGAAAGCGCAAAAAAAGCAAGTCTCTACCCAGCGCCTAACTGATACCCCAAAATCTATTTAACGCCTCAAGGTCTTGTCAACACTTATAAGTCCCAACGAATTACAGGAAGCAAAAGGCTTCCAGCTGTTTAACGGCGAAGGCTTCATTGCCATGGGCATGATCCTCATCTTGTTTGTGATGGTGGTCCCGCTCCCAACATTTGTGCTCGATTTGCTTCTTGCCACAAACATCGCCCTTAGCCTCGGCATCCTGCTGACTTCCTTTTATGCGCGCCGGCCCCTCGACTTTGCCATTTTCCCTGGCTTGCTCCTCATGACGACCTTGTTCAGGTTATCGATGAACGTTGCGTCGACCAGGCTTATTCTGAGTGAAGGTGAAGCCGGCCAGCTAATTAGTGCCTTTGGTGAGTTTGTGATTGCCGGCAACTACGTTGTAGGTACCATCATCTTCCTTGTCCTGGTGGTGATCAACTTTGTGGTTATTACAAAGGGTTCAGGTCGTATTGCAGAAGTTGGCGCCCGATTTACGCTCGACGCCATGCCCGGCAAACAGATGGCCATTGACGCAGAACTCAACGCCGGCCTCATCGATGAATCAGAAGCTCGGCAGCGTAGAGAAGACGTTTCACGCGAAGCTGACTTTTACGGCGCCATGGATGGTGCCAGTAAGTTTGTACGTGGGGATGCCATTGCCGGCCTTGCCATTACCGCCATCAACATCATTGGTGGACTAGTCATCGGGATGGCGCAACTCGGGATGTCGTTTAACGATGCGGGGAGCACCTTTATGCTCCTCTCCATTGGTGACGGACTCGTTTCGCAGATTCCATCGCTACTCATCTCAACCGCAGCCGGCCTCATTGTCTCACGCGCCAGCAACGAGGCAAATTGGGGTGAAGAATTCAAGTCGCAGCTCTTCAATAAACCGCATCCAATTCTTCTTACGGGCATTTTTCTCTTCTTTATGGGCCTCGTGCCAAGCCTGCCCGTACTGCCCTTCTGGATGCTGGCCGCTGCCGTGTTCTACCTCGGGCGTAGTCGGGTCAAATCGAGTCAGGAGGAAGCTGCTGCGCCGAACCTGCTCCCCGAAGGCCAAAAACAATTGGAAGCTCCAGAAACACCAACCGATTTGTTACTGGTGGATCCGCTCGAACTCGAAATTGGCTACGCGCTCATTTCAATTGTGGATCCGAGCCAACAGGGCGACTTGCTCGAACGTGTGCGTATGCTTCGTCAGCAGCTGGCGCTCGAACTTGGCCTCGTCATCCCCCCTATTCGTATCCGTGACAACGTGAGCATGGGGGCAAACCAGTACACCATTAAGCTCAGGGGCAACCCGATCGGAGAGGGTGAGGTGATGCCTGGCTACTACCTCGCCTTGCTCTCCGATGACATTAAGAATCCGCCGCCAGGTATTCACGTCAAGGATCCGACCTTTGGCTTACCGGCTATCTGGGTAGCAGAGCGGAATTTACCTGAAGCAGAGCAACTTGGCTTAACGGTGGTCGAGGGGCCGGCGGTGATTACAACGCACCTCCTGGAAGTACTGCGCAAGAATGCCTACAAATTACTGGATCGTCAGGAAGTCAAGAAGCTGGTAGATAAAGTGAATGAAAGTTCGCCCGCCCTGGTGGAAGAACTTACCCCCAATCTACTTACGCTTGGATCTATCCAAAAAGTACTCAAGCGACTCTTGCAGGAAACGGTGCCGATTCGCGACCTCATTACTATTTTTGAAGCCATGGCCGATCATGCCATTCAGACCAAAAATATTGATGTTCTCACGGAATACACCCGTGCTGCACTTGCGGCTACAATCACACGCAGGTTTGTTGGTGCAGATGGAAAGGTACATGCCTTTGTGCTAGCGGTTGAATTGGAACAACACTTGCTCGAGAAGGCCCAACAAGGTGAACTCAATCCGAGTACCCTTTCACTGGATCAGAAAGACGTAGACGCGCTGATCAAAGAAGCAGATCGTCTGACGAAGAAGCTTATCAGCCAGGGACACGCACCGGTTCTCCTCACATCGCCGGTCATTCGTGCTACCCTCTTCAACTTCTTTACGCCTGTACTCTCTGACATTACAGTGCTTTCATACAACGACCTTGTGCTGGATGTATCAGTCGAAGTGGCTGATCAGCTACGCATCGAGCAAGCGCTTGCAGAGGCTTGATAAGCACTGAAAATCAGAGAAAAACTGGACATTAGTAAGATTAAATTGCATTTCGATTATAGGATCGCATTTCATGAAAGTTAAAACTCTAACAGGCCCAAGTATTCACGCCGCCCTTATTGAAGCCCGTCGGTTGCTCGGCGACGATGTGGTACTTCTCGAATCCATTCCCGCAGAGGGAGATGCGCCGGCACGGATTACCGTCATGGTAGATGTGCCTGCTCCTGCCCCTCGCAAGCAGGAAGCGCCTGTTCATGCAGGTGCAGCTCCAGCCTATGCTGCACAACCCCAGGGATATGGGTATGCAGGCGTAGCACAGCGCGGTGTAATGACGGCACCTCAAACAGCAAATTATTCCACCCAGCACGCTAATTTTTCCGGTGGTAATGCAGCACTTGGCCGCGGTGGTGATAACCGGCGCACAACCTTGCTGCAGCCTTATGCGAACGGGCTGGCGCCAGCACCACGCAAAGAAAGAAATGCGCTGTATACCCCTGAAGGTAGTAACCTTCCGGCAAAGGCCAACCAGCTCCAGGAGATACTGGAATCCCAGCTCCAACTGATTCACAACCGGCTCGACAAACTCGACCGTAAATTTGAAGGCGCCATCATCGGCTCCGGCATCCGGTGGGCATCGCACGAGCTCTACGCCAAACTGTTGCGCCAGGGCATGCGGCCTGCTACAGTTACCCGATTTTTTGAGCAGCTCGTTGAAAAAGGCTTCGAGCCCAACCACAATCCCCAGAAGATTCGCTGGGCACTTGCCCAGGTCATCCGGAATGGCCTCAAAATGGCCACGCCGAAGCGTTACACGGGTACAGTAATGTTTATCGGGCCGAGCGGAGCGGGTAAAACTTCCCTGCTCTTAAAAACGGCTACGCATCCCAGTTTCTTTGGCCGGCACAAGGCGACCGTCATCTCGATTCTCCCAGAAGAGGGATCGGACCTCCCCTATCAGAATCCGGCTGAACTGTATTCCCGCTATGGTATCTCGGTTCAGACCGTACGCGACATCGAGGAAATGAATGAAGCGCTGGATCGGGCTGAATCGTTCGACCAGGTGCTCATCGATACGCCGCCAATGCCTGTACACGAAGCCGGCGCACGCAAAATGTTGCTGCACCTGAAACGGCTTGTTGAACCGCTGATGCCAATTCAGATTCACATGGTACTCAATGCAACCCGGGCACTCGACGAATTTGACACCTCGTACCTGCAGCGTTTGCCGCTCCGTACGGATGCCATAGCCTTTACGCACCTCGACGAAACGCGCTGCCTTGGTCGGATAGCTGAGTGGATTATGGAAACACGGCTCCCGGTACAGTTTGCATCGTCCAGCCCGAAAGTCCCCGAGGGTGTGGGTGCATTTACCCCAAGTTGGTTTGTAGAAGAGATGATGCGGATCCTCTAACGTTTCGTTAAGAGCACATCTGATCCCAGCCCCTATTCCAATTCCGGGGCATCATATCGCATCATCTAACCCTCTGAATATGAAGCTACAATCTACAACGCTGACCATTGCCAGTGGAAAAGGCGGGGTTGGCAAAAGCGTCGTATCCGTAAATCTGGCGGAAACACTCGTAGGCATGGGTTATCGCGTCGTCCTGGTTGATGTTGACTTTGGACAAGGCGCCTGCTCCCTGCTCCTCAACGAGAGCCCAGATGCCAGTGTACTCGACTATGCACGCCATACCGTACTAAAGGAACAGGTTATTCATACAACTACAGCCGGTATTACCCTGATTCAGGGTGCCCTTGATCCGGGCTACGCCGGCACACACCTCAAAAGCCTGTTTGAGCACCTCGACAAACTCATAGCATCACTCCAGCAAACCCACGACTTCGTACTCATCGATACCCCGGCAGGGACGGAGGGCGCTGTACGGTGGGCACTGGATAAAGCAGATCTCGGCATTCTTGTGCTGGTTGGCGAACCAACTGCCATTTCAGATGCATACCGCCTCGCACGTATGATCTGGGACATTGTACCCGATTATCCCCTTGGTGCTGTTGTCAATTTTGCTGATACAGAAGCCGAAGCACGTAGCATTGCTGATCGGTTCGGCAAAGTAACGGAGCACTTTACAGGGCGGGTAACAAAATACCTTGGCTGGGTACCTTTTTCCGCTCAAATCCGCAGATCTGTGAGCAAACAAACGCCGGCTGTCAGAACCCAGGGCCCTGTACAAAATGCTTTTCAAGCGCTAGCCCACAATCTGACGCAGGACGCGCTCTTTTCGCCTGCGCTATTAAGCATGAACTAACGCAGGCACCTGTACTCGCGAGCATGGCACCATTGCTGGCACACATCTTGATAACCTATACCTAAACCTCAAATTAACAGACACTTATGCGTGCATTATTCGTCCAGATCAGTGGCATAGCAGGCGTGCTAACGTTCCTGAATCATTTATGGCATAATGCTACTGTCGAGCGAACGGTTTTTGTAAGCCTTGCCGTTGGCCTCGCGATTTATTTTGTATTGACTGCCGGCGACCATGTCATCAAGCAAATCCTGAATCAGCCGGTACCGAAGACACCGGAAGACGCCAAAGTCAAAAACGAAACCCTGGGCACCAATACCCAGGCCAAGTCGGCCGCAACGCCGGCAAAGGCTTGATACCTGTACTTGCGATTAACACAGTAACCGCCATATGGCACTGTAAACCCGTTCACTTCTCATGGCCCAAGACCTCCAAAGCCTCGCTGCCCAGCATGCTGAAACCCCCTCTCCCAAAAACAGAGAGTCAGTCGTCGTTGCCGCCGTTCCGTTGGTACGATCGCTGGTAGGCCGGCTTAGCATCCCCGACCATCCCCTTGCCTCACGCGAGGACCTGGAAAATGTCGGATTGCTTGGCTTGCTTCAGGCGCTGGATGGCTACGACCCTGAGCGGGGAACGCCCTTTGTATCGTATGCCTACGGTCGTATTCGCGGGGCGCTGGTAGACTACCTGCGTTCCATTGACGCCCTCCCCCGTGAGCGGCGCCGGCAATTGGCAGAGGCACAACAAGCCGTAGAAACCCTGCGACAAATGCTTGGTGCCGAACCCGACGACCACCAGGTTGCAGAACATCTCGGGTTGAGCCTCGTGGACTACCACACCCTCCTTACCGATGCTCAATGTCGTTTTGCCCTCTCGCTCTACGATACCGCCAGCACCGAGGGTGAACAAACGGTTGTAGAAACGATCCCAAATGACGAGGCGCTCATTGCCTTCGATCGGGTAGACAAAGCGTCGCTGCATTCCTACATCGGCACCCTGATTAAGGACCTCTCAGAACGGGAGCAGACGATTCTCGCACTCTATTATTATGAAAACCTTACACTGCGTGAAATCGCCGGCCTCCTCGGGCTTACCGAAGCCCGTATATCCCAAATATTAGGCAAGGTGCTCCTAACCCTCCGTACAAGACTCGCCAAAACAAAGTCGTTGGCTACGTAAAAGCATACGATTCCAGGTACTTCGCTCGTTATCTTAGCGAAAACGGCAATGTAAACGAAAATGTAAACGAAGTAGCCTGGCGTAACGAATTGTCAACACCAGGCAGAAAACAAAACCTAACCTACCAGGAAGACGCACGAAATACGCTTCTAAAGGATATCTAATGGCCTTGCGTATTCGAATTTCTTTGTCCTATGTTCTGTGGCGCAGCACTTCTCCCTCACCCTGGAGATGAAATTTTGACGCCCACGAACAAATCGACGCATCGTGCCGTATATTGCCGGTCTTTTTGTAGGTCCATAAAAAACTGATTGTTGACGAGGTCTCTATGGGATTGATGACCAAAATGCGGGAGAACACGAAGTATGTTCTCTACTTTGTTGTAGTAGCGTTTGGCATCCTGTTTATGCTGCAAGACGCTGGCACCTTTGATTTTGTAGGCACCAATACGGCCACAGAAATCATCAAGGTAAACGGCCAGCCGATTTCTTACGAACAATACCGGAACGTTCTGGATAACCAGACGCGCCTCTACCAGAACCGCACGGGCGAAAGCATGACCCAGCAGGCGATGGATAATGCGCGGGATCAGGTATACAACCAACTGGTTGATGGTGTCCTGATCGAACAAGAAATGGACCGACTGGGCATTAAAGTAACCGACGGCGAGTTGGTTGACCTCGTTTTGGGCGATGACCCCCACCCGATGGTTGTTAGCACGTTTAGTGACGCCAATGGCAATCTGGACCGGACGCTCCTCCAGAGTTTCATTGACGACCCAACAGCCAGCCAGCAGTGGTCCATGCTCGAAGCGCAGTTGCGCGATACCCGCCGGCGCGAAAAGCTCCAGAAACTGGTCGAAGCCACCGTTCGCGTCTCTGAAGAAGACGTAAAGGAAGAGCACCGCAAAAACAACCTGAAGGTTGATACACGCTTTGTAGCCCTGCGTTACGCGACGGTCCCCGACGACTCGATTTCTTTTGGTGATAGCGATCTTCGGAGCTACTATAACGACAACAAAGAAGACTTCAAGCGCAAAAAATCGTACACGCTCGACTATGTCTCGATTCCTAAGCTGCCTTCTACGCAGGATACGCTTACAATAATGGATGAGATGACAGACCTGAAAACCAGGTTTGCGGAAGCAGAGAGTGATTCGCTGTTCCTCACGCGATTTGCCTCTGCACGGCCTTACGCAAGCGCATTTTTCGTAGCAGATGACCTCGAGTACGACCTCGGCGTTGCAGTGTACGAAGACCTTACGCCACAGCGTATCATTGGGCCTATGATTGTAGGCAATGAAGTCCGCCTCATCAAAATCCAGGAAGTAGCTGACGGCGAAGACGAATTGATTCGTGCACGCCACATCCTCTTCAGAATCACCGATCCGACTGACGAAGGTAAAAGCAAAACACGCAGTGAAGCGCTGTCAGTTAAATCGCGCCTCGAAGCCGGCGAAGATTTCGGTACCTTGGCCAAACTCTTCTCCAGCGATAACGGAAGCGCCGTTCGCGGCGGCGATCTGGGCTGGTTTGGCCGTGGCAAAATGGTTGAGCCATTCGAAAACGCTGCATTTGGTGCACGCGAAGGACGTATCGTAGGTCCGATCGAAACCAATTTTGGCTACCACCTGATCGAGGTCACCGACAAAACTGATCAGCAGGTACGTCTGGCCGACTACGCACAAATTATCGAGCCTTCCGTTACAACGATCAATATCATTGCTGAGAAACTGAGTGATCTCGAGTTCTACGCTGACGAATCAGATGACTTCCGCGGTGAAGCAGAGAAGCTTAACCTGGAAGTGAAAGAAGTGCAGGTGCAGAGCGAACAGACCTACATCTCAGGCATCGGTAACAGCCGGCAGTTGCGCAACTTCATGGAATCATCCAGCGAAGGCTCCATCAGCCCGGTTGTTGAGCTCGACGAAGCATTTGTTGTTGCCCAGCTTGCTGCTGAAACACCAGAGGGCTACCGCTCATTCGACGAAGTGAAAGCTGAAATCGAACCACGTGCCAAGCTGGAGAAAAAGAAAGCATATCAGTACGCAAAAATGAGGAAAGCATTTGACGCGGGTGGCTTTGATGGACTTGCCTCTTCCCTCAATGCTACCGAACGCACGGTTACCGCCGTCACGCACAACACACGTTCTGTTGCAGAACTTGGTAATGATCCCATCTTCAAAGGTACAGTATTGAGCCTTGCAGATGGTCAGACGTCAAACGTCATTGAAGGCCAAAACGGTGTATTTGTCGTACGTGCTACCAAAGTTGAGCAGCCGGCAGAAATTTCAGATGCGCAGCGCGTTCAACTCGAAACGCAGCTCAATACGCAACTAAAGCAGCAGGCTACGCGCGACTGGCTAACGTCACTTAGAGACCAGGCGGATATCGAAGATAATCGACGCTTTTTCTCGCAGTGATCTGGTAAAAGTTCAAGTTTGCAGCATTCAAGTTTTCCGACAAAAGGCACCCTGAACTTCAGGGTGTCTTTTTGGTTTTTAGCAGGTATGTTGCGTCCAAATTTCCCCATGAATCGTCCTCTCCTGCTCATCCTGTTGCTGCTATCCGGTTTCGGCGCATGCCCAGGAGTATGCCTCTCCCCTGCCGCTTGCTCGAGCGGTGGTGGACACGCTGTCTTCGCCGGCTTATGGTGGTCGTGGCTACTTGCATGACGCGGATGGCAAAACGGCTGCATACATAGCCTCCCATTTCAACACCATGGGCCTTGCCTCGCTAAAGGAAGATTACCTCCAGCCTTTTCCCATTGCCGTCGATGTTTATCAAGCAACGCCCACGCTTAGCATCAATGATACACCACTGAAACTGGGCCACGAATTCCTCCCCTTCCCAGGCGCTGCTGCTGATACCCTTTCAAACGGTGTTTTAATCGATGTCGGTGATGGCGTGTTTATCCCAACGCTTAACCACAACGATTACGCCGGCAAAGATCTACAGGGTGCTATAGCCGTCATGCACCTCGATGTTACCCCCACGGTCAAAGAAACACTCAACGCAAACGGCAAGGTCGATCCCCTCTTATTGCAAGCAACAAGCCGCGTTGAAATTGCCCGTCACCTGGGCGCAGCAGCCGTACTGTTAAAGACATCGGGCAATCTCTACGATTTCTATAACCCGGTCAATACCACGATCCCTGTAATGATTGTCGCAGAAGATGCGCTAAACGCAGCTGCAACAGCCAATCTTGCGTTAGCCACTACACGCGACTGGGAAACAACCACGGCCAATGTCATCGGATACATCCCGGGCACCCATATCCCTGATCAGTATTACCTGATCACAGCCCACTACGACCATATGGGCAGCATGGGACCGGACCACTACTTTCCCGGTGCAAATGATAACGCAAGCGGCGTTGCAATGACCCTTGCGCTCGCTGCACTATTTTAAAGACCATCCACTTCGGCGCTCGATTGTTTTTATTGGGTTTTCGGGAGAAGAAGAAGGCTTGCGCGGCTCTCGTTATTTTGTCGAAAATCCACTTGTCCCGCTCGAGAATATTCGTTTTTTGATTAATCTGGATATGGTCGCCTCCGGCACAAAAGGGCATCATGGCGGTTGCCGGCAGCGAATTTTGAAGCAGAATTTGCACGTGCTCTCGGCCGTTGGCGATTCACTGGGCATCGGCCCTGTTGGCAAACGCCCCAATGCCCCTAATAGCGATCACTACTTCTTTATCGAGCGAATGGCGTTCGCGGCTTCTTTCTTATATACAAACAAGGGACATGCAACCCTACCATCATCCTGCCGACGTACCCGAGACGCTCGAACTGGGACGATTTCGATGGATACGTACATCCTTGTTCGTATCCTTCCTGCTTCACCCTCGATCAGCAAGAAAACCGGTAATTCAACGATACCCCTGATGAATAACGACAAGATTCCACACTCCCCACACAGCCGGCGCAATTTCCTCAAACAATCAACCCTCGGCACCTCGCTGCTTGTTGTCACACCCGCTGGCTGAAGAGCATCGGCTGGCTTCAGCTCCGTATCGCCATCGGCTGGACACATCGACGTTGCAGCCCCCCTCCCGCTTGCAGGAGCGTGCGCTGGATTTAGCACCGGCAAAATGGATCTGGTATCCGGCAAAACGTGTGCTGCAAAACACGGTTGTATTATTTAGGAGAAGACTCTACCTCAATGAAAAACCCGTCTCAGCGACAGGATGGATCCTGGGCGAGAGCCGCTACCGGCTCTTTGTAAACAACCAACGCCAACAATGGGGCCCCGCACCTTCAGATCCGCGTTGGGCAGAAGCTGATCCGCTCGACTTGACAGCAAGCCTGCAAGAAGGTGTGAATATCCTGGGCGCCGAAGTAACTGTATTTTGGCCAGGGCGACGGGACATGGCCAATCGGGAAAGCCGGCTTCATTTTCCATCTCACCCTTACCTTTGCCAATGGCCGGAAGGAAGTGGTTGTATCGGATGATGCATGGCAAACCCATTTGGCGCGCAGTTGGCCGCCCGGGCAATACAAGCGTTGGTACCTGCGGGCTTTCCAGGAATCGTTTGATGCACGCTACTATCCAGATGGGTGGCTTGATGCCAGTTATCAGCCTGATGACAACTGGCTGTCAGCGATGGATTTGCAGGGGCCGGCTGACAAACCAGCCATTTGTACAGCAGGACGCGACTACCTCTTTGAGAGCTCGGGAGATCCTGACATCGCTCAACTGCGAAAACGCAGCGTTCCGATGTTGCGGGACGAAATGATCTACACGGCTTCGCTAAAAGAAGCCTACACAATCAACTGGCGCCGGCCTGCTGAAGAGTATTTTGAATCACTCACTCCAAATGCCTTTTCAGCCACGCGTACGAGTATCCCACCGGCAATCAGAACGGGTGAATGGCAGATGCAAATGGCCGGCGACGGCACAGCTACTGCGCTTACCTTCGAATTCCCCGAGCAAATTGTGGGCTGGCCTTTTTTCACCATCACAGCCCCGGAAGGAACCATCGTAGAGCTGATGGTCCACGAAGGCCATAAAATTGGCGGCGCGCCCCTGCTGAACACGCGCTTTCACTCATGGACACGTCTTGTATGCAACGAAGGACTCAACGAATTTGAGACGTTTGATTTTGAGTCACTGCGCTGGATGCAATTGCACATTCGTAATGCATCAGGCCCTGTAACGATCGCGAATGTAGGTGTCCGCCGGCGGATGTATCCGTGGCCCCAGCAGCCCGAATGTCAAACAACCGATCCGGTCATCCAACGCGTGTGGGATGCTTCGCTCAACACGCTGTACAATTGCGCACAGGATACGATTGTAGACTGTATGGGACGCGAACGCCAGCAATACAGTGGTGATATTGGCCACGTTGTACACGCCGTACACTATGCATTTGGCGCCAACCAACAAATTGCACGCTACGTCGACACGTACAGTCAGGGTATCACCTCTGCGGGTTATTTTCTGGATTGCTGGCCGGCGTATGACCGGCTTGCCCGTATCCCGGAACGGGAACTCCAGCTAACACCATGGGGGCCCCTCCTCGATCACGGCATCGGCCATAATTTTGACGCGTTCCATTACTACAACTACACCGGAGATCTGGAGGCGCTTCGTGAAGTGTATCCGCGGCTCCTTCGCTTTTTCGACTACTTGCGAGCGTTGAAAGCCGACCAGGATTTGCTGCCCGTCGATAATCTCGGCGTACCCGTTGTGTGGATGGATACGACGGCCTACAAGCAGCAGCATCATAAAATGTGTGCGTTTAATCTGTATGCAGCCGCCATGATGCAGCATGCGTTGGCGCCGCTCTGCGAAGCCTTCAATGATCCAGACAAAGCAGCCACTGTGCGTGCCTTTGGCGCCAGGTTACAGGAAGCCTCAATCGGATACTTCTGGAATCGGGAGGCCCAGTCGTTTGTCATCAACCAACCGTGGATAGCGGAAGAGCGAACGCCCCAGTTTTGTGATCGCTCGATGGCTATGGCGATTATGTATGGCATGTGTCCAGGCAACCAGATTGCCGGCGCACTCGACTTGCTGGCAACCATGCCTGAAAACGTTGGCATGTCTTACCCCGCCAATGCCGGCTGGCGATTGTGGGGCCTGGCCGCCGGAGGACGGATCGATGTGGTGATTGATGAACTCCGCAACCGTTGGGGCGCCATGCGGTCTGTGACAGAAAACAATACGCTGTCTGAAATGTGGGAGCCCGGCTACGATGACCGCAGCCAATGGAGTCATGCCCCGGTATCACCGCTTTATCTGCTCTACATGGGCATTATGGGGCTGAAACCGACAAGCCCCGGGTTTGCTACGTATACTTTACAACCACAGCTCGGCGATCTTCCTCAGCTTTCAGTCGGCGCACATACCCGTGTTGGCACGGTTCGCCTGTTCGCCGAAGGCCCGAAAGGCAATCGCAGGTTCGTGATTGAAGTGCCACCTGAAGGCGAAGGAACGCTAGCTTTACCAGCGCGCGAAGTGGTTCAACTCACGCCGCTCCCCCCACAAGGAGCACCCGGGCTTCAACATTTTGCGCTGCCGGCAGGACAACGTGTAGAGATGATTCTGCGGCACACATAGCAAGTCATCAATTCAAAGAACTGATCGCTCGCTGTTGCAGGTTGAAGGTTTTTTGGGTTTAGACTTCTGTTGTACCGCGATAGATGGTTTGGACGGGGCCTTCGAGGTACAGGTTTTCGACAGTTTCGCCTGTATCTTCAAATCCTACCCCCAGGATGCCTCCGGCCATGTGTACGGCAACTGTGGATGCATCAATCAATTGCGTTTTCTTTGCAATGACGGCTGAAGCCATCGCGCCTGTGCCGCAAGCCAGCGTTTCATCTTCCACACCCTTTTCGTAGGTGCGCACGTGCAGTTCAGCCGGTGTATTTGCTGTACCGCGTTGCATCACAGATACGAAGTTGATGTTCGCGCCGGCGGGTGCAAGTTCAGGTGCATGCCGAAGCGCTTCTCCCAAACGCACAACCGGTGCTTCTGCAAGTGCGTCCGTAAAGGTTACCAGATGCTCGGTGCCGGTCCAGATGTAGTGTGCCGGCTCATCCAGTTGCGGGTGCGCAAGCTTGTCGCGCGTCAGGTCCTGAGGTGGTTTCACATAGATCCGGACAGGTGCATCGTCATCTGCAGGGGCTTCGGCAGTATAAACGCCGGCATCAGACTCGAAGCGCATTTGTGCGGCATCAACACCCGCAGACCGGGCAAAGCGGGCCAGGCAACGCGCCCCGTTGCCGCACATGGTCCCCAGGCTGCCATCTGCATTGAAATATTTCATCCGATATTGGTGCTCAGGAGCATCCGGCAGCATGAACGCCAGAATACCATCTGCCCCGATGCCCGTGCGCCTAGGACAGAACCGCCTGGCCAAATCGGAAAGCTCTTCAGCAGAAAAATTGTAAAATCGATTATCAATAACGATAAAGTCATTACCGTTACCGCTCATTTTTGTAAATTCTAAAACTAGCTTTCGCTTTATCATTCTTGCCTTCTGCATGAAACGAATACATCTGGAAAAACATAAGAGTCATTGAGCTGGCAATTCGTTTCCGGCTTTGCTTAACTTCTGCAATCAGATCCGATTCTTTAAATACATACGTCCGATTCCGGTCTACAGTTAACCGCACCTTCAATCACCACTTTAGTTCAATTGGCGAAAAAGAACCTAACGATAGAACACGTAGAGCCACTCCTGCTTTTTGGCTCAAACGACCGTTACCTCAAAAAAGTAGAAGCAGCCTTTCCAAAATCAACCATCACAGCCCGCGGCAATAAAGTTGTATTGCAGGGCAGCGCTGAAGATATCAAGAGCATTGAGCGCGTGATCAACGAGTTGATCACGGTGCTGCAAAAAAATGAATCGCTCACAGAAAATGATGTAGAAACTGTACTTGCCATTAAGCCGAGTAGTAATGGTGCATCGGACGATCACCCTGCAGCAAACGGCAATACGATTTTGCACACGCCAAGTGGGAACGTCATCAAGGCAAAAACCCCAAACCAGAAGAAACTGGTTGCAACGGCGCGCAACAACGACCTTGTCTTTGCCATTGGGCCGGCGGGTACGGGGAAAACCTATACAGCTGTTGCCCTTGCTGTAGCGGCCTTGAAATCGCGTAAGGTACGGCGTATCGTGCTATCCAGGCCGGCCGTTGAAGCCGGCGAGCGCCTCGGCTTCCTGCCTGGTGACTTCCGCGACAAAGTAGATCCCTACCTCCGTCCACTGTATGATGCGCTTGGTGACATGATTCACCAGGATAAACTGGCAACCTACATTGATCAGAATATCGTGGAAATTGTACCCCTGGCGTATATGCGCGGCCGTACGCTGCAGTCTGCTTTTGTAATTCTGGATGAGGCGCAAAACGCCACCCGGCAACAAATGAAAATGTTCTTGACGCGCCTCGGCCCCAATAGCCGGGCCATTGTCACAGGCGACGCATCCCAGATCGACCTCCCTCGCCGCAGTCAAAGTGGCCTCATCGAAGCCAGGCACATCCTGTCCGACGTAGAAGGTATCGACTTTGTAGAATTTGGCCGCACAGACGTACTGCGCCACCGCCTCGTAAAAGAAATCATCGAAGCCTACGAGGCCCACGAAGAGGAAAAGAAGTTGAAGGTTAAAAGTTGAAGGTTTAAGGTTTGTTGACCCTAGTCGACGTAAACGCACCTTAAACCTTCAACCTTTCAACCTTGCAACCATTAATTAGCGTCTGCCGGCCAGATGAGGGCGCCTATTTTGTTGATGTATCCCATTTGGCCATCGATGAAGACGCGAGCCAGTTCGCCGTTGAAGCTCCAGCCTTTGTCGAAACGTGGCTGAATCGCAAATGCACCAGACTCATCCACATAGCCCCATTTCTGCCCGTATTTCACGAGTGCCAGGCCTTCTGAAAAATCGTAAGCATGGTCAAACTCAAGCCCAATGGCCACTTCGCCATCGCTATCCACAAAGCCCCAACCGCCGGCATCGTATACGCGGGAAAAACCATTCGCAAAACTATGAACCCGCTCATAAGGTGCTTCAAAAACACGCTCGTTGTCTGTGTTGATGAAAGAATAGACGCCCTTGTTGTAGGTTAGCGAAGTCCCTTCACTGAAGGCCCGAGCAACACCATAGTTATCCTTGATCATCAATTCACCAGCCGTATTGATGTATCCCCAAGACCCGCCCGCAGACACAAAGCCGAACTTTTTCTTGCGTTCAACAGGCGCCAATCCCTCAGAGAAAGAAAGCGCGCTGGCAAATTTGATAGGAATAACTTCTTCGCCCGATGCATTGATATAGCCCCACCGGGGCTTCCCACCCTTCTTACGCTGAACTGCTGCAAGGCCTTCAGAAAAATCGAGCGCGTCAGAATATTTTGGCTTGATTACTTCTTCGCCGTCCTTATTGACAAAACCCCACTTCCCTTTCTTGCTTACACGCGCCAGGCCTTCTGAGAAAACATGGACGCGGTCGTAGAGGGCATCAATCACAATTTCCCCATCTTCATCCACAAAGCCCCACAAACCCGTTATTTTAACGGGGGCAAGGCCCTCAGAGAAGTCGAGGGCTGAGTCAAACCGCGGCTCAATCTGGAGCTCGCCGGCACCATTGATAAAACCAAAACCGTTACCGCTGCGGACAGGGTACAAACGATCTTGTGCCTGCGCAGAAGACTGAACCAATCCAAAGCCCATGATCACCATCAGGGCGCATACAAAGTAATTCCGTTTCAAAGAGGTACGCATTTCAGCTAGCCAGAGAGTTAATATACAGCACGGTAGTATCCTGCAAGGCGCATCGTCTACGCGCTTTGGCGGTTGATGCGCGTCGCAGGAGTAGCAGATCTTGCTCAAGCGAAGATCCGTGGTGGGTGATAGCGCCAATGTAGCAAAAGCGGCAAAAAAAAGCTGCCTAGAATTGCTGAACGGGCACAAATACATTGTCAATGAGGCGGGTGCGTCCGAAAAAGACAGCCAACGCGATTAAGACCTCTTCTTGCCCTTCAAGGGTTGTTAAGGGTTGGATGTCAAGGGTATCCACAACTTCGATGTACTGAATCTCCCCCTCTGAGTGGGTTGTAATGTGGTTGGCTACGATATCCCGGATGGTTGGAGCATTCCGCTCGCCGGCCTCAATGGCAGCTTTCGCACGTTGTAGCCCTGCCTGTAGTGCCGGCGCTTGCTTTCGCTGTTCGGGCGTCAGGTATACATTTCTTGAAGAGGCTGCAAGGCCATCTCCCTCACGATACGTAGGCACACCAACCAATTCGATGCCCATATTTAGGTCCTCCGCCATCCGCCGCAAGATGAGGAACTGCTGGGCATCTTTCAATCCAAAAACACCCAGGTGAGGGCGGCATGCGTTGAACAGCTTCGTCACCACTGTAGTCACCCCTAAAAAATGCCCCTCGCGGTATGCGCCGCAGAGGTGCTGATCCAACTCTTTGACCTGCACCCAACTCCTATGCCGGGCTTGCGTACCAGGGTACATATCTTCTACCCCGGGTACAAAGACGGCGTCTACCCCGCCAAGCTCCTTTAACTTCTCCAAATCAGCTTCGAGCGGCCGTGGGTAAGCGTCAAAGTCTTCATTTGGTCCAAACTGTGTGGGGTTTACAAAAATTGAAACCGTAACGTGATCTGCCAATGATTTGGCACGAGAAACCAGGGACAGGTGTCCATCATGTAATGCCCCCATAGTTGGAACGAGCGCGAGCTTTTTGCCGGCGCAACGGTGGGCATCTGCATGTTCTTGCATCGCTGCAACCGTTCTCAGTATTTCCATCGAACCCTCAGGTTTATTAAATCCGAACTATAAACCACAATTCGCAGTTTCTGTTTTTGATCATACACAAATTCGGTTAAATTCCTGCTCCCTGAGCAAATAACATTATTCTAAAAAACAACCAGGCCCTGGTGTATACATATGTCTTATCGTATTGAAAAAGATTCCCTTGGAGAAGTAAAAGTGCCGACTGATGCGAAGTATGGGGCGCAGACCCAGCGTGCAGCAGATAACTTTCCAATCAGCGGCATACGATTTCCTCGCCGCTTTATCGAAGCACTGGGTATCATCAAGCAGTCAGCAGCGCTTGCAAACCACAAACTGGGCCTCCTCGATGACGATAACATGCGTGTCATCGTTGAAAGTGCACAACAGGTCATTGACGGCGAACTGGATGGTGAGTTTGTCCTGGATATCTTTCAGACGGGTAGTGGCACCTCTACCAACATGAACACCAACGAGGTCATCTCCAATGTAGCCACGGAGAAACTGGGCGGCGAGCGGGGCAGCAAGCTGGTCCATCCGAATGATCACGTTAACATGTCCCAGTCGTCTAACGACGTCATCCCCACGGCCATGCACGTATCAGCACGTATGGCCATCGAAGACGAGCTAATCCCTTCGCTGGAACGCTTCCACGCGGCACTTCAGGAAAAAGCAGAAGCGTTTGACGACGTCCTCAAGAGCGGCCGGACCCACCTGATGGACGCGACGCCTGTTCGACTCGGACAAGAATTTGGTGGCTATGCAGCCCAAATTCAGTACGGCATCCGCCGGCTGCAGATTGCCTCCAGTGAACTCTGCGAACTGGCCCTTGGTGGTACTGCAACAGGCAGCGGTATCAACCGTCCGGTGCTCTTTTCCAAAGAAGCTATCGCACAAATTAGCAGTAAAACAGGCCTCACGTTTAAAGAAGCTGAAAACCACTTCGAAGCGCAGGCAGCCAAAGACGGTTTTGTCATGACGGCTGGCGTACTCAATACGCTCGCTGTTTCGCTCATGAAAATTGTGAACGATATTCGCCACCTCTCCAGCGGTCCAACAAGCGGTCTTTCAGAAATCAAGCTGCCGGCCATTCAACCGGGATCGTCCATTATGCCGGGCAAAGTAAATCCGGTGATGAGCGAGGCCATGATGATGGTTTGTGCCCGCGTCATGGGCAATGCCACCACCATAACGGTTGGTGGTCAGCATGGTAATTTCGAGCTTAATGTGATGATGCCCGTAATGGCCCACGCGATGTTAGAAAGCATCACCATCCTAGCCCGCGGTTGCGATGCGTTCCGCAAGAAATGCCTGGAAGGTATCGAAGCCGACCGCGAACGCTGCCAGGAACTGCTCGAGCTCAATCCTTCTATTGCAACAGCACTCAACGCGGCGGTGGGGTACGACAAGGCTTCAGAAATTGCCAAGAAATCTGCCAAAGAGCGCAAATCTGTTCGCGCTGTTGTCAAAGAAATGGGACTGCTATCTGACGCAGAGCTAGACGCATATTTGAATGTACGCGACATGACTGAGCCAGGCATCCCGGGTAAATAAATCTACCTAACGTTCGCGCCTTGTATACGAAATTGCCTAACACAAACGTTATGGCATCAAACACAAGTATATAGGCACACTACAGCATCGGCACGCTTTTTTCTCGTATACACGTTGGAAGAAAAAGCCCTGTGCATCTGTCAGGCTGTCAGGCTGTCATCAGTCCGAGCAGATGGCAAAATTTCAATTGCAGCGACGTAGTTGCTGTGATCTGGAGACGGGTAATGAATTAGAATACAGGTCTTTTCAAGATCTGTATAAAAACTAGCAAATAGACATTTGCCGGCCAACGTGTATACAATTTTCGACATTATGTCAGAAAATCATATTGTCAAATTTGCATAGAATTTAATTGAGACGAGACCATGAGCGTTAAACGATCAGTCCCACTGGCTTTATTTATTATAGCGGCCTTCCTAGGCGGTATCTTTTTCACTACACTGGGCGCCAACCTGCTCGAAAAAGGGGATGTTACTGCCGTAAGCCATGCTGCCAATCCTTCGTATGAAGAAGGCAGCACAGCTATCAATGAATCGCGCGTTAAAGCAGCACTGGAACTCGAAGAAGCTTTCACGATGGTAGCCGATGCGGTCAACCCGACCGTTGTGCAAATCCGATCTGAGAAAGTCATCCAGCAAGAACGTGCATTTCAGGGGACTCCTTTTGAAGACTTCTTCAGTCCTTTTGGTGACGGCGGACAAGGTCAGGGACAGGACTACCGTTCTGAAGGCCTCGGTTCTGGTGTGATTGCCAGATCTGATGGCTATATCATCACAAACAATCACGTTATTGCCGGCGCAGACGAACTTGAAGTACGTCTCTACGACGGCAAGTTTTACGACGCAGAGATCATTGGTACTGACCCGCTCAGCGACCTGGCTGTAATCAAAATTGATGCGGACAATTTGCCTTCCATTTCTTACGGCGAGAACGATAAAATCCGCGTAGGACAATGGGTGATGGCCGTGGGTTCTCCCCTGTCAGCTGACCTGGGCAATACCGTTACCGTAGGCATCGTGAGTGCATTGGGCCGAACAAGCGATCAGATTCGTAACCTGAATGCCTTTGCCAGCTTCATTCAGACAGATGCAGCCATCAACCCGGGCAACTCGGGTGGTCCGCTTGTAGACTTGCGCGGCCGGCTCATTGGCATAAACTCGGCCATCTACTCGCGCTCCGGCGGTTATCAGGGTATTGGCTTTGCCATCCCTGTTGATCTGGTTGAAAATGTAGCGACGCAGTTGATCGATAATGGCTCTGTGAGTCGTGGTTTCCTCGGTGTTGGCTTTGAAGGCATCAGCGAAAACCTGTCCAAGAACCTCGATGTACCGCGCGGTGCGGCGCAGATCGTGAATATTATGGAAGGCAGCGCTGCTGAGAAAGCCGGCCTCGAAAACAGCGATATCGTTGTAGCCGTAGACGGTCTTGAGTTGCAAGACGCCAACCAGATCAGAACCATTGTAGGCAATAAGAGCCCGGGTGATCAGGTGGTACTCGATGTCGTACGTGGCAATCGTGAAATGTCCGTTACCGTTACGCTTGCTGAGCGTCCTGATGAATTAAACGGCCTGCCGCAAGCGCCAACACGTCAGATGGACGATGATGTACAGAGTATGGAATCGCTCGGCCTGCATGGCTTGCGCAATGTGACGCCAGAAATTCTTCGCAACCTGGGTGTCGAAGAAACCGATGTGGAAGGTGTGCTGATTGGCGAGATTGACCGCAACAGCGCGGCCTACCGCGAAGCGGAGTTGCGCCAGCGCGACATCATCATCGAAATCGACCGCCGGCAAATTAGCAGCCGCAACGAATTTATGGACATCTACGGCGACATCGAATCGGGTGAGTCCTTCCTGGTCCGCGTACTGCGCCCGCAGGGTGACCAGTTGGTTTCCTTCCTGACCGCGCTGGAGAAACCATAACCAGCAGAAAGGACGACCAATTTGGGGACCAAAAGAAGAGCCGCATGCAATATACTGTATGCGGCTCTTTTACATTTTATAATGACGCACCCTATATGCAACTGAGTACAAACACAGGTAAAGTGTGGAGTTTTTCGTAAACCACGTTAAAGCAAACTTCATGGGATCAGGTTAAGAAACCATCAACCTGTAACTTGCAACTTTCAACGACAATCCGGCAGGATTGATGTGTTTGCACTTAGCTGCCAACAATCAAGTCGAAGTCGCCGGCCATGACGCGTTCCAGCCGGCCGGTGCGCCACCCAAGCAGGCTATCCCGCACCAGCGGCGAAGGCTCTGCCCTGTACCGCCGGACAACATTGCGTAAATCGCCCAGCGCTGTAAACGCCTCTTCGGCCTGCGCAAGCAATTGTTTTGCTGTATCGCCGGGGACAATGGGCTGTGGTGCTATCTGGACACGCACGCGCGACCGCAAAAACGACTTCCCTTCTCCCGGCGTTTCCCAAACATGCAAGCCTTTTTCAAGATCGAGAATAGGGAATGCGCCGAGGCCGGCTATAGCAAGCACAAACCGATTCATGTGTTCACTATCTGCCCGGTCTTCCACAAGGATTTTGTGTCGCATCTGCCGTTTTGACGCCCAATCGAGGTACATTTTGCTGATCTCGGCAGCAAACCGCTGCCCGCCTTCGTCATCTTCTTCCAGGCTCGGCTCAACACAAATGAATGCATCACGGGGTTTGCCGGCAGCATCACCACGCAACGCATGCTCTAACAAAAACAGACGCTGCGCCAACCGCTGAATGAGTACCGTAGAGTAAGATGTACGCTCCTCGTCGGATTCACCGCGCAGACGCGTAAGTAGCGCATCGGCTGTATCAAGCGCGCGTTCAAAGCGGTCCTGGAATTCAACATCCCCCAACACCGCAAATCGATCTTCAGAATCCCAAAACTGCGGTGAAGAGGTCATCGCAAGGGCTTTCTCCTTTTTCTCCTGCCAGGCATCCGCATCTACTTTAGCATCCAGGTTTTCATAACGCTCTTCGAGCAACCGGACCTCAACAGGTAGGCCAACCGGATCCAGAATCAGTGGTTTAAGTGATTCCGCTTCAGCTCCTTCTGCGCCATCTCGCGAGGCCGCCGGCCCTGTTGCATCGGGGTCAATAAATTCAACCTGTATAGAACGGCCATTGCTACGCACAAACAGGAACTGGTCACCTTCCGGAAACTGGTTATTGACAATGGTTATGGCTAGCGGTGATAACAAGTAGCGTTCGATGGCACGCTTCAACGGGCGTGCACCAAGGTCCGTGGTAAATCCTTTTTCGAGCAGAAATTCCAGCGCTGAATCTTCCATCTCAACAGCCCAGTCTCGGTTACGCAGGCCACGTCGTTTCAGCACTGTGCGCAATTCTTTCAAGAGAATATCACGCACGACGCCTTTACCCAACGGCCTGAACACAACGGTCCGATCGATGCGGTTTAGAAACTCTGGCCTGAACGTGCTCGCCACGGCCCGGGTAACGCTTGTCTCAGAGAAGGTCTTCCGATCGCCACTAAAGCCAAGCTGACTGCCTCTGGGTATTGCAGCCCCAAGATTGGACGTGAGGATAATGATGCTGTGGCGAAAATCGGCGGTATTGCCGCGGCGATCCGTAAGCCGGCCATCATCAAAAACCTGCAGGAAGAGATCCCAGATATTGGGATGCGCCTTTTCAAACTCATCCAGCAGAATAACCGAAAAAGGTTGCTTGCGAATTTGGTTCACCAGGGCATTGGAAGAGGCCAACGCCTGCTGCGTACCCAGTAACCTGTTCAGCGAGTCTTCCGTCATGAATTCGCTCATGTCCAATCGAATCATGCGTTCGGAAGAACCAAACAGAAACTCAGCCAGGGTTTTGGCGATCTCCGTTTTCCCTGTGCCGGTAGGCCCAACAAACAGAAATACGCCAGCAGGCCGGCTCGGATCGTTGACACCGGCCTTGATCATCGCAACCCGCTCTACCAGGCAATCCACAGCTTCAGGCTGTCCCAGCACGCGTGATTGAAACAGGTTACGCAGTGCATCAAGCTCAAGCGCCTGCCGCTCATCCAGAATGCTGGCCGGCAATCCGGTAAGCTGAGACAGACTTTCAAAAAGATCATCAACAGTCAACGCATCGTGCGGATCATGATCTGTAAGCTGTGCGAGCTTGAGAAAATCAATCAGGTTACCAGGCGCTACTGCCTTGTCCAGATATTGCTGGGCGAGGTGAAACGCCTCTTCCATAATCTGGCTGGAAATGGGGCCAGCAAGTTGCTGATCCTGACAGGCCTGATTCCAGGCATTAGCCACCGCCATGGTTTCCTCGTTATCCAGCGGGTTCAGGTGTATCCGCTGCATCACAGCACGCAACTGGGGTTTACGCTCGATCAGCCGCTCGTAGGCATCCGGCTCGGTTTCGCCAATAATGGTAAGCGCCCCACTTTCGAGATAGGGCATCAACATGTCCAGGACACTTCGTGGATTGTCGCGATGCCATCCAGCAAACAGGAGTTCGTGGAAGCTGGGAATAATCCAGATCACTTTGCGGTTGCCCGACAGGTTTTTGAACAACTCCTGCATGCGCGCTTCGAGCTGCCCGACATAACTCTGGCCGGCCAAAATCTCCGTAGATCCGGCCTCAAAAATCACCCAGCCTTTTCGCTGGCATCGCCGCGCAAATACCGTGTAAAGCGTTGTTTTCCCAACACCCGGCTCGCCAGTCAGCAAAATAGAACGCTGCGACGTCTCCAACAGCGTTGCTTCCATCTCCAGCAACACCAACTTCAACGCAGGATGCTCGATGATCGGATTTTGATCGCGTTCGCCATCCCAAACACTTCCAATGGCGTTCAGCGCAGCGACATCGATACGTGTCCGCTGATTCGCCACGAGTTGTGCCCGAAGCGGCTCCAGTTGCTCCAGCCCAAGCGCATCCAACAACTGCTCAATTGCGGCCAATTGTTCGCTGGTCAGGTCATCGAGCCGGTCATCAAACGACGGGACTTCCCCTTGCGCAAGATGCTGTTCAGCAAACCCGCGCAGCATATTCTGAAAGGGTTGATTGAGTACCCACCAATCATTGGTTTGTGCGATGACAGCGCCAATCATGGAATAGGCCGGCGACGGCCGTAAGGCCTGCAGGCCATAGTACAACGGCCAGGCATACACACGATTGATCGAAGCCAACAAAGGCGTTGCAATGTCTTCCTCATCTGCTCTGCGATTCAACGCTTCGAGCGCCATACACGCAATGCCCATATTGTCCCCTGCCCCATACGAGATAAGCTCGGACACACTAAAGCCTGGATGCAACAACACGTCCACACCTTCCTGGAATTCTTCTCGCTCGAGTAAATCCTGGGGGTGCGCTGTTTTGTTTAGAAATGATTCGAGCTGCTCGACGAGTTCATACAACGTGTTCAGCGAGGGCTTGTCAGACGGGAATGCGAGCGGCATAATTTCAGCCGCATCTCCCGATGTGGTTGGAACGTGTGGGGTTGAGTCGGATAGCGGCGTTCCTGCCGGCGTGTTCGCCGTGCGCCGACGCCAGCCGACGTACCATGCTACGGCAAAACCGATAAGCAACCCGATGAGCAGCTGTTCAGACATGCAAAGTCATTTATTTCGATAAAAAAGAGGCAATATACCAAAATCCCGGCGTATTGCACATCACGTTCCTACACCATTGTTATACCGGATTCGCCGGCTACAGGTATAAATAAACACACGCCAAAATGTGGGCGCCTAGCGTGTGTCTACCGCGCACCATACAGTGCAACCAAACCTGCTGAATCACCAGGGAAGGGTTGCGTGATAGGACCTAGCATGTCGAAGTTTGTACTCATGACATTTTCTGAGTCCACATGCCCAAGCCCAAGCGCGTGTCCAATTTCGTGGAGCATAAAGCCGTAAAACGTATCACAGGTATTAAAGCGCGTATTGGGTTGCACAACGACCTGTCCGGAAAGCGCGGTACAACGGCCGGCAAAATAGTTGGGGTATCCTACGCCACTTTGCTGGATATCTGCCACGTAAAAGCGAATTTGGCTATTGGAGTCTTCCGGCATTTCCTGGAAGGAGATGTTAGCCATCGCAGCCCAGGCATCCATGGCCCGCCTGATTTCGTCGCGAGCGCAAGACAAGGTGTTATCAAATGATTGCGAGGGAATATTGATCTGCCGATGCGTGGTTAGGATGCTGCCTTCATTCTGGAAACTAAACGAGATATCTGAAGCGGGAATCTGCGGGCCGGGCTGGTCGAAGCCGGCGCCTGAAAAAGGATTACCCATCCCCCACTTGAAGCCGAATAAACAATACGCCCCGCTACCTGCAGCACACGCGGCCAACTCCTGGTTACAGGCAGCAAATTCACTTGAAACAACTGGCTCAATCTCCTCGCTTGTACTGTTGTCACAAGCACTAAACGATAGTACAGAAAACAAGAGCACAGCAACCAGCATCACAAGTGGCATAGAGCGATTTAACATATCGTATGGGCTACGTTATTCTGATTCCGATACAGCAAGTACAATTTTACCTGTGTTCAAATTGTCTTGCATGCGCTGATGCGCTGTTTCAACTTCTCGCCAATTGTACACGCTATCGACAACCGGGTTGATAGCGCCAGCCTCAAGGGCAGCGCCAAATCGGGTCATAAAAGCTTCAGTCAGGGTGGCTTTATATGCACCAGTACGGCTGCGTAACGTAGAGGTTTTTAGCTGGATGCGTTTTCTGAACAATTGCATCAGGTTTACCTCAGGCACCTTGCTGCCTCCCATCATCGCCAGCAACACCAGCCGGCCGTCCATTGCCAGCGAGGCAACATTGGGCTTAAAATACGGCGCCCCAATATAATCGACGATCAAGTCGACACCCGCTCCATCTGTCAGGCGATTTATGGCATCGTCAAAAGCTTCACTTTTGTAATCGATGGCAGCAGTGGCGCCCAGGGCCAGGCATGCATCGTGTTTGCCGGCAGAAGCCGTCACAAATACCCGATTGCCTTCGTGTGTGGCAAGCTGAATACCAGCCGTACTTACCCCACTTCCCCCTGCATGCAAAAGAACGGTTCCTTCTGCGCTCAAATCGCCTAACCAGTATAGCGCCTGGTAAGCAGTAAGAAAAACCTCTGGAATAGCAGCGGCTTCTTCGAGGGACAGGCGCTCTGGCACCGGCATCAAGAGGTTTTCAGGCACAACCACGTGTGAAGCATATCCGCCTCCGGGCAGAAGCGCCATGACGCGATCACCTAACTGCCAGGCATCCGTACAATTCGGCCCCATTGCCGCAATGACGCCGGCAGCTTCCAATCCAAGGACATCAGTGGCGCCGGGAGGTGGTGGATAATGCCCCTGCCGCTGCAACAAATCTGCCCTGTTGAGCGCAGTAGCTGCTACGCGTACCAGCACTTGCCCTTTACCAGGTGTAGGAGTTTCAATGTCTTGAATGGTCAGTCGACTCGCTGGCCCGGGCTCTACTACAACAATCGCCTGCATTTACTGCTAGATCTGGGTTGTGGAAACGTGTACTTCGTTGTGTAATGTACGGTGTACGGGGCATTTGTCTGCAATTTCCATCAAGCGCTTTTGCTGCACATCATCGAGCGGCCCCGTCATGCGTATTTCTCGGGTAATTTCGTCGATCTTAGCGTGCCCTTCCGTCTCACACGACGCACAATCTTTGGCATAAATTTTCGCGTGCTTCAACCTGACTTCCACTGTTTCAAGGGGCCACCCTTTCCGTTCAGCATACATGCGCATCGTCATGGCCGTACAGGCACCCAGGCTCGCATTCAATAATTCGTATGGAGAGGGTCCCAGGTCGGTACCACCCACATGCACAGGCTCATCAGCAATGAACGCGTGCCGCCCATCTGATATATCCGTACGGAACCCTTCAGCGCCCAATTTCACGACAACAACGCCGGCGGGATGCTCGTCATCGTCCGCTGCTTCTTTAGAGGGCACATCTACATACTTCTGCGCCCAGGCAGCCAACACCTGGCCGACATAACTGGAGTCTTCTTCGCGTGAGAGCAAGTGATCAGCCTGATCGAGCGAGACAAAGCTTTTGGGATGTTTTGCCGCTTGAAAAATACGAGCAGCATTATCAACACTCACCGTCAGGTCTATGGGCGAATGAAAAATCAGCAGCGCCCGATCCAGACTACCAATATGCTCTTCTACGACATGGGCATCCAGATCATCAAGGAATTGTTTTTTGATGGTAAATTGCCGGCCGGCCAGATTTACCACGGCGTGTCCGGTAGCCTGAATCTCTTCAGCCGACGACTCAAACAGATGCGCAACATGTGAAGGATCGAAAGGTGCACCAATGGTTGCAACCGCGAGCACATCGGGCAAGTGACGCGCTGCCTGCAAGACGGCTGCGCCACCCAACGAGTGCCCAATTAGAATTTTGGGAGCAGCATGGTTGCTTTCCAGGTAAGCAGCTGCCTCGAGTAAATCAGCAATGTTCGACGAGAAATTTGTATCAGCAAAGTCGCCTTCACTTTCACCAAGCCCGGTAAAATCAAACCGCAGGACAGCAAATCCATTGCTGGTGAGTGCCCGACTGATGTGCCCCACTGCTTTCAGATTTTTACTACACGTAAAACAATGCGCAAACAGCGCGTATGCGACGGGTTCACCGTCTTCTGGCAAATCAAGCCGCGCGGCAATCCGCTCTTGCTGCTTATTCAAAAATGATATTTTACGAGAGGGCATGGCTTTATAAATCAAATAAAAACAATAACTTAAACCTGTTTATCGATCTGTTTCCAGTCGACGCGTGTCGGATGCTCCGACAAACCTGTAGTGTACATCTTTCCCCCCCTCGTTACCACCACCGATGGTCCGTTCCACAAACGTTACTTCTCCGTCATGATCTACCAGTAAAATAGTGCTTGCACGCGTGCCGTAGTTTGGTGCTTTAATAAACATGGGAGACAGAATACGCTCCCATGCAAGGGGGACGCCAGTTTCGGGCAGGTGCGCATCAGGCGCCGGCGTTGCGTCGCTTAGTACGTCAAGCAACGCCTCACTTGAAAAAGACGCTTCATCGATCGCGGTCTGCAAACGTACTTTTCCTTTTTCCACCTTGGGCCATGGAGTATCCAACAGGTGGTTGCTCAAGCCATGGAGCCCAGGTTCAACCTGCCGTACAACATCTTCTCGATTGCTGTAATACCAGATGTTCTCCGGGTCACCTACCAGGAGATTAAATCCATTGTATGCATTGGCACCCGTCTGGAGTTGCTGTAAATAGGTGTCGGGTGCCGTAGTGCTAGACAGAAAGTCTAGCACCAGCCGGCCACGCGTTGGCGCATCTTGTTTCTCAGCAGCCGGATCGCGGTAATTAGTGATCGCGGCAAAGCGCAAGTTTTTGGTGATGCCCATCCAGGTCCCGCCGGCTTTGACATCGCGGCCGGCAAGGATGTCGGGATACGCCTCCCAAAACGTAGCCGGCTCGGTCGGACGCGCCAGAAATTCATCGCGGTTGGCTGCTAAAATTAGCTTGTAGCGGGGGTGTTGTGCGTTCGAAAAAAGGATCAGGCACATACGCTTGTCATCAGCACGTTTTTTGATAATCCATTCGGGGCAACCTACTACAGCCATGCTACGTTAACGGATCCATCGTTGATCAGCCAGTCCAACACATGCATTCAGATACCAGCCTCTCCCCAATCAACATAGATCTCGGCGAAACGCGGAGCTACACCTACCACATCGAGCCGATGCATCATGTGCCCCAGCGCATGGTCGAAGCAGGTCTTCGTGTGGGCAAATGTATTATTGTTACAGATGCAACGGTTGGCAAGCTGTACTGCCAACCGCTGCAAGATGCACTTACAGCCGCCGGCTGGCACCCCGAGCAGATAATCGTTTCCCCGGGCGAAAAAGCCAAAGGATATACTGACCTGCACAACATTTACGACGCGGCCCTCACATCCGGGATCGACCGAAAGACGCCTGTTTTGGCACTCGGAGGCGGTGTAGTGGGCGATTTAGCCGGCTTTGGAGCCGCTACCCTGCTGCGGGGATTACCGTTTATTCAGTTGCCTACCACACTCATTGCCCAGGTTGATAGCGCACTCGGCGGAAAAACGGGCATCAACCACAGCACCGGGAAAAACCTGATTGGTGCATTCCATCAACCGGCATTTGTGTGCGCGGACCTGCAAACCCTGCAAACCCTGCCCTTCAGGGAGTGGACCAGTGGACTCGCCGAGGTAGTCAAACACGCATTGATTGCAGACGAAGCGTTTGTATCCTGGCTGGAATCCAACTGGGATGCCGTTATCGAACGCGATGAAGCGATCCTTCCCGAGCTTATCCACCGGGCGGCTCGCATCAAAGCTGACGTGGTATCACAGGATGAACGCGAAGCCGGCCTGCGGGCGATTCTCAACTTCGGCCATACGTTTGGCCACGCTATTGAGCACGTGGCAGGCTACGGTCACTTTACACACGGCGAAGCTGTTGCCATGGGCATGCGCGCGGCGTTACATCTTTCGGTACACTTGCATCCATCGCTTGATGTGGGACGTGCCGCAGCATTGGTCAACAAATTACCTATTCAGGCCGGCCCCATTAACATGCCAGTCGATGATCTGGTAGCGGCCATGTATACAGACAAAAAAGTCCTTGCCGGCCGCGTTCGGTTTGTGCTACTCGACGCCATCGGACACGCCTACGTAGAAGCTGAAGCAGACATGCAAGATGCTCGGCAGGCGTTTCAAGATATGCTCAACAATCTCGACCTTTGATCGATGCCATCCCACTACGACCTGTCAGACGACGAGTTTGCGCAGCAGTTTGAAGCATGCACCCTCGTCCCCCAGTTGTTTAATCACGTGGCACATTTGCGCCTTGCATGGATTCATATTCGCCAATTCGGCGCCGAGCAAGCTGCAATGAACCTATGTACACAGATTAAACGCTTTGACGCGACGTTTGACGACGGGACCAAGTTCAACACAACCGTAACCGTAGCCGCTGTCAAGGCCGTGAATCATTTTATGGAGCAGTCAGCAACCACGACATTTCCTGATTTCATCGCAGAAAACCCCAGATTGCAAACAGACTTCAAAGGGTTGCTAGCATCGCATTACAGCTTTGATGTGTTTACACACCCGGCAGCAAAGCAATCCTTTGTGGCGCCCGATCTAGCCTCCTTCTAATAGATAAATCATCGCAACACATAGCACAGCACGCGCCATCAAACAAGCGAGACGGCTTGTGTTTGCCGGCGGTTCTTAAAATCAATATTTACAAGCATTTCTACCTGTTTTCTGCTCACGTGGGATTCATATAGGCCGAATCCGCTTTCATCCGTCCCTGCTACACAGAACAACTCAAGGCCGGCAGGTGTACACTACTTGTTTTAAAATCGTGTTTTCGAACCGACACGATGAATAGCATGTGTTTGCATGCCTGGCCCACTGCCGGCACGCATGACCGTGCAAATCTCTCACAGCATACCTGCTACCTGATCAGCTTGCACCAATCGCTCAGCAGCTGAGGCTCCAATCCGTGTCTTTCAGGCTATTCCTACATATTCCCCGCAACACCATCAAGCTACTGCTCTACACAGCAGTTGCAGTGGGTGTCCTATTTCTGGCGCTTACCCGGACGCAGGTTGGGCGAGACGGCATGCGATCCCAAATCGAGCGCCAATTCAACAACACGTTTGAAGGCCAGTTACAAATTGGTCAGCTGCGTGGCAACCTGCTCAATACGCTCTACGCGCACAACGTCCAGTTATTGGATAGCACAGGAAGCCTGGTAGCAGCGATCGATGCAGCCGTCCTCCAGCCTACGTGGCTCGAACTCTTATCCGGCACGGTCTCGCTCCACCGCATTACCCTGATTCAGCCTGAATTCCATCTCTTGCTTCGAGAAGACAGCACATGGAATGTAAGCGACGTATTCAGAAGGAAGACGGTGGGCACAGCGGGTGGCAAACTGGGGTCTTTCACCTCGTCTGACATTAAAATCATGGATGGCTCCATCCAAACAAACAATCTCGCGGCTTTGCCCGAAGCGGTATCAGCCGGTAAGATCTTCAATTATACGGAAGCCACCATTTCGAATGTCCAGGCCCAGATGAACATTGAGTGGCAAGGTGAAACGCGACTGTTTGATATCGATAAGTTCTCGTTTCACCTGGAAGAACAGGACCTTACCCTGGAAGACCTGCACGGGCAGATTCTTTGGGCAGATGACAGGCTGGAATTCAATGAGGTATTTATCAAAGCAGCCGAGACTGCCCTTGCGTTCTCCGGCTATGCTGGAAATTTGAAAACCTTTGCGTCACAGCCGGGACGGACCAGTATTGAGTTTGAGTTGAGTCCGAGTATCCTCAACGCCAGCCAGGTAAAACAACTCTTCCCAGGCTTTCCCCTGGCGGATACGTTACACATTGCATCGCGGATGGCCGGCCAGCTAGATGCCCTCGACATTCAGTCTTTTGAAGTGCGTAGCGGCAATCTCCAACTCCGCGCCAACGGCTATGCACGGGGCTATCCAGATTCGCTTTCGTTCATCGCTTATGCGTCTGAATCCATGTTACCGCACGCTGACTTGCAGCGCGTATTGCCCGAGGTAAATTTTGACGCTTTAGGCCCTGATGCCCCAACCTATATCGAATCGCTCCAGGTTCGCGGTGCCATGCAAATTGCAAACGGGGTGCTGCAACAGCCACACTACGGTAAAGTATCGTTTGCGCTCGAACGCGCCGGCCGTATGGTGGGAAACGCCGAGTTCAGCGAAGATCCTGCAACCAGCGATATAGCCTTCACAAGCTTTATCCAGGCCGATTCGGTAGACTTACAGGCTACGTTACCAGCGGTGCAAGTCCCCACGGCATTAAGCGGCACCCTCTTCACCCAGGGTATTGCATCGAGCGGCAACCTGGATTTGGCCGGCATGACTGCGGATGTGCAGATGCGTTTTAAACCATCATCTTATGGCCCCCTGGCGGCTGATACGCTGGAAGCCTTTGCCCACATCGAAGACGGCTCTGTAGACCTTCAGGGTATTGTCAGGCACCGCGTCCACGGTGTAATTGGGGCAAACGCTATGGTGTTCGTTGATCCCAATCAATATGCCGTAGAGGGCGACCTCACCATTGCACAACTCAATATTGGCTCGCTCTTCCAGCTTGACTCCCTTGCGACGCGATTGGATGGCCGCATTAACCTCAATGGCAGCGGTTCATCACTGGCTGATGTGCGTGGCATGGTTGATCTGAGCGTTGCCCCCTCACAAATCACCTGGCGCGATCAGGCGCAAGATGTACCGGCGCATCACATCGGCGTGTCGTTTTCGGATACAGATACGGGCCGCCAGACCCTTGCACTTGAGGGCGACATTGCCACAGCGCAGCTCACAGGGGATTTCGACCTCGCCTCCTTCCAGGAAACAGGAAAAGCGTGGGGGCAATTGATTGACAAAACACTCAGAGAAATAGCAAGTAGGCCGGCAGCGCCTGACTCGTTACTGATCGACCCTGAAACCTTCTTAGCCACGACGCTACTACAAACGCAGTCCAGCTTGCCCCTCTTTACAGGCGGCACAGCTGACTCGACAGAAGCTATCCCAGCACAATACGAACTGAATATCGCGTTTCGGAATGCTGATTTATTGCACGCCTGGCTGCCGAATACGCCACACCTTGCTACCAACCTGCAGACCAAAATCGATATTGAGTCAGCACCCGGCATTCTCACCCTCGCCGGCAACATGCAAGCTGATAGTTTGATCATCAACAAAACGTCGCTCGATAACCTCTCAGGCGACTTCATCTTCAGTACCGATGCCAGTTTGCCGGCAGCCAAACGCCTCACGGCACAGGCTACACTAAACGCTGACTCGCTCAAGCTTATTGGGCAGACGTTGCCCTACCCAACGCTGCATGCCGACCTGGAAGACGGCAGTGGGCACATCGAACTGGCAACCAAAAACAGCCAGCGGCTGGGCCCGCAGCGCATCCGCACACACGTTGAACTGCTTGAAGACCGCAACAGAATCCACTTTGAAGAATTGCTGCTGTCTGTGGGTAATTCAACGTGGACTACCTACGCGCCGGCTCAAATTGATATCATCGACAATGCCGTGATTATCCCCGGCCTGGAATTGCAAAGCAAAAGCCCCACGGCCAACATCCTCCAGAGTGTTCACCTGAGTGGCATCCTCTCCCCCAACCCATCGGATACGGCGGCACTTGCGATCAACAATATCGCCATCCGCCCGATCTCACAGTTTCTGGAAATGCAACGGCCCCTGGGTGGCTTAATTAGCGGACAGCTTGCGGTGACTACCATCGATAATCAGCCAGAAATCACGGGTAGTATCGATATTGATCGTTTCTCGCTGGATAACCGGGTGCTGGGCGACTTGAATATTGCCAGCCGGTATATCCCACGTCAACCCGATGTGGGACTGAATATTGAGTTAAGTCCGATCGAAGCATTTAATCAGGAAGATTTCCTGCCAGATGCCATGATTCCAGCGATCTATGAAAACAATGCCTTCTCGATTGACGGCACGTTTCGGTTGCCCCGCTTAAACGACCAGAAAACGGGTTTCCTTGACGCCGGCTCGCTCGATCTGGACCTGAATCTGGCGCGCGCAGACGCATTCTTCTTCGAATACATCTTCCCCAACTTCCTCAGCCGGGCGGATGGCTACCTGACAGGTGGGGGTAAAATAGGTGGAGATTTTGACTACCCCGTTTTCGATACGCGGCTTGAGCTCAGAGATGGTGAAGTCGATATCCCCAAATTCAACCTCCAGTATGAAAACTTCACCGGTGTCCTGAACATCGATCGCGACGCCATCCACCTGGAAAATGGGCAATTTAATGATCCGACGGGCGGCGTGGCGACATTGAACGGCGACTTCCTGTTCAACAACTACCGCCATTTCTCTTTCGATTTGCAGGGCGGCCTGGATGAGTTGTTGATTATGAACCAGGATTTCCAGAATGACCTGCCTTTCTACGGGCAGATTTGGGCATCTGGCTCATTGACCCTGACCGGGCCGGCATTCAACGCCATGCTGATTTCGAACGATGCCGTCACCAAAGCCAGCAGCGAGCTGTTTATTCCGGTTACAGAAGACGAAGTCGATTCAGACGTAGGCTTCTTGATTTTTGCTGATTCATCAGGCAATATTCCCGACCTGAAACAGTTGGCTTACCGTAAAAACTTGCTATCCAAACGCCCCGAAGGCGAACGGCGGTTTGTCGATGGCCTGTCGTTGGACCTTAACATCTTTGCGCCACCAGGCTCTACCACGCACCTCGTATTCGACCCCTTGCTGGGAGAAGCAATGAACGCTGTAGGGAGTGGTCGCATCCAGATTCAGCGCCGTGAAGGTGAATTTTCAACCTTTGGGACGCTGTTTGTTGAATCGGGCGATTACCTGTTTACAGCCGGCGATGTATTTGCGCGCCGCTTTGAAATCCAAAACGGCGGAACCATTACGTGGGATGGCAATCCAATTGATGCCCGACTCGACATCCCCGCGTCGTATCGCACACGCGCCTCGGTAGCCGGCCTGCCCGAAAACGCCTACAGCAGTAACGACGAAATCCCGCTGATTGTCCAGCTCGATATCTCAGGCCGCGTCTCTTCACCGGAAGTTGAACTAGGCTTGCGAGCCGACCGAAACGACCGCAGTTATCGAAACTACGAAGGGTTTGAGGCGATTCTTAACCAATCAGAACGGTTAACAGATTACGCCACCAGTGTACTCCTCACCAACTCATTCCTGCTCACAACAGAGTCAGTATCCGATTCAGGAACGCTAACCAACTCGGGCAACCAGATTGCATTTACGAGTGTATCCCAGCTGGTAGCAAGCCAGTTAAACCGCTTCCTTGGCGAAGCATTACCCAACGTCGACCTCAATCTTGGACTACAGGGTGAAAGCCTGGAGGACCCGGAAGTGACCTACGGCGTTGCATTGTATCTTCTGGATGAACGCCTTGTGATACGTGGGGAAGGCGTTTACCAGAATGAAGTTGCTCCAGATCAGCACGATTTGGAGGGCGAATTTGAAGTCGAGGTCCGGCTCAACCCTAACGTTTCAGTATCCGTTTTCCTCCGCCGCGAGGGTGATTTGCTTGCTGAAAATGCATTGACAAGCACCCGTGGCGCCGGCCTCTCCTACCAGACACAGTTTTCATCGTGGAGCCGATTTTTTGACCGGCTATTTGGATGGATGAAAAAGAAGAAAAAACAAGAACCACCAACAGATCAAGTGGCGATAAGCCCAAATGAGTAAAAAGGAAAAGAAAAGAGAACTACGTAAAGCCATCAAAGCTGTCCTGCGCAACAACGGCCAGCAAGCCTACCGTCCCAAAGAACTCGCAAAAATTATAGATACCCGTTCGCGGGAAGACTACATCTTATTCAGAAAAGCCCTCGACGACCTCGTTGCTAAAGGCCAGGTCCGTCGCGTCAAAGGCAACCGGTTTATGTACCGTGGTAAAGAAGATCAGACTGCCGAAGGCATTATCCACGTCAATCGCGATGGGTATGGCTTTGTCGAAATTGAAGGCCAGGAAGAAGACATTTTTGTAAAACGGTCGCGCCTGAATACGGCCCGTGATGGCGACCGGGTGCGCATCCGCATTGAGCGCGAAAAAGAGCACCAAGGCCGGCGCGGCAGAGGCCGCGGCTTTAAAGGACGCGGTAGAGACAACGACAAAAGCCGGCCACGCCGACGCACCGCATTTGTCTCTGAAATCCTCGAACGAGGACGCAATACGGTCATTGGTACCGTCGATTACTACAATGACATCTTCTTCGTCGTCCCAGACGATGTCAAATTCAACCATTCCGTCTACCTGACCAGGGTGCCTGAAGGCAAGCTGAACAAGGGCGACAAAGTGGAGGCTGCGCTGGGCGATTTTGACCCGTTCCGACAAGCGTTCAAAGCAACCATCTCGCGGGTCTTTGGTCCTTCGGATGACCCCAAGGTATTGATGGAAGCCCTCATCCATTTCTTCGGCTTGCCAACGCACTTCCCGGAAGGCGTGGAACGTGAGGCAGGCAAGATATCGGTTGATGTACCAGCAAGTGCCATCAAAGGCCGGCTTGATCTGCGCGACAAAACCATTTTCACCATCGACCCGGATGACGCAAAAGACTTTGACGATGCCATCCACATCACACCACTGGCAAATCAGCGGTATGAAGTGGGCGTGCATATAGCCGATGTCAGCCATTACGTCAAACCCGGCGGTGCCATTGACAACGAAGCCCGCGAGCGCGCAACCAGCGTATACCTGGCAGATCGGGTCATTCCGATGTTGCCTGAGCGGTTGTCCAATGTGGTCTGCTCATTGCGGCCTGGTGAGGACAAACTGACGTTTACGTGCCTGATGGAGGTTGACTTAAATGGCAATGTCCACAGCTACAGCTTCCACGAGACGGTTATCCACTCGAAGCAGCGGTTTACCTATGCTGAGGCGCAAGCGCTGATCGATGACGCAAGCGCCACGCATCCGCTGGAGAAAGACGTACGGCTTGCGGCAGAGATTGCTCGCGCCTTTACAAAAGCCCGCTTTGCAAACGGTTCTGTAGAATTTGATTTGCCCGAAGTACGCGTCAAGCTAGATGAGAAAGGCGCACCTATCGCGATTGTGCGCAAAGAGTTGAAGGAGGCTAACCGGCTTATCGAGGAGTTCATGCTCCTTGCCAACCAGTGTGCGGCCAAGGCTGTTGAACGGCCGGAGAAGCAAACGCCGGCGTATGTGTACCGCGTGCACGATCAACCCAATGCAGAGCGTATTCAGCAATTGTCAAACTACCTAAAAACCTTCAATCTTGAACTCAAGCTCGACGAAGGCAATGTAGATTCACGACAGCTCAACGCACTCCTGGCAAAAACCAAAGGCAAACCAACAGAAGCCGTTATCAAAATGGCGTCGCTACGTGCGATGGCCAAAGCCAGTTACACAACAGAGAACATCGGCCACTACGGACTCGGCTTCTCCCATTACACGCATTTTACCAGTCCAATTCGGCGGTACCCCGACTTACTCGTCCACCGCATTCTCAAGCAGGCTTTGCTTGCAAAAGAAAAATATACAGAAGATCTCGATGCCCTCTGCAAACACTGCTCAGAACAAGAAAAACGCGCAGAAGAAGCAGAGCGCACCACCACACGCCAAAAACAGGTCCTTTACGCCGTCGACCATATCGGCGCATCGTTTGACGGCCTGGTTACCAGCGTCACACGCTTTGGCGTTTTTGTGCAGTTGGAAGGATTATGGCTCGAAGGTCTCGTGCATGTAAAGGACTTGGATGGCGACTACTTCGAGTTCGATGAAAACCGGTACGCGCTGGTGGGCAGTCACACGGGTAAAATGTATCGCCCAGGAGATAAAATGCGTGTCACGCTCGTTCGTGCTACGCCGAGCACAAGGGAAATTGAGCTGATGATGAATTAGCTACTGTCTATCCCAAATAGACAGTAGCTATCCCGAACTCGATTCGGGATCCACAGGAATGCCGCAAAACGAACAGAGGCACAACAGCCTTGCCCCAATGCATCGAGATCAACCTTTTCGAGCGGCTAATCATGGCGAAATGAAATAAGAAAATCAGTCATTCTAAGCGTCCCATCAATTAGGCTTCAGTCCAGCTCGAGCACGTGCTGAAATTGATAAAGCACGCAAACAATTCCCCTTGATAAAAGATACACCTGAGATGTTTGAGCGGTGGCTTCACCTGGTCACAGAACATAATATCTCAGGGAAACGCGTTCACGACTTCAAACTTGTGGCGTTAATGCTCGAACACAGCGTCTCCCATCTGCTCACATGTAATCCTCGTGACTTCCCCAAGTCGGCCGGGATCTCCATCGTAGAACCATCTGAGGTAATTGCATAATAACTCCACTCCCACTTCGCCTTTCGCCCGTAGGTCAATATTTATAGTAAAACCAACCATCATGCAGTGCTTGAACCTCATAATTTGCTCCGACCCAGGGCAGGAGGCTTAAATCAGGTGCCATGCCTGACAGTGATTTTGCTATTCCCGACACACTCGTTTTACCTGCCCTCTTATAGCCTTTTACCTGGTAGTAAATCACATCACCTTGCTTATACATGTAGTATCCTTTTTGTTTAACCAACCGATAAAAAACACCTGAAAGGACAGTATCTGCCAAAGTGGATGAGTATTGTATCCCCTCTTTTCCCAAAACGAATCGAAGCCTGTCTTCACTAACATCGATCGAAGCAAAGTCATAGCCCGTTGCACTTTTAGTCTTGAGAAACTTGAAAGAAGCTTCCAAGTCCTCCAAATCATTATCAAACACAGTGCTTACATCGTCATATGAAAGCACATTCTTCTCTGGCGAATTGGAGCAGCTTAGTAAAATTGTTAGAAGTAGAAGGAAACAAGCAAGAGAGGGCCTGCTCAGAATGTGGCGAAAAATCATAGGGTAGACTATTGAAATTAGCACGCGCACTGTTTGCTAATGATACGTTCCGCTCTTCGCCTCCCCAGTCGAAATCTGATCTACTCGTAGCGAAGACTTTTAACAGGGTCAGATAACGCTGCTTTGATTGCCTGGTAACCGACCGTAAACAAGGCTACGCCTATAGCAGCTACACCTGCCAAGATAAATATCCCAATGCCGAGTTCTATGTGATAGGCAAATGCTTCGAGCCAACGCCTCATAACAAAGTAGGCCAGTGGAACCGCAAGTACGAACGCAAGACTGATTAACTTTAAGATATCCATTGAAAGCAAGGTTACGATACCTTGTACAGTAGCTCCAAGTACTTTTCGTACACCAATCTCCTTCCGGCGTTTTTGAACGGTAAACGAAGTTAAACCAAACAATCCAAGGCAAGCAATAAAGATGGCAAATGCTGCGAAGAGTCCAAAGAGGTTCCCTAATGCCTGCTCGCTGCGATACAAGGTGTTCAGATGATCGTCAAGAAAGGTAAAAGAAAATGGCTCGCCAGGCAGGGCTTCATTCCAGGATGCTTCCAGCGCCTGCAGGGTAGTTGCAATCTCTCCGGGCCTGGTACGCACGGTAACTGTTCTTAATTCTGAAGGCTCCCACCATAAAACCAAAGGAGCAATAGATTGATGTAGCGTGTTGAAATGAAAGTCCTGAACGACGCCAAGAATTTCAGGTGTCCATCCCTGGGTAATTCGCTTTCCAACTGCCTCTTCAGGTGACGTCCAACCAAAGGCCTCAACTGCCGCCTCATTAATCAAAATACCTCCTTCGATATCCGTCTGAATATCATTTGAGAAGTCTCGCCCGGATAGCAGGGACATTCCCATCGTTTCAACAAAATCCGGATCGATGTCAAAATAGGCGACCATCTGCATCTCGTCTTCAGGTGCACCTTCCAATCGGAACGTTGTTGTAGGAAACTCATTACCTAACGGCGCCCTCGACGTCGTCACGCTTAATACTTGCGGCTGCCTGGCGAAGACTTCTTTGAGCAGTTTACTCTTTTCAATATCACCCTGAACGTCAAAGCTAATCAGGTATTCTTTATCAAATCCAAGATCTTTATTTTCGATATAGCTAAGCTGTTGAAATGCAACGCCAACGGCAACGATCAGTGCAATTGAAATAGTGAACTGAACCACTACGAGTACTTTTCGGAACGTAGCACCACCACTAAATGCAGGAAGCGCGCCTTTAAGTACCTTGAGAGGCTGAAAGCTCGCGAGATGAATGGCCGGATATGCTCCTGCAAGTAAACCCACAACCACAAAGAGTCCGGCAAGTGTAGTAATTGCAACCACATCCAGGACAAGTTCTATCCCTAGCATTTCATTAAAGAAGGGCAAGCTCCAAAGAATAATCACTACAGCTCCTACAAGGGCGATGAACGTCATTAGTAGTGATTCACCCAGGAATTGGCGGACCAGTTGCCCCCGGAAAGCCCCCAATACTTTTCGCATGCCCACCTCGCGCATGCGTTGACTGGATCGCGCTGTGGCTAAATTAATGTAATTAATCGAGGCTATAATAAGAATGAATAGGGCAATAGCCGAGAAAATGTATACTGTAGAAACGTCATTATTTGCTCCTATTTCTCCTACCATATTCGAATGAAGATGAATGTCACTCAGCGGCTGTAGATGATAGCTAAATACATCTAATGCATCACTTCTTTCGATGTGCGCTGCAATAAATGATGGGAATTTGGCTTCTAACAATTCGGCAGACGCTTCAGGGCGCAGGAGTAAATACGTCCACATCGAGTTACGCCCCCACGAGTGTAGTTCAAAATCCATCGCCAGCGTCGAATAAGACGCAAGTGCATCAAATTCAAAATGGGCATTCGACGGGATATCCATCATTACGCCGGTAACCAGAAAATCTTTGTCATCAAACTCAACGCGCCGGCCTACCGGGTCATCCTGGCCAAACAAGCGCCTTGCTGTCGATTCAGGGAGAACGATGCTATTGGGAGCAACGAGCACCCGAGCCGGATCACCCTTTAGTAAGGGCAAGGTAAACACGTCAAAAACCGTAGAATCGGTGTAGGCTATGGTTGCTTCAATCGCCTGCTCTTCACCAGACTGCATTACGTTTTTAGCAGCATAAAATCGAACCGCATGTTCGATCTCAGGAAAAGTGGATAAAAGTGCCGGCGCAACCGGGCTAGACATAACAGCCACTTGCTGCGTAGTCGCAAATCGCTGCTCTTGTGTGACGCGATAAATACGGTCTACATGCTCGTTGAATTGATCATAGCTAAGCTCATGAAGCACATACAGTGATATGACAAGACAACAGGCAATGCCAAGCGCAAGGCCGGATACATTGATGAACGTAAAACTCGCATAGCGATGAAAATTACGAATTGCTACTTTGAAATAATTGCTTAGCATGACGTCGGACTGGAGGCTATGATTCTATTACGCCAATTGATAGAGACAAGACCGTGCCACATCAACTTGCCACATCAAAAGGGCTGAATTTTGCATTTCCTGTCCGTGTTACGGACCTAACGATGTTCGCCTTCGGCACACCAACTGTCCGTTTTCGGACAGGTTATCGAGTACATAGATCCAAGAATTTCTCTCTTCGAGCAAAGAGAGGCATGATGAAAATGATTGAACGATGGAAGGCCTCATGTAAGGAGGCTAACCAGTTCCTGTACCAATGAAAAACCCGACAATCCACTTCGGGAAAGCCGGGTGCATAGTGAAGTCGCTACCTGGTTCTGTTATTCTTGACGAGCTTCTCCCCTAGCGCATATGGGCATTTCGCCTTTCGCAATTGCGGCGAACCCTAAAGAACTTATCCTTCTAACACTGGGTCTAGTCCCGTTTCGATTTCTTCAGTTTCGACATGGCAACCAAATTCGGTTTCTCCCACTTCGATATTATTTCTTTCCCAGTCTTCATATCCAGCACTTTCCACCGTTACTGTATAATCCCCGACTCGTTCGTATGCTAATAAAACATAAGGCGGGAAATTTGCTTGAGGGCCTGGAATTATTGAATAAGCAGAATCCACAAAACTTCCTTCTCTGCACCCGTTCAACTAATCAACTTCTGTAGTTTTAAGTTCATAACTGTCTCAGCTTTCCATCCAGCTAAAACATCCTCATACGTACCGGCATTGATTGCTGAAATTATTTTTTCAGTCATTTCAATGCAATCGACCAGCCACTGCGTCTGGCGGCTTTCATAATCTTCCTTATACTTTATCGCGGCATTCTCCAAGTTCTGCATGGCTCGTTTTTTTTGCTTCAAAGTAATGTGACAACAACCCATTTGAAAATACGCATGCCCATCAAGGTAGGCATTATTCTTAATTTGGAGTGAAAGTTTCTGAGGGCTATTCGTTCGAAAAAACCAGGGCGATGCTACTACCTTGAACTGCTTGCATATATCCTGCATGGCAAGATCAGCCGACTCATGATTAACTGCAGACCACAACCCAGTCGATTTGCTTCGGCGTAATCGATGGAATGTTACTTCATCTATACCCCCAATAAACTCATGTTTACAGTTGATAAGCATTGAGCCATAATTAACTCTAATACTTTTTGAGCCCCATGTAGATCGCCCTAATGCAAAATATTGAAAGACTTCATTAGATATACGACCGAAGGTCTGCTTTGATATACGTTTAAACCCCCCTTCACTGATCACAGGCTTGAGATACGTCGTAATGGCAGCCAAAAGAGGATCTTTTGAGCGTTTCATTTACCAGATGTTCTAAACAGAGATTTGCATACGTATGTTTTTTGTACGCATGTATTTTTGTGATCTTCGTGTTACGCCACAGTGACGTAATCAGTACCAGGCAACAAAAGAACTCTGGAATACCCACAGATTATTTCTCATCTCCAGGCTTGCCATTTTTTGACCATCTTGTCCTTTCATTGGCTATCCAGCTAAGAAAATCATGTTTTTTCTTTGCTTGAATAGCTGTTATCCAAGCTATAAGGATGGCTCCCACAATAGACGCGATCCAATAGTATTTACTGAGCGAGTCCTCATCGCTTTGATAATCTTCACCTGTGAACACGGAATCTCCAGAGCCTGGCTTTCTGACATACACGTTGACTGAATATGAGGAACTGTCGTGACGACTTACTCGATATTCATCGATTGTATACGAGCCGCTATCACGTCGAATGCGTTCAACTGATTTTACTGTTGTGTCCGGCACGACTGCATCCTGGCCACCTATGTCTTCACACACGGACAACAAAATGACTGATATTAAAAGTAGAGATAGGCTCAAAATCGAGATACCAATTCTTCAAGCTAGCACGGTATCTTCCCTACCCTATCAGTAGTTTCGTGTTTCGCCTACCAAAGCAAAGGAGATATTTCAAATACGCTCGTCTACTATAAGGAGTGGACATTGAACCCAGACATCGACGAAAAAAGATACCTTAATTCCTATATCTATAAGAAGTTTGTGAAATGTCTCTTTTCGCCGGAGTCGTCATGCCTGATGAACACTTTCAGAAAATATTAAAGTGGCTCTCACAGCTTGAGAAGCTAACCACAAGCATTATTATGCTCCTGATGCGGATAGCGGGAGCCACCTCTGTAGGAATTTTTCTCTATTGTCATTTCGCAGAACGCAACCGAGCAGAAGAACTACGCCTTTCGCCCGCCGGTCGGAAACACCGATTACCCGAAAATGCCAGCCATTGCTATCAATCTACCGGAGTGACGTAAAGTCCGTGGAGTTCATAGGCGAGCCATCTTCCAGTTGGCGAGGCCTTTCCAAAGAGCTCCTGCTCACCCTCAAAACGAAGGATTTGCGTTTGGCTATGAGATGACAGTGTCACCTTGTCAAACTCCGAGATCCAGTTGAGGCAGTCGCCTCCCAAAAGGCCCTTGCTGTATCGCGTGCATGTGTTCCTGGCCACAAATACTGTAGAGTCGTCGCTGGTCCAACCAATTGCCGTCGAGTGGCCGTTCAAGCTGAGTACTATTTCGGACTCACCTGTGTCGAGTGCATACCGCGTAATGTTATGTTGGACGACATAGAGAAATGGCGATTCGCCGTCCCAATCAATATGCCGACTCGACGCTTCCGTGATCAAGCTACTGTCCCCAGTCCACTGCTTGAGGGTTGCGGTCGCCGTGTCGAACAGGAAAAAATGCAAACCGTCACGATTCCACGCCTGAGGATCGTCCACAATGAGTCGCGTTCCGTTGGGCGACCACGAGATGCGTTGGCCGCCGCCCTGAAGCGGGAAGCCACGTCGGCCGCTGGTAGCGACATCGTAGAGTATAAGTTGCCGTCCCTGTGGTCCGAACGTGATCCATGCCACCATGCTGCCGTCAGGAGACGGATACATCTCGTGCGCCCCCTGCTCGACCACGCGTTGCGGTGGCGTTGCGCCATCGAGACTTGATCGATATAGATCCACTACATCCGGTTCCGGAGTGACCTCAAAGTAAACGTAGGCCCCCTGCACCTTAAACCGGTAACTAATAATTGCACGACCGCTCGAAAGCGGAGCAACGACCACGCGCCGCATACCAGTGGTTACATTTACAGCCTCCAGTTGCGTCGGCGTCCCAGGGTACGGAGAGTTCAAAGTTGTGGCGTAAAGGATCTCATCACCTCCCGGTAGCCAGGTCCAGTCAAACGTGAATTGGCTGGACTCATCAAGAATTTGCGAACCAGGTGGGCTTTCAGAATCGGGATTTAGAAGGGGGCTACACCCACATATCCCGACGAACGCCAGGGGAATCAGGCGCCAAGCAAACGCCCAATGGCGTGTCCTGTAACGCAAGATATGAATGGATAGGAAATATCTCATCGTACCTCTCCAGTACTTAATCTGATCGAGAGCGCAAACGTACTAAGCTACAGGCTTCTTGTTATGAAAAGTAATTTTGTGTCTCACCCTCGGGGTGCACTACACTGGCTATTCTTCTAAAACAACAACGGACACCCATAAGCACCCATTTTTCAATTTCGCCTTTCGCCCTCACAACGAACTACGCCTACCCTTTACTCTTTTTAAGAATAATACTCCAGGAAGTGTGCCTGGCATCAAGAATAGCGTACAGACTAAGGTTATCCCACTAAATGAGACTGCATATCCCCAGAAGTCTGAGGCGGTAGATCCTGCAATCGTAAGCACTCCTCCAATCAGTAAGGCTGCACCGATAATGACGGCCCAGTATGTCCCAGCTCCGCGTGCTCCGAAAGATATTACTGCAATCAAACAAGGGAAAAACAAGAGTGCAGCCATTGCAGAAATCGAAGTGATGACTTCCATTGAAAGAAGTTCTTCAAGGCCATTGATGCCTCCATCCACCATATGAAGCAGGGCTGCAAATAGCCAAATCACAGGATATCCTGCAAGAGTTGCCAGCACTCTTTTTAAATCCTCAGACATTGATACACACCATTAGGACTTTAATAAAATCAATACAAGATAACGAGTTTATTTGAGTTTCGTAAAACGCTATCGGTAGGAATATTGATATCACCCTCCGAAAGTTGAGGCGCAACGTAACTTACTGAATATCATGTTGCCTGACTGATAGAGCGATGGTCGAAGTTTACTTTCAGTGGATACCCATGGTGAAAACTCCCCATCTTTTAGTAAAACGGCTCGATCTTGCCACCAACTTGGGATGTCGGCATATCTCGTCAGAAGGAAGCCCTGCAGCCCTGGCTCGATTACATTAGCCTCATCCACGTACAGTAAGCAATCAATCTTGAGCTTACTCATCTGCTCTGCAATCCTAGTATCAACAGGCTGCTCGATGACAATTCCGTATTCCAATTTATCGCCATAGTGCTCCAGGATTAACTGTTGAAGCGTCAAGTATTCATCTGAGAAAATGTATGGTGACGCGGGAAGCCTTGGCCCGCATCCAGCATAAAAAGTAAGGCAAGAGACCAGAATCAGAAAAACCAATCGGCGTGCGTGCCCTTCTTGATTTCTGTTCTTGAAAACGCGAATGAAGCCATAGATGATTAATGCGGTGATGACTCCCCCACCGACAAAAATATATCCCGCCTCCAGCATGAGTTGATAAATCCGAGGCATCTTCCGTTACCTGAAAGAAAAAGAGGAGAGAGGCTCTTTAAACACTAGCCACACTTCGGATCGTTCCTTTCCAGCATTTCGCATAAACGCAACCGCGACGTAGCTCAAGCCTTTTCTACGATAATTAGGGCGTTTGATAAGTTGAGTTTATAGGGTGCATGTGCCATTATCTCATGCCCTTTTCTACCTTCATCTTCTTTGATCTCATCGCTTCTACGAGCACGAACAACTATTTCGCCTCGAAATGTTAGTGAACCTTCTGCCTGGTTTCTCCATTCGGGATTCTCCTTTTCGAAGAACTCCACATTCAACATCATCCCAGGTGAGAAATCCATTGTAGAAACTAAACCATTATCAGATTCTACCGTGATCTTTGCAGGTACAGTAAATGAATAGTAGGCGTTAATGGCATCATTTGGTATTGGCTGTTGCATAAGAGGCTAATCTCTCGATTTCGTTTCTAAATGCTATCCCAAAATGGCTTCCCAGTTCGCACAGCGTAGTGATTTTTTTTATCGAGTGCCTTCATGATTAGATGGGATAGCTCTTCTGAAAAGAGCATACTCATTGGTCGTACCCAAAAACTCCCAATTGAACTCACTAAGCTCCGTGTTCAATCTCTTTTCCGATTTTGGCACTACATAAATCACTTTATATTCCCATTTATTTCCTGAATGTGCGTTCTCAATTGCTGTATTGCTGGCTACATGTTCACCTGGTTGAACAAATCCACTAACGAAAAAGATTGTAGCCATCAGAAGCATTCCGATGAAAAAGAAAATACTATTCTGCTTAATACTTAGCTGGGTTTTCATGTTGATCATGATAGAATGTTTGAGGCGAGTTGCAATTAGCCGCTGCTGTTATTAACAAAAAATGTAGCTACCAAATGACAGGAATCCAATTTCTGATTTCACTTCAGTTGGTGAAGTTAACGATACCCTGTGCAGCTGTACACTCTTCACCTAACTCCCTCAAAGCCAAAAGAGGTGCCCGAATTATTCCCAGGCATTGGCTAATTTCTGTGTCTGTGTACACAAGGTAAAGATCGATGCTGGAAACGATACTCAACTGTCGGATCAACTGTCCTTCAAAAGAAGCCAGTACTCGTTCTACCTGACCAATTCCCTGCTTGTATTTGGCGGGTATCTCGTAAACTCCCTTCGAACCGCGAATAGTTACAGGCTCAAGAGTCGCTGCATCTTTGAGCACTTCTCCCCCATCGTAGGCGATGTAGGATTTGGTCTGCAGTAGATCACTACACAACCTGGTTAATACATCGCCATTCTGATGCCCAAGAAGTGCCTTTAGTTTTTTAAGATTTTCGAAAGAGAGTACTCGAACAGCTGGATATCTCACAGTGGCTGTATATCCAACATGAGCCATCGTTAACGTCTGGTGGCCATCCACCTCTCTGATGAAATGATGTCCCATAATGATTGAGGTTACGTTCAATCTGGGTACGCTTAGATTTACAGTACGGTTCGCGCAACTCATTTTAGCAGCTATACCGCCCACTCCGTCTTCTCGCTACCGGTCGGAAGTCCATTTCCGATTACGCAATCGGCCGGAAGTCCCGATCGGAAGTTTTACAATCGCCGGGGTTATTCATTCAAACTCGCAGGTTTGAGCTTGATAATTGTACTGTCCGCCAGCGTCTAGGCATCGATCTACCATCCAGAATTCTGCATGATTTGTCCGCCACCATAGCGCAGCACTCAAAACAATACAGCCTATTCCAATGACAAGCTGCTTACGCTGGCGACGCCGGAGACCAAGAATAACGAGTGTAAACCCGAGCGGGATGAGCAATACGGCAATGCCGATCAGGGCGTACTCAATCAGGACTTCTTTCATTTGTTACTGACCAGGAGTTCGCTTTTCGCTTCCGGGACGAAGAACTTATTTTTCCAGCGAATCCCATTGATAGGCTTGGGCAACTCGATTTCGGAAATGCATAGATACCCGGGACCCTCGATCACCATTTGTCAAGATCACTACACCGTAACCTTTTATCTTATGTGCGGTTAAGCTACCTCGATACCCCATATTTGAACCTGTATGCCCAAAATACCACCCATTCCCTATTTGCTGTATGTGAAATCCGACTGCGAACCCACCAACACCAACAGGATTCAACATTTCAAGTACAGATGTGCGTGTTAGCACCCTATTGGATTCATTGAGTAAAGATTTTTGCACCTCTATCGCAAATTCAGCCAGGTCAACAGCAGTTGTCCAAAGACCGGCGGCAGCCAGCTCCGGGTAAACCTGCCATTTTACACTCATTCTTTTACCGTATTGATCATGTGCTCGCGCTGCATTTAGTTCCATCTCATAAGGAAGAGGCTGCGCAAAAGTGCTGCGGGTCATACCTATTGGTTTGAGCACTGAATCTTCAACATACTTGGAAAAAGGCATATTTACAGCATCAGAAAGGGCAAGCTGCATCATAGTAACACCCCCACCAGAATACTTTGCTTCTTGCATCGGCGGACGATCCATCAATACAGGCCCGACATTAGAAGGTTTGTCTCCATCAAGAATTTGTATAATGCTTGGTAATGGATCTGTTGGTGCATATCCGGGAAATCCAAATCCATCTCCTAGGCCAGCCGTATGGCTCGTTAGCATTCGGGGAGTTACACTCTTTTCAGCGTTATATTTGCTATTGGGTAGTTGCCACGAAGAAAGGATTGTGTTGATGTCATCATCAAGTGAAAAGTAGCCATCTTGTACTGCTTTCATAACGGCCATTGCCGCTACAGGCTTGCTCATAGAAGCTGCTTGAAAAAGCGTTTCAGTATCTACTCTATCTCCTGTTTCAACATCAGCAACACCATACGCTTTTGCCCAGTGAATTTTAAAATCATGAATGACTGCCACACTAAGCCCTGGCACATTGAGCGTATCCATTAACTCAATCAATGATAGATCGTCATATTTGCCATCCCCTTGCTGAGGTTGTTCAACTTTATCTATAAGCTCTGTGAGTGAAGGCTGGGCATGTACAATCGATGCAAAAGACAGAAAAACAGAAATCAGAGATAAGAGTTTTTGCAATCGCTTAGGATACATCTATCAAGTGATATGATTTAGTATAAACTTTCTGACTTTTCTAAATCAGACTAATTTAAATTTAACTAGGGTCGGCTTATTTCTCAGTCTCCTTTATCCTTCTGATCCTGGCCGCCAGGGCGCAATAATTCCCTCAAAATAGGTATTTCTCTCCTCTTCTACATCTACAAGGGCGTGTTATTTCGCTGCGTGTGCGCAAACACGAAATAAATAAGGCCAATAATACGTGGTTCTACCGCATATTTTAAAAGATATAGGCACGACACAAAAATGGCTCAAGTAGCCTTTCATGCGGATTGCATTCAAGCCCTGATCACAACCGAACCTGCGCCCCAAACAGGATCCATCGCCCTGGCATAGGTGCATCCAGGACCTCGGTGTAGGCGCGGTCAAAAAGGTTGCGGACTTCTACTGATAGTCTGGCTTGTTGACCTGTAGCAAATTGGACTGGTATTGCAGCACGGAGGTGGGATACGCTGTAGGTTGATGCATCCAGCTTCTCTTTACCCAGGGTTTGCACGGCCAGCTCAAACCAGGGAGACTGCCATTGCAAGGTCCCCTGCACGATAAACCTGGCGTGACTTGATGCATATTTAAACACGGCGCCGGCCTTCACTTCATCCAGATCGGTTTTCATGCGCGTGTAAGACGTTTGCAGCTTCAGCAGATGCTGCGGGGCTATCTCATAGGTAAACGCACCATCTATTTCCACGCCCCTCGTTTCTACACTGGCGATGTTCTGCGCCAGCAATACTGAATCAGCCAGCGTAGGCATGCCAGCTACAGGGTTCAGTTGCGCAAAATCGATCAGGTTCGACGTATTTCGTTGAAATAGTGTAGCGTTTAGTTCGATGCCTTCTGAAGGATACACATCCACGCCAAACTCACGAGACCATGCTTTTTCAGCGTTCAACTCGGGATTTCCATAATTCCGGCCACGCTGTGGCGGACGCGTGAAGTTGATGTACTGCTCCACGTAGTTCGGTGCGCGAACGGCACGCCCTACATTAGCTCGCAGCCCTACCTTCCCCAATCGGTATGAGGCATTGAGTTGCGGCGTCACCTCGGTGCCAAATGCACGGTCATGATCCGCGCGCGCGCCGGCATAAATGAGCAGCGACTCAACAGGCTGATACCGCGCATGCACATACCCGCCAATTGTGTAATCACTGTGTTCGCCGAGATTGTTGCTGTCTATACTGCGCGACCAGCTGGACAACCCCGTACTCAGCGAAAACAGGGACGAGAAGGTATGCTTGATGGCTCCTCGAGCAATGAAGTGCCGGCTGGTGTGCTCGTTGGGTGTGAACTGCGGATTGAAATTAAAAAAGTCTTTGTGCTGCTTTGCAACCGTATTGATGTGCCAGTCGGTCTGCTCCCCCAGTTCGCCTTGCAGTCTGAACTGCCCCCAAAAGGTGCGTGTCTCCTCTCGCGAAAAATCGAGCGAGGAGACGGTGTAATAATGGTACGCGTTAAAATCGCGCCAATCCATCGCAACACGGCCATAAATCGAGACAGGGCCATCCGTTTTATTTACAAACCAGGAATGTGCCACCCGTTCAAAGTCGGTTTTAACGATACCATTGGGGCCTTCTACTGGCACCGCATCGTTCTCGACAGTCTCACCATCCGTTACCTGGTACGTAACCGCGCCACCAACCTGCCAGCCACGCTTGGCAAACGCGATATCGCCGTCCAATGCCCGAAAGTTGTGTGAGCCTAACTGACTAGCTGCACTCACCTGTATACCATCTTCTGCAGACGAGCGCGCAGCAGCCCGTGTGATGACATGCACCACACCATTGAGCGCATCGGGGCCGTAAATCACCGTAGCCGGCCCGCGCAGGATCTCGATCCGTTCGATCTGCGACAAAGGAATGGGGAAATCAGACAGGAAATGGCCGGTCTGTGCATCGTTAAACCGTACGCCATCAATCAGCACAAGCACACCATTAAACGTGCCTCCCCTGATTGTGATGTCGCTTTGTACGCCAAATCCAGACCGGCTAAATACTTCAACACCGCCTGTCACACGCAACAGTTCGTCGAATGAACTGACGGGCAATCGGGCAATGTCATCTGCATCCCAAACCGCGATGCGCTGCCCCACAGCCTGCGCGTTCTCCGCAAACCGGGTTGCTGTAATTACAATCGAATCGGGCAAGGTTGCATAACGCAGTGTGTCTTGTGCCTGGGCTAGAAACGGAAAACAAAAAGCGAACAGCGTAAAAACTTTGCGCATGGGATACCGGAGCGTTGTCGGTGGAAAGGTATTAAGTGGTGGTGAGTTGGGCTACCAAATCGGCCGGCAGCACCCAGTCTTTTTTTGCGATTTTCTCCCAACGAAAATAGGGCAGTAAAGCTCCGGGCGTTACTGGGATTATTTCGTTAATAAGGCCCAGTGAATACGCGAAGTAGCCAACTAGTTGCTCAGGCCTAACACCGGCTTCGCGGAGTGCGCGCAGCGTCAGGCCGGCATCGCGCTTCGATAGTTTCTCGCCTTCAGCGTTTCTGATGAGCGGCACATGGGCATAAACAGGTGGTTTGCCTCCCAACGCCTCGATCAGCATCAACTGACGCGCCGTGGAGTGCAGCAAGTCTTCGCCACGTACAACTTCTGATATTTCCATTGCTAGGTCATCTACCACAACAGCAAGTTGATAAGCAAACAATCCATCACGGCGTTTTACGACAAAATCCCCCACTGCTGCCTGCACATCCTGCTCGATCCTTCCCTGCACCAAATCGGTAAAGGCTCGGATGCCAGGGCCAACTTTGAATCTAATGTTGACTGCATCCCCCAAACCTTTTTGCTGCGTAGCAAACCAGTCCACAGGCAGGTTTTGAGGGCGTAATTCGAGGGGATATGCCGTCTTCACCCCTAAGCCGTGCGGTGCTGAGGCCAGGTTTTGCAGTTCTTTACGCGAATAGGAGCAAGGAAAGAGGTAGCCGGCATTGTTGAGTTCTTGAAGGGCAGCTTCGTATATCGGCAGCCGTTCCGACTGTGTATAGGATCCATAGTTGCCACCCTTCGCCGGCCCCTCGTCCCAATCGAGCCCCAGCCATTGCAGGTCAGCTGCAGCCGCTTCTGCCATACCCGGCACAACCCGTGGGGTGTCAATATCTTCCAGTCGCCAAACAAACGTACCGTTTTTCTGCCGTACAGACAGCCAGGCCAACAACGCTGTACGGGCATTGCCAACATGCATGCGTCCGGTTGGAGAAGGCGCAAAACGGCCTCTGACGATTGATTCCTGCATTTTCAAAAAGATGCGCGAGTAGCTTAGCGACACTTCACCAATTACTCTGTCCATGTATACAGAGTTCGGTAGTATATTTGTTGTCTGTATTGAAGATCTCTGCGATCTAATCTAAGCATTAATTGTTGAGCTGCAACACGTCCTCAGGAACTGTATCCCCCCCATGTTCTTAAAGGATCTGTTACACATCGCCCACTATGCAACTCTATCTTTTACTCATAAAAAACCACTGGCGTTTTTTCTGGCGCTCGGTCAAGCGCAGGCATCGCTGGCTGACCATTATCGCCGTATCCATGGTTTTGCTTTACCTGACATTTGTGCTGGTAGGCATGGGTATCTTTTTCAAAGAAGTGCTGGCGGGTTCATCAGCCGGCGATGATCCCATTGGGTTCATCAACCGGTACTTGCTGGAAATCTTTATTGGGCTCTTCTCCCTCCGTTTTTTCCTGCAGCAAGGGCCAAAGCTCAAGATACAGCCGTATTTGCACTTACCCATTAGTCGCAAACGTCTCGTTTACTTTTTTCAGGCTTTTTCGCTGCTGAGCTTTCATAACATTATCCCCTACCTGTTCTTTATTCCTTTCAGCATCCGGTACCTGTGGCAGGGGTATGCCGGCCCAACAGGTACACTTTTCTGGCTTACAGGGATCACGCTTATCCTGATTATCTCGCACTACACAAACAACTTATTGCGAGCCATTCTCAACAAAAACACGTGGTTCTACGTGTTTACAATTAGTGTTTTTGCCTCGTTGCTTGTACTGGATCAGGTCATCAATACCCAGTACCTCCAGCTCTGCTCTGAGATTCTGTTTGAAGAACTGCTCCAGCGGAACGCTATTTTATTGGGCCTGCTTATTTCGCTGGCAGTTAGCATTGTATTGTATTCCAGCGCACTGATCGAGCAGAATCTCCTCTCCTCGCCTGTTGTGGCACAAAACCAGCGCACACAACGCTCAAACATTATTTTTGCCCCAGAGCGCGGCCAGGTACTCAACCTGATTTTGCTCGAGTTAAAAATGATTTGGCGTAATAAACGACCAAAGCACTATTTCCTGCTCTCCGTTGTCTTTGCCGTCGCGTACATCGCGCTGATGCTCACAGAGAGCCAGGTCTTCAGTTCTCGCGCCATATCCGCAATCATTGGCATTTTTGCCTCAGGTACGTTTGCCCTGAATTACGGGCAACTCATGTTTTCGTGGGAAAGCACCTATTTTGACGGCTTTCTGGCCCGCAACATCAGACCAGAAGAATTAATCCTGGCAAAGCTCATGTTGCTGCAGGGTTCGTGCCTGGTGTTCTTTTTGATCAGCTTGCCGCTTTTCATATTTTTGAGCCCAAACTTGTTGCTGCTCCACGTCACCTTTTTGTTTTATAACGCTGGTGTGACGAGTGTTTTGATGCTTGCGCTTGCCGTTCGCAACCAGCGCAGGGTGAACATTGCACGCAGCGGCAGCTTTTTTAATTATGAAGGGTTCTCAGCCATGCACTGGCTTTGGATCCTGCCTACGATAACGCCCCCGGCAATTTTGCTCTATTTCCTGGAGAACATCACCTGGACTGCGTTGTTGTTTATCGGCGGTATAGGCGTGATAAGTCTGGTTCTATCAAAGCGATGGAGCCTGTATTTTACAGAGCAGCTACTCGACAAAAAATACGTGATGGCTTCAGGATTCAGGCAATATGAGAGTTGAAGTAGAACAGCTTACCAAGCGCTACGGCGAGTTTTTTGCTTTGCAAATTCCGTCGTTGCATATTGAGGCCGGCGCAACGTTCGGGCTTGTAGGCAACAACGGCGCCGGCAAAACTACGTTCTTGCGGCTCCTGCTCGATCTCCTCCAGGCAGACACCGGCAGCATCACCATCCAGGAATGGGTTGTTTCCCAAACAGATGAGTGGAAATGCCACATTGGCTCTTATCTAGACGAGTCCTTTTTGCTGGACTACCTTACCCCCCTTGAGTTTTTCTCCTTTGTTGGTAGCCTTTACGGGTTTTCTAAAACGGAGACCATCGAACGCGTTGAACCCTACCGCGACTTTTTGCCGGCAGATGCCCTGCACGCCAGCAGCAAGTATATCCGCGACCTCTCCAAAGGCAACGCCAAAAAGGTGGGCATTGTCGCTGCCATGTTTGTTGAGCCTGATATTGTCATACTCGACGAGCCGTTTGCCAACCTGGATCCCCGTTCTCAGATTGTATTGAAGAGCCTGTTACAGAAGCTAAACGAAGAGAAAGGGTCCACCCTGCTGATCTCAAGCCACGACCTGGCGCACGTCACCGAGATTTGCGAACGTATTGCTGTGCTCGAACAGGGACAACTTGCACAAGAAATCCAAACATCGGATGCAACGCTGCGTGAATTAGAGACCTACTTCGCGACACAGTAATCGCACTCCACAAGCTGACGGCCACCTCAGCCAAGCGCAACTTCCAACGACTTACGATACGCTTTCAACGTGTCACCCAATTCAGTAGGACCGTGCTCGGTAGAGAAGAAATACGCTTCAAACTGTGATGGTGCAAGGTATACCCCGGCATCAAGCATCGCATGAAAGAATTTCGCGTAAGTCTCTGTGTTGCAAGTCTTTGCGGTTGCGTAATCCACTACCTCGACGTCGGTAAAGAAGAGGCATCCCATCGATCCGACGCGGGTCATGTAGCAGTCGTGTCCGAGCGAAAACAGGATATCGCGAACCCCTTCTTCAAGCGCTGCACCGTATACTTCGAGCCGATCGTAAAAGCTGGAATCGTCAGCAATCTTTTTTAACGTCGCGTAGCCCGCGTGCATGGCAAGCGGATTGCCAGAGAGTGTGCCGGCCTGATACACGGGACCAACCGGTGATACAAAATCCATCACTTCTGCCCTGCCGCCATACGCCCCGACAGGCAGGCCCCCTCCTACAATTTTACCCAGTGTTGTGAGGTCTGGTGATACACCATACAGTGCCTGCGCGCCACCCGGAGCAACCCTGAAGCCCGTCATCACTTCGTCGAAAATGAGTAAGATGCCATGAGCGTCACACAAATCGCGCAGTCCCTGCAAAAAACCGGGTGCAGGAGGTACACAACCCATGTTGCCGGCAATCGGCTCAAGGATAATGCAGGCAATTTCTCCGTCGTTCACCTGAACAATGGATTCAACGTGAGAGAGATCGTTATACCGGGCAAGTAGCGTGTCCTGCGCGGTTCCTGTAGTAACCCCTGGTGAATTGGGTGCGCCAAAGGTCATGGCACCACTGCCGGCGGCAATCAGAAAGCTGTCACCATGGCCGTGGTAATTGCCTTCAAACTTGACCATTTTATCGCGCCCCGTGAAGCCACGGGCCAGGCGGACTGCACTCATGGTAGCTTCAGTGCCCGAATTGACAAACCGCACCTTCTCGATGGAAGGGACCAATTCACAAACCAGGCTGGCCACTTCAATTTCGATTACGGTAGGTGCACCAAACGAGGTGGAATGTGCAGCAGCTTTCTTGACGGCTTTAATTACATCCGGGTCGGCATGCCCGAACAACATGGGTCCCCAGGAGCCAATGTAATCGATGTAGGCATTACCATCTATGTCGGTAACGTATGCGCCGGCCGCTTTCTTGAAAAAACGGGGCGTACCACCAACACTTTTAAACGCACGAACAGGCGAATTAACGCCACCAGGAATTACGTGTTGGGCGCGTTCATACGCGGCAACACTTTTCTTCGATTTTGGAGAATTGGCCATCGAATAAATCAATAATGGGGTCTAAAACGTCGTGTTGTATCACACGCCGGCAAAACCGTTACGCAGCAGACTCGGTGCTTACGTTTGGGGTAATTGCTGTGCCTCCATCAACCGTCCACTTGCGGGCCTCGGTAATCAACTCACACTGATGACAGCGGGTGCAACGGTCGTCAGATTTATATCGGGGCAATTCATTTAGCGGGCGCAGGGGATAGCTGCGTGCATCAACGGGTGCTCCATCACCAGAGGGGTTGACTTCCTCCTGGTTTGGTAGCACAAGCTGGGAAACTGTGACTTCACCCAACGCTTCGATAAACAACGGGTGACTATTCAATCCAGAAACGACTTCGTAGTTATGGATACCGAACTCTTCCGCTTCTTCACGAATCTCGATATCGAGCTCAAACGCCGTTTCTACATGGTCGGACACAAATGCAACAGGGACCATCAGTACGGCATTAACACCCTGTTTTGCGAGTTCTTCCAGTTTGTCGGGCGTACTGGGCGTCAGCCATTCAGCCGGCCCCACTTTACTCTGGAATGCAACGTGGAATGTACGATCGTCGGTACGCGTATTCATGACCTGCTCAACAGTGCTATTGACCAGGCAACAGTAGGGATCTCTACGCTCTTTCATTTCGCGCGTGGGCGTACCGTGTGCACTAAACACAAGATGTACGTCATTGCGAAGTTCGCGCGGGAAGCGTTGTAAGGCTTCGTCGATGCGTTCATTAAGCGCTTTCAAATACTTGGGATTCGCCGCATACTCGTACGCGAACGTCGTTGGCCATGCGTGAATTTCTCCGGCCTCTTCAAGCATCCACCAGTACAACAAAGACGATCCTGTTGTTGTTTTAGAATACTGCGGATACAGGGGCAACAGTACCACTTTGGTGATACCATCCGCTTTCATTTGCGCAGCGGCTTCTTCACTGGTAGGATGCCAGTAGCGCATGGCGACATACGTATGAAATGATACGCCGGCTTTGTTACCGTATGCCTCATTCAGGTGCTTTTCAAGATGGTCAGCCTGTTCTTTGGTTAACCGGTTGATTGGCGAACCGCCACCGATTTCCTCGTAATCTTTGGCAACTTTCTTTGACCGCGTTTTGGAGATAAAAGAGGAAATCCAATGCCGCAGAATGCCTCTCAACGGAATGTCAATAATGGCCGGATCCATAAATAAGTTATAGAGGAACGGCGCTACATCATCGGTTGAGTTTGGCCCACCAAGATTCAGTAAAACAACGGCCACCTTGTCCCCTTCTTCCAGCGTAAGGGGATCATCTGAGTAGTAAGCTCCTGTAATCAGGCGCTTATCATACTCATATTTCTTCAGAAACTGTCTTGGGGTCATTTTATGTAAAGCAAAAATTACGTGCTGATTAAGGGCTTAAATGGATTTTAGGCACCCTTCAGTTCCACTCCAAGATTGAAGTTTTTACGAATCGGGTGTCGTGTATTTTCAAGAAGTTAGATAAAAGCAAGTCACTTCCTGATACACTATGCACCGCACTGCCGGTTATGCACCCGGCTGCAGTGTCAATTACACAGTTTTGCACGCAGTTAAGAAATGATCAGAGCGCCAGCCAATCGCGTGGCTCAAAGAACCAACGCGCCTGCTCTTCTAATGAACCGGGCTCGGGCTGCCAGTCATAATGCCACTGCACAGCCGGCGGCAGGCTCATCAGGATGCTCTCTGTTCTACCATCGGTTTCAATACCAAAACGCGTGCCTCTGTCGAATAGCAGGTTAAATTCAACATAGCGTCCGCGCCGGGTTTCATGGTACTGTTTTTCTCGGTCGCCGTACGCCTGGTCCTTGCGACGGTTCACGATTGGGAGGTATGCTTCCAAAAACGCATTGCCTGCGTCCTGTACGTAATTAAACGCGTCTTCCGGCTCGTTTCGTACATAATCAAAGAAAATTCCGCCTACACCGCGGGTTTCTTTGCGATGGCGCAAGTAGAAATACTCATCACAACGCTGCTTGTATTCATCATACGAAGCCATGGGATGTGCATCACATACCGTTTTCCAAACCCTATGGAAGTGCTGTGCATCTTCGAGATAGGGATAATACGGCGTAAGATCGGCACCTCCACCAAACCATTGGTCAATCGGACTATGCAGATTTTCCCCAAGTGCAAAGTAGCGGAAATTGGCATGGACCGTTGGGACGTAAGGAGAACGCGGATGCACCACGAGCGAAATACCGGTAGCAAAAAATTGCGACGCCGGCACGTTCAGCACCTTTGCCATGCGTTCGGGCAAAATTCCATGGACAGCTGACGTATTTACGCCGGCTTTTTCGAAGACATTTCCATCAGCGAGCACACGCGTTCGACCACCGCCCCCACCATCGCGAGACCAGAGATCTTCCTGGAACGATGCACGGCCATCGACGTCTTCAAACGCGCCACATATCTTATCCTGCAAACGCTCAACAAACGCTTGCATGCGCGTAGCCATCGATTGATCAGGAGCTTCTTCTTCCACAACAGAATTGATCGGGGACTCTTTTTCCACAGTAATATCTATTCCTTAGCTTACAGTGTAATGCATACAATTCCAAAAAGAAAGCAACAACCTCGCCAAATGCATGGTACCGTGTATGCGAGCGTGCCGGCGATCACCTAAACAAGATATACATGACTGTACTTGAGTATGCACCCAGTGAAGATGAAATCCTTGATTTTATCAACGATAGCATCCGTCAAATGCAGGAAGCTGCAGTAGAACCCAAATTTATTATGCTCGGGCCGGCAGCATATACACTCATGCAACAGGCGATGAGCAAGCGCTTCAATCGAGATGCCGGTGCATTTGAAACTTACCAATTCTTTCCTATCGTCGTGGATCCGCTTCGGAAAGACACCGTCTGCGTCCTCCCTGCGCCGGCGAAATGCGTCGAGGAAGTTACCATACAGCACGTTGGGTGATTTTCTTTATGTGCTTTCGGGTTTTCGTCCATCCTTACTCCAAACTCCTCACTCTTTACTCCCCTCCAACAACTCAGTAATATGCGCCTTAAACCCATCCCCCCAGGTATCAGGCGGTGGCGCGGTCCATGCCATGCGTTTGGCTTGCGTTGGATGGTCGAGGCGTAACAGGTAACTGTGCAGCGCGAGGTTGCGCCCGTCGAGCTCGGTCTTTGCGTGGTACCTGAAGTCGCCAATAATGGGGTGGCCAATGTTTGAAAGCTGCACGCGAATCTGATGGGGCCGGCCCGTGCCCAGCTTCACTTCAATCAACGACCGGCGATCTTCAACAGCCAGACTGGTGTAGGTTAACTCCGCTCGCAATCCCTTTGGATGGCCTTCTTGCACCACCCGTACGCGGCGATGATCTTTCCACACGTAGTTTATAAGCGTTTCGCTTCCCCTAAGCCGGCCCTCCACCATCGCAATATACCGCTTCTCGATGGTGCGTTGTTTGAACTGCTGCGTCACCCGGCCGGCGGCTTTTGATGTACGGGGAAATACCATCACACCCGATACAGGTCGATCAAGGCGGTGTACTAGCGCAAGAAAGACCTTGCCTGGTTTATTAAAATGGTCTTTAAGATAGGCTTTGGCCAGTCCGTGCAGATCTGCATCACCCGAGGCATCCCCCTGCGTGAGCGTACCGGCGGGTTTGTTGACGATTAGCAGGTGATTGTCCATGTACAACACGCGCGATGCAACCATCGCGATGCCAGCGGCCAGCTCTGCTTCCTGATTTTTGTGTCCGTCCACCATATTACAAGCCGGCCAACCGCTCGCGGTCTGCCTTTTTCAGTCCTTTGACTACCAGATCATACGAATGATCAATAAATGCACGTATTTCCGAAGCAGGTATAGATCCGTCACACACCACCGTATTCCAGTGTTTCTTATTCATGTGGTATCCAGGTTGCACAGCCTCGTAAGCTTCTCGCAGTTCGATTGCCCGCTCGGGATCACATTTCAGATTAATCGAAAGCGGCCGCGTTTCTAACCCTGTCGCTGCAAACATTTTCCCCATCACTTTATAGACGAGCGTCGTTTCATCGAACGGAAACGTCTCTTCTACGCCCTTTTTCTGCATGCAGTACGTGCAAAACGCCTCAAATGTCATGGCACAACGTCCTTTATCCGTTTTGGTATCCAAAAAACAGAAATAAAATAGCCACCAGACTGAGCCCCCAGCGAATGTAGTTCTGCCGGCGTAGCAACACGTGCTTCATCAACAACGCGCCAATCGGGGCAGCAAAACCATACACGGTGATAAAGCCGAGCACGAGGCTTTCCGCCCAGTTACTCATAAACCCACTAAAATCCAGCAAACGGACCATTTCCCAGGTCTCACCGCCCAATAATCCTACAATGAGCCGGCCCGCAACAAACACACTCCCCAATTCCAGGTAAAGCAATACTTCTGTTCGGGCTTTCTTATTAAAGGGTGCGTACAGCAGGCCAAGCAAGGGTCGAAAATACAGTTTCCATCGCCGGCCCGGTTCGTTGAAGTTATAAAACAGGCGTAACCGGTAATCCCAGTGAATCATGCCCCCAATAAAAGGCCATTGATGCCACGGGATCAGCATATCCGCAAAATTGATCATCAACACCATCGTCAAAACGGCATATACTGCGCCATTGTAGCCCGAGCCGGCTGACATTGCCCCCAGAATGAACCCGAAAAATACCAATGCTATGGCGTCGGCAATGATTTCGAGCGACTTGCGGGTTCGCGAACGGGGTTTACCTTTGGGGTTAAGACGCGCGTGGCCCCAGGCGGGATAGTCCAGAAATGCGTCCGGTGTTGCAACAGGAACGTAGTCCATGCCAATCGGCGGCTCGTCGGCGGCTTCACGACGCTCCTGTTCGGTATTGTAGTCGGCAACCATCCCACGCACTTTTGTCCAATCGATGATCCACCAGATTAAAGCCCCTCCTACGGTGCACAACATTAGGATACCATACCCTACCTGGCCAAGGTAAAAACGGTGTAATCCAAGAAATCCGCCTATATAGCATAAAATACGGGCAATCAGCTCATTTTTCCGCCGATAGGTGTGCAGTTCACGAACTAATTGTTGATGGACAAGCGGATCGATCTGTTGGTATGGCGCAGAAGGTGAAGCTACAAATGCCTGGGGCATTGCGCGCATCGCATGTACGGCTTTGGAGGCAGTATTTTTTAAGATATTGTCTTTTCCTACCCGTTCTGTTTCCATTACATCCCTTGCTGTTTGCGCCTATGTATTACCCCTGTTCGGAAGAATGACCTACAAGTCGTAGTGATTTCTCTAGAGCCTTGCCATCTAATTTGCACACATTCGTGACATTTAACAGGCAAGCCTTCTTTTTATTAGTTCACATCAAACAATGCCCCGGTACTAAGATAGACTGAAAGCATAAGAAAAAAACCTAGAACACCCCATGCAAGCATTGGCAAGTAGCACCACCACATCTTACAGTACTGCATATCGCTTACTCGAAGAGGGTCAGTTGGAGGAAGCCGGCATGTTGTTTGGCAACCTCAATTACCAAGAGCTATCTCACGAAGAGGCACTTGCTGCCCGCGTTGAGGCCATTCAGATTGCCATCCTGCAAGAGCGCTTTGCCGATGCACTGGCACACGCAGAAGCAGCATTGCAAATTGCGGAGCACGAACCGCTGATTCATCACCTTGCCGGCCGCGCACGCTGGGAGCAAGGCGATCAGTGGACCGCAGCAGAATCGTTCGTTTATGCTGCAGAATTACTCGAAGGATTGCATGCTGAGCAGCCACCTGCACAATATAATGCTGATCCTTCACAAGTATACTTCATGGCTGCAGAAGCCTGTCGGGCGTTTGAACAGCATGCCGAGGCAATGGACTTTTACCAGCGCGCCCATAAGTACGCGCTTCAATAATAGTATATGATTAAACAGTTACCATAAGGAATTACTGGCTACCCGCCAACATCGGAACTGTGTCCCCCGACCTATCGTACGTTAGACTGTTCTAAACCACGTTTCTGTTGCTTTAGAACGAAAGTAGTTTAACCGCACTCAAGGCACTTTTCCTGCGAGCTACTTTCACCTAGTTGTGCCGCCCACGGCACGCACATAATGATCTAACTAACACGTTCTTCAAGTCACTGCGCTTACTAGCAGCTTTCGTTCGATAGCATAGTCTTTTGTTCAGTTCTACCGTTATTTCGCATCCCTGAAAGTAAGAGGAAAATTACCCGTACCCTGACCGGTTCATGTACCCGTATACACCGCATTTTCCCCTTATTCACGCGATTTAGACCACTTTCAAGAGATTTCCTTTGCTTTGAGCCAAAGACGCAGAAGTAGTGCGCATAAGACTTAAAAAAATGCTATTTCGAGCGCTTATTGTATGCTTCCAATAGGGACTTATCCTCCTGTATTTCCAGTATTTCGGGCCTGATTTCCGGCATCACCGGATGCAAGGGCCAATCCGGCTGCCAACATCCCAGCGATGCTGGCTATTCTGCATTCAAACGATGCCTGAACGCTGAAATACTGATCGGCAAATACCATGGAATTCCCTGTAGATGTTTTGTACTGGTATGCGCAGCCTAATTGATGAATTAGTCATTCTTAACAGTTTCAGCAAATTGCCTCGCTCTCCGTTTCAATTCCTCTTTATCTTTTCCTGCTTCGTCCTGGTGATCGGGTCTGCGTGGCCGACCCACGCTCTTGCGCAATCCCGAAGACCATCGACAGTTTGGGGCCCCGTGACACTGGGCGGTACGGTGGGCTTTTCGACCGAAGCGTACAGTGCAAGTGGGATCAACGCGCGCCGGCCTAACGGCAGCGGCCGTTTGTTTGGTAAAACAAACGCAACGGTGAAGAATGTCCGTTACGGACTCGACTTCCTCCTCTCCACCGAAGACGACCGGCTCCGACAATCCCTTAACCGGGTTGCAGCATCCATTGCTTATAGCGACTGGGAAGCAACACTCGGCGATTTCAGTCCCCGACAAAACAAATACGGCCTCAATGGAGCTACCATCCGTGGCGCTGCCATTGCCTACTCGCCCCGCAACCTCTATTTCTCATTCATGGCCGGCCGCTCGCGACGCGCCATCGACACAGGCGTGGGTGCACTCATCCGCCGGCCGGCATTCGATCGCAATATTTTTTCTGCCAGCGTAGGTGTTGGCCCCAAAACGGCCAATCACGTTCACCTGCAAGGCCTCGTAGCGCGCGACAAAGAAAACTCGTTGTCTACAGCAACAACCGCCCAGCCGGCAGAGAATGTCAGCTTTACACCCTCTTTTGGCCTGTTTCTACTGGATAAAAATCTTGAGATCCGTGGCGAAATCACGGGCTCGGCGTTCACGCAAGATGTACGTGCTGTCGAAACGACGGGAGATCTGGCGCCATCGTTCTTCGGACTTTTCACCCCGCGCGTTGGTAGCCGTTTTGATTACGCAAGCGATTTCAGCGCACGGTACAGCATAAAGGAATTTTCTGAATCGGTCAGCGAAACGCTCGATCAACTCACCATTCTCACGTCGTACAGCCGGGTTGCGCCGGGCTTTACATCGCTTGGCCGGCCGTACACCCGCAGTGATCAGGCCGTTTTCCGGTTCCAACCGCAAGCCCGCATGCTCAACAACCGGGTCCAGGTGGGACTGGATATCACAAGCCGAAGAAACAACCTCGACAACAACCGGACGGCAACGCTAAAACGCAATCACGTTGGCCTATCATCCCAGGCACAGCTTTCGGATGACCTTTTTCTTAACGCGTCGTTTATCCGGCTCTCCAACGTCAACGATCCAACCAGCAGCGATCCAATATTTGATCCCCTATCGCAAAACCTCGTTTCCCGTGTGTTGATGCTTGCACCCGTGCTGACGCGTGCAATCAACGGCTTAACGCACAGATTTTCGCTTACAACATCTTTCCAGTCGCTGAACGACAATACGGAGCGCGACGACGCGGATATCATCCCCCGCATCAATTTCAAAAACCGGTCGACGACCCTCGGCCATCATGTGATTCTCGCGTCAGGATTGGCGCTTAATAGCAGCTTAAGCCTGGTGAACAGCAAAGCCCCAACAACAGATGTCAAAGCTGTGGGGGTTGTTGCCGGCGGTAGCTATGGATTTTTCAATAGAAAATTGAACGTGAACCTGTCCGGTGGACTCTCCCGCACCACCCTCACCTTCCAGCCTTTGCTCGAAGAAGAGGATGCCATGCTGGACACTGAAAAGTCTACGCAGCTCACGTTTTCGTTGACGGGTACCTACCGCGTTACGCTCCGCGATGTGATCCGCATTACGGTGCGCGGGCTTTCAACAAACCAGCCTCTGCGCGGCAATTTTCAGGAAATTCAGTCAACACTCCGATTTGAACATCGGTTTTAATCCCCCAACAGATTACGTACAAGCAGCAGTTGAATGCAGCGACTTTCAGCGTTACATAGTATCCGATGCCGTTCCCTTTGCGTAGCCGTGGTGTTTGCCATTTTTGCGCAACTGGGCCTCCTATTGCCCTTTACTGGTCCACAAGCGGCCCAGGCACAGGGTACGGCACAGGTCGTCTTTACGGGCATCCCGCCGGTGTTGTCATCCCCGTACATCGCCGACCTCGAACGAAGCTATCAGCAGGGACTTTTCACGACACAGTTCATCTACGTGAGTCCGAGCCGGCAACCGCAGAATTTCCGTTTCCGGCTTACGCTGGAAGTTAATGGGGAAACGCGGATTGACATGACGTCCGAAGCCAATGCGTATACGCCGGGCATCCACGTTTACCGGACGTTCGACGACGAGCCGGCCATCGAATTCCCGCTGCCGTACGAAGAACTTATCCAACAACTCAACGCGAGCGTAGACGCATCCGGCCTGCTCCCGGAAGGCGACTATGTCCTGAGTATCGAACCCCTGGTTGACGATGAACTTGCGCTAATCCCATCTGTACCGGGCATGGCGTTTTTCAGCGTGCGTTACGCCGAGCCTCCCCTTCTCCTCAGTCCATTCGATCAGGCTGCGTTAACGTCACAATTCCCGGTATTTTCCTGGACACCCGTCAGTGGTGCTCCCTTTACAAGCACGTTCGAATATGAATTACTGATTGTCGAAGTCTTTCCTGGCCAGGCGCCATACCAGGCCCTGGAGAGTAATATCCCGATGGTCCAGGAAGGCCTTGTTGGCCAAACGGCTTTTGTGTATACCCTGGCAGAGTTGCCGCTGGAAGAAGGCAAACAGTACGCCTGGCAGGTTCGTGCTCGTGACGTAAACGACCAAATGCCGGTCCTGGATGACGGCGAAACCGAGTTTTACACGTTTAGCATCGGACAGGATGGCCTCGGGTCGATGCTTACGTCCTGGAGCTTCCCCGTAAGCGACCCGTTCCTAATTTATGATTTTGAAGATGGCGCAGACATTGATCCTGCTGACACCGAAATCTTCATTGACGGGACTCTCCCTATTGAGTTAATGGGCCTGAGTAGCGAGGCGTTGTTCGACAAGCTCCTCATTGATGCAGAGACGCAGTCCATCATTGAAGGTAACCTCACGTTTCGCGAGCCAATCGCCCTAGAAGTAGCCATTAACCCACTTTCCGATGCTCTGACGGGCTACCGGGCAGTACCATCAGGCACTGCACTCGAATTACCTGATGGCTTGTTGTTGGAATTAGGAGCCAATGTTTTTATCGATCGGCGTGGGCTCCATCCCCGTGGCACACAGAAAGCCATTGTATCGTACACCGGGCTGCCTAAAACAGAATGGACGGCTACTTATTCTGACAATTTCACGCTGAACTTTGCGCCTTTCCAGATCGCACGCGGACGCGTTGATTTTGCAGCAGATGGCGTCGCGCAGGCTTATGCCGATCCTTCAGGCTTCCACCTGATCGATCAGAGTGATCCGGTTATTGCCCAGATCCCGGATCGCCTGCAATTGCCCGACGAACAGGTGGCATACATTGACTTGAAGCGTGGAGGCCAGTCACTGGTTGACATCGAGCCGGCCACTGCCGGACAGTTTACCGTAACAGGCAAACCCAATGTCCCCCTTAACCTTACACTGCCTGGCCTCGAACGCGTCCAGACAGGTGCAGGCAACCAATTTGTCGCCACGCTTGAGGATGTCATTATCGACGCCCAAACGGGCCAGCTTGTCTCCGGACAGATTACGGCGCTGCAAGAAGGCGGTGCGGCAAACATAACGCTCGACGCTATAGGTATTCCAGTTGCGCCGTCCAGCTTTACGACACGCATAACAAACGAAGGCGTCCAGATCGATATTGAAGGGCAACTTACCCTGTTTGGCAAGCCACTCCAAAATGCAGATCCAGTTACGTTTACACTCGATGAGACCGGTGTCGTCGCAGGCGATGTGAAGCTAACTGACGCGGATGCATACCTGTACCTTGACGGAGAAGCCGGCAACGTGAGTATGGACATCAGCGATGCAACGGGCACGTTGCGTGTACCACTCAACGCCTATGCACCAGCTACGGGCAGAATCGACGTTGTCGGGACGTTTAACCTCAACAAAGGCGATAACGTTGTAGCATCTGCGAACCTGGCGTTTGCGTATGACGGTGAGGGCGCAGTAGCTATCCAGAATTTCCAGCCCGTGATCAACGAAAGTGGTTCACGGTCAATTTCGCTCAACGGCGCCGGCTTGCAGGTTGATGCTATCGAAGCACTCGACCTGTTTTATACACCCGCCAGTGGGCTTCGATACACGGCCGATCTTCGAGCCAGCCTGCTGCCTTTCAATGGTGCCTCACGCCTTGCGCTTCCGCTAAAGGGCGTAGAACTGCACCAAAATAAATTCTACATTCCAGCCCAGGAAGCACATCCGGGTACACCCGACTTTGCTTTCTTTAGCAGAAAAGCCGGCCCAGCGACGCTGGACCTGCTTGCGTACAGAATTCCGGCTGTTACTGTTGCCCGAAAAAGTGAAAACGGCGCAGCCAGCGTAGCGCCCTACTACGATTTTGAAGTCAACTTGCGCGACGCAGCCGGTTTCCTGGGACACTTTGCTGATCTGCCGCTCACGTTGCAAGACGCACAAATCGAAGGGGGCCATTTCTCGGGCAACATCTTGCCCTACAGCCCTGAAAACGGGCAACTCGTGCTGCCTTTAGAAGCCGGCTCGTTCGACGCCACAAGTATTTCAGGTACGTTCGCCACGAATGATAGCACCCAGGCTCTCGAACTGGCTGTGTATGGTGCCTTGCAACTATCATCTGCCATCACAGGCGATGCCTCATGCGAAGTACCCAATGTATCGCTGTCACTCAACACAGAAGGCCAGCTTGCCGGCACTTCAGCTCCGTTTTCGCCCTGCACAGCGTTTTCGCTGGGGCCGGTTGCCGCCGGATTTGACGAAGCCGTCTTGACCATGACTGCTTCAGCATCAGGGACGCAATATGCCCTTTCTGGCGAAGTTACAACCATTAGCCGGCCAGGGTCGCGTCGTACAGTCGAAGCCTCCGGCCCACTTACGCTGGATTTGTTATCTGGTGTTGTGCGCGAAGCGGATGTACAGATTGAACGCCTCCTCTGGGAATTCCCGGTTGCAGCGCCGCGCTATCAAATCAGTGTCGAAGAAACGCATTTAACCGCGGATGGCTTTGCCCTTGCAAACGACAGCACGGTCGCGATCAATGCCATTAACGCAGACGAAGCCTTTTATCTTCGCCCACAAAGTGGTTTCCGTCTAGGCCTCCGCCCTGGAATCACAAACAAAGGCAGCGCTGAGTTACTCGCGCGTAATGCCGCAACCAATGCACGCGTGGCTGTGCTGGACGAAACCGGCTTCCATCTCCAATCACCTGATGACCTCTTACCCGAACGTATCACGTTGCCGGGCACCTTTGGGGCATACCTTGATCTGGTACAGGCCGGCGAAGATGCAATCGAACTGAGTGCTCCGAATAACAAAAACCGCCGGACGATAGAGACTACGGAAGATGCAACCGTCAACCTCGTCATGCCACAACTTGGCACGTCCATAAAATTACCCGTTGCCTTTGCGTTGTCTCTAAATGAAGGCCTGACATATGCAGGTGGTGATATCTCGCATAAGCTGAGTCGGCCCGCTTCTATTGCAGGCAGTAGCACGCCACTTCGTATTACGGAAATACGCTATGCAGGTGAAACGGAGCAGTTGCTCCTCACAGCTACGCTAAGTGCCCCGGCAACGTTTGCCACTGACCCGGACGACGACACGTTGACCATGCAAACCACACTGGCCCTGCATGCAGACGGCTTATCGTCGGTAGACCTCGAAGCGCCCGCTTACCAGTTACACAGCGGCACGCTCCTATTGCAACCAGCTTCAGTTCAAGTAACGCGGACGGACGGAGATCTAGAGATTAGCCTCGATGGGGAGATCGATAGCCCTCTCCTTAACCATGTCGAAGTAGCCTCGGCACCACTTGGATTCCAAGCTATCTACACAGCACAAACCTCTTCCTGGCAACTCGAAGCAGTGGCACCTGTAACGCAAAAAATTGCAATTGACCAGGCCACGCTCTTCCTCGACCCAGCCAATCCACCCAGGCTGAGTGCTGATCCAATGCCTGTACTCGAGCTCACGGGGGCGTTGGCTATGCCGGCCAAAATCAGCCAGGATTTCACGACTGAAATCGCGATGGAAATTGGTCCCGGGGGCGTGTATGTCACCCAAATGGGCGACTTAGAAGTGCCGCAGCCGTTGTTTAATGGCTTCCTGCATGCACACCTTGAAGCAGCAGATATCTTTTATGATGCAGCGCAGCAAACGCTGGTAACCACCATTGATGGTGCGTTTGCCCCGGCGCTTAGCCTGAACAATAATGCTGTATCGGGACGCGCATTTGGTTCGCCGACCGATATGCTGCCTTTTGCCGGCATAGAGCTGGCAACAAACGGTACCGTAACGCTCCGCGACACGAGCTTTGGCCGCAATACAACCAGCAGTGCTGAAGAAGTTAGGCTTTTAGCCGATCTCCCGCGCATTCCGGTCATCTCACGCCATTTCTGGATCGAAGAGCTCATCTTGAAAACGGTTGATGGCGAACTCTTGCTAGACGTCGAGGGCAGCGTTCGTCTCCCAACACCAAACGGGCGCCGCATCTTGTTGGGTACGCAAACCATTGACGAAACCGCTGCCAACCTGTATACCGACCGACTGCCTGTTGCTATCACACTGGACAGTCAGGGGCGTACGCTGAATGGCGATGGCTTTGCCTCTATCCTACAACTCGTGCCGTACAGTCTCGACAAAAACAAACCAGCGGATAACCGTGGGTTTGGCATTAGCGGTGCGTATTTGCATTTCAATCCTCAGGTTGCTGCGGATAACCGCATTCACAGCGCCGGCTACCTGCAGGTGCCCACAACCGAAACGGCTTCAGACTCGACGGCAGGCAGCGCACAACCTGTCATAACGTTCGGTGATGGCATCAGTACACGCCGGCATCCAGGACTTATCATTGCAGAAGCGCAGCAACAGCAATACTTGCTTTCCGAACGGCTTGCGTCTGCGCGTCCAGTGTTCACGCTCGCTGATGAAATTGTCGATACAGATATTCAGACCCTGGCACTGCCCAATCCGGAAACCCCTGTTGTCACGATGGGGGGCATGAGCCGGCTTAACGTGCAGGGACTGGAAGGCTTCTTCCCCGTCGAAAACGTGACCTTAAGCCCCGAGGGCTTGCAAAACCTTGGCCAGGCAGCCGGCCCTGCCGGTATTACGTTCGGAAATGCAGCACTATTTGAAATTGGCTGCGCAACCATTGGCCTTGGCGGCCGGAATGGCCAACAAACTGGCTTTACAGGAACGGGTGCTACAAACACGACGGGCAATCGCGTCACCCGTATGCAATTTGGAAGCGTATGTGGCGATAGTCTCTCGATGACACTAACGGACAACTTCCTGCACGGTACATTCAGCAATCTCATCGTTCGAAAAAACGGTAGTACGCCTGCTGCGCAGGTGACAAGCGCCCAAATCGATCTGGGCCACCTGGGCATGTTGACAGGCAACCTGACCACCGTCAGCGATTCAACTGCTTCAACGTTGCGTATTGAAGGGACAACAACGTTTAATGGCATACGACTGGGCAGCACGGGTACGCTTCGTGAAATCAATGGTGCAAGCAGCCTTGGCGTGCTCTTCAACCCATCGACAAGCTCACTTGACCTGCTAAACGGTGCAGCTACAGCCTCGATTGCTGGCGGCGGCCTTTTCCTGAACCCATCAGCAAACGACCTGGATCTCGTAAATCTCGCACTCAACGAGCGGAGCAACAACAGTTTTTCTTCAAATAAACCAGCCGGCTACACGGTCAACCGTAATCTGCATGCGGTCCTCCCTATCGACTTAACCATGGGTACCGAGGAAGTGCCTGTTTTTCAGGGCACAGGCCTGATGGAACTAGGCAGCCAGTTTACAACGCTGGATCTCGACGGCGCATTGCTTGCGCGCGCAGATGAACTCAGCGCCGGTCTGTTCCTCGTAGAAAAACCCGTAGCAGATGCGCAAACGCAGTTGCTTGGCATGGCCGACGTAAGCCTGAATTACACGTCACTGGCGGGTGGTATTTTGAAAGCGAACGTTTCTGCGATGCCAAGCGCCGAAACATTGTCCTGGTCTGTTACCGGTCGTGCTGCCGTGGATGTTGTCGATACCATTCGGCTGCCTGGGCAATTTCTTATTTCGCAAGATGGTCTGCTGCTCGATCTGTACACCGCGCCAAGCCTGAAAGCCGGCCCCCTAACGCTCGACAAAGACATCAACCTCTCGGTCTGGTCGAGTCCTGATCGCAGCAAATTACAGGGATATACCGCGTTTGACGCATCGCTCGACCTCATTCCGGGGTTTGCGGTTGCACCAGTCAAGTTGCAAGGCGGTTTTATCGAGGATAACGAAGAAAGCCTGTTCTACGCAGCGCGCAATATCTATGCTGACGTGCCTTTTGTGTACGCTGGCCCTATCGATCCCTGGCTCTCACTGCAAGAAGGCGAAGTTTACGGTGGCGATGCTAGAAACACCACGTTCCGCCGCATGATCACGGATGCACGCCAGTTTGGAAATGCCACGCCGGTGCATGCAACCAATGCAATCAATGCATTGCGCAACGCACTCCAAGTCCAACAAACCCTGGCCTTCAACCCAGTGCGCTCGGGCAACCTCCCCTATTTTGCCAATGCAGACTCGCTCCTTAAAGAAACGGGAGATACAATCCTGGCCCTGGAATCTGGTGCTATTGAAGCAGAAAAGCTGCCAGATGTATTAGAAATTCTGCAAGACGGTCTCTACAACGATACGCGTCGGCCGGCTTACCAGCGGTATGCTGGCATCCCTGCCGCAAATGCCCTAACCCGCGACGCGCATCAACGCATGACAGCTAGCGTCACCGCTGCAAAACGGACTGCAGACTCAGACATCTTTGCGCTCAACGGGTTGTTGCCACGTCCGCTGCTTTGGAACTCCGACTACACAGAACTTGCCCAGGACCTGTCAACGCTGCCGGTCACCTCAGTCAACTGGCCCGGCAATGCAGAAAACCCGCAGGCCGGCTTTGTCATCGACACCGCTTTGCAAGCCACACAGCAAAGCAGTCTGCAAGAGTTTAAACAGAAAAACGAAGGACTCGATGTACAATTCCTCCGGACCGTTGGCGGCGTTGAATTGAACATGGTGAACCTTAAAATTGCACGCTCACCTCAGCAGGCCATTGACTTTACCAGCGCTACCAGTGCCATTGCTGAATATTACGCACAACACATCGCGAACGACTGGGAGCTGCTCAACTGGACCAAAGACAAAACAACGTGGCTTGCTACACAAGAAGATGCCGTGGATCGCGGTATCCGCGAAAACTTGCGCACTTTTGACGGTGAAGAAAATGGCGTTGATGCGCTGCGCAGCCTGACGCAGCAGCGTTACAATCAGGCGCGCCAGCTCGCAAACAACACATCCTGGAAACGCGACGACCTGCCAGAAGACCAGCGTTTTGCACAGTACCTCGCCGGCCTTGAGGAAGATGCGCTGAAAGAAGAATTCCAGACAACGGCCAAAGATCTCTGGTACGACGTACCGATGGCTGCCCCTGACGGCCCTCAGTGATACACTGACCTCTTTACTCGAAGCCCGCAACGAACAGTTTGCTACGGGCATGGATACGCTAAACAAAGCCTACGGCGCTTTTTCATTGGCACTGGATCCGCTTTATGACATCCAGACGCGCTTTACCACAACGTTGTACGGGATGGCCGAAGAGTATCGTACGTGGCGGAGCACCATCCGCCGGCTTGATCCGGAAGCAGTCAATTATGCCTTCCAGTTCCTCCCCTACCGCGGCAACTACCGCATCCTCGCAGACGACCTGATTCCACCCGTCATCGAAGACATCAGTATTACCCAGCGAGTGACGGCTTCCTGAACAAAACGACGCTTACCTGGTCTGCCACACACCCGGTAGACCTCGCAGAAACGAGCCTTGCACTATCGTACAACGCAGACGCAAAACCACACTTTGCCAGTGTGTCGGAAGCGCCCGGCTTCGATTTCTTTACGGCAAAACCTGACGCAGCAACAACCGAACGCGAGGTTAACGTAACACTCCGCGTGCGCGGCGCTGGCGGCGTTCCTGCTGTTAAAAAAGGCCAATTTACAGTTAGCGTCGATCCTGCATCGGATGTGGCGATGGCTGCTGAAGATACACCACTGATCCCGGCAGATCAGACCCCACCACCTAGGCCACAAATTTCCAATCTTGGTTACTCGTCCTATTTCAGCGAAACGCCAAACACACTCCAGTTCAATCTCGCCCCCATGGCGGATGACGAATCGGGCATCAAGCAGATTACCTACCGGGATGTGAATGACCGGGACGAAGAAGACATCCTGCAAGACTGGACCGAGCTCCAGAAAAGCACCGACTATTTTGCTGGCCGGCTTGTGGAAACCAGCTTTACCCGTTCAGGAAAAAGAGCTCTCGGTTAAAGTAGAAGTCCGTGTACGAAACGAAGCAGGCCTAACCTCCGAAGCAAGTGCTTCTATTTCACTTGCACTCGACGATTCAAAACCGATTGCAAGTATCGAAAACACTTCGTACTTCAACGAATTTGATCTCGAACACCCTCAGGCCATTGCCCTGACATTGGGT
>CBDHHF010000036.1:0-17802 GCA_965263205.1 Rhodothermales bacterium
GGCATCAGAAACGTCGGTGAATGTACCGTCGCCGTTGTTGTGATACAGGTAATCCTGTGCCTGTGTGGCATCATCAGGAATGCCGGCATCTGCCATTGGCTCGTGGTGACTCACAAAAAGATCAAGGAAACCGTCATCGTCGTAATCACCCCAGGAAGCCGATGTGCCACGGCGTGTACCGTTGGTACCGAGACCAGAGCCTGCGGTTACGTCGGTAAACGTACCGTCACCGTTGTTCTCAAAGAGTACGTCTTCTTTAGAGTTGGAGAGGTACATGTCCTTGTCGCCGTCGTTGTCATAGTCAGCAACAGCAACGCCAGAGCCATCGTGCGAAGCATCAGCAACGCCGGCAGCTGCGGCAACGTCGGTGAAGGTACCGCCATTGTTCTGGAACAGGCGGTTTGCACCGGTACGCATGGTCATGTAGAGATCCTGGTCACCGTCGTTGTCGTAGTCGAACCACGCTGCACCAGAGCCGATGCCCATGTCGGTGAGCGCGCCACCATCGTGAATAACAGAAACGCCTGCTGCTGCAGACACTTCGGTGAACAGGTCGCCAGGCGCAGTAGTCTGCTCGGTTACGGCGATCATCTGGTTTACACCAACGCCGGTCAGCGTCTGTACAATGCCTGAAGGCCATGAAATTTTGAGCTCATCTACGCTGGTTGCGCTACCAAGACCAAAGTGAACCACCAGGTCGTCCTGTGAGTGCGCGCTGGCACCACCATTCACCTGGCGCATCCGGGTAACACCACCGATGGTTGCTTCCACGAGCGTACCAATAGCAGAGCGGTTACTTACCGTTGCGTTGAGATCAATTTCCAGCCAGTTGTCAGACGTGCTGGTTACGTTCTCATACAGATCGATGCTTCCGTTGAGATTCACCTGCACAATATCAATGTCACCATCACGGTCGAAGTCTGCTGCAGCAGTACCGCGTGCTTCGTGTCCGGTCACAAACCCGGAGCCCGATGTTACATCGGAGAACGTACCATCACCATCATTGCGGTAGATGGTCTGGGTTTGTGTATCTGGCGCGATTGTACCGACAAAGAGGTCTTCAAAACCATCGAGATCGAGGTCGGTAAAGTTGGCGCCCCAGGAAGGTCCACTTGCAACGCCGGCCGTTGGACCCGCGTTTTCGCTCCAGGTACCATCTGGTTGGCCGAGATACAACGTGTTGCCTTCCATTACAGGCTCAACGGGCGGTGTCGGAAGGTCCGTAATGTAAATATCCCAGTCACCATCAAGGTCGATGTCGCCTACAGCCGTTCCCATGCCAGCGCCCGAGTCATCGCCAAAGGTAGGCATGGTGCCGCTGAATTCTGTGAATGTACCGTCCCCATTGTTTTCATAAATGAGGTCGTGATGGTAAGGAGAAGCGTCGTGTACGTTTACCACGTAGAGGTCTGGATCGATATCGCCAGGCGTCAGCAAACCACCGAAAAACGCCAGCGTTGGGCGGTAATCGTCTGGATCGCCAGTATCAACGCCACTTGAAACGGTTACGTCGGTGAAGGTACCGTCGCAATTGTTTTTGTAGAGTTGGTTGGCATTGGTATTCACCCCGCCCTGGTCCCAAACCATGTTGGCCACGTAGAGGTCAATACAGCCGTCGCGGTCATAATCGAGCCAGCCGCCTGAGTAAGATTTGTAGCCAGGACTGGTACCAAAAGGCACAGCCGGCAGATTGTCCACGCCGGCAGCCGCTGCTACGTCAATGAAAAGCGGTGTACTGAGGGCGTTGCCGTTCTCTACCCACTGGTTCTGGAGGAGAATATTCGCTCCGCCGTCCGGTGAAAAGAGATCGCCGGCGCCAACAGCGATATAAATGTCCTGGTCACCATCGTTGTCATAATCAGCAAACATGGTGCTGGTCATTTCAACGCCGGGCAATACGGGTAGCAGATTGTCTGCATCGGTGAAGGTACCATTTCCTTCGTTGTGATACAGATGTGCTGGCAGTCCTGAACCGTTGCTTGCAAAAATGTCAGGAAAACCATCGTTATCGTAATCCACCCAGATTACGCCCAGCCCGTGCCGGGACGAACTGTCATAATCGTCAGAGCCTACGCCTGCAGCAACGCCGATTTCGTTAAACGAAATCTGTGCGGTTGCTTGTGTAAATGGCATAGCCCCAATCACTATGCATAACCATACATAGCGATGAAACTGTTTGAGTTGATGCATCGAGCTCACCTAGTAAAAAACTTGCAGTTGATCATTAGGGGGGCAATAGCAAAGAGCGGGTGCTGACGGAAGGACAGCAATGGGGGCACGCAGGGTCGGAACCTGCAAGATGGGGGAATCAGGACCCTTATAGAACGGAATGCTTATGAATCAACAATAATCCGCTCGTAGCCAGAGGGGGGGAGCTTTGGCGTGGATATTTGTAGGGTGATAGGCAAACTGGAGTAATCCTTTCCAAGGATAGACTCTAAATTCGCCTATTTTGGGCTTTTTAGCGTATGATACGCTACTTGGCGTAGGACACAGATCGCACTTCGCGAATCACGGTTACCTTGACCTGGCCGGGGTATTGCATCTCGTTCTGAATTTTTTTCGAGATGTCTACAGCCAGTATTTCAGCGGCTGCATCCGAGATCACATCGTGGTTTACAATCACGCGAATTTCCCGGCCGGCCTGGATGGCATACACCCGCTCTACACCGTCGAAAGCGCGCGCGAGGTCTTCCAGTTTTTCCAGGCGTTTGATATACGATTCAAGCGCTTCGCGACGGGCACCCGGACGGGCACCTGAAATGGCATCAGCCGCCTGTACCACAGGTGCAATCATGCAGTTCATTTCGATCTCGTCGTGGTGGGCGCCAACGGCGTTGCACACGTCTTCGTGCTCTTTGAACTTGCGGCACAGGTCCATGCCGACAATCGCATGGGGGTGTTCAATTTCTTCTTCGACAACTTTACCAATGTCGTGCAACAAGCCGGCACGCGTTGCCAACATCGTATTCAAATTCAACTCAGCTGCCATCATCGACGCAATACGCGCGGTTTCGATGGAGTGGGAAAGCAGGTTTTGGCCATAACTCGTGCGGTACCGCATGCGCCCAACAAGGCGAATCAATTCCGGATGCATCCCATGCAAGTTGAGATCGATGACGGTCCGCTCGCCAATCTCGATCAACTCGTCTTCTATTTCGAGACGCACCTTCTCAACCACTTCCTCGATGCGTGCAGGGTGAATACGGCCGTCCTGCACCAGTTGAATCAGCGACAGACGGGCCACTTCACGGCGAACCGGGTCAAAACCTGAAAGAATTACGGCTTCCGGCGTGTCGTCTACAATCACCTCAATGCCTGTAGTCGACTCAAACGCACGGATATTCCGACCCTCGCGACCGATAATGCGGCCTTTCATTTCGTCCGACTGGATATTTACCACCGACACGGTATTCTCGATAGCATGTGAAGCAGCGGTACGCTGGATAGCGGTAAGGATAATTTTTCGTGCTTCGCGATTGGCTTTAAGCTTGGCTTCGTCGCGGATTTCTTTGACCATTGAGGCTGCTTCAAGCTTGACCTCTTCCAGATACTGCTCTTTCATGGCCTGCCGCGCATCTTCTGCCGACATACCCGTTATAGACTCAAGCTTCCGCAGTTGCTGTTCCAGAATACCGTTTAGGCGTTCCTTGCCAGCCTGCGCCTTCTCGTTGGCTTCTTCAGCATCCGTTTTTAATTGCGCAGCTTCTTCCTGGCGCTTTTTGATGTCCTCATGCAAAAGCGCAGAACGCCGGCGAAGCTTCTCAGCTTCCACCTGGCTCTGGCGTACTTCTTTTCTCATTACATCCAGCATGTCCGTGGCTTTCAGCGAGATTTTCTCGCGTTCTGCCAGGCGCTGGGCACGGCGGGATAGTTTTTCTTGTCGCTGCTCAATTTTCTCTTTTGAGCGGCGGAGGGCACGTCTTGCTTCCCTTCTCTCTTGCTCGAAGGTTTGCGAGCGTTCATTTATATCAGCCTCAAGCCGATCCAATTGCTCGTAGCGCGCGCGTTTTTCAATATCAGCTTCTGAAAGCAAGCGCTGCGATTCCATTTGCGCTTGCTGTACCTGCTGCTGCGAGTTACGAGAAAAAACAAATCTGCTGAGAACAATGCCTAAAACAAGGGCAACTACTGCCACGGTAACCATTATCAGGTCCATAGCTTCCTTACTTTATCTATAAAAAATGCCCCGGTGGGCTCCACAAGCTGCGGACCACACCGGGGCATCGCTATAAAAGCATGTACCAACCCGAGTTGGAGATATGAAGAACTTCTTCACACACACTTTGGGCGCCGCTCAGATTCTTTCTTCTTCCACGGTTTGCCGATTGCTCGACGCTGGTCCCGCATCAAGTGCGAGACTGTGGCCTGTAGTCAGAATTTGAAGTGTGGCTCCCTATTGAACGTAATTGTAAAGTTCTTATACGTGCAAAACGGGCCAGTACGCTTGCTCTATTGAGCAAGTATCGTTTATATCCTGTGACACCTTAGCAGTTCCACTGCTGGTGGGCAGGATTTGCATTGCTGTCCGGTATGTTGAACCTAAACAATCGAAAAAAAAACAAAAAAACCAGTCCTTCACCGAAGAACTGGTAGCCTCGTATAGAATACGAGTAAATTTCGAATGGATCTTGACCCAAACACCTCAATTAGGTCATTTAGATCGCCGGCCCCTTTAATCTTTTTTTTCTTTTGCATCTGCTTCCGCTACCCCCTCTGCATCAAGCACAAAAGAGAGCTTGTCCGCCAGCGCAACGAGCTCCTCATCGGTATCAGCAATCAGCTTATCTTGCTTGTCGCGTGCGGTGTGCAACTCCTCTGCAATCGCCAATGCCGCAATCACTGCGGTTGTGATCTCGGGCTGCTTCGGGAAAGCGGTGCGAAAAGCCGTCATTTTATCGTCTACGTACGCGGCAATTTCTTTTGTCATCGCCTCATCTTCCTCGTTTACACGTAAGGTGTACTCGCGCCCCATGACGCGGACACTGATCGACTTTTCCATGCTTTTACTGCCCTAATCCTGCGGATCCTTGTTATCGAGATAGTTATCGATTGACTGAATGAACCCTTCCACTTTACGCTTGAGCGTTTCAGGATCTGTATCCATCAGCAAGAGGCCCGCTTTATCGCCATTGGCAGATGCCGGCGTCGATTCGAGGACCTCGATACGCGCCTGCAGCGCATCGTTTTCCTCACGCAACCTGACGAGTTCATTGGCTGCACGCTCCACATGATCGCGCAATTTGCGCAACGCACGGGTGCCTTTGAGCCCTGTCCCACTCGATTGCTCGCTCTGTGCCGGCGTCTCTTCTGCCGGCGCAGCAGATTCTTCAGCCGGGGTATCGGGGGCTTCGTTTTTTTTGTTGTCAGCAGCTTCCATGAATGAAGGCTATCAGGTTCGATTGTATGATTCTGACGCACACTCCAACCAGGCGCAATACTGCCTGGAAGCAGGGAGATTACAGAAAAAAGCATGCGTCGTCAAGCAAGGCTTAACTCCTTGTTTACACTCAATATAACAATCTATTGACGAAGTTCAGCACCAAAGCCATCATTTAGCGCTTTTATCACGGCTTTTACCTTGGCGTCAACCTCTTTGTCCTTCAAGGTGCGGTGCGCGCCGAAACGCAATCCGAACGCTACGCTTTTCTTGTCAGCTGCAACGCGCTCACCCTGGTAGATGTCAAATACAGAGACTTCTTGCAGCAAATTGCCGCCGGCACGCTGGATCGTTGCACTCAAACCGCCAACATCCTGATCACGGTCTACAATCACAGCAAGGTCGCGATCTACAGCGGGGAAACGGCTAATTTTCTCGTACTTGCGCGTCAGTTTGCCGGCCGCCTGCTTGAACAAGACGTCCCAGTTGATTTCGGCAAAATATACGGGTGTCTTTAATCCGTATGCCGCTTGTTGCGACGCAGACAAGCGAGCAATCACACCGATCCGTTTTTCGTTGCGCATTAGCGTTAAATGGTAATCGGACACAGGACTTGTGCTATAGTTTGCCTCGCCCTGTATCCCCGAAACGCCTAGCGATGTCAATAACGCAAATACTTCGCCTTTCAGATCGTGGAAGGTTCCATCTTTAGCCTCTGCATCCCAGTTAGCCTGTTGCGCCAACCCACTCATCACCATAATGAGTGAAGTCTGCTCCGCATAACCGGCAACCAGCGCACCTTTTTTATCACCTTTCTTGAACACGTGGCCGAATTCCATAAAGCGCAGGGCGCGTTGACCATGGTTCTGGTTATAGGCCATGACAGTCAACAATCCAGGCAGCATGCTGGGGCGCAATGCAGCCATTTCCTGGGAGATTGGCTTCAGTGTATACACAACCTCGCCTTCCTGCCCGGTGAGCATTGGGACATTGAATGCTTCAGCTACTTCTTTGCGCACCATGCTATTGGTGAACGTTTCCCGGTACCCCAGGCCGGCGAGCAACTGCCGCACCTTGCCACGCATTGTTGTGTTTTTCACGATATGCGGCGTAATACTCGGAATGGCAGTCTGTGGCGGCTCGGGTACGCTATTGTAGCCATAAAGACGGGCAACCTCTTCAATCACGTCAATTTCGCGTGCGACATCCGGACGGAAACTCGGTACGCGGCACGTGTAGGTTCGCGAGTCATCTTCGCCGGCTGCCTCTACCTCAAACCCAATGGCTTTTAACAGTCGTTCAATCTCAGCTGTATCTATTTCATGACCAATGATTTGTCCAACACGTTTATGCCGCAAGGTAACCACAGGCATTTCTACTGGCGCGGGATGTGCATCAACCATCCCATCAACAATGGTCCCACCAGCTAGCTCAGCGATCAGCTCAGCGGCCCGGCGCGCAGCCCATACCTGGCCGTCTGAATCTACCCCACGCTCAAAACGATACGATGCGTCGGTTTGTAACCCGAGGGCTTTGGCTGTCCGGCGAATGGTTGACGGATCGAAATACGCACTTTCAATGAGCACGTTGACGGTCTCATCCGTCACTTCAGAGTTTTGTCCACCCATCACGCCGGCAACGGCTACCGAACGATCACCATCGCAAATCATCAACGTGCGATCGGGAAGTTCGCGCTCTTTGTCATCCAGCGTGGTGAATTTCTCTTTGTTGCCGGCATACCGCACCACGATCTGCTTGCCCGCGATTTGGTCGTAATCGAACCCATGAAGCGGCTGGCCGCACTCGAACATCACGTAGTTGGTAACATCCACAACGTTGTTACGTGGCCGCAGACCAATTGCGAGCAATCGCTGCTTCAACCAGGAAGGTGATTCTTTAATGGTTACACCTTGCACGAGCATTGCCACGTACCGTCCGCACCCATCGGGCGCTTCAATTGAAACGTCGATGTGCCTGGCCACTTCACCGCCAGCGTTGGGCAGCAAAAGTGCCGGCTTTTTTAGCGGCGTATCGAGCAAAGCAGCAATATCGCGTGCTGCGCCAATATGGCTAATTGCATCAGGACGATTGGGCGTAATGGCGATATCGATCACGTGATCTTGATGCACAATACCCTGATCCGAAAGGTACGCTTCAAAATCCTGACCGATAGCCGCAGCATCGTCGAGCACCATGATACCGTCGTGGTCATCAGACAATCCGAGCTCGTCTTCTGCGCAAATCATGCCCTGCGACAGTTCACCACGGATTTTCGATTTTTTGATTTTGACCGCGACCTTCTCTTCAGGGTTATCGCGACTGGGGAGCATCAGGGTAGTCCCCACAGTTGCAACAGGCACAACCTGGCCCGCAGCAACGTTGGGCGCACCGCAAACGATATGCAGCAGTTCCTCACCGCCCACGTCTACCGTACAGGTACGCAGGCGATCAGCATTGGGGTGTTGCTCAGCAGTAACCACGCGCCCAACCACAACGCCGGCAAGGGATGCACCTTCCTGGATAATTTCTTCGACTTCCAGGCCGCTCATCGTCAGCATCTCACCGAGCGCTTCGGGATCAAGTTCGTGCGCTACGTAATCTCTGAGCCAGTTATAACTAATTTTCATCGTGTTTACGGCTTAAAACTGTTCCAGGAAGCGAATGTCGTTCTCGTAGAAAATGCGCAGGTCGTCGATGCCATACCGGAGCATCGCAATACGCTCTACGCCCATACCAAATGCGTAGCCCGTGTATTTTTCAGGGTCGACATCGACCGCTTCCAACACGTTCGGGTCCACCATACCACAGCCGAGGATTTCGAGCCAACGCCCACCACCCGGCAGCGATGCATCAGCCATCCAGATATCCATCTCTGCGCTTGGCTCGGTGAATGGGAAGAAGCTGGGCCGAAAACGGGTCACGACATCTTCGCCAAAAATGGCCCGGGCAAACATGTGGAGTACCTGCTTCAGGTCGGCCAACGTCACACCTACATCTACATACAGTCCTTCAACCTGGTGGAAGACGCAATACGACTTATAGGAAATCGATTCATTGCGATAGACGCGTCCCGGCACAATTACACGGACCGGTGGTGGCTGCGATTTCATCACGCGAATTTGCACCGGCGACGTATGGGTCCGCAGTACCACAGCCTCCTGATCAGGTGTTGTTTCGCGAATGAAGAAGGTATCCTGCATGTCCCGCGCCGGGTGATCCGGCGGGAAGTTCAGCGCGGTGAAGTTATGCCAATCGTCTTCAACCTCTGGCCCTTCAGCGATGGTAAATCCGTAGCTGGTGAAAATGCGCTGGATTTCTTCAAAGGTCTGGGTGAGTGGATGCAAAGAACCGACAAGCGGTGCCTGCCCCGGCAGGGTGATATCGAGATCGCCCCGTTGGAAACCAGCAGCCTTTTTGGCTTGCTGGGCGCCTTCGAGCCGGCGCTCTGCCAATTGTTTAAGCGCATTGATGTGCTGCCCAAACGCCGGCCGCTCATCCGATGGCACATCTTTTAGCTGCTTGAAAAGATCGGTGATCCGGCCACTCTTACGGCCGAGATAATTGACACGGAATAACTCCAGCTCCTCTTCCGAGTCGATGCTGGCGTTTTCAATCTCAAGGCGTATTTGATCTACGAGGTCTAACATGGTCCGATTAACGGGGTCAGTTCTTAGTTGACACGCAAAATGTTGGAATACAGGCCCGTTTGGCAACAAGGGCATGGGTCGAAAAAACAAAAAAATCCCGCCTCACCTGTGAACAGGGACGGGATTTTCATCTACTCGCTGAGTAACCGATCAGCCCCCTGGTCAACAGGCACTTGGCGTGATCGTAAAAAATCGATATTGAATCGGGTTACTCATTTGGAAATCGTTTTTACAACTTCGGTGAACGCGGCTGGATCGTGTACAGCGAGATCTGCAAGTACTTTACGATTCAGGCGAACATCAGACTTACGGAGTGCCCCCAACATACGTGAGTAGGTGGTATCATTGAGGCGCGCTGCTGCATTGATACGCGTGATCCACAGCCGGCGAAACTGGCGTTTGCGCTGGCGACGGTCACGATACGAGTACATCAGTGCCTTTTCGACTGCGTTTTTTGCAACCGTATACACTTTGCTCCGGCGACCCCAATATCCTTTTGCAAGATTCAGGATCCGTTTCCGGCGTTTCCGTGAAGCCACTCTATTTTTTGCTCGAGGCATAGCTTCCTGTCTCTTCTAAATTCGATGGTTTAAACTTAACCAGAAATCATGCGCTTCATGCGAGGCTCGTCGCAAGCAGCAACGAGCGTCTTCTTGCGCAGATTGCGTTTCCGCTTCTGGGATTTTTTCGTCAGAATGTGGCTTGAGAAAGCTTTCTCACGCTTGAGCCGGCCTGAACCGGTTACTTTAAAACGCTTTTTCGCGCCACTGTTGGATTTCATTTTTGGCATAACGTACGTCACCTCTGGCAGCAATTCTGCTCAACGGGGTTCATCCCCAAAAAAGTCGACACTATACGCACGCCGCGTCCAATACGTTTCCTCCTTTTGTTAAGAAACGCCCAATTGTCTGGATTTTTGGACCAAAAGGTTCGAGGCGGCCCAGAAGGTACCGCCTCGATAACTGTCAGCGCACAGCAAGCCGCCCAATTGTTTATAGATGTGCAAACAATTGTCAGCGTAGGCTGCAAGCGATTATTTCTTTTTCTTCTGCGGAGACATGATCAACGTCATGCGCCGCCCCTCCATTCTTGGACCCTGATCGACTTTACCCACCTCTTCCAGGGCTTCGATAAAGCGCTTCAGGAGTTGCGCACCATGGTCTTTGTACAGGATATCGCGGCCACGAAACTGTACCCATGCTTTTACCATGTTTCCATCTGACAGAAACTGGCGTGCATGTTTAACCTTGAACTCAAAATCGTGCGTATCCGTACGCGGACGGAAACGGATCTCTTTGAGCGAAACCGTTTGGGTCTTTTTACGCGCTTCCTTGTCCTTCTTCTGCTGTTCGTACTTGTACTTTCCGTAGTCAATAATCTTACAGACCGGCGGCTCCGCATTGGGCGAAATTTCTACCAGGTCCAGATCATATCCTTCTGCGAGGGCCAATGCTTCATCCAGGGTGTAAATACCATGTTTTCCACCTGGATCAACCACGCGCACTTTTGATGCCCTGATTTGCGTGTTTATTCGTACTCTTTGTTTAGCGATGACTTTTCTGGATTTGTTACTGTGAATTACGTGCTATGATTTACATATTGCGCCAATATGATTGGTGCAAAGTAAGCCTTTTATTAAAAAAAGTGAAGAAATAATGTCACGCTGCCAATTCTGGCTAGTTCCATGTAGATTGCCGAGTGTCGAATGCCGAATGTCGATTTGTTGTGGTTAACCACGACAAATCAATCACAAATCACCATTCCGCAATCAGCAATCAGATCGCCTTAGTCGCCGATGGCTTCGTCGATTTCTGCCTGGATGCGGTCGATGAAGGCTTCTAGTGCCACAACTTCCTGGGCGCCTTTGCCATGCTGGCGAACAGCTACCGTGTTTTCTTCTGCTTCGCGCTTACCAAGAACGAGCATGTACGGCGTTTTTTGGGTTTCTGCATCCCTGATTTTACGGCCAATTTTCTCGTTACGGAAATCGCACTCAGCGCGCAAGCCGGCTTTCATCAGCTTGGCCTTGATGGTTTCGGCGTATCCCTGCAGATCTTGAGCTATAGGCAGGACCATCACCTGCACGGGCGCAAGCCACGTCGGGAAGTTGCCACCACTGTGCTCAATCAACACGCCAATGAACCGCTCTAGCGAACCAAAAGGTGCACGGTGGATCATCACAGGGCGGTGCTTTTCGTTGTCTTCGCCAATATAGGAGATATCAAATCGCTCGGGTAAGCTGTAGTCGAGTTGGACGGTGCCTAGTTGCCAGTCGCGGCCAAGCGCATCTTTCACCATGAAATCCAGCTTGGGACCATAAAATGCAGCTTCTCCTTCCTCCTCAATGGTATCCAGTCCCATTTCAGCTGCAGCTTCTCGAATCGCCTGCTCTGCCTGATCCCAGAGTGCGTCGTCGCCGGTATATTTATCCTTATTGTTCGGGTCGCGCAGTGATACCTGTGCTTTAAACGTATCAAAGCCCAGTGAACCGAAAACCGACAAGGTAAGGTCGATTACTTCTTTAAATTCTTCTTTTACCTGGTCGGGCCGGCAGAACAGGTGCGAGTCATCAATTGTAAAGCCACGCACGCGCGTCAGTCCACCGAGTTCACCCGACTGTTCATACCGATACACCTGGCCAAATTCAGCAAGTCGCACCGGCAGTTCGCGGTACGAACGCAACCGATCAGCATAAATCATGATGTGGTGTGGGCAGTTCATCGGCTTCAGCAGATAGCCTTCATTGCCCTCTTCGTCCTCCAACATCGGAGGAAACTGGCTGTCTTTGTAATATGGGTAGTGGCCACTCGTTTTGTAAAGCTCCAAACGGCCGATATGCGGCGTAATTACTGGCTGGTATCCGCGCGCCACCTGCTTTTTCTTCAGGAACTCTACCAGGGTGTCGCGCAGCACAGCACCCTTGGGTAACCACAACGGCAATCCTGGGCCGACTTTCTGACTGAACGTAAACAGTTCAAGTTCACGGCCCAGTTTACGATGGTCGCGCTGCCGCGCCAGTTCGAGGCGCTCCAGGTACGCGTCGAGCTCTTTCTTTTTCGGAAAGGTAATCCCGTAGAGGCGGGTCAACTGCGCCCGATCGCTATCACCACGCCAATACGCGCCCGCGATATTCAGGATTTTCGGGTTTTTGATGACTCCGGTTGCTGGGATATGTGGTCCACGGCAAAGGTCTGTAAAGTTGCCCTGCTCGTAAAACGTGATCGCCCCGTCTTCCAGTTCGCTGATCAACTCCACCTTGTACTCGTCGCCTTTGTCCTCAAAAAACTTCGCGGCTTCGGCTTTGGAAACTGCGCGCCGATCAAACGTCACATTACGTTTGGCAAGCTCGCGCATTTTATCTTCGATGGCAGTCAGGTCTTCTGGCGCCAGTTTGCGGTCGCCCAGATCTACATCATAATAGAAGCCATTCTCAATGGCCGGCCCAATACCAAATTTAACACCTGGAAACAGCACCTCGAGGGCTTCTGCGAGCAAGTGTGCTGAGGAGTGCCAGTATGTTTTTTTCCCGTCTTCATCGTTCCACGTCAGAATTGCAACAGTAGCATCGGTAGTTATGGGCCTGCCAAGGTCCCAAACTTCGTCATTAACGCGGGCTGCAAGTGCCTCGCGCGCAAGCCGGCCAGAGATGCCTGCTGCAATTTCAGCCGCAGTTACGCCGGCTGCTTTCTGATGGACCGATCCGTCCGGTAAGGTAATGTTGATTTGCTCCGCCATGTAGCGTGTATTACTGTGCAATTGTGCGTGTTATAAAGAAGCTCTTCCTAACCCTTCAGGCTGTTTTTCGTTTCGTTTTGCACAACAAACGCAATTGACCCCATAGAACCCGGGATAGCGCGTGGCGTTAGCGGGAGTGAGTAAGTTTTACTTCGAAATTCGGGGTTCCTTGTCAGGGGTGTTCAGAAAAAAAAATTCTTTATCCAATGTTGGCGCACATGGCCATTCCAAAAGGGATACGCATTTTGTACAGCAAGCAACTGCGCCCTGGTGTAGGTTGCGTACGTTCATTTCTTTTGCTTGCCCAAAAGAAACGAACCAAAGAAAAGGGCACCACCAAATAAAACGCGCGCTTTTATCTCCTTTCGCGCATCCCATCCTGACCTTCGATCAGGAAAACGCTTCGATAAAAGCACCCACCGCACATCGCCACGCATTTGGTGGACGTCCGCGCACTAAATTGATAAAAACGAACTGCATTTTGCCAACTGCTATTTTTTCTGAACACCCCTAGTTCCTTGTTCGGTGTTCAATATTCAATAAAGTTATGATTTCAGCTCAATCCATCCGCCGGGCCCCTGAACGCATCGTTTGCCTGACTGAAGAGCCGACAGAGATCCTCTATTTGCTCGGCGAGTCGGAGCGAATTGTGGGCATCACGGCGTATACGGAGCGGCCGGTGCGTGCAAAAGACGAAAAGCCTGTTGTATCAGCATTTGTTGGCGGGAGCGTAAAGCGAATCAAAGCACTCAAACCGGATCTTGTCATCGGATTTTCAGATGTGCAGGCCGACTACGCGAGCAAGCTCATCAAAGAAAACCTGCAAGTTGTCATTTTCAACCAGCGCTCCATCGAAGAAATTCTACAAGTTATTCTGATGATTGGCCGGCTGGTTGGTGCCGACGAACGCGCGGAAGCATTGGTGGACACGTATGTTCAACGCATCAATGCCTTCAAAGCCAACATGCACGAAGTAAAACCGCGGGTTTATTTCGAAGAGTGGGATGATCCGATGATCTCTGCCATCCAGTGGGTGAGTGAATTGATCGAGCTTGCCGGTGGTGAAAACGTGTTTGCAGATCGTGCTACTGGCGCTGCGTCTGTTGATCGGCACGTCACGTCGCAGGAAGTCATCAGTGCCGACCCAGAACTTTTTATCGGCTGCTGGTGCGGCAAAAAGCTGGACAAAGAAGCGGTTTATGCGCGTAAGGGATGGCAAAACGTTACAGCGATCCAGCATAAGCAGGTACACGAAATGGATCCAGCTATCATCCTGCAGCCCGGGCCGGCTTGCCTGACCGACGGACTCGATGCTCTCGCCAGACTTATCGCTGAGGCTGCACCCAAATCATCCTAAAACCAATTCCGAAAAATCCGGCACTCCTTTTGTTCACCTTCCAACATTCAGATATTCTGTAATGATAAACTGATGTTCTATTCATGTTGCAGGTAAACGCTATCCAACCCATGCTACAAAACTTGTTTCTGATCTCAACACGGGACAAAAACGTATCCTGTGCCTCATATACATCCCCTATCGCTAAACGAACCCTTTTCAGCGCGTTTTTTGCGCTGCTACTAAGCGCCGGCTTAACAACCCAGGCATACGCACAATCCGGACAAGGACTCGAAAATAGTCGGCAAGACCGTATTCAGGCCAGTTGTGACGGTGTGTTTGTCGAGCAAAACGGCCTCGTAATCATGGAGGTAGAATCTGCTCCTGTATCTGACGACTGGACGTTTCGCACCGACCAGGCCGGCTACACGGGCACGGGGTATTACGAATGGAAATACGATAACCCCAACAACATCATTGATGGCGCTGGTGGCGGTATCCTGACGTATCCGATCCAGATTACCCAAACGGGTGTGTATCGCTTCCTCTACCGTACGTCAGCACCGCATCCAACCGAGCACAACGATGCCTGGATTCGCTTCCGCGACAATGAAGTAGAAGCCCGCACCGACGCCGGCGACGTGATCGACCTCGGCCAGGACACCTGGTTCAAAGTGTACCAGGGCAGAGGCAATGACGAGTGGAATTATGCCGCACATACACAAGAAGGGCCACATCAGGTTTACGCACTGATCGATACACCTGGCACGTACCGCCTGGAAGTATCCGGACGCTCCACGCTGTTCAAAATGGACCGCATGTCGCTGTACCATTTCGATACGGTGAGCTACGGCGTTGCAACCAACATCAGCACGGGCGAATCACAATGCTTGCTGCCTGTAGAATTAACGTCGTTTTCGGGTATTGTAGATGGCGATGCGGTTGCACTTTCCTGGACCACAGCGAGCGAACTCAACAACGCCGGCTTCGACGTAGAATTCGCTACTTCGCCAGATGGTGAATTCAGCAAAGTTGGTTTTGTAACCGGTAACGGAGTTTCAGATGAAGATATCTCCTACCAGTACCGCCACACTTTTGCCGGCTTCGAAGGCCAAACCGCGTATTACCGCCTCAAGCAGGTTGATTTTGATGGCGCGTTTGAATATTCAGATGTCGTTGCCATTAACTTGCCTGTTGCATCAGCTACGCGTTTGCATCCAGCGTACCCCAACCCATTCAATCCAACAACCACAATTGCGTTTACGCTGCCGATCGAAGGCGAAATCAAGCTGACGGTGTACGATGCAATGGGCCGCGAGGTAAAAGAATTGTTCAACGGTACCCTACCCGCCGGCTACCACACCCAGCAATTCCAGGCTGACGACCTCGCGAATGGCACCTACATGTATCGGTTGGAAACGGGCGCGCAGGTCCTGACCGGGTCCGTTCTTCTCTTGAAATAAGTTTAAGGTTGAAGGTTTAAGGTTAAAAGTTGTTTGTGATACACCTTTAACTTTAAACCTTCAACTTTTAACCGTCAACCGAAATATACGGTTGACCCTGGTTGATACTCCTCGAGATAACTAATCGTTGAATCTCCGAGGTGCCTTCATAGATTTGCGTGATTTTGGCGTCGCGCATGAGGCGTTCTACGTGGTATTCTTTCACGAACCCGTAGCCACCGTGCACCTGTACCGCCTCGATGGTTGCAGCCATGGCAACCTCTGATGCATAGACCTTCGCCATTGCAGCTGCGCGATTAAACGATTTGCCCTGGTCTTTTAACCAGGCGGCGCGGTATACCATCATCCGCGCGGCTTCGATTTGCGTGGCCATATCTGCCAATTTAAATGCGATGGCCTGGTGCTTGATAATGGATTTTCCAAACGCCTCGCGTTCTTTGGCGTAAGCCAGCGACAGTTCATACGCGCCGGCGGCAATACCCAGTGCCTGTGCAGCAATCCCGATACGCCCCACATCCAGGGTTTTCATGGCATGCGTGAAGCCAAATCCATCTTCACCAATTCGGTTAGCCTTGGGGACTTTCACGTCTTTGAACATGACTGACGACGTATCGGAAGAGCGGATGCCCAATTTGTCTTCTTTGGGTCCGGTTGATATCCCTTCCCAATCAGCTTCTACGATGAATGCGTTGACCCCGCGGTGTTTTTTCTCGGGATATGTTTGGGCCATTACGATGTATACGCCGGCTTTCTTCCCGTTGGTAATCCAGTTCTTGACGCCGTTTAGCACGTAGTGATCGCCGTGGTCTTCCGCCTTGGTGTGCTGCTGTGTGGCATCGCTGCCGGCTTCGGGCTCCGATAAACAGAAGGCCCCAAGTGTTTCACCGCTGGCCAAAGCCGGCAGGTACTGCGCCTTTTGCGCGTCCGTCCCGTGGGCCTCAATCCCCCAACACGCCAGCGAGTTGTTGACCGACATAATCACAGAGCAGGAGTTATCAATTTTCGAAATCTCCTCAACGGCAATGGCATACGAAATGGTATCCATGCCACTGCCGCCATACTCAGGTGCCACGGTCATACCCAATAGCCCCATCTCTGCCATCATTTTCACTTGCTCCTCAGGATAAGCCTGCTGCGTATCGCGCTCGATCACCCCGGGCTTGAGTTCATTCTGCGCAAACTCACGTGTTGCGCTTTGAATCATGAGTTGTTCTTCAGTGAGGGTAAAGTCCATGGTTTGCCCGGTAAACGTTTTGAGTAGTCCCGATTCGATCAAGCACTGGTGTTTGACGATTATGCGCCCATCACCCTCCAACCTATCGGCAAGTTAACAGTGTTAACCAATACCCATGTATTCAGATTTTGTTTACCTTGTGCCTGGAAAAGATTAGAATCCACAGGCTTGCACCCCACCGCTTAGCAGCCATCAAGCACAACCTTAGCACAAGAAGTACCCTACCATGGAATCCTTGATCGAGTATTTTGCCAACATTCCAACAGCCCACCGCACTTTCATCCTGGTGGGTGGACTTACAATATTTTGGCTGATCGAAAGTGCAGTCCCGCTCTTCTCATTTACCTACAACAAGTGGAAGCACGCGGCAGTGAACATCTTCTTCACCCTCACCACAATCGTCGTCAACTTTTCCATGGCATTTATCCTGGTAAAGTCGTCTGATTGGGCCGTTGCGAACGAATTTGGGCTTATTCAGTGGGTAAATATGCCTGTGTGGTTATATGCGATTACAGGCATATTATTGCTGGATTTGATTGGGGCGTGGCTTGTGCACTACGTGGAGCACCGCGTGAAGTGGATGTGGAAGTTTCACCTGATTCATCACACCGATCAGAACGTGGACACCACAACGGCCAACCGGCACCACCCCGGCGAAAGCGTATTTCGGTTTGTCTTCACAACGATGGCTGTGCTCATCATTGGCGCACCGATGTGGATGGTATTTTTGTATCAGACCATGTCGGTGGTACTCACGCAATTCAACCACTCAAACGTCCGCATGCCGGCCTGGCTCGACAATGCGCTCGTGCTCGTTTTCTGCACGCCCAACATGCACCGTGTCCATCACCACTACCGCATGCCCTACACCGACGCCAACTTCGGCAACATCTTTTCGTTCTGGGACCGGCTTTTTGGTACCTACATGGTGGTCGACAATGACAAGCTACGCTACGGTGTTGATACGTATATGGAGGAGGAAGACGCCGGCAACGTATGGGCAATGC
>CBDHHF010000037.1:0-10744 GCA_965263205.1 Rhodothermales bacterium
TAGAAAAAGCCATCGACATGGCGTACACGCTGGTACCCATTGCAGGGTCGTTTGCTGCAACGCTGTTTGTGATTGGCATAGTGGCCGCCGGCCTCTCGTCCGCATTCCCGAATGCCCTGGTATCCATCTGGACTATTTCAGACTACTTCCAGTTGGGCCGCAACCCTGCCCAATTGCATTTCCGGCTTATTGGCGCTTGTTTATTGCGGCGCCGGCCTGATTGCACCGCTTGCCGGCGGCCGGCCTGTGCTCATCCAGATTGCCTCACTCGCTATACAGGCCGTGTTTATGCCAGTGCTGGTACTATTTATGTGGATCTTGCTGAACCGGCAAACCATTGTAAAAGAACACACCAATACCCGCGCGATGAACATCATTTTCGGAATTGCTTTCCTTTTTACCACGTTCATGGCAATTCAGGGCATTAAAGGGCTGCTGGCACTCATTTAATGTTGTTTTTTCAAGAAACAGTACTGATTTAATCGCGCCAATTTGTTAACATGCGCCAGACCCGCTAAACCGTTTGAATACAATCAATTATGGCAAAGCAGATAGAAATACCCAAAGGCCGGCTCTACATGGGCGGCTCGCCTGACAAAGGCATGGAAGCGCCCACCTTTATTAAAGCAAGCAACCTCACAACGCACGGCGTGATTGTCGGGATGACGGGCTCTGGTAAAACGGGTCTGGGTATTATCCTGCTGGAAGAACTGCTCCTCTCGGGACGCCCTACCCTCATTCTCGACCCGAAAGGCGACATGGGCAACCTGCTACTCACCTTTCCCGAACTGGCAGGGGCGGACTTTAAACCCTGGATCAGTGCCTCGGAAGCAAAAAAAGAAGGGATGACTGTAGATGATCTGGCCGACAAAACGGCAGGGTTCTGGAAAAAAGGACTCGCCGGCTGGGGCATCACTGAGGACCGCATTGCTGCACTCCGCGAGAAAGCTGATTTTAGCTTGTATACACCGGGCTCCACAGCCGGCATCCCGCTTAATATCGTTGGCTCGCTGAAGGCGCCAAAGAAGGCGTCTGATATCGAGTTGATGCGCGATGAAATTGAAGGATTTGTATCCAGCTTGCTGGCCCTTGTTGGTATCCAGGGCGACGCCATTAGCAGCCGCGAACACATCCTGCTCGCCAACCTTATTGAGCACGCGTGGCAGAAAGGACAGGACCTCGACTTGCCTTCCCTGGTGGGCCAAATCCAGGACCCGCCCCTCCGCAAACTGGGGGTTATCGATATCGATTCGTTTTTTCCTCAAAAAGATCGCCGTGGTTTGGCCCTCAAAATCAATGGCTTGCTTGCCTCGCCATCGTTTGCTACCTGGATGGAAGGGCCGGCGCTTGATATCGACAAAATGCTGTATACGGACGATGGCAAACCCAAAGCCGCCATCCTGTCCATGGCGCACTTGTCCGATGAGGAGCGCCAGTTTGTCGTCACGCTGGTGCTCTCCAAAATGATCACCTGGATGCGTACGCAGCCGGGCTCAGATGACCTCAAAGCGCTCATTTACATGGACGAAGTGTTTGGCTTTGTCCCGCCAACCAAAGCACCGCCAAGCAAAAAACCGATCCTGACCATCCTCAAGCAGGCCCGCGCATTTGGGCTGGGCATGGTGCTGTCTACCCAAAACCCGGTAGACATCGACTACAAGGCGCTCTCCAACACCGGCACCTGGATGATTGGCCGGCTGCAAACCGAACGCGATAAAGCCCGGCTCATGGACGGGCTCTCTGCTGCTGACGGCGGCACCGACACCAAAGAAATTGAACGCCTCATCAGCGGCCTTGGCAAGCGGCAGTTTATGCTGCATTCCACCAAAGGCTCGGGCCCGGAACTCTTTGGCACCCGCTGGGCCATGTCGTATCTCCGCGGCCCCATGACGCGTGAGGAAATAAGCCAGATTACAGCGGATGCACCGGAACGCAACTATGCCGCTGAGCCTTTAGCCCTTGCGGCAACGTCTTCAGGCGCTGCTGCAGACAACGCCTCATCGGTGATGCCCGACGTGGCGAAGGGACGGGCAACCTATTACCTGCACCCCGCTGCTGACTGGCGCGCAATCAAAGACATTAAACCGGACAGCCGGACGTTTGCGCCGGCCATTGCAGCACGCGTCAAACTGCTTTACGACGACACCAAAGCCGACATTCGGCACACAGAAGAGTGGGAGGCTGTCATTTTCCCGCTTACAGATCAAACCTCTGGAGAAGACGCCATCCCTGTAGATTATGACGACCGTGATTTAGTACGCGATGCACCGGAAGGCGCCAGCTATATAATGCCCGATGCCCCCATACATACAGCAACGTTCTTCAAAAGCATAGAAAAAGAACTCAAAGAGTACCTGTACCGTGAGCGTACGGTAACCATTTACGGCAACAAACTGCTCAAGCTGTATTCGCGCATAGGTGAATCGAGAGAAGCCTTTGAACTCCGGTGCCACAAAGCAGCAGAGAACCTCGAAGACGAGGCCGCTTCCAAGTTGCGTGACAAGTACGAAAAGCGCATCAAACGGACCTCGGCAATGCTGGAAAAGGCAGAAGATCGCCTCGAAGAGCTGCGCGTGGACCACAGCTCACGCAAGACGGATGAATTGTTGTCCGGCGTAGGCTCGGTACTCGGCATGTTCCTCGGCGGCCGCAAGAGCTCGCGTAGCATGGCGGCAGATTTACGCAGGGCTTCTTCAAAGCGTAAACAAACGCGGACGTCGAGCCAGCGCATACAATCAGCCACCAACCGGGTAGAGGAAAAGGCAGAAGAGCTGGAGGATCTGGAAAATGAACTGGCAGATGAGTTGCTCACCCTCGACCTCGAATGGGAAGAAAAAGGCCAGGCCATCGAAGACCTGGAAATTGGCCTTGAAAAGACAGACATCACGATAGATGATGTGGCGCTCGTATGGGTGCCGGTTAAGGTTTAAGGTTTAAGGTTTAAGGTTTAAGGTTTAAGGTTTAAGGTTTAAGGTTTAAGGTTTAAGGTTTAAGGTTTCGGACGTTTGCCCCGAGCGATTGGGTCCAAAAAACTTTCAACCTTAAACTTTAACCTTAAACCCAAAAAGGGGACCGCTCTTGCTGAGCGGTCCCCTTTTTATATCAATCAAGCCACGGCGCTGTTCAGCCGGGACCCGCGACATCATCAGTGGATGTGCGCAGATTTCAGTTTTGGATCCATTTCCAAAATGAGGGTACAGAGCCGGCGCCAGGTTTTGAGGTCCTGGCTGATCTCACGCTTCAACTGTTTGTATGCAGCACGGAGCTCTTTCCATTCGCTACGATTCGTTTTACGATCAATCGAGCGGTACTTTTCGAGTGTGCTTTTTGCATTGGCAATAGAAGCCGTGAGCTTCGCCGACAGCGTATCTACAACAGAGCTGAACGCTTCTACGTCTACTTCGCGCAACATGGAAAGGTGATGCGTAAGTAGTTTACGGTCAGCCTGAACAAGTTTTTTCTTGATCATCAACGGATCTGTACGCTTCAAACCAGATGCCAGACCAAGCTTGCTGAGCGTCCAGATGAGGTATTTGGTGGGATCGTACTGGTACCAGCGGATGCCGTTGCGGTAATCGCTGGCAAACGTATGGTGGTAGTTGTGGTAGCCTTCGCCACTGGTGAGGAATGCGAGGATAAAGTTGTTCACAGCCGAATGCTCACTGGAGTACGGCTTGGAGCCCCACATATGGGCCAGCGAGTTGATGAACCACGTGCAGTGGTGCCCCAGGAAGAGGCGAAGCAAGAAGACGAAAACAAAAGATCCGATGTAATCGCCTGTCATCCAACCCACAAAGAGCACAACAAGGACGTTTACGAGTGTGATGAGCCAGCCAAAGTGCTTGTGCTGGAAAATCAACAGCTTGTCGTTTTTCAGATCACCGAGGAAACGGTCATCAAACGGCTCGCCATGTTTAAACATCCAGAGGAGGTGTGACTGCCAAAAGCCCTGCGGCGTACCGTAAGGATCACGCTCACCGTCGATATAGGTATGATGCAGGCGGTGGTCAAAACACCAGCGTAATACACTCCCCTGCACCGCAAGGGTGCCAAAAAACAGCAAACCCCACTCAACAGGCTTTTTGGCTTTGAAAGTGCGGTGTGAATAGTACCGGTGGTAACCGGCGGTAATACTGATTGTGGTTGCCAGGAAGAAGAAGGCCGTCCAGCCAATCAATCCCCAGCTTGGCGTGTTGTAGATCAAATAGAGGGGCAGTCCAATAAATAAGGCAACGTGGTAGGTGATGATAAAAATCATAGACACCCAGTCCCAGGTGCCTTTTTCAGGCTGTTGGCCTAGTAGTGGGTGGGTGCGCGCATCTGCGTTCGCCATTCTTTCACTCCCAAAATTTATGTGATACCTGATGTAATCGAGGGATTTTGTAAGCTATTACCCTAAGATCGGAAGTTGCTTACAGCTCTACAAGTGCTTTGGATCCTAATTTGGATTAAATCTCGACTAATATCGCACATCCTGTCAGTCAATCCCCTACATCACCCTACAAAAATTGGTTTTTCGTGCTGATTAAGCGTTGAATTACTTAGGGCGTGTAGACCATCAGCTTGTAAAATGCGTACGAAGACATTTTTGCCCATATCTGCGTTCCTTTTCGCGCCCGGCCTGTCCTGAACTAGATTCAGGAATGTGCTGCATCGAACATGAAAAGCGCCTTGATCTGTACAAAAATCGTATGCTCTTTTCCCTGCTAATTGTCTACACGCCCCAAGTGCAAACAAATAAATCCTGAAGGTACGACATCCCTCAATATTTATTTGCTTGCACTTAGCCAGCCAGCATCGCTTTAGCCTCCGCAGCAGCCGAAGGACTCTCAATGTGCAAATTCGCATCCAGGGCTGATTTAAAGTAAAGATCCGCCATATCGGGATTGCCGGCGCCCTGGTAAATGTGGGCTGCCCGAAAGTGGACCATCGCATCACCTGTGCCCAGGCGCATGGCGCGTTCGATGTAGGGAATTGCCTCGGCAGACCGGCCGTTTTTGTGCAAGGCCCATGCGTGGGTCTCCAGGGCGTGCATGTGATTGGGCCGGCGATTTTGCTCAAGCCGCGCAAGCTGCAATGCTTGTGCGAGGTCTTTCTCGATGTCTGCGAGAAAGTCTGCGTACTCCATCCGCACATTCTCACCCATCGCATCTGCATCGTGATAACTTTGCTCAAGCCGGCCCTCTAGCGCTTCCACTGCTTCTCTGTTACCCAATGCCAGCTGTACTTCAACCAACCCTTCGAGGAATTCGTCAGCCGGCACAAACGCATAGGCGTCTTCAAATCCTTTTTCGGCGGCTTTCAGATCGCCACGTTGCAATGCCACCTGAGCAAGCCCGCCGAGTGCGTAGGCATAGTAAGGTGTTTCGTCGAGAATGCCGTTGAAAATTGCTTCTGCACCAGCCAGGTCATCATTGCCCAGATATAGCTGACCAAGCTGATAAAGTGCCCAGGAACGGTCCTCTTCGCCAGTTACGCCGGCTTCAGCGGCCAGCTTCATGGCCTCGATGGCACCATCGGTGTCACCATGTAATTCCCGCAGATACGCGGCGCGTGAATAAGAGGAGATACCGGGACGCAACGCAATCATCCGATCGCAGGCCATAACCGCTTCCTCATAAGCACCCAATTCAACCAGCGCATCCACAAGAATACCGTAGATATATCCCGTTTCTTTTCCACGGGCAATCAGCTGCCGCGTGATGTCGCGTGCTTTTTCAAACTGATGCAGGGTGTTGTACAAAGAGGCCTGCAACGTCAGGGCTGAGATATCTTCGTTGTCGCGGGCTAAAATATCGTCAAGTATTTCCTGCGCTTTCGGCAAGTAATACGCTTCTTGCAGAGAACGCTGTGCTTCCTGCAAATATAATTCTGCCAGCTGGATACTGCTTTGTGTATCAGATGGTTTTTTGCGCAACCGCATTTCAAGGGTGCTGATTGCGTCTGTTCGTTTTGTTGACCAGGCTACGGATGTTACCGGCGTAGCGGTTTGTTCAGGTGCCTGCTGCATGCGCGTGGCGTAAAAAACACCACCAATCAAAATAACGAAGAGCAGGAGTGCAACGCTGCGTTGCACGAGTGATTTTGCGTTCATGAGTAGCAAGGAATGCTGATTGATAAGATCGATGTATCTCAAAGTTGTTGATGCCCCGTGCCCCACCGCGCTGCTGACTGGGGAATCAGCCTGTGAGCGCGGTGGGGATGGACGTCTGCTTGCAGCATACCGGGGAATTATTTCACCAGGATGGCTTTTTTGGTCTGCACAGATTTGCCGGCAGCCTCGATACGATAGAAATAGGTACCACTCGCCAGCGAAGACGCATTCCACTGGACCGAATGCAGTCCAGTTGCGTGATCGCCGTCAACCAGCGTATCTACCATCCGCCCCTGGATATCGTATACCCGAATGGCAACGTTGCCCGGGCGCGACACCTGGTACTCAATTGTTGTGCTCGGATTGAACGGGTTCGGGTAGTTCTGATTGAGCATAAACGCATCCGGGACACCCACACCGATATTGATGCCTACTGGCTCCATGTTTGGATCAGCTGCCGTTAACTGCTTGACGTAGTCGTAGCCGTTATGCGGATCTGCCTGGTAGGGGAAGCTGGCTGAAAGTGGGATGTCGTTGGCCACAGGGCCGGCGTTGTATCCGAGCTCAGCAAGCAGCGCAGGAGATGCGAGGTCGGAGTAGTCGCCCGCCGTTGCATCATCAAACGGAAGTCCCACTGCGGCAAGTACGAGTCCGCCCACGGCCTGCAATTCGATGGTTGTTACATCATCTTCAAGCCGGCGGCCATTCGGGAAACCGTCCATGTGCGGGATCGCTTCGAGGTCTGCCGTTGTGTTGTAGGGATCGCCTACCAATCCGAGTACGGCAGCGCGAATCAGGCCCTGGGATGCATAGGTCTGGAATTCAGACGAACCGCGCTCCGTGACTGGCGTGGCCATATTCAGGCGCAGCATGTCGCCACCGTACAACACACCCTCAGCATCCTGCGTAATAGGCAGGAAGTTGTGGATAAACGGCTTACCCGCACTCAATGGCCCACCTGTTTTGCCCGTAGCCAACTGGTACGGAATGGCATTGGGCACCCCGTAGTAGAAAATCGGGAAGATGTCTGAAAGACGCGGCATACCCGGTGCAGCAAGACCCGGGCTCAACGGTACAGCAAAGGCCGTCCCGGAAAGATCCACGCCGGCTTCTGCCAGCTCATACACACCGTCTTTGGTATTCCGGAAGTCAAATCCGGCAATGCCGTCGCCATCAACATCTCCAACAGCGGGATACGACATGGACTGCACGCGCAGCGCGCTCAATGCCGGCACAGCGCCGCCAAACTGGCTGTCATCCATGTACAATGCCAGCTCCGGGTTGGCGAAGTACGGGTAGAACGACTGCTCTTCTTCGCTGTATGGCGTCACAGCATTCCAGCGGTCTTTTTCACCGATAGGAATCACCGCTTCGTTGGTGAGCGGCATGCCAAGGCGCGACACCTGTACCCATGGGCCAGAATACTCAGGCTTCTCCCCTGTAGTAGACAGCGTACGAATCTGCGGCCGGCTGGCGGATGCCCATACCCCGATCACAAAGTCCGGATCGAGGATACTTGCTGCCTCGCTGACGCTTTTGCCGTCTTTCTGCAGCATATCGATCGGGATTTTGAGCGAGATCGTGTGCGTATTAAAGCCGGCTACCGCATCGCGGGCATAATCCGAATTTGATGGATCAGCACCGTAAGCACTGCGGGTTTGACCAAGGTCGAAGATTCCACCAAGGTCAACAAAGAAAGCGTCATCACGCGGGCCGGCAAAAACCATTTCGCCGGTTGATGCGGTCATGATGGCGTTCTCAACAAGCGTGGCATAGTCTGTACCCAGGCCGGCACCACCTTCGATCGAACGGGGACCGATGTTGTTCGGCGGTACAATACCGTCGGAAAGGATTGTGGTGAAGGTCTCCCCACCATCTGTGCTCTTTTCGAGCGTGTAGGTTGTTTTCAGGTTTTGTTTGCCCAGACGGATGTTGAAGAACGTAGTTGGATCTTCATTCACCTGATCAAACGTAAACCGGTACGTGATGTCATCTTTTGCGCTGCCAAGCGGCCCAACAGATGTCTGGTTTTTGATGTGGATTTCATACCGGATATTTTCGCCAAACGTGTGATAGTTCGGCCCGCCTTCGGGGACTTCGAGCGGGATGTAGTTGGCGATAATGGTTACTGTATTCGGATCGTCTGGTGATCGAAAGGCATACAGGTCGGTATTATCCGCCAGTGGATCATTGCTGATAAGGGGTGCTTCACGATGACTGGAAGCATCTCCCCACTCTGGTCCCACCAGCAAACCTATGCTGACAAGTCCCAGTAGCAGACAAAATCCGATAACAGATTTGCGTAACATATGCTACCTCCTTAAAGGTCGTTTATTAATTGGAATGTTAACCGACCTCGAGAATAGCCTCCTGTTTTGCTCACCCACCAGACCAAAACCTGCTCACTTTCTGCTCAATATTGAAATAAATCTAGCATTTGGCAGTAAAAACTAGAGCAGTTTAGAAAATTGTAGTTGTAGGATGCGCGTGGGAGATTCTAAGAAATGCACGGTGCTGTTCGTTGTGCGTCGCGTACGTTCATTTTTTTTGCTTGCCCAAAAATAACGAACCAAAAAAAGGGCACCACCAAATAATACGCGCGCTTTTACCCCCTTTCGCACATGCCTTCCTGAACTTCATTCAGGAAAACGCTTCGATAAAAGCTCCCTTCGCACATCCCCTCACATTTGGTGGACGTCCATCCCACTTTTATGGCTGGAAAGAGAAATGTATTTGCTGGTTGATATTTTTTGAATATCTGGGTAAAACATGAGATGCAATGACCTACCGCCCCAACTCTTTCTGCCACAGAAACTGAATGAGCTCATTGAGCGCTGTCGCCAGATGCCGTCTAAACGTACTGTACGGCAATCCCAACAATTCTGCTGCTTGCTCCTGCGAAGCAGCCGGCCGCAGATAAGTCCGATCAAGCGCCTTGAAAGCTTTGGCCTGCTTAACATTCTGCTGCAACAACGCCACTCCTTCATCAACAAGCCGCATAAGCACATCCACACGCTCAGCATCATCAGCGCTTTCAGCAACATTGTCTGCCACAATGCGGGAAGAGAGCAGCGGATTGTTAACCAGTCGATCGCGGCGGGTATAATTTCGAAAGACCATCCGCACCGCTTCCCCAAACGCTTCTTCACTGAGCACAAGCATGGTACGTTGGGGGGCAGTTTCTGCGGTGTCACTGAAGCCACTGCCCGTTTCACGAGAGGCCAGCACATCGAGCCATGCAGCAGGGGGCCGGCTCCGCCAGTCATGCCCGAATACCCCAAACGGAATGCCATTGCGCTCAAAGTCCAGCGATTCAATGTGATGCAAATCAGCATAGCCAAAAACTGACTTCCAGAAAGACGGGCTGGAAATAGGCAGCATACTGAACGCCAAATTAGATGTTGTAAGGTAGTGCCGCACCATATACACAAAAATCAGGCTTTGCACCTGCGTGATATTCTGGTAGGCATCCCGGTCCATCCAGAAGCGAAAAAAGCGTTGCAGCCTCGCCAGGACGCAGTGGTGTGTGGGCGTTCAGGTAGTCGACACACGCCAGTGCCACAGGATCTTTTTTGAGCGAAGTTGCACTGGCTTCGTGCAGGGCAAGCATCAGCAGGAAGCCGGCCACGTCTCCTTTCTGATCCCTGAAAAGCATCACGCGCCGGGGTTGCTCTTCTATCCACATACGCGCAAGGGTGGCGGAATCTGCTCCCTCATGTTTTGTCACCATGGCTTCAATTTGTGCCAGGTCCCGTGGGTGATACTGATCAGTAGAAATGGCGGCCGTCGTGCCCTGCCATTGTGATTGCAGTTGCAAAAAAAACGGACGTACAATCGCATTGTCCCTGTGCAGGAAAATATAGTCCTTCAGTACATTGCCCTGCTCTTCTGAAGAAGCGTCCTGGAGTTGGGTGTTGTAATAGGCGCGTGCCTGTTGATGCAAAACTTTATGCTGATCAGGATTCCGCCAGCGCAACTCTGACCCCAGTACCTCGCGCGCCAGGTCGTGAGGAAAGAGGCCACGTGTCCCGGAGTCGATAAACGAGAGGCTGCGGAGCCAATCAAACAATACCCGCACGTCGGTTCGCTCAAGCATGCAGGCAAGCAAAGGCTCCGTAAGGTTATTCACCAATACGCATGCCTCAAGCGCCAGCCGGTGATCCAGGCTCGGCGCTTCTCGGACAAAACGGTCGAGCAAAACCTTGATAAAATCGGGTTCCAGCTCACCTTCAAAGGCTCCCGCATCTGCTTGCGAAAAAGACTCTGCAACCAGGGAAAGCGCAAGCGGATGTCCGTGGGTGTAATTGATGGCTGACTGCTGCACATCTTCAGGCATGCCCACCTGCGACAAATACAGCCGGCTTTCATCGGGCGAAAAGTTGCGCAATGCAACAGTTTTGATGAGTGATCGCCAGCCCGGATTATCGGTCCACTCCGGCGACGGCGGATACCTACCGGCGACAACTATAAAAACGGTATCATTGAGTTCAGGGAAAAAAGCGGTATACAGCCACTGCTCGAGTGCAGCCATCGATTCATACGTATCGAGCATCAAGACATGTTTGCCTTGAGCACCGAGTACATCGGCCGGCGCAACGTCATCTGCAATACCCAGTTGCTGCTGCAAAGCGGACAAAAATATGGCAGGAT
>CBDHHF010000038.1:0-17991 GCA_965263205.1 Rhodothermales bacterium
AATCGAAGAGGGAAATGTATTTCTCACGATCTCTGTGGATGATTCCACTGTGGTTCGTTTTCGGCGCCGGCAACTCGATTGCCCAACAAAACGAAGCGCAGGCAGATACCCTGTACCTGACCACCATCATTGAACGTGTTCGGGCGAACAACCCCGCCTTAAAGGCTTCGCGCCTGGAGGCAGAAGCGCTGACTTTCCACCAGCGTCAGGTGGAGTCTTTGCCCGACCCCAGGTTTGGTATTACCTATCAACCCTACCCATTACTCACCGCCCGTGGTACACAACGTACCCAGTGGCGCGTCGACCAAACCATCCCTTTTCCAGGTAAACTCGCGTTGAAAGGGAATGTGGCAGCGTTGAATGCTGACGTAGCCGCTTATGAGACACTTGCTTTCGAGCAAGATCTCATTTATGACGCGAAGCAGGTCTACTTTGAACTCTACCGCATCCAGCGTAATCAAGAACTCCTGAATGACTTCTGGACACGACTGGAAGATTTTGAAGCGAATGCTGCCACGCGATACGAGGTTGGTGTAGGCTTGCAGCAAGCCATTCTGAAAGCACAACTGGAACGCAATACGTTGTTGCAGCGCAAGTTAGCATTGGATGTTCAGCGCCGTTCATCAACAGAAATGTTGTTTCGATTAATGAATGCGCCAGGTCAATCAAATGCACCAGATCAAGCAGTGGAAGTTGGGGACTTGGAGTTGCTCCCTCTTCCCGCATTAGATCATGTCCAATTGCTTGAAGCAGCGCTGGCGTTTCGTCCTGAAGCACAAGCTCTTGAGTCGGCTGAAAAAAAGTCGGCAGCCGAAATTGCGGTAGCAGAAAAAGACTTCTTGCCTGACTTTGGCTTTCACATCACCTATTTCGGTGTTGGGGCTGCCAATGTGCCGGCAACAGCTACGGGGCGCGATGCGCTGGCGCTTGGCGTTTCGCTAAACATACCCATCTGGCGTAGCCGGCTCAACGCGCGTCTTGCAGAAGCCCGGGTGACCCGAAACCAGATCGCAGCCAGGATCGAGGGGCTTCATACCAATTTCAGGACGCAGATTACTGACCTCGTCAGTCGGGTAACCAACGAAAAAGCGCAGGTATCCCTGTATCAGGATGCGCTGATTCCACAGGCACAAACAACCCTGCAAGCTACCCTTAGTGCCTATACAACGGGCCGAACCAATTATCTCGATTTGTTAGATGCAGAACGGATGTTGTTCTCACTACAAATTGGATATGAAGATACCTTTGCCCGCTACTTGAAAGCCATTGCCGCCCTTGAGCGTGCACTTGGTGTGGATACTCTTTCAGAAATCGAAAGCCTTTAGGTGCCCACGATGCATACCCAAAAGACAACTACTCGATTTATACTTGTTTTACTTATCGCAATTGTTGTTGGCGCAGCCGGCTTCTTTCTCGGCAGATTTACCTACAACGTTGAACAGGCTGACGCTGCCGGCGTCGACACGCGTGAAATCCTCTACTGGCACGCGCCAATGGATCCTACAGAAATCTATGATGCGCCTGGTACATCGAAAATGGGCATGGACCTCGTCCCTGTTTATGCCGGCGATATGCCTCAGGCCGTTGCTACGCCAGGTGATGATGCGCGCGAGATTTTATACTGGCACGCGCCGATGGATCCTACAGAAATCTATGATGCCCCGGGTAAATCTGCCATGGGCATGGATCTCGTCCCGGTGTATGCAGACGAAGCCGGCAATGCTTCGGGCGGTATGGTATCGATAGATCCTGTAACCGTACAGAACATGGGCGTGCGTACAGCAACCGTGCAGAAGACAGATTTCTCAAGGATGATTCGCACAATTGGGGAAGTGCAGTACGATGAGGAAAATCTGTACCAGGTAAATGCGAAGATTTCGGGTTGGATAGAGAAACTACACGTCAATTTTGTAGGCGAAGAGGTGGTTGCCGGCCAGCCCATGATGGACATCTATTCTCCCGAGTTGGTTACTACCCAGCAAGAATTTCTGCTTGCATACAGCAATGCCGAGCAGTTGGGCAATAGCAGCATTGCATCGGTGAGGGCTGATGCTGACAAGTTACTGGCTTCCGCGCAGAAGCGTCTCGAATACTGGGACATTCCAGCAGATGAAATAGCACGCCTCAAACAAACCGGAGAGGTAAACAAATACATCCGGCTCAAAGCGCCGGCTACCGGGGTTGTGATCAACAAACACGCCATAGAAGGGGCACATATCAACGCCGGCAAAGACCTGTTTCAAATAGCTGATCTGCGCACGGTATGGGTGCACGCAAGCTTTTATGAAAACGAAGTGCCATGGATCAGTGAAGGACAGCCGGTTAACATGGAGCTTTCCTACCTGCCCGGGAGAGCGTACGAAGGCCGCGTTTCCTATATCTATCCCTACCTGCGCGAGAAAGCACGCGATGTACACGTACGGCTCGTGTTTTCCAACCCGGACCTCGATTTGAAGCCCGGCATGTATGCCAATGTGGAATTGCAGGGTAAAGTGATTCCGGAGGCACTGGTGGTACCAACCGAGGCAGTCATTCGGTCGGGTGAGCGCACCCTGGTTTTTGTTGTTAGAGGCGCCGGCAAATTTGAACCGCGCGAAATTCGCATTGGTGAAGAAGGCGGGCCGGGTAATGGATTTTTGCGCGTCCTCTCAGGACTGCTGGAAGGGGAGGAAATTGTGACGTCAGCGCAGTTCATGCTCGATAGCGAAAGCCGCCTGCAGGAAGCCATTCAGAAAATGCTGCAAGATCAGGCTGCTCCTGACAATGCAGATGACCCTGCGGGCATGGACCACAGCCAAATGGATCACAGCCAGATGGATCACAGCCAGATGGATCACGGCGAAATGGATCACAGCCAGATGGACCACGACGAAATGGATCACAGCCAGATGGATCACAGCCAGATGGACCACAGCCAGATGGACCACAGCCAGATGGACCACAGCGCAGTGAATCCCGCAGCGATGACAGATTCCACTGCGACAGATTCTACGGCAACAGATTCTACGGCAGCGCAGCCGGCCAAAAAGGCGACCCCAGATTCAACAGCACACCACCACCATCACTAAGAAGCAGAGAACGACTGATGCTCGAGAAAATTATAGAAGCTTCGATCAGGAATCGATTTCTGGTGATTGTGTTTACGTCGATTGTTGCGGTTGCCGGCGTGTATGCTTTGCTGAATACACCCGTGGACGCAATCCCCGACCTGAGTGATGTCCAGGTGATTGTGTTTACCGAATACGCCGGCCAGGCACCACAAGTGGTGGAAGACCAGATCACGTATCCATTGACTTCGGCTTTGTTGTCGGTACCCTTTGCCAAAGCCGTTCGGGGCTATTCTTTTTTCGGCTATTCGTTTGTGTACATCATTTTTGAAGATGGCACAGATATGTACTGGGCCCGCAGCCGGGTGCTCGAATACCTGAATTATGTATCCGGCCGGCTACCGGCGGGGATCACCCCAACGCTTGGCCCTGATGCAACAGGTGTCGGCTGGATTTATGAATACACGCTTGATGGCGGCGATACGTATGATCTCCAGCAGCTCCGCTCTATCCAGGATTGGTTTCTGCGATACGAACTGATGAGCGTACCCGGTGTGGCTGAAGTTGCCAGCATCGGGGGCTACGTCAAGCAGTACCAGGTAGAGGTAGATCCAAACAAGCTGCTGGCTTACAATATCCCGCTTTCAAAGGTGCGTACGGCATTGCAGCGTAGCAACAACGACGTGGGAGGCCGGCTTGTGGAGATGGGAGAGACCGAGTTCATGGTACGCGGCCTGGGCTACATCGCTTCAACCGATGATATCGAAAACGTCCCCGTTGATGTTGATGAAAACGGTACGCCGATTCTGATTCGGAATATCGCAAACGTACACCTTGGACCAGAGTTGCGGCGTGGGGCCCTCGATGTGAATGGAGAAGGGGAAGCCGTAGGTGGCATCGTCGTTATGCGTTATGGCGAAAACGCGCTGGCCACCATCGATGCGGTGAAAGCGAAACTCGAAGAATTAAAAACCGGGTTGCCCGAAGGGGTAACTGTTCAGACGGCTTATGATCGTTCGGGACTTATCGAGCGTGCAATCGAGAATCTCAAAGATAAACTATTAGAAGAAAGCCTGATTGTTGCGCTGGTCACGGTGTTATTTCTGCTGCATTTCCGAAGCGCCCTGGTTGCCATTTTTACGCTGCCCATGGGGATATTGATATCCTTTTTGATCATGCAGTACCAGGGTTTAAATGCAAACATTATGTCGCTTAGTGGTATTGCCATCGCGATTGGTGCCATGGTAGATGCAGCCATTGTGATGATCGAAAACGCGCATAAACACATAGAGCGCGACGGTGGCAAAAAGGATCACTGGCAAATAATCATCGATGCCTCAAAGGAAGTGGGGCCGGCGCTGTTCTTTTCACTCCTTATCATCACGCTCTCGTTTCTGCCTGTGTTTACCCTGCAGGCGCAGGAGGGCCGGCTCTTTAAACCGCTGGCTTTTACCAAAACGTATGCGATGGCTGCTTCCGCACTGCTCGCCATTACCATCGTGCCGGTGCTAATGGGATACCTGATCCGTGGGAAGATCATCCCCGAAAGGAAAAATCCCATCAATCGCTTCCTCATCTGGATTTACAATCCCGTGATTCACACGGTTTTGCGGTTTAAATGGACCACCATAGTGCTTGCTATCCTGGTGATGATTGCGACCATCTACCCACTGCAGCGCCTCGGCTCTGAGTTTATGCCGCCGCTCAATGAGGGGGACTTGCTTTACATGCCGACCACAGATCCGGGGATTAGTATCACCAAGGCCAAAGAACTCCTGCAGCAGACGGATAAAATCATAAAGCAATTTCCCGAAGTGGCGCATGTCCTGGGCAAAGTAGGCCGTGCTGAAACAGCAACCGATCCGGCGCCACTGTCGATGATTGAAACCACCATCATGCTCAAACCGGAAAGCGCGTGGCGTGCAGGTATGACGGTTGATAAACTCATCGAAGAACTTGATGCAGCCATCGATTTTCCAGGTCTCACAAATGCCTGGACGATGCCGATTAAAACCCGGCTCGACATGTTATCCACTGGCATCAAAACGCCGATTGGCATCAAGTTGATGGGCCCCGACCTGGAAGTGTTGTCTGAACTGGGACAACAGACCGCTGCGGTGTTGCAAACTGTGCCGGGCACCGTGAGCGCATATCCTGATAAAACCGTGGGCGGCAATTTCCTTGATTACAGAATCAATCGCGTCGAGGCTGCGCGATTTGGCCTGACGGTTGGTGATGTGCAAGACGTGATTATGTCGGCGGTTGGTGGTATGAATGTGACCCAAACAGTGGAGGGGCTCGAGCGCTACCCGATTAATGTGCGCTACAGCCGCGAACTACGGGATAACCTGCCGGCGCTACAGCGTGTGCTGATCCCAACCCCAGCCGGCCCGCAGATTCCCCTGAGTTATGTTGCCGATTTTGATATCGTGAAAGGGCCGCCTGTGGTGAAGAGTGAGAACGCAAGAAAGACGGCCTGGCTGTATGTAGATATTCGGGATGTCGACATCGGCACGTATGTGGAAAACGCCCGCGAAGTGATCGCTGCCGAAATAGAAATGCCGGAAAGCTACAGCATGGTTTGGAGCGGGCAGTATGAATACATGGAGCGGGCAAAAGAGCGGTTGCAGATTGTGGTGCCGCTTACACTGGTCATCATTTTCCTGCTGTTGTATTTCAATTTTAAAAATATCCCTGAAAGTCTGATTGTAATGCTTTCGCTGCCGTTTTCCATGGTAGGCGGCATCTGGTTTATCTACATACTGGGATACAACCTGAGCGTGGCAGTTGGGGTGGGTTTTATTGCGTTGGCCGGCGTGGCTGCTGAGACGGGCGTGATTATGCTGATTTATCTCGACCTTGCTTACAAGGACAAGCTGGCCCGAGGTGAAATGCGTTCATTAAAAGACCTGTACGATGCTATCATCGTTGGCGCGGTTGATCGTGTGCGGCCCAAGATGATGACCGTGATTGCCATTATGGCCGGCTTGCTACCCATTCTGTGGGGCACAGGCACGGGTTCGCAAGTAATGAAGCGCATCGCCGCACCCATGGTAGGCGGAATGATTTCGTCGACAATCCTGACCCTGATCGTAATCCCGGCCGTGTATTACTTGTGGAGAAAAAGGCACGTGTTACAACTAGCGGCCCCTGTCCGAGGAAGCAAATGCAGACGCCAAGCCTTAGACTTATGCGCTCACTCCACGTCATACCGGACTTGATCCGGTATCCAGAAAAGGATTGCCGATTGTCGAATGCCGATTGTCGAATGCCGATTGGCTTGGGATTGGCGTACTGCGCTCACCCAACGTCATGCCGGACTTGATCCGGTTTCCAGAAAGGAATGCCGATTTGTTTGCGGATGGTGCATACCTCTCGCGTTAACACTACACGAAACCCCAACTACACGAAATCCCGAACACACCAAAAAATGAAAAGAATAGCACTATTAACCTGCATCCTCATCGTAGCCGGCTGCGGTAAAACGCATGAACCTGACCGTCAGGAAGCGGTAGCTGAGCGTGGTGCGGAAGTGATGCCGTTTGACCTGGACCGTTCCACCCACGTATTCGAAAAACGAGAGGATGGCGGATTGCAGCAAGTGTATTCAGATGACGGAGATGCCGCAGAGATTGAGCAGATCCGCGCGCACCTTTCTAAGATAGCCGGCAAGTTTGCCGCCGGCGATTTCCACGAACCCGCCATGATCCACGGCCACGACATGCCCGGACTCCACACGTTGGTCATGGGCCACGAGCAATTACAGATAACCTACAGCCAAATCGAAAACGGTGGGCAGATTGTATATGCCAGTGATGAAACCGAGCTTGTTGAAGCCATTCATCAATGGTTTGACGCACAGCTGTCTGATCATGGCAGTCATGCGCAAGGACATCATTGAGAATGCTGATTGTCGAATGCCGATTTTCGAGTGGGTGAGGGCTGGCGGAATTCTGAACCCATGTCATCCTTAGCCGTGCGAAGGATCTACGTTAGGTTAGCGGCGATTTCGTGCTCTATGTCTCATTCCACTGCAATCCGGCGACCCATTCCAGAGATCTGCAAAAAGTGGCTGGATTCAAATGGAATCACTGGCAGACTTGCTTTGGAATATGCAAGGTTTTAGGCTGAAGCGTAGCCTTCATTGGACTTCTCAATTTTTCCCATATTCATTAACCACATCAATCGAAAGTTAACCTGGGCATAGGTTGTCCAGTTGACGTCGAAATTTTCGACTACAAATTCCAGAATGTGTTGTTCGCTTTGGGGAGAAGCGGCGGTAATTATAAACTCTAGCATATCATCGAAAGCCAAGATGTTGTCAGCCACGATAGAATAGAGCAGTTCAATGTTTTGGGATGAGTAGTATTCCCGTCCTCTAGAAGAAAGAGAAAACTTCCCGTCCTTCAGATTTAATAGCCCCATGTTCTTGGGTACGTTGGTATAGCCGTAGGCTGTTTTCCTGCTTGATACGTTCTCGTATTTATCCACAAGCCATGAAATCAATTCTTCTCTTTCTGAAATACCACTATCAACAGCTTCAAGTATTTCATTGAGCGTTTCAACCATTCTGGTTGTGCCTCCGGGTAAGGGCCATAAGGAACGGCTCTTTCCTGTCAGGGCTAATGTGTCGTTTCCCAGATCTGCTTCGTTGTCGAAATACTCCTGGTCAATATCAAGGATTGTGGCAGGAGTTTTCTTAATACCTACTTCATTGGCAACCAGTAGCTCTATCAGTTTTGATCCATTAATTAGAGAAACTGGCATTTTGTTAGGGGCTTTAGCTTCTTCAATCGCATTCTTCTGAAAATCAGAGGTAGTAATTACAAGTCCTCTTTGATCAACTTCTGCAGATCCCCTTAATTCACGAATTACACTGCCCGAAATTTTATTTCCTTCCTTATACCGCTTTACCTGGACAACCGTTTTTACGTTGGTTACACCGCCTACGGTGAGGTTAGCCAGGATATCTATCCCGTTGTCTCCACTCCGTTTTGTGACCTCAACATTTTCAAAGCCAATTTCTTTAAGTAGATCTCCAACTATTAGCTCAAACTGATATGGGTCGATAGCGTGGAGCCTTTCTTTTAATTCTTTCCTTACTCGTGTATTCTGTTCTTCGAGCAATACCAGGGGTGAGTCTGATTTGCCTTTTCGTTTCTTGAGCGTGAATAAGCCTTTTCCTACCTTTTGAAAAATGCTCTTAGGATTCTTGTTAATGTTCACATACAACTGAGCAGCCATTGTGGCTTCAGGAGTGCGGCCATCAGTTTCAAGGATCCCTTGTTCTAATGCTATCGCGGTAATTTCCTTTGCTGTCTTTGGATCATCAGCGTTCTTTAGAACAATTTGGGCGGCTTCCTTAAAGGAGACCTTTGCTTTCAATTTTTTCTGATGCACTGATGACATTGTTAGATGCTTACTTAATGATGTTACCTACTCGTAATATTATTAGAGACTGATATAATCCCATGCTTCCAAATATTCACCTAAAGGATCGATAAATTTCCGCATGTTTGAATCCTTTCTAGAAGAACCATCACGTTTTAAACCTGCTAACCAATTAGCATGAGATTCTCTAACGTGTGTCGCTACTACTTCGCTTGGCACAATGTAGAAATCTGGTCTTTCACCTAATTCTTTAAGTGATACCAAAGCGTAGTAGTGGTTGTCAGCCGAAAATGTCTCAGCCTTCTTGTTAAGAATCCAATCAGGTTTCCCTGAGCTATTAGTTTTTACTTGCAGCGTTGCGGAACGTGAGCCATCAGCAGATGAAACGATAATATCAATGCCTCGGCTATTTCGAAGAGTAATTGAGGCAATATATCCACGGAGTGATAATTCACCTGCTACTAAATACTCACCAGCTACACCTACAAGTGTTGTCTCTAATTTGACACCCATTTAGTTTTCGTCTAATTCCCAAAAATTAGGATCGAATACGAAGATAGGCAGCTCAAGAATGAAGTTTCTGAAAAGGGTCAAGATCTGAACAAAAAGACAGAATTGTTTTACCTATGTTGTACCCTGTAAACAGCAAACCCCTTGCAGCGCAACGGCTTACAAGGGGTTGAAGTGGGCGATACTAGATTCGAACTAGTGACCTCCTGCTTGTAAGGCAGGCGCTCTAACCAGCTGAGCTAATCGCCCGATATTCAGCATGTGTTGCTGATACAAGATCAGCATTCCTGCGAAGGAGGGCGATAAACTTAGGGTTTGCGGTAAAAGTTTCCAAATTTCTGGAATTCGTTAAACAGCGGTGAATCGCGAAACCCGGCGAGGGGCAGTGCATTAAACCCTGCTCTCTTTTTTTAAAAGCAGAATTACCAGCTGAACATAAAGCAATGAAACGCACTTACCAGCCAAGCCGGCGCAAGCGCGCCAACAAACACGGCTTCCGCTCCCGCATGGCGACAAAAAACGGACGCAAATTGCTCGCCCGCCGGCGTGCAAAAGGACGCAAAGTTCTTACTGTTAGCGATACCCGCAGCGGTAAGTAAGCCCGGCGCCCGGTGTGGCACAGGACCCGTCAAATCGTCGATTTTCATTCCCCCCGGGCTTCCGTCTCAAACGGAAACGCCTCATTCGTCCCCTTTTTGATCGACACCGACAGGATGTCCAAACAGTAACCGCCGGCTGCATCCGCCTTGTTTTTAGACAAGTATCACAGGATGAGCTTGCAACCCCCGCGCCGCTGCAAATTGGTTTTACCACCGGCCGGGGCATCAAACGAGCCGTTGATCGCAATGCCTTGAAACGGCACATGCGCGAGGCCTTTCGGCGCCACCAACACGTATTGCTCGACGAAATGTCGGGTAAGCCCGGCACGACGCTAACCATTATGGTAATCTTCAGGGGGAGCCTCGATACGGCCCAGCGGCAAATCCCCCGGCATATACCCACCGCTTTTTCGTCGCTTGTCAGGAAAATTCAAGAAGGCTCCACGCCTAATTGAACCTTTCTCCTTAAACTACAGGTAGAACAACGACTTACGGCCCGTTTATGAGGCCGCGTGGACTAAAAAGGACAAGACTTTGGATCGCAACGTAGTCACCGCAACCGTACTCATCACCCTGATTCTGCTGGTATGGTTCTATTTCATCACCCCGCCGTTACCGCCTCCTGGCGAAGGGCCCGGTGCTGATTCTACCCTGGTTACTGAGCAAACACCGCTCGATTCGCAAACCGACATCACGCCGCAGCCGGCAATGCAAACCGCACCGCCTGTTGTAGTCGATTCGACAACGGCATCAGCACAAACAGGGGAAGCGCGGATTATTACGGTTGAAACCGATCTCTACGAAGCACAATTTTCTACCAAAGGTGCTACGCTCGTTTCTTTTGAACTCAAGGACTTTAAACAATTTGATCAGGAGACGCCGGTCAACATTGTCGACTCTACCAAAGCCGGCGCCCTTGGCCTCTTCTTTACCACGCCTTCCAGCCGCAACGTTGATACCCGCTCCTTCTTCTTTGATACTGACTTCTCTGGCGAGACCATTCAGCTTGCTGAGGGTGATGCGCCGGCAACGCTTCAGTTCTCCGTTGATGTAGGGGAGGGACGTATTATCCAGACCTACACATTCACGCCGGGTAGCTATGAAGTTGGCCTTGATCTGGTCCAGGAAAACGCACTCTCTTTCGCCACGCGTGAAGGCTATGACATTTTTTGGGATGGCGGTGTCCCGTTCTCTGAAGAAGACCACGAGACCGAGGCCATTAAAACAGCGAGCTATGCCCGCGCCGGCAAAGACGTTGTAGGTATTACACTCGATGGTGAGACCTACGAGGAAGAAAACGTTCGCGGTTCGGTATCCTGGATTGGCGTAAAGAATCAGTACTTCGCCGCCATCGTAATCCCTTCAGGTGATACCCGCGGCGCGGAGTTGATTGGCGAGCGCTTTGGTGAACTCGAAGATCCTATGATGAAAGAGGACTACGAGGCGCGCCTCCAGATGCCGGCTGCGCAAGGTGATGTTGAATCGTTCCGCCTCTACCTCGGACCCATGGAGTACAGCCGGATTTCCGCGTACGATTTGGGCCTTTATGATATGGTGGATTATGGTTGGGACTTCTTTGAATTCCTGACCCGGCCAATTGCCAAGTTTGTCTTTATCCCGGTTTTCAACTTCCTGGATAACTACATCCCAAGCTACGGGATCATCATTATTATCATGGCCTTCCTGATTAAAGGAGCCGTGTATCCGCTGACGAAAAAGTCGTACCGCAGCATGGCGCAGATGCGTGAGCTGCAGCCGAAGCTCGAAGCGCTGAAGGAAAAGTACGGCGACAATCCGCAGAAGCAGCAGGAAGCAACCATGAAGCTGTACCGGGAGTCAGGGGTGAACCCGCTCGGTGGCTGTATGCCGATGCTGTTCCAGTACCCAATCATTATTGCGCTGTGGCAGTTCCTGCCGCAATCTATTGAGATTCGCCAGCAGGGCTTTCTCTGGGCAAATGACCTCTCGGCGCCGGATAAAATCCTGAATCTGCCGTTTGAAATTCCGCTTTACGGTGACTTCGTTGCCGGCTTCTGTATGCTGATGGGTATTTCGATGATCATCCAGATGCGCATTCAGGCCTCACCTTCGACCAACCCGCAGGCGAAGATGATCATGTACTTCATGCCGGCTATGATTTTCTTCATCTTCAACAAGTGGGCATCAGGCCTGAACCTGTACTACCTCTGCTACAACGTGATCACTGCGATCCAGCAGAAGTTCATCAACAAGTCGATCGAAGCTGAAAAAGCACTTGAGGAAGAGCAGGGTGGTCCACGCAAGAATACGAAGGCGAAAGCCAAGACAACGGCTAAGTCTAAATCAAACGGTCGCTCTAAAAATGGGCGGACCAATGGCCGGCAAAAAGGCAAGTCTTCCCGCGTGAAGCGCTAATCGCGCGGATACATCCCCAAGCGTTACACCACTCCTATGGCTGTCACCGACACCATTGCTGCCATTGCTACGGCTCGCGGTGAAGCCGCCCTCGCCATTGTACGGCTCTCAGGACCTGAGGCCTGTGCCATCGCCAACACATGTTTTCGAGGGAAAGACCTCGAAGCTGTCCCATCGCATACTGCCCACGTAGGATACATTCACGATGCTGCCGGCCGCGACGTAGACCAGGTTGTTGTAGTCATTTTCAAATCTCCTCGGAGTGTGACGGGGGAAGACGTAGTCGAAATTTCGTGCCACGGTGGTGACTTTGCGTCGCAGTTCATCCTCAAAACACTTGTTGAGCACGGAGCACGTCTTGCGCACCCCGGGGAATTTACCCAGCGTGCCTTTCTCAATGGGAAAATGGATCTGACGCAGGCCGAAGCTGTAGCCGACCTGATCCACGCTTCGTCAACGATGGCGCACCGCGTTTCCTTGCATCACATTCAGGGACGTTATGCAGCGCAACTATCGGGGTTGCGCGAAGAGCTTCTTTCGCTCTGCGCATTCATCGAGCTGGAGCTCGATTTCTCAGAAGAGGATGTGGATTTTGTAGACCGGGATCGGTTGACCGCGTTGCTGGAGCAGATTCGGAATTTGTTGGAAGCACTGGTGGGGTCGTACCAGCTTGGTGTGCTTGTACGTGATGGGGTGCGCGTGGTGATAGGGGGGCGGCCTAACGCGGGCAAATCGACGCTGTTAAATGCGTTAGCCGGCCGGGACCGGGCAATTGTGAGTAATATTCCGGGCACAACGCGCGACGAGATCGAAGCGGAAGTTGAAATTGAAGGGCTGCGTTTCAGATTTGTGGATACCGCCGGCCTCCGGGATGCGCAGGATGTAATCGAGGCGGAGGGGGTGCGTCGGGCGCAGCGCTCGATCGAATCAGCCGATTTACTGTTATATGTGTACGACGTCAACATAGGCCTCGACGAGGAGGAAGAGGCGTGGCTTGCAACCATGCGTGAGGCGCAGCAACACCTGCCTGTAATTCTGGTGGGCAACAAGCTCGATCAGTGGCCAGCAGTAGATCCCAAACCAGTGGGGTCATCCGAGCATCAATTCCTTTCAGCCGAAAACGGACGGCACGACGCAGCTGTGTTGCAGCCCCTCATCGACCAGATGCTTGCGATTGCGGGCACGAGTCTTCAAATATCGAAGCCTCTCCGGTTGTCATGAACCAGCGCCATCAAGCACATCTGGAAAATGCGCTCGCCGCGGTACAGTCTGCGCAACAAGCGATGATGATGGACGCCACTGGGGACACGTTATCACTCGACTTGCGTGTGGCCTTGCATGAACTTGGACACATCACTGGAGAAATAACCAACGAAGACGTACTCGACCAGATCTTTTCGCGTTTTTGTATTGGTAAGTAGGGGAGGGGTAGACCCCCTACAGGGCTATAGATCCAGGCACTTCAGCCGATCCTTTTAGGAGGCCGAATCTCATTATTCCATCGGAAGCCGGCCGCTAAAAATCGACCTGTTAAATCGACTGTCTGAGTGCCAGGACCTATTGACTATGAATTTAACCCGTTCCGCTAAGCAGGGAGCCCAGGAAGAACCAGCAGCAGAAGAGTTCTCATTGCTTGAATTGCGTGATCGCGTCGTGATCATGATGAGCTTCAAGCAACTGGTGTCTATCGAAAAAATTGAACACGCGTGGCGACAATGGAAAGAAGGCGGTGAAATTGCTTCAGCGGATACGTTGTGGCGCGTGCTTGCAAAAGACCCTGATCTCAATAAAGATGAGATTTATGCCTGTGCAGCAGAGGTCTACGCATTTGACGAAGGGAAAATTTCGGCGGAAACGTACGGGTTTGTACAGCAGCAGAAAGAGGCCTTTTCAGAAACGGCCTGGAAGATGTTTCGGGACCATCACATGGCACCCATTGGCCGGCAGGGAAATACCTGGCTATTTGCCACGCACGACCCGACCAATAACAAAGTCTCCCGTATCCTGCGTGGTTGTGGCATTAAAAACTACGAGCTTCGCTTCGTACCTGAATCAGATATTGTCACACTGATTCAAGAAGGCTTTCCGGTGATCGAGAAAAACGAATACCTCGATCGGGTAGAGAATGGGGAAGACGCTGCGCTCGACCTGGGTACATCGTTTGAAGAAGCGAAGTCCACTGGGCTCATTGATCAGGATGCGCTTGAAGCAGAAATTGGCCGGTCATCGCTGATCAACCTGTTTGAAGCGACCATCCTTGAGGCTGTGCGTAAAGGCGTATCGGATATTCACATCTTCCCGAACAAAGACCGTAAAATTGAAATCCATTTTCGCGTAGATGGTCAGCTCGATTGCTGGTACGTTGAGAAACGCTTCGATGCAGAAGCCTTTCTGGCCGTGGTAAAAGATAATTCGCTAAATGTCGACCGTTTTGAACGCGAGTCGGCCCAGGATGGATTTATTCAGCGGATTATAGATGACACGCTCATTCGTTTTCGTGTGTCTGTTTTGCCCATTGCCAACGCCTCGCAGGATGTACGTTCGGAAAGCATCGTTATTCGTGTGCTTGACGACCGTAACGTAATCACGGACTTGCGTCAGCTTGGTTTGCTCGAGCAAGCATTGGAGCGTTTCAATAGCGCTATCCGTCAGCCGAACGGTATGGTGATTTTGACTGGACCTACAGGCTCGGGTAAAACGACAACCCTGTTTGCCTGTCTGCACCAGGTGGTTACGCCAAAGGTAAACGTGTTAACGGTTGAGGATCCGGTCGAGTATATCATCAACGGGGTACGTCAGATCAAGCTGAGTCATAAGCTGGATTTGAATGGTGCCATTCGTGCCATTCTTAGGCACGACCCTGATATTGTGATGGTGGGGGAGATGCGTGATAAGCCGACAGCCGACCTTGCGATCAAACTTGCAAACACGGGTCACCTTTGTTTCTCCACGCTCCATACCAACGATGCCGCCAGCGCAGTAAGTCGTTTGTACAAAATGGGGGTTGAGCCATTCCTGATTGCGTACGCAATTAACCTTGTTGTAGCACAGCGCCTGATCCGCCGGCTTTGCTCAAAGTGTAAAGTGCCGGATAATACCCAGACCGATCAGCTGCTTAAAAGCATCGGCTTTTCTGACGAAGAAATTCAAAACAGTACGTTCTACAAACCGGGCAATAATCCGAACTGCAAAAAGTGCAAAGGCAAAGGATATAAAGGCCGGCGCGCCATTACCGAAACGCTGGCCTTTTCGCCGGCGATTCGCAGCATCATTGTTGACTCAAAAGAGAATATCAATGAAGCAGCCATTGTTAAGACGGCCGTTGATGAAGGCATGTTGACGTTGCAAGACTCTGCCCGTGAGTACGTCAAACTTGGCGAGACCTCTATCGAAGAGCTTGTCCGCGTGGTTGCTACGCAGGTCTGATGCCAAACACATTTGTATGTGTTTGTTGTTGAAGGTTTCTGGTTAAAGGTTGCAGGTTTTTTGATTGGCCCATACATGAATTCAAACAGGTACAAATTCAAACAGCGGTATTATCGCGGCGGCTAGTGTTTGGGTAGTTGGTTTTGTGGATTTTTGTCCTGTGTAACCGTTTTGCGCAATTCCATTCTAGCAACTACTGTTATCAGTTAGCTCTGAGCGTTCCGGTATAAATTAAAACGTGACACTTGCTGGTTGTGTGTGGTGATTTGTTGGGACGGTTTACTGTATGGATACCGAATGGCGCCGTATCCTGTGGCAATTCAAAACAGGCATTAAAGCCCCTTCCGTGACGGTTTCGCCGTAGCTTAATTGGTAACGGTTACGGTAAAAATGCTGTTTTAAGGGTTTTTGGGCGCATTTGTTTTGGAACTGGCGTGATACGGTATACCGGGTAGCTATTTTAAAACAGGATCAGTGTAACGGTATGCAGCATGCTTAAGCGTTACAAACAGGCGGTTTAGGCGATACGGTCAAAAAGGATGCTGGTATGAATGGTGTGCGTTTATCGCTATGCCGGGTATGGGGTGCGCGAAGTGAAAAGTATTGAGGTACAGATGGTAAGGAGTTGTTGGCGGATGATAGGTGCCGGGTAGTCACCACTGAAACAGTCGACAAAATGTATCGGTCACCTGGTTTCAAAACGCCGGCTCCTGTCACCTGTTTTAATTTAGGTCAGGTGTAGTTTTACCTTGTCAATGAGCCGTGACATGTTGAAGGGTTTGGGGATGTAATCTGTAACGCCGTATGCAAGTGCAGTCTGGATTTGTGCTATGCTTACACTGCTAAGCGATGTGAGAAAAATCAGGGGCACGTCGAACAGGTCATCGTGTGTTCGGATTTTTTTCTGTACAGTAAAGCCGTCGACATCGGGCATCTTGATATCGAGCAGAATGAGGTCGGGCAAATGCTCAATGGCAAGGTCGATGCCAGTCAGACCATCAGCGGCTTCGTAAACAGTAAAGCCGGCTTGCTGGAAGCTGGAGACGATATGCTGGCGCATCAAATCAGCGTCTTCGATAATCAGAATTTTGCGTGGCGAAATACCGGGTCTTCGACTTTCTTTATATTTCGATATAGCCGTTATTGTGTCTTCTTGGAACAGGTACATGTGCTGTTCCTGATCGACAAGCGCCGCGTGCTGCAACTGGTTGATGAGATGTTGGACGGCAGACTGAATGTGTTGGGTTGGAAGTGCAACGCCGGCCGTGCAGCTTTCTAGCCAGATCACTAATTCTTCAGCAAGTCGCGTGACTTCAGGATAGCCGAAAAATGAGCCTTGTCCATGCAGGTTATGTACAATGGTTTGAAGTGCATCTAGATGTACATACCCCTCCCCTCTTGCTCGAAGAAAATGCTGCCAGGTTGTTTCCAGCTGATGTAGTTGTTCGTGGAGGTGATCCGAGTAGGCATGCCCGGCGGCTTCAAGATTTGTTTGGAAATGAGGGTCCGCGCGCATGTGCCGGTAGGGGAAAATAAAGGCTTTTTATCTGTAGCAGTTTCGGCGGTATATTAATTCAGTAAAGCCGGCTCGATGCTCCTGTAGGAACCGATACGGTCGGATTTGATAACAATTAATGAGGGCGTAACTCATTCCAGTGGTTTATGCTTGTTGAATTGCCGGATATGCAGATCGCATCTGCAGCAATTCTTCAGTGTCTTCCCTTCCATACCATCATCACATTTGTCGGCGAGATAACATGAAGAAAATTTTCTATGCAATGCTGGTTCTTATGACGACCGTGGCGGTTGCCGGATGCGCAACCTCCCAACAAGGCGGCGAGGGAAAAGCGCTCAATTCTATTTTTGAAGGCGAGTCGGTTCAGGTTTTTGTTGAAGGACGCGACAAAGGATTTACGCCTATGACACTGCGCGTACGTCGCAGCCTTGGCGAGTATGAAGTTGAGCTCAAAAAGGGTAAGTCGGTTGTGCGCCAATTTGAAATTGGCATCGAGAGTAGCTCGAACCGGTCGCCAGAGCGACAGGCTGTATTTATGGACCTCGAGCGAGACCAGAGCGTTGTTGGCTTGCGAACCTTCGGTATCGAAGATCTCGATTCACGAAACGATACGCTTTATTATATCCCCCACTTTAACGCCGACCTTTCTATTGATGACGTTAAATACGGATTGACCCTTATTATTACCGATTAAGGAAACAAAACCTCGCTTTAAGTGCTAGGCTGATAGTTTTCAGGCTAGCACTTATTTGTTTATAGGAAGGATGGCTGATTATTTCGAGTACGATGTCATAGTGGTTGGCGGCGGACACGCCGGCGCCGAGCTTCAGCAACAGCCGCCCGTATGGGTGCGCGCACATTGCTGATTACCATGAACCTGCAGGCGATTGGGCAAATGTCGTGCAATCCGGCGATCGGCGGCATTGGAAAAGGTCAGCTTGTTCGGGAGATCGATGCACTCGGTGGTTTGATGGGCCGGGTGACTGATGCAACAGGGATTCAATTTCGCATGCTCAACCAGCGGAAAGGTCCTGCTGTATGGAGTCCGCGGGCGCAAAACGATCGGATGATGTATGCCGAAGCTGTGCGCCGTGATCTTGAGTCGATT
>CBDHHF010000039.1:0-24651 GCA_965263205.1 Rhodothermales bacterium
AACAGCATGTCTTCGCCGACAGGCTCCCACGTTGAGGTGGCAAATTGATGGGCATCTTGCATGTTGTTGATAGCCAGGCTGCTGAGTGTTGGAATGCCTTGGCCGATTAGTTTGGGGGCGATGAAGAGGTGGAAGCGGTCGACTAAGCCCTGACGAAAAAGGGCTGTCGCCAAGGCCCGGGCCGGCCTCTACCAGAACCGTTTGCAGGCCTTTGCGCCGATCTGTGCTTTTTCCAAGGAGTTGTAGCGTGGCGTTCAAGTCGAGATGGCCGGCTACAACAGGCGCCTGTATAAGCTCACCGCCCGCTTCCTGGAGTTGCGAAGCATAGGCCGGCGTGACACCTTCACCGGTGACCGCAATGGTCTTGGCTACGTGCTCATCGGTAAACAGGTTGAGGTTTGTGGGCAACGAACCTGTACGGTCGAGTACAATGCGATAAGGCTGCCGGGCTTCTACATGTCGAACAGTGAGCGAAGGATTGTCTGCCCGTGCGGTCCCGCTGCCAACAAGTACAGCGTCCAATGCTGCGCGCCACTGGTGGACACGTTTGCGTGATGCTTCTCCCGACACCCAACGCGAGTGGCCTGACGCGGTGGCAATTTGTCCATCGAGGGTTTGCGCTATTTTAAGCGTAACCAGGGGCCGGCCTGTTTGCAGGTGATGGGTAAACGCTTCGTTCAGGCGCTGGCATTCCGCTTCCAAGACACCAACGCATACGGAGACTCCTGCATTTTGCAGCATCTTGATCCCTCGTCCGCTTACCTTTTCATAGGGGTCTACCATGCCAATGACAACGCGCGGGATGCGCTTCACCAGCAAAAGCTCGGCACAGGGTGGTGTTTTGCCGTGGTGGCTGCACGGCTCCAGGTTGACATACAGCGTGGCCTGCTCCAGTACGGACGACCCATGTCTTGCTTCTACGTCTGCAACGGCATTACGCTCTGCGTGTGCACTACCGTAGGCCTCGTGCCAGCCGTAGCCCAATTCGCGGCCCTGGGCATCCACCACTACAGACCCAACTAGCGGGTTTGGGCTCACGTATCCCTGCCCACGTTTTGCCAACGCGATACATTTGGCCATCCACTTTTCATGGACTTCGAGGGATGAGTCGATTGGCGGCATGCAACGTAAACCAGCTGTAGAAAACTTACGGAGGCTGGTTACACGCTCTGCTCCGTTTTTTGTGCTCGCGCCACGGTTATTCGTGGCATCAGCTGGCAGGTTTTTTCTTGTGTGGCGGGAAGATGAGCACAAACTTGGGCTCAATACGCCGGCGTTTCTTCAGGCCAATCGGAATGCCTTCGCTAAAGTCGGGTTCAAAGCTGTTGCGCACCCCAACACCGAGCATCAACATGCTCATCACGCGGACCGCCGTTTCGAGGCGGAAGAAATTGAGGTTGTTGCCCGTTGTGATCAGTTCTTCCTGACTCGCGGTGCGAAGCTGGTCGAACCGCAGGCGCAAAAAGACGGGTAGTTCACGCGATTTAACGCGGACGTCAGCATGTATCCAGGCACTATCTTTTACATTCCATGCATTTTCAAAGCTCCACCGGAATTTCCACATGCGTTTGTAGCGCCACGCCATCGTGAAGAAGGAGCCGAAGCGTCCTTTCGTTTGAGCGGTAAGGATGTTGCGACGGGTGTTGAGGGCCTCTACGTCGTCACCTCCATCCACCGGAATACCGAGGGTTTGCAGGCGCAGGGCTTCATAGAGCGAGTTGAAGTAGTTCGGGATAAACTCTTTGCCCATAAATCGCTGCTCAAATTGGATTTCCAGGCTGAGGCCTTCATCAGGCAAATCCCAATTGCCTGTGAAGCCGGCGCCAATGCCCATCCCATGACCAAAAATCTTGGAGACTTCAGCGTACGCCAGTCCGGTTGACGTTGGCGATACAAACACGGGCATCGATGCATCAAAGCCGCCCATGAGCAATTTGCCATCGTCGTTTCCAACAGCGGTGCGGATACCATTATCGTCAGTTAGTGCATCTACCAGAAACGGTGCGCCGGGTATTTCGATGTTGACAAGCGTCCCTTTGTCGCTAAGGTCGCCGGCGAGGCTAACGCCGAAGGAGACCAGCCGGTACTGCGATACGGGATCATGTGTGAGTGGGAAATAGGCACCACGTAAACCAAAAACTTCGGGGGCAATCAGGTTTGAATAGATTCCCTCTACAAGAATATCTTTGGTCCGGTAATTTACCTCAAAGCCACGCTTCTGGTCATCCAAACTAATCGAGTTGTTGAACAGGTTGATAAACTGCCCAAACCCAAGTGTGGTCTCTTCCAGTTCGCCAAAGCGTCCGTAGTATCCCTCATCCCCTTTTTCTGCATACTGCACAAATCGGATGATGCTCAGAAAGTCACCAAACGAATCGTAGTCTTCTTTTCGTGTTGAGCCATCGTTGAGCCTGAGGTGCATCTTGAGTAAGAGGCCGCCGCTGTAATCGCCGTAGTAAAACTCGGGCATAAGCGCCGTGGCAAAAAACTGTTCTTTTTTACCCAGCGAATTTTCGATTCGGCTCATACCAACATCGACAGCGAAATCAAATTCGAACTCGGGTTCGGGGATAGCCATGGAATCTGGCAACACATCTTCAGGCGTGTTGTCTCCGCCAACGATAATGGTTTCTTGCGCCTGAACAGGCGTTTGTAGCATTATAAAGCATAAAATGCTACACAAAATCAGATATGTAGGGTGTGGTCGTGGCATAGAAGTGCCTATTGGATGTCTAAACCTGCGTTCACGTTTCCGGGAAGCATTTGCCGACGTATTTCAATAATCACTCCGGGAAATTGTTTTTACGGGATTTTGAAGATTCGTGTTTTGGTTCTCTCGGGATTTCGTGTCTTCGTTTTTTGATGTTTTTGAAGATTGTAGATTCGCTTTTATCATGTCATCCTTAGCCCGGCGAAGGATCTCTGCGGGGCTTGCAACTCCTTGAATATCGAATATTGAGCCAGGGGTGTTCAGAAAAATAGGAGGTAGCAAAGATGCATTCGTTATTAAGCAAATTAGCGCGTGGACGTCCACCAAATGCGTGGCGATGTGTGTTGGGTGCTTTTATCGAAGCGTTTTCCTGGATAAAATTCAGGAGGATCTGCGCGAAAGGAGATAAAAGCGCGCGTTTTATTTGGTGGTGCCCTTTTCTTTGGTTCGTTTCTTTTGGGGCCCTGTTTTGTTTTCGGGTAAAAGAAATGAACGTACGCAACCTACACCAGGGAGCAGTTCCTTACTGCACAAGATCCGTATCTCTTGTTGGAATGGCCATGAGCACCAACACCCCTGATATTGAGCAAGGAATTTCGAATTTCGAAGGAGGGTGCTTTCGGACTATTGACCAGCCCCAATCGTGTCATCCTGAGCCCCGGCGAAGGATCTGTGCAAGGCGCTATGGTTGCGTTTTAGACAGATCCTTCGTTTCTCTCAGGATGACGGGTAGGGAAGGTTTGGATCAACCATCAATCGCGTCTGCGACGCCTACTTTATCCACAATCGTTTTCCGGAGCCTTTCAATCTCTGCCGTAATCTTTTTCTTTTTCGCTGCGACTTCGTCGACGAATTTTCGCTCCTTGTTGACAAATGTTACGTACGGCGCAACCGTGTCGCTTACGCGTGCTAGCGAGCTGTCGACTTCTTCATCGAGCTGCTGCACGAGTGCTTTTTTCATGTCTTGCCGCAGTGCTGTGGTGCGCTCGTTGAATTCATTCATGGCTTTGCGCTTCTGACGGGGCAGGAAAATGAGGCCGACGAGCGCAACGATGCCGGCGGCGATGAAACCACCGGTGACATCAACAGCGGTAGCCGTGAACACAACAGTTGCGACGGCACCAATGCCGGCTGCCATCGCCTCTGCACCCATGAACATCGCGGCAGCATTACGCGAGTTTTCGAGGATCCGGCGGGCTTCTTCCTTTAAATCGTAGGTTTCGATTTTCCGATCCGCCTCTTTCATGATGCTGTGGAAAACCTCGGAGCGGTTGTAGAAAAAGTCGCCCCGACCTCCCGCATTGCCTGGCCCGGAAACAGCACGCACGCGATCTGCAAACTCAGTAAGCGTTTGATTCCACAAGGAAAGGGCCTTCTTGAGCAGACCATCAACTGCCGCCGTTACCTGGCTTTCAACCTGTTTGTCGGTGTCGCGCACCACCTGCCGCGAGAACTCTTCCTTGAACAAGTCGCGGTCCTTGATCATGCCGAGCTTGCTGATGCGGATGGTGTCATCGAGGAATTGCATGCCGCGTTGCTGGAGTTGGAGGAGGAGGTTGTCGACCTCGGTAATGTGCCGGCCATAGCCGTCGATCAAGGTGGCGCGGGCATCTTTCAGGATGCGGTCGAGCTCAGCGAGGTTGGCTTCGTCCTGTTCGAGGACCTTGGCCCGTTGCATCATACGCACGTCGAGGGCATCGAGCAGACGGGTGCCGGCGTCGATGGGGGCGTTGAATTTCAGGGCGAGCCGGTTGGTGTCGGTCAGATGCTCGGTGATAAACGCCTCAAATTCGCCAAACCGACTGGCTTCCCAGAGTGCGTCTTTTTCTTCACCATCTTCCATTTCTTTTGCCCGAAAGGCTTGCTCAGCACTGATCGGGAAAATGCGTGGCTCAAAGTCCATCAATTCCATACACCCACTCCGGACGTGAGTGAGCACCTGGTTGAGCATTTCGTCGCTGCGTGACAGGTCGAGTTTGTTCAGCACAAAGACCAGCCTTTTGCCCCAGCTATCGCGGATGTAGCTCAGAAACTGCCGCTCAGACTCTGAAAGCGGGCGGTCAAACGAAGTGATAAACAACACAAGATCGGCTCGCGGGATAAATCGTTCAGTAAGCTCCTGGTGCTGCGTGACAATGGAGTTGGTGCCCGGCGTATCTACCAGGTTCAGATTCAAGAGGTAGGGCGAAGGGACCTGCTTCTCTACAAGAAACTCGGATAGCTGACGCTCCATCACCTCTTCGCCGTGTTTGATAATGGTGACTTTGGCAGTCGTTGGGATTGGGCCTTCTTCCATGAGTTTGGCCCCGAAAAAAGCATTGAGGACGCTGGATTTGCCGGCGTTGAATTCTCCCACAATCACCACCAAAAAGAGCGTTTCGAGGTGGTTGATGATGTCGTTGAGCTGGCTGATGGTTTGCGCATCCGTCTCCGTTTTTTCCAGCAGCGTTTTCAGGCTTCCGAGGGTATCTTTTTCGGCCTGAAGAATTTGTGCGTACTTCGCATCAACAAATGCTTCCATAATGCTTTTTTATGTAACGATAGTAAAGTGAACCTGAGAGAGATTGTCGCGCTGGTGAACCGCATAGAAAACCTGCCTTAATGCACCGATCAAGCGGCACAGGCGGGTACGGATAGGGACAATTATAGCAATGGGCCGTGTGGGATCAAAAGAAAGAACGGAGCGGCCCTATGACCTTAATTCCTTACGTTGGGCCGGCAATCTTGATTTGGCGCGTGTAAATCGTGTATTTTAGGGGTATCGATTAAAACTTTTGGTTGCACAACCAGGGCCTCGCTCGACCCGTTCGTCTACCCGACGCGGTCTATAACCCGTCCCCCACGAGGTACGCTCACCTTGTGCATATACCATCAGGTACGGCTTTTGGTTTTGTTCATCCTTTAGCTGCGCCAACCATGCCCCTCTTTTGAAGAACCTGAGCTGTAACAGCCTTACGGAAACAGCCTCGGGTTATCGCTGACTGGACCATACGATCCATTCTTTCTGCCATAACAGTCACTTTTGCACCCTGAGTATTGCATGAGCAAAGAAAGCGAACAGCCTTCTGGCGGGAATCCGCTTGTTGAATACGAGCACGAACCCACCTTTTTTATTGATATCTCTGAAGAAGACCTGGAGCGCGTGTTGGAAGAGCACCTGGAATGGGTGAACTCCGGCGGTAAGCGTGGCAAGCGGGCCAATCTGGAGCGCGTAAACCTTGTGGGTGCAGATTTACACGGGGTAAATTTGACCGAGGCTAATATGTGCCAGGCAAATTTGTCCAAAGCCAACCTGCAGGGCGCTGGCCTTTCCAAGGCAAATTTACAAGGCGCCATGATGGGGGGCGTGAATCTTCAAAAAGCCAGCTTGTGGGGGAGCGATTTGCAGGGCGCGCGGTTGTCGCTGGCGAACTTGCAAGGCGCGAACCTATCCCAGGCCAATCTTTATCGAGCAAACCTGCGCGAATCCAATCTGTCGGGTGCAAACATGACGCGCGCGTATCTGCACGAAGCGCGTCTCTCACTTTCAAACTTGCAAGGCACCATCCTGGGGCGTGCGGACTTGCAGGATGCAACGCTGCACCATGCGGTGCTTTACGAAGCCAACTTGCAAGAGGCTAACTTGCACGGCGTCCGTGGTTTGCAGATCAAGCAGTTGCGCGGCGCGAACATGTCGAGTGCGCAGTTGCCGGCGGGTATTGAAGACACCGATTGGCTCAAGCACGTTGAAGAAACGTCGCGCAAAGGGAGCCGGCTATTCCTGATCAAGCTGCTCTGCTGTCTCTACGCCTGGATACTTGTATCCTCGACGCAGGACATTCACCTGATTACGAACATGGCCGTTTCGCCGCTGCCCTTTATCGGAACCAAAATTCCGGCAGCCAGCTTTTTCTGGGTGGTCCCGGTGATCCTGTCGGTATTATTTATCTATTTCCACCTGTATTTACAGCGCCTCTGGGAAGCGCTCGCTGCATTTCCAGCGGTATTCCCGGATGGTAAACCGTTGGACAAAAAGGTGTATCCATGGTTGATGACGGGCATTATGCGCGCGCATGTACCTCATCTGCGTGATTCACATTTACCCTTTTTCGATCTGCAAAAAGCGGTTACAATTCTGGTGGGCTGGTGTATCGTGCCGGTCACGATTGGCTACTTTGGACTCGGCTACCTGGTGAAAGCTGATCCGTATGGCTCAGCGTTTCATTTGTTGTTGTTTATGTTGATTAGTGGGATGGCGTATTCGTTTTATACAAACGCTGTGGCCACGCTGAAAGGCTACAAGCGCCGGCGCTTTTCGTGGCGCGAGTGGTCGAGTGATTCGCGTACGCAGAAAGCGTTCGCCGTGGGTGCCGTGGCAATGCTGATTTGGGCGGTTGTCTTCTTCGGTCCTGTGCCGCTGCCACGGGCCAACATGGCGTCGATGGACTTGCGCGGTGCATCGCTCAATGGCGCAAACTTGCAAGAAGCCACACTCGACGGTGTAGACTTCCGCGCCGCACGGTTGCGCAAGGCCGACCTGAGCAAAACGACCATGTTTTCCGCCCAACTCGATAACGCTGATCTGACAGACGCCAACCTTTCAGAAGCCGACCTGAAAGCGGCAACCCTGGTTGGCACCAACTTGACAGACGCCAACCTTAACGGCGCCGACTTACGTGGCGCCCAACTGGATGGCGCCATCTTTACAAATGCCACATTCCAGGGCGCCAAACTTGTCGCGTGCGCAGCTCTCGGGCGTAGCCGGCCTAACCAGCGCCCAACTCTGCCAGGCAGAAACCATGATCCACGCTGAGTTAGACACGGAGTTGGTCAGCGAAATCATGAACGACTGCGTATCGGTATGGATGGGACCGCAGGAGAACTGATTGATTGCCGATTTTCGAGTGTCGAGTGTCGATTGAATAGCGGCATGGCACAATTCCTCGCAAATGTCACCCTGGGCCATGCGAAGGGTCTCTTGAAGAATGACACAATTCCTTGTCCATGTCACCCTGACAATTCCTCGCCCATGTCATTCTGATCCGTGCGAAGGGTCTCTTGAGGAATGGCGCTGCCCTCCAACGTGTCATCCCGAGCGAAGCCGAGGGATCTGGGCGGGCACTTTGCATTACATTACCTGTGCGTATCGCCAATGCACGCTGGGTGAAGACGATCTCTTCAGGCCAGGCCCAGGCCTTTAAACACACAGCCCCAGTGGGTTGGAACAACGGCTTAAAAACAGCATTTCAGAGATTCCAGAAATCATTGCCCTATAGCTCAATTGGCAGAGCGTCGGATTCTGGTTCCGAAGGTTCAAGGTTCGACTCCTTGTGGGGCAACACAAAGCCGGCACCCGTTGGGTGGCCGGCTTTTTTTGATTGCCGATTTTCGAGTGCCGAATGTCGATTGGGTTGGGGATGGCGGAATGCCATACCAGTGTCGCCCTGGGCCGTGGCTGCGAATGCTGAGTGGGAATCGCGAGGCTATTCCATCTCCTCTACGTCATGCCGGACTTGATCCGGTATCCAGGAAGGGATGGCGCATTGCCAACCATAAACGTACGCAACACACCCCTGCCCGGCTTCGCCGGCCTGTCCCCGCTCAAGCGGGGAAGTATTTGCGGCAGCGGCCTTTCCTTAAGAGACCCTTCGCACGGCTCAGGGTGACATGGGCGAGGAATTACGCCATTCCCTACCCAATCGAAAATCGAACTTCGAAAATCGACAATCAAAACCCCGCCTGGCCGCCCTTCGGGCGGATTGTGGCCTGCGCACTTCCCAGAGAGGACAGTGCCTTTCCGTTTTGCTAGGCTGTAGGCGCTGAGCTTTCCCTGCCGCTCAGCCCATGCGAGGCAAAGGGAGCGAAACTACACGAAAACCGATGTTGCTGAAGAGGCGGACGTTCGGAAGGTACCAGAGGCGCGAACGCGCAACGGACGCCGTTAACGCCATAGTTGAACGCGCCGCCCCGAAGAACACGGCCTTTTTCTCCTGCTTCTTTTTCTTGGGCGTTCCATTCTTTTGGATCGGTTGGATATTTTCCAGACACATACAAGGAACGATTCCACTCGTCTTACGTTGCCGGCCATATCAGCCACCCCGTAAGGGCTCCTGCTTTGTTGAAAGCAACCACCTGTTGATGTGCTGCCAATCCCGGTATCGCGATAGTTGCAATGCTCGCCATCAATAGCGTCGCCCCATGGGTAACGGCGCTTCGGCAACGGGTTTGATTGCTTGGCTTCTGAACCAACCGTCAGGGCCTTAAATGGTGCGCACTGGGGGGATGTATACATTTCAAGGCCGCCGCGTGCCGCTTTTTCAAACTCAGGTTCATTGGGTAGCCGGATGCCGTGTTTGGCATCCAGCCAGCCCTGCGTTTGTGCGTGCGCTGTCAGCCAACGGGTGTACGCGTGTGCCTCGTACCAGCTTATAGCCAATGACCGGGTGGTTGGGTACGTCAAACGGGACGCCATAACGCCTGGGCTCTTTTATCCCTCTTTGCTGGATGAAATCCCAGCCGGCATCTGTCCACCAGTCTTTTTCGTTGTAACCGTCCAGCCTCCACGAAGAACTGGAATTGCGCCTGTGTTACCGGGTACTGGCTGATCCAGTAGGACCACGGGATGGTCATTTCTGTGCCCGTCATCACCCATCAAGAATGGACCCGCCGGCACGTGGCAGAACGGCATGGCTTCCAGGGTGAGCAGTTCTTTTCTGGGATCGCCGAGTTGCCCGAGCAGGCTACCCGCTTCTGCGCGTTCAATAGGGGGCAACGCCGAAGTGAGTACGGACACAAGCGCTTTGCGGGCTCTATCCAGGTAGCCCGTGCCTGTTTCTTGTTCATCCAACTCCACGGCTTCTCTGCCGGCCACGTTGGCCATGTGCGCGGACCACAGTGCTTCGCGGGCGGTAACTTCGTTTGATACCTCCGGCAACAGCTGGTCCGCGTTGTCGAGTAGCTGGTTGGGGTTGCGGCGGTTGAAGAGGAGTTCTTGTGCGCCCAGTTGCACAGCTACCGACCAGAAGTCGCCTTCGCGGGCGAGTTTGCGGATGTCGCGCACCGCGGAGCGGCGGTTGATGAGGTAGCAGCCGGCGAGGTATTCCTGGAAGGTACGGTGCGGGAAGCTGTACGCCGCCGGCCGGCCCGGTGCACCGCCGCGGCCTACAAGCAGGCCGGAGCGTTCGTCTACGTAGTCGAGGAAGCGGCCAGCAAACCCGAGGTCACCCAGATAGGCTGGCTGTTCGAGGATCGCAATGGCTTCTGGTCGGGGGAGGTCAGAGGCCGTGTCCCGCGCGCTTTTATGGTGTGCTTTGTAGGCCAAACGCTCGATAATGGGCCGGATGCGTTCCTGGCTTTTGAATAACTCATCAAGATCTTCAGGAATGGCATCTTTGCCTTTGCCCTGTTGCCACTTCCGTAAAAGAATATCTACGGCTTTGTCGTAAAGCACCACGCGTTCGCGTGGTAGCTCGGTTTCTTCCTGGTGCACCATGATCATGGCGGTCATGAGCATGGGGTTTTCAGCCAGCGGTTTCAACTGGTCTGTTTTGACAGCTGATTGCAGGTCACCCGTCAGGCGGTTGGCGTCTGCGGTTTGGAGCGCACCCAACCGCACCTGGGCGTCATACCAACCATTGATGAACGCATCGATTTGGTCTTCTTTGAAAGGTGCCAAAGTATGGACCTGAAAGCCTTCGATGCGGCTTTCTTCGGTATACGAGCGAATCCGGCATGTGACAATTACGCGCTGCATGGCATGGCAATGCAGGACGGCATCCACAGCTTCGCGGACAATTTCGCGCAGGTCGTACGGGACTTCGTCGAGGCCATCAAGGACGAGAAATACTTCGCCTGAAAGAAAAGCTTTGTGTAAGGCAGGTGCTGCATCAGTAACATCGAGGAGGGTGAGGTCGTGTTTGACTTGTTCGAATACGAGTTTTGCAAGTTCGCGCCGGCGCTTCTCAGCGGAGAGATCATTGAGCGTATCAAGTGCCTGCCCCAGGCGCGGAGCAAGATCGCGCAGGATGATGAATAAGGGTACAAGCGATTGAGCGTCCTCCATTAGCTCATCGACATACGAGGCAACCAGTTGTTTTACAAACGTACTTTTCCCTGAGCCTGGTCCACCGAGGAGGACCAGGTGTGCATCACACGCTGCCACTTCGAGGGCTGTCAGGAAACGCGTTTCTTCTTCTTTGTCGGGATGTTGCCTCTGTTTCTCTGGCGTTCTGGTGCTGATGCCTATATAGACATCTTCAAGCGCAACCACTTTACCGTGTTTGGCTTTACCGCCCAGTTGGGCCAAAGGCAGTACCTGGCACTCGCGGCGGAGTGCTTGCAGGTAGGTGTTGAGAAGGGGCAACTGATTGGGTGATGAAGCTTCCGCTTGTTGTTGCGGCTTTTCTTGTCCATTCAGGTGTTTTGCCAGATTGGCACAGGCATGAATGGCTTCTTTTGCAAACTCTTCCTGGCTTTCGAATACCTGAATAAGGCGCCCGCCCGCTTTGACGTGTTCTCGGAACGCAATAAGTTTTTGAATTTTATCGGGATCACGTTCGACCTCGGAAGCCTTCACCGGATGGTCGTCACCCATGATAAACATCAGGGTGGGTATGCCAAGTTTTATCGCTGCTTCAAATTCGAGCTGTGTTACGGATACATGGTCAGGGTTGTGTTCGGGGTGAGGTAAGATTTGGCCGTACCGATGACTAATAATCCCGATATAGGCGCTGCTCTGTTGCACCATGTTGAGCGATGATGTTATGATGTCATCATCAGGCTGCAGCGCGTAGTTTTCCATGCTCACGGCATGCAATTGTTGTTTGTGCAGCGCTGCCATCAATTCTGCGCGATGCACCTGTAAATCATTGAAGGTGCTGGAAATCATCACACCGTTGAAGGGCGTCGGGGTGTGTTTGCTTTGTTGCTTTTGTGCCATACCCTGTTCGTGCATGCTCCCGGTACGGGGAAATATTGGGTTTTATCGTCTTTAGTTAGCGCTACGTTTTTGCTGAACTGGATTCATCATCCAGAAAAGGAGTAGGCTAGCTTTTTTATTCTGGATTGCGGATCAGGTCCGCAATGACATATGCATTTGGCCTGTGTTGCTGGCGTATTTTTTTAAAAACGTTTAAAGTGTGTCGACAATTAGCAGGGAAATCAATGTTTTTGAAGCATATTGTTTCTATCAAGGCGTTTTTCGAGGCGCTATGCAGCGCATCGTGCGAGGAAAAGAACACCGATAGACGCAGTATGAGCAAAAACAGTCTTTTCAAGCTCATTGTCGACACGCCTTAGGGCTAGAAAAAAAGCGTCCGCCCTTCGGGCGGGTAAGAGGGCCTTCGCACTTCCCCGAGAGGACAGTGCCTGTTCGTTTTGCTAACCCCAGGAACTATCGCTTATTGCTGCGCCGCGTTGATGCCAGGCAAAGGGAGCGAAACTACACGAAAACCGACGCCGATGCTGCGGTTGAGCGGAAAGTACCCGTAGCGGTCCGCGCAACGGACGCTGTAATAGTCACTGAGGAACGCGCCGCCCCGAAGAACACGGTGCTCATCTCCGTCGAGTGTTTCACGGCCATCATCAGCGACATAGGGATAACGTGCAAATTTGCTTTGTGTCCATTCCCATACATTTCCATGCATGTCATACAGCCCCCAGTCATTGGGCAATCGCATCCCAATTTTATTGATACGTTCTGATAGGTTTGCATAATTACTTAACCCATCCACATCATTGCCAAACCCAAAACGTTGGTTTTTTCCTGAACACGCGGCATACTCCCATTCAGCTTCGGTAGGCAAACGAAAGCAAGGCTGGCTGGTGCAGCCATTTTCTTCGTTGAGTTTGTTTAGATAAACCTGCACGCTGTCCCATGACACGTCCGTTACGGGCAAGCTGTCACCCCGCACGTTGCTGGGGTTGTATTGCATGATGGCGTACCACTGGGCCTGGGTTACTTCGTATTTGCCCATCCAGAAGGGGGATTCAATTTCAACCGTGTCGCGCGGGTACTCATCAGGATCCGTGCTCCAGCTGTCGCTGCTGTCTGAGCCCATGGGGAAACGGCCGGCCTCAAGATACACAAAGTCGCGTGGCAGCTCGTCCAGGTCAAAACTGGTGAATGCGGTGGCGTTCACGCAATACGTAGACGGATTAAACCCTTCCGCTTTATACGTACCCTCGGCGTCAATGCAGGCCCGGCACCAGTCGTTATCCACGCCGACACCCTGGCAGGGGGTATATTTTTGCGCATCCTGGTAGATAAAAAAAGCAACACAAGCCAGCAAGAAAACGCCGCCGGCAGCCAGTTCTTTTATACGCTTTAATTTTCTGGCGTTGCGACTGGCGTTCACCAAACGTGTTTCATCTGCTGTCCACCGCTGCATGCCGGATGTACCGCGCTCAACTGCTTTCAAGCCGGGCAGGTCCAGTGCAGGGCCCGTTTTCCCTTGCTGCCAGTCGGGCATGCGGCTTTGCAAAATGCGGACAGCGCGTTGGCCGGGTAAGTGAGAGGCCCGGTAGCGTTGCCGGACCAGCGGTGCCAGGGTGTCGTGCGCCAGGCGGTAGGTGGTAGCTTCCGGGTTTGCCGGGTTTTCGGTTGCTACCAGCAAATAGGTCGTCTGGCATGTTTGGAGCACTGCCCGTACATCGTCCTGACAATGTGCGTACAGTTGCATGAGCTCGGCCTGCGTTCGGGTATCCGCGGTGCCGAGGTCTGTGGTATGGGCATAGAGTACGTCTAGCGCCAGTCCGGAGTCTACTGGCGCTGGATGTTTTTTCTTGAGTTGTTTGAGTTGTTGATCCAGAAAATCGTTCAGGTGCAGGCCGTTGTCTTTGAAGCGCTGATACAGTGCACGGGTGAACGCCGGAGCGGGATCGTTTTTGACCTGTGCCCACATGTTGGAAAGCAAAATAGAGAGGGTGGGACCAATGGGCGATTGGGTGTCGCTGCGTAGTTCGTTAGCAATCTGGTCTGCGAGTCCTGGCTGAACGGTTAGCCGGTATCGTCCGCGTAATTTTTCCGTTTGTTGCGGCCCTTCTACAATGCCTTGAATGCCCGCGTCGGTAAGCCGCTCGAGAAATACTTTTTGGTGGGGCAGGAGCGCGTCGGTAAGCCGCTGCTCGATTTCGGGCATCCATTCTTTGCGGAAGGCAAGCAGCAGCCTGCCGCGGGGGCGTTTATTGCGTTCAGCAAACAACGATTCGACAGCCTGCAAAAAGGACGCTAGTTCATTGTGTGGTTCTGGAAGGGGCCGGGTATACAGCTCTTCTACCTGGTCGAGGATGACAACGAGCGGCTTGCCAGATGCTTTTTCAAGCGCATGCCAGGCGGGCGCAATGGCGTCGGCGCCAACCGTTTGTGTATCGATATCTTCAGTGTTTTGCAGGGCCTGGTAAAGGCTGTGGGTAAGGCCAAGTGAACGGTTACGCCGGACGTATTGGACGATGTGGCTGGTTTCGAGGCGGGGGCGTACGCCGGCTGCCAGTAGCGACGACTTGCCTACGCCACTTTCGCCATAGAGCAACACAATGGGGGCGCTCCACGGGGCGGTGAGGGCTTCGTAAACGCTCCGGATTTCACGGTTGCGGCCAAAGAATACCCCGGCATCTTCCCGCCTAAACCACTGCAATTGCCGGTACGGGTTGATCGGTAGATCAATGTCGTTGGGCAGGGGAGGCAGGGGATCCTCTGGTGGTTCAATCGGTGGCGTTGATGGTGCTGCAGTTTTGTTTGATGTGGATGGTTTGGGTGTGGCAAAATAGCGGTCGCGCGCGTCATACAGGCTTTGGAGCGCCCGGGCGTGCAGGTCGTCGGGGTTTTTGAAAAAGGCAACGACGCGCTCCGCTTTGAGCGTGGTTTTGAACGCTGCCAGTTTGTTGGCCGCTTCGCCGCGTGCAAAGTCGCTGGGTTTTACGGGGACTTCGTCGTCCAGTAAAAAAAGCAGGCGGGGGATGTTGCGTTCGACGGCGCGTTCGTATTCCATTTGGGTAATGGAAATGGCCTGGTCTTCGGGTATATAGCCGTAGCGGTGGGCAAAAATGCCTATGTATACATCCGCTTGGTCAACCATAGCGAGGGAGGCCTCGATGGCATCTGCGTCACGGGCCGGCAGGTGCTCCATCATCTTCGGAAACATCTGCACGCGCAGGCAGGCTTCCTTTACCTGGTCGCGGTATAGCGGCAGGTCGCGGGCTGTACTGCTGATCATTACAATGGGCTGGTGCATCACAGGTACGACTGGTTAAGGGAGCAAGCACTGCTTTTTGCAACCCTACCGTGTTGCCGTAGCGCACATGGTTACGCCATCCTTGCACGGATGCCTGAATGGTTTCTGGATCGGTGCCCGATTGCAGAAGCTGTTTGAGTTTCCGGCGGAAGTATATGCCCTTACGCTTTTTTAAGCGAATGCTTTTGGGGAATATAACAAATCCGAGGAAAGGAATGCCTTCGGTGACGGGCTTTGCGTGGGATTTGTCGTGTAATGTGAGGTGCATCGTTGCAATCCGGTCCATAATACTGCGTTGCCAGCGGTGCAGGGTGCTTAAACGCGAAGTGTATTGGCAAGCTGAGTGTCTCTGAACCTGAGAAGGTACTCCCTGCCAGCCCCGTTTGGAGTAGGGCAGGGAGTTGTTGTTATATGCCCCTGCCGCCATACACGCAACAGGGCCAGGAATCAGCTCCGCCTTTTTTCATCCTCGGCCGGCAAGGCGTACCCGGCCGGCATTTCCGGGAGCGAAAGAAGTGAGCGAAACTACACGAAAACCGATGTTGTTGTTGCGGTTGTGCGGATTGTTCCTGTTGCGGTTCGCGCAACGGACGTTGTTATCGTTATTGTTGAACGCGCCGCCCCGAAGAACACGGTGCTTGTGAGCCGATCCCCGCTACCCGCGGGTAGCATGCTGCCACCCACCCAAAAGCTTGCCGATTTCGTTTACCATGGCCGCTACATGCTGATACTGTCCCTCCGAAAGCCATTTCCACCGTTGTGCAAGCCGCAAATACAAGCGTACTTTATCGAGTTGCACGGCGGCTTGCTGTAAAGACGCCAGGCGTCTTTTTCCTCGTAATTGCTGGGCTTCAACGAGGGATTCATACATCGCAAAGGCAGCGCTGAGAAGCCGGTTGGTGAAGCTAAATCGGTGCGCGCGCGGAAAATGGTTTGTGGCCGGCAGTAACCACCCCAGGAAATCATAGGCCCGAGAAAAAATGACCATTTTTTACCGCTTTTTTTGAAAATGCGTCCGCCCTTCGGGCGGGTAGAGATCCCCCCACATCCCTGAGAGGCAAGTGCCTGTCCGTGGTGCAAGTCTTGAACCAAATGCCTTTTGCTGTCGCCTAGCTGGTCCGATGCAAAGGGAGCGAAACTACACGAAAACCGACGTAGCCGTAGCGGAAGTGCGGACCGAGTACCCAGTAGCGGACCGCGCAACGGACGCGGCTAACGTTATGGTAGAACGCGCCGCCCCGAAGAACACGGTCATTTGTACCTTCTGCTTCATCCCATTGCTGTTCTTGCAGCGGGTAAGGACGAGGAGCCCCCCTTTTGTTACGCAGCCATTCGTCAAACATTGCCACTCTGATCATGCAAGCCATAAGGTCCTATACCCTTTGAGAAGCAGCCCGGAGAGGACGTTGTACCTATCCCTGTTTCGTCGAAACTGCAATGTTCGGTGGTGATGTCCTCTCCCCATGGGTAGCGCCGCTTTGGCATTTTATTGGGCCTCGTTTCCTGTTCAGGAAGCTGCTTTAACTGTGCAAGCGAGGTGGGTTTAGGTTGATTAGGGATGTGCAATCCGCCGCGGGCTGCCTTTTCCCATTCGGGTTCGTTGGGCAGTCTGATCACACAATCCGCGGGTATCCAGCCGTGCTTGTGCGATTCAGCGGTCAACCACCGGGTGAAGGCATACGCCTCGTACCACATCACGCCTACCACAGGGTGGTTGGGGAGTTGGTATACCGGATTCTTGTATTTGAGCGGTCCTATGCGCTTTTCCACTTCTTGCTGTTCGTTCCAGCCGGCATCGGTCCACCATTGATCGTCTTCATACCCACCAGCGTCCACAAACGCTGCAAACTGGGCCTGTGTTACGGGATATTTGCTGATCCAGTAGGGGTAATCGAGATCAAGCTCGTGTTCTTCTTTTCTTTCGCCCATGATAAAGGGGCCGGCGGGGACATGGCAAAAGGGCATGGCTTCCAGTGTAAGCAGTTCTTTGCGCGGGTCACCCAGCCGGGCGAGGGTGCGGCCGGCTTCCGCGCGTTCGATGGGGGGCAGGCTGCTGGAAAGCAAGCTCACACACTGGTTGCGGAGCCGGGTAAGTAACTGTGCGCCCGGTTCTACATCGCCGGGGTCTTTTGCTACCACTTCGGCACCCACCACATCCGCCATTTTACTGGCCCAGAGGGCAATACGGCAGGATTCTACGGCACCCGGTTCTTCCCGCGTCAACTGGCTGGCAAGCGTCAGGACTTTGTCGCGGCCATACGAACCGCTGTTAAATACTTGTTCTTCAATGCCCAGCAGGACGGCTTCAGACCAAAAATCGCCTTGCATGGCCAGTTCGTGTAACCTCGGTCCGGCGCCGCGTGCTCCAACCACATAACATCCCGCAAGGTACTCCTGGAAGGTACGGTGGGGGAAGCTGTAGCGTTCGGGTGTGCCGCCGCGTCCGATGAGCAGGCCGGATCGCAAATCTACATAGTGCAGAAATTCGCTGGCGGCTGACTCGCGGCCCAGGTACAGCGGATCGCTGAGGAGCTGCAAAATATCTGCGTGCAGCAGGTCGGCAGCTTCGTCGCCGGCGTCAACTTTGTGGGCCTCAAAAGCGAGGCGTTCCAGCGCCGGGCGTACCTTTTCTTCGCTTGAGAGAAAGGCTTTGAGGTTGACGGGGAGGCCGGCGTTTTCTTCCTGCCACCGCCGGAGGAGCAGGTCTACGGCAAGTTTGTAGAGCCGTACCCGCTCGTCGGGCAACCGCGCCTGCTGCTGGTGGATGATGGTCATCGTGGTCAGCAGCATCGGGTTTTGTGCCAGCGAAAGGAGCGGGTCTTCCGTTGCCACACTCACAAGGTCCTGGCTGCGCGCTTCCTGAACATGGGGTTTTACGCGGCCCAATGTACACTGCGCCTCGTACCAGTTGTTGATGAATCCCGTGATTTGCTCCGCGCTCAGTTTTGCCAGCGTAAAGGTAGGCACTTCATCAAACACCGTATCGCCGGTGTACGACCGGATGCGGCAGGTAACCAGCGTGCGCGGGAGGTGGTACTGCCGCATCACAGCCCCCACAGCTTCGCGCACGAGGCCGCGTAAGCTATACGGTACTTCATCGAGGCCGTCTAGGACCAGGAAGACTTCTTCGTCTAAAAAGGCGTTTTTGATGCCGGCTACAAATTCAGGTATTTCCCATACTTTTACGCGTTCCTGCGCTTGCTGAACAACCAACTCCGCCAGTTTGCGTTGGCGATCTGCCTGTTTTGTTGGCAGGTCTGCATTTGCGAGGGCTGGCGCGAGGTCGCGCAGGATAACGAGCACGGGTAGGAGGTTGCCTGTGCCGGCAATGGGCAACGGCGCGGCCTGATCCAGTTGGTGCGCCGCCAGCGCGGAAAGCAAGTGTTTGACAAACGAGCTTTTGCCCGACCCAGGATCGCCCAGCAATACAGCCTGTGGAAGGTCTTTTATGGCTTCTAGCGCGGGTAGCTGGTTTTCGTTTTCTTCCCGGTGGAGGTCCAGTTTTTCTTTGAGGCGGGTGTGGTCTTTTTGGGTGACGTTGAGGGAAATGAAAACCTGGTCCAGCGTGACGGCCTGGTTATGGTTGATGTCTTCCCCCAGCACGGTGAGCGGAATCTGGAGCCCATCGCGGCGAAAGGCTTTGAGATAGCGCCGGCGGGCTTCGAGAGGGGTGGGTATGGTAGGTTTAGGCGTTTTATGGGCCGGATTCGGTGTACCTGTGGTCAACGCCGGTTTCTTTACCAGTGCATCTATTGCATTGAATAAATGGTTGCGCGTAAGAGTCCTGAATTCTTCCAGTTCACTAAACGGCCAGATTAATCCCTTGCCTTCCAACTCTTCCCGAAACGCTTTGACTTTTTGCGCTTGTTGAAGCTGCTCCATGGCCAGCGCCAGATCTGTATCCACACTTATCGAAGCTTCTCGTTCACAGAAGTACATCAATATGGGGCGCGCAGGATCTGCTTCCCAGCGTTTGTACGCATCGCGAAATTCAGCTTCAGATCCTGAGTCGTGCTCACCCGTGGGGGTACCAAACCGTTTCCAGAAAATGCCGACAAAAATGTCGTAGTCGCCCAGTTGCTCGAAGATGTTTTTCTGGATGTTTCCCATCGTTGGGCGTGCATACGTTTCCCACAGGATAGGCTCGAGGGTTAAGCCATGTTGTTTGCCGAGGGTTTGCTGGAGGTCGTTGTTGATCACAGACTCCAGGATTTTGCGTTCCTCGCGGACATCGCTCGGCGAGGAGATGAAGATGCGGATATCAGCCATAGAAGGGTTCTGGGAGTGTACGGCCTAAAGGTAGGATTTGCTTACCAAAAGGCAAAGCGATATTGCCTTGTGAACACGTTTAATGGTCTATCAAGATGAAGGAACATGTTAATGTCGATGTGAGAAAGATTGAGCCGGCTTTGTGTATTGGGGAACAGGCTGCCCACTGTTTTCCTTACCATACCGTACGGTGTAGCCGAAAGGCCTATGTTGGTCTATAAAAAAATGTGTAATTACAGCCGGCATGCCAGCGCCTGGCAATCTATTATGCACAGACCATATTGTACAGAGATTCTATTTTTCGATATGCCTGAGCGCAATTTATATGATTCCGTTTATTCTGTTGCTTTCTAATGGATAAGCTATCAGATTTACATATCCCGTCCGCTACCCCGCTAATCAGTGTCTTCATTTCTTATGCACGAGAAGATCGTGGGTTTGTAAACGCGTTAGTTGAGGTTCTGAAAGAGGAGGGTATCGAGGTATACGGCGACTGGCTGCTTACAGGCGGAGAATCGTACAAAGAGCAGCTTCGCCAATTGATTATTAATGCCGAAGTTTTCATCACAGTCATTTCTCCCGATTTTTTGGCATCAGATGCATGCAAAGAAGAGGTTGATCTTGCTGCTGGATTTAACAAGACCATTATACCGGTTTCGCATCAAGACCATGGAGATGATGCGCGTATTTACACACCGTTAAAGGAGCCGCAGTGGATATTCATTCGAACAATCGAAGCTATTACGTCTCGCTCAGCTGTATTACTCGAAGCCATTCGCACAGATTTTCACCTATTACCACAGCACAGGGATTTGCTGGTTGCATCGGATAATTGGAAGAAGAGAAACCGCGATAGTAGTTATTTGCTCAGAAAATCCAGCTTAAAATCAGCAGAAGAATGGCTTGCCAGAGTAAGTGCTCTCAAGAAAGCCTCTCCAAAACCAACGACGCTACAAGTAGACTATATCCTGGCAAGCCAGGCTGCCAACCGCCAGCAAAACCGCAGGTTGTTTTCTATTTATACCTTTGTGATTGTCGCGATTGCCGGGCTGGCTATCTATGCTAATAGCCAGCGAATTCAGACCCAGGAATCACTTGATGTGGCCAATGAAAATATGGCTACGTCGATTGGCGTGCAGGCCAATCGTATGATACTACAGCGAAGAAAGTTGGAAGCCCTTAACCTTTTGGTTGCAAGCCGGGATTACCCAGTAAATCCGGAGATTATATCGGCTTCTTTGAGTATGAGCCAGCCTTTGATCTCGCTCAATAGATCAGGACGTATCGAATCAGAAGGGCTGGAGTGGATCAAGAGTAGTCCGGATGGCAGAAGTATTGTTGGCGGCGATGGAAATAGAGCATTGCATCTGTATCGGATGGACAATAATCGAACGACAGCTTTACCCGAATTTGAAGCGCGCAGTAAACAGTCAGTGGATTACGCCGTGTCGGACAGTGCCTGGTGGTTTGCTGGTGAAGAACACGGCTTGCTGAAATCTTTTAATCAAGCAGACACCGTACGCGTGCATCAGACGTTTGACTTTCAGCCCAATGCCATCCAATGGGGCAACGATGAAGCTTATGCGGTGATTGGTTTATCCTCGCTCGGTTTAAATCCGGGAGAACTGATTGTCCTCAAAAGTGACGCTATACAGTCGAAGACGACGCTTCTCAAAAGCGGGTTCAATGAATTGTCTTTGGATGAAAGTGGCCGGCGTCTCGCCGCCAGCAATTTTGGACTGGATGTATTCGTTTGGGAAACGAGTGACTGGGAAGAAATTGTACATCTGAAAGTTGGGCAAGACCTGCGTGATTTAGATGAAGAAGCTGCTATAGCGCATCCCTACGTGCTTTTGAGTCCAAACGGAGGGAAGAAATTGGCAGTCCAAATCGAAGTGAATGAGGGGGTTATGCTATTGCTCTATGATGTAGATCGGGCTGATTTAATCGCGACGCAACTGCTCTCGAATGGAGATTCGCAGACAGGTAAAAACCTTTCCTTCAGCCCAGATGGTACACTGCTTATTGCAGTCGATCAAGAAAACGTATTTGCAATCAATACAGATACGGGGGCTAATGCTTGGACACTGCCCGTTGCAAGTCCAGGCCAAGGAGTAGCCGTGGATCCGCTGAACCGGTTTGTCGCTGTATCTCTGGATTTGGGAGAGTTTTTCATCGTTGCTATGCAAAACGGTGCGTTACTGGAGCAAGTTGGGGCACATGGTCAACTTGTTGTTGATCTAGATTTTAGTGCGGATGGCAGCAAACTCTTATCTGCATCGCAAGATGGCGTGGTAAGAGAATGGCACATTAACGAACAACATGCCGTAGGCTACTGGCTTGGGGGCAAACGACTAAATCATGGCGCGCGATTTAGCGACGATGGCAGTTGGATGGCTAAGCCGATTATCGTGGAAAATTATATATGGTCTGTACTCTATCAGAACGTATTGACAGACAGCCTGGGCGTCACTGAGATCGTATCTAATCAAAGGATTGAGGCCCTGGCGTTCAGCACAGACAACAGGTATTTGATTTTGGGCAGCGGGGCCGGCGAATTGGCTATTTGGGACATAGAAGATCAGGCCGTCGTGTTGCCGTGGACAAAATCATTTGAAGACAAAGTAGTCGCAATACAAACCAATCAAAATCATTTGTTTATAGCTGCTTCAAGCTCAGAAGCAGGGGTCTTTTCAATACCGGATGGTACAACGCGTTGTACATTTGAATCGGATAGTTTGAGCATAAGGGAGGTCATTGCCGCGAAAGGATTCAACCGCTTTGCGCTTCAAGGATTTTCATCAACCAAGCAGTATGTTTCGGAAATCAGCAATTGTAAGCTAAAACGACTTCCTCCGCTTTCCGAAGCACCGAATTATATTTCATATGATGATGAAGGGCAGTTGTATTTAATCGGGAGCAAGGCTATACGATCCTGGGATGTCAAAGAAGAACGCTTATCAGAAGAGGTCCCTCTATCCACACCCATCGCAAGTTATAAAGAAGGTATTTGTAGAAGAGGAGCGTATGTCATTGTGCCCTCAATGGTCAACGACAGGCTTTTAAACTTACAAGTTATCGATCTGAAGAATGGTACGCAGTCTGTCGTTGAAAACGCATACGGTAGGACGAACTATGCAGAAGACAATGACTTTATTATGCATCTTGGTTGTTCACCTGACGGCAAACGAGCAATCTCGGTTTCTCGCTATGATCTCATGCAATTATGGGGAATTCAGCTTCCAAAAAGCGGTGAAGTTGCAAGTAGCCTTACTGGGATGAAATTGGTGGGTGTCGCAGCAATACCTGACCTTTAGCAGAGTAGTGTCCAGGTTCGAGTCCTGGCAGGGCACCCTTCACCCCTCAGCCTGGATCTCCTTTGCAACCCGCTGGACCTCATCGAGGACGCGCAGCAGGTTGCCGCTCCAGATTTTTTCGATCTGCTCCTCCGTGTATCCTCTGCGCACAAGCTCAAGGGTAACGTTGAAGGTCTCTGAGGCGTCGTCCCAGCCTTCGATACCGCCGCCGCCATCAAAGTCCGACGAGATGCCCACGTGATCGATGCCGATTTTTTCGACGAGGTAATCGATGTGGTCTACAAAATCAGCTACGTTGACGGGGGATACGTCTAGTTCGCCCATGCGCGCTTCCAATGCTTCCTCTACCGGGGCTGTGCGCTTCCGGTATGCGGCCCGCTCTTCTTCTGACATCCGGAATATTGCCCCACGGTCGGACACAAGCTCGACACCCATTTCGTCGGCAATTTCACTACGCAGAGCGCTTACCGCGGCCCGGTAGCGATTGCTCTTTTCTATGTCTACATACCCTGTGAAGGCAACGGTTTGGATGACGCCGCCGTTTTCTTTCAGGGCCATCAACTGTTCGTCATCCAGGTTGCGGCTTACATCACTCAACGCGCGCGCTGATGAATGGGATGCCATAACGGGTGCGCGCGTTAACTCAAACACTTCCATGTTTGCTGCTTTGGATGGATGAGAGATATCAATCATCATTCCCAACCTGTTCATCTCCGCAACTGCCTGCCGGCCCAGATCGCTCAAACCATTGTGCATCCACCCACCCACGCGCTCACCCGTGTGGGAGTCTGAAAACTGGTTGTGCCCGTTGTGCGCCAGCGACATGTACCGTGCGCCCAGATTATAAAACTTCTCGATATTATCGAGATCGAGGCCGACCTGGTAGGCGTTTTCGAGGCAGATCATCGCCACCTTTTTTCCCGAGGCGGCAATGCGGTGTACGTCATCGGAGGTGTAGGCAATCTCAATACGGTCGGGGGCTTTTTCGTTGGCAAGCCAGTGAATCGCGTTGAATTTGTCCATGGCGTCTTGGTACGCCTGGGCATACCCGTCGGCATGCAACGGTCCCTGGCCGACATAAACCACCAGCCAGGCTACATCCAACCCTCCTTTTTCCATTTTGGGTAGCGTGACCTGCGTGGGCAGATTCATGGTATAGTTACGCCCCTCAGTGAAATTCGATGGCCTAAAGTCTACATGGGTGTCGAGGGTAATCACCCGCTCATGGATGCCACGGGCACGTGCTATGAGTGTAGCTTCATCTTCTACAGCATCCTCTGCTGCATCTTCTATGGTGGGAACTGCTTGCGCTGAAAGGTCATCCGGCGATTTACAGCCTATCTGCACGAGTAACAATGCAAAAAGGATGAGCGTGAGCCTAAAAGAGGGTAATGTATGGTTCATGGTATACTTGGCAGGTAAGTGTATCCGGCCTCACAGTAGGGCAATTAGCGTATCAAAGGTAACGGTTATTGGCCGTGGTACGCAAGGTTCGAAAACTAAAATGGAAGGGCAATCTTGGAGGGGGTATCAAGAGTAGACGTTTGTTACTGTTAAAGCATTTTCAGTATCTCCTCTTGAATCTCCTGACTAATTTCAACCATTTCCAGTCCTTCTTTTGCATCGGGCTCAAAGAGATCGTCTGGATATCGTGAACTAACAGCGTAATAATTAAGCTTCTGGCATGCCACTCTGAGTTGCCCAAGTTCGGGGTTAATTTCAGCAGCTTGAGAAAGCAATGCTACGAGATCGTGAGTACGCGTGATGGGTAACGCGTGATAGGCAAGGTACGCTTTGATCGTTTTTTCGGCAGCCTGTTGCGCATGGAAGCAGATCGTGTCCCATGGGATATTCTCTGCAGCCAGGTTATTCTCAATATTGAGCATGTCGTTTGCTGCTTTAGTCAGCCATGCTTTATAGTTCGAGTCAGGCTTTTTCATAAAGAACCTGACCTTCTCGTTCAATTTGAGAAAGCAATGTGCCGTGGATGCCCTGTAATTTCTCTACTTCTGCTGGTGTATATACGATTAGATCCAATGACCAGGGGCGGAGGCCAAATAATTCGGAGATAGCAATGGCGCGTTCTGGTGGAGACAAGGACGTTTCCATCTCAATAAACAAATCAATATCACTCTCTTCATCTGAC